>NZ_JAIGNT010000027.1 GCF_019711635.1 Qipengyuania huizhouensis | reverse complement strand
TGATGACGTGGACGGCTCTCCATCCTCGGGGGATAATTTCCCTCCAGTGAGTCGGAAAGGAGAGCAGAGATGGAGACAGTTGCGGTTGTTGGAGTGGATCTGGCCAAGTCGGTTTTCCAGGTTCACGGGATCGATGAGAGTGGAGCGGTGGTCTTGCAGCGCCGGGTTTCGCGAGGGCAGTTTCTGAAGCTGTTCGAGAAGCTGCCGCCGTGTCTGGTCGGCATGGAGGCGTGCGCATCCTCGCATCACTGGGCCAGGCAGCTGATGGAACTTGGCCACGAGGTGAAGTTGATGCCGCCGCAATATGTGAAGCCCTATGTCAAGCGCGGCAAGAACGATGCGGCCGATGCAGAAGCGATCTGCGAGGCAGTTACGCGGCCCACGATGCGCTTTGTCGGCGTGAAGACGCCTGATCAGCAGGCGGTGATGATGCTGCACCGGGTGAGGAAGATACTGACCCGCCAGCGCACGCAGATCACCAACGCCTTGCGCGCCCATCTGGCCGAGTTCGGGATCACCGCGCCTGTTGGAAGGATCGGCCTCGAGCGCCTGCTCGCGGTGATAGCCGATGATACTGACAACCGTCTGCCCGGCGAGGCGCGTGTAAGCCTCGCGGTGCTCGCCAGCCAGTTGGAGATGGTGAAGGAGCAGATCCTCGACAACGACCGGCGGATTCTCGCCGACGCACGCAGGAGCGAGGCAGGGTGCAGGTTGATGAAGATACCCGGAGTCGGGCCGCTGCTGGCCAGCGCGATCGTGGCCTCGGTCCCGGACCCGGCCATCTTCTCCAGCGGCCGGAGCCTGTCGGCCTGGGTCGGGTTAACCCCGCGGCAGAACTCGAGCGGCGGCAAGGAGAAGCTTGGCAGTATCACCAAGGCCGGAAATGGCTACTTGCGCGAACTGCTTGTCGTGGGTGCCACGGCGGTAGTCCGCTATGCGCAGCGCAATAGCACGAAGCGGCCGTGGATCGCGCAGCTGCTTGAGCGCAAGAAGCCCCGGGTGGCCGCCGTGGCACTGGCGAACAAGAATGCCCGGATCATCTGGGCCATGTTGGCTTCGGGCGAGCCTTACCGCGAGGTGCCGGCAGCCTGAGACACGCGCCTGAAGGCGCTAACGAAGTTGGAAAGGGCATGAGTGAACTGACGCAACAAGCCGGTTGAAAACCGCCGGAGCAGGAAAACCCGTTCGACGCCAGCACTTCGAGTGCGTGCAATTGATAGGGACCTCGCCCCGCGCGAAAGGCATCAAGGCCAGCGGTCATGTAAACCGCGCTCAAAGGCCGGACACATGGGCGCCTCAACAAGCTAAGCTCAGTTCAAATTATCCCTTGCCAACGGAGAGCCGTCCACACA
>NZ_JAIGNT010000026.1 GCF_019711635.1 Qipengyuania huizhouensis | reverse complement strand
CTAAGAATAACCTGATCCTAGCTATCTTGAAACATTATCAGCCATTGTGCAAGTTATCTTCTAAAGTTTCTGCCATTTTCTCTACTCCTCTATTATCTGCCGGTTTAGCCTGGACTACTTTGGCCCAATTTTCCAACAGTACATCTGCTTCTTCCACCGATGTCACTTCCTCCTCTTCCATCTCCACTTCCTCTGGCTCAGTAACTATCACATCTTCTGAAGCTCCAGAATCCGACAACGGTACCAGCACAGCTGCACCAACTGAAACCTCAACAGAGGCTCCAACCACTGCTATCCCAACTAACGGTACCTCTACTGAAGCTCCAACTGATACTACTTCTGAAGCTCCAACCACTGCTATCCCAACTAACGGTACCTCTACTGAAGCTCCAACTGATACTACTACTGAAGCTCCAACCACCGCTCTTCCAACTAACGGTACTTCTACTGAAGCTCCAACTGATACTACTACTGAAGCTCCAACCACCGGTCTTCCAACCAACGGTACCACTTCAGCTTTCCCACCAACTACATCTTTGCCACCAAGCAACACAACCACCACTCCTCCTTACAACCCATCTACTGACTACACCACTGACTACACCGTAGTCACTGAATATACTACTTACTGTCCAGAACCAACCACTTTCACCACAAACGGTAAGACTTACACTGTCACTGAACCAACCACATTGACTATCACTGACTGTCCATGCACCATTGAGAAGCCAACAACCACATCAACCACCGAATACACTGTAGTCACTGAGTACACTACTTACTGTCCAGAACCAACCACTTTCACCACAAACGGTAAGACTTACACTGTCACTGAACCAACCACTTTGACTATCACTGACTGTCCATGTACTATTGAAAAGAGCGAAGCCCCTGAGTCTTCTGTCCCAGTTACCGAATCTAAGGGCACTACCACCAAAGAAACAGGTGTTACTACCAAACAAACCACAGCCAACCCAAGTCTAACTGTCTCCACAGTCGTCCCAGTTTCATCCTCTGCTTCTTCTCATTCCGTTGTCATCAACAGTAACGGTGCTAACGTCGTCGTTCCAGGTGCTTTAGGTTTGGCTGGTGTTGCTATGTTATTCTTATAAACGGTGGTGTTTGACACATCTGCCTTCTTAATGCTTTCTTTTAGTATCATGTTATTTTTTTGTTATTCGTTTTTCACTTCTAGGCTTTTTGACAGACTAGCCCCGTTATACCACCATCTTTGCGGGAAAGCCCCTAAATTGCGCTAAGCAGTATCGTTTCATGTCTGGTCTCTTTAAAGATGTTTCTTACGCGTTGCGTGTAAAACATCCTCTCATTCAAGACAGGGTTTTCTAAAAGCAATAGGGGTAGTTTAATAATTCTTATATAATCATCATATACAC
>NZ_JAIGNT010000024.1 GCF_019711635.1 Qipengyuania huizhouensis | reverse complement strand
TCGGTTTCTTTTTTTACTGCTTGTTGCTTCTTCTTTTAAGATAGTTATCTGGTCGATCCTGCCAGTAGTCATATGCTTGTCTCAAAGATTAAGCCATGCATGTCTAAGTATAAGCAATTTATACAGTGAAACTGCGAATGGCTCATTAAATCAGTTATCGTTTATTTGATAGTTCCTTTACTACATGGTATAACTGTGGTAATTCTAGAGCTAATACATGCTTAAAATCTCGACCCTTTGGAAGAGATGTATTTATTAGATAAAAAATCAATGTCTTCGGACTCTTTGATGATTCATAATAACTTTTCGAATCGCATGGCCTTGTGCTGGCGATGGTTCATTCAAATTTCTGCCCTATCAACTTTCGATGGTAGGATAGTGGCCTACCATGGTTTCAACGGGTAACGGGGAATAAGGGTTCGATTCCGGAGAGGGAGCCTGAGAAACGGCTACCACATCCAAGGAAGGCAGCAGGCGCGCAAATTACCCAATCCTAATTCAGGGAGGTAGTGACAATAAATAACGATACAGGGCCCATTCGGGTCTTGTAATTGGAATGAGTACAATGTAAATACCTTAACGAGGAACAATTGGAGGGCAAGTCTGGTGCCAGCAGCCGCGGTAATTCCAGCTCCAATAGCGTATATTAAAGTTGTTGCAGTTAAAAAGCTCGTAGTTGAACTTTGGGCCCGGTTGGCCGGTCCGATTTTTTCGTGTACTGGATTTCCAACGGGGCCTTTCCTTCTGGCTAACCTTGAGTCCTTGTGGCTCTTGGCGAACCAGGACTTTTACTTTGAAAAAATTAGAGTGTTCAAAGCAGGCGTATTGCTCGAATATATTAGCATGGAATAATAGAATAGGACGTTTGGTTCTATTTTGTTGGTTTCTAGGACCATCGTAATGATTAATAGGGACGGTCGGGGGCATCAGTATTCAATTGTCAGAGGTGAAATTCTTGGATTTATTGAAGACTAACTACTGCGAAAGCATTTGCCAAGGACGTTTTCATTAATCAAGAACGAAAGTTAGGGGATCGAAGATGATCAGATACCGTCGTAGTCTTAACCATAAACTATGCCGACTAGGGATCGGGTGGTGTTTTTTTAATGACCCACTCGGCACCTTACGAGAAATCAAAGTCTTTGGGTTCTGGGGGGAGTATGGTCGCAAGGCTGAAACTTAAAGGAATTGACGGAAGGGCACCACCAGGAGTGGAGCCTGCGGCTTAATTTGACTCAACACGGGGAAACTCACCAGGTCCAGACACAATAAGGATTGACAGATTGAGAGCTCTTTCTTGATTTTGTGGGTGGTGGTGCATGGCCGTTCTTAGTTGGTGGAGTGATTTGTCTGCTTAATTGCGATAACGAACGAGACCTTAACCTACTAAATAGTGGTGCTAGCATTTGCTGGTTATCCACTTCTTAGAGGGACTATCGGTTTCAAGCCGATGGAAGTTTGAGGCAATAACAGGTCTGTGATGCCCTTAGACGTTCTGGGCCGCACGCGCGCTACACTGACGGAGCCAGCGAGTCTAACCTTGGCCGAGAGGTCTTGGTAATCTTGTGAAACTCCGTCGTGCTGGGGATAGAGCATTGTAATTATTGCTCTTCAACGAGGAATTCCTAGTAAGCGCAAGTCATCAGCTTGCGTTGATTACGTCCCTGCCCTTTGTACACACCGCCCGTCGCTAGTACCGATTGAATGGCTTAGTGAGGCCTCAGGATCTGCTTAGAGAAGGGGGCAACTCCATCTCAGAGCGGAGAATTTGGACAAACTTGGTCATTTAGAGGAACTAAAAGTCGTAACAAGGTTTCCGTAGGTGAACCTGCGGAAGGATCATTAAAGAAATTTAATAATTTTGAAAATGGATTTTTTTGTTTTGGCAAGAGCATGAGAGCTTTTACTGGGCAAGAAGACAAGAGATGGAGAGTTCAGCCGGGCCTGCGCTTAAGTGCGCGGTCTTGCTAGGCTTGTAAGTTTCTTTCTTGCTATTCCAAACGGTGAGAGATTTCTGTGCTTTTGTTATTGGACAATTAAAACCGTTTCAATACAACACACTGTGGAGTTTTCATATCTTTGCAACTTTTTCTTTGGGCATTCGAGCAATCGGGGCCCAGAGGTAACAAACACAAACAATTTTATTTATTCATTAAATTTTTGTCAAAAACAAGTCAGGCAGATGACGTGGTGCCCTTCAGGCCTCAGAAATGCTTGTGGCGATTTGTGATGACGTGGTGCCCTTCAGG
>NZ_JAIGNT010000022.1 GCF_019711635.1 Qipengyuania huizhouensis | reverse complement strand
TACAGAAGCATGCGGCAGTCATCTGATGTCCGCTTTCGGTGAAATGGCGGTGCAACTCCACGTCCGATTTGGGGTGGAATGCGGACATTTGACCTGCGTTCCGACGGTTTATAGGGCCGACATTCTTCAATCCTGTTCGACCTGTCCTCTGTCTTGCAGCCAGCGGGCAATCAACCAGAACAGCAGAGCCCAGGATGCGCCAACGGCCCATCCCGCCAAAACGTCCGAGGGCCAGTGAACGCCGAGGTAGACTCGGCTTACCCCGACACCGACTGTGATGATAAGCGCGAGGAAAAGGAAATAGACCTTCGTCGCCCGGTTTGGCTGGACCCTCGCGAGCAGAGCAGCAAGCGTGAGGTAGGTGATGGCGGCCATCATCGAATGACCACTGGGGAAGCTCGCGGTGTAGACGAGAGACTCGTGGGGAACGAGGTCCGGCCTCATCCGGTCGAAACTCTCCTTGAGAAGCGTGCTGACCAGAAGGCCGCTACCGACTGCGCCTAGCACCAACAACATCGCGCGAACCTTCCCCACCAGCCAGAGGTAGCCCGCGACGGAGAGGGTCAACAGCGTCAACACGCCAACGCCGCCCAGGGCGGTGAAATCCCGGCCAAGCTCTTCTACCCATGGAGGTCCTATGGGATCGGACAAATCATCGGCATTCCTCAGTGCCAACAGCACTTCGGAATCTGTGGCATGACTTTCGCCTTCCATCACCTCGTCCGTAACTTCGATAAAAGCCCAGATGGCGACGGCAAAGGCGGCCATAGCGACCAGCGTCCACGTCTCGAACCGCTCGTGCCATCGGCTGACGAATGCCCTTATGGTCAAGATTTACCTACGCTGCTGTTGGAGGGGGTGCCTTTCTTGCGAGAGGTGCTGCCAGAAACGGCTTGCCGTGTGATCACATCGTTGCGTCGGGCATTGAGGCAAGGTCTTGCGCGGTCATCTCCGTTTGCAGATTGGTCTCGCTCAATACACCGCCTTCAGTGACGGTGAGGCCGTCGAGTGACAATTCGACATAGCGATCAGGCTCGCTGTCCTCGACTTCCACGAGCAGACCAGTACGGCTTGGCTCCACTCTCGCTCAGCCCTGAGGACGCGAAGACGGTTTTTCAACGGCTATCCATCCAACGCATGAACTGAAAAACGAAAACGAACAATAAACAGAAGTACTTGAAAAGCTCTGCGACCGCCGACCACCAAGTTACTTCGATCATGAAAAGACTGAAGGGATAGGGCGCTTCATCGGCGCGCGTGAGAATGTACACGAGGGTAGCCACCCAAAAAACCAAGAAGGGCATTGCGATGGCCGCGTAGACAACTACGTCCGTTGTCCGACGAAATAGCTGTTCCGCATATTCGTCCCGCATGAAGCGGGCAAGAATTAGCACCGGGGTAACGAACAACACGAAGAATAAGAGTATTGCACCGTAGAGTTGATACCAAATCGGCAGGCTGCCATCGGCTGCAACCACTCTATCGAAAACAGGAAGGAACGAAGCGAGGATCAGAATGCAGGCAACAAAACAAAGATCCATCAACCTGAAATAGAGGCGGAATCGCATTTCGTTGGAGCTTTGGTTATTTTTGATCTTCGTATTCGCGTTCACGATTCAGGTTCCCTGTTGGTTATAAATTGTGATTTCCCATTATTTCGCGACGCTCGTGCCAGGATCTTGGGCTCCGTATAACTACTCATTTATCTCGCGATCCTCCATCTTATGGCGGAATCCGTCGGAGCGCCGTTGTCGCGTGTGACGCCCCGACGGAACTGGTTAGCCCGGGATGTCGAGCTGGTTTGTAGCGAGGCGCTCTGCGCGAGCATTGGCGATGGCTAGTTCCACCTCCGGAGCGACCTTCTGTTTTACAGCGAGACGGCAATCGGCTTCGGCTTTGCGCACTCCATAGTCGAATCCTCCTAATTGGCAGATCCGTCGCGCTGCATTGTCGATCCGCTGGTCCAGCTTTTGGCGGGCGACCTCTGTGCTGAGGTCTAGGTCGGTGATCTTAATCGATACAGTCGGCAAGTCTCGGCTCGCAACTGGAGTTGCAAAAACGGCGAGCACGGCAGTGGCGAGTGTTAAAGGCTTCTTCATGTCATTCTCCAGCTTGGATGTTGGGTCCAGGTGGTCGGAACAACCTAGCATGTCAGGTTGTCCTGACAATATGTCGCGATTCGATGACAATGTCAACAGAACCTGACAATATGTCAGCAAGTCCTGTCTCCTATCCGCAGAAATGGGCACCCTCTCGAGCGAAGGGGCCCTACGTTGCAGCTGATGCTGTTGTGGCTTCGCTAGCGGCCGGTTCGCTTAAGATACTAACGAAAGTGGCAAGTTCGGGGGAGGCCAATTGTGTGAGACGATGAGCCGTGTTCATTGACAGAATGCCGCGTACATAGGCATGAAATGCATATGAACTTGCTCCTGACATCATTAGTTCTTTCGGCAATCCCACAAAATTCCGGTGGGGCGGCCTTGGTAAGGCGGAAGAACCTGTGGATGGCAGCTTTCTCAATTACTGCGAAAGGGGCATTACGACCGGAAGGGGGTGGTGAGTTGCCGTAAGGTTTTGGTGGCGAGCCGACCAACGCGACTGTATCGTCGTTAAATGTATCAGTCAGTTCTGAACGAGTTGCGGGTTCGGTGGCGTGAGGCCCATCATTACATCGGCCAAGATGACATCACACGCTGGTCGACTGAAGCCAAGCTGCAGCAAACCAAGCTCTTCGACGAGTTGGCGGTGGAGTTGGCGAGTGACTTCTTCGTCGGTTTTCTAAGCTGGGAGTTTTGCGACGGAGTAGCGAATGCCCTCTTTGGCGCTCTGTTGGAGTTTGGCGAGGGTTGCGAATGGCCTGACACATTCTTCGAGTTCTACTGTGCTTTCGACACTAGCGAGATGGAAGGCCCAAGAGATCGTGAGCTGATCCGCAGCTTTCTAAAGCAGCACAAAACGCTGACAGGCTGAATGTCCGGTATGGCGTCGCTAACTGTCAGTCCGCTTCTGGCATCTTGTATGCGAGACTAAAACGGCAAGAGCGGGGTGGTAAGCGGTCAATCAGATGACGTGTTGTTGCTTGTCTCCGCTACGTAGCGAGGGTCCTCTGGGCCCACACATTCGCCAGTTACGGTGGCACTGGCCACTACGATTGCTTCGTTTTTCTTTGAATCGGTCTTCACGAATTGCTTGCCCATCGCTTCACATTGCGCGGCAGCGTTCTTCGTCGCGCCCTCTTCGAGATAAGTTGCACAACCCGAGAGCATTCCGAAAGCGGCAACAACGGCCGCAATTTCAACTTTGTTCATGTAGCGACTCAACCTTCAAGCCATTGGATTATGGCACGGAAAATGAATTACCCAAATTCTTAGTAGAGGCAATGAAGGAATCAGTCCGCTATGGCGTCGCTAACTGTCGTTCCGCTTTCGGCACATCCCTAGATCGGTCGAAACGGCAAGAACGGGGTGGGTAGCGGTCATCAGCTTAGGGTTGTAAGTCCCGTCAATGGCGAAACCGTGGTCAGATGAAGAGCGCTCTCGCATGAAGTCAGAACTAGGCTTCCAGAAGTGGGAAGCCATGGGTCATTTCTTTAGTGAAGGAGACTACCTCGGCTTCAACAAATCCGATTACCGGGGCGCAATTGCTGAATATGAAAAGGCGTGGTTGCTGCTAAGCACGCCGTGGCAGCAGCAGACGGGAGGCAGTGACATCCTTGAGGGAATCGCCGACTTTGCTTTGCGGTCGAGAGACCCGGAGTTGGCTTCGAAGACATTGGACAGTCTGCTGCCTCGCGCGCACGAGATCGCTGATGCTTCCTTGCGTGAGGCGTGTGACAATCTGGCGGACTTAGCTCGCCAGCAGGAACAGGATTAGAGGCTACCCCATGTCAGCAATTGATGACGTGGACGGCTCTCCATCCTCGGGGGATAATTTCCCTCCAGTGAGTCGGAAAGGAGAGCAGAGATG
>NZ_JAIGNT010000021.1 GCF_019711635.1 Qipengyuania huizhouensis | reverse complement strand
CTCTGCTCTCCTTTCCGACTCACTGGAGGGAAATTATCCCCCGAGGATGGAGAGCCGTCCACGTCATCAATTGCGGAACATCGACGACCGCCTGATCGTTGACCGGGTAAAGGAGAAATCGATATGCCCGAGCGACAATCCAGACATTCCGACAATGATCTGATCGACAGGATGAAGGAATTCGACACGCCCTCGCAGCAGAGCTCTTCCGGCGGTGAAGTCAACCGGCAGGTCGGATCACGCGGCGAGCTCAACCGCGCACTCGATCCCGAAAATCGCGAGCCTGAAATCGGTTCGTACAATCCTGCGCAGGATGCCAAGAAGGGTGAGAAAACCCGTCAAGCCATTCAGGACAACCGATCAAGCTGACCCCGGATGCAATCAGTTCAAGCGCCCCGCCCAACTGGTGGGGCGTTTGCATATCAGGCGGCAGCGGTTCTTTCCGCCACGCGCCGCAGCGCGTTGACGTAGGCTTCAGGTGGCTGCGCGCCGGGGATCATGAAGCGCCCCTCTATGATCATCGCGGGGACCCCCGTGATGTTCATTTCCATCGCGGCCCGTTCTTCGACGCGGGTTTTTCGGGCCAATTCTTCCTCGTCCAACGTAAAACTCGCAGCCTCACGGTCGAGACCGACCTCCTCGATAATTTCTAGCAAGACCTTCCGCTCACCAATGCGTCGTCGATGATTGAAATGCGCCTCGAACAACGCGAGCTTCAGCTTCGTTTGAGCATCCGGTCCATGTTTCTCCAGCGTCCAGGTCAGCAGCTTGTGCGCTTCGAACGTGTTCCACATCATTGCATCCGGAGCGGGTTCTTCGCCTTTGTAATCGAGTGAAACCCCAGCCGCCTCCGCTGCCTCGCGCATCTGCTCCTGCACCTCCCGGGACTGCTCGACAGTACGCCCATATTTTCGGGCGATATGCGCCGTACGCTCTTCGCCATCTTCGGGCATATCGGGATTGAGCTCGAACGCATGCCAGCGGATATCAGCCTCGATTTCACCTTCGAGCTGGTCGAGCGCTTGCGAGAGGTTTCCCCAGCCCACGAGGCACCAGGGGCACATCACGTCGGACCAGATGTCGATCGAGAGCCTGCGTGGTTCGCTCATCTTGAAATCCACCATTCCATCAGGTGGTGCGCAATAGCATGTGGTGGCGGCGCTACGAAGGGTCCGTCACCATTCAGCGCTGCAATGACATCTGCGCGAGAATACCAACCTATCTCCGCCATCTCGGTCTCATCGATGGTCAACGCATCGTCATCGGCATAGGAATGACAGCCGATCATCAACTGGCTGGGAAAAGGCCAGGGCTGGCTGGCGACATAGGTCACATCGCGCACGCGAACACCGCTCTCCTCGAGGACCTCGCGTGCGACCGCTTCTTCGATGCTTTCGCCGGGTTCAACGAAGCCTGCCAGCGCCGAAAAGCGTCCTTCCGGCCAGCCGAGGCCCCTACCCAGCATCAGGCGCCCCTTGTTCTCTACCAACATGATCGTGACAGGATCCGTACGCGGGAAATGGCTTGCGCCGCACGACGCGCAATCGCGCTGCCATCCCCCTTTTGCCAGTTTCGTATCACCGCCGCATTGCGCGCAGAAGCGATGTCTTGCGTGCCAGTCGACGATGCTGCGCGCACCGCCGTAAAGCGCCAGATCGTCAGCGGTGAGCGTCGCCATGAGCGACCAGAGTTGCGGATTGGCAATCCGCGGCGAAGCGTCCCCGCGCGACGGAACGGCAGCAAAACAGGCCTTGCCCTCATCAAGTCCCAGGAACACGAGTTCGGCATCTTCGGGTACATCCGCCAATGTCCCGTAGGCCAACCGCCCATCGTCTCCCAGTGCTGGCATCAGCCCGTCGAGCGCGAGCAGCCGGGCCTTCCAGTTCATATACCCGGCCAGGCGCTCCGGATCGGCGCGGACATGGTCAGCACGGTCCAGTCTCGATCCCGTGAAGGAAAGAATAATGGTTCAGGCTCCCTGCATTGCGGCGAGGTCGGACAGTACAGCCTTGGGGAAGCCTTCATGGATAGGATAGGCTTCGGACGGCATATACTGCGTCATCATGGTGGCGCGCAGGTTGGCCTTGTGACTGACGAAGCCCACCGTTCCGGCAGCTCCGCCCCAGCCATAGGCGTCGTTGTTGACCCGGCCACCCGCACCGAAGCCCTGTCCTTCGATCCATGTGCCTTTCGTGGTCGCGGTTTCGGGTAGCAGATTGGAGGTCCCAACCCGCACCGCCAGTTCGCCCATCACACGACGTCCATCGATTTTGCCGTATCCAAGCAGCATCTGGAGGAAACGGTCATAGTCGCGCGGGCTGGAGACAAGGCCTGCCCCGCCGAACGGAAATGCCGGTTCGTCGAGATAGACCGACGAGTCTGCCGGATCCATCGGCAAAGGCACGCCGCCCATAATGCCGTAGTTGGTGGTGAACCGATCTACTTCGCTTTCAGGGACACGGAACCAGGTACTGGTCATACCGGTCGGCTCGAAAATGGCGGTGCGCAGGAATTCGTCGAACTTCATTCCGCTGGCGACCTCGATCACACGGCCCAGAAGATCCAGACTGACCGAATAGCTCCATTTCGTACCCGGTTGCAGCACGAGCGGCAGTCGGGCCAGATTGTTGGCGAACTTGTCAAGGCCCCGGATGGCCTCTTCGCGGCCCAATCCCGGGATTGGTAAGCGGCTGACCTGACCCGGCACAATCCCATATCTGACATATTGCTCTCGGATCGGACCTTTTTGCACGATGCTGTAGCCAAAGCCCGCCGTGTGGGTGAGCAGGTGACGTACCGTGATCGGCCGTTCTGCCGGGACCAAATCGGTGACCGAACCGTCATAGGTTTTCTGGACCATCATGTTCGAGAACGCCGGCAGGACTTCGGCGATCGGCTGGTCGAGGCCCAGCTTGGCGTCATCGATAAGCATCATCGCGGCCATGCCGGTAATCGGCTTGGTCATCGAGTAGATGCGATAGAGGCTGTCCTCATCGGCGCGCGTGCTTCCGCCCAAGGCTAAATTGCCGCGTGCGATGTAGGTCGGGTCCTGTCGGCCCCACCCCAGCGCGGCGACCATGTTGGCCACTTTACGTTCGCCGACGTATTTATCGACCATCGTGGCGACATTGCGCCAAGCGATACCCGAATTACCCTGAGCCAGCGCCACCCTGCCCATCGGCGAGCCGGCCAGCGCCGCGCCGGCTGTCAGCCAGGCTCCACCACGTAGAAGCGAACGTCGCGAAAATTCCGATACGGCGAAGTCACGATAGGCCATCTACAATCCTCATCCTCAAATGTGCGGCGCTTTGATGCGGATTAGAGCCTGAACGGTCAATTGCGAAACGAAACTCTTGCATAGGTAAGGTGATTTACCCATATAGGACACATGCTCAACCTGCTTTCCATACTCTTCGGGATTGTCTCGCTCGTCATCGTTATCCCGGCAACCATTCCCTTTCTCGGCTGGGCCAACTGGTTCGCCTTGCCATTGATCGTGATCGGCATTGTCCTCGGGCAGATTTCGTCGAGCAATTCCGGACGCAATTTCAACCTGATCGTGCTGCTTGTCGCGGCCGTCCGTTTGACGTTGGGCGGCGGGATTTTCTAGGCCAGCGCCAGCCGCGCCGCCTTTGCGAAAAGCGTGGGAAGCCCCGCGTCTTCCAGCCTGTCGATCGGCCACCAAACGCCCTCGCCTTCCGGTATGGCCGAGCCACGATAGCGCTTTACCGACAATTCCAGCGTAAAATGCGTGAAACTGTGCCGCACAAGGCCCGAATGCTCCCAATTTCCCTGGATGGGAGGCGTTCCAGCTCCATCGCCACGGGCCGACCAACCATCGTCGGGCAGGCTTCGCATACCGCCAAGCATTCCCTTCCCTTCACGCTTTACCAACCAGACAGCGCCATCGAGTTCGATCCAGTAGGCTTCCCCGATCCGAATCGGCTTGGCCTTCTTGGGCGCCTTCGCAGGTAAAGTCGCGGGATCGCCTTCGGCCCTGCCGCGACAATCTTTCTCCAGCGGGCACAAGAGGCACTTCGGATCGCGAACGGTGCAGATGTTCGACCCCAGGTCCATCATCGCCTGTGCGAAATCGCCCGACTGCTGCGAGGGAGTTATACTCTCGGCACAAGCGCGAATGGCCTTCCTTACCCCGGGTAATGGTTCGGTCAGCGCGAACAGCCGCGCGACCACCCGTTCGACATTGGCATCGACCACTACGGCGCGGCGTCCGAATGCGATCGCTGCGACGGCAGCAGCTGTGTAGGGACCAAGGCCCGGCAGCTGCCGCAGCTCTTCTTCCGTATCCGGAAAACCGCCTCGCACGGCTAATGCTCGTGCTGCCTTCACGAGGTTGCGGGCGCGCGAATAATAGCCAAGCCCCGCCCACGCTGCCATGATGTCCTCTTCCGGCGCAGCGGCTAGCGCCTCGACGCTTGGCCAGCGGCGCGTGAAGGCCTCGAAATAGGGTTTCACCGCCGCAACGGTCGTCTGTTGCAACATGATTTCCGACAGCCAGACCCGGTAGGGATCGGGCGCCGCTTCGCCTGGCCTCGCCCGCCATGGAAGGTCGCGAGCGTTGGCATCGTACCAGTCGAGCAATTTTTCGGAGACTATGGCGGCCACGCGCCGCCTATGGCATGAGCACTGGAGCAATGGAAAGCGACAAACCGAAAAGCGGGACCAGGACGCCGAAGAAGTCGCCCCGGCCTTACGAACGTCCACGCGGGGGGCAGGCAAAGGCAATCTCGGACCTCATGCCGCAAATCGGCCGCCCGGCATTCCGGCGGTTCGGCTTCGTGCAAAGCTCGGTCGTGAGCCGCTGGCCCGAGATCGTCGGCGAGATTCATTCGCGGGTGTGCACGCCCGAAATGATCCGCTTCCCTCGCGGCGAGAAATCCGAAGGCATACTGGAACTGGTGGTGCTTCCTGCCCATGCCCCTCTGATCCAGCAGGTCCTCCCGGAAATTACGGAGCGAGTGAACCGCTTTTTCGGTTACAAGGCCGTTGCCCGGATCAAGTTGCGGCAAGGCGCCGTTAAGCCTCCGGAGGACAGAAGTAAGACCAAGGCTCCGCCATCCCTGAAGCCGATACCGATAGAACTGGGAGATAGCCTGCGCGATATCGGCGACCCGGAATTGCGCGCTGTCCTCGAATCCGTGGCGCGCGGTCTCGGATCACAGGGTGAGAATGGGAACAACTGACTTGAAGAAATTCGCATATCTGAAGAAGCCATTTTTGTTCACTGCAGCGGCCGCGATGGCTGCGACTGCGGCTGCGCAAAGCGCTCCTTTGCTCGGACCCCAGAAAAAGGTTCCCTGGGGCGCCATGGTGACGGAAACCGAAGGCGGACACCTGATCGGCAATCCCGATGCCAAGGGAAAGCTCGTGGAATATATGAGCTATACCTGTTCCCACTGTGCCGAATTCGCGCGGACCGGCGAAGGTGCGATCAAACTGCTCTATGTGCCGACCGGCAAAGTTTCCTACGAAATCCGTCACCTGATCCGCGATCCCGTGGATCTGACGGCCGCCCTTGCGGCCCAGTGCGGCGATCCAATCAAGTTCCCCGGAAACCACGAGGCCTTGATCCTGAAGCACGACGAATGGATGGCCAAGGCCCGAACGGTTACCCAGGCGCAAAAGGCTCGCTGGAGCTTCGGAAGTTTCGGCAGCCGTGCCCAGGCAATCGCGAGCGATCTGGATTTCTACCAGATCATGGAAAGGCGCGGCTATTCTCGTACCTCGCTCAACCAGTGCCTTACCGATGAAGCCAAGGCAAAATCGATTGCCGACCAAAGCCAGGCGGATATCGACGCCCACTCTCTCAGCGGAACCCCCACATTCATCATGGACGGCAAGAAGATCGATGCTCACGACTGGACCGGAGTACAGCCGCATCTGGACAAGTTTTTCCGCTAGTACGAATTGTGTCCCCAGTTCATTTTGCCGGTGACAGCCCTGTGGACACGCCCGAGGCCACGCTTCACCTTACCGACCCCATGACTTAGCCTTATCGACCGATGAAAGAGGATTTGCGATGAACCGCCGCTTGAGTTTCGTATTTGCCGCCCCCCTTGCGCTCACCCTCGCATCTTGTGGCGACAGCGCGCAAGAGGCCGATGAAACAGCTCTCGAGGGCGAAGCCATCGCCGATATTGCGGCTCCTGACGGCCAGAGCTGGCTCGAGACCGCAAGTGAAACGGAAGAAGGTGGCTTTGTAATCGGTAATCCGGAAGCTCCCTTGAAGCTGGTCGAGTACGCCAGCCATACCTGCGGCGCCTGTGCCTATTTCGCAGAGAATGGATCCGCACCGCTTCAGGAAAATTACGTCCAGTCCGGGGTGGTGAGTTACGAAATCCGCCCCTTGTTGCGCGATCCGCTCGACGTGACGATCTCCACCCTGGCCCGTTGCGGTTCACCCGAAGGCTTTCACGCCCTCGCAGACCAGGCTTGGGCGTCGCTATCCGAATTCGGCGATACGCTGCAATCGAATGGCACGGCATATGAAGCGGCTATGTCCGCTCCGCCCGAACAGCGTTTTGTGCAGCTCGCACAGGCGGCAGGCCTGATCGATTTCTTCGCTGCGCGCGGTATTTCCGCCGATCAGGCACGCACCTGCCTCGCAGATGGCGACGCGATCAATGCGATGGCGGAAAAGTCGAGCGAGGTCGCCGCAGCCAACAACGTCACCGGTACGCCGACCTTTTTCCTCAACGGCCAGCGCCTCGACGTCAACCAGTGGCAGGCACTCGAGCCGATTCTTCAGCGCGCCGGCGCGAGGTAAGCACGGCTCGGGGGGCAGACAGCGATGCTCATCAAACAGCTCAGGCTGAGCGGTTTCAAGAGCTTCGTCGAACCCTCCACCTTGCGCATCGAACCAGGGCTGACCGGTGTGGTCGGCCCCAATGGTTGCGGCAAATCCAACCTGCTCGAGGCGATCAGATGGGTGATGGGCGAAAATTCGCCCAAGTCCATGCGTTCGGGCGGGATGGAAGATGTCATCTTCGCGGGCACGGCCAGCCGCCCTCCCCGCGATTTTGCCGAAGTGGTGCTGTCTGCCGAAGATGACCAGGGCGAGGAACTGGAAGTCGTCCGCCGGATCGAACGCGGTGCGGGCAGTGCCTATCGCGTCAACGGCAAGGATGTTCGCGCGAAGGACGTTGCCCTCGCCTTCGCAGATGCCGCGACCGGAGCGCATAGTCCCGCGCTCGTAAGCCAAGGCAAGATAGCTCAAGTAATCGCAGCCAAGCCAACCGAGCGGCGGATGATGCTGGAAGAGGCTGCAGGGATTGCGGGTCTCCATGTCCGCCGCCGCGATGCCGAGAGCAAGTTACGACAGACCGAGACCAACCTTGCGCGGCTTGAGGACCTGATGGCGGGGCTCGACAGCCAGATCGCTTCGCTCAGGCGGCAAGCCAAGCAAGCCGAACGCTATCGCAAACTCTCTGACGACATCAGAACCGCCGAGGCCCGCTTGGTCTATGCCAGGTGGCGCGACGCGGCCACGGCGGCCGAGGAGGCGAAGAAAGCGGCAGACGAGGCCAATAGCCGGGTATCCGCGGCGCAGGTGGCGGCAGACGAGGCCCAGAAGGCGCAGCGCGCTGCCGCCGAGGCTTTGGCCGAAGCCAGAGAAGAGCATGCCGACCGGCGCGACGATGCAAGTGCGCATGGCCACCGCATGGCAGCATTGACCACTCAGTTGGAGGCAGCCGAGCAGCGGCTCGCCGATCTCGAACGCCAGAAGAACCGGCTCGAGGAGGATCGCGGTGATGCCGACCGGCTTACCAGGGATGCTGCCCAAGCTCTGGCTCGTCTCGAAAAGGAGCTTGCGGAAAGCGAAAAGAAGCTCGCCGCAGATGAGGAACGGCGACCCAAACTCCTCGCACAGCAAGAGGATGCCGAGCGCGCCAGCCGGGCGGCGGAACTCGCACTCGCCAAGGCTACGGCGGATAATGCGGGCGTCGAGGCGGAGTGGCGCGTGGTCGAAGCCGAGGTGCAGCAGGCGAAGACTCGATTGGAGCGGGTCGAAGCCGAGGGACGCCGAATTGCGGAGCAGCGCGAAGCTTTGCTCGGCGAGGACTTGGATGGTGCCGTAGAAAGTGCCCGGAAGGACGCCAAAAGCGCTGCCGCCGAGGTCGAGGCCAGGCGCAATGCGATAGAGGAATTGCAGGGGCGCAAGGCCGCGTTGCAGGCGGATCGCGATGAGGCCGCCAGCGCCTATTCCGCCGCAAAAGCCGAACTGGCGGGCGTGCAGCGCGAATATGATGCTTTGAAACGCGACCGGGAGGCCCGCGAAAGGGCGGCGGCAAAGCGGTCGGGTCGCCAGCAGGCAATCGACGGACTGCGCGCCGGGAAAGGCTATGAACGCGCAGTCGCCGCAGCCCTGGGCCGAGACGGCAAGGCGCTGCTGGGCCTGCCCGATGAGGGGAGCGAGGGCCGGTACTGGACCGGGGCGGAAGTGCCGAAAAAGGTTTCAGACAGCCTCGCAGACCATCTCGTGGAATGTCCCGAAGAGCTACGCGCACCGCTCAGCCTCGTTCATGTCACCGAGCGCGACGACGGCCGCAAGCTCGCGCCGGGCGAAAACCTCGTCACGCTGGACGGGAAGCTGCGACGCTGGGACGGCCTCGTAGTGCGAGGCGAAGGTGCTGCCGAGGCGGCACGGCTCGAAGCGGAAAACCGTTTTGCCGAACTCGAAAAACTGGTTCCCGAACTGCAGGATGCCGCCGATCGTGCCGAGGCCGCACAGGCCGAAACCAGCGATGCCCTTTCGACACTCCAGCGTGATCTTGTCGCGGCGGAGCGTGCTTTCTCCTCCGCAAGCGAGGCTGAGCGCCACGCACTCCGCGCACTCGACCAGTCTGAAGCGACGCGCGAACGCATCGCAGCACGGCTTGCCGAATTGGAGCATGCGGAAAAGGACCATGCGGAACTCGTCACAGCGGCCAAGTCCGATCTGGAATCGGCCAAGGTAAAGCTCGAGGCGCTACCCGATCCGGAAGCTGGCCGCGCTTCACTCGAAGCTGCGCGTGCGAAGAACGAGGCCGCCCGTTCCGCATTGCAGGCGCGTGCAGCCGAACTCGCGTCACATGACCAGTCGCTCGCGGTCGCCCGCGAACGCGCCGCATCGCAGCGCAGCGATATGGCAAATTGGCAGACACGCTCGAGCGAGGCTGCACGCCGCCTGTCCGACATGGCCCGCCGGTTCGAGGAAATCGAGGAACAGCGTGCCATTTTTGCCGCCAAGCCCGAAAGCCTGATACGGGAAATCGAACAGGGCGATACCGTCCGCGAGCGGCTGGGAGCCGAGCTCGCCGAAGCCGAGAAGGCGGTGGCGGCTGCGAACGAGGTGGCGCAGGAAGCCGACCGCGCCTTTGCGGCCGCAAACGAGACACTTTCCGAAGCTCGCGAGAACCGGGCTGGACTATCGGCCCGGGCCGAAAACCAGGACGCCCGGCGCATCGAAATGGCGCGGATATCGGGAGAGCGGTTCCAGTCCCCTCCCCCGCTTCTGCCGAAAAAGTTCGAGTTCGAGGAAGGATCGGTCCAATCTGCCGATGCCGAAGGCGAGGAAATGGACCGCCTCACTGCCAGTCGCGAACGGATCGGCCCGGTCAATCTCGTCGCCGCGGACGAACTCGAGAAAATCGAGAGCGAGCACGGCACCAATGCCGCCGAGCAGGAGGAATTGCGCGAAGCGGTCAACCGGCTGCGCGGTTCGATCGGCAATCTCAATCGCGAAGGACGCGAACGTCTGCGCGAAGCGTTCGGGAAGGTGAACGACCATTTCAAGCATCTGTTCGCCCGCCTCTTCGAAGGTGGAGATGCGCATCTCGCGCTGATCGACAGCGACGATCCCCTGGAAGCGGGGCTCGAGATTTTTGCCCAGCCGCCGGGAAAACGGCTCCAGTCGCTCACCCTGCTTTCCGGGGGCGAACAGGCGCTGACCGCAACGGCGCTGATCTTCGCGCTGTTCCTCACCAACCCCGCCCCGATCTGCGTGCTCGACGAAGTCGACGCACCGCTGGACGATGCCAATATTGACCGGTTCTGCGACCTGCTGGAAGCGATGGTGAAGGAAACCGACACGCGCTATCTCATCGTCACCCACAACGCGGTCACCATGAGCCGGATGCACAGGCTGTTCGGCGTGACGATGATCGAGAAAGGCATCAGTCGGTTGGTAAGCGTGGACCTGGGCGGGGCCGAGGAACTGCTGGCTGCGGAATAGGCACCGATTGGCACTGGCCGGGCGTTTCAAAGCGACAGATCCAGCCACCGCATGGCACGCGTAACGCAGTTTCCAGACCCGTGACCTTTCGCAGGTCTTTTGGTATTTCAGGATGTTACGGACGTTTTCGGCGCAAGCACTGTGACTTTTCAAAATGGGGCCGGTCCATGTCCTGTTCTTTGCGTGTGCCAAGGTTCGCGGCAGCGCGGCACACTGGCCGCACGCAACTTCGGCCCATATTGCCAAGCCTCGAAATCCTGGAACAGGCCCCGCATTACCGCGGCGCGCGCGTGTAGGACAGAGGTGTCAGACGGCACAGGCTGACGGACGGCGACCCGCGCTCTGCTGCGTCGCCAGCTCTACTTAACCCGACGCGAAAACACCCACCGCATAACCCCGTCGCCCCGGGCCTGATCCGGGGCCGGTGCTTCACTTCAATCCTGCCGACGAAAAGAAGCACCACCCCGGATCAAGTGTGCTTTGCACAGCTTCGCTTCCCGGGGTTACGAATGGTCTGCTTATAGGGTGGAAAGCGGTCGCTTTCTTCGCAGACTAGAAGATCGTGTTAGATTGTGTTAATAAGCGTTAACCAAAAAATTCGGTCGCCTATAATTCGGTCGCCTATGAAGATTTCAAGGGAGATCGACCGTGCGCGTTTCGAAAATCTTTTCTACAGCTGCCATCGCTCTAGTATTAGGAGCGGCGGTTTCCGCCGCGCCCCCCGAAGGCAAGGGCGGCGGAAAAGGTGGCGGCAATGGCGGCGATGATGAGCCGCCAGCCGAGGCTTTTCTTCCAGCGATTGCTTATTTCGAACAAAGCCGGAAGAGCAAGGATTTGAAATTGACAAATCGGGCCGGTGACGTGGCTTGCGTCGTGAAGCAATCCGGAACCAGCAGTGCCGTGCTGCGTGGCTTTGTTTATGATGCAGCCAATAAGA
This sequence comes from Qipengyuania huizhouensis, assembly GCF_019711635.1. Classification (GTDB taxonomy): domain Bacteria; phylum Pseudomonadota; class Alphaproteobacteria; order Sphingomonadales; family Sphingomonadaceae; genus Qipengyuania; species Qipengyuania huizhouensis. Next base: position 1,253 of record NZ_JAIGNT010000021.1, on the reverse strand, counting down.
TGCTTGCCTATTCCATAGGCAGCAGGGGCATTTTCCTAACAACTTGGGATGAAGATCCCTGCGTAGTTGGCGACGGCACCTTGATCCATTCGCAAGCCAGTCCTGAGTTCATGGACTTCTCGCCGGATGGGAATTATCTAGTTTGGAGAGAGACTGTCCAAGACTACAGCGGCTTTGGCACCGCGTCAGAAATATTCTTTTATGATCTGAGTTCAGGCACTGTCTCTAATATTTCTTTGGATGCCCATGGCGGTTCGCGCCCTGAATGGGGTGTCAACGGCGAGTGGGCAGTAAGCAACGTTCAATTCAGTCCCGATTTTGATCCCTCGAACGAGAACTCCCCCGACGAGTTAATTTTTCGCGGAGCACCCCTTGATGGAAGCTTGGGCGAGTATGAAAGCCTTTTTTCCTACAATATCGATGGACAGAGCGCTCCCCGGAAGTTTTATGACGGTGGTGGCGATTACATAGATATAGTCATGTCAGTGACAAATCCGACTGGCGGGGACGAGGCAAGGATCGCAATAACGAAGGGCCATGTTCGCCAGATTGCCATCAGCAACGGGGCAGAGGGACCTACTTTTGACGGCTACGAGCCAGCCTACAGCTGCGACAATTCTGAGATCATCCACCGCTCTGGAACGGGCAAGGCTGACATTCGCATAACCGCTGCGGACGGGTCCTCGACCGAAACATGGTCAAAGGCCAACCTTCGCTTCTTCGACTGGTTTTGCCCGTGATGCCGCGATTAGTTGAAGCTAACGCCCAATCAGGTTTGAGGGCTACCATGAAGGTGCTGTTCGCACCCACTATCTTGTTGGCAGCATGGCTCTTTCCCACGAGCTTAGCAGCGCAAGAGACCGATCCAGAAACTTCCGAAAGACCCGTTATAACACTGTCCAATGGGGATCGTGACAGCATGAAGGTCGGGGCAGAGAATGCCGATGGAGGACCCTCTCGTCACCCGAAAAGAACCTATATTGGAGACCAAGGGCTTGTCGTTGAATTTAGTCAATTCGCACCGCCGCCTAGCACTGGAAAGCGATCTCCGCCGCCTCTCTTGAGCGATTTGATGGGCAACCCTGCGCGCCAACGAGCACTCGACCGCTCCGCAAGGCCAGGTAGTTGGGTTACTCCGCCTGCTGCCAAGCGCTAATTCCTATCGTTCGAAGGAATGTCCGCAATTGATGACGTGGACGGCTCTCCATCCTCGGGGGATAATTTCCCTCCAGTGAGTCGGAAAGGAGAGCAGA
>NZ_JAIGNT010000020.1 GCF_019711635.1 Qipengyuania huizhouensis | reverse complement strand
AAACCTCAGCAAGCTATCTCGGCTTCATACATATCGCCGCCGCCCGCCTCTGGACCAATCAGTTTGTCAACAGGGCCCAGATTCCGCGTCGTTTCGTAGGCTTGTCTCGTGCTTGCAGACCAACAGTGGGTTGGGTCATCCATATAGAGAGCATAAGCCTCGGCGAGGCTGGGCGATGCGCCCATTGATGCCGCCTTCAATTGCACTCCCATTTCATTCGTATTGCACGGACCCAAGGGCGTTGCATCTACGGTCAGGCCTAGGTCGAGCCGTGTTCGTTCGAAAAAGGCTTCGATGTCCGCCATGACTGCGGGCAGCCGACGTATCGCCTTCTGCAAGCTGTCCGTGCGGAGCGACCTCCACACCTCCTTACGGCGAACCGTCTTTTGCAAATCAATAGGGACATGGCGACGAACGTAGAATCGGTCCCCGCGCCGAAACACCCATTTCGGCAAGAACTCGTGATTGAAACCGTAGCAGCCGCGAGGATTGCTTTTCGTTATTTCACTGGGGTTTAAGTCTTGGCCGTCGGGTTCAAACCGTAGCATTGAACCGTAGCAAGCACGCTCCGAAGACCGTGGTTCTGTATTTTTATCCAATGATTTCAATAGGATGGTGCCCAGAAGAGGACTCGAACCTCCACGCCCTTGCGAGCGCCGCCACCTGAAGACGGTGCGTCTACCAATTCCGCCATCTGGGCACACGATCGATCCACGGAACATCCATGTCCGGGTTCGGGTAGGCGCGGGCCACTAGCGAAGCAGCCGCTACTTTGTCAACGCAAATTGCTCTATCCGAAGGGCGAGCGCTTGCGGGCGAAAGCGCATTGCGGCTAGGGCGCAGCGGACGTATCCCATTCCGCATATTTTCGAGACGAGACAAATGGCAAAGAGCGGCGCATTGAACGGCAAGCTGGTGGTGCTGATGGGCGGGACTGGCTTCCTTGGCAATTACGTGGCGCAGGCGCTTCTGTCGCGCGGCGCCAGGCTGAGAATCTGCGGACGTGATCCACAGGCGGCTTTCAAGCTCAAGCCCCTCGCCAATCTCGGCCAGCTACAGTTCGCCCGGATGGATGCCGCCGATCGCGGCAGTGTGGAACGGTGCATCGAGGGCGCCGATGCGGTGGTCAATCTCGTTGGCAGTTTCGAAGGCGACCTACACAGGCTGATGGGCGAAGCTCCGGGCTGGATGGCCAAGATCGCCAAGGGCACCGGCGCGCGAAGCTTTGTCCACGTGAGCGCTATAGCCGACGAGCCGGACGAAGACGCCGAGAACGAATATGCCAGCGCGAAGCATCTTGGCGAGCGGCGCGTCAAAGAAGCCTTTCCCGACGCGACCATAGTCCGGCCTTCAATCATGTTCGGAAAGGACGACAATTTCCTGAACATGTTCGGCACGCTGATCGCGAAACTTCCCATACTGCCGGTTTTCGGACCCGGGGCAGAGCTGCAATTGGTCTATGTGGACGATGTCGCCGAAGTGATCGCGCGGAGTCTCGATAACCCAGGAGCGCACGGCGGCAAGACATACGAACTCGGTGGGCCGGAAAGGCTGACAATGATGGAGATCAACCGGAGGATCGCCACGGCGCAGGGCCGCAAGCGGACCTTCCTGCCCATGCCCGACAGCCTGTCGGCCATCTTCGCTGCACTCCCAGGTACTCCGATGGGCAGCGACCAGTGGAACCTGCTCAAGCAGGGCAATGTCGTGAGCGATAAATATCCCGGGTTCGAAAAGTTCGGAATCGTGCCCAAGCCGCTCGGTCTGTTTCTCGACAAATGGATGACACGCTTCCGCAAGCATGGGCGCTTTGCCGAGAGGTTGAGCGCCTAGTTTCTTTCAGCTCTCGTCGCGTAGCAGCTCGATCGGTTCGACCAAGAGGTCTGTTCCGCGATTGCCCGTGATCCGAACGCGGGTGCCCGCTTCAGCATCTTCGCCGCGCGCGGTCCATTCGCTATCGCCGACCTTGACCCGGCCGGTCCCGCTTTCGATCGCCTGGGTGACCAGTGCCGTTTCGCCTACCAACCGCCCCGCGCGGTTATTGAGCAAGGGATCGGATGAGACGATCGGCCGGTCGCGCAGCCAGCGCTTGGCGGAAAAGGCGAATATCAGCGACAGCGATACGAATGAGATAATTTCCAGCGCCAGCGGAGGCCCCGAGACGAAGGAAAGCACGGCCACGGACAATGCCGCCAGAGCCAGCCAGATGAGATAGACGCCCGGCACCAGCATTTCGAGCGCTGCGAGCGAAAGGCCGAGTATCACCCAGATCCAATAGCTTTCGATACCATCCATCGCGATCTCAGCCCTGATTGCGCGTGGGCGGTACGCTGGGATTGCGAACCGGCGCGCGCTCGCGCGGTTCGGGAATGGCTGTGCCGGTATCGGCTTTTCCCGCACCCTCCGCGAAGGTGCCCTTCACCAATTCTCCTATCCCGCCGAGCGAACCGATCAACTGGGTCGCTTCTACCGGGAAAAGGATGGTTTTCGCATTGGGACTCTCGGCGAATTTCGCGACTGCCTTGGTATATTCCTGCGCCACGAAATAATTGATCGCCTGGTTGCCGGAACTCGCGATAGCGTTGGAGACCATCTCGGTGGCTCTCGCCTCCGCTTCCGCCGCGCGTTCGCGCGCTTCTGCATCGCGGAACTGGGCTTCACGCTTGCCCTCCGCTTCGAGGATGGCGGACTGCTTGCGACCTTCGGCACGCAGGATGGAACTTGTCTTGTCGCCTTCCGCCTCAAGGATCTCGGCACGCTTCAGGCGCTCCGCCTTCATCTGTCGGGCCATGGCTTCGGAGATGTCCATCGGCGGACGGATGTCCTTGATCTCCACGCGGGTGATCTTGATGCCCCAAGGTGAGGTCGCATGGTCGACCACGCTGAGCAGGCGTGCGTTGATCTCGTCCCGCTTGGACAGGGTTTCATCGAGGTCCATCGAACCCATGACCGTCCGCAGATTGGTGGTGGTCAGGGCGAGGATAGCGTTGTGCAGGCCGGAAACTTCATAGGCGGCCTTGCCCGCATCCAGGACCTGGAAAAACACCACCGCATCCACGCCCACCATGGCATTGTCCTTGGTGATGATTTCCTGGCCCGGGATGTCGAGCACCTGTTCCATCATGTTCACCTTGTGACCGACCCGGTCGATGAACGGTGTAATGATGTGCAATCCCGGCTCTGCCCCCTTGGTGTATTTGCCGAAGCGTTCAATGGTGTACACGTAGCCCTGCTTCACCACGCGTACTGCCATCAGCAGGAACACAAGCAGCAGCAGAACCAACAACGTCAGTGCAATCGTACTACCCATTACCACACCCCTCTTGGCTACGTGGGCGCCATGGTAACGCGGTACTGTGAGCCCGCAAGCGAAACCGGCAGGTATCTTCGCCTGGGGCTAGCATCTCCGTTAAAGCGCCGCTGAATAGGTCGCCAGCAACCGAGCCCAGGCACGCTCTGCAGCGTCACGATCGTAAGCCGGACTATCGGGCACGCACCAACCGTGATCGCCGGGATAGACCTCTATCTCGGCAGGTGCGCCTACCGTCGCAGCCGCGTTGCGCAGGGCCGTCTTGGCTTCCGGTTCTCCGGCATCGTCATCCTGTGCGATTGCGATGAGATAATGCACGTCGCCCTGCAACATACGGTGCGGGCTATTCTCGCCATCGCGCACCAGGCCGCCGCCGTGAAAGCTGCATGCCGCACCGATCCGATTATCTGCGGCCGCGCTCCAGATCGTGAACGGGCCGCCCATACAATAGCCCTGGGTACCGATACGTGCGCCGGTATCGACGGCGTCCTGCCCGAAGAGCCATTCGGCCGCAGCCTTTGCGTCCGAGCCGATTGCCGCAGCATCGAGCTTCCCGCGCCACGGACCCACTTTCTGGAAACCTTCGTTCGCAGCGAATGTCGCGAAGTCGGCAAACTGTTCGCCGGATACGTCGCGGTAATATGGATTGACGAGCAATACCGCATAGCCTTCCCCGGCAAGACGCCGAGACATCTGGCGTTTGGCATCCCGTATGCCGGCAATATCGGGCCAGAAGATTACTCCGGGATTTTCTCCCGTCTGGAGGTGAAAGAACTCGCCATCCATCGTGCCGGAAGGTGTGCGAAAGCTGACCTGCCGGGACGATACCGCGTCAGCGTCTTCACCCGTGCTTATATCCATCGGCGTGCAGGCGGCGGCAGCCGCCCCGGCGGCACCGGCAAGACTGCCTGCTCCGAAAGCCCTGCGTGAAAGATTATGCTTTGCCCATCGGGCCAGCTGGTGCTGATCGCACATATAGGTCTCTCCACTCGCCCGTCCGCCAAGGAGCCTAGCAAGGTGCGCGCATCGGACAAGGGCCCAATGAGTACGCAGAGGCGCAGCCCACTTCGTTATGTGCGGTCGATCAGCTTCTGAAGACTACCGTACGTTGCCCGTTGAGGAGCACGCGTTCTTCCAGGTGCAGCCGAACTGCCTCGGCCAGCACCCGGCTTTCGATTTCCCGGCCTTTGCTGACCAGCCGATCGGGGCTGTCGGCATGGCTGATCGGCTCGACCGCCTGATGAATGATCGGTCCTTCGTCGAGATCGGCTGTCACGTAATGCGCACTGGCCCCGATCATCTTGACGCCTCTCTCGAAGGCCTGATGGTAAGGCCTTGCGCCCTTGAACCCGGGCAGGAAGGAGTGGTGAATATTGATACACCGTCCGGCGAAATGCGCCGCCTGCCGGTTCGAGAGAATCTGCATGTAGCGCGCCAGAACAACCAGTTCGGCATCGTATCGATCGGCGAGCTTTCTTGTTTCGGCTTCTTGATCCGGTTTCGTCTCCGGCGTGATTGGAAGATGATGGAAGGGAATATCGCCCAGATGGGTATGCTCGATCGCCTCACGGGGGTGGTTGGAAATGATTGCCACGGGCTCCATGGCCAATTCGCCGATCCGCCAGCGGTAGAGGAGGTCGGCAAGACAGTGGTCGAACTTGCTGACCATGATCAGCACGCGCTTTGGCCGGTCGCGCAGGGTAAGCTTCCAGTCCATCGCGAATTCATCGGCCAGATCGGCGAATTGCTTGCGAAGAGTGTCGAGTTTCGCATGGCCTGGGTCGAATTCGACCCGCATGAAAAAGGCGTCCGAGGAGCGATCGTTGAACTGCTGCGCTTCGAGGATGTTACCACCGCGTTCGAACAGGAAGGAGCTGACGCGCGCGGTTATTCCGGGACGGTCGGCGCAGGACAGCGTGAGGACGAGCGTATCTGACATACGGGGTTCCTGGCGCCTTGCAGCGGTCATTCGCAAGCGGGAACGACTAGACCCGGCGAAACTTGCGGTTTCTACTCATCGAGCTCGAAGATGACTTCCTTCATGCCCGTTTCGTGCAGTGCTTCCTCGATGATGGCTTTTTCTTCGTCGTTGAGAATTCCGTCGCAGCGGATCACATGAGCGATGGGATTGCGCAGCAGGTAGCCGCCCTCCCTGATGATCTGGCGGATGGCGCGCACGATCGTGTCTTCGAGAAAACGCGGATGCCCTACCACCGATCCATCGGTCGAAAAGGGATATTTCGCTCTCTGATCGACGAAAACGTCGGTGCCGCGATGGGTAACCTGTACCCGGTCGCGATATATTGCGACGTCGAGATCGAGCCGGTGGATATTCACCTTACCGGCGCGTGAGCGCTTCCTCGCTTTGGGTCATCAGCTTTGCGATGATACTCGCGACCGGCTCTTCTTCCTTGAGCATACCCACAGACTGGCCCGCCATCAGACTGCCGTTTTCGACATCGCCATCGATGACGGCGCGGCGTAGCGCGCCAGCCCAATAATGTTCGATCTGTAGTTGTGCTTCTTCCATTCCGATCTCTTCGCGATCCAGAACGCGCGCAACTTCGATCTGTTTCCGGGTAAATTCCTCCGTGCCCTTGTTCTTGAGCGCGCGGACCGGAATCACCGGCAGGCGCGGATCGACCTGCACGCTTGCAATGGCGTCGCGTGCATTGGCACGGAAGAAGGCTTTCTTGAAGTTCGGGTGGGCAATGCTTTCCTTTGCGCAGGCGAAACGCGTTCCGAGTTGCACGCCCGCCGCGCCCATTTCCAGATACCCTGCCATGGCGTTGCCGCGGCCGATCCCGCCGGCCACGAAAATGATATGGTCCTGGGATAATTCGGGAAGAATTTCCTGCGCCAGAACGCTGGTCGATACTGGGCCGATATGCCCGCCCGCTTCCATACCTTCGATCACCAGCGCATCCGCGCCGGAGCGAAGCAGTTTCTTGGCGAGAGCAAGCGTAGGGGCAAAGCAGAGGACCTTCGCCGGGTTCTTCCCGCCCTTGATGGCTTCGACACTGCCCTTTGGGGGAATGCCGCCTGCCAGCACCACATGGCTCACACCGGCGGCATCGCAGACCGCGATCAGATCGAACAGCTGCGGGTGCATGGTAATGAGGTTCACGCCGAACGGCTTGTCGGTCAGCTTCTGCGTCTCGGCGATTTCCGTCTCGAGCAGCTCGGGCGTCATCGCTCCGCAGGCAATCACGCCGAAGCCCCCGGCGTTCGAGATGGCAGATACGAGGTTGCGTTCGGACACCCAGCTCATTGCGCCGCACAGGATCGCATAGCGTGAACCGAGAAAATCTGCACCGCGCTGCATGAGGCGGTCGGTTTTGGGATAGGCGGTCATTGACGGCGGATAGAACCGGGCGGTCCTGTCCGCAAGTAACCGAACGCAAGTAAAAGGCATTTCGCCGTGATCGGGCAAAGGCTGTCGAAGCCGGTCTCCTTCCGTTCATGTTTTCCCGATGACAGTGGGGCCCACTGCAATTCGGAGACGAACCAATGCTCAGGAAAACAACAAGCTCGCTCCTCGCTCTTGCCGTCGGCGGTATGGTTTTTGCCGCACCCGCCAATGCAGCTGAGCCGGTTTACAGCTACGCGCCTTACGCAGGTCCCGACCTTTCAATGGCGTGGCATCATTCCGATGACGACGATGATGATCGCTGGGAAAAGCGCCGCTACCGCGACAACCGCTATTCCCGTTATCAAGGTCGATATTACGGTGAACCGGTCTATCGCAACACCCGGGTCTGGAGAGGCCGCGATGGACGCGTTTACTGCCGCAAGCGGGATGGCACCACGGGTCTGATCGTAGGCGGTGCGCTCGGCGCCGTCCTTGGACGTGAAATAGATTCGCGCGGTGATCGCAGCCTCGGCACAATTCTTGGAGCGGCTGGCGGAGCGCTACTGGGGCGCGAAATCGAACGGGGCCGCTGTCGTTAGTTCTGGCGGCTAGTCGCCGTAGACGATCCGCACCTTGTGCGCCGCATCGCGCGCCTTGCGCCGTGCCTCGTCAGTATCGCCTGCCGTCGCCAGCGCCACGCCCATCCGGCGGTATGGCCGGCTGGTCGGCTTGGCGAAGATCCTGAGATCGGTGCCCGGTTCTTCGAGAGCCTCGGCGAGGCATTCATACGACAGCGCCGTACTGTCTCGCTCGGCAAGTATGACTGCGCTGGCAGAAGGCCGCGCGCGCATCTCAGGCGGGACGGGCAGCCCCATCACTGCGCGGGCATGCAGGTCGAACTCGGTGAGGTTCTGGCTGACCAGCGTAACCATGCCGGTGTCGTGCGGACGGGGCGATAGCTCCGAGAAGATCACCTCCTCGCCCTTCACGAAGAATTCGACCCCGAACAGACCATAGCCGCCCAACTCGTCGACGACCTTGCGTGCCATCTCCTGCGCCTTGGCGATCGCCGCTTCGGTCATGGGCGTGGGCTGCCAGCTTTCCTGGTAATCGCCGCGCTCCTGCCGGTGCCCGATCGGAGGGCAGAAGGTCACGCCATCCTTGTGCCGCACCGTAAGCAGGGTGATCTCGTAATCGAAGTCGACGAATTGTTCGACAATCACACGCTGGCGGTCGCCGCGCATGTTGGCACAGGCATAGTCCCATGCCTCCTCCAGCTTCGTCTCCTCGCGCACCGTGCTCTGGCCCTTGCCCGAGGACGACATGACCGGCTTGATGACGCAGGGAAAGCCGGTGTGTTCTGCCGCCGCACGCACTTCCTCGAGATTCTTGGCGTAGCGATATTTCGACGTCACGAGCCCAAGTTCGTTCGCGGCAAGATCGCGGATCGCATCGCGATTCATCGTCAGCTGGGCAGCGCGAGCCGAAGGGACGACAGCGAAGCCTTCTTCCTCCAGTTCGGCCAGCACGGAGGTGCGGATCGCCTCGATCTCGGGGACGATGTAGTCGGGCCGGTGTTTCTCGGCCGCCTCGCGCAGCTTTTCGCCGTCGAGCATCGAGAAGACCTCGCGGCTATCTGCCAGCTGCATCGCGGGTGCATCGTCATAGGAATCGCAGGCCACTACATAGGCGCCCAGCCGCTTGGCCGAGATAACGAACTCACGCCCCAGTTCGCCGGACCCGAGAAGGAGTATTCTCGCCGTGTGGCTCAAGCTGCTTCGTCCTCCGCATCGAGGCCGTAGGCGGTGTGCAGGACGCGAACCGCCAGTTCGGTCTCGTCCTCGTCGATCATCACGCTGACCTTGATCTCGCTGGTCGAGATTGCCTGGATATTGATGCCGCGGTCGGACAGGGCGCGGAACATGGTGCTGGCGACCCCGGCATGGCTCTTCATGCCGACACCGACCACGGAAATCTTGGCGATCTTGCTGTCGGTTATCAGCCGGTTGTAGCCGATGTCATCGCGCCTGTCCTCGAGCAGGGCCTGTGCACGGGCGAGATCGGCCTGGGGCACGGTGAAGGTGACGTCGGTCTCACCCTTGTCGCGGCCAACGTTCTGAATAATCATATCGACATTGATGCTGGCCTGTGCGAGCGGTTCGAAGATATGCGCCACCGAACCCGGCTTGTCGGGCACGCGGGTGAGAATGATCTTGGCTTCGTTCTTGTCGTGCGCGATGCCGGTTACGTGCTGGCGTTCCACTTCGCCCTTCTCCACCAATTCGTCCATTTCCTCTTCCGACACGATCATCGTGCCCGGAAGTTCGTCCGCAGGGATCGCATCGTCGCCCACGAAGCTGGAGAGGACCTGCACACGCACGCCCTCCTTCATCGCAAGGCCCACGCTGCGGGTCTGCAGCACCTTGGCCCCCACGCTCGCCAGTTCGAGCATTTCCTCGTAGGTCACGGCTTTGAGCTTGCGTGCCTTGGCCACGATCCTCGGGTCGGTGGTATAGACGCCGTCCACATCTGTATAAATGTCGCAGCGGTCGGCATTGACAGCCGCTGCCACTGCTACTGCAGAAGTGTCGGACCCACCGCGCCCGAGTGTCGTGATGCGCCCGTCTTTCGCAAGGCCCTGGAACCCGGGAATGACCGCAATCTCTCCGCGCTCCATCGAGGCGACAAGTTCGTCCGCATCGATGCCCTCGATCCGCGCACGGGCATGTGCTTCGATGGTCCGGACCGGCAATTGCCAACCCAGCCAGCTACGTGCCTTGGCGCCCACCGACTGGAGCGTCAGGGCCAGAAGACCCGAGGTAACCTGCTCGCCGCTTGCCACCACGACATCGTATTCGGCCGGGTCGTAAAGCGCGTTGGCCTCTCGGCAGAAGTTCACCAGCCGATCGGTCTCGCCCGCCATGGCGCTGACGACCACCGCGACCTGGTTGCCGCCCGCCGCCTGCTTGCGCACGATATTGGCGACGCGGCGAATGCGTTCGGTCCCAGCCATGGAGGTGCCGCCGAATTTCATCACGATGCGGGCCAAGCGGGAATCTCTCCGTACTGGAATGCGTGGGATATGGCTGCTAGCCACGGCGCATGAGCGATGCAACCACGAGCCTCCCAAGCAATACTTCAGCCGGTCAAACCATCCGGCCCGAAGAGGCCGCGCATTTCGGCAAGCTGGCCAAGGACTGGTGGGATCCGAAGGGATCCAGCGCGATGCTGCACAAGCTCAATCCCGTGCGGCTCAAGTTCCTGCGCGAGGCGATCGATCTGCACTGGACGGGCGACGTTCGTGATGCGCGGCCGCTCGCCGGAAAAAGCGCGCTCGATGTGGGATGTGGCGCAGGTTTGCTCTGCGAACCGCTGGCACGGCTGGGTGCGGATGTGACCGGAGTGGATGCGGCGCCCGAAAACGTGGCGGCGGCGGCGATCCATGCCGGGCGGAGCGGGCTCGATATCCGCTACATGGCGGGCGAGCTTGCCGGGCATGACATCGGCACCTTCGATCTCGTCACCGCGATGGAGGTGATCGAACATGTCGCCGACAAGCAGGCTTTCGCCGCGCAACTGGCGGCCCGGCTGACCGAAGGCGGGCTGATGGTCCTTTCCACCCCGAACCGGACCGTGCGCTCGCGCACGCTGATGATCGGCGCGGCTGAGAGCTTCGGATTGATCCCGAAAGGCACGCACGAGTGGAGCGATTTCGTCACTCCCGATGAACTGTCCGAAATCCTTGCCTCCACAGGTCTTGCCATGGGCGAACCGAAAGGAATCGCATTTTCGCCGATGAAGGGCCTGCACCTGTCGGACGATCTGTCCCTGAACTATATCGTCACCGCCCGCGCAGCTTGATCGACACTGCCGGATCGTCGGTGAAATAACCGTCGACACCGGCCGCCTCGAGAAGGCCGATCAAGGCCTCCACATTGCCGCGCGCGGCCTCGCCGCCTGAACTGCGCAGCGGCCCCGGCAAGAAGACGTTTTCCTTGCGCACCGTCCAGGCATGAACTTCCAGCCCGGCTGCCTGCACCGCTTCGATCAGCCTGGTAGGCGTCCCATCGGGATTGAGCAGGAGGCGCAAGTCCGCACCTATCGCATCGGCATAGCTGGCCACCTCGGCCAGTCCGCTGGGGGAAAGCATATCCTCGTAACGCAGCGCCGGTTCGTCGGCCGGTCCTTTTCCTGGCGTGGCAAGCAATACCAATCTTGCGTCGATCAACCGGTCCAATCGGCGTAGTGGTGCGACTTCGAAACTCTGCACGAAGACCGCGTCTTCCGCATCGTCCAGATCGGCTTCGCGCAGCGCGGTGACCAGCAGGTCGACGCTGTCGATGCCCGCCTCCTGCAGCAGGAAGGTCGGATGCTTCAGTTCGGGGTACAGGCCGATAGTGCGGCCCGTTTCGGCCTGTTTGGCCCTCACCAGTTTCACGATCTCGGCGAAGGTCGGCACGGGATAGAGCCCGTCGAAGCGCGCATTGCCTGGCCGGACGCCGGGCAGGCGTTCCTTCGCCCGTAAGGTGCGCAATTCGGCAAGGGTGAAATCTTCGGCGAACCATCCGCTCACCATGGTGCCATCGATCGTCTTGGTGCGTCGGCGGTCGGCGAATTCCTCGCGCTCCGCGACGTCGGTCGTATCCGAAAGCTCGTTTTCGTGGCGTGCGACAAGGTGGAGGTCCTGGGTCACGACCAGATCCGGTTCGATGTAGTCGGCGCCCTGGTCTATCGCTCTCTCATATGCCGCCAGCGTATGCTCGGGCCGCTCCCCGCTTGCACCGCGATGCGCGATCACGAGCATCTCCTGCGCACTGATCGCGGCCGGGCTGGCAAGGATAAATAGTAACGAAATCTTGAGGACGAATCGGCTAAATAATCTCGCCATGTTCAAGAAGCTCCTAATCGGCACGGCCATCGTGGTGGGACTCATCTACGGATCGGGGAATGATTTCTCATCCCTCAAGCAGCAGATTACGAGCAGTTCGAAAGAAAACGCCCGCGGTCTGACTGCCGGTGACAACAAGGGTTGGGGCAGCGAGAGCGGCTATTGAAGCGCCGCCGACCAGCCGTCTTCCGAAAAGCCCACCAATATGCCGCCATCGTGTTCGATCACCGGGCGCTTTATCATGCTGGGATGTTTCACCATCAAGTCGATCGCCTTTACGCGATCGATATCGGCCTTGTCCTCGTCGGGCAGTTTGCGAAATGTCGTCCCACGCCTGTTGAGCAACGCTTCCCATCCCGCCGCGTCGCTCCACGCCGACAGTCTGGCAGGATCGGCGCCCTCCTTCTTGTAATCGTGGAACGCATATTCGATGCCCTCCGCCTCGAGCCATTTTCGGGCTTTCTTGACGGTGTCGCAGTTGGGAATTCCGTACATCGCAAGTTTGGTCATTGAGTTATAGGCTTTTCAATTCTGGACAGTTTTTGTGTCCGGTTGGGTATGCCACAAAATTGCGGCTACGACGATACGGGCAATGACGGGCGCTGGGATCGCGTGTGCCGCAACGCTATCGCACCGCGCAAAACGGGTGGAGAAGGGGGAGTAGATGGTAAGACAAGGTCTGGCGCTGGCGAGCGCGATCGGATTGGCTGCCTGTGCAACGGTCCCGGTTTCGAACGAAATTCCGGTTTCCTCATTCGCTCCGGATTGTTCGACGATCGCAAGTTTCCTCGACAGTGTGGTTACGGAAGGCAGGGCGGTCGGGGCATCGACCCTGATCTGGAAGGATGGAAGCGAAACCTGTTTCGAGAACTCGGGATTGGCATCGCGCGAAGATAATCGCCCCTTTGCGCGCGATACCCTCGTACAGGTCTTCTCCATGACCAAGCCGGTGACCGGCGTAGCGCTCATGCAACTCTGGGAGCAAGGCAGGTTCGGGCTGGACGATCCATTGTATTGGCATCTTCCCGAATACAAGGATTTGCAGGTTGCAACCGATATCGGCAGCGATGGCAATCCGGTTCTGCGCGATCCTTCACGCCCGCCGACGGTGCGCGACGCGCTGCGCCATACCGCGGGATTTACCTACGGCGATTCAGGCGAACCGGCGGACAGGGTCTGGGCGCAGCTGGAACCGCTCTCGTCCGACAATACCCTCGCCGAGTTTTCCGAGAGGATGGCACAGGTTCCGCTGCGTGCCGACCCCGGCACCCGCTGGATCTATTCCGCCAGCGTCGATGTACAGGCGCGGCTCGTCGAAGTGTTGTCGGGAATGGCCTTCGACGAATATGTGGCGGCCAACATATTCGCGCCGCTTGGCATGGCCGACAGCGGATGGAAGCGCGACAGAAGCGATCTCGGTCGGCTGGCTCGCATCTACGTCGCCGGTGAGAACGGCACGCTCGACCCTATGCCGCGTGAGGACTGGCTCCAAGCGAACTTTGCCGGAAAGCCGATGACGATGGGCGGCTCGGGGATCGTTACCACGGTGGACGATTACATGCGCTTCGCCCGCATGCTGCTGAACGAGGGTGAGCTGGACGGTGAGCGCATCCTGGAGCCGGCGACGATACGCCTCATGTCCACCGATATGCTCGATCCGCGCATCACCCCTGAAGACCGTTCGTGGCTGACGGGCAAGGGAACGGGAGGCTTTGGCTTCGATTTCTTCGTACGCACTGCGCCGCCCATGTCTGCGGAAGAGAACAGAGGGACGGTCGGCGAGTTCTTCTGGGACGGCTTACCTTCCATGTTGTTCTGGGTGGACCCGGGGCAGGATATGGCGGTCGTCTTCGCGACACAGAAAATCCCGTTCGACAACGCACTGCACCGCGACTTTCGAATCGCCGTCTATGGAGCAACTTATGCGGGCGTTCCGTCGGAATGAGCCGATGGAGATGGCAAATCTGAACTTCAGCTTCCTGGTGGTGAAACTCGATAGCTGCCGGTTAGCGAATCAGCTGTCTGCCCTTAATGCCTGGGACACAGGTGCGCATCGGCAATAGCCACCGCAAGCGCGTCGGCGGCGTCGGCTCCCGCGATCGTCGCTCCGGGCAGCAATATCTTGAGCATTGCCTGCACCTGATGTTTGTCCGCGCCGCCTGTGCCGACCACGGCCTTCTTGACCAGCCGCGCCGCATGTTCATTGACCTGCAGGCCAGCCGCACCGCAGGCGGCCAGCACTGCGCCGCGTGCCTGGGCCAGCTTCAGGGTCGACTGCGGGTTCTTGTTGACGAAGATCTCTTCCGCAACCGCACGGTCGGGACGGTATTCGTCTATGACCCGCGCCAGCCCGGCCTGCAGCAACGCCAGACGCTCTGCCATCGGCTGGTTCGCCCCGGTAGGGAGCTGTCCGTTGGCGAGATGCGTGATGCGCGAACCTTCGGCGCGGATAACGCCCCAGCCGGTGCAGCTGAGCGAAGGATCGAGGCCGAGGATAATCATTGCTACACGCGTTTCCTACAACCCGATCCGCCATCCGAGGCGCCACGCCAAAGCAAGCAGGAATGCCGCGCCGAGCACGATGGCGATCGCCCATTCGTGCGCCTTCACGGCGAGACCGCTCAGGCTCCGACCTTGTCCATCACCTCGTCCGAAATCTCGTAATTTCCCCAGACTGTCTGGACGTCGTCATCGTCTTCCAGCGCATCGATCAGCTTGATGAGCGTCGAGGCGTTCTTTTCGTCCATCTCGACGGTGATGTTCGGCTTCCATGCCAGCTTGACGTTTTCCGCCTCGCCCAGCGACTTTTCGAGATCGCCAGCCACCTGATGAAGATCGTCGGCGGCAGTCCAGATGGTGTGGCCGTCTTCCGAGCTTTCGATGTCCTCGGCGCCTGCTTCCATCGCCGCTTCGAGGATTTTCTCCTCGTCGCCGGCAGAGGCGGGGTATTCGATCAGGCCGACACGTTCGAAGCCGTGCTGGACACTGCCCTCGGTGCCAAGGTTGCCGCCGTTCTTGCTGAAGGCGGTACGCACGGCGGTGGCGGTGCGGTTGCGGTTATCGGTCAGCGCTTCAACGATGATCGCGCTGCCGCCGGGGCCGTAACCCTCGTAACGCACTTCCTCGTAATTCTCGCCATCGCTGGCAGAGGCCTTGTCGATTGCGCGCTGGATATTGTCCTTGGGCATCGACTGCGCCTTGGCCGCATTGACCGCGAGGCGCAGGCGCGGATTCATGTCCGGATCGGGCATACCCATCTTTGCCGCCACGGTAATTTCGCGGCTCAGCTTGGAAAAAAGGTTCGAGCGCTTCTTGTCCTGCGCGCCCTTGCGGTGCATGATATTCTTGAACTTGGAATGGCCTGCCATGGGTCTCGCTTGCCGCCTGATTGTTTGTAATCGTGCGGTCCCTTAGCCGCTTCCCGGTCCCTCCGACAAGCCTCGCGAGCGGTGCATCTTTTGTGAATCCGCGCATTCAATGGGCGTTCATGGCAAAAGGCGTAAAAGACTGATCATTCGCTGGAAGAATGCCATGGGGAATTGGCACACGGCGACAGTTATGAAACTATCGTGCATCAAGGGCTTCGCACACGGTGGCGCCGACGCGCGATACGAAAGGACCCAAGCTATGACTACCCGTTCGAAGGGTTGGGGGCGCAAACTCAAGCTGGCCTCCGTTCCCATGATCCTTGCAGGCCTTGCCGCCTGCGCCACGCCGTTCCAGGCCGATGTATCGCGCTTCCAGACGCAGCTGCCCGCTCCGCAAGGTGAAAGCTTTGCCGTGGTGGCCGATGATCCTGCGTTGGCTGGCGGTCTCGAATTCTCGCAATACGCTGACTTAGTCGAAGCACAAATGGCTCGACTGGGCTATGCAGAGGCCGCTTCACCTGAAGATGCCACCTTGCTGGTTCGCTTCGATTACGGTGTCGATAACGGACGGGAGCGTGTGCGCAGCACGGGCTTCCATGACCCATTCTATTCGCCTTGGCGCGGCTATCGTTCGCCCTTCTATCGTCCGCGCTATTATCGCACACGCGACGGCCGCCTGATCCGT
Organism: Qipengyuania huizhouensis; assembly: GCF_019711635.1. Taxonomy (GTDB): domain Bacteria; phylum Pseudomonadota; class Alphaproteobacteria; order Sphingomonadales; family Sphingomonadaceae; genus Qipengyuania; species Qipengyuania huizhouensis. The sequence goes on along the minus strand of NZ_JAIGNT010000020.1, from coordinate 8,342 downwards.
GCCGGCTATGTCGGCAGCCGCTGGGGCTACGGCTTCTACGATCCCTGGTTCGGTGGTCCGGACGTGACCAGCTACACGGTCTATACCAGCGGCATCGATATGAAGATCGACCGTGCAGCCACGGGCGAGCGTCTGTTCGAAGGCAAGGCACAGGCCCTGTCCACTTCTAACCGCTTGCAGTATCTCGTCCCCAATCTGGTCGAGGCCATGTTCACCGACTTCCCAGGAAATTCGGGCGAAACGGTGCGCATCTCGGTCAAGCCCGAAGACGAGAATACTGTCCGCCGGATCGACTAACGGAAGAGTTATTCTCTTTTGGACGGGAACCACCGAGGAAAGGCGGCCGCGGATCGGGCCGCCTTTTTATTTGCTGCGAGTTCGCCACACCAGATTCGCATAGACGATAGCCGATGCGAAGACTGAGCCCTCGATCATCGCGGTGAAGAACCGGCTGGTTTCTCCAAAACCTTCGTCTCCGAAGAGTGCTCCAACATCCGCCATCTGTAAGTGCGAAGCCGGAAATTGCGCTTCGAGCAAGGCGAGGGTCCCTCCCAGAAACGAGCCTCCGGCAAGAGCCGTCAGGCCGGTAAACGATGCGCCGACAAGCGTAGCCGATACAATCGCCGCAGTCTGCGACAGGTTCGCACGCAGCAGGATCTGCAAACTGGCAGCGACGGCGCTTCCCAGTGCCATTCCCTCAAACATTCCCGTGACACGGCCCGGAAACACTCCGGTCAGCGATTGCATTCCGTGTGCTGCCAGCGCCGATCCCAGCGCGCCGATAACAATCCCGCCTGCGGCACCGCCCGGAATGACGGCCCAATCCTTCTCGCCGCGCCAAAGTGTGACCAGTGCCATTCCGGTGCCGATCGCCGCACCGCCAAGCACTGCGAGAGTGGCTGAAAGGAGGATGAGTGTCGCTATCCCGGCCGCCCCGCCGGTGGTTCCGGTAATCCCGTAAAACAATCCCCCCAACAAGCCTGCCGCCAAAGCTCCCATCGTGGTCGCTCCTGCCACTTGTGCGGCTGGCGATTGTGGGCTCGCCAGTCGGGGCGCACCAGGGGCTTCAGAGATATCGGCCACGAAACGATAGCCGTGCTTGGGCACCGTTTCGATGAAACGCGGAGAGGATGCCTCGTCGCCCAGCAAGCGGCGCAGCGTACGAATACACTGGGTCAGCGCCTCATCAGTGACCGGGATACCTTTCCAAACCTCTTCCATGAAGCGATCTTTGGAAACCAGCGCCCCAGGGCTGCGTGCGAGCAGCGCCAGCGCGTCGAAATAGCGGCTGCCCAGTTCGACTTCCATCCCCTCGCGCAGAAGCTGCCGGTTGGCGAAATCGAGCGTGAAGCAGCCAAAGCATAAGGGTGCAGAAGTGTCTCCCATCGCCCGCTGGTTAGGCGATGATTGGCTGGTGAGGAAGGGTTTCAGCAATTGCTCAGAAATTGCTCATGCCGCTCACCCAGGCGCCGGTTAGGCATCGTCAGATCAAAAGGGAGAACGTTCATGTTTGAAGCCGGTAAAGCACTCAATGGTTGGCGCATTGCCGGATGGGGGGTGCTTGCCGCGCTTCTGATCCTTCCGGCGATTGCAATGCGGTTCAGTCCGGAGGTCGACTGGACTGTATCCGATTTCGTATTTGCAGGAATAATTCTTGCGGCGTTGGGAATCGGGGGCGAGATCGCCTTGAAGGTCGGACGCAACGCTCCGCACCGGTCGGGGATAGGTATAGCAGCTCTGGGCAGCTTCCTGACAGTATGGATCAATGGCGCAGTGGGAATGCTGGGGAGCGAAGACGAACCGACCAACCTCGTTTTCATTGCATTGGTTGGCGTCACGATAGTCGCCAGCTTACTTGTGTGGTTCCGCTCCTCGATCATGCGCTGGATTATGGCTGCACTTTCCGCTGGTCAGTTCGCGGTGGGTATCGCAGCAGGATTATGGACCATGCCCGGGCACGCCATAGAATGGGGAGTGCTGAGTTTTTTCGCCTTGATTTGGGGTACCTCTGCCGCATGTTTTCACGCGGCGAACCAGCGCGCGAAGATGTAATGCAATGTTAGACCAGCTGCGCATGTCCGCCGGTGGAGCCGAAGCCGCCTTCACCGCGAGCGGTCTCATCGAGCTCTTCGACTTCGTCCCATGACGCCTGAACGACCGGTGCGAGCACTAGCTGGGCCACGCGGTCGCCGCGCGCAATCGTGAATTCGTCGGAACCGTGGTTGATGAGAATGATCTTCAATTCACCGCGATAGTCGCTGTCGATCGTACCCGGTGTGTTGGGCACGGAAATACCATGCTTGAGCGCGAGCCCCGAGCGGGGGCGGACCTGAATTTCGAAGCCTTGCGGGATCGCCATTGCCAGACCTGTCGTCACGGCGTGACGTTGGCCGGGCTTGAGCGTCACGCTTTCGGCCGAGAGCACGTCCATACCTGCGGCACCGCTCGTGGCATAGGCCGGCAAGTCAAGCCCGTGGCCATGCGGTAGCCGCTTGATGCGGACCGGCACCGGGTCAGTCACGCGGATCTTCCTCCGGTGCGGCTAGCGCTTCGGCTGCGCGACGTACCAGCTCGCGGGCGACGTCTTCCTTGGGCATTTCGGCAAGGCTTTCAACGCCGGCCGAGGTGACGATGTGAACCTGGTTCAGATCGCCGCCCATGACGCTTTCACCTTCCGCGCCAGCGACATTGTTGGCCACGATCCAGTCGGCACCCTTGCGCTTGCGTTTGGACTTGGCGTTCTCGACCACGTTTTCGGTTTCCGCAGCGAAGCCGATCAGGAGATGCGGGCGTTTCCGCCCTGCGGCGACCGCGGCCAGAATGTCCGGATTCTCGGCGAGGATCAGCGCAGGCGGTGCGCTGCCGCGCTTCTTCATCTTCTCGCCTGCGACATGGCGGCTCTTCCAGTCGGCCACGGCGGCGACCATGAATGCGGCATCGGCGGGCAGCGCATTGCGCACTTCTTCTGCCATGTCTTCTGCGGTCTCTACATCGATGCGATCGACTCCCACAGGGGTGGGAAGATGCACGGGACCGGAAATAAGCGTGACCCGGGCGCCAGCCGCTGCAGCCATGGCAGCGATGGCAAAACCCTGCTTCCCGCTCGAACGGTTGGCGATGTAACGCACCGGATCGATCGGCTCGCGAGTCGGACCGGCAGTGACCAGCACGTGCTTACCGTAGAGCGGGCGATGCTCGGGATTTTCGTCGAAAATCGCCTGCCCATAGAGCGGATTCGCAGCCAGTGCTTCCGATGCATCCAGCACCTGAGCATCATCGGGAATCGGCTGCGGCATGGCGCGCGCATCCTGCCGCGCAACGGTATGGTTGATCGCTTCCTTGTCCGTCGGCGGCGCAGACACAGCCGCGCCCTTCTTGGCAAGCAGCGGTCCTCCGAGATCCGGATTGAACTCGGGCTCCTCGAACGCGTCGGCGTCGAAATCGACTTCCTCGAATTCCTCCTCGTCGAAATCCTGCTCGACCTCTTCCTGGGTGCGCTTTGCTGTGCTGCGCGGGATGATCGCATTGAGCAGGCTGCCGAGTCCCGAACCGCTATATGACGACTTCTCTTCGTCGTATTCGTGTTCGTCCGCTTCTGCCGGCTCACCGTCCTCATCGCTCTCTGGATCGGCAGATGGCGGCGAAAGTTGCGGGGTAGGCGGGGCGAGTTCGGGCAGGTCGATATCCAGATCGAGCTGTTCGGCGATCTTCTGGAGGATCGCCGCCGGTTCCGGCAGGCGTCCGGGACCGAATTCCCCGCACGCCATCGCGCCTTCGTCAGGATCCATCACGGTGACGCCCGCCTGACGGAGCCATTCGGCATTCCGCTGTGTCGCCGAATGCTCCCACATGCGCACGTTCATCGCGGGCACGGTCACGACCGGCTTGTCGGTGGCGAGGATCAGAGTGGTGGCGAGATCGTCGGCGATGCCCGCAGCCATCTTTGCAAGGAGGTCCGCCGTGGCCGGGCAGACGACGACGAGATCGGCCTGCCGTGAAAGCTGGATATGCCCCATCTCCACTTCGTCCTTGAGGTCGAAAAGCGAGGTATAGACCTTGTTCTCGCTCAGCGCGGCAAGCGCCATGGGTGTGACGAATTGCTGGCCGCCCTCGGTCAGGACGCAGGTAACATCGCCTCCGGCCTTCTTGATGAGGCGCACGAGTTCGCAGCTCTTGTAGGCGGCAATGCCGCCCCCGATGACGAGCAGGATCCTGGGACCGCTCACGCGCCCATGCCTGCTGTCTTCATGGTGCGCTGACTGGCTCGCGCGGATCGGCTGGTGAATTCCCATTGCGTCATTGATGCGCTTGCTAGCGCCCCCTGTCCGTCATTTCCAGCGCGCATAAGCACACTATTCAAGCTCATCCTTGCCAGCCTATGGTTTAGAAATCCGTAACGGGGGAGTTTCACCATGCATTTCATTCTCGCCGGTCTGCTTGCGCTCGGTGCGCTGCTCGACCTGATTTTGGGGGTCAGCTTTTTCGTCGATCCCGCCACCGCGGGCGCCGATTTCGGGCTGCACTCGTCCACCCCGATGGGGCTATCGGCCATGCGGGGAGACTTCACCGCCTTCTTCTGGGTCGCTGCGATCAGCATGGGTATCGGCGCATGGAAGCGGCGCGGAGACGTGTTGTGGCCCGCGCTTGCGCTCTTCGCCATCGCTTTCACCGGGCGACTGGTGAACCTCGTGGTGGTCGGCGATTACGACGGCTGGTGGCAGCCCATGACTGTCGAAGCGCTTCACGTCATCGTGATCGCGCTGTCCATCAAGATCTTTCCCTTCGCCGGAATCAGCCCAGCAGACCCTGTGTGACAGCGGCCCAGGACGCGATGCCGCCCAAGGCTGCCGCGGCGACATAGCCGATCCAGCCGCGTTTCTTGCGCTTGGGGGCTCCCGGCCCGAATTCGATCGGGATGTCAGGCAGCGGCGGCGGTTCGGGCGCGCCGCCCCGGGAGGGGAAACGGTCCTCTATCCGGCGGACGAGTTCGGGAATCCGCAGCAGCGTTTCGGTGTCTTCGCGGATCCGGTCGGCAATGGCTGCTTCGGGGCCGAGTTCGTCGCGAATCCAGCTGCGGACATAGGGGGCGGAGACGTCCCACATGTTGATCTTGGGATTGAGCTGGGTGGCGATGCCTTCGACCATCACCATGGTCTTCTGCAGCAGCAGCAGGTGGGGCTGGGTCTGCATGTCGAAATCGCGGGTGATCGCGAACAGCCCGTCGAGCATCTGGCCGACGCTGAGTTCGCTTACCGGCTTGCCGCGCATCGGCTCGCCAACCGCCCTAAGTGCCGTCGCGAACTCGTCGACATTATGATAGCTGGGCACATATTGTGCCTCGAAATGGATTTCGGCAACGCGGCGGTAATTGCCCGTGGTCAGGCCATAGAGTATCTCCGCCAGCCAAATGCGCGCGCGCCGGTCGATCCGGCCCATGATGCCAAAATCGATCGCCGCGATGGTGCCGTCGGGCTTAACGAACAAGTTGCCCTGATGCATGTCGGCGTGGAAAAAACCGGCCGCGATAGCCTGTTTGAGGAAGGCAAGCACAAGCCGGCTGGCCAGATCGTCCATGTCGTGGCCTGCGGCAATCAGCGCTTCGGTGTCGCTGATCTTGATGCCGTCGATCCAGTCGATGGTCATTACCCGGCCATTGGTCCTGTCCCAGTCGATATCGGGAATTTCGTATTTCTCGGTTCCGACCATGTGCTCGGCCAATTCGGAAGCGCTCGCCGCTTCGCGGCGCAGGTCGAGTTCGCGATTGGTCCAGCGCTTGAAATTGGCGATGGTCAGGCGCGGGCGGAGACGCGCGGCCTCTCCACCGAAGCTTTCGAGATGCGCAGCGGCCCATTCGTAGGTGTCGATGTCGCGGGCGAATCGCTCGCGCACGCCAGGGCGCAGCACCTTGACCGCAACTTCGCGGCCCTCGGTCGTCACCGCGCGGTGCACCTGGGCGATCGAGGCAGCGCCAATGGGCGTCGGATCGAATTCCGACCACAGCGCTTCGAGCGGCTGCTCGAAGCTCGCCTCGATACTCGCCTTGATTTCCGCGAAATCGACAGGAGGAAGATTATCCTGCAGACTCAGGAGGTTGCGCGCCGCTTCCTCGCCGACAAGGTCGGGCCTGGTGGCCAGCGTCTGCCCGAGTTTGATCGCCGCTGGACCGATATCCTTGAAGGCCCCTGCATAATCGGGCTCTTTCGGCTGAACTGTCCCGAAACGGGCGATCCGCGCCAACCGCTTGACCTGCGGCGGCGTATTCGGATCACGCTCGATCCCGCGCAGCGCGCCATGCCGCGCAAGCGTGCGGCCCCATTTCAAGAGCCGCCAGATATGCGTTGCCGGCCGTGTCACCGCTAGACTTTCCACCCCGAGTGGATTGCCACGAGACCGCCCATGATCGGTTCGACCCGCGTATTCTCGAAACCCGCCTCGCGTATCATCGCCTCGAACGCAGGCATATCGGGGAAGCGTCGGATCGATTCCACGAGGTATCGATAGCTGTCCTCGTCCCCCGCAATTGCCTTGCCGATCTGCGGCACCAATTTGTGCGAATAGAGGTCGTAAGCCTCCTTGAAGCCGGGCCATTCCACCGTCGAGAATTCGAGGCAGTAGAAACGCCCGCCGTACTTGAGCACGCGGTGCGCTTCCTTCAGCGCCTTGAGCGTATGCGTCACGTTCCGGATACCGAAAGCGATGGTGTAGGCATCGAAGGTGCGACTGCTGAAAGCCAGTTCCTCGGCATTCTGGCGAGACCACACCAGCCCGTCGATCCCCCGCTCCATCGCGCGTTCGATGCCGACGTCGAGCATTTCCTGATTGATGTCGGACACGGTGACGCTCGCACCCTTGTCTGCCATACGGAAGGCAATGTCGCCGGTGCCGCCCGCCATGTCGAGGATTTGTTCGCCCGGCTGTGGCTTCACGCGCTTGACGAAGCGGTCTTTCCAGAGCCGGTGCATTCCGGCGCTCATGGCGTCGTTCATCACGTCGTATTTGGCGGCAACGTTGGAAAAGACCTCGCCCACGCGGCCGGTCTTTTCGGATGCATCGATATCTTCGTAGCCGAAGGAAACGGTGTCACTCATGGGGGCGAGCCTTAGGGGGAATTGAGCGGGGCGCAAAGGGTGTTAGAGGGGTTTTCATGCCTGAGCTTCCCGAAGTCGAAACAACGGTGCGCGGTCTTGCCCGGTTCCTTGAGGGGGAGACGATCACGCGCGTCACGGTCAACCGCCCCGATATGCGCCGACCCTTCCCGCCCGATCTGGTGCAGGCGCTGACCGGGGCGAGCGTGACGCACCTGTCGCGCCGGGCCAAATACGGGCTGATCCACACCAGCCGCGATCATGCGATGATCTTCCACCTCGGCATGAGCGGGCGCTGGCGGATCGATCCGGAGGTTGACGAGAAGCACGACCATCTCGTGATCGAAACCGCAGGTCACCGCTTCGCCCTGAACGACCCCCGCCGCTTCGGTTCGGTCGACCTGATGACCAGCAGCGAACTGGTTACGTGGAAACCCTTCGCCGCTCTGGGACCGGAACCATTGGGCGACGATCTCACCCCCCAACATCTGCGCGAGGCGACACGCGGGCGCAAGCAGGCGATCAAGCTGCTGCTGCTCGACCAGAGCATCGTGGCGGGGCTAGGCAATATCTATGTCTGCGAGGCGCTGTGGCACGCGGGCATCCATCCGAGAAAGGCTGGCGGCAAGATCACCATGCCGCAGCTGAGGCGCCTCGTCCCCGCGATCAAGGACGTGTTGGAGCGATCCATCCGCGACGGCGGCAGCACCTTGCGCGATTTCGCCCAGCCCGACGGAAACTTGGGCTATTTCGCGACCCGCTTCCACGTGTACGGCCGCGAGGGAGAGGCCTGCCACCATGAGGACGGCGGGACGATCAGGCGCATCGTGCAGGGCGGACGCAGCACGTGGTTCTGCCCGGTTTGTCAGAGATGAGCATAGTTCTTAGTAAGCAGGATGATCCCAATATGCGATCCGAGGTTTGTTCGTTTGCTCTATCTTTTTGAATTTGGAAAAAAGAACGCAAACGCAAATGGGAGATAGAGAACTACAAACGCGAGCCATATCGATAGATTAAAAACTTTGGTATGTTCTGTACTAGCCGTAAATGCGCGCGCCGCGAAATAGCAAATTGGTAATATCAGGATTGCTTGCGCTTGGTACCAATACCCTATGTACACCTTCGTGAAAATGTTTCTTGATTTTCTTGCTGAAAGTCGTTGTTCCTTCGACGGATAATATAGGCCCTGTTGACAAACTGATTGGTCCAGAGGCGGGCGGCGGCGATATGTATGAAGCCGAGATAGCTTGCTGAGGT
>NZ_JAIGNT010000001.1 GCF_019711635.1 Qipengyuania huizhouensis | reverse complement strand
AAGGCCGGACACATGGGCGCCTCAACAAGCTAAGCTCAGTTCAAATTATCCCTTGCCAACGGAGAGCCGTCCACACAGGCGTCGTCAGCAAACAGTCCGCTACCCACATTGCCCCCGGTGCAGCAGCTTGTGATCAGCCAGCACCAGTGCCATCATCGCCTCGACTACCGGCGTGCCGCGGATGCCGACGCAGGGGTCGTGGCGGCCCTTGGTGCGGACTTCGGTCGCCTCGCCCTGCCGGTCGATACTGGCCACCGGGGTCAGGATCGAACTGGTCGGCTTGAAAGCCACGCGGCAGACCACCGGCTGGCCGGTCGAGATGCCGCCAGCGATACCTCCTGCGTGATTGGCGGCGAATTCCGGACCATTCTCACCGGGTGACATGGCATCGGCATTCTGCTCGCCGGTCAGGCGTGCGGCGTCGAAGCCATCGCCGATCTCGACGCCCTTGACCGCGTTGATGCTCATCATGCCAGCCGCCAGATCGCTATCGAGTTTCGCATAGATCGGCGCGCCCCAGCCTGCGGGAACGCCTTCCGCCACGCATTCGACCACCGCGCCGAGCGAGGATCCGGCCTTCCGCGCATCGTCGACCAGTGCTTCCCACCGTTTCGCCGCCGCTGCATCGGGACACCAGAAGGGATTGCGCGCAATTTCGTCGCGGTCGAAATTGGCTGGGTCGATCCGGTCGCCGCCAATTTCGGCGACATAGGCGAGGATGCTTACGCCAGGGATGACCTTCCGCGCCACCGCGCCCGCCGCCACCCGCATCGCCGTCTCGCGCGCGCTGCTGCGTCCGCCACCGCGATAGTCCCTAAGCCCATATTTCGCGTCATAGGCATAGTCGGCATGACCGGGGCGATAGGTATTGGCGATCTCGGAATAGTCCTTGGACCGCTGATCGGTGTTTTCGATCAGCAGGCTGATGGGAGTACCCGTGGTCTTCCCCTCGAACACGCCCGACAGGATGCGAACCTCGTCCGGCTCCTTGCGCTGGGTGGTGAACTTGTTCTGTCCCGGCTTGCGCGCATCGAGGAAGGGTTGAATGTCGGTTTCCGCCAGATCGATCCCCGGCGGGCACCCATCGACCACCGCGCCTATCGCGGCTCCGTGGCTTTCTCCCCAGGTTGTAAAGCGCAGCACGCGTCCGAATGTGTTCCAGCTCATGAACTTCTGTCTGTCGCAACTGTGGGCGCGTGTCCATTCGTGCTGGACCAAAACCTTCTTGAGGGGCAAGAACAAAGCATGCCCAAGGAAACCCCATGATAGCGAAGCTCAAGGGCCTGCTCGACGAAACCGGCGCCGACTGGGCGGTGATCGACGTCTCGGGTGTCGGCTATCTCGTCCATTGTTCGTCGAAGACGCTCGCCGCTCTGGGCGAGGGGGAAGCCTGCACCGTCTATACCGACCTGCAGGTTTCGGAAAACGACATGCGGCTGCTCGGCTTCGCCGAGGCGGCGGAGCGTGACTGGTTCCGCCTGCTCACGCAGGTGCAGGGCGTAGGCAGCAAGGTCGCGCTGGCGATCCTCTCGGCGCTTTCAACCGGCGAGCTGCAGCAGGCCTGCGCCCGGGGCGATGCCGCCACCGTGGCGCGCGCGCAGGGCGTGGGGCCGAAGCTGGCCGGGCGAATCGTCAACGAATTGAAAGACAAGGCCGGAGCACTGCCCGCATCGGGCACGGGAACGGCGGCTGCCGCGCTTCCGGTGGGCGGTGCAAGTGCCGATGCCGTGAGCGCGCTGGAGAACCTCGGCTTCAAGCCCGCCGTGGCCGCGCGCGCAGTGGCGGCGGCGCAGGGCGAGTTGGGCGAGGGCGCGAGCGAAGGCGAGCTGATCCGGGTCGCGCTGAAGAAGGCGGCGGGATGAGCCGGACCACCTATCCTTCCCGTCACCCTGAACTTGTTTCAGGATCCATTTTTCCGACCGCTCAAAACAAGCGGCCCGAAGCCAAACCCAAGCGCCAGGTCCTCCCAATGTGGATTGTCCCGCTCGACCAGATTGATCTTCCACTGGCGATGCCAGCGTTTCAACTGCTTTTCGCGCAGGATTGTCTGCTCCATGTCGCCGAACATCTCGAAGTGAACGAGCCGGTGGACGTGGTAGCGCGTGGTGAAACCACCCATGATACCGTTCCGGTGCTCGTAAAGCCGCTTCATCAGATCACTGGTAACGCCGATATAGAGCGTTCCGCGCGGCTGGCTGGCAAGGATATAGACGCAAGGGTTACGCTCGCTCCGCATGCTTCCGGGCGAGCCGAAAAATGGACCCTGAAACAAGTTCAGGGTGACGATAAAAGGCCCGTTCCGGACGCAACCGCCAATAGTCATGCTGAACTCGTTTCAGCATCCAACTCGCCGACCCATCATCCGTTTGAGGGCGTCGCAATGGACCTCTCCGAAATAACCGCCCACGCTAAGCTACAACAGCGCAGCTACACGAGTCCTTTCTGATGTCTCCGTATCGGATTGCTGTCTTCTGGATCGTGGTAGGGCTGCTAGCCTTTGTCTCGGGCATTCCCATCAAGTTCAGTGACATCGATCAGGGGTTGCTCCTCCTACCGATAGCTCTGATTTGGTTCGCTCTTTACAAGACGCTTTCGTTGGCATGCCCGTCGTGCAAAAAACCCCTCATGTTCGAAGACCGCGGCGAGAGAAAGAACAGACTTGCTAAGCGGCACTGGCCCGAGAAAACCTGTTCGCGTTGTGGAAGTGACCTGACTTCAGGGATCGTCACTTGACAGAACCCGTCCCCCTCCATTCGCCTGACCGGCAGCCGGAAGACCCGGATGCGGCGCTGCGGCCGAAGTCCCTTGCCGAATTCGTCGGGCAGAAGGCAGCGCGCGAGAACCTTCGCGTGTTTATCGAGGCGGCGCGCGGGCGCGGCGAGGCGATGGACCACGTGCTGTTCTTCGGACCTCCAGGCCTCGGCAAGACCACGCTGGCGCAGATCGTCTCCAGGGAACTGGGTGTCGGCTTCCGCGCCACTTCCGGGCCGGTGATCGCCAAGGCGGGCGACCTTGCCGCTCTGCTGACCAATCTCGAACCCAACGACGTATTATTCATCGACGAGATCCACCGGCTCAATCCGGTGGTCGAGGAGGTGCTCTATCCGGCGATGGAGGACCGCGCGCTCGACATCATCATCGGCGAGGGGCCGTCAGCGCGAAGCGTGCGGATCGACCTGCCGCCCTTCACGCTGGTCGGCGCGACCACGCGGCAGGGTCTGCTCACCACGCCCTTGCGCGACCGGTTCGGCATCCCGGTGCGCCTCAATTTCTATACCGAGGACGAATTGCTCAGGGTCGTCACCCGCGGCGCTGGCCTGCTGGGAATGGGAATCGACGAGGGCGGCGCGCGCGAAATCGCCCGCCGTTCGCGCGGAACGCCGCGTGTCGCGGGCCGCCTGATGCGGCGCGTGCGCGACTTTGCCAGCGTTCTGGGCGAACCGACCGTTACCACGCGGGTCGCCGACGAGGCGCTGACCCGGCTCGAGGTCGATCGGCTGGGCCTCGATGCGATGGACCGGCGCTATCTCACCATGATCGCCACCACCTACAAGGGCGGTCCGGTGGGCGTGGAAACGCTCGCCGCAGGCCTGTCGGAACCGCGCGATACGGTGGAAGAGGTGATTGAGCCTTACCTGATCCAGCTCGGCCTGATTGCCCGCACCGCTCGTGGCCGCATGCTCAACGATGGCGGGTGGGAGCACCTGGGGATCGCCCCACCGAGTAAGCCGCAGACGGACATGTTCGACAAGTAAGGCGCAAACGAAAAGGGCGGCCCCTCGCGGAGCCACCCTTTCTCGTTATCCTGACCCTGCCTCAGGCGGCAGCCAGCTTGCGCAGGACGTAGTGGAGGATGCCGCCATTGCGGTAATATTCCATCTCGTTCGCCGTATCGATGCGGCAGAGCGCGGTAAAGCTGGCCTTCGAGCCGTCTTCATGCGTGACTTCAACTTCCACATCTTGGCCCGGCGTCAGGTCCGCAAGGCCCTTAATCGTGAACGTGTCGTTCGCGCCGAGGCCGAGGCTCTTGCGCGTTTCGCCGTCCTTGAACTGCAGCGGCAGCACGCCCATTCCGATCAGGTTCGAGCGGTGGATACGCTCGTAGCTTTCGACGATCACGGCGCGCACGCCGAGCAGGATGGTGCCCTTCGCTGCCCAGTCGCGGCTTGAGCCGGTGCCGTATTCCTTGCCGGCGATCACGACCAGCGGCGTGCCGTCTTCCTTGTGCTTCATCGCCGCGTCGTAGATCGGCATCTGTTCGCCCTTGTAGAGCGTTTCGCCGCCTTCGACGCCGGGGACCATTTCGTTCTTGATGCGGATATTGGCGAAGGTGCCGCGCATCATCACTTCGTGGTTGCCGCGGCGCGAGCCGTAGGAGTTGAAGTCCGACTTCGAGACCTGGTGGCTCTTGAGGTATTCACCCGCCGGGCTGTCTTCCTTGATCGAACCCGCCGGGCTGATGTGATCGGTGGTCGTCGAATCGCCGAGAATGGCGAGCGGCTTTGCATCGGTGATATCGGTCACCGGTGCGGGTTCCATGTCCATGCCTTCGAAGAACGGCGGGCTGGCAACATAGGTGCTGGTCGGGTTCCAGCGATAGGTGTCGCTGGCTTCGACCTTGATCGCCTGCCAGTGCTCGTCGCCCTTGTAGACGTCGGCATAGCGGCTGGTGAACATTTCGCGGTCGATATTGGCAGCGCGGTGCTGCGCGATTTCGTCGTTCGTCGGCCAGACATCGGCCAGCATCACGTCCTTGCCGTCCTGGTCCTGCCCAAGCGGGGTCTCGGTAATGTCTTTCGTCACAGTGCCGAGGATCGAATAGGCGACCACAAGCGGCGGCGAGGCGAGGAAGTTGGCCCGCACGTCGGGCGATACGCGGCCTTCGAAATTGCGGTTGCCCGAAAGCACGCTGGCGGCGACGATATCGTTGCCGTTGATCGCCTTGCTGATGGGCGGGGCAAGCGGGCCCGAATTGCCGATGCAGGTGGTGCAGCCATAGCCGACGAGGTCAAAGCCCATGGCATCGAGATCGTCCTGCAGGCCCGATTTCACGAGATAGTCGGTGACGACCTGCGATCCGGGCGCAAGGCTGGTCTTCACCCAAGGCTTGGGCTTGAGGCCTTTCTCGTGCGCCTTCTTGGCGACGAGGCCCGCTGCGATCAGCACGTCCGGGTTGGAGGTGTTGGTGCAGCTCGTGATTGCGGCAATCACCACGTCGCCGTCACCGACGTCATGGTCCTTGCCTTCGACGGCGACGCGAACCGGCGCGTCCTTCTTGTAGACCGATTTGAGATCGGTGTTGAACAGCTCGTCCACCTGCGGCAGCGCGACGCGGTCCTGAGGGCGCTTGGGTCCGGCGAGGCTAGGGACGACCTTCGACAGGTCGAGTTCGAGCGTCTTGGTGAATACCGGTTCGTTCTCCGGCGTGAACCACATGCCCTGCTCTTTCGAATAGGCTTCGACCAGCGCGATGGTTTCCTCGTCGCGGCCCGTCAGGCGCATGTAATCCAGCGTCTTGTCGTCGATGCCGAAAAAGCCGCAGGTCGCGCCGTATTCGGGGGCCATGTTGGCGATCGTCGCACGGTCGGCAAGCGTGAGATTGGCAACGCCTTCGCCGTAGAATTCGACGAAACGGCCAACCACGCCCACTTCGCGCAGCATCTGCACGCAGGTCAGCACGAGGTCGGTCGCGGTCACGCCTTCGGCCATCGCGCCGGTCAGCTTGAAGCCGACCACTTCGGGGATCAGCATCGAGATCGGCTGGCCGAGCATGGCGGCTTCGGCTTCGATCCCGCCGACGCCCCAGCCCAGCACGCCGAGGCCGTTGATCATGGTGGTGTGGCTGTCGGTGCCGACGCAGGTGTCGGGATAGGCGATCAGCTGGCCTTTATCGTCTTCGCTGCTCCACACACCCTTGCCGATGTATTCGAGGTTCACCTGGTGGCAGATGCCGGTGCCCGGAGGCACGGCGGAGAAGTTGCGGAAACTCTTCGAACCCCATTTGAGGAAGTCGTAGCGCTCGGCATTGCGGGCATATTCAAGCTCGACGTTCTTTTCGAAGGCCTTGGGGTGGCCGAATTCGTCGACCATGACCGAGTGGTCGATCACCAGGTTCACCGGAACCTGCGGGTTGATCTTGGCGGTATCCCCGCCAAGCTTGCTGATCGCATCGCGCATGGCGGCAAGGTCGACCACGCAGGGCACGCCGGTGAAATCCTGCAGCAGTACGCGCGCGGGGCGGTACTGGATTTCCTTGCCGGTCTTGGGGTCTTTCTGCCAGTCGGCGATCGCTTGCGCATCGTCGGTGGAAACGGTGAACCCGCCATCCTCGAAACGCAGCATGTTTTCCAGCAGGACCTTCAGGCTGAAGGGAAGTCTCGAAACGTCGCCGATTTTCTCGGCCGCCTTGTCGAAGGAATAATAGGCATATTCCTTGCCGTTGACTGTGAGGGTGGAGCGTGTTCCGAGCGTGTCCTGGCCGACCTGGGTCATGCGGGAGAAATCCTTTCTTTCTGGAGCCGTCACACCACCAATGGGCAGGGCGGCCAAATGTGCCGCGCCTGTGCGCTGTGGCGGGCAAAAAATCAAGGGTCGCCGCCTTCCGGAAACGCTTCGGCGGGAACCCGGACGGCTCTTCAGCGCTTATTAAGGCAAAATTGGGGCAAATGGCGCGCACGGTCGATAATGGCGATAGCGCGCGGCCCGATGAGGAGAGGAACCATGAGTGGCCCGCTGGACGCGACGGACAAGTCGCACCGACCCCTTCGTCTCGCTGTTGTCGCTGCTGCCCTCGGTGTGGCCGGTATGTTTACCGCAGCCTTCACCTTTGCGGGCTGAGAAGCTCCAGCCGGCGAAGCCGCACCTGCACCCGCGGTAGCCAGCGCCCAGCGCTAGAGCGCGGTCTGCTCGGGTCGCCGCCTGCGGGTCGCAATCCAGCACCCTGCGACAATCAACAGCGCGCCGATGATGGTCGTGCCGCTGACGCCCTCCCCGAAATAGAGCCAGCCGAAGAGCGATGCCCAGAGGAAGCCGGTATATTCTATCGGAACGAGTTGCTGCGCCTGCGCGCGGGCATAGGCCCAGGCGAAGAACAGTGCGGCTCCTACCGCCAGCAGCGCGCCGGCGCCGATTTCCAGCCATGCGCGGGTTTCGGGCCATTCGAGGAGGAAGGGCGCACCGGCAAGCAGGACCAAGGTGACGATGCCGTTCTGGAACGTGCTGACCTCTGCCGGTCCGGCGACCAGCGCCTGCTGCCGCTGGAGAACGAGGTTCCAGGCGTAGAGAATCGCCGAAATGCCGATCAATGCCAGTCCTTTGGCCGCGTCGTCGGTCATCGTCTGGCGTCCAAGGCGGTCGCCGACGATCACGATAACGCCTGCAAGGCCCAGCAGGGCGGCCACCACTGCGCGCCGTTCGATCTGTTCGCCGAGCAGGATGGCGGAAAGATAGAGTGCGATCAGCGGCGCGACGAAGCTGATTGCGATCGCTTCTGCCAGAGGCAGATGGACGAGCGAGGCGAAGAAGGTCCAGCCCATGAAGGCGACCACCACTCCGCGGACAAGATGAACCCGCCAGACGGCCCGAACCGGCAGCTTGCCTCCCCGCCACCACCAGATGGGGGCGATGATGGCAAACCCGATCGCGCAGCGCAGGAGATAGGCGCTATAGGCTCCGATCGCGATGCTGGCGCTCTTCATCACCGCGTCCATGGCGGAATAGAGCGCGATGCCTGCCAGGGCAGCCAGGATCGGCTTGATCGAAGGGTCGCTGGCGCTCATTCTTCCTGCCATAGGGCGCTCCGGCGCATGCGTCACCCGGTTCAGCAGTGGGTAAGCCGGGATCGCCGATTGTGTTGGAAAGTTTATAGTGGATAGCGCCGATTAAGCGGGACCTTTTCCCGTTCCCGGCATTTCTGGTGGGCCAATATGAAAAGTTTGAAGATTATCACAGGCACCGCGATCACCGCGGCCATCCTTGCCACTTCGGCAGGCGCGCAGGACGCCGCACCCGAAAGCATCCTGCCGCAGCCCGAGGCGCAAGAGACGGCACCTTCCGCCCAACCGAGAACGGGCCGGACGGTTGATGAAGCGTTCGGCGATATCCGCATGCAGAGCGGCGAGGTGGTGCAGGAAATCCCCTCGCTCGAGGGCGTATGGACGATTGCCCAGGCGGAAGATCTATTGGCCTTCATTCCCGGCATGAAGGCGGAAGGACTCAACCCGTCGGACTATCGCGCGTCCGAGTTGAAGGCAGCCATTGCCGCAGGCGAGGGCGAGGAACTCAACCGGCTGGCCAGCGAGATTTTCGTCTGGATGGTCGAAGACCTGCGCGACGGGCGCACGCCAATGGATTCACGCCGCCAGTGGTTCGTCGTCGATCCGGATGCCGACCGCATGCCGACCTGGAAGCTGCTCGAAGATGCGCTGGCCAGCGGCGACATCACCGGGACGCTTGCTTCGCTTAATCCTGTCCATCCCGATTATGCGGCGCTGCGCGAAGAACTCGCCACCACGACCGATCCTGCGCGCATCAAGCTGATCCGCGCGAACATGGACCGCTGGCGCTGGCTGCCGCAGGATCTGGGCAAGCAGTATCTCGTCACCAACGTGCCGGAATACATGCTGCGCCTGACGGTCAACGGCAAGATCATCAAGAGCTACCGCACCGTCGTCGGCAAGCCGGGACGCACCGCGACTCCGCAGCTGGCCGAAATGGTCGAGGCTGTGATCTACAATCCGACATGGACCGTCCCGCAGTCGATCGTGAAGGGCGAAGGTCTGGGGGCAAAGGTCCTCAACAACCCGGCTTGGGCCCGCAGTGCCGGGTACAAGGCGACCAAGGGCGCCAATGGCTGGATCACCGTGGTCCAGCAGCCCGGCCCGCAGAACTCGCTCGGCCTGATGAAGCTCGACATGCCGAACGAGCACGCGATCTTCCTGCACGACACGCCCAGCCGCCATCTGTTCAACCAGGACAATCGCGCGCTGAGCCACGGCTGCATCCGTGTGCAGGGCGCACGCGAACTGGCGATGACCATGTCGATGCTGGGCAATGCCACCAGCCGCGAGGATATTCCGGCGATCCAGCAGGAAGTGTCGGAAATTACCACGAGCGGCAAATACACTCGCTATCCGATGAAGAAGCAGTGGCCGGTCTATATCACCTATTTTACCATGGCGACCGATGTGAACGGCGAGATGAAGACCTTCAAGGACATCTACGACCGCGACGCGCCGGTGCTGAAGGCGCTCGACGCGCCGCGCGTGTCCGACCGGGCCCGCGAAACCAGCGAGGAAGCCGTCGAGATAATCGACGACATGCAGATCAGTTAAACCGAACCGCGCCAATCCGGGTGATCAGAAAACGCCCGGATTGGTCCGTTCGAAGGTCCCGCCATACTCGTTGCGCAGAAGTTCGGTTTGCGTGATCGGCGGCGTCAGACGGCTGCCGTCTGCGGCCAGGCCGATGCTGTCGGCAAACAACAGGCGGCCGCCGCTCAGATTCAACAGGACATTGTCGAACTGCTCCGGGCCTAGGGCAAAACAGCCGTTGGACCGGCCAAGCCGGCCCCATTGCTGGACATGCTCCGGCCGTGCGTATTCCGCTTCATGCATCACGATGGCACGCGGCAGGGCATTGGAATTCGTCGGATCGAGACCATCGAGGCGGATCGACGTGCCGTAGCGGCCCGTATACCAGCTGCGCGTCATATAGGCGCCCCGGCTGGTCGCCTCGCTACCTTCGATATTGGAATAGCGCTTGAGCCAGCCGTCATGCTCGCTGTCGGAGCCCGTTCCGTGGCTGACGTGGTAGCTTTCGACCCGTTCGTTCACCAAATCGACGAAATGGAAGCGCTGCTGCGAAGAATGCAGCGCGAAATCGGCGATGCCGACGATATCTTTCTTCCAGATCCAGTCGCCCACACGTGCAAGTTGCTCGCGGGCGAGGGCGAAAAGCTGGCTGTCACGGCTGGCGGTGGGGTTGGGCTGGGCAAAAGCGCGGCCCGCCATGCTGGCGGCGGCTCCCGCGGCAAGCGTGCCCTTGAGAAGATCGCGGCGGTTCATGCTGCCACTATATAGCAAGGTGAATACTATCGGAAGCTGAACGAGCGAATTCCGTATTGGTTCGCGCACAGGTAAGCATGGAAAGCGCGTGCCGGTCCGCTACTTCGCGCGGATCTTCGCCATACCCGCCGCCCAGGGCGCTGGCCACGGGCAGCCCCCGCTGCCGGATTGCGCCGATGACGTAGGCATCCCGCCGCGCGATTCCCACATCGGTCAGGGCCAATCGGCCGAGCCTGTCTTTTCCATGCACGTCCACTCCGGCCTGGAAGAGCACGAGATCGGGACAAAACTCCTCGAGGACGCCGGGAAGGTGCCGGTCCAGCGTTTCGAGATAGCCATCGTCATCCACGCCGTCGGGCAGCGGCACGTCGAGGCTGGAACGGGCCTTGCGCACGGGAAAGTTCTTTTCGGCGTGGAGCGAGAGGGTGAAGATGTCGTCACGCCCCGCAGTCAGGCTCGCCGTGCCGTCGCCCTGATGCACGTCGCAGTCGACGATCAGCACGCGCTGCGCGTCGCCTTCCGCGATCAGGCGATTGGCGCAGACGGCAAGGTCGTTGAACACGCAGTATCCGGCCCCGGTGTCATAGAGCGCGTGGTGGCTCCCGGCGGCGGAATTGGCCGCATAGCCATGTTCTTTGGCTAGCTGGGCGGCGAGCCAGGTCCCGCCATTCGTGTGCGCCACGCGCTGCGCGATATGCTGCGTTACCGGAAATCCGATCCGCCGTTCCTTCTCGCGCGGGACGCTGGCGGTGAAGACCGCCTCGACATAGTCAGGACAATGCACTGCCTCCAGCCAGCGGCGCGGCATGGGCGGCGGGGCGTGCTCGGTGATCGGATAGCCGCTTTCGCGAAGGGCCACCATCACCGCCATGTACTTGTCGAACCGGAAGGTCCCGCGCGTCGGGGCGGGGGCCATGTAATCGGCGTGGTGGACGACGTGGAGCAGGGCTTATTCCGCGGCTTCCCGCGCATGCGGATCGAATGCGATTGCCTCTCCCGCCTCGATGGCGGCAGCCTTTTCCTCGACCAGCTTCACGATATGGTCGAGCATGTCCTCACTCTCGATATGGTGGTTCTTCACGCCGGAGAGATAGACCATGTGCTTGCCCGAACCGCCACCAGTCAGCCCGATATCGGTCTCGCGCGCTTCGCCGGGGCCGTTGACCACGCAGCCGAGGACCGAAAGGCTCATCGGTGTCTTGATGTGTTCGAGCCGTTTTTCGAGCGCTTCGACCGTTCGGATCACGTCGAAGCCCTGACGCGAGCAGCTGGGACAGGACACCACGCGGACCCCGCGCGTGCGCAGGCCCAGCGCCTTCAGCATTTCGAAGCCGACCTTCACTTCCTGTTCGGGCTCCGCCGAAAGGCTGACGCGGATCGTGTCGCCGATGCCGGCCCACAGCAGGCTGCCGATGCCGATCGAACTCTTGACCGTGCCGCCGATCAGTCCGCCTGCCTCGGTAATGCCGAGATGCAGCGGGCAATCCACTGCGTCCGCGAGTCCGTGATAGGCGGCGACGGCCAGAAACACGTCGCTGGCCTTCACCGCCACCTTGTATTCGTGGAAGTCGTGATCCTGCAGCAGCTTGATATGATCGAGCGCGCTTTCGATCAGCGCCTCGGGGCAAGGCTCGCCGTATTTTTCCAGCAGGTCCTTTTCGAGGCTGCCTGCGTTCACCCCGATACGGATCGCGCAGCCATTGGCTTTCGCCGCACGCACGACTTCGGCGACCCGCTCGGACGAGCCGATATTGCCCGGGTTGATCCGCAGGCAGGCCGCGCCCTTGTCCGCCGCTTCTAGAGCGCGCTTGTAGTGAAAATGGATGTCCGCAACGATCGGGACGTTGGCGGCGCGCGTAATCTCGTCGAAGCGCGCCGTCGATTCCTCGGTCGGGCAGGATACGCGAATGATGTCCGCACCCACATCCTCGCACCGTCGGATCTGGTCGATCGTCGCGCCCACGTCCTCGGTCGGGGTGTTGGTCATGGTCTGCACGCTGATCGGCGCATCGCCCCCCACAGGGACGCTGCCGACCATGATCTGGCGGGACTGACGGCGCTCTATGGTGCGCCAGGGACGTATCGAGGACATGTCCCGCGATATAGAGGCCCAATGATGAAGGGGCAATGACAGCAAAGTCCTAACGAAAAGCCATAGGCAGCCGCCATCACCTGCGGCATAGTCGGGTGATGACAGCCACACTCGTGACCGAGCCATCCGAGGAAGATGATTGCCCCCTGCTGATAGGCCGGGTGCTCGACGGAAAAGGAGGCGCGCGGCGGATTGAATGGAAGGAAGCGCAGCAATGGTCCCCCCAGCACCCCGACGAGGTGCTGTGGCTTCACTTGCTCCGCAGCTGTCCCGGCGTGGATGTTTGGCTCAAGGATTCCTACCACGTACCGGACCCGACCTGCGAACTATTGGTTTCCGACCAGACACGCCCACGTGCCTTTCGCGAAAGCGATGCATTGGTCGCCACTTTGCGAGATCTCAATTTTAATGCCGGTGCCGAACCGGAAGATATGATCTCGATGCAGTTGTGGAGCGACGGCACACGCATTCTCACTTTTCGGAGAGCACCGCAGCAGAGTCCGAACGAAGTGCGTGATATGCTCGACCGCGGAGCGGGACCGCGCGATGCGGGGGCCATGATCACCCAGATTGTGGAACTAATGATGGATCACCTGAGCCTGACCATCATGGACATCAACGATGCGATCGATCAGCTGGAAAAAGAAGACCTCGCTGGAAGCGGTCTACATGAACACTCTCGAATGATCGCCGAAATCCGTCGCGACTGTCTCGCGCTTCAGCGCCATCTTTCCCCCCAACACGAAGCGCTGGAGCAGATCAGTCGCGAAGCACCCGGCTGGTTCGCCAAGCACGATCGCCGCGAAATCGTCGAGTCGATAGCACGACTGCGTCGCCACCTCGACGATATAAATATCAGCAAGGAAAGCGCGGTTGTACTGCAGGACGAACTACGCGCACGCGCCCAGGCGATCAGTCAGCAGGCGACCTACAAGCTGGGCGTCATGGCAGGCGTCTTCTTACCGTTGACGTTTTTCACCGGCCTTCTTGGAAGCAATGTGGCCGGGATACCATGGGCAGATCAGTCTTGGGCTTTTTGGGGAGTGTTCGCTGCCTGCGGAGCGATTACGCTTGGTATCTTGGCGATCTTCTGGCGACTCCGCTGGCTCTAGCCGTCAGCCGCCGCTGCGCTGCGAAGGAATGAATTCCTCGCGCACGGCCTTGGCGATCAGTTCGAGCGGGATGATCCCCTGGCTGAGCAGGAAGTCGTTGAAGGCCTTCTCGTTGAAGTCCTCACCCAGCGCCAGTTCGGTTTCCACGCGCAGGTCGATCAGCTTGCGATAGCCATAATAATACGATCCCGCCTGTCCGGGCATGCGGAACTGGTAACGGTCCAGCTCCTGCTTGGTCATGCCGGGTGAGAACAGGGCGTCCTCGCGCAGCACGCGCTCGGCCTCTTCACGGGTCATCAGGCCGAGGTTGAGCGCCGGGTCGAGGAAGGCGCGCGCGGCACGCAGCAGGCGGAACTGCTGGGCGATGAACTGCCCTTCGATCGGTTCGTGCGGGAGCATTTCCGCCTCGGCGTACAGCGCCCAGCCTTCGACGTTCACGCTGTTGAAGGCGTAGAGCATCCGCGCGAGCGACACGCCCTGTTCGACCAGCGCTGCGAATTGCATTTCATGGCCCGGGCGCGCTTCATGCGCGCTCAGCGTCCAGCTGGCTGCGGGGTGGTTGAAATCGTCGTAGACGTCGTCCGCGCTGGCGGTGGGATTGCCCACGGTCAGGACGAAGGTGCCCTGTTCGCCCGTGTTCCCGATCAGGCGCGGCGGGCGCATGTGCGGGGCGGGCTGGGCGGCGCTTTCGGCCTGCGAGGCGACACGCATCTGCAGCTCGGTATCGGGAAGTGAGACGATGTCGTTTGCGCGGATCTTCGCTTCCAGTTCGCGGTTCACGCCCTGGTAGAATTCCTCGATCTCGTCGTTCGGGATGGTCTGCTGCTTGAGGCGCGCCATGACCGAAGCCATGTCGGTTTCCTCCCAGCCGTTCTTTTCAGCGATCTGCGGGGCGAGCGCTTCCATCTGCGCGCGGATTTCATAGAAGCCGCGGCGGGCCCGGCTCATGGCCTCGCGCGGGTCCATGTCGATGCCGACATTGCGCAGATTGAGTGCATAGAGTTCTTCGGGCAGCCGTGCCTCGCCGCGCGCGGCGGGCAGAACGACTTCCTGCGTCCATTCGCCATAATCGGCGAACTGCGCGTCCATCGCATCCAGCGCTTCGTCCGCGCCGTCGATGTCGTATTTCTCGAACAGTTCGCGGATACCGGCGGCAAAGGTCGGGATCTTGCCGATCGATTCCTGCACTTCGACGCGGTAGGGGCCGATCTTGCCGTCGCCCCGGCTTTCCTCGAACCGCGCCTTGGCCAGCTCGGTATAGGGTTCGAACCCGTCGGCAACCCCGGTGTAGCGGCGCAGCAGCTGGACGGCAGATGCGCGGCGGTGCTCCGCCGTCTGGTCCGACAGCATCGCACCGATCGAATAGAAGATGCTCTGCGGCAGTTCCGCCCATTCGAGCATCATGCGCTCGTTCAGCTCGGAGGAGAGGATCGACCGGTCGAGGCTGTCGATGAGGATCGCAAGGTCCTGCTTCACAAAGGGGTTCGTCTCGCTCGCCATCGCCGCGGCGAATTCGGCGCGCAGCTCGCGCGCGCCGGCGACATATCGTTCGGTGCTGTCGGCGGAGAGGTCGAAGGTCAGGCCGTCATATTGTTCGTATCCCGCCTGGCTCGCGCCTTCGGGATAGAAGCCCGCTTCGAAGTCGATCAGCTTCTGGGTGTAGACGTTGCTCGTTTCGGTCCAGTCCGGCGTGGCCGGAGCTTCGGCCTCCTGCGCGAACAAGGGGGCCGCGGGCCATGTGGCGGCAGTGGCGAGCGCGATGGCGGCTGCGAAAGTCTTCATGGGTATTCTCCCCTCCGTTCGAATATGAGATCGGGCCTGCGACAGGCCGCACAGGATATCAATACGCGAACCGACGAAGCGCCGTGGCAACTGGACGAGCGCTGCGCTCAATAGGCGAATTCCTGCCCCACCATTTCCTCGCTCAGTGCCCACAGACGTTCGGCGTTTGCGCGGTCCACAGCATAGCTTCGCACGCCGCCCGATGTATCCTCGTTATCCTCGCTCGCGACATGGCAATCCTCGCAATAGAGGCCGCCGGTGCCTTCCAGCTCGTCGGCAGTGGCGACCCAGCAGGTCGTGGCCGCGCCTTGCGGAATGGTCTTGAACGGCTGCGGCTTTTCGCCGCGTTCCTCCGCCGCCTTGCGGATACGCTCGATCAGGCTTTGCATGTCCTCTTCGCTCATATGCCGACCGAGATTGGTATGGATGCCGCCCGGATGCAGCGCATAGGCGTGAATGCCCCTGTCGGCGAGCCGCTGTTCAAGCCCCACGGCAAACAGCACATTGGCCGTCTTCGACTGCCCGTAGCTGATCCATTTGTCATAGGAGCGGTTTTCGAAGTTCGGATCGCCGAAATCTACCGGGGCGATATGGTGGCCGCGGCTCGAGAGGTTGACGATGCGCGGCCGGTCCCCCTTCGCGATCAATGGCATCAGCAGGTTCGTCAGCAGGAAATGGCCCAGATGGTTGGTGCCGAACTGCATTTCGAACCCGTCGGCGGTCTTCGCCTCGTCGCAGGCCATGACCCCGGCATTGTTGATCAGGAGGTCGATCTTTTCGAAGCGCGTCAATGCGCGCTCGGCCGCTTCGCGGATGCTTTTCAGCGAAGCGAGGTCGCATACCAGAGTATCGACCGATGCCCCGGTTTCCTCGGCAATGGAATCGGCGGCAGCGCCAAGCTTGGTCGTATCGCGGCCCGACAGGATAATGTGCACGCCCTTCGCAGCCATCGCGCGCGCGGTTTCACGCCCAAGGCCGGAATAGCCGCCGGTTACAAGAGCGGTGCGCCCGCCCAGATGCCTGTCCGCCAGAACTTCGTCCGCGGTGCTCGAAAAGCCGAACTCACTCATAAGTCAGATTCTCCCGGATACCGTCGGGGACGTAGCACAAACAAAATGGGGCGCGAGAACTTAATCCCGCGCCCCAGTCAACCCCTCTCTCCCTGCGGTTACGTCACCTTGCGATCACGCGCCGGGGGGCAGCGGATCGTCGCTTTTCGGAGCGGATGCCTTGCTCCGCTTGGGCTTCGATGCCGAAGAAGCAGAACCTCCCCCAAGGTCGCTGTCCATCTCCTCGAGCTTGCGCGCCGCCCAGTCGCGACCGCCGAGACCGAAGGCCAGAGCACCCGCCACGGCCACGCCAGCAATCAGGATCGTCAGTGCATTGGCCGGGATCATTCCACCGATGCCGGTGAACTGCAGGCCCATGAAGACGAACAGGATGATCGTTGCCCAGCGCACGATCGTCGCTGCGGTCGTGTTCTGTCCATCATCGTCGATCAGGCGGGCGAGCAGGTTGGCGATGAAGAAGCCGAAAGCGATCACCACCGCACCGAAGATGACCCTGCCGCCAAGCTCGAGCACCTGGTCCAGAATGCGGGTCAGTTCCGGAAAGCCCAGCAGGCGGGTGGCCGCAATGGCGAAGAACAGGATGATTGCCACCTGTACCACGCGTGCGATGATGCTGGAGGCGCGGGCGCCTTCGGCCATCATTCCGCTTTCCGCCAGTGCCCGGTCGACGCCGAGGCCCGGCAGCACTTCCTTGAGTATCTGAACCACAAAGCGGCTGATCAGATAGCCGATGCCGAGCAGGATTGCCGCCCCGATTATGTTCGGGATCGCAGCAAAGATCATCCGCAGCATATCCGATGCAGGGCCCGAGATGCTTTCGATATCCAGAACATCGAGCGCCATGATCGCGACGAAGATGACGATGATCGCATAGACGATGGTGGCGATGGTCCGGCTGATTGCCGTGTTGCCCGTCACGCTGTCGACACCGCCGCGATTCGCCCATTTGTCGAAATCGACGGTTTGCAGAACGGTCTGCACGATGTCGCGGACGATCCGCGCCACCATCATGCCGATGAAGAATATCAGCCCGGCAGCCACGATGCGCGGAATATATTCGACGACATTCTCCAGCAGGCTGTCCACCGGACCCGCGACAGAGCCGAGACCGAGTACGGTCAGGATCACCAGCAGGCCGAAAAGCCAGATCAGCAGGCTCACGATCTTGCCCAGCGATTCGCCCAGCGACGTGCCGGTACCGGTTCCGCGCTGGAAGAAGGAAATATTGTCGACGAGCTTGGCGAAGGCCCATTTCGCGGCTTTTGCCGCAGCCCATGTGATGAGTAGGACGATGAGTGCGAGACCGATTTTCTCGATCACCTGCATCGCAACGTGTTCGTCGAAGCGATAATTGCCGATACGCATGAAACCTCTCTCCCCTTTGGGTTTCCGTGGCGGCGAGAGCTATCACCAATAGCGCAAAATTCAAACCGGTCTCGCCTATTGAGTGGATAAGTAGGCGTGCTATCCCGGCGGAATGAGAGGATTTTTGACCCAGATCGCCGCCGGTTTCGCCCTTGCGCTTACCGGCATCGCCCCCACCGTTTCGGCGCAGGAAGCTGCAGGGGGATGGTCGCTCGCCATTCATGGCGGGGCCGGAACCATCGCGCGTGAGAACATGAGCGCAGAAGAAGACGCCGCCTATCGCGCCTCCTTGCAGGCGGCGCTCGATGCCGGGGCGAAAGTGCTGGCGGAGGGCGGCGAGGCTCTGGATGCAGTCGAGGCGGTGATCCTGCTGCTGGAGGACGATCCCCGGTTCAATGCCGGGCGCGGCGCGGTGTTCACCTGGGAAGGAGGACACGAACTCGACGCTTCGATCATGGACGGGCGCGATCGCGATGCAGGCGCGGTCGCCGGCGTGACCACGGTTCGCCATCCCATTTCGCTCGCCCGCAAGGTGATGACCGACAGCCCGCATGTGATGCTGGCGGGCAAGGGGGCGGAGACTTTTGCCGCCGAACACGATCTCGAACTGGTCCCGGCCGATTGGTTCGGCACCGATTTCCGCCGCGAAGCGCTCGAACGGATGAAGGCACGCGAGCTTTCTGCGCTCGATGTCGATGCCAAGTTCGGTACGGTTGGCGCTGTGGCGCTGGACCGGAACGGCAACCTCGCTGCGGGCACCTCGACCGGCGGGATGACCGGCAAGCGCTGGAACCGCATCGGGGATGCGCCGGTGATCGGCGCAGGCACCTATGCCGACAATCGTAGCTGCGCAGTCTCGGCAACCGGCTGGGGCGAATATTTCATTCGCGTGGGTGTGGCGCATGAGATTTGCACGCGATTGAGGATTGAAGGCGAGCTATTGAAAGACGCCGAAGCTCAAAGCGCTGCGGCGAGCGGGGCCACGCATTTTATTTCAAACACATTTCGTCTGCGCCAAGCCATCGTTGACGAAGTGCTGGCTGAAGTTGCCGAATTGGGTGGTGATGGAGGGGTGATCGTCGCGACACCCGACGGTGCGACCATCTTCAGTTTCAATACGCCAGGCATGTATCGCGCCAGGGCAAATAGCCTAGGATTGCAAGAAGTCGCCATTTACGGCGACGAGTAGCTCGGCGGTTCACCCACGAAAAAGGGGACCGGATCGCTCCGGCCCCCTCTCGGTGTTCCAGCCCGCAGGCTGAACCTTTTTACATGCCCGAACCCGGACCGTAGGTGACTTCCACCCGGCGGTTCTGGAGTTCGCGGACGCCGTCGGCGGTCGGAACGCGGAGCTGCGTTTCACCGAAGGCTTCGCTCGAGATACGACCACCGGGGACACCGCGTGAGGTGAGGTAGTCGCGGACCGACGAGTTACGACGTTCGGCGAGGCCCATGTTGTACTGCGCCGAACCCGAGGTGTCGGTGTGACCGGCGAGCATGACCGAAGCCGTGCCGCAGTTGGCGTAAGCCGAGACTGCGTTGTCGAGGATGGTCGCTGCTTCCGGCGTGATGTCCGATTCGTCCCAGTTGAAGAAGACGATGTACGGGCCCTGCTCGCAAACCGGAGCCGGCGGCGGCGGGGTCTTCGGGGGCGGAGGTGGAGGCGGCGGAGGGGGTGGCGGAGGCGGAGGTGGCGGCAGGACCTCTTCCTGTTCGCCGAAGTTCAGCGTCAGGGTCCCCAGGATGGAATGCGAAGCCCAGTCGCTTTCGATATAAGGCGTGCCGAAGGATCCACCGATCCGGTAACCGGGAACGTTGAAGAAGCGATAACGCAGGCCAACGTCGAGATTGTCGGTCAGCGGGGCGCGAACGCCCGCCAGTGCCTGCCACGCGAATTCCCATTCGTCGCCGTTGAAGAGGTTCTGCTCCAGGCCGCCTGGTGTCACCGCGACTGCCTGGTCGACGTAAACAGACCCCGCACCCGCGCCGACGAAGAATTGCAGGCCGTCGTCATTGCCAAGGTCGAGCAGGGCGTTGCCCATGACGCTGGCAGTCGTGGATTTTCCCAGCGGAGCTTCGAAGACGGGGCCGGATGCAAAGGAGAACCGGTCGTGATCGAATTCGCGATAGCTGCCTTCGATCTCGATGCGGAAGCTGCCATAATCGTATCCGATGGCCACGCCGCCATCGAAACCGTGATCCGCTTCGAGTTCGGCATCGGCGAGACTGGCAGAATCGACAGGCTCGATCTCGAAATCCTGGGTGAGCGAGGGGCCGAAACCCGCTTCAACGTAAACTGCGTTATCGCGCGCAAGTGCGGGCGATGCGAGCGCGGTCGAGCAGAGCGCCAGACCAATCGCTATCTTCCTCATGGTGATCCCCTATCTTGAAGCTCGGGAAAACCATTGATTGCAGAGACATATGACAATTATCCGCTGTTTCGGAGCCGATTGACACAAGACTGCAAGGAAGCGGTCGATTATTCCTTCATCCCCGCTTCCTCGCCTGCGCGTAGCTGCCCAATAGCCGCACGCCGTTCGTCTGGAACTCCAGCTCATCAAGCGCGGCATCGACCCGCGGATCGCCCGGGGCGCCTTCGATATCGGCATAGAAGCGCGTGGCGGCAAAGCTCGCACCCTTCTGGTAGCTTTCCAGCTTGGTCATGTTGACGCCATTGGTCGCGAAACAGCCGAGCGCCTTGTAGAGGGCGGCGGGGATATTCTTCACTTCGAAAATGAGAGTGGTCATCGCCTGAACACCGTCGAAAGCGGCGTGATCAAGCGCTTGATTGGCAAGCACGACGAAACGCGTCGTGTTGTCATGCGCGTCCTCTACCGCCTCCTCGATGATGTCGAGCCCGTAGAGCTGCGCGGCCATCGGGGGGGCAAGGGCGCAGAATTTCGGGTCCTGCATCTCCGCCACATAAGCCGCTGCACCTGCCGTATCGGCATGCGCCAGAGCCACGATTCCGTGCTTCTGCAGATATTCCCGCGACTGGCCGAGCGCCTGCGGATGGCTGTACGCCGCCTCGAAAGGACCCGGCCCGGTCGCCATCAGCGCATGGGTGATACGCATGAAATGCTCGGCCACGATGGACAGCCCGCTGTCGGGCAAAAGGAAGTGGATGTCCGAAACGCGCCCGTGCTGGCTGTTCTCGATCGGGATCATCGCGCAGCCGGCGCGGCCCTGCTTCACCGCATCGAGCGCATCCTCGAAACCGAGATAGGGCAGCGGCAGGCAGTCCGGATCGAACTGCATCGCTGCCTGGTGCGAGTTCGAACCGGGGGCGCCACCGAAGGCGATGGCGCGCTCGGGATCGCTTGCGGCGATCTGCCGCATGGTGTCGACCATCTCGATGGCGGGTCTGGCAAAGGTACGCATACAAACCGCTGCTATCGGCGCAAATCCCCAGCCGCAAGCGCTATTGCCGGTAGCTGGCCTGCCGAGGCACTTGCGCGATAGCGCACTCGGCACTAGAGCGGCGCGCAATCACCAGATCACCACGGATTCTCGCAGGCTTTCACGCAATGGACGATCGTTTCAACACCGCTTCCGGCTGGGTTCTCTTTTCCGGCATCGTCGCGCTCGGCGCGTCGATCGCTTCGGGCATGTATTTCCATGCCGACAGCCAGGAAGAATTCGAAGACGGCGAATGGGGCTATTTCGTCGAAGGTGCGGAAGAAGAGGGCGGCGAAGATGCAGGTCCCGATCTCGGCACGCTTCTCGCCTCGGCCGATGCGACTGCTGGTGAGCAGGTCTTCGCCAAGTGCACCGCCTGCCACACGATCGAACAGGGCGGTGCGAACGGTATCGGTCCGAATCTCTACGGCACGATGGGCAAGGCCATCGCAGGCCATGCAGGATTTGCCTATTCCTCTGCGCTGGCCGACAAGGGCGGCCAGTGGACCTGGGAAAACATGGACGCATGGCTCGAAAGCCCGCGCGGTTTCGCCAACGGCACCAAGATGAGCTTTGCCGGCCTGTCCAAGCCGGAAGATCGCGCCAACGTCATGGAATATCTCGCAACCTTCGGTGGCGCTCCGGCCAAGCCCGCTCCTGCCGCTCCCGAAGCCGAAGAAGGGGCAGAGGGTGATGCTCCCGGCGCGGGTCCGGGCCCTGTCGAAGGTGCCGAAGCCGGTGCAGCTGAATCTGCCGCGGGCATGGGCGCCGACCAGCCCGTTCCGACCGACAATGCCGCCACCGACAACGAAGGTGCGACCAAGGTCGACTGATCGCGAGTTCAAAAATTCAGCGAAGAACCCCGCCCCGTGCGGGGTTTTTTGTGTGCGTAGTCAGCCGCCCTTGAAGCCTTGCGCGATGACATACCATTCGCTCGAGCCTTTACGGCTTGCAGGCGGCTTGGCGTGCTTTACCGTCTTGAAGTGCCTCTTCAGCAGGTCGAGCAGGTCCTTGTCGGTCCCGCCTGCCAATACCTTGGCGAGGAAGGTTCCGCCCTTGTCCAGGTTCTCGATCGCGAACCATGCGGCTGCTTCGACCAGCCCCATCGTCCGCAGGTGGTCCGTCTGCTTGTGGCCGACTGTGTTTGCCGCCATGTCGCTCATCACCAGATCGGACTTCCCGCCCAGCGCATTTTCCAGGACCTGCGGCGCCTCGTCGTCCATGAAATCCATCTGGAAGATGGTGACGCCCTCGATCGGTTCGGTTTCGAGCAGGTCTATGCCAACCACATTCGCCTTGGGGCGCACCTTGCGCGCAACCTGGCTCCAGCCGCCCGGTGCGATGCCGAGGTCGACGATACGGTCGGCCCCCTTGAGCAGGCCGAATTTCTCGTCCAGTTCGATCAGCTTGTAGGCCGCGCGGCTGCGATAGCCTTCGGCCTTGGCTTGCTTGACGTAGGGATCGTTGAGCTGGCGCTGCAGCCAGCGGGTCGAAGATGCGGTGCGCTTCCTCGCGGTGCGCACGCGGGTGTCCTTGTCCTTGCCAGATCTAGACATCCTGTTCCCTCATGCGTTGCAATGCGGCGCGGCTGCGCTCGCCATCGGCATCGGCGGCCATCAGGCTGCGCAGTATGCCCTCCCGAATGCCGCGGTCGGCCACGCCCAGCGTCACCGATGGCCAGATGTCGAGAATGCTTTCGAGGATTGCGCAGCCGGCCACCACGAGGTTTGCCCGGTCGTCGCCGATGCAGGGCAGTTGTCGCCGGTCATCCCCGCTCATGTGCGAAAGCTTGAGCGAGATGTCGCGCATGGCCTGCGAAGGCAGGATCAACCCGTCGACCGCCTGCCGGTCGTATTGCGGTAGTTCGAGATGCAGGCTGGCGAGCGTTGTGACCGTGCCGCTGGTGCCGAGCAGGCGGATAGGGTGCGGGCCCCTCGTGAAATCGCGGATGCGTTCGGCGAAGGGCTTGAAGCTGTCGTACACGGTTTTGCGCATCCGCCGGTAGCGATCCAAGCGTAGGTCTTCACTCTCGTCCGATCCGGTCACCGTGTCGGTCAGCGAAACGACTCCCCAGGGCACGCTCATCCAGTCGATGATGCGCGGCACTGCGCCGCTCGGTTCGACCAGAACCAGTTCGGTCGAGCCGCCACCGATATCGAAGATGACGGCCGGGCCTTCGCCATCCTCCAGCAGGATATGACAGCCGAGCACCGCCAGCCGCGCCTCTTCCTGTGCGGAAATGATATCGAGCGCGATGCCGGTTTCCTCGCGCACGCGCTCGATGAATTCCGCACCATTGGATGCGCGGCGGCAGGCTTCGGTGGCGACCGAGCGGGCCAGATGGACATGGCGGCGGCGCAGCTTTTCGGCGCACACGTGAAGCGCGGCGAGCGTCCGCTCCATCGCATCTTCGGACAGGCGCCCACTCGCCGCCAGCCCTTCGCCCAATCGCACCACGCGGCTGAAGGCGTCTATCACAGTGAAGTTTTCGCCCGAAGGCCGTGCAATCAGGAGCCGGCAATTGTTCGTGCCCAGATCGAGCGCGGCATAGGCCTGCCGGCGACCACGGTGGAATTGCGCGGCGGTATCTGCCGGGCCTTGGGAGCCGATTGCATTGCGCGGCTTCGCATCGCGAGCCTTCGCTCCATTGTTCTTGGAGCGTTTTTCGGGCCGGGAGGGGCGCTTGTAGCGGAAATCGGCTACCTTGCCGGACGTGCCGCCCCTTTTCTTACCGTGCCCCCTATTCATGTCCGGCGGAGAGTGTTCCGCCATGGGGATATCTTTCATTATTCCTCCCGCGCGAAACTACCTCGCGCGGGGACCTGGCATTGATGCTAGCGGGAGGAACCCTCGGGGGCAAGCGGAAGGGTTGACCTTGGGCCCCTGCGAAACTAGATGCGCGGCCTCTCTCCGGCCCGGGAACGATTCTCGCCATGCCGGACGGCTGATGCCCCGTCGTCTAATGGTAAGACTACGGACTCTGACTCCGTCAATTGAGGTTCGAATCCTCACGGGGCATCCAATATTCTGCAACGACATTTCGAAGGTTCTTGCAAGACGCGGTTCGTGCCGTGTCTCCTGATCCAGCAATGCGCGCGTCAGTCGTTCGCGGTCGCCAGTAAAGGGCACCGCGATATCCTGGCGGAGAAGGCATAGGCGCCTCCTTCGGGTTCGACCTCAATCAGGCTCTCGCTATCTTCGATCAGGCAGATGCCCAGGCCCTTCGCCTGTTCGGGGTCGAGGACGATTGCATATCGTCCGGGCCGGACCTGTTCGAAATAGGCATAGCCATCGGTCTCGCTTCGCAGCCAGCGCGTCTCGCCCTCGGTATCGAGCGGCTTCAGGCCCAGCCTGACCCCGCCGACGGCCTGTTCGTCCGATCCGGATACGAAAACCACCGTGCCTTCGACTTCCCCTACGCTGACGATGGCGAATTCCGCCGAATGCGTGCGTCCGCGCCGCGGTATGATTTCAAGCCCGGGTTCTGCCGGGACCAGCGTGATGTCTGGCAGGGTGGCCATATCGAGCTGGATCTTGGTCGGCCGATGTTCGGGAAGGCCGGTGATCATCGCGTACCCCCGGTCGTCGGTGAGCACGGTCTCGCTCGGCGAGAAGAAGGCCAGATCCGGGAAGATTGCCTCGTCCTCGCTTCTCACGCCATCGGCATTGCGATCGTGGAAGGCGCGGACCTCGACCGCACCGAGCCGGGCGCGGGAAAGATGGTCGACATAAAATCCGCGGGAACTGCGGCCGAAGGACAGGCCCCAGCGCAGGGCGACCGCATGCGACTTGCGCTGGAAATCGTAATCCGCTTCCAGTGCCAGCGTCGTCTTTCCCAGCCGGGTGAGGACCGAGGCGCTGGTGGTGAGGCTGGAACCGTCGAAGCGGTATCCGGCGCCGGCCTGCAACAGAAAATGCTCGCCGAAATTGCGGTCGGCCACCAGCGATACCGCGTTCGGCTCCAGCGTCGGCAATATTTCGTATTCGAACGATGCCCGGACCCGCGTGTTCTCGCCCCGGGCGGCGGTGAGGTCGAATACGCCGATCGCCTGTTCGGCCTCGAAGCCCTCAGCCGTCTCGAACGACACATATTCGGCGGAATTCGAAAACAGGAAGTCGCCCTTCCTGATCGATCCGCGCAGGCCGACGCGATTCTCGAACGCGCCATCGTCGTATTCTATGCGGCGCGCACGGGCGACGACCGGCACGAACAGCTGCTCCGACAGGTCGAGCGAGGTGGAGAGGTTGACGTCGGTCGCACGCGATAGAGCGCGCCTTCCCGGGGCGAGCAGTTCGTCGACGAAGCCCCCGGAATATTCGCCGTGGTTCACGGTGAAATTCGTATTTCCGAACCGGCCGTTGAGCCCCCCGACAAAAGCCCGGCCTCCGCCGGATGCGAAGGCGGCGTCGAAACGCAGCCCGGTGCTGCCGAAGCCGGTCCGCAGGCCGATGGTTCCTGCCAGTTCCTGTCCGTTCACGGCTTCCTCGTCGAACGAGGCGCTCGCCACGGTGGTCAGGCTTTGGGAAAGGCCGTAGCTGGCTTTCGCAATCGCCCGCCAGCCACCTGCATAAGGGGGAACGATCGCACCTTCGCGGCGAACGTCGAGGACCGTGCGTTCGTTCTGGACGACGCCCAGATCATAGACCAGTTCGCCCTTGCGGACGCGCCCGTCGCCCACACGGATGGTGCGGACCTCCTCGCGCTGCTGGCCCTGTGGGCCGTAGAACACGAGCCGGAACGCATTGATGCCGAAGTCCACGGGAACCCCGAGGAATTCGTATTGGCCGTTCACTGCCCTGTCGGTCGATCCCAGCAGCACACCGTTGCGATAGAGTTCGACCTCGTAACCGTCCTGCAGGACCCCGCGCAGATCGATTTCGTCGAACACCGACTGCGTATCCAGCGCCGCATTCGAAATGCGGAAACCGCGGCCGAAGGAATTGCGCAGGCCGACCGGTTGCTGGACGGTCTGGATGTCGCCCAGTGCAAAGCTTGTCGCGTCGAGCGGGCCCAGCATGCCGCCGTCCGGATTGTCCCGGCCGATTTCCATCAGGGCGGCGGTCAGGCCGTCATTGCTCGCCGCGGCAAGGAATATCTCCGCACTGGCGGTAGCGAGATCGCCAGCGAAATAAAGCTCGCCCTCGAGGCGTTCGCCCCGGATCTGGTCGGACATTGCCCTTAGTTCGAGGTCCGCCTTGGGCATGCTCGCGAGAAGATAGGGCGTATGGGCGCGCGGGAATTCTGTCACGTCGTCGGCAGTGCCCTGGCTTTCCAGCAAGCCGCGGCGTCCGTCGCGGCGCTGGCGCGCCTGGAAGGGAAAAACCTCCAGCGTTGCGATCGCGACCGATTGCGCCCTGAGATCGACTTCGACTTCAACCGGAAGGATCAGTTCCAGCACCGTTGGGCGGACGTAGAGTTCGCCATCGAAACCGACCACGGCCTCTTCGTCTATCGCGATCTCGCGGCCTTCGAGAACCGCGAACCCTTGCCCGGCTGTCAGCGACAGGGTGCGTGTTTCGTTGAGGATCCAGCCGCTCGCATGGCGCCCGTCCGGGCTGGTCGAAATCGCGAGATCGAGAAGCCGGGAAATCAATCCGAAAGGCAGGTAGACTTCGGGCAACCGCCCATAGGCGATGATCGTGTCGCGGCGATTGGCACCCTCGATCTGCAATTCGAGAACGAGTTCGTCCTGGGCGGTGAATGGCGTCCCAGCCTGCTCTGCGGCGGGGGGTGACAGGGGGGCGGTGGAGGGATCTGCGGCGGTTTCCCCGGCTGCTACAGGCGCGGCAAGGACGGCGCAAAGAGCGCCGGAGGTTCGCAAAATCGCGCGAAGAATGGCTGATCTGCGATCCACGAGCGATCAGGGTGCTGTGAAGACAGCCTCCGCCAGAACGGCACCGGGATCGTAATCGTCGTCGATAAAGGCGACCCGCAGTTCCTCGCCGCTCGAGAGCGGGGCTACCTCTTCGTCGAGCGTGAATGGCAGCAGCACATCTCGGGCATCGATTTCGGGATAGATTCCCACTCCGCGTGCGACCACGATCGGCTCGTCTTCGCCCGCGCGAAACACGCGCACATCGCCATAGGCGGAGCGCGTTCCCTCGCGCGTCAGCCTGAGGCCGAGGGCGCGCCTGCCGTCGGGCAGGTCGACCAGTCTCGTATTCTCGATAGCGAGGCTCAGCGTCGTTTCGCCGACCCTGACGATGACGGGAATGGAAATGCCGAAGCGCGGCTTGATCGTCACGCCGATACCGTCCGCCTGGCGGCCCGAGATCACTTCGTCGATCGACACGCCGCCGCCGGAAGACTCAGGACGCGAAATGGCGAGGAAATGCGCCCGGTATTCGCCGGGCGGAGTATCCGGCGAGGGGCGGGCCATGAGCCTGATCGTCTGGCTCTCGCTCCCGCCCAGGGTAAGGCGCTTGGGAGACCAGCGGATCATGTCTTTGGCCGATTTCACCCGGTCTGCAAGCGCGGGATCGTCGACCTGATCGAGCGCGACCAGGCGCCCCTCGGGCGTCATCGCCATTTCGGTGATGTCGATCTCGTAATCGCCTTCATTGGGCGTGCGGTTGAACAGGCCGACCTGCGCGGTGCGTTGCCGGCCCTGGATGACGACCCGGCGGGGGTAGAGGTTGATATCGCCCATCCCGCCAACCGCACCTTCCGGCATGGCCGTGGTTTCGGCATCCCCGGATTGCGCCGTGCCTTCCTGCGCAATAGCAGCAAAGCCGAAGCCGCCCAGAAGAGCGGTGGCGAGTGCGGATTTCATTAATATCTTGGCAGGTTTCATTCGGTCGGTTCCGTAGTTTTACGTACCTTCCGCTTATGACCGGACTTGGTAAATTAATGATAAATTACCGTTACCTCGTAGGTGCCGGTATAGTCTCCCGCAGGTTGGTTCGCACCGATCTGCAGTCGACCGCCGATGCGGAGCTCATAGCTGCCGTTCGCGTCAAATCGTTCCTGGCCATTCACGTTGCTGCGTAATTTATCCACGGTCATTGATGCAGTTCCGTTGAATATCGTCAGCCTGTTCGGATGGGATACTCTGAACATCCTGTTTGCATCCCCCGTGATGGTGAAGCGGCCAGCGCCGCGTGTGCCGGGTTGTGGAGTTGTAATCCCGACGACGGCGCCGCCCGTCGCGCTGATCGAGTCATCCGTACCCACCGTCACCGTCCCGGCAGTGGCCGGCTGCATGATCGCGCCGAAACGCAGATCTTCGATGGCGGTTATCCCGGCCGGTTCGACGACGACCGCCTGCGCGCTGCCCTCGAGCCGGGCTTCGGCTGCCTGGGCGGCAGCGGGCTCAGCGGCGAATGCGCAGAAGCAGGCGACCGCGGCGGCCGTGAAAAGATGGATGGACGGCTGCATGGAGGAGTGACGGACCCGGCCGACCGAAAGATCGGCCGACCGGATCCGCCCACGTTCTTAGTTGTACGCTACAGTCGCGTCGTAGGTGCCGGTGTAGTCACCAGCGGCCTGGTCGGCTGCGACGGTCAGCGTGCCGCCGACCGTGAAGCTGCCGTCACCGTTGGTGTCGAGCGTATCGGAGGCCGAAGATACAGCAGTTGTAAAGGTCATGGTTTCGGTTCCGTTGGAAACCGAACCGCCCGTTGCCGAGATGGTAAAGGAACGGTTTGCGTCACCTGCAACGGTGAAGCTGTCGGCGGTGTTAACCGAACCGCTCACGAATTCCACGTCGCCGGTCACCGAACCCGCGCCGCCCGGTGTCACGACGACAGTGCCGCCCGCGCCCGCCAGGAAGCTGCCGAATGAAAGGGCGGCGCCCGCGTCATGCTCCAGTTCGATCGGAGCGACGACCGTGGCGGTTGCGGTGCCGGTTGCGGTGTCGGAATCGCCCGGAGCTGCAACAGCAGCGACGGGAAGGGTGAGTGCGATTGCACTTACAAAAATCTTTTTCATCGTAACGATCCTCGAATTGCTCACAGTAACGAAGGTGTCCCCTTGCGTGACCTCAATTCTAGGGTTGCGATTTTAAGAAAACGCTTATTCGTGGTTAGGGGCGAATTAACCATCGAAAGACGCGGAAAAACGGGATTCAATCTTGCCGAACAGGCTTAATGATACGCTAAATTAACCAAGACATGACCGATGTATTCATCGCCGTCTGCACCTTCGGGAACCCGGAGCCGACCCGAGAATCGGACTGTGCTGATACCGTCGGGCCCGTGCCACTCCGATCCTTCCAGCCAGTTCGAACCGCGCGCCTCGATGCTGCCCACCGCCAGGCCCGTGTCGGATGTCGGGGAGGTGGCCAGCACATCGGGCTGGATCGTCAGGGAAAATTCGTAAGCGCCTGGCGATCTGATTTCGAATCGTCCGGCCTTCCCGGCAATCCTGGTCTGGCCGGATGTCGCCACGATCGAGAACGTCATATCCGCCTTGGCCGTGACGGATAAGGGTTCGATCACAAGTGCCGAGGCGCGACCGACCGATGAAGAAGCGCTATCCTGCGCGCTGGCAGCCGAAGTACAAAATATAAAGGGAAGGGCAGCCAAAGTGACCAAGGCAAGAGGACAATAATTCCCGGACTGTTTTGTACAAGTCGGCATAGGAAGTTTGTGCCTTTCCCAACAAGATGTTCCGCTACCTGCATGTTCTCTTGGTACGAACAAGTCAAACTGTCCCAAAATGGGAGAGGGGGCATGCTTATGATATTCTACATATAGGTCAGTTATACTAAGTAGAACTCAGTAATGACTATAGTGTTTAGAAGGTTCTACGTAATAACCACAAATTAACCATATGGCAGTAATGGAAGAGTTATCGGAAAATTACATGGCCTTTTCTCATGATGCCGGACCTGCAAAGGAAACTATTGATGCGCAAGGGGATGGCCGCCGCGGCAGGTGGAGGACGGGTATTGTCCGTAGTCCGGAGAATTGCATGCGTATTCGGTAAAGGCGCGGGCGCATTCCTTGCTTCGGCCTGTCTGATGCTGGGTTCCTTGCCCGTCCCCGCCGCCGCGGCACCCCGGACGATCCAGATAATCGAACAGAGCAACCTCCGCTTCGGGAAGATCGCCGTGCCCTATTCCGGCGAGCGAGTGGTAGGCACCGATGGAAGTGTGCGGGATACCGGCATTCTTTCAGCAGGAGCGGCGGATACAGGCCCGGCCAAATTCGTTGTCACATATGATCGTGGGAACGAAGGCAAAAGGGTCATCACGGTCGAGGTCCAGCTCGGCATCAGCAGCGGCCTCTATTCGAACGGTGGGGTCGAGTCGAGGTTGAAGAACCTCACTTCGGACATTCCCGGGTATACGATGATTGCCGATGGACAGATCGTCACGCTCAGCCTGCCCAATTGCCAGACCCGCGTGTGCAGAACGGAATTTACCATCGGTGCCACGCTGCAGGTGACCAATACCGGAGGCGGTGCGGAAGTGGTCATCCCGACATATCTGGATGTGATGGTCGTCAGTATCGACTAACACGGACAGATGCCAGGTTGCCTATCCGGTCGTGGGTGACGAACTGGCGGTATGCGCCTGAAGAGACTGCGAGCGAAGTCGTCGGCGTGCTGGAAGACCATCGCCTATCCGAACAAGATTTGCCCCCGAGATCGCGCGCTATAGCAATCACGCTTTCTTGCCCGAGCCGCTGGACGCGCCGGCTCCAAACGCCTACACCGCCTGCCATCCCCGGGGAGCCATGAGGCTGAGAGGGCGGTTGAAGTCCGCCGACCCGTCGAACCTGAACCGATTAGCATCGGCGGAGGGAGTGGGCGGCCATTGCGCGTAGTCCGCTCTCCCGCATCGTGGAGAGATTACGCATGGCCGAAGGTGTCGACATTCCTGCATGGATTGCCCTGTTCATGGGGCTTTACGCCCTAGCGGCAGGTATCGGAGAATTGCGCCATCCGGGCGGGTGGGCCGCAATGCTCGAGGATTACGAACGCAATACAGCGCTGCGCTTCCTGACCGGCATCGTCTGTATCGGACTGGGCGGGGCGATCTATCTCGTGTCGCCATGGCGGCCGGACGACTGGCTCGCGATCCTCATCACCATACTCGGCGGCTGGATGGCGGCCGAGGGCGCGCTGATCCTTGCGTTCGGCGATGGCCTCATGCGTCTCGCCCGCCGCCTGATGGGCAAGGCCAACCAGCTCTGGGCGTGGTTCTCGCTGATCCTCGGCGCGTTCCTCATCGGCTCCGCCCTGTTCCGTCTCTAGTTTCACCTGCATCGAAGAAAGGTCCGTTTCATGGCCGACATCAACAGCACATTCGACATCGGCGTCACCACCGGCCCGATCCGCGGCAGCCGCAAGGTCCATGTCGGCGCGAAGAGCGGCAGCGGCGTGCGCGTCGCCATGCGTGAGATCGATCTCGAGGGCGGCGAGCCCAGCGTGCGGGTTTACGATACCTCCGGCCCCTATACCGATCCCGATGCGGTCATCGATATCCGCAAGGGCCTCGAGCAGAAGCGGCGCGAATGGATCCTCGCCCGCGGCGATGTCGAGGAATACGATGCCCGTGAGGTGAAGCCCGAAGACAATGGCCAGCTCGGTCCCGACCGTTCGGGCGGTGTGCCCGCTTTCCCCAACGTGGCGAAGAAAGTGCTGCGCGCAAAGCCGGGCGCCAATGTCAGCCAGATGCACTATGCCCGCCGCGGCATCATCACGCCCGAGATGGAGTATGTGGCCGAGCGCGAGAACCTCGGCCGCGAAATGCTGCGCGAGGAAGCTGCCCGGCTGGAGGCGCGCAACGATGGCCAGCCCTGGGGCGCATCGCTGCCCGATTACGTCACCCCCGAATTCGTCCGCGACGAGGTGGCACGCGGCCGCGCGATCATCCCCAGCAACATCAACCACCCCGAAACCGAACCGATGGCGATCGGGCGCAACTTCCTCGTCAAGATCAACGCCAACATCGGCAACTCCGCCGTGGCGAGCGACGTGGCGAACGAGGTCGACAAGATGGTCTGGTCGATCCGCTGGGGCGCGGACACGGTGATGGACCTCTCCACCGGCCGCAACATCCACGACACCCGCGAATGGATCATCCGCAACAGCCCCGTCCCCATCGGCACCGTGCCGATCTACCAGGCGCTCGAAAAGGTCGGCGGCATTGCCGAAGACCTGACCTGGGAGATATTCCGCGACACGCTGATCGAGCAGGCCGAGCAGGGCGTCGACTATTTCACCATCCACGCCGGCGTGCGCCTGCCTTACGTGCCGATGACCGCAAAGCGCGTCACCGGCATCGTCAGCCGCGGCGGCTCGATCATGGCGAAATGGTGCCTCGCGCATCACAAGGAGAGCTTCCTCTACGAACGCTTCGACGAGATCACCGAGATCATGAAGGCCTATGACATCGCCTATTCGCTCGGCGACGGCCTGCGCCCCGGCTCCATCGCCGACGCCAATGACGAAGCCCAGTTCGCCGAACTCTACACTTTGGGCGAACTCACCAAGCGCGCTTGGGCGCAGGACGTGCAGGTGATGATCGAAGGCCCCGGCCATGTGCCGATGCACAAGATCAAGGAGAACATGGACAAGCAGCTCGAGGCCTGCGGCGAAGCGCCCTTCTATACCCTCGGCCCCCTCGTCACCGACATCGCGCCGGGGTACGACCACATCACCAGCGGCATCGGCGCGGCGCAGATCGGCTGGTACGGCACCGCGATGCTCTGCTACGTCACGCCCAAGGAACATCTCGGCCTGCCCGACCGCGACGATGTGAAGGTGGGCGTGGTGACCTACAAGCTCGCCGCCCACGCCGCCGACCTCGCCAAGGGCCATCCCGCCGCCAAGGTCCGCGACGACGCGCTATCCAAGGCCCGCTTCGAATTCCGCTGGCGCGACCAGTTCAACCTCAGCCTCGATCCCGACACCGCAGAGCAATACCACGACCAGACCCTCCCCGCAGAAGGCGCCAAGACCGCGCATTTCTGCAGTATGTGCGGCCCGAAGTTCTGCAGCATGAAGATCACGCAGGAAGTGCGCGAATTCGCCGCGAAGCAGAATTCGGAGAGCTATCTTGCCAGCGAAAACATCAAGCGCGAGACTTCAGCCGAAGAGGCCGAGGAAGCGGAGAAAGGCATGGCGGAAATGAGCGAGGTTTACCGGGAGAAGGGAGACCGTCTATATCTGCCTGATCAGGAATAAGAAAATGATAGGTGAGGAATGAAAGTCAGGCTCATAGATGAAGGAGAAATCGACGGCATCCTCGAGCGTGACGAAAGCCATTTCTTTGACTTCAAGGCCCGCGAGACGCCTCCCGCAAAACTGCAGAAGGCCGTCGTGGCTTTTGCCAATGCGGACGGTGGCGAACTCATTGTAGGCATTGCAGATGAAAAGGAGGCTGAAGGAAGGAGTCGTCTGAATGGGTTTTCAGACTTGGAGTCAATGAATGGTATCCTGCAAAGCCTCTTCGAATTGAATCCGCCACCGGAATTGCAATACGAGTTTCTGAAATCTGACGGTCATTTTCCGGGGTATCTCTTGTTGTTGCGCGTTGAAAAGGGCGCCAGCGTATACAAGGCGGCCGACAACACAGTCTTCGTCAGGCAAGGGGCACAATCGATACCGATCAAAGATCCAGAGCGCATAGCCGCGCTGGGTTTTGCGAAAGGGGCGAAGAGCTTCGAAGATGCTCCGCTCGATGATTTGCCTGCGGAAAACATCGTTGAAGCTCCGGAGATGGTCGGGTTTCTTGAGCATGTATCGCCAAAAAGTGACCCTCTCGAGTTCGCCCTTAATCAAAATCTTTTGGAACCGAAAAGTTGGAGGCCGCGTGTTGCTGCGGCCCTTCTTTTTTCGCCTAGTCCCAGTGCATTCATTCCCCGCAAATGCGGGGTCAAAATCACAAGGTATACGACCTCTGAGGACGATCCAGAAAGGGATCACCTAGCCGAGCAATTCACTATTGAAGGTCCGATGTATCGCGCAATTTCCGATACCGTCGAAAAGGTGCAGGAGGTCATGAATGCGGTTGAGGTCTGGACTTCGGATGGCCTTAAGGGTTTGGAGTATCCGCCAGAAGCGATCTGGGAAACCATCGTAAACGCATTCATCCATCGAGATTATTCAATATCCGACGATATCCAGATACTGATTTTCGACAATAGGATGGAAATTCTAAGCCCAGGCACGTTGCCGGGCTACGTTACGGTAGACAACATTCTGGAGGCGCGGTTCTCACGCAACCCAAAACTCGTAAGAACCTTGGCTCGATACCCAAATGCGCCAAACAAGGACCTTGGAGAGGGCCTGAACACGACCTTCCAAAAAATGAAAGAGTGGGGCTTCAAAGAACCCGAAATCGGTATCGACGGCAACTACGTCAAAGTCACTCTGCCACACGCCAAGTTAGCAGCCCCTACCGCTGCAATTATGGAATTCCTGCAGACTGAGGACCGGATCACAAACCGGCAGGCGCGCGACATCACTGGAATTAAATCGGAAAACCTTGTGAAAATTGAGTTCTACAAACTTCGTGATGAGGGGTTGATCGAGCGGGTTCCGGGGTTGGCAGGCCCTAAATCGGCTTGGCAACTTACCCCAGAAGGCAAAATCAAGAACGAAGCTTGATCAATACGCCGCTAATTCGAGGCTCTGAAGGCTAACCCGCCGGAACCAGCTTCTCCACCAGCGCCCTGAGTTCGCTCGGCGTGGTGTGGCCGGCGACGATCTCGTG
Organism: Qipengyuania huizhouensis; assembly: GCF_019711635.1. Classification (GTDB taxonomy): domain Bacteria; phylum Pseudomonadota; class Alphaproteobacteria; order Sphingomonadales; family Sphingomonadaceae; genus Qipengyuania; species Qipengyuania huizhouensis. The sequence goes on along the minus strand of NZ_JAIGNT010000001.1, from coordinate 459,728 downwards.
ATAGCCGATGCCCGCCTTGCGCAGCGCTTCCTTCTTCACCGCATCGCGCGCGGCGGCGGTGCCCTGGTGGTGGCCCGAGCCCTGATATTCGAGCGCGTGGATCACGCAGCAATTCTCGTCCATCAGCGCGAAATCGACGCGCTTTGAGTTGACTGCAAAATAGGCGGGTTTGCTCTTGCTCGACAGGAACTCGCCCAGCGAAACCTGCGCCATTACCTGCCAGCCCGGATTGCGCGCGATCACGGCCTCGTCGAGCGTCTTGAACACCTTTGCCTCGGGCCGGTTGAGCAGCGAACGGGACTGGAAATCCGCTTCCATCACGATGCGCAATTGCTCGGTCGAATCCGCTGTCGATCCCTTGCTGCGGAAATCCGAAACGTCCTTGAGGTAGGGCTTGCGATAATTCGAACGGCGGCGCCTGCCCTTGCTTTTCGGCTCGAGAAACGCCTTGGCAACACCGACAATCAGCGCGAACACCGTAATGAACACGAGGATCGAAATCCAATTGCCCATATTGGCCGAAACCATGTCCATAATATCCATGACCGCTATCCGCCTCCCCACAGGATCGCTCGCAATTCAATGTGCTAAATGGCAGTAAATCGTCAAAGCTTTCTTTCACGCCTAAATTGTTAGAAGCTGGACCCCGGATCAGGTCCGGGGTGACGAGATCAACCTGTTGCACTCCCCCCGCACCCGTTCCACATAGCCCGCATGTCCGCAGACTGCTGTTCCTCCAAGTCCACCGAACTGGAAAAGCTCGCGCGCCAGGCCGATCAGCGGCGCGTGCTCGTGATCGTGCTGGCGATCAATGCCGTGATGTTCGTGCTCGAATTCGGGGCGGGGATCATTGCCGGGTCCGCCGCGCTGATGGCGGATGCGTCGGACATGCTGGGCGATGCGGTGGTCTATGCGGTTAGCCTCTACGCGCTGGCGCGCAGCGACCGGTGGAAGGCCGGGGCGGCGATGCTCAAGGGCGTGGTCATCCTTGGCCTCGGCATCGGGATCGCGGTCAATGTCGTGCTCAAGATCCAGAGCGGGGTGCCGCCGTCCTCCACGCTGATGCTGGTGTTCGGCGCGCTGGCGCTGGCCGCCAATCTCGTCTGCCTGCGCCTGCTCACCCGCTTCCGCCACCAGGATGTGAACATGGCGAGCACTTTCGAATGTTCGCGCAATGACGTGATCAACAATTGCGGCGTGCTGGTGGCCGCGGGGCTGGTGTGGGGGCTCGCCTCGCCATGGCCCGACATCGTGATCGGCGGGCTGATGGCGATGATCTTCCTGCGCAGCGCCCTGCGCGTGATTGCAGAAGCCGCCCCGCAGCTTCGCACCGCCTGAGGCCGGGCAGGCGAACCCTCTCCGGACAAAGCAAGGCCCGCCGCGGAGGAATCCGGGGCGGGCCTGCGTTTATTCTGGTGCGAAGGATCAGACTGGGGATTTCATCGCGCCCATCTCCGCATCGGGCAGGGCGGACAGGTCTTCTGCGCTCATGCCGGTCTGCACGTCCATATCGTCGCCATCGGGCCGGGTGGTGAGGCCGTCCATCGGCACTTCGACCCAGCGATCGGGATCGGTGTCTTCCAGTTCGATGACCAGCCCAGTCACCGCGCCAGCCGCATCGCGGCGTACCGCCTCGATATCGCCAAGGTCGGTGCCGTCGGCGGTGAGCAGATCGGCGTCGAGCAGCTCTTCCTCGGTCATGCCCAGCGCGGCCTCTTCATTGCTGGCGGCATAGGCGCTCTGGTCGGCTTCCATTTCCACCTGGTCTTCCATGCGATCGGCTTCCTGTTCGGCAGGGGTTTCGCCGCAGGCGGCAATCAGGGCGCAGGCGGCGGCAAGGCTGGTGAAGGCGGTCTTGGGATGGTGCATGGATGGTCCTTGTGATGATCGTTCACCCGTTCAATGCGTGCGGCAGGCCGCCGTTCCGAAATCGGCGGGGCAGGCGGGAACGCGATGGCATCCGGCGGAGTTTACCTGCAATGAAACTTCTCGCCCCGCTCGCCGCCACGCTGGCCCTGGCTCTCTCCGCCTGTGCCACCACCCCTGCCGCACAGGACATGGTCACCGTCACCGGAGAGGCGACCTATCGCGAACGTATCGCCCTGCCGCCCGATGCGGTGATGACCGTCCGGATAGAGGACGTGTCGCGCGCCGATGCCCCGGCTCCGGTGCTGGCGGAGGAAAGCTATCCCGCCGATGGGCGTCAGGTGCCGCTGCCCTTTGCCGTGGAGGTGCCGCGTGCGGCGCTGGAAGGCGCGATCACCACCTCCGCACGCGTGCGGATAGAAGACGGTGATGGCCGCCTGATGTGGATCACCGACACCCGAACCCCCGTGACGCCGGTGGCAGGGGAAGCCCGCATCGATCTGGGCACGCTGGTGATGGTCCGCACTCAGGGCTGAGGCGAAAACACTTTCCTACAGGCGTGCAGCCGTGGCTCATCCTGCCGGATGACCGACGAACCGACTCAGCCTTCCGCCCCATCTGCCTCCGCTGCCGCCAGCTCGCGCAGGCGCGCGCGGCAGTGCAATGCCGATTATCGCTGGACCGTGCCCAAGGTGCAGGCCTTCCTGCGCGCGCTCGAACAATGCGGGCGCGTGGCGGAAGCGGCGAGGGCGGTGGGGATGAGCCGGCAGGCGGCCTATGCCCTTCGCGCCCGGCTGGACGGGCCCGCCTTTCGCGAAGCGTTCGAGGGTGCACGCCGCACCGGCCTGCGCGCCCGTGCGGCGGCGAGCAGGGCGCGGCTGGAGGCGCAGCGTTCGCCGTGGGAAGGGCCGGGGCTGAAGGCGCTCGACTACCTGCGCGCCGGGGCGTCGCAAGCTGACACTCCGGCGCGCAGGCCGACAATTCGGGCGGGCAAGCCGTCACTCGCCCTGCGCAAGCCGACGCCGACATGGCTCATGCCGACGCCTCTCCGCACAAGCCGACTGTTTTTACCCCTGGACAGTGTAACAACCGGTCCATGTCTCGCCCCGCATCCTGGCGGGGAGGGGGCTGAGCGGACACTCCGGCGGAACATCTGCGCGCGCCGGAGCTTGGTTGGGAAGGCACACACCATCCAAGGAGACCATTATGTCCGTTGCCAAAGTCACCGAAGTCATTTCCTCCTCGACCGAAAGCATCGAGGATGCCGTCCGCCAGGGCGTAAAGCGCGCGGCCAAGACCATCCAGGGGATCGAGAGCGTCTGGGTCAAGGATACCAAGGCCCGGGTTTCGGGAGGCGACATCACCGAATGGCGCTGCACGCTCAAGATCACCTTCGTGGTCAACGACTGACCGAAACGGAAGGAACGCCGGCAGTGGCCGATCTCTACCTCAAGAACCTCGAATCCGAACGGCGTCAGCTATGGGCGACCTCGCGTCTGAAGGGCTTGCCCAAGGATACGCCCGAACGCCGCCGGATCGGCGAGATCGACCGTCTGCTGGCAGAGCACCGGGGCGCGAAGAAATCCCGCGCCGCCGGTGCTGGCGGCGACGCGGCCGAAGACTGACCGCTCAGGAGTTCTTCATGTTCTCCAGCCCGCGGATCGCGCCTGGCTTGAGGCTGGGATTGGAGGCGTTCTGCTTGGGCCCCTTGTCGGCCTTAGGCTTGCGTGCTTCGCGGCTCTTGCGTTGTTGACCCTTGGCCATGTTCGTTTCCAGTAAGGGCGGCATGCCCCGCCGCGGCCATACGCCCTTTCGGGCAAACACCCGCATCAATTCGTATGGGCCACATGGCCGATAGCGACGAATGATTAGGAGTCTCGCCAAGGCTGTGCTACTAAGCCCGTGCTGACGTCGAAATTTGCGACGGACTTCGGATTTTGACGACCGCCGCTTGCTGCTTGCAGCCCCGGCGTAAACCAGACGACGACTTCCTTTCTTCGGACGACCTTACGCACGACCGCACCGCATGTCGCGGCGCGGCAAATACCCGTTCTCGAAAGGAACATCACATGGCCAAGACTGGCACCGTAAAATTCTTCAACTCCGACAAGGGCTATGGCTTCATCCAGCCCGACGACGGTTCGGCAGACAGCTTCGTGCACATCAGCGCCGTGCAGGCCGCAGGCATGCAGACGCTCGATAAGGAGCAGCGCCTCAACTACGAAGTCGAGCAGGGACGCAATGGCAAGGAAAGCGCCATCAACCTGTCGGCTGCCGACTGACGCGAATACCCGACGTTGCGCGCCGTGGCCGGCGATCCCGGCCATGGTGCGCAGCATCTTTCAGTTTCCCATCGGAGCCCCGCGAACATGAGCCAGACCTACGAATTCTATTCCACCCGCGCGGAAGAAGCCGCCGCCGATGCGAAGGCCGCGGAATTGGCCAATGTGCGTGATCGGGCGCTGCGTTCCGAAAAGACCTGGCGGGGCCTCGCCGAACAGGCCCGCTCCGTTGCCGAACAGCGCCGCAAGCTCGAACGCGAGAAGGCTGCCGAGCGCATGGCGCTGGACGCGGCCACTTCCTGACCGGCTGACGAGTCCCGCCTCCGTGCGGACCTTTTCTACATTATCGATGCTTTGCTAGCGGGAGGGCCAACCCTCACCGCCGTTTCGTCGTGCCAAGAAAAGAGTGCGACACGCGCTATTTCCTAGCTGGAATCGGGAAACCGAATCTCGGGCGGTCCGTTGATCCTGCAAGGCATAAAAGGAGAAAAGCGCCATGCAGGTCCAGTTCAATTCCGACAGCAGTGTCATGGGTACGGAGAATGTTGCCGAGCGTATCGAGGCCAGCGTTCGCAGCAAGCTTGCCCGGTTCGAGGAACGGCTGACCCGGATCGAAATTCACGTGCGTGACGAGAATGGGGCCAAGGGCGGGGGCGACGACAAGGCCTGTACCATCGAGGCGCGCCCGCGCTCGGGCAAGCCGATCGGCGTGACCGAACATGCCGCCAAGGTGGACGATGCGGCTCGCAAGGCGGCCAATACGCTCGTCCAGCGGCTTGAACGGACCTTCGGCAAGGAACAGCGCCACGGCCATGATCCTCGCCCGGAGAAGGTTCTCTAAGAGGTGGCATTCGGCCGGGGCACGTGAGTCCGTCCCGGCCAATCTGTTCGGGGTCAGGGGGAGGTAATGTCTTTCAGGGCGAGGGCTTTTTCCTGGCCGCGTTCCCCGATCCCGTTGTTTCGGTCGATAAGCAAACCGACCACCATGACGATTATTCCAGGGATCGCCCAGGATGCCGCGGCAAGGAAAAGCACCGGCACCCGCGCATCGGGCAAGATCAATCCGGCAAAGCCGATCAGGACCGCCGTGGCATGGATGCCCGCGAACCAGATCGGCCAGTGCCGGTTGGATGTCATTGCGATACGGACCATGATTGCAAGCAGCAGGAGATCTACGATGCGCACGGCGATATGCTTATCCAAGCCATCGAAGACGTATCCCATTAAGGAGGTCGCGGCGCAGAAAATCGCAGCCATCGCCTTGCGATCCAATGCATCGCCGATTTGCCATCCGATCGATAAGGCTCCGAGGAGAAACAACCAGAAGGCAAATGCGACGATCATCTCTGGCTTCCCTATGCAGCGTCGGCTTCGACAGCAGGTTCGGATCTTTGCGCCTGTGCCTGCGGCAAGCCGTCGGGACAGCCGAACGACACGGCCTGAAGGCTCGATGTGCGCTGAATGGCGATAAGCTCGCGGACCGCGTGTGAGATGTCTTCCCGGCCGGCGATCAATTTGGACAGGCTCTCACCGGCATTGGCAAGGGCCGGTTGGGGTGTCGAGACCGGCAGGCGCGACGCCCGGCTCACCTCGACGATGCTGGCGCAAAGATGTGCCATCGACATGACCGCCTGGTCCAGCGCGTCGACGGATTTTTGCGTGTCGGCTGCAACAACCTGGCCGGATGACTTTTCGATTTCGAACATGATGTTCTCCTTCATGCCGCAACCCTGATTGCTTGCGGAGAAAGGAAAGAAATCATTCGGCGAGACCCTTTGCCAGAGCGGAAGCCGCTATAATGGATAGAATGAGGAAACAGGTCAGCATACTGCAGATCATCGCGATGCGGAAAATCCAGGTGATGCGGAGCTGGGCGTTGGCCGTATTCCTGATACCTCCGAGGCGGGGCAGGATCCGTTCGTTTGGCGAACTCGTGCCTCTCTGCCCGGCGTTGGGAAATATCATCCCGGCGTGAATCACAGGATCGCCCAGCGTTTCGGGATTCGAAAGTATAAGCGGCGTCTCCGAATTGCGGTGCAGACCTCTTTCGAACTCGTGCATCAGCGCAACCGCAGCCGTTCTGTTGGCGCAACCGAGATTTGCGAGTGCAGCACCGATATGCTGATCCACCGTTCGCGGAGAAATGCCCAGTTCACGTGCGATTTGTTTAGTTGTGAGCCCCTTTTTGACGAGCGTCATGCAGTCAAGTTGGCGGCCGCATAGGGGGAGTACGATACGATCCGTATCATCGGAAATTCTGAAACGTCCGTTTCGGACCAGAATTTGTTCCACGTAGCTTCCCCCCTCGGAAAGGTCGGAAATGCGGACCCTATCGACCGCGGCGCAAACCACAGCCTCAATTACTAAGTTATCATTTCGACTTAATATGGAGAAAGTGACGTAATTAGTCAAGTCACAGATTTATATAGGTAATTTTCTATTAATATGGCGCGATCAACGTAATCGACACTGTTCTGATGCCGCCCTGATCTGAACCCGCATACCATTTCATGCCGGTCTTATTGAACGGGCTATGCCGAGATATATGCTGTCAGGGTCTCGGAAAGCCGACATGGCAGATCTATCGTCAGTCTCGGTGAGCGAGAGCAGCTGCAACATCTACAGTCTTGGAGTTACCGATCTTCGGTTCCGCAGGAGCTGCTTGGGAATGTCCTGCGATTTCGATTTTCACCGGTTCGGCCAAGGCCATAGGAGCTTCTGCGCGGGTGATGCGTTGCCTGGCCGGTGGTCCGGTCTCTTCAATCGAGCTGTCCAGCCTCTCCGCGCGGCCTCCAGTGTAGGCGAGCAAAGCCCCTTCGCGCGCGATCCTTTCGGGGCTCGCTGTCTTGTAAAAATCATAGCCTGCGCTCAGTTTCGCGGACTCGTTGCTTCGGTCTTCCCGCCATATGGATCCACCGCGATCGTGGAGACGGCCGTGCAGGGCGAGTTCCGCGACCTCGATCGTGCCTTCTGGAGTCTTGAGCGGGTAATGGTCGGGCAGGCTCGCCATGTTGCGCAAGCCATCGTTGGATGCGCCGATGATCGGGGTTTCGGGCAGGGTGTCGCTATATCCTTCCTTGAGAACCGTGCTATCCCCGATCATGGCGCCGCTCACGGCTCCCGCGATTGCCACGATTACCACCGCACCCAGGATTTGGGGAGCGAACTTCATCATCTGTCTCCGCAAGTAGCGTTTTGAAAAGTAACGCATGCCTCGGTTGCCGAGTTCCCTCCCGGGCCTGCCGCGGTAACGCCTGCATGTTGTCGGCGATCCCATCGGTAAGGTTGGCCTGACGGAACAGTTAATGGGATGGTGAGGAATGTAAGCCATAATCCCCCGTCAGACCGGGACTAACGGACCAAGGGCAAGATGCACGAATTACAAAGCCAGTTCGCCACTCAGGAAGGCGAGGCAGCGTGGACTGCCGTGATGCATGAACACTTTCACGCCGGGCAACTGGATGATGCGCAAGAATATCTGGCGGCGCAGCTCGCCGAGCTCGATACGGAACTGGCAACGCGATGCCTGATCGACGAGCCCGACCGCGTGAAAATCACCGGTTGGGACGAATTGTGCGAAGCGATCGAACTGCATGAAGGAGAGCAGATCACCGGGGTAACGCTGGCCATCGCGAATGAAACCGACCGCGCCTTCGAGAAGGGCCAAGTGCATCACCCCTATATGATGCTGGGTCTGTATACGGACGAGCCATTCGTCTTCAGCCGTGCCGACAGGGCGGCGCTGGTGGAACAGACCGCCGCAGAGGAAGGACCGGCTTGGGCAGGCTATGACGAGGATATCGAGGTATTCCTCGAGTGCGAGGGACTCGATGCGATCAACACCGCGCTTGTCCATCACAAGGAACGCCACTTTTTCAGGGACGATACGCCCGATCACGCGCCTCGGCGCTATGTGGAATATGTGTTGGCATGCTGGTGGCGCGCTCTCCTGTTCCATCGCGCAGTGGAACGGATCTGCAAGGACAAACCCTTGCCGCATGACGTGCCGGTGTTAGCCGGCATGGTCGACATGAGGCCCGACGTTGTGGCCGTGCACGGATTGATCGAGGGTGATCGGCCGGCAACACCGAAACAGGTCGAGAGCGGCCCCCAAATGGCCGAAATGCTTCCCGAGAGCATGATTACCCGCCGCGAAGTCGAGGAAATCAAGGAACCTCCATCCGGCACCGATCTTCGCCGCCGGATTTCGGGAACGGTACAGGAAGAAGAGCCGGAGAAGAAAGGGCTCCTGGCTCGAATTTTCGGGCGCGGTTGACCACCGGGCGATTATTGCTGCTGTGCTTTTGGAGCGTCAGGTCATCTTTGCAGAAAGGCTGGGAGATTGCCGCCGACCGCATCGGCTCGGCAATGGACAGGCAATAGGAGACGGAACGATTTATCCTTTCCGCGATATACTATTATGCGCGGCAGGGGAGAACCTTCTCTCCAGCTCGTGACGCTGGGAAGTACCCGGAAGTAATTGTCTTTTTGCCGCTATCACCTGGGAAGCAATCCATGAACCGCCCCATAATCTTTCTGGCACCGCTGTTGCTACTCGGCGCTTGCCAGCCGGGCGGAGATACCGCCACCGGTGCCCCCGCGCAGGCGTTCGACGGAATTTCGGAAGAGGAGACCATCTACCTGACCGGAACGGAACCGTTCTGGGGCGGCGAGATCAAAGGCTCGAAAGCGCAGTACTCGACGCCGGAAAATCAGGATGGGACGACGTTCGCGGTAGAACGTTTCGCCGGAAACAACGGGTTGGCTTTTACCGGGAAGATCGATGGCGGGAATTTCGACCTTACGGTTACGCCGGGGGAATGTTCGGACGGAATGAGCGACCGAAGTTATCCCTTCGCGGCGACGCTCAAGGTCGGCGAAGAACAACGTAGCGGTTGTGCATGGACCGATCGCCAGCCCTTCACGGGACCGGAAAACCCGTGATTACGGGTACACCTGATGCGGTCGCAATCTTCGGCACCATACTTCCATGCGATCCATTTCCCGGTCTCCCTTACGGGCTGAACTGATGACTGGTGCGCGTTATGCGTGACATTCCTCGCTGGCCCCGTTTGCTGGGACTTGCAGGCTTATTGCCGCAGTTCGCATGCCTGGCCGCGGCTCTGTTCGGGCCGGACGAGTGGAAGAACACAGCAGCAGGCATTGCCGCCATCTATGCAGGGCTGGTCTTCACTTTCCTGGGCGGAGCCTGGTGGGGGATTGCCGCAGGCGCACCCGCAGCCGAAAGGCGCAGCGGCCTGGCGTGGCTCTGGATCGCCGCAGTGCTTCCAAGCCTGATCGCGTTTGGCTGTCTAGGTGCATGGGCTGGCGGGATGCTTCCACTTGAACCCGTCCTCATCATGCTCGGAGCGGGGTTCTGGATCGCGCTCGGCGTCGATTCCCGGATCGGGGCGCTCGGACCGCGCTGGTGGATGAGGTTGCGCGCGCCTCTATCGATAGCGCTCGGTGGAGCGACGATGCTTATTGCGATGGTTTAGACGTCAACACCGGCCTTGGTCAGTTCGGGCTTCAGCCGCCCGGTCAGCCAGAGCCACCACATCTTGAAATCCGCTCCGAGGCTCCACAGCGGGTAGGTGAAGGTCGCAGGACGGTTCTTCTCGACTTTGAAATGAGCAATCCAGGCAAAGAAATATCCTGCCACCGGCAGGATGGCCAGGAGCCAATAGGTACCGCTCACCAGTGCCCCCAACGCCAGCAGAACTACCAGGGTGGTCCCGAAATAGTGGAGTGCCCGCGTGCGCGGTTTCGAGTGTTCGCGCAGGTAGAAGGGCCAAAACTCGGCAAACGTCGTATAGGTCTTTGCCATTATGCCAGTGTGATGGCTCACCGGTCTGGCGGTCAAGAGTTTTTGCGAGCGGCGCCGATTTGGGGCGGCGGGATCACCTCCATCTATTCGAACGCATTGCAGCTCAATACAGGCCAGGGTTCTCACGCTGAGCAGCATTCGGTGCGGCGGGCTGCAGAAATTGTCGCGGCGCATCTTCCGCCTTCAGGATTTCGTTTTTGGCAGCCACTCCAATCGGGGTGCAGGTTCGTCCGGCGATGAAATCCAGCGCAACCGACACCGAGGCTTCCTGTGGATCGCCCAATTGGTTGAATATCCCGTCATTAGCACGGCAGGTATTAGGCATAACGCTTGCAAGGCCATTGAAGTACTCGCCCTGCCCGTCGGCGTTCACGGTCTTGAAGGTGACGGCGCGCAGGCGATCGTCGCACGCCGAGCGGTCGAAGGCGAACTGGCCCACCGGTTTGCCGAACGTATCGGTGCCCACCAATGCAATGTTGTCGCCAAGATAGGGTATCATTGAATTGGTTACCAGTTCGCTTGCGGAAGCCGTGCCTCCGCGCGCGATTACGGCCAGCTTCATTGCGCGGATCTGTTCAGGCTGGTCCTGGAACAAGGCGGTACTTTCCTCTGCGGACTTGGAAGAACGCAGTTTGGTCTGCGAAAATACCTGGCCTTCCAATCCATCGGCCATAAGGTCGCCGAGGAGTTCGGCGACCGAGACCAGTCCCCCGCCATTGTAGCGCAAATCGAGTATAACGTTGGTAATGCCCTGGTCTCTGAAGCGATCGAATGCCTCGCGAAGTTGAGGGCCTGCGTCCTGTATGATGAAGGTGCGCAGGTTCACGTAGCCGACTCTGCCGCCTGCCCCGTCATCGAGAATCTTGACGCCGTAGCGGTCGGAAACCGGATCGAGCGAGAACTCCGTCTTGGTGACACTGACCGACTTTTCGACACCGGAAACATCCCGGATCACAAAACTGCGGGTGACCCCGGGATCGCTGGGGCCGAGGGCGTCACTCACTGCCTGAGGGCCACCCATAGACATGAGCGTGGATACCGACTGGCCGTCGATTTGCAGAATTTCGGTGCCGCGATCGAAGCCTTGCGGGAACGCAGGCGCATTTTCGAACGCTTCCGCCACGAATACGCGATTGTTGTCTATGTCGTAAATCAGGCGAATGCCGAAGCCGGCGTTCGACCCGCTGTTGATCAGATCGTTCTCTTCCTGGATCGATGTGATGTAAGTGAAGCCGCGATCCTTGCCTTCCGCCCGGGCGTTGGCGACCAGTGCATCGATATAACTTTGCAGGTTGTTGTAGTTTGCCTTGGTCACCGAGGCGTCGAGCAAGTCCGGGAACAGGTACCATTCCTGGAGTACGGAAAGTGCCCAATCCTGCCTAGCTGAAAGTGAGCAAGTTTCCGTGCTGCCCCCGCCACCAGATCCTCCGCCGATATTCCCCGAGGTCCCTCCCGACCCTCCTCCGCCACAGGCTGCGAGCGAGAATGCGAGTGTTGCGGATAAAGCGGTGCGACCCAATTTCACGGCAGTTCCTCCCCAGGATGGACGCAGGTTCCCCTGCATCATGCGTTCAAGCTAGGAATGACCAATTACCCGGCGATGGGCAAGGGGCTTCTCGTTTCGAGGTGTGCCTTACGTCTGCCGTAGCGAAATATGGTGGAAAACCACGATGAATCGGGCGAAAAACGGTGCAAATTCACCGGTGAGGCATGGTCTTTGCGGGATGGCTATGCCTAGGCTGCGACCTGAATATGCGTAAATCGCAAATATGCGTAAATCGCAAAAGTAACGGATGGAGCAGCTTAATTGAGTACCGGAATGCCAGAGTGGGTTCAGCAAGCAGTCGGCGGCGGAGTGAAGGGCTCTCTCACCATCGGCGCAGTTGCAGAGGAGAAGCTGCTTGGCAAATCGGGCTTTGCGCTTTCCAGTCCCGCTTTCCGCGACGGTGGTGAACTCGATCCAAGCTTCACTGCCATCGAAGACGATGCGGTCGCGCCGCCGCTGGAGTGGACTGCTCCTCCTCCCGGCACACAGGAACTCGTCCTGGTGGTCGAGGATGCCGAAGACGGCAAGGTCCACTGGCTCGTCTGGGGCCTGAAGCCTCAGAAGGGCGCTTTGTTCGAGGGGGAAACACCTCCTCGGACAGGGAAAAACGCCGTCGGGAATTCGGAATGGATGCTGCCCGACCCGCCGCTTGGCGTGCAGCATCGTTATGTCTTTCAGCTCTTCGCTCTCGACCTGCCGCTCACCCTGATGCCGGGCGCGGGTTACGAGGAGCTGTTCAAGCAGATCAAGGGACACGTCACAGCTATCGCGATCCTCACCGCCCGTTTCGAAGGGCATGAGATCGAGGAACTGGGCGCGGAAGACTTCGACATCGAAGACTGATCAATAAGCGTAGCCAACTGAAAGGATACTGAAATGGCTGGCAAGAACAACGCACTGCAGAAGCCGGTGAATCTTTCGCCGGAACTGGAAAACGTAGTCGGCAAGGGCCCAATGACCCGTGCACAGGTCACCTCGAAGGTCTGGGACCACATCAAGGCGAACAACCTTCAGGATTCGAAGGACCGGCGCATGATCAATCCCGACGACAAGCTGGGCGCGGTGATCGGCAAGGAGCAGATCTCCATGTTCAAGATGACCGGTGCCGTTTCGAAGCACATGTCGTAATCTTCAGGAGCGGCGGCGCCACGGCCAGTCTGTGACGCCGCCGCCCCATAGCGCCAGCCAGACAAGTACCGGTTGCGCGGCCATTCGCGGCAGATGGTAGGCCAGCCCTAGACCTCCATCGTTGCGCGCCATATCGATTGCGAAATGATTGAGGTTGGCGGGGAACACGCAGCCCGCATAAAGCGCCAGGCCGATCGCGCCGGCTTTTCTCAAATTGACAGACCATGGCTGGAGCAGCGCTGCGGCGCCCAACAGTTCGGCAACACCCGTCCAGAAAATTACACCCTCGGGCTCAGGCACCCACCCCGGCATGATGTCTATAAAGGGGCGGGGCGAGACGAGATGGAGATATCCGGCGCCAGCGTAGAATATCGCGAGCAGCCACCGGAAGATGGCGCGGGTCACTCCTCGGAAACCTCGACGCCGTTCCAGAAGGCGATATGATCCTTGATCTGTGCGGCGTCCGGCTTGGGATCCGGATAATACCAGGCTGCATCTGCGTTGATGGCGCCGCCCGCATTGACCGAATGATACTGCGCCGTGCCCTTCCACGGGCAGATGCTGGTCCTCTCGCTAGGAACGAGGGCACTCCGTGCGACGTCCGAAGGCGGGAAATAATGATTTCCCTCGACCACGACCGTATCGTCGCTCCGGGCGATCTCTTCTCCATTCCAGCGCGCCACAACGGTCATGTGCAGTCCCTTTCTTTCGATGGATCATTCGCTAGAACAGCCAACGAAGACTGTTCCAGTTCCAGCGAGGAGAAATTCGTGCCTGCCATTCGTCCTTACATCGGTGTTGCCGCCCTGGCCCTGCTTTCTTCCGCAGCGATTGCGCAGCAATCGCCCGAAGCGACAGCAGAAGCTGCGCTGGAGGCTGCCCCGGTATGGGACGGGCACAACGATGTTCCGATCCAGCTGCGTGCACGTTTCGGCAATGTCATCAATGACTTCGATTTCGCCGATACGCTCGACACCGCAGAGGGCGAGCGCAACGCCATGCATAGCGATCTCGCCCGTCTCGACCGAGGCCAGGTCGGAGCTCAGTTCTGGTCGGTCTATGTCAGTCCCGCCGGGGAAGAACCGCTCGCGGTGCAACAGACCATCGAACAAATCGATGTGACCAAGCGCCTGATTGCGCGCTATCCCTCCGACCTGCAGCTGGCTCTGACGGCGGACGACGTCGAGGAGGCCATCGCAGCTGGCCGGATCGCCTCGCTACTGGGAATGGAGGGCGGTCATTCGATCGGCAACAGCCTCGCCGTGCTGCGACAGATGTACGATCTGGGCGCACGCTACATGACCCTGACCCATGGCCGCACGCTGGATTGGGCCGACAGCGCGACCGATGCGCCCAAGCATGGTGGGCTCAATGCCTTCGGCATGGACGTGGTTCGCGAAATGAACCGTATCGGCATGTTGGTCGATCTCAGCCATGTGAGCGAGGCGGCGATGCACGATGCGCTGGACGCTGCCCGCGCGCCCGTGATCTTCAGCCACTCCGGAGCCCGTGGAGTTACAGGCCACCTCCGTAACGTACCCGACGGCGTACTCGAGCGCCTGCCAGAGAATGGCGGGGTGGTGATGGTTGTCGCGCTTCCGTGGTTCATCAATGAGGATCTGCGAAACCATTCGGCCAATCGCGCGGCGGAGCGTGCACGATTAGAAGCGCTCTACCCGGGGCTTCCCGATGAAGTCGAGGCGCAACTGGCGAAATGGGACGCGGAAAATCGCGAGCCGGTCTCGACCATCTCGGACATGGCCGATCATATCGATCACATCCGAAAAGTGGCGGGCATCGATCATATCGGTATTGGCGGCGACTATGACGGAATGCCGCACGGACCTTCCGGAATGGAGGATGTCAGCGGTTATCCGGCATTGTTCACAGAACTTGCGCGGCGCGGCTATTCACAGGAAGATCTCGAGAAGATCTCAATGCGGAACGTGTTGCGGGCGATGCGCGAGGCGGAGGCTTATGCGCAAAGCCAGCGTGGCGCGATGCCGATCGAATATCCGGCGGGCGAGCCGCGCCACGAAGAAGGCTAGTCAGTCCCGGCGTTTTCGCCTTGCAGCCTGTTGGTCACATTCGCTCCTGCGTCAAAGGACAGCGTTCTCCTTCGTAAAAGGCCTCCAGCGCATCGGCGAAAACCTCGGCATCCTCATCGTCGCAGGCGCGCTCGAACAGCGTCATCGAACTGCGGAATTTCATCGCGTCGACTTCACCCAGGATATCCTCGGCGCTCATTGTGCCGGCCCATTCCAGCATCGCCTCCGTTGCCTCGAACAGACGCGGTCCGAGTTCCTCGTGCTGACAATAGGCGCGGGCCTCGTCGAGGTCCGCAAGAGCGTATTTCTTCGCCTTGGCGCTGGTCCCCAGACCTTCGATTTGCGGGAAAATGAACCACATCCAATGGCTCTTCTTTTCACCCTCGGCGATCTCCTCGAGTGCTTGCTCGTAGATTCCGCCATCCTGCGCCTTGACGAAGTGGCCGAAGGGATCGTCGGTAGGCATCAGTCGAGGAGCGCGCGCCCCCGGCTCACGAGACCGCATTTCCCGTAGCGGTCACGGCCCGGACCTGGTTCCACAGCATCGAAGCACTCTATGGGCACACCGTGCTGCATGTTCACGCAGCCGTAAAATTCAAAACACATATCGGCCCGCAAGTCTCGATCCATCAATCGTCATCCTCAACATGATCGGGCAGATCGTCGCGATTGGTGGAGGCGAAATCTTCCAACTCGTCTTCCGACATGCTGTCGTACATCTGCTTGGATGCGCCTTGCAATTCCGACACCTTCGTGTCGCCGCGCTTGGCGGAGAGGGCCGCTCCGGCGGCCTTTTGTTGCGCTTTCGATTTTGCTGGCATCAGCCTTGCTCCTTCAATTTGCTGCTGCGCCTGAGCACCTCGTTACCGATCAGTTCTCGATGACTTCGAGCCCGTCTTCGGTAGTGGTCTGGTCCTGCGGTGTTGCAACGGTGTCGTCGCCCAGATCCGTTTCGTCCGGTACGCCGACAATGCTGTCGGTGTTATCGCCACCTTCTTCCATGGACCGGATTTCGCCACTAACAGTGGCCTCTTCCTCCACATCGCCCTGCGTCATCGCCGGGATAATCCAGACGATCGAAAGGAGGATAACTGCCAGCACCAGGCCACCGAGCAGCACCCAGCGGACGACGCCTTCCTTGGAGCCGCCGCTTGCCTCTTGTTCGTCCAAGTGGACGTGGCCATCTTCAGTATGCATCACAAAACCTCCCTGCGAAAAATCCAGTTCGCAGGGTTTACGCGCGTTTGTGTGGAATGTTCCTACGCCTCAGTCGCGCAGTAGATCGTTGATACCGGTTTTTTCGCGAGTTTGCGCGTCGACAGTCTTTACAATGACAGCACAGGCGAGACCTGGGCCGCCGTCCTTTCCCGGCATCGAACCAGGCACTACCACCGAATAGGGCGGGATATGGCCGTGGATGACTTTGCCTGTGTCGCGATATACGATCTTGGTCGACTGCGTGATGAAGACGCCCATGGCGACTACGCTGCCTTCGCCCACGATCACGCCCTCGACGATCTCGCTGCGGGCACCGATAAAGCAATTGTCGCCGATGATGGTGGGGTTGGCCTGCATCGGTTCGAGCACGCCGCCAATCCCGGCTCCGGCCGAGATATGGCAGTTTTCGCCGATCTGCGCGCAGCTTCCGATGCTGGCCCAGGTGTCGACCATAGTGCCCTTGCCGACATAGGCGCCGATGTTGACGAAACTGGGCATCAGCACGCAGCCAGGAGCGATATATGCGCCTTCGCGAGCCACGGCGCCGGGAACGACGCGGAATCCTGCTTCGCGGAAACGCGCATCGTCCCAGCCGGCGAACTTGCTCGGTACCTTGTCGTAGGCGGGATGGCCCGCGCTGCCGCCCTCCATCACGCGGTTATCGTTGAGGCGGAAAGAGAGCAGCACCGCTTTCTTGAGCCACTGATTGACCGTCCAGCCGCCCTTTCCATCGGGCTCTGCCACGCGGCCTTCGCCGCTGTCGAGCAGCTTGAGCGCTGTCTCTACCGCTTCGCGCACGTCCGCGCTTTGCGGCGTGACATTGGCGCGGTCTTCCCACGCGGCTTCGATACGGTTTTCGAGGTCGGCGCTCATGTTTGTCTCCGTCGGAATTTCGGAGAGGTCGTTAGCAGCGTGGGCGCGCTAGTCCATCCCCGCAGCCACGGCAAATTCATGGGCCCGGTCGACCAATGGTCCAACACGCTCGCTCATGGCCTTGGCATGGGCCGAAGAAGCCGTCCCGTCGATCACCCGCTTCTTGATGCCCTGCATGATGCCTGCGAGCCGGAACAGGTTATAGGCGAAATACCAGTCCATTGGCGGAACCGGATAGCCGGTTCGTGCGACATAGCGGTCGACCGCTTCCTGCTGTGACGGGATACCCAGTTCCTCGAGATCGAGGCCGAGCAGTCCGGCCCTGCCATCGTGCGGATTATGCCAGTTGAGCATGAGATAGCTGAAATCGGCAACCGGATCGCCCAGCGTCGACAATTCCCAGTCGAGCACGGCGAGGACCTTATTATCCTCCTTCTCGAAAATGAGGTTGTCGAGCCGGTAGTCACCATGGACCACGCTGCTCTCGTGCTGCGGCGGGATGGTCTGGGGCAGCCAATCTATCAACTGCTCCATCTTCTCCATGTGCTCGGTTTCGGAGAGCTTGTACTGCTTGCTCCACCGGGCGATCTGGCGCGCACAATAGTCGGTAGGCTTGCCGTAGTCGCCGAGTCCGATTTCATCGGGTTTGCGCAGGTGAAGATCCGCCATGGTGTCGATCATGGCATTGTAGATTTCCCGGCGGTCTTCCTTGTCGATACCCGGAAGCGCCCCGTTCCAGAGAGATCGTCCATCGGCGAGGCCCATGACGAAGAACTTCGATCCGATGACTTCGGGGTCCTCGCACAGGCCATAGGTCCTGGGTACGGGGAAGCCGGTCGGCCCGAGCGCATGCATTGCAGTGTATTCCCGGTCCACCGCATGCGCGCTGGGCAGCAGTTTGCCGAAAGGCTGACGGCGAAGGACGTAGGAGCGGTTCGGGGTGTCGATCCTGTAGGTCGGGTTCGACTGACCACCCTTGAACTTCGTGTAGGAAATTGGTCCCTCAAAGTCTTCGACATTGGCCGTGAACCAAGCCGTGAGCGCTTCGAGGTTCAGGCGATCCTTATCCGGCACTTCGACAGTGCCGACCATTTCCTTGTCGTAATCGATATCCGGGCCTGTCGTCATCAGTCGAACACCACAACGCTGCGGGCCGAGGTGCCCTGTTTCATCTTCTCGAAGCCTTCGTTGATCTTCTCGAGCGGGATACGCTCGGCGATGATCGTGTCGAGATCGAGCAAACCGCGCATGTAGAAATCGACGAGGCGCGGCAGATCGACCGGGAAGTGGTTCATGCCCATGATCGCGCCTTGCAGTTTCTTGCCAGAGAGCAGGTCCATCGCGCCGAGGCCGACCTTGCAGTCGAGCGGCATCATGCCGAGGATAGTCGCCGTACCGCCGCGGCGCAGGATCTTCACCGCGAGGTCCGCGCTGGCCTGCCGGCCCACCGCTTCGATGGCGTGATGCACGCCGCCGCCAGAAATTTTCATTACCTGCTCGACCGCATCGTCCGCCATGGCATCGACCGTGTGCGTGGCCCCCAGTGTCTCGGCCAGTGCGCGTTTTTCCGGAATCGGATCGATGGCTATAACCTTGCCCGCGCCGGTGATCTTCGCAGCATTGATTGCGGCAAGGCCGACGCCGCCGCAGCCGATCACGGCCACCGCTTCGCCCGGAACGACCGAGCAGGCATTGAAAATCGCGCCTGCACCAGTCGTCACGGCGCAGCCGATGATCGCCGCGCGGTCGAGCGGCATGCCCTTGTCGATGGCGACGCAGGCATGTTCATGGATCAGCATCTGCTCGCAGAAGGCCGAAAGATTGAGCATCTGTCCGACCGGCGACTTGTCAATCAAGCGCTTGATCCGGGGTGTTTCGGTTGCGGAACGCCTGGTATCGGCCCCCATGCACAGCGCCATCCTGCCGGTGACGCAAAATTCGCAGTGGCCGCAGAAGGCGGAGAGGCAGGAGACCACGTGATCGCCCGGCTTCACCGTCTTCACTTCGCTGCCGACCGCACGGACCACGCCTGCCGCCTCATGACCCGGGATCGCGGGCAGAGGATGCGGGTAGGCGCCTTCGATAAAGTGCAGGTCCGAATGGCACAGCCCGCAGGCCTTGGTGTCGATCAGGACTTCGTGCGGGCCGGGATCGGCCAGTTCGACTTCACCTATGGTCAGGCTGCCGACCTGTTCGAGTATAGCCGCCTTAGCCATCAGCGCGTTGCCCCGATGTCGCCCGAGCTTTGCCGGTCATCGCCGCCGACCGGCCCCTTGCCGTCGCGCAGGGCGTTGGCGGAGGGTCCGGGCTTGGGCATGTGCTTGGCGAATTCCATCCGCGCGATTGAGCGGGCGTGGACTTCGTCCGGCCCGTCGGCGAGGCGCAGCGTGCGCTGGTGGGCATAGGCATTGGCGAGCCCATAATCGTCGGACACGCCGCCGCCGCCATGCGCCTGGATCGCATCGTCGATGATCCGCAGCGCCATATTGGGGGCCTGCACCTTGATCATGGCGATTTCCTGCTTGGCGCTCTTGTTGCCGACCTTGTCCATCATGTCGGCGGCCTTGAGGCAGAGCAGGCGGGTCATGTCGATGTCGATCCGGGCGCGTGCGACGCGCTCTTCCCATACTGAGTGCTTGTAGATCGGCTTGCCGAAAGCCTCGCGCTCCTGCAGACGCTGGCACATCTTGTGGAGCGCTTCCTCGGCCACGCCGATGGTGCGCATGCAGTGATGGATGCGGCCCGGCCCGAGGCGGCCCTGCGCGATCTCGAATCCACGTCCTTCACCCAGCAGCATGTTGGTGACCGGGACGCGCACGTCCTTGAGTTCGACTTCCATATGGCCGTGGGGCGCATCGTCATATCCGAACACGGGCAGGTGGCGCAGCACCGTCACGCCCGGTGCATCCATCGGCATCAGGATCATCGATTGCGCGGCATGGCGGCCCGCCGAAAAATCGGTCTTGCCCATGACGATGGCGACCTTGCAGCGCGGATCGCCAACGCCCGAAGACCACCACTTGCGCCCGTTGATGACATATTCGTCGCCGTCACGCTCGATACGGGTTTCGATATTGGTGGCGTCGGAGGAAGCGGTGAAAGGCTCCGTCATGAGGAAGGCGGAACGGATTTCACCATTCATCAGCGGGGTCAGCCAGCGGTCCTTCTGTTCGCGCGTACCGTAGCGATGGAACACTTCCATATTGCCGGTATCGGGCGCGGAGC
This sequence comes from Qipengyuania huizhouensis, assembly GCF_019711635.1. GTDB lineage: Bacteria > Pseudomonadota > Alphaproteobacteria > Sphingomonadales > Sphingomonadaceae > Qipengyuania > Qipengyuania huizhouensis. Next base: position 439,715 of record NZ_JAIGNT010000001.1, on the reverse strand, counting down.
AATTGAAGACTTCGGAGGCGAAGCCGATGCGGCCCATTTCCTCGGCACAAAGCGCGTATTCGAGGTTGGTGAGGCCGGGACCTTCGAAATCATAGGTCTCGTCGACATGGTGATGCCCGTCGTTGCGCGGGGGCATGAACAGGTTCCAGATGCCTTCGGCCTTGGCCTTGGCCTTGAGGTCCTCCACCACCTGGATGACCTTCCAGCGCTCTCCCTCGGCATCCTGCGCCTTGTAGGTCGGCACAGCCGGGCGAACGTGATCCTCGATGAAGTTCTTCACCCGGTCGCGCCAGTAAACTTGCCTCTCTGTGGGTTCGAAATCCATCGCTTAATTCCTCTCTTCAAAATCGGTTTCTTCCGGAAACTGGCAGATCATTCGGGCCTCGCCAAGTCCCGTAAAGCAGGGTTCACGGTGTAATCGTGTGGGCATCCGGATCTGCCCTTACGGCATCGCCGATCGGATCGTCTTCCTTTCCTGTTTCGCGCAATCTGCGCGCGGCGACACGTGCTTCATGCTGTTCGCGCGTGATCGGGAAGCGGCTCAGCCAGTATGCTGCAACAAGCATCAGCAAGGTCGAGGTGATCATATACAACCAGACCAGTTGACGCACGGTCCCCTGCGCAACATCGGCCTGGGCCGTGCCGGGAGCAAGATCGATGGACTGGACGATCAGGCTGGTCAGCAGGATACCGCCGCCGGTCGCGCATTTCTGCACCAGCCAGTTTCCGGAATAGAATGTCCCTTCCGCCCGCTTGCCGGTGCGTTCTTCGAAGGCTTCGACAATTTCCGCCACCATCGATGTGGCGGAGATGATCGAGATCACGCTCGCCGTATTGGCGAAGATCAGGAAGACGAAGAGTATGGCTGTCGAGGTCGTCGTCCCCGTTTCCGGCCACAAACCCGCCAGCAGCAGGGCATGGGGGGTGAAATAGAGAGCGAGGCCGGCCAGTGCGCCGACGGCGGCGGATTTCGGCTTACCCCACATACGGTGGAGCGGCCCGACCACGAGGAACATGAGCACCACCGAGAGGAACAGCACCGCCGGGTAGAACATGAAGGCGGTTTCGGAGAACTGCCAGACGTAGAGATTGACATATTGCGTGATCGAAAAGGTCATGCCCTGCGCTACATAGATGGCGAGACCGCCTACTGCGAAAATCAGGAAGGCCTTTTCCCGAAAAGCATCGAAAATCTCGGCGAAGGCGCCCCTCAGCGAGAAGGGCGGCGGTTTCAGCGGGGGCAGGTGGGCTACGGTGCTGTGCTGGCCCGCCGCCGATCCGATTACCGCCAGTGCCATCAGGGCCGCTCCGAAAATCCCGTATTCGGCATAGCCTTCCGGTCGCAGCTGGGCTTCGGGCGTGGGCAGGAATACGCTGAAGGCCATGACCATCATCAGCAGGCCGCCGAGCCACCCGGACAGGAAGCGATAGCGGAACAGGGTGGTGCGGTCGTCGTAATCGTCCGTAATCTCGGGGACGAGGCTGACCGATGGAACTTCGCAGGCCGAGAGCAGGAGGCGAACCCCCACGGCCAATGCGAGAATATCCCAATATCCCGGCGTCCCGGTGAAGGGCGGGGACCACAGCAGCGTCCACAAGAGAGCGAGCGGGATCGGGGCAAGATAGAGCCAGGGCAGGCGGCGCCCCCAGCGCGTATAGGTCCGGTCGGAAAGATGGCCGATCAGCGGATCGACCATCGCATCGACGATCAGCGCCGTCGCCAGCGCCGCGCCCACCGTGCCTGCATCGACACCCAGTACAAGGTTGTAGAACGGCAGCAGGAAGAAGCTGAAACCGGAATCCTTGATCCCGAATGCAACTGCCCCCGATCCGTGAACCAGTTTCAGCCGCTGGGGCAGGGGGCCGGCAATGAATGCCATCAGGCCTTGCTCTGTGCCTGTTTCTGCATGGCATCGAGCGTATCGAACAGACCCGGTACTTCCGGATCCCAGCTGTGCCGCGGGCCGATCGTCAGCCCGCCGTCGACAAGCATGGAGGTGCCGGTCATGAAGCTGGCCGCATCGCTGGCCAGAAAGGCGACCGCTTCGGCGATGTCGCGCGGTTGGCCTCCGCGGGCCACCGGCTGGGCATTGGACGACATCTGCGCAATTGCCGCCTTGGCCGTACGGGCCATCTCTTCGGGAATGTCGAGCGAGGCGGTGAAGATGTTGGTGTTGATGAAGCCGGGCTGCACGGCGTTCACCCGGATGCCGTGCCTCGCAAGATCGGTCGCGGCGCATTTGGTGAGGTGCAGGACACCTGCCTTGGCCACGGCATAGGCGGTAGGAGAATAGCCGGGTCCGACCGCCGCCACGCTCGACACGTTGATGATACTTGCGCCCTTGTGGTGCTTCATGTGCGGAACGGCATAACGGATGCCCATCGCGACGGAGCGTAGCAGCAGGTCCATCGTGCGATCCCACTCGTCGGGTTCGATCTCGTCGATCCCGGGGCGTGCGCCGCCAGCACCCGCATTGTTGAAGACCACGTCGATGCCGCCGGTTTCTTCGGCGGCCCCGTCCATCAGCTTGCGGATATCCTCGATCGAACTGACGTCGCAGTGGCGATAGCGGATGTCGCCATCGGTTTCCTGTTCGAGCGCCTTTCCGCCCGCATCGTCTATATCGGAGGCAAATACGGTCGCGCCCTCGCCGGCGAACAGGCGCGCGGTCTCGGCTCCGATACCGGATGCCGCACCGGTTATCACCACGGTCTTGCCCGTGAATCGCATCGTCTTTCTCCCAGAAATCCTTGGTCTCAAGCTTAGGCGAGCCGCACCTTACGTCAACGCAAACCGCCTGACGCTACGGCATTGCGCTTCCTCATCATCGCCCTTGCGGGAAGGCTGCGAATCACCCTAACGTAAACGTCAACCGAAGAGATCTGAGAGAGGAGTCGGTCATGTCCGATCTGGAAAGCTTCCGCGCCGAAACGCGCGAATGGCTCGAAGCCAATTGTCCCCCCGAAATGCGCGAGGCCGTTCGTGACGAGGGCGACGTCTATTGGGGCGGCCGCAATGCCAAGTTCAAGAACGATGCCCAGAAGGCATGGTTCGAAGCCTGCCGGGACAAGGGCTATACCGTTCCCGAATGGCCCAAGGAATATGGCGGTGCCGGATTGAACCCCGCAGAGGGCAAGATTCTGCGCCAGGAAATGGCCCGCATCGGTGCGCGCCCGCCCCTGTCCAGCTTTGGTATCTGGATGCTCGGCCCGGCGCTGCTCCACTTCGGCACGGAAGGCCAGAAGCAGAGATTCCTCAACGAGATCGCCAATGGCGAAATCCGCTGGTGCCAGGGCTATTCCGAACCGGGCAGCGGTTCAGACCTCGTCTCGATGCAGACTTTCGGCGAGGACAAGGGCGATCACTGGATCGTCAACGGCCAGAAGATCTGGACCTCCTATGCCGACGAGGCCGACTGGATTTTCTGCCTCGTGCGCACCGACAAGCAGAACAAGTACCAGGGCATCACCTTCATGCTGTTCGACATGGCGGGCGAGGGCGTCAGCACCAAGCCGATCAAGCTGATCAGCGGCAACAGCCCGTTTTGCGAGACCTTCTTCGACGATGTGAAGGTGCCCAAGAGCTATGGCGAGGACATTCCCGCTTATGTCGGCGAGATCAATCGCGGCTGGGACGTTGCGAAATACCTGCTGGGCCACGAACGCGAGATGATCTCGGGCGCGGGCGGCGGTGACCGCACCGCAGCCATTGGCGCGGCGATGAAGCGCAATGCTGGCGAACTCGATCCGGTGCTGCGCGCAGAGCTGGCGCAGTTCGATGTCGATGCGCTTTCCTATGCCGCGATGGGCGAGAAGTTCCTCGACGAACTCAAGGTCGGCAAGGCGCATCCCGCGCAGCCGAACATGATGAAATATGTCGGGACCGAGCTGAACAAGCGACGGCACGAACTGATGATGGCAGCGGGCGGCAGCCGCGCTCTCGAATGGGAGAGCGAGGAAACATCCGGCGGCAAGCCGTCGCGCAACTGGCTGCGCACCAAGGCCAATTCGATCGAGGGCGGCACGAGCGAAGTCATGCTCAACGTCATCTCGAAACGTATCCTCGACCTACCGGGAGCCTGATCGATGCCCCTTTATTACGACGAAGACCAGGCGATGCTCGCCGAAAGTGCACAGCAGTTCATGGCCGAAGAAGGCGCGATTGCGAAGCAGCTGCGCCACTGGCGCGACCGCGATTGCAAGGACGGCTTCGGCCACGGATTGTGGAAGCAGTTCGCCGAAATGGGTTTCACCGGAATGCTGGTGGACGAAGACGACGGCGGGCTCGGCATGGGCCATGTTGAGGCGGGGATCGTGCTCGAACAGATCGGGCGCAACCTTACGCCCTCGCCGTTCCTGTCCTCCTCCGTGCTGGCGGCTACCGCGCTCAAGCACGGCAGCGACGATGTCCGGGGGCGCTGGCTACCCGGCCTGATCGAAGGCGAGAAGGTCTATTCGGTCGCTATCGACGAAGGCGCGAAGCATCGCCCCGAAACCATCGCCTGCAAGGCGGAGAAATCGGGCAACGGCTTCCGCCTGTCGGGCAAGAAGGATTTCGTGGTCTATGGCGCCAGCAGCGAGATGATCGTGGTTGCCGCGCGCACTTCGGGCAGCGACAGCGATGCGGACGGCATCACGCTGTTCGCCGTGCCGCAGGATGCCAGCGGCATGAGCCATGACAGCGTCCGGCTGGTCGACAGCTCGATGGCCAGCCATGTCACCTTCGACGGTGTCGAACTCGATGGCGATGCCGTGATCGGCGAAGTCGACGGCGGGCGTGAAGTGCTCAATGCCATGCTCATGGCGGGCCGCGTGGGTGCGGCAGCCGAAGGCGTGGGTGTGGCGCAGGGCGCGATGGACATGACCGTCGACTACCTCAAGCAGCGCAAGCAGTTCGGCAAGCTGATCGGTGAATTCCAGGCGCTGCAGCACCGCGCCGCGCATCTCTATTCCGAAGTCGAGATCGCCCGCGCTGTCACCATCAAGGCGGCCCAGCTGCTCGATGGCGGCAGCGAAAAGGCGGACCTCATGGCAAGCGTGGCCAAGGCCAAGGTCGCCAAGGCGGCCGGCCTTGCGGTCAAGGAAGGCGTGCAGATGCACGGCGGCATCGGCATGACCGACGAATACGACATCGGCCTCTACATGAAACGCGACCGGGCGCTGCAGGAATTCCTCGGCGACCAATATTACCACGCGGGCCGTGTCGCCGAAATGAGCGGCTACTGAGCGGGAGAGACGATATGAACCTCGAAGACATGTTCAGCCTCAAGGGGCGCATTGCCCTCGTTACCGGCGGCAGCCGCGGCATCGGCCGCATGATCGTGGAGGGCTTTCTCGCCGCGGGCGCAGAGCGGGTCTATATCACCGCGCGCAAGGGCGGCGAACTGCACGAAACTGCCGAAGAACTGGGCGACAAGGTCGTTCCGATCCAGGGCGATATCTCGACGCTGGAAGGCATCGATGAACTGGTGGCCGAGATTTCCGCGAAGGAATCCCACCTCGACATCCTCGTCAACAATGCCGGCGCGGCCTGGGGTGCGGATTATCTCGACTTCCCGGAAGAGGGCTGGGACAAGGTCATGGACCTCAACGTCAAGACGCCCTTCTTCCTGACGCAGAAACTGCACAAGCTCCTCACCGCCAATGCCAGCCAGGACAAGCCCGGCAAGGTGATCAACATTGCCAGCATCGACGGCCTGCGTATCAACCCTTGGGAGACCTATTCCTACCAGGCCAGCAAGGCGGCGCTGATCCACCTTACGCGCCGCATGGCCGCGCGGCTGGTGCAGGACCACGTCTATGTCACCGGCATCGCTCCGGGCGCATTCCCGAGCAATATGAACAAGGTCGCGCGCGACCATGCCGAGGCCAGCGCTCAGGGCATCCCGAACAAGCGCGTGGGCGACAAGTTCGATATGGGCGGCAGCTGCGTCTATCTCGCCAGCCGTGCGGGCGACTATACCGTAGGCGAAACGATCGCGGTCGACGGCGGTATCGTCAACGCTCACCTGCCCACGCATTTCGCTGATCCGGCGGGCGGAAGGTAGCTCCGCGCTGCATTCCTGTCTGTTGAGAGGCGGTGTCTCGCTGACTCGAGTTTTCTGGCCGCAGAGCGCATTAGGGGTGATTGTGCCGCGGGATGTGGCTGGTGGCAGAGAGTTCGTAACCAGTTAGCGATCAGGTAGGTTGCGTCCAACCTTGCGCAGTTTTTGTGAGGCGATGTCGAGCACTTGTAGCTTGTCGAGATAGCTTGCAAGGATCACCGGGTCTTCGCTCATCCGGTCCGCCAGCGCATCGAGCATATCGGCGATGCCTTCCAGTTCGTCTCGCGTGGCTGGGCTGGACGGCAAGGCTATTGCCTCTGCGCGCGCATTCGCCGCAGCGTTGGCGGTGGGAGGGCCGCCCTCGAAACGGGGTTTGATCGTTTCGAAAGCGATGTCGACCATCAATTGCGAGTGTGCCTTGTTCGGCAACCAGTCGATCGCGTTCACGAGGCGCTCGAAACGGATCCCTGCTTGCTTGCCTTCGCGGCGGATTATGGTGCCGGTTGCACTTAGCTCGCCTTTGCGCAGCTTCACGCGTTCGCCCACCGGCGGCAAGGTGTCGGCTTCAATCAGAGCTCCGGAATCCGAAATGTTGCGCACACGCACATTGCCGGTCATCCCAGACGAAGACAGGTTCGCAGTAACGAACATCGCCTTGCGCTGATGCGAGCGCTCGTAGTCTTGCGACATATCCCGAGGGGCGAGTGAGTTTTCCATGGCGGCGATCCTTAACTTATCCCAGACTATGGTGAATGGTCCGGGAAAGGCCGGCTAAGAGAAAACGCGTAGTGCTGGCGGGAAGTCGGCATCCCGAGGTCCGATGTCGGGGCCTTTGAGGGCAAGAAGCTTCCGCTTACGGTGCCTCGGCAGGGCAGGGCATTCGAAAAGGGTAGTTAGCTACCCGACTCGCCTTCACACCAAACCGCTTACCCCATCAGTTCTCGCACGAACGGGATCAGGCCTGTCTGGCGCTGGCGCCTCATGCGTTCGGCGTCGAGGATTTCGCGCACCTTGGCGAAGCAATCGTTCACATCCTCGTTGATTACCACATAGTCATAGGCGTCCCAGTGGCTGATCTCGGCGCGGGCGCGTTCCATGCGGGCCTGCACCACTTCTTCGCTGTCCGTCGCCCGGCTACGCAGACGGCGTTCGAGTTCGGCGATGCTGGGCGGCAGGATGAACACGCGTACCACGTCCTGCTGGTCCTTCTGGTAGAGCTGCTGCGTACCCTGCCAGTCGATGTCGAAAAGGAAGTCCTGCCCTTCCTTCAACGCATTGCGGATATGGCCCTTGGGTGTGCCATAGCGGTGGCCGAAGACATGCGCCCATTCGTAGAAATCGTCTTCCTCCACCATACGGTCGAAGGCGGCATCGTCGAGGAAGAAGTAATGCACACCGTCGATTTCGCCCGGGCGCGGCGGGCGGGTGGTTACGCTGACGGATAGTTTGATCGACGGATCGGCAGCCAGCAGCATGCGGCTGATCGTGGTCTTCCCGGCCCCGCTGGGCGAGGAGAGGATGAACATCAATCCGCGCCGGGCGAGTGCGTTGTCGTGACTGTCTGAGGAATCGGCCATGCGCGCCTTTGGGCCAAGCGGCGCGTTCAAATCAAGCCTACTCGTCCGAATGGGCCTGTTCGATCAGGGCACGATCGCCTTTGCGGCGCGATTTTCTTCGCTTCTGGCTGCGGTCGAAGATCGTCTTGGCGAGCGCACCGCCGCCCACCAGCAATGCGCCGGGCAGACTGCGTGTCGCCACCTTGGCGAGTGCGAAGCTGATCGCCTGCTGGCCGAGCGACTTGTTCTTGATCATCTCTCGCGCCGTTTCGCGTCCGTAGCGCCCGCGAAGCATTCCGCGCTCGATTGCATCGCGCATAACGTATGACCCCGCGCGGATCATCAGATCCGCCAGCAGGATGTTGGTCATGGGATTGGTCGACGGGCCGGGTACATTTTCCTCGCGACCACCTGTCGCCTCGCGCGTATTCTCCACGAGATCTGCACCCATTTCCTTGACGTGTCTAACCATTCCCTGTGCACCTTCCGGCGCAGATCAGCCCCCGCGCCTCTACTTCTTCCGGCCGAAATCGACCGAGACGACATTCGAGCCGTCTTCCACACCTGCAACGGGTGCCTGGCGACCCTGTTCCTCGTCATTCCCGGCCTCTTCGGTCGCGGCGGGAGCCATGTCGGCGACGGTCGCCTGGAACTGCAGGCCGAAATCCACCGCCGGATCGACGAATTGCGTGATTGCGGAATAGGGAATGTCGAGTTGCGATGGGATCTGGTTGAAGGACAGGCCGACCGAGAAGCCGTCTTCGCGCACGTTCAAATCCCAGAACTTGTTCTGCAGCACTATGGTCATTTCGTCGGGAAACCGCTCGCGTAGGCTGGCGGGGATCGAAACCCCCGGCGCGTGTGTCTTGAAGGTGATGTAGAAATGGTGCGCACCGGGCAGTTCGCTGCCACTTTGCTCGATTTCGCCCAGTACCCGGCCAACCACTGCGCGCAGGGCCTCCTGCACGATGGTGTCATAGGGAATAAGGCTGTCTGGCGTGTCTTCGCTCATGCTTTCCTAGGTGGAACCGCACGATGCCGTGGTCAAGCGGTTTAAGCCTGTCTTTACCCTGCGAATAGCGGCTATTTCTTGCGCCGCCCACACTGGCGCCTATAGGCAGGCGCTATGCGAACAGGCCGTATCGAAAGAAACACCGCGGAAACGCACATCCTGGTCGAAGTCGACCTTGACGGGACGGGTGCCTATGACATTTCCACCGGGATCGGTTTCCTCGATCACATGGTCGAGCAGTTTTCCAGGCATTCGCTGATCGACGTAACGATGAAGGTCGATGGTGATCTCCATGTCGACCAGCATCACACGACCGAGGACAGCGCGCTGGCCCTGGGACAGGCGCTGGCGCAGGCGCTGGGCGACAAGGGCGGGATTGCGCGTTACGGCAGTGCCTATTCGCCGATGGACGAAACGCTGGCGCGTGTGGCGCTCGATATTTCCGGGCGGCCCTATCTCGTCTGGCGGGCGGGCTTCAGCCAGGAAAAGCTGGGCGAATGGGATACCGAGCTGATCGAGCACTGGTTCCATTCCATCGCGCAGACCTGCGGGCTGACGCTGCATGTCGAATTGCTCTACGGCGCCAATAACCACCATATCTGCGAGAGCATTTACAAGGGCTTCGCCCGCGCCATGCGCGCCGCAGTGGAAATCGATCCGCGCAAGGGCGGGGCGATCCCCAGCACCAAGGGACAGCTCGGTGGGTGAAGTGATCGCGCTGGTCGATTACGGCGCGGGCAATCTGCACTCGGTCGAGAACGCGCTGCGCAAGGTAGGGGCGCAGGTGAAGGTTACGGCCGATCCCGACGTGTTGCGCGCCGCCGACCGGATCGTGCTGCCCGGAGTCGGCAGTTTCGGGGCCTGCGCGGCAGGGCTACGCGCGGAGAAGGGTGCGATCGAAGCAATGCGCGAGCGGGTATTTGTGGGTGGCGCGCCGTTCCTCGGCATTTGCGTGGGCATGCAATTGCTCGCCACGCGCGGGCTGGAATATGGCGAAACGGCGGGGCTCGACTGGATCGAAGGCGAAGTCCGGCTGATCGAGCCGACCGATACCAGCGTGAAAGTGCCGCACATGGGTTGGAACGACGTCGCGCCCACACTGCATGCGAAGAACCATGAGGTGATCGAGCTGGGCGAGGCCTATTTCCTCCATTCCTACCATTTCCATGCCGACAGCGGCCGCGACGTGCTGGCGATGACCGACCATGGCGGCGGGCTGGTTGCCGCAGTCGGGCGCGACAATATCCTCGGGGTGCAGTTCCATCCCGAAAAAAGCCAGAGCTACGGGCTCGGCATCCTGCAACGCTTCCTGGAGTGGAAACCGTGATCGTCTTTCCCGCCATCGACCTGAAGGGAGGCCAGGTCGTGCGCCTTGCGGAGGGCGATATGGACCGCGCGACCGTCTATGGCGACAATCCCGCCGCGCAAGCGGCGCTGTTCGCCGAGGCGGGTGCACAGTACCTGCACGTGGTCGATCTCGACGGCTCCTTCGCCGGCTCGGCGCAGAACCGCGAGGCGGTGGAGAGCATCGTCGAGGCATTTCCCGGTCATGTCCAGCTTGGCGGCGGCATCCGCAAGCGCGAGGATGTGGAAGGATGGTTCGGTGCGGGCGTGTCGCGCATAGTGATGGGTTCTGCGGCCCTCAAGGACCCCGAGTTCGTCAAGGACATGGCGCGCGAGTTCGAAGGCGGCATAGTCGTCGCGGTGGATGCGAAGGACGGCATGGTCGCGACCGAGGGCTGGGCCGAGGTGTCCGACGTGCCCGTGGTCGATCTTGCCCGCCGGTTCGAGGATGCCGGAGTTGCAGCGCTATTGTTCACCGATATCGGGCGCGACGGGCTGCTCAAGGGCGTGAATATCGACGCGACCGTGGAACTGGCGCGGCAGGTAGATATTCCCGTGATCGCAAGCGGCGGGGTGAAGGGTCTGGACGATATCCATGTGCTCTCGCTCTATGCCAAGGAAGGTATCGAGGGCGTGATTACCGGGCGTGCGCTCTATGACGGGCGGTTAGATCTGGCGGCGGCTCTGGCGATGGCGGGGCGGGCGTAGTGCTTTTTGTCGCGATTTTCTTTTTCACCGTTCTGGGACTGGTCACTGCCGGGATCAGCTTTTCCGACCCGCGTTCCATAAAGGTTTGGCCGTGGGGAGAGATAACAGAGGCAGCAAAGCCCCGCTTGTTCTGGATTCTCTCGTTGACGCTTTGCGCGCTGGATCTCGCCCTCTTGTGGTTCATTATTCTGAGCTTTCTCAACAAATGACTGTCCGTATCCGCGTCATTCCCTGTCTCGACGTCGCCGACGGGCGCGTGGTGAAGGGGGTCAATTTCGTCGACCTCAAGGACGCGGGCGATCCGGTGGAGCAGGCGCAGGCCTATGACCGCGCCGGAGCAGACGAACTTTGCTTCCTCGACATTTCCGCCAGCCACGAGGGGCGCGGGACGCTGCTCGACATGGTGCGGCGTACCGCGGCAGTGTGCTTCATGCCGCTGACCGTTGGCGGCGGGGTTCGCAGCGTCGAGGATGCGCGGGCGCTACTACTGGCTGGGGCGGACAAGGTGGCGGTGAATTCCGCAGCCGTCACAAGGCCCGAACTCGTGCGCGAGATTGCGGAGAAATTCGGCAGCCAGTGTATCGTGGCCAGCGTCGATGCGCGCGCCAATACGCAGGGCGAGGGCTTTCGCGGCTGGGAAATCTACACCCACGGCGGGCGAGAGGCCGCCGGCATCGACGCGGTCGAGCATGCGCAAAGGCTGGCCGAACTGGGTGCGGGCGAACTGCTCGTCACCTCGATGGACGGTGACGGGACGAAGCAGGGATACGACCTCGAACTGACCCGCGCGATTGCAGACAGTGTTTCCGTACCCGTCATCGCCAGCGGCGGTGTGGGCACGCTCGACCATCTCGTCGAAGGGGTGACGCAGGGCCATGCCAGCGCCGTGCTCGCCGCCTCGATCTTCCATTTCGGCCAGCATTCGATCGGCGAGGCGCACCGCGCCCTGCGCGCGGCGGGCTTGCCTGCGCGCGGCTGATACCGCACACGGGCCCCATGGACACGCTTACCCGCCTCGAGGCGACCATTGCCGAACGCCGCAAGGCCGATCCCGATACCAGCTATGTCGCGCAGCTGACCCATCGCGGCCTGGCGGTCATGGTACGCAAGCTGGGCGAGGAAGCCGTCGAAACCTGCGTCGCAGCGCTTGCGGGTAGCCGCGAGGAACTGGTCGGCGAAGCAGCCGATGTGCTGTTCCATTTAATGGTACTGCTCGCCGAAAAGAATGTGCCCTTGGCCGACGTCATGGCCGAACTGGACCGGCGCGAGGGCGTGTCCGGTATCGATGAGAAAAACTCGAGGAGCGAATAATGCCGATCGACCCGACCCAACCATATGACGATGACAATATCTTCGCGAAAATCCTGCGCGGCGAGATCCCTTCGTCCAAGGTTTACGAAGACGAATGGGCCTTTGCTTTCGAGGACATCAATCCGCAGGCCGAAGTGCATACGCTGGTGGTCCCCAAAGGGCGCTATGTCAGCTGGGACGATTTCAGTGCGAAAGCCAGTGCGGAGGAAATCGCCGGTTTCGTGCGCGCGGTCGGCAAGATCGCGCGCGACAAGGGATTGGTGGAGCCCGGTTACCGAATGATGGCCAATGTCGGCGCGCATGGCGGGCAGGAAGTGCCGCATCTGCATGTCCATATCTTCGGCGGGCAGCCGCTCGGCCCGATGATCGCCAGATAGTTTCGCCGCGCGAGAATCTCGTTTCACCGCCGTTCATGTTTTCGGAGTGAAAGGCGGCTTTGCAGCGACTCTCCGCTGCGCTAGAGCGCCTTTCGCATGTCCTTGCCCAATCCCCCCGACGGAGTACTCGATGGCGACCGGCATCTCTATGCCGTGCGCGCCTATTACGAAGACACCGATCTTTCGGGCATCGTCTACCATGCCAATTACCTTCGCTGGTTCGAACGCGCGCGCTCCGACCTGCTGCGCCGCCTCGACATCGATCAGCGCGCCGCAATCGAAGCGGGCCTCGGCGCTTATGCACTGTCCGAGGTCAGCCTCAGATATTTGCGGCCAGCCAAGCTCGATGACGATATTGTCATCGAAACCCGCTGTACCGAACTTAAGGCCGCGTCCTGCCGGATGCACCAGAAGGCGTTCCGCGGAGAAGAATTGCTGGCCGAGGCACATTTGCGCGTCGGCTTCGTTTCACCCGGCGGACGGCCTATTCGCCAGCCAGAAGAATGGCGCGCGGCTTTCGCGCGCTTCGTCCATTCGACAGAGGATTGATGACCACACTTTCCCTTCTTGCCATCAGTGCGCCTACCCGGCTCGATCCGGTGCAATTGTTCCTCGATGCCGATATCGTCGTCCAGGCGGTCATGGCCGGCCTGATCCTTGCCAGCATCTGGGTCTGGGCGATCATCGTTTCGTTCAGCCTGCGTATGGGCAAGCTGAAGCGCGCGCAGCTGACCTATGAAAGCGAGTTCTGGCAGGCGGATCATTTCGATCGCTTCATGTCCGAGCGCGGCAAGAGCGATATCCCTTCCGCCCGCGTGGCGCAGGCGGCGGTCAGCGAATGGCGGCGTTCGACCAAGAACGAGGTGCGCGACCGCGAGGCGCTGCGGGGCCGGATCGCCGCGGCGATGGACAGCCAGATCGCGCAGGAGGGCGACGATATCGCCGAGCGGCTGAACTTCCTTGCCACGGTGGGCGCGGTCGCTCCCTTTGTGGGCCTGTTCGGCACGGTCTGGGGCATCATGAACAGCTTCTTCCAGATCGGCGCGCAGGAAAGTTCGTCGCTCGCAGTGGTCGCGCCGGGTATTTCCGAGGCGCTGTTCGCCACCGCCATCGGCCTGTTCGCCGCGATTCCCGCGGTGATCGCCTATAACCGGTTCAGCCATGCCGTGGAGCGGTTCGAGACGCGGCTCCACCGCTTCGCCGACAAGCTGCACGCCAGCTTCAGCCGCCAGCTGGAGCAGCGCTGACATGGCGATGACTCTCGCTTCCGGGAAAGGAACAAGGCGGCGTCGCGGACGCGGCGGGCGGCGGCCCATGGCCGAAATCAACGTCACGCCCTTCGTCGATGTGATGCTGGTGCTGCTGATCATCTTCATGGTTACCGCGCCGCTGCTGACTGCGGGCGTGCCGATCCAGCTCCCCGACAGCCGCGCCAACGCGCTGCCGCAGGAACAACAGCAGGTATCGATCAGCATCGACACCGAAGGCTATGTCTATATCGATGACAACCAGGTTCCGGTGGGCGAATTGCCGCAGGCGCTTGAGGTCATCCCGCGCACGGGCGAAGGGCCGGATATCACACTGCGCGCCGACCGCGCGCTCGATTACGGGCGCGTGATGGCGGTCATGGGAGAACTCAACCGCGCCGGACTCAACCGGATTTCACTGGTGACGAATGGCGGACAATCGGCTCCGCCGGTCAACCGCGGTTCAGAGTCCGGGGAATAGCCACGGTCCCATGTATAGCGCAGGCATCAGGAGCGAAGAACGCACAGGTCTGATCGTCGCCGTGGCGCTGCACCTTGCGCTGCTCGCCGCCATGGTAATCCAGGCTCTGATGCCCGCGCCCGAAATCGAGCGTACCGAAAGGATGACAGTCAACCTCGCCGAAGATGTCGGTATGGAGGCGACCGCACCCGATCCTGTGCCGGAAAGCCGGGCGGCCATCGCGCCGACTTTGTCCGACACTCCCTCGCCTTCACCGGAAATGCTCGACGCGCCGAGCGACCCGGTGGTCGAACGACCCACGCAGCGCGTACAGTCGCCCGTGCCCGTTCCTGCCCGTGAGGCCCGCCCGCAGCCTCGCCGCGAACAGCCGCGCGAGCGCAGCCAGCCCAGACCGTCCGAACGCAGCGGCGGTTCGCGCATCGGTAGCGACTTTCTGGCAGGCGCCGGTGGCAGCACGACCACTGACGAAACCCGCACCCCCGCCTCGCAGATTGGTGCAAGCGCGAAGGCCTCTCTGGTTCAGGCCATCGCCCGCAAGATCAAGCCGAGATGGCAACCGCCAAGCGGACCCGATGTTGATGCAATCACCACCTTCCTCCGTTTCCGTCTCAACCCCGACGGTAGCTTGGCGGGTCGACCGCAAGTAGTCCGGCAGACCGGCATCAACGACACCAATCGCGCGCAAGCGAGCCGCCATGCCGAACAGGCCATCCGGGCCGTACAACTTGCCGCCCCCTTTGATGATCTGCCACCCGAGTATTACGAGGCGTGGAAGAACATCACTTCGTTCAGCTTTGACTGGAAGCTTGCCCAATGAAAAAACTGATCTTCGCAACTCTCGCATTCGTCGCCAGCCCACTGGCGGCGCAGAACCAGGATCTCGGCGAACCTGTTCCGGAAGGGCAGGAGGTCGAGACGATCGAGCAGGAGGAGGGTCTGTCGGGCTCGGTCAGTTTCGAGGGCAATCTCGACGATCTTGGCATCGCCATTCCCGCCTTTGCGACCGATCGCAACGCCGCCACGCCTGCCAATGCCAGCGGCACCGAGGCGCTGGGCGTTGAACTTGCCCGGGTGATAACCGCGGACCTGCGGAATAACGGCCTGTTCAAACCGACGGGGCCGGATTCGCTGCCCAAGCCGAGCTTCGAAAACATCACCTCCCCCGTGTGGTCGACCTGGGGCGTGCGGGGCGCGGAAATGCTGGTGCACGGCTATGTCCGCGCGCGCAGCGACAACCGGCTGACCGTGGGCTGCTATCTCTACGACATGGCGCTGCAGCAGCGCCTCGTAGCCGAAGGTTGGGTCGTAGCGCCCGCCGACTGGCGCCGTGCTGCACACAAATGCGCCGATCTCGTCTATTCGCGCCTGACCGGCGAAAGCCCGTTCTTCGACAGCCGCATCGCCTACATCGCGGAAACCGGCCCGAAGGATAACCGGACCAAGCGGCTCGCCATCATGGACAGCGACGGGGCGAACCACCGCTTCATCACCACCGGACGCTCGACTGCGCTAACCCCGCGCTATTCGCCCGATTACAGCAAGCTGGTCTATCTCAGCTACGTCGACGGCAATCCGCGCATCTACATCTACGATATTGGGAGCGGCCGCCAGCAACTGGTGACACAGAGCGACAATCCGACCTTCGCCCCGCGCTTCAGCCCTGACGGGCGCTGGATCCTCTATTCCATGGCGGTGAGCGGCAATACCGACATCTATCGCGTTTCCACCAGCGGCGGACAGCCGCAGCGCCTGACCGATGGCGCCAGCGTGGACGTTGGCGGGTCCTATTCGCCGGATGGCAGCCAGATCGTGTTCGAAAGCGACCGTTCGGGTGCGCAGCAGTGCTACATCATGAATGCCGACGGTTCGAACCAGCGCCGCATCAGTTTTGGCGGTGGCCGTTGTGCGACGCCGGAGTGGAGCCCGCGCGGCGACCAGATCGCTTTCACGCGGATCGCGGGCGATTTCAACATTGCCGTCATGTCGCCGTCAGGCGGCAATGTCCGCACGCTCACGCGTGGCTGGCAGGACGAAGCGCCGACCTGGGCGCCCAATGGCCGGATCATCCAGTTCTTCCGGACGCAGCGTAATACCGGCGATACTTCGCTCTGGCAGGTGGACCTCACCGGTGAGAACGAGCGCCGCCTGCCGACGCCGGTGGATGCCTCGGACCCTGCTTGGGGACCGATCCTGCCGTAAGAACATTGTTCTATCCGTGGGGACGGATGAAACGGGGGCCAAAGACAAGTTCAACCGCTGTTTATAAGGGGACAGCCTGATGAATACCCGTATTGCTACTACAGTGATGCTCACTTCCGCGCTTGCGCTGGCAGCATGCCAGAAGAAGGCCCCGGAAGAGATTCCGCCGCCGCCGGCCGAAACCACGACGCCTACGCCTACGCCCAGCTCCAGTGGCCCCGCCGTTGGCAGTATGGAGCATTTCATGCAGGCAGTCGGCCAGGCGAACACCACCGTCTATTTCGATACTGATCGTTACAACATCGATGCGGAAGACAGCGCCAAGCTGCAGACCCAGGCACAGTACTTCAACCAGTATCCCGATGTCCGCTTTACCATCGAAGGCCATGCCGACGAACGCGGAACACGCGAATACAACCTCGCGCTGGGCGAGCGTCGTGCCAATGCCGCGAAGAACTACCTGGTCTCGCTGGGTATTCCGGCCAGCCGGATCCGCACGGTCAGCTACGGCAAGGAACGTCCGGTGGCATTGGGGTCGAACGAAGCCGCTTGGGCCCAGAACCGCCGCGCCGCCACCGTCACGATCGACTGATCGCCAATAGGAAAAAGCCCCGGTTTCGGCCGGGGCTTTTTGTCAACTTGCAGCGCTCGTCAGCGCGAAGCGTCGAAGCCGATCGGTGGCGCCCCCGCGACCTGATGGGTATCGTTCGCGGCCCCGAAATTCCCAAGGCCCGAAACGAGCGCGAAAGCAGCCATGCTCAGCACGGCGACAGTGGCGGAAAGGGTAAGTTGCTTGCTCATGGTGGTCTCTCTAAGGAGGGATCATGAATGCTTCGTTGCAATGCAACACAGCAAGGTATCTTCCCTTCCCACGCGCTTGCCAATAACGCCAGCATCCCTAGATTGAGAGCCATGCCCGCTCGACCGACGACATATTTCGCGACCGCTTGTGCCTAAGGCTCGTCGCTCGAACGACTGGGGCTTTCCCCGCTGGCGCGGCTATGACGAGGGCCGCGAGGCGGCGACCGTACGCCTGTGCGACCGGCACGGTTGCGAGGAAAGAGGCGATTGCCCCGCGCCGAAATCACCGAACACCCCCGAGCGTTGGTATTTCTGCCAGAAGCACGCGGCCGAATACAATTCGAAGTGGGATTATTTCGAAGGACTCGACAAGGCGGAAAAGGCCGCGCGCACCAAGTCAGAGCAAGCGGAGAACGCCGGCTATGCCGAGGCCCAGCACTATGGCTGGGGCGGTTCGGGCGACGGGTCTCGCAGCGCCGACGAAATGCGCGCGCTCGAAATTCTGGAGCTCGAGGCCGACGCGGATTTTGTTGCGGTCAAGAAGGCCTGGCGTGTCAAGGCGAAGGCGGTCCATCCGGACGTCAAGCCGGGCGACAAGGAAGCAGCCGACCAGTTCCAGAAATATCAGGTCGCCTACGAGGTGCTCAAAGCCGCGGAAGAACGCCGCGAATGGAAGGGATGAGCGCAAACTGTCGCATTGTATAAATGCGACATTAACCCTTTCTTGCGGCTTTCCCGGCAAAAGGGAGGAGCACACCGAGGACCCGAAATGCAGACGCGAACTACAAACCGCCAGGGCAGCGATATAGTGCTCGATTGCCGAGTGCCGATCCAGCGTGCGCGGGCAATCCTGTGCGATATCTCGCTCACGGGTTGCCGGATCGAGCTGTTCGACGGCTTTGTGAACAAGGGCTCGACAATATTTTTCGAACTCGATGATCGGAACGAGCTGGCTGGTCAGATCGTGTGGGTTAAAGGCAATGAAGCGGGTGTTCGCTTCATGCACAAGCTCAGTCCGATCGCGATGGATGCGCTCGAACTCTGAATTCAGATAAGGCGGTTCATGATAGCCGCCGCCAAGCGTTTCCCGAGCTGCGGACCCTGTTCGGGGTAAAGATATGGTTCGATCGCCTCCGCCTCCATCACCGCCAGTTTGCCTGAAGGCAGCCGTGCCATATCGATGCGGCAATAGAGCAGGTTGCCGAAGGGCAGGGTGCTCACAACGGCTTGGGCTTGCGCAAGATCTGCCGGTTCGGGTGCGTAGTCGCTCTCATATCCGCCGAAGAGCGACTGAATTCGGTATTCACCTTCCGCGGCACGCTTGAGCACGCCATGACTGAACTGCCCATCGACGAACACGAAGGTGTATTCGCCCTCCTCGACCACGCTGGGCAGGAATGGTTGGATCATGCAGGGGCGGCCCATGCGCCATCCCTCGTCCGGCAAGGCGGCTCTCGTAAAGCTGTGCTGCCCAAGACCGCCAGCACCCACCTGTCGTTTTACGACCACGCGGTCGGTGCCAAATTCGTCCATTGCTGAGAGCACTTCCGTGCGCGCTGCATCGCCGAGCCAGAGCGTCGGGATTATGGTCGCACCGCGCTCTTCCAATTCGCGGAGATAACGTTTCTCAGCGTTCCAGCGGACCACGGTCGGCGGGTTGCAAACTAGGGTGCCGCGAGCCTCGACCGCCGCCAGCTTATCCAGGAACTCCTCGAGATGGTCCTGATAGTCCCACGCCGTTCCCAGCAGCGCCAGTGCGAGCCCGTCGAACTCGTCAAGCGAGGCACGCCAGTCGATCTCTACTAGTTCCAGCCCCGCGTCCTCGAATGCAGGCCGCAGCGCCGCGACCTCGACATCGTGCTCGAACGCGTCGCCCCGCCGCGCTCCCTCGCCCGGCAGGGTATCTGCACAGGCGAGGAAACCGATGCGTGTCAGACCGCCTCCAGCGCCTGTTCGAAATCGGCGATGAGATCGTCGGCGTCCTCGATACCGATCGAGATGCGCACAAGGTTGTCCGAGATTCCAAGTTCCGCACGGCGTCCTTCGGCAACCGAAAGGTGCGTCATCGATGCCGGGTGGCTGGCCAGCGTTTCCGTGCCCCCAAGGCTGACCGCCAGCTTGGCGATTTTGAGGCTGTCGAGGAAACGGAAGCATTCCGCCTCGCCGCCCTTGAGCAGCAGCGAGAAGGTCGAGCCCGCACCGAGGCAGTGACGATCATATATGTCCTGCTGGCGCGCGTCCTTGATCATGCCGAGATAGCCGAGGCCTTCGACCTTGGGGTGCTTCGACAGGAAATCGCAGACCTTGGCGGCATTCTCTCCTGCACGGCTCATCCGCAGTTCGACCGTTTCGAGGCTGCGGCAGAGCATCCAGGCGGTGTTCGGATCGCAGATGCCGCCCATGGTGTTGCGCAGCATGCGCACTGGATCCATCCACTTCTTGGCGCCCGCAATGGAACCAGCGACGAGATCCGAATGGCCGCCGACATATTTGGTCAGCGAATAGACGACGATATCCGCGCCATGCTCGAGCGGACGCTGCCACAGCGGGCCGAGGAAGGTATTGTCGATCGCGATTGGGCAATCTTCGCCCAGCGCCGCGTTGCGGGCATCGCGCACGGCTTCGATATCGACCAGTGCATTGGTCGGGTTACCCGGGCTTTCGAGATAGACCATGCAGACCTTGCCACCTTGTTCGTCCGCCTGCTTCCTGGCCTTTTCGAGCACGGCGTCGATCTGTTCGCGCGTCGCGCCTGCGGGAAAATCGACATAGGTCACGCCGAACTTGGCGAGGATCTTGGCGACGAAGCCTTCCGAGGCTGCATAGAGCGGACCGGAGTGGACGATCACGTCGTTCTGGCTGGCATAGGCCAGCATCAGCACGCAGATCGCGGTCATGCCGCTGGAGAAGCTGAGCGCATCCTCCGCGCCGTCCCACACCGACAGGCGATCCTCGAGAATTTCCTGGTTCGGCGCGTTGAAGCGCGAATAGACGAGGCCATCCGCGCCGCCCGGACGCTTGCCGGTGATGCCTTCGAAGTGACGCTTCCCGTCGGCCGCGCTGGGGAAAGCAAATGTCGAGGTGAGGAAGATAGGAGCTTTGAGGCTGCCTTCGGACAGCACCGGGTCGAAGCCATGGCCCATCATAAGTGTGCTGGGCTTTAGCTCGCGCCCGTTTATCTTGGTGACTTCGGGCTTGGGTGCCATGCGCGGCGAAGTAGGGTCGATATCGTGGTCGCTCATGGTGAGAGCATCCTTCCTGCATATCGCTCCCAGGAAGGCGGGAGCCGTGAGAACTGGCCAGGGCGCCCGTTCCTAACCTCCGCAGGAACGCCTCTCCACCGGCAGCCGATATGGGCCTGCCAATATGGCGGACGCGAACGGGAATCAACTGCCTGCTCAGACCAGCGCGCCGATCCCCCAGACCACCCCGACGATCATAAAGATGCCTGCCAGGTCGAGCAGGAGACCCGCCTTGACCATGCGCTCGATACGGATACGCCCGGTCGCCCAGGCGATGGCATTCGGCCCGGTCCCGGCGGGCAGCATGAAGCCCCAGCTGGCGGCGAGTGCGGCAGGCATGGCGAGCAGGATCGGATCAACGCCGAGCGCTACCACCAGCGCGGCGACAACGGGAATGATCCCGCTGGCCGTGGCGACATTGCTGGCGAATTCGGTGATGAGAACCACCATCGCCACGACTGCCAGCGCAACGAGCAGCAGCGGCCAGCTTTCGAGCGGCAGAAGCGCCTGCCCCAGCCAGTCGGCCAACCCGCTTGCACCCATGCCCGCCGCGAGCGCGAGACCGCCGCCGAACATCATGATCACGCCCCAGGGTGCGCGGTCGGCCTCTTTCCAGAGGAGCAGCGGCCGTCCCGTCCCGTCGGGCAGGAGGAACAGCATCAATCCCATGGCGACGGCGATTGTCCCGTCGGTCAATGAGCCATCGGGCAGGTAGGGCGCGATCCACATCTGGCCCATCCACAGTGCAAAGGTCACTGCGACCACTGGGACGAGCCGCTTTTCCGCGCTGCTCCAGGCCGTATGCGTGTCGATTGCGCGGCGCGCTGTCTCCGTATCGAAGGGATGCGCCGCCACCTTCTGGACCCGCGCTACCAGAAATGCCGCCAGCGGAACGCCGAGAATCACGACCGGCAGGCCGTAGAGCGTCCACTGCGCAAAGGTGATGCGCGTGCCGGTCATCGTGTCGAGCAGACCTACAGCGATGGCGTTGGTCGGCGATCCGACCAGCGTGCCGAGTCCGCCGATGCTGGCGGCAAAGGCGATGCCTATGGGAAGTGCTCCCGCCAGCCCCTCGGTGTCTCCCTCAGGCGACCCGCCGCTGGCTAGGACCGCCATTGCCATCGGCATCATGATGAGCGCGGTGGAGGTGTTGGAAATCAGCATGGAAAGGATTGCGGCCGTCATCATGAAGGCCAGCAACACGCCCGCCTGCCCGCGGTGGCCGGCCATCCTCAACAGCGCGAGCGCAAGCCGCCTGTGCAGCCCGGTGCGCTCGATGGCGAGCGCGATGAAGGCCCCGCCAAGGATCAGGAAGAGGATGGGCGAATAATAGGCGCTGGCCGTCTCCCGCGCATCCATCACCCCGGCGAAGGGCAGGACGAGGAACGGCATCAGCGCAGTGGCGGTCAGCGGCAGCGCCTCGGTCATCCACCAGGCCGCCATCAGCACGACGAGGCCCGCAACGATCATCGCCTCGCGGCTCATTCCGGCGGGCGTCGGCACTAACAGGCTTGCCAGCAGCGCCAGTGCGCCCACGCCCAGTCCGATACGCTTGGCGGTCATCCCTCTCTCCCCTGCCGTGCTGCTAGCAAGCGGGGAAGGCGAGGGCCAGTGCGTCCAGTCGAGCGTTACGCTGTCGATATTCCAGCGCAGTTGCTGTTCGGTGGCGCCGGGTACATCGTTGATCCGCCGTAGCATGATCTGCCCCTCGTACCGCACGTGGAGTCCGTCGGGGTCTTCGGCCGTAATCGTCGCGCGGCTGGTGTAGTAGGATGATCCGAGAAAAATCAAATAAAATGAAAACCGGGAGCGCGGCATATGTGTTCCTGCCTCGACTCACAGCACGTGGCCTGGCAACCTCTGGGATGGTCGCTAGTCGATTTCGGGCGCGGTTTCCTCGGCCGAGATCTCTTCACCCGTTGCCGGCGACAGGACGATCACACGACCGCGCAATTCGCCATCGCGGAGCAACTGCTCGATCTTCTGCTGACGCTCACCAAGGAGGCGCGCAATCGAGGGGCTGATGCGCGTATCCTGTGGCATGCCTCCCAGTTCGACATAACTGTAACTCGGTTCCTTTTCCCCACCGGCCAGATCGGCGACCGTGTCTTCATAACGATTTATTTCAAACTCCCCGCCTTGCGCGAGGAGGCTCGAAACTTCTGGTGCGGCGTGTTCTGCAAGATGTGCACGCAGGTCTTCATCCATACGCGGGAAGTAGAAGGGGGCTGCTTCCTCGTAGATTTTCGACACGCTGATATTCTTGCCGAAGCTCTCAAGGCCGCGCAGCGAATTGACGAATTCACGCGCTGAGCTGCCTAGAAGCTCGGCCAAATTCTCCCCTGTGTACGCTCTTCTCTGGATAGAAGGGCCTCCGATGTCCCCTCGGAAGAAGCCATAGATGACATCGGGATCGTTCCAGTTGGGAAACACGATCCGAGTACGGATGTCGTGCGGGCTGAGGGCGATTCCGTCGACGGTCAGGACCTTCGCGTGGTCGAGCGGAGTTTGTCCGGGGCCGAATTTGGGCAGCGAAGGGGACTTGACCGGGTAGTTGATCGCGATCTGTTCGATGACCGCGACGTTATGAAGATTCATCCAGTAGGCGAGCTGCTCGTTCCGCGGCAGCGACGCAATATCGATTTCACTCCCGAGCCGCTCCAGATCTTGCCGGTATTCGGTCAAGGGCGTGATGTCCTTTTCCTCGAGCATGGAAAAGACAATTCGGTTGCTCTCCAGCCTGTAGCGTGAGGTGTGGCCCCAATTCATCCGTGATCCAATGATGGGATCGGGATTGCGTGACCCGTCGCGCGTCGAAGGCCACATGCGCAACACCATGTATTCTAGCGCCGTATCGAAGAACGAGTATTCGAACTTGGTCTCTTTGCCCGACGGTCGGGGTACGAAACGATCAATAGCATCGCCTGTGGTGGGACTGCTCGCCGGCTTCGCGCCTCCCTGTTGTGCATGGAGGGGCAAGGCGCAGGCGAAGCTTGCAAATGCGCCGATTATGATGATCGAACGGAAAATCATGGCTCTATCTGTCCAAAAATTCAGAATGGCTATCACGATGAATTTTAGAAGAATAATTACACCGATGCCATGTACTTTGCCGAGCGAATGGTGTTATCCGTCGAATACAAGCAACGGATAAATCCTTAAATCTGCTATTCTACAACACCAACGGGGCGAACACTCGCGTGCCGCCCCGTCAAACTCATTGATTACCTGCCTTGCCTACTTCGGCGCGAGCACCATTACCATCTGGCGGCCTTCGAGGCGCGGGAAGCTCTCGACCTTGGCGGTCTCTTCCATATCGTCACGCACGCGGTTGAGCAGGTCCATGCCCAACTGCTGGTGCGCCATTTCACGGCCGCGGAAGCGCAGGGTGCACTTCACCTTGTCGCCATTGTCGATGAACTTGTGCACGTTGCGCATCTTCACATCGTAATCGTGATCGTCGATGTTCGGGCGCATCTTGATTTCCTTGATATCCTGGGTCTTCTGCGTCTTGCGCTGCAGGTTGGCTTTCTTCTGCGCTTCGAAGCGATACTTGCCGACATCGAGGAATTTGCACACCGGCGGGTCCGCGTTGGGGGATACTTCGACTAGGTTGAGGCCAAGCTCGTTGGCCTGCTCGGTCGCTTCGCGGGTGTACATCACCCCCAGGTTTTCGCCTTCGTGATCGATCACGCGGACCTTGGGGACATTGATCATGTTATCGTAGCGCGGGCCGCTTTTCACGGGCATTTGCATGCTGCGCCGGGGTGGACGGGCTATGGGGTATTCTCCTTGGTTACGTCTCTATCGAATGTGAAGATGTAGGCGCTGTTCCGCAGATTCGCAAAGGGGAAGGCAATCATGCGCGCTGATTTCTCCGCATCCGTTGCCATCACGCAGCGCGGGACCAAAGGTTGAAGCGGGTCAACCTGCCTTTTGCGGGCACGACTGCATCGATTCGCTCGGCCGGCTGGAGCGCCTCTAAAATAGCCGGATCGGCGGCATTCATCCCGCCGGTGTAAGTACCGAAAGCAGGCAGGATCATGCGCCCGGAAGGGTTACCGCCAGCGTCTTCATTCGTGCTCACCACTGCGCAGGGGCGGCGGATGTGGCGGCGATGGACGGTGAGTTGCAGGCGCGGGTGATAGTGCCCGGAAAGTTCGGGCCGGGTCTCGCCCCGCTGCGCGCGGTGGCGCAGGATCGTGCCGCCGATCTCCAGCTCCTCTGCCAGAGTCCCGCCGCAACGCACGTCCATGTCTGGATCGTGATTGCCGGTGATCCATACCCAGTCGACCGCCCTCGTAAGCGCCGAGAGCATTCCCGCAGCATGCGGTTCAAGCCGTGCGGACCCCTCCGAATCGTGGAAATTGTCGCCGAGGGTAATGACCCTGCGCGCGCCGGTTTCGCGGATGGCGAGTGCCACGCGCTCCAGCGTTTCGCGGCTGTCGTAGGGCGGGACCATCTGCCCGTGACGGGCGAAAAAGCTCCCTTTCTCAAGGTGCAGGTCGGCCACCAGCAGCGCCTGCTCTCGCGGCCAGTAAAGCGCACGACCTTCGGTGAGGAGCCATTCCTCTCCTGCGAACGAAAGGGGAACCATGCATCGCTATTGCCGCTTGCGCGCTACAATGGCAAGGGCTTCTCGCATGACCGATTGGGCCGATCAGACAGAACAGGCGCGTGGCTGGTTCGAAACCCTGCGAACACGCATCTGCACAGAGTTCGAAAGCATCGAGCGCGAAGCGGGCAGCGATGCCTCGTTCCAGTACGATGGCTGGGACCGCGAGGAAGAGGGTAACGATGATCCCGGGGGCGGCACGCGCGGCCTGATGAGGGGCAAGATATTCGAGAAGGTCGGCGTCAATGTTTCGACCGTTCGCGGCAATTTCGCGCCCGAATTCGCCGCCTCGATAAATGGCGCCAGTGCAGAAAACCCCGGCTTCACCGCTACCGGGATCAGCCTCGTCGCGCATATGGCCAATCCGCATGTGCCCGCGGTCCATATGAACACGCGTTTCCTGACAACGCAGTCTGCGTGGTTCGGGGGCGGGGCCGATCTCAATCCGCCGATTCCCTATGAGGAGGACACCGAGGAATTCCACGCCCGGTTCCGCGCCGCCTGCGCCGCGCATAACCCGACTTATTACGACCGGTTCAGGAAATGGGCCGACGACTATTTCTACATTCCCCACCGCGGTGTGCATCGCGGAGTAGGCGGGATTTTCTACGATCACCTCGAATGCGATGACGAAGCCGCTTTCGAGCGGAATTTTGCCTTCACGAAGGAGGTGGGAGAAGCCTTCCTCGACATATTCCCGAAACTGGTGCGTCGCAGGATGGACAGTGAATTTACCGATGCCGAGAAACGCCAGCAGCTCGAATGGCGCGGTCGCTATGCCGAATTCAACCTCGTCTACGACCGCGGGACGTTGTTCGGGCTCAAGACGGGCGGCAATATCGATGCCATCCTGATGAGCCTGCCCCCCGAAGCGACGTGGAGCTAACCACGCAGTTGCGCGCTATGCCGTCATGATTCACGCCCTTCGCGATCCGGTGCGATTGATCCCGCTGCTGTTTCTGGCAGCGATTGCGCTTGGCACCATCCTGCTTATGCTTCCCATCGCGAGCGCCGAGAGCGAGCCGGTGCCGTTTGTCACGGCCTTGTTCACTTCAACTTCGGCAGTCGCCGTGACCGGACTCGTAGTGGTCGACACCGGAACCTATTGGTCCGGTTTCGGGCAGGTTGTGATCATGGCGCTGTTTCAGATCGGCGGGCTGGGCATCATGACGGCGGCAACCTTGCTGGGTCTCATGGCAGGACGCGGCTTCGGTCTGCGTGACCGGATGGCAACCCAGGTCGAGCGTAGCCGCCTGAATCTTACGGGTACAGCGTCGCTTCTGAAGCTTATCCTGCGGATCACAATTACGGTGGAACTGATACTGGCAGTGATTCTCGCGCTCCGCTTTGCCACCAACTGGGGTATGAACGCGGGCGAGGCTGCATGGCACGGACTTTTCCACGCGATCAGTGCCTTCAACAATGCCGGATTCTCGACCTTCTCGGACAGCGTCATGGGTTTCCAGGACGATGGTGTCATCCTGGTACCGATAGCGCTGGCGGTGATCGTCTCGGCGCTCGGCTTTCCTGTGATGGAAGACTGGCGCGTTCACGGGCGGCACTGGCGACAATGGACGCTGCATTCGAAGATGACGCTGGCTGGCACGCTGATGCTCCTGCTGTTAGGCTGGCTGGCGATAATGCTCATGGAGTGGAGCAATCCCGATACGCTCGGGCCGATGGCGACCGGAGCCAAGCTGCTCAACGCAGGGTTTCATTCGGTCATGCCGCGCACCGCCGGATTCAATAGCCTCGATCTCGGCGCTTTCCGCGAGGAAACGCTGGTGGTGAATTACGTACTTATGTTCATCGGCGGCGGCAGCGCCGGCACCGCTGGAGGCATCAAGATTACGACATTCCTGGTGCTTCTCGCGATCGTACTGGCAGAAGTCCTGCGGCGACGCGATGCGGGCATGTTCGGCCGCCGCTTCGGCCATGCGGTGGAGCGGCAGGCTCTGACCGTTGCCTCGCTCGCATTGCTCATGGTCTTGTGTGCGACCATGTTCATAACCTCGATCACGCGGCTGCCCTTGCAGGACGTATTGTTCGAGACGATCTCCGCCTTCGCCACCGTCGGCCTGTCGACCGGCATCACCGCGCAATTGCCGCCGTCGGCGCTGATCGTGCTGGCGATGCTGATGTTCATCGGCCGCGTTGGAACCATTACCGCTGCGACCGCGCTTGCCCTTGGCGGAAGCGATCGCCCATATCGTTATCCCGAGGAGAACCCGATTGTCGGTTGACCCACGCAAACCCGTCCTCGTCATCGGTCTTGGCCGTTTCGGCAGCGCCGTCGCTGCCACTCTCGAACGTATGGGGCACGAAGTGCTCGGCGCAGATGCCGATGCTGAAATCGTTCGCGAGCACAAGGATGCGCTCACCCAGATCGTCGAAGCTGATTGTACCGAGATCGAAACCCTGCGCCGACTTGGAGCGGCTGAATTCGATACTGCCATTGTGGCTATCGGCTCCAATGTGGAGGCGAGCCTGCTGGCGGTACTGGCGCTGGTCGATCTCGGTCTGCCAAATATCTGGGCCAAGGCGACGAGCGACCGACACGGCCGTATTCTGGAGCGCACCGGGGCACATCACGTCGTCTTTCCCGAACAGAAAATGGGCGAACGCGTCGCACACCTGGTCAACGAACGCCTGCTCGATTTTATCAGCTTCGACGGCGAATTCGCGATCGCCCGCCTGAAAGCGCCCGAGCCGATCATCGGCCTGCCGCTGGTGACGAGCCAGTGCCGCAAGAAATTCGACGTGACCGTGGTCGGCGTGAAGCGGGCCGGCGAAGATTTCATCCATGCCGTGCCCGACACCATCATCATGCCCGACGACGAGCTGGTGGTGTCGGGCCGGATCGACCGGATCGAGGCCTTCTCCGCTATTTCAGTGAGCTGACGGCTTTTACTTTTTCGGTGCGTAAACGCGCACCCAGTCGACCAGCATTTCCACCTCACCCCGTTTCACCGCATTGACAGTTTCCTGGGGAACGCCGTTATAGGGTTCCTCGATGCGGTTGGTTTTGAACGGGTATGCACCGCCCATGGCGAAGTTGAGAATGAGGTACTTCTCGTTGTCGAAGCGCCATTCGCCGTAGTTCTCGACCATGGGGCGGGTCACCCGGTAGATGACGTGGCCGTCGATCAGGAAGTCGATCTGCCGGTTGGTCCATTCGACTGCATAGGTGTGCCACTGGGTCACATCTACGCCTTTGGGGAAGAAAAACTTGTTCACCAGCGGGGTCTCGCCCGAATAGCCCGGGCCGTGCAGCGCAACGCCGATCCAGTCCTTCTCGCCGACATATTCCATGATGTCGATTTCGCCCGTGTCCGGCCAGCGGTCGTTGCCCAGAAGCCAGAAAGCCGGCCACACGCCTACGCTGTCGGGCAATTTGATCCGCGCTTCGGCGCGGCCGTGCTGGAAATCGAACTTGCCCTGGCTTTCGATCCGGCCGGAAACGAACGGCGCATTCCGCTCGGCCTTGGTGTCGGCACCGGGCTTGAACACGGGACGCAACACCAGAGCGCCGCCATCCGCCCCGTGCACATCGCTGCGGAATGCGATGGTCGAGGGATCGTCTATATAAGCCTGCTGCTCGTTGTTCACCCAGAAGTCAGGACCGATAACGATCCACTTGTCACGGTCGAGCGCCCCGCCGTTGAATTCGTCGGCGAACAGCAATTCACGCTCAGGCGCGACCGCTTCGGCCAATGCTGCGCCGGCATCTGCCTGCTGCGCGTACAATGTGCCCGTGGCGCCCAGCATCAGCGCGAATGACAGGGCAAGGGTGGAAATCCGGATCATAACAGCCTCTCCGCCATTTATTGTTAACGTTCCCATGCCTTATTTCCCCGTACATTGCCAGAGGCTGCGGACGATTTCATCGCCAGCACTGGATTACGGTGCCGGGATCGTCGATAGGGCGGCCCGCGTATAGTCCGTGCCGGGGCATCCTCCGGCCTGAAGACAATCCGGGAGAATTCCATGCGTCGCACCATCACCGTCCTGTCCCTGCTGCTTGCCACAACCGCCTGCGCCACGTCGCCGACGGGTTCCAGTCCAGCAACGGTTGCCGATCCGATGGTCTCTCCCATCCTCACCGGGTCCGATGCTGTCGACACAATGACCTATGCCCAGCCGCAGGAAGCGCGCGCGACGCATGTGGCACTCGATCTCGCCTTGGACTTCGAAGCGAAGCGTGTCGGCGGTGTGGCTAACCTGCGGGTGCTGGCCGAGCCGGGCGAGGAGGAACTCGTGCTTGATAGCAATGGTCTGCAGATTTCGCGCATCACCGACGGTTCGGGATGCGAGCTTTCCTACGAGATCGGCGAGTCAGTTGAAGAAGGCGGCAAGGGCGCGCCCCTGACGATCCAGCTGGAAGGCGCGCGCAATGTCAGCATCCAGTACATGGCACCCGCCGATGCGGCAGCCCTCCAATGGCTGACCCCCGAACAGACCGCTGGCGGCGAATATCCCTATCTCTTCAGCCAGGGTCAGGCGATCCTCAACCGGACATGGATACCCACGCAGGACAGCCCCGGAATCCGGCAGACGTGGGAAGCACGCGTCACCGCCCCCAAGCCGCTCGATGTGGTGATGAGCGGAGTGCGACAGGGCGAACCGGAAGATCTGGGCAATGGTCGCCGCGCTTTTCGTTTCGTGATGGACAAGCCGGTGCCGCCTTATCTCATCGCCATCGCGGCAGGCGATATCGATTTCCAGGCAATAGGTCCGCGCAGCGGTGTCTGGGCCGAACCTTCGGTTCTGCAGCGCGCCTATAACGAAGTCGCCGATACCGAAGAGATGATCGATGCGGCGGAAGAGCTTTATGGCGAATACCGCTGGGGACGCTACGACATGATCGTACTGCCACCCGCATTCCCCTATGGCGGGATGGAGAACCCGGTTATGACCTTCCTCACACCGACCTTCATTGCGGGTGACCGGTCGAACAACGGCCTCGTCGCGCATGAGCTGGCGCATAGCTGGTCGGGCAATCTCGTCACCAATGCAGTGTGGGAAGACAGCTGGCTGAACGAGGGCGTGACCTCTTATTTCGAAAACCGCATCGTCGAGGCGGTTTATGGGGAGAAACGCGCTGAGCAGGAAGCCGCGCTGGCCTTTGCGGGAATCGAGGACGTGCTGGCCGAAGTCGGCATGGATGCGCCAGGCACTGCGCTGCACCACGAATCCACCGGTGCCGAAATCGGCAGCGCGATCACCTATGACAAGGGCCACTTCTTCCTGCGCACGGTGGAAAGCATCGTGGGCCGCGAGCGGTTCGATGCGTGGCTGCGCCAGTGGTTCGACAACCACGCATTCCAGCCAGCGACCAGCGAGCTGTTCTATGACGACATGATGGCGAACCTAGTCCGCAACCAAGCAGAGGCCGACCGGCTGATGCTGCGCGAGTGGATCTTCGAACCGGGTCTCCCGTCCAATGTCGCGCGGCCCGATCCGGCGGCCTTTGCCGAAGTCGATGCTGCGGTGAGGGATTACCGCATGATCCTTACTGCGGGACTCGATCCTTCGACCGGATCGGTACGCCCCGGGGCCAAAGGGCACCGACTGGAAACCCCGTCGGAATGGGAACAGTGGACCTCTGCCGAAAGGCAGCGCTTCCTCCAGCGCATTCCGAAAGAGTTGAGCGCCCGGGAGCTTGAAAATCTCGACGATAAGCTGGGGCTTTCGAATTCGCAGAACAACGAAATCCTGTTTCTCTGGCTCGAACTGGCACTGGCCAACCGCTATGAACCCGCCGTTCCGCAAACCGAGGAATTCCTAGGCCGCGTCGGTCGCGCCAAGTTCGTAAGCCCACTTTTCGCGACACTGTGGAATGAGGGTGAGTGGGGCCGACCCATCGCCACGCGGATCTACACGGAAACCCGCCCGACATACCACGCGGTGACGCGCGGCGCGGTCGATCGGGTGATGGGAAGAAGCGAATAGTCTCACCCGCTCTTTTGCATTGCAAAAAGAGGCGCTTTGCCCCCATCTTAAACAACAGATGCTGCGCCAGTACGAACTCGTAGAGCGGGTCCTCGAATACGACCCCGACGCCGACGAGGCGATGCTGAACCGCGCCTATGTCTATACTGTGCAGAAGCATGGCACACAGACGCGCGCCAGTGGTGATCCGTATTTCAGCCATCCGGTCGAGGTTGCCGGCCTGATGACCGATCTGAAGCTCGACCAGGAAACGATCGCCACCGCGCTGTTGCACGATACGGTCGAGGATACGCTGGCCACGATCGAGGATATCGAGGCCAATTTCGGCCCCGAAGTCGCGCGGCTGGTCGACGGGGTGACCAAGCTCTCCAAGATCGAGCAGATGCCCGAGAACGAGCGTGCGGCGGAGAACCTGCGCAAGTTCCTGCTCGCCATGAGCGAGGATATACGTGTGCTGCTGGTGAAGCTGGGCGACCGGCTGCACAATATGCGCACGCTCCACTTCATCAAGAAGCCCGAAAAGCGCCAGCGGATCGCGCGCGAGACGATGGATATCTACGCCCCGCTGGCAGAGCGCGTGGGTATGTATGAATATATGCGCGAGATGCAGCTGCTCGCCTTCGAGCAGATCGAGCCCGAAGCCTACACTACCATCACCAAGCGCCTGCAGCAGATCCGCGAACAAGATGGCGGGCAGGTCGATGCCATCGCTCTCGACATGAAGCATGCGCTGGCTGAAACGGGCCTGCATGTGGAGGTTTCTGGCCGCGAGAAGCATCCCTATTCGATCTGGCGCAAGATGGCTGAGCGTCACGTCAGCTTCGAACAGGTAACCGACATCATGGCCTTTCGCGTCATCTGCGACGATGTGGCCGATTGCTACCGCGCGCTGGGTGTTCTGCACACGACGTGGCAATTCCTGCCGGGCAAGTTCAAGGACTACATCTCGACGCCCAAGACCAATGGCTATCGCTCGCTTCACACCTCGCTGATTTATGGCAAGTCGATGCGCGTGGAAGTGCAGATCCGCACGCGGGACATGCACCAGACCAATGAATTCGGCCTTGCCGCGCACTGGGCTTACAAGCAGGGCGACCGGCCCGATGGCGCGGTCGGTTGGCTGCGCGACCTGATCGAGATCGTCGATGCCAGCCACGATGCCGAGGAACTGCTCGAGCATACGCGCATGGCGATTTATCAGGATCGCATCTTCGCTTTTACGCCAAAGGGCGCGCTGTTCCAGCTGCCCAAGGGCGCGACCGCGGTCGATTTCGCCTTCGCGGTGCACACCGATCTCGGCGCGCAGACGGTGGGTGCGAAGATCAACGGGCGGCACATGCCGCTGCGCACGCAGCTCAACAATGGCGACGTGGTCGAAATCCTGAAAGGCAAGAATGCCGAGCCACAGATGAGCTGGCTAGGCTTCGTCATCACCGGCAAGGCCCGCGCCGCCATCCGCCGTGCGGTACGGCAGAAGGAACGCGCCGAGGTCGCCGATATCGGGCAGAAACTCTACGACGAGATCGTCACTCGCGTGCCCGCCAAGATCGGCAAGAAGGCGCTGCGCGAGGCGCTCAAGCGGCTGGAAATGGAAGAGCCGGAAGATCTCTTCTACGCCATCGGCGCGGCGAAGATTTCCGATCGCACCGTGATGGAAGCGCTCGTTCCCGGCTCGACCGAGGATATGGCCGAGGAAGACGATGAGTGGCTGCGCAGCGGCAAGTCGCTATCGATCCGCGGACTCACACCCGGCGTCGGCTACCAGCTGGCCGAATGCTGCCACCCGGTGCCGGGGGACCGGATCGTCGGGCTGCGCAAGAAGGGTGAGGGGGTGGAGGTTCACGCGATCGATTGCCACCAGCTCGCCACCGGTATCGACAATGACTGGCTCGATTTGAGCTGGGGGCGACGGTCGCGTGGCGCTGTCGGCCGGCTTGGTGTTACGCTTTACGACCGGCCGGGCACGCTCGCCGAAATGGCGGGGATCTTCGCGCAGAACGCGGCCAATGTGAAAAGCCTGGAGCAGACCCAACTCGATCACCCGTTCACGACTTACGAGGTCGATCTGGAAGTACAGGACCTTGCACACCTCACCCGCATCCTCAGCGCGCTGCGTGCCAGCGATGCAGTGGCGCAGGCAGAGCGCGCGTGAGCCTGATCACCGGCATCCACCACGTCCAGTTCGCCATGCCGCACGGCGGGGAACCACATGCGCGCAAGTTCTGGACCGGGGCGATGGGATTGCGGGAGGTCGAGAAGCCCGCGCATCTCGCGGTCAATGGCGGATGCTGGTTCGAGGGCGAGGGCATCGCGATCCACTACGGGGTCGAGGACGCCTTCCTGCCCGCCCGCCGCGCGCATCCCGCGTTGCTGGTCGAAAACCTCGGTGCGCTGGCGGCCAAGCTGGAGGCTTCGGGGGTTCCTTTCAAACCGGGCAAGCCGCTCGACGGTTATCGCCGAGGCGACATCGCCGATCCCTTCGGCAACCGTATCGAACTGATGGAAAGGCTCTAGGCGCGGGTCTGTTTCAGGCTCGGACTATCACCTTTCAACGCGTCTGACCGGCACCGGAATGTTGCAGATGTCTGCGCCGCCCGCGGGCACGATGAAGAAGGGATCGCGGCGGTTGGCACGGGCTTCGGCATAGCGAGCGAAGGTCTCTCCCTCGGTGGAGAGGTATTCGAATTCCGGGCGTGTTTGTCGGCCTACCGCTTCGCTACTAGAGGCCGTTCCCGCTTCAGGCAGGTCGCTGGCCACGCGGACCGAGAGTATCGGTGTGCGCTTGTCCGCCTCCTCCGCTGTGTAGAAGCCTAGCGCGCCCGAACCGCGCGGGAGGCTGGAGAGGTGTTCCATCCCCTCCACGATCCGCCCGACCAGCGCGATATTACGGTCCAGATGGCGCGGGGCATGACCGATCACCGTGTAGAGTTCGGCGCCCGAACCCGTATCTGGTGACATTCCGCGCCCGACGCCGACCATGCCGTAGCAATGGACGGGCCAGAAGCCGATCGGTGCGCCTGCGAAGGGCCAACCCCAGCGAAAACCAGTAAATTGTGCATAGCTATCGGACTGATATCGGCCGACTATCTCATAGCGATTGTGCACCGGATCAAACCTAGTAGCTTCGGGATTGGAAGCAATTGCTTTTGCGTATCGATGAGCGAATGCCCGCACGGCCCGGTTAAGTTCGCTGCCTCCAGGTGTTTTCCGCAAAGTAGCATAGTCGCTCTCATCCATCACCCTCAGCCCTTCAGGCAGCGGCTTGGCCTCACCTTGAGCCTCAGGATTGTCGTAATTGGGATCGCCCCACTGGACGACGTAATTGTCCTGTACACGGTTGACGGTGATATCGTCATACCATCCGGCGCGGGCGAGGGTTCGGATGTTCTCCACCCATCCCTGGCTGAAGGGTTCGGGCATCAACTGGATTACCACCCTGCGCGCGTTCCCCTCGGCATCAGGAGCAAGCGTCATCACCAGCAGGTCTTCAGCGGGGATCGCGACCCACTCCTCAGCGCCTGCCTGCTCCACGATCTCGTTGGGACTGGGCGGACTTTCGACGGTTTCCTGTGCGGCAAGAGGCGAGCCAAGGGTGAGCGCTGCTGCCAGCGAGATCAGGTGCTTTTTCATGGAGAAGGAGCTTGGCACCGCCTGCGCAAAAGAAAAGCCCCTTCACGCACGTTTTTGTGGGCGGGAAGGGGCTCTGTAACGGTGTTCGCAGGGAATGCCATTCCGCGCAGCACCGCAACTTGGGGGGTGTAAATCCGAAACGCCGCTACGCAGGATCCGGTTCCCGCCCGCCGATAAAATTCCTGCGCCTGCGCGGTGCCCGCCTTGTCGCTGTTGCGCACCCTGCCAAGTCCCGCTAGAGGCGCGCCTTCCGGGAATGCGGAGCAGTGGCCGAGTGGTCGAAGGCGCACGCCTGGAAAGTGTGTATACGGTAACCCCGTATCGAGGGTTCGAATCCCTCCTGCTCCGCCACCCACCCCCAGCACTAGTCTCTGCTTTCAGGGTATATCCGCTTCGCCGCGGAACAGGCGGTTTTGCGCTACCTATTTTGAACCTTCGTCATCATTTGCCGCGTCTCAGGCATCGTATCAGGGAGTTTCCTCGCGCGCCGTCTCCGGGCGTATCGCCATCGGTGCGGTTTCCCTGCTAAGCAGGCAATTAACAGGGAAAAACGTCAATTTGGGCGCTGAATCAGGCCAAATGGCGGATTGTCGCGCGCATCCGATTTAAAGAAAGCGTGTAGTTTCAGCAGGTTGTGGTGGGGCCGGGAGGCGTTTCCCTGTTATTCGCCATAACAGGGTATTAAATCGACATATCAGGGGGCGATTTCGACCCGATCAGGCGGCCTAATCGACGGAACAGGTTCTCACGATGTTGGGTATCCGAGCGCCGCCCGCTGCTGAGACCAGGCGAGCGGTACTTCCAGCGTCTTGAACGTTTGCAGGTTCAGCGATGCGGGTTGGCGGCCCTGAAGAATATCGCTTTGGATGTCTGGCGATAGAAATGCGAGCCGGACGATGTTGCAGTGATAGCGCGAGGCGGGACTTGCCTGCATGCTGGGCAGGCCACGATCCCAATCAACCATTGCATGCGCGTTGCGCAGGGCCGCGATCAGAACCGGATCGGGATGCGTATCATCCTTCCTGCCCATGGCCACTGCGCGCTTTCCGCCGCGGAGCGGAAGAGCGAGTGGGACGAATACAGCACCGCTCTTCCTGTCAGAATGAACCAGCCTCTCGCCCTCCGAGATACGCGACGCAACCGCCACTGGATCGATCCCGGTGAGCTCGATCACGATGCCGTCGGTCGAAAGATGGATCTGCGTGATCCTCTCGAAGTTCGCATCGCTCGAACCCATCCATCGCGAGGTCGCCTCGCCAACGATGCGCTCAATGGCTGGGGCGGGAAGTCTTCGAACCGGACCGTCTTCGCTTGCCGACGAACCTTGCTGCAGCGAGGCGGATACATAGTACCGATAGGACTTGCCCGATTTGCCGCGCGAGAAAGTTGGCGACATGGGTTCTCCGCTCGCATCGAACAGCTTGCCGGTCAGAGGCGCCCTCGCGATCCGTGTCTTGGAGCGCTGTCGACTGCGCCGCGCATTGGCGGTGAGCTGCTCCTGGACCTGATCGAACAGTGCGGCCGCAACGATCTCGTCGTGCTGGCCATCATGAACTTCGCCTTTATGGACAATCTGACCGAGATAAATGCGGTTGCGCAGGAGGTGGAACAGCGCACCGCGACTGAACGGCAATCCTCCGGTGGTCTTGCCCTTCTTCGTTACTTGGACCTTGGAGAGATGTCCCTCCTCTTCGAGATCATGCTGCAGGGCATGGACCGAGCCGAGTTCGAGGTAGCGCGCAAAGATATGCCGAACGAGTTCGGCTTCTCTATCGTTGACTTCCAGCTTGCGGCTCTCCTTCTTAGGCAGGTCGTAGCCGAGCGGCAGAATGCCGCCCATCCACATGCCACGCTTCTTGGAAGCGGCGATCTTGTCGCGGATGCGCTCGCCGGTTACCTCGCGCTCGAACTGCGCGAAGGAAAGGAGGACGTTGAGCATCAGGCGGCCCATCGAGTTAGTTGTGTTGAACGACTGGGTCACCGAGACGAAGCTGCAATCGGCTTTTTCGAACACCTCGACAATCTTCGAGAAGTCGGTGAGCGAGCGGGTCAGGCGATCGATCTTGTAGACGACCACGACGTCGATTTTACCAGCAGCGATGTCTGCGAGCATCGCCTGCAGACCCGGTCGCTCCATCGTGCCCCCCGAGAACCCGCCGTCATCGTAATGTTCGGGTAGCAGCGTCCAGCCTTCGCTGGTCTGGCTCAGCACATAGGCCTCGCTTGCGGCGCGCTGCGCATCGAGGCTGTTGAAGTCCTGGTCGAGACCCTCTTCCGAGCTCTTGCGCGTATAAATCGCGCAGCGGAGTTTCTTGAGCTTCTCAGCCATCAGCCGTCTCTGAGGCCGAAGAAGCGCGGACCGTTCCACCGCGAGCCCGCGATTGCGGTTGCTGCGGCAGACAGGCTTGGGAAGATACGATCGTCCCAGCGAAAGCCTTCTTCCTCGACGACCACGGTCACTTCGCGGCCCTGCCAGTTGCGGGTCAGTTTTGCACCGACACCAAGGTGCTTGCCTTCGGCTTCAATGGGCCCCGAGCGCGCAAGAGCCCGGCGCGTCGTAGTGTCAAGCCCGCCCATCACCTCGGCCTGCACGCGCCAGCTTACAAGCTGGCGCATGATCAATGTGGACTGCAAGAGGGGAGGGACGCCGTAACGTTCCCTCCAGGTTTTGCGTAACGCTTCGAGACCCATCCCTTCGATCTCGGACACGAGGTGCTCCACAACGCTGCTCATGCTGCCTTCCCAGCCCGGTAGCGGCGCACGCCGTCGGTCTTCTCCGAGGCAATCGTCAGCCCGCGCTTCTTAATCGCGCCTGCCATTGCACCGCGCACCGAGTGCGACTGCCAGCCGGTCGCTTTCATCATCTCGGCGATGCTGGCACCGCTTTTGCGCAGGAGCATCTTCTCGAGCTGATCGAGCTTGGTCGGGGTCTTGGTGGTCATGGTTCTTCTCCAGTTGTGCGGCGACAGAATGTCACCGCTACCCAGAGAAGCCCGGCTTGCCGGGCGCAGGACCACCAATGCTCGACTTGTCGTGACAGTCCAGTCGCAAATTATCCAAGAGTAATCCCCATTAAATCCGAGCGTATGCTTGTTGCGCGTTCTGCGTTCCCTTATTGTTCTTCCATGGGCACCACGCAAGAGCTGGCACCTCACACTGCCGACCGCGCGCTCCAGGTCACCTACAGGAACCTATCCGAGCTCACTCCTGATCCCCGCAATGCGAGGACGCACCCCAAGAGGCAGATCGAGCAGATCGTCGCCTCGATCACCGCGTTCGGGTTCACCAACCCGATCCTGGCCGATCCCGAAGGTAATCTCATCGCCGGACATGGGCGCCTGCGCGCAGCCAAACAGATGGGGCTCGAGCAGGTCCCCGTCATCGAGCTGGCCGGTCTGTCCGAAGCCCAGAAGAAGGCGCTGCGCCTTGCGGACAACAAGATCGCGCTCAATGCAGGCTGGGATACGGAGATCCTCAAGCTTGAGCTCGCCGACCTGTCGCTTCCAGAGATCGATCTTGACCTGTCGCTGACCGGGTTCTCCGCGGGCGAAATCGATGTCGTGCTTACCGAGAACCAGGATCCCGACGACGAGGTTATTCCGGAGGTGCCGACGGAAGTTCGGGTTATGTCCGGCGACATCTGGCAGCTTGGCGAGCACCGCATCGGCTGCGGCGATGGCCGCGATGTCGATTTCCTGCGCAGCGTGATCGGCGATGGTGCCGCAATCGACTGTGCATTTCTCGATCCGCCCTATAACGTGAAGATCAACGGGCACGCCAATTCTAAAGGTCGGCACCGCGAGTTTGCCATGGCCTCGGGCGAAATGAGCGAAGGCGAGTTCCGCGATT
This sequence comes from Qipengyuania huizhouensis, assembly GCF_019711635.1. Lineage (GTDB taxonomy): Bacteria > Pseudomonadota > Alphaproteobacteria > Sphingomonadales > Sphingomonadaceae > Qipengyuania > Qipengyuania huizhouensis. The sequence continues at coordinate 401,347 of NZ_JAIGNT010000001.1, read as the reverse complement.
TTTTGACAGATACGCTTGGCGCCTGCGCCGAGGTCTCACGCGAAGGGGCTATCCATTTCGTTTGCATGGACTGGCGCCACATGGACGACGTCACGGCGTCGGTTGGAAGTGTTTACGACACGCTGCTCAACATCTGCGTGTGGAACAAGAGCAATGCGGGGATGGGCTCGCTCTATCGCTCCAAACACGAGATGGTGTTCGTCTACCGGGTCGGCGACAGCCCTCACACCAACTGTGTCGAGCTTGGCAAGCATGGCCGCAATCGCACCAATGTCTGGGATTACGCCTCGGTGAATTCGATGCGCGGTTCGCGGCGCGAAGACCTTGCGCTTCATCCTACCGTCAAGCCGGTCGCGATGGTGGCGGACGCCGTCTGCGATGTGACGAAGCAGGGCGAGCTGGTGCTCGACATTTTCCTTGGTTCGGGCACGAGTTTGATCGCTGCCGAACGTGTGGGGCGCAAGTTCCGCGGCGTCGATATCGATCCGGCCTATATCGATTTGGCCCTGACCCGCTGGAGCGAGATCACCGGCAAGGAGCCGGTGCTCGTCCACCGCGAGGCGCCTGACGAGGCTGCCGCATGAGCCGCGCGAGCAACGGCCGGTTTCAGAAGGGCCAGTCGGGAAATCCAAACGGTCGACCCAAAGCGCGACGTCCGCATAACTCGGCCTTCGACATCATCATCGAGAAGTCGCTGACGGTCACTCAGAACGGCGTCGAGCGCGAGCTGACGGTCGACGAGGCACTAGAATGGCAGACCTACCAGGCTGCACTTGGCGGAAGCCGGATGGCGATCCGCAAAGTGCTCAAGATGATCGAGAAGCGCGAGGCGGTGCTGGCGAAGAAAAATCCTCCGGCACCGCGCAACATCAAAGCCGAAGCACACTACACTTCGGACAATGCGAGCGAGGCCATGCGCATTCTCGATATCGCACGGCCAGATCCAGGGATGAACGGCAAACGATGGTTTTTACAGGCCTGGGCAACGCAGGCAGCGCTGAGTCGACCGGGGCGAAGAAGGTTCGAGAAGAAGGATGTCGATGATATCAAGTTCTTCACTTCCGACTCCGAAACCCTGCGCTGGCCACGGGGGCCGGCAGCATGAACGCGCAAGAGCCGGTCGGCTATGGCAATCCTCCTGCCTCCAAGCGGTTCAAGAAGGGTTGCTCCGGAAACCCTCGTGGTCGCCCGCGTAATCGCCACCGCCAAATCCCACACGATACGGTGCTCGGCCAGATGGTGACCATCAAAGAGGATGGCCGCAAGCGGCGCGTCACTGCGGCCGAAGCCTTTCTTCTTCCACTTACGCAGAAGGGGCTCGCTGGAGACAGCGCGGCTGCGCGATCATCTCTCGAAGCAATCGAGAAGGCGCGATCGAGCCGCGGCGAGGATCACGAAATGCTCGAGGTCATCATTTTGAAGATGGTCGGACTTGGCATGGACTCCATTCTTGAGCCGCTCGGTATCGCGAAAAAGAAATACCCGACCGACGAGGACCGGGTGCGGTGGGAACTCAATCCATGGATCGTCGAGAAGGCGCTTGATCGTATGGGCGACCGGAAGCTGACGGTCGACGAGCAGCAGGAGGTTTGGATGGCGACACGTACACCGCACAAAGTTCGGTGGCCGGACTGGTGGAGTTACAAAGGATGATAGGATGACATGTCCAAGCGAACACTGCCGCGCAGCCTCTCCTTCGCAACGGGATGCTCTACCAGACGAACTGCTTCGCTTGCCTCCGATAGCACCGAAGACAGGAGTGAAGTGTTGCCAGTACTGCGGCTGCCTATGGGCGCGTGATAAGAATGGCGTCGCCTCTGTCTGGTATGAAAGGCCGGTCTAGCCGTTGGCAGCTTTGCGCCCCCATTCTGGACATAAGAGGCCGAAGTCCAAACTCCCAAAAGCGGACCGTCCGCCGTTCCGGTGCATCAGCTCGGTCTATGGCGACTTAAGGGGTGGCAATTGGCTCTCGTTTGCAGCGTGCTTTAGTCTGTTCGGTAGATCGTTGCTTGGTGGATCGCGAGTTTCCACTCGCCGCTCTCGTTGGTCCAAACTTCGGTGGTGCGCCGACTAATTTTCTCGCCCGCAAACCGTGCCTTGCCAACCGGTGTCAAGACTTCGACGCCCATCAAAACGACATCATGGTCGCCACGCGCTGCCGCATACTCGATCGTCCGCTCGAGCGTTTCGTAATGGATAAGCCCGGTCTCCAAGTTTTGCTCTGCGTCCGACTTACGCGCGATGCGATTGAACGGATTGTTGACCACCGCATCTTCGGCGAAGATGGCAGAGAAAGCATCCTTGTCGCGCTCCAAGATGGCCCGATCCATCCGTTCGGTTGCTTCCAGGGCCCCCGCGATGCGCGGTGTTTTCGCTGCCGCCTCGACTTCCGCGTTGGCGGCGCGCCATGAGGCTGACGCGGGCGTTGTCGCGAGTGCCATCGTTGCGGCAGTCAGAAATAGGAAATGTCTCATTGCATCCCTCCCAAAAGCGGCTGCACCGCAATCGACGGAGCCGTGCCAGGACTAAGCGCACACGCTCCTGCGGAAGTCTACGAATATCCTCCGGAGGTTTGATCCTTCGCTCTGCCGCCTGATGACCGCTTCGGCGTCGCTGGCGGAAGGTCCGGATTTAGTGACCGCGGCACCCGAGACAATCGGCAAGTTCGCAGTGTGAAGCCGGCGTTTCAGAATGTTAAAGGCTGTCGGGCTATTTCGGGCCATTCCATTTAAGTCAGGATCGGAGAAACGATCGATGCACCCTGTCCCAAAAACCCCAATGGAGGCGCTGGCGATATTCCGAAGTCCGGAGTCGGAAGAGTGGGAACGGGACTACGCCGCCGGAATGATCACCTCACTCGACGAGGCGCTATCTGACCTCGTCGCCGTCGCATGCGACCCCAGCGTTAGTGCAGGCCTCCAGCAACGCGTGGCAGAGGCTCTTTCATTCGCATGGCGAGACAGAGGGATACTTTGGACGACCGATATATCGGGCTTCACACCCATAGCCCGCCAAGAAATACTGTTCCGTCGCGGCGAAGGACCGCCATTCCAAGGTCCATGGCCAGAAGAGTGATGCGAACGACCGCAAAGGCGTCGGAAGCGGAATGGCAGCTTTTAGAGCGATTGTGCCGAAACGGGCAGCTAGCGACCCATCAGCGGATCTGGTCGCAAATAGCATCGTAACGGGCCAGATACTTTCGTAGACGATCGGCATCGTCAGTGGATTCGGGGCGCGACGGTCGAAACAAGGAAGCGTTGGGCGACCCCATGCACGAAGCCGCTTACGCATATTTTCCACCTTTCACCACTGACGCGAAGCGCGGCCGAGCGGTGTATTACTCGGCGCTTTCGAGCCGGCGCTGCCGCTGGAACTCGTAGAGCGAGGGCGCGTTCATAACCGGTTTGCCCAGCCATTCGACGTGCGGGGTGGGCGTATGATCCAACAGTAGCGGCCGATTGCCGTGCAACCCGATTATCCGTGCATCGGGTCCTTCAGAGCCCGCATAAATCGTAAGAGGTTCGCCTGGCGCCACCCCTCCGTCGACGATGATCCTCAGGTTCCATGTCGTGTTGTAGCGAGCATGGCCGGGCTTCCAGTAACCGGCGCCGCCCGCCTTATAGAGATCGAACATCGGTGTACCGTCTTTAGCCGTACGGTCGGGAGTCAGGTGGACCGTAACATTGTCATAAAGGTTCTGGTGGTTAGCCCCGGCATGCTGGTCAAGGCTCGGGCGCGACCAAACCACGGCATCCTTGTAAACCGATTTGGTTGCCTGCGTATTGAAGCTGAGAGCGTGAATTGTCGGATTGCGTATCGTCAGGCCATCGACCAGCACATTGTGCACATTCCCTATATGGACGCTGTAATGCGCCATATGATTGCCCTTTGTGACTATGTTCGCGATAGTGACGTTGGCAAGGTCATCGGTCAGGACACCACTGTCGGAATTCGTGATTGTGATGTTGCGGACCCAGCCGTTGTGCACGCCAGTGAAGTAGATCCCGTTATACCCAGCTTCGTTGTGGTGGCCGAAAAACGGGTTCTCCGGAAAGGTAAGGGCCATGTCCTGAATGCCGACATTCGAAAGATGCTCCCAACTCGCGAAATAGGCTGGCAGCGCCGCGCTGACGGGGTGCAGCAGGGGGTCAGAAATCGTCACGCGATTGCCTTCGATACGCACTATTTGCGTTGCCTGCCGAACCAGCGGTCGGTCGGGCAATTCCCAGTGCCGTGAACCGATTTCCTCTTCGGTTTCGCCATAGAGTTCACGGATGAGCGGACCGTCCGGGCCTGCCCGGTTGTGCCAGTGGATTTGAAGGACATCACCGACCGAAAGTCGGCTGGCTTCAGCGACAGTCAGAACCCGTTCGCCCCGCTGGCCGGCGGTGATGTCCGACAGCTTGCCTATGGGTTTGTCGTGGCTCTCGAGGTAAGTTGCGTGTCGGCCTTCAGGCACGCGGGTCCAGATGAAGGCACCGCTCCAGCTCCAGGGCGAGAAGAGCGTGTCGAGATTGGCTTTCTTCTGTCGCTCGCGCTTGTCGTTTTTGACCAAATAGGTACGCAACTCGTCGAGCGCGCCGCCATCATCAATCTGATTGAGTGGGCGAGGCATGTAAAGCTCAGTTCCGCCAACGCCCGAGCCCATACCAGACAGGACGATACCGCTCTTCTCAATCCACAAGATGTCGCTTAGCAAATAGCGCCCCGGACCAAACTGAACACGAACGGGACCCTCCTGCTCTGTTGCAGCGGCGATCGCCGCTTCGATGGCCTTGGTATCGTCTATCTCATCATCCGGGCGGGCGCCGAAATCATCTACCCGCAACTCGTTCGCCACATGGGGGATTGCAGCGATGCCAGATCCGAATCCTGCATAGGAAAAGTCCGGCAGCCAATTCTCCGCCTCTCGGTCACCTTCATCGAGGATCGGGGGCAATATTTGCGCAGAAAGCGGTTGTCCGCCAGCGAGAAGTGCCGGAAAGCTAACTGCAAATGCGCTATTTTTCAGTAATTTGGCTATTAGTCGCGACATAAAATCCACTCCCCTTACCTCTTTTGCAAAAGAGTCATTGACGCGCAATGGCACCGGTGTCAATAATTTAGGTAACCGGTGTCAAAATGGCGCCATCGCGGAATTGTGAAAAGCCGCTACACCATCGGGAGGGAGACCCAATGCGCAACTTTGTCATTTCCCAGCCTCACGCTGGAAGCCTGAATATGTATACAATCAAGAGCGCCCTGCTCGCGTCAGCCATAGCCGTGACGCCCGCCGCTGCATTGGCGCAGGTTGCACCGCCGGACGACGACACCGACGTGGTCGAAGAGGCATTGCAGGACGACAATACCATTGTGGTCACCGGAGAAATCGCGCGCACCATCGAGAACTCGCTCGAAACGAAGCGCGAACTCGACGTTATTGGCGATGCCATCGTGGGTGAAGATGTCGGTGACCTGCCTGACCTCTCGGTTGCAGAAACGCTGGAGCGTATCGTCGGCGTGACCTCGGACCGATTCAAAGGCGGCGCTTCGGAACTGTCCGTTCGCGGTCTCGGCGCTTTCCTGGGTTCATCGGCTTTCAACGGACGTGAGGTATCGTCGGGCAGCGACGGGCGCGACGTAAACTACGGCCAATTTCCGAGCGAACTCATAAATGGCGCCATCATCTACAAGTCGCAGCAAGCGAGCTTCATCGAAGGCGGCGTGTCTGGCATCATCGAACTGCAAACCCTGCGGCCGGTCGATTATGGCAAGCAGCGGCTGCAGGTGCAGGGTCTCGTCGGGCTCAGCCCCTATCAAGATCGCGTCGTCGGTAGCGGCGGCCTCAGCACGCGACTGACTGCGTCCTATATTGACCAGTTCGATCTCGGCGGCGGCGAACTCGGAATCGCAATCGGTGGGCAGATGCGCAACGATAACGCACCTGAAGATATCTACACTTCCAGCTCGACCTATCGCCCCTGCAACACCGTCGAGGGCATGGGACAGAGCAATAATTGTGATTTCGAATTCGACGATGTCGGCAACCCCACCGGTGCCGCAGGCGACGATTTCTATCTTGTTTCAAATCAGTATATTTACCGAGCGCAGGCTGCTGATGCGGACCGGGACGCCATTATGGGCGCCATCCAGTGGCAGCCCTCGCCCAGCCTCGATATCAACCTCGATGCACAATATTCTTTCCGCGACGATGTCGAGGAACGCGCAAATCTCGTCGTCGCCGACGGACGTCGCGACATAGTGCCGCTGGAAGTTTCGGACGCCGGCGCGCTGCTCTATTGGAGCGGCGAGACGCGCCTCGAAAACCAATCTGTCTGGCGCCAGCGGACCGAGGAATACCTTGGTCTTGGCGGCAACATTTCATGGACCAACGGCCGTCTCGTGCTGACTGCGGATGCAGGCTATTCCGAGACCAAGCGCAGGCAGGATGAAAAGGACATGCGCATTCGGACGAATGACCGCGTGCTCTACGAGCTCGATCAGCGTGGCTATAACATCCCGAACCTCATCCTGACCGATGTTTCGGACGTCGAAGAAGATACTGGCCTGATGTTCGACCTCGACAATCATGACCTCTACGACAATGGTGCGCGCGCGCGTCGTCGTCTCGAGAACGTCGACGACAGCATCCTCGCTTTCCGCCTCGACGGGCTTTACGAGATGGACGGATCCTTCAACTCGCTCCAGGTGGGCGCACGCTGGGCGCAGCGCGAGCGCTTCCACGATGACGGTATCGACGAGACGGTCGATCTCATAAACGGCTATGACAGCGACGAAGCGATTGCCGCGCGGCAAGGAAATTTCCTCGTCAGCGACCTTTATGCAGGGTCGAACAGCCCGATGCGCGGGCTGACATTCGCTACTTGGGACGCGCAACAGCTATTCGCGGCGCTGACCGGTAGCGACGATGCAGGACTTCCGACCGGCTCCACGATTTCACCGCAGGATACCGATGTCACCGAGGAGACTTGGGCGGGGTATGTTCAGGCGAACTTCGACACCGACATGTTCGGCTCACCTGCACGCGGCAACGTCGGCTTCCGCGCGGTTCGCACCGAAATCACCTCCATCGGCATCAGCAGCGCGGTCGAAACGTCGCCCGGTTCGGAACCTGGCACGGTTATCGTGAACCCGATAGGCGAACCTGTCGTAAACACAGAGACCAACGACTTCTGGAACTTCTTGCCAAGCGCCAACATCATCTTCGAACTCGATCCCGATGTCTTGCTGCGCCTTGCAGCCTATCGCGCCATAGCGCGGCCCGATCAGGAAGCGATGTCCGCCGCGCTGTCATTCAGCGACGACGATTTTGAGGATGTCGGCAGGGCCATAACGGCCAGTGGCAACCCTTTGCTCGAACCGCTGGAATCGTGGAACGGCGACATTTCCTTCGAATGGTACGCCTCGCCAACCACGTCACTGGCCGTCGCAGGTTATTACAAGAGCCTGCAGACCGGCTTCCAAACCGATGTCACCAGCATTGACCTGCTCGTAGACGGCGTTTCGACTCCGGTCACGATTGCCCGCACGGCCAATTCCGACGACAAGAGTGACCTTTACGGTTTCGAAGCCACGCTCCAGCACAAGTTCGACTTCGGCCTGGGCTTTCTCGCCAGTTACAATTACGCGGATTCGAACTTCGAATTTCCCGACCCAACCACGATCCCAATCCGCATCGATGGAACGGCTACGGAAGCACCCTTGGCAAATTACGTCCAGCCGGCGAATATTCCGGGCTATTCGAAGCATAGCCTCAACGGCACCGTGTTTTTCGAAACCGGTCCTTTCTCCGCCCGGCTGGCCTACAAATGGCGATCGGACTATTTCAAGCCGTTCCGCAATGACGCGAACCGGTACACCGAAGATCAGGGCTTCCTCGATTTTTCGGCGAGTATGGATCTGATGGACGGTGTTCAGATGCGCTTCCAAGCTCTGAATATCCTCGACGAACCCAACGTCTTCTATCGCCCCACTCCCGACAGCCTGGCTCAGACCGACTATTCGGGCGCACGGTATTTCATCGGCCTTCGGGGCAGGTTCTGAAACCGCCGAACCGAGTGGGGCCGATGAGAAGTAAGCTAACAATCCTCCCGGCACGGGCGCTGGAGACCTCGGCTATCCTCACCCGGGCAAGGCTGGCAGGGTCGGCCTTGCCCGGCCCCCCTCCCGGCCTTCCCGACGACCTCGACACCGCTTACGCCATCCAGCATCATTCGATTTCGGAGTGGCCGGACTCTGTGGCTGGCTGGAAAGTCGGCGGCGTGCCGGCAGACTACGTCGAGCACTTCAATGAAACGCGCCTCGCAGGCCCCGTTTTTGCCCGTTCGGTAGTCCATGCTAATGAACAACGCGCTGCAAGGATGCCGGTATTTTCCGCTGGCTTTGCTGCAATCGAACCGGAATTCGTCCTCCGCATTGGCCGCAAGCGAAGCGAAGACAAGCTGTTCATAGGGGCGGAAATCGCCAGCAGTCCGATACCGGCCATCAACGATTTTGGGCCTACGGCGGTCATCAGCGATTTCGGCAATAACAACGGTTTGCTGATTGGTTCCGAGATTGAAGAATGGCTAAACGAAAGCGAGCCGGTGACAGTCACAGCCCACATCGACAATGAGCAAGTAGCCGCTCGCGAAGTATCAGCGTTATGTGGCGATGTCGAAGCGGCGAGGAAATTTCTGTTCGATCTTGCCGAACGTCTTGGTTTTGCGCTTCCTCCAGGGACTTACATTTCCACGGGTGCCATCACCGGTGTGCATGAAGCGACCATCGGCGCAAGCTCGAAGCTCGATTTCGGCAGGTTCGGAGAGTTGCGTCTCGAGCTGGTCCAGGCAAAACCTGTCGTATGACGACTGTATTCGCTAACATGCAGGCCTCGCGTCGAGCCGTGCTAGCGGGCGGTGCGGCCGCCTTAGCAGCCGGCTGCTCGCGCGGACTGGGCGGAGGCGTTCTGACGGCGACAGACACGCATGTATTCGATTATCCCACGGTCCAGGCGGTTGTACATTTTGGCGAATTGCTCGAGCAGGCGACGGGTGGCAGACTATCGCTGCGCATGTATGCCGGCGGGCAGCTCGGCAATGAGCGCGACACACTTGAGATTACCACTTTCGGCGGACTTGACTTCAATCGCGTGAATCTCGCACCGTTGAATTCCATCGAGCCCCTTACGCGTGTGGCAGCGCTGCCCTTTCTTTTCACATCGACAGAGCACATGCGCAGCACGCTCGACGGTCCCATAGGTGCGGAAATCCTCGCCTCGCTAGAGCCGCACGGTCTGATCGGCTTGTGTTTCTACGATTCTGGCGCCCGCAGTTTCTATAACACGCGCGGCCCGATCAGGACGCCGGACGACATGCGTGGGCTCAAACTTCGAGTGCCTGGATCGGACCTCTATATCGCTATGGTCCAGTCACTCGACGCCGATGCGGTGCCGATGCCGCTAGACGAGGTTTACCAAAGCCTGGCGCAAGGCGTGATCGATGGTGCGGAGAACAATTGGCCCAGTTTCGAAAGCGGACGTCATTTCGAAGTTGCGCGCTATTACAGCCTTACACGCCACCTGCTCGCTCCCGAGGTCTTCGTAATGTCGAAGCGCCGGTGGGATACGCTATCGGCCAGCGATCAGTCACTTATTCGCCAAGCGGCGAAACAGAGCGTCCCGTATATGCGGGATTTGTGGGATGCGCAGGTCGCCAAAAGCAAGGCAATCATCATGAAATCCGGAGTCGAAGTGAACGAAATCGAACCCGCGCCCTTCGCAGAAAGGATGCGCGGGATGTGGGCTGAGTTTCTGACAACCCCGCAACAACGCGACCTTGTGAAGCAAATCCAGGCAGTGGGTGGCGTGACATGATGGAGCGGATTGCAGGCATCCTCGTGAAGCTGGGCGCGGCAGGGCTCATTCTTATGACCCTGGTTGTTGGCTGGCAAGTCTTCGGTCGCTTTGTTCTGCAAAGCAGTCCTTCATGGTCGGAGCAAACCGCTCTCCTGCTGATGATCTGGTATGTTTTCCTTGCCGCTGGCGCGGGTGTTTGGGAGCGCTTCCACATCCGCATCGAGATCTTCGAAAAACGCCTTATTCCAGGCACCAGGAGGCGCTTGCGCATCAGCATCCATGCGCTGATTGCGGTCATGGGACTGGTCCTGCTCCTATTTGGAGCGCAGCTCATCTGGCTGGTGCGTGACCATGTCATACCATCGCTGGGGATCAGCCGGGCTTTCGCCTACATTCCCATTCCAGTGACGGGTGCACTCATCATCCTGTTCTCGATCGGACGAATTCGCGTGCGCATCGCCGAAGCCAACTGATGGAAATCCTTGTCCTTTTCGGCGTCTTGTTCGTCCTTCTTGCCCTCGGCGTGCCGGTAGCCTTCGCCCTGTTCGGGGCTGCCTTGGCGACCTTTGCATTCATCGACATTCCACTCATCGTCGCGGTGCAGAGGATGGCGGCGGGTATCAGCGTCTTCACGCTAATGGCTATCCCCTTCTTCATTTTCGCCGGCGACCTCATGTACCGCTCGGGGATAGCCGAAAGGCTGGTGCGTGTGGCCGATGCCGCATTCGGGCGGGTGCGCGGCGGACTGGGTCTTGTCAATGTCGGCGCGAGCATGATGTTCGGCGCGGTTTCCGGCTCGGCTATAGCTAGCGCGTCGGCCATCGGCTCGACCATGGTGCCGCTGATGGACGAGAAGGGCTACGACCGCGATTATTCGGTCAATGTCACGGTAACAGCGGCAGTGGTCGGCTTGCTCATACCGCCATCCCACAACATGATTATCTATGCTGCTGCATCCGGTGTTGGCGTCTCCATCGGCGACCTGTTCCTCGCGGGGATCCTGCCAGGAATTCTGACCGGCGGATTGCTGATGCTGACCGCCTGGCTGGTGGCCCGCAAACGTAACTTGCCCAAAGGTAGTTTTCCCGGTTGGCGCAGCTTTTTGCGCGCATGCCTTTATGCAGTGCCTGGCCTGATGACAGGGGTCATCATCATGGGCGGAATACTTTCGGGCATATTCACGGCAACAGAGAGTTCGGCCATCGCAGTGCTCTACACGGTTGTCGTCGGCACGGTCGTCTATCGCAACCTTGGCCTCAAGGGCACATGGGAAGCCGCACAAAAATCGGTACGCACTGCGGCCATGGTCCTGTTCATCATCGCAGCTGCGACCGCATTCGGCTTTGCCCTTGCGTTGCTCGAGGTGCCGGCGGCGCTCGCCAGTCTAATCGGGGTCATGACCGACAATCCGCTGCTGACGCTGATTATTATCAATGTCATGCTTCTATTGCTCGGTACTTTCATGGACATGGCCCCGCTTATCGTCATCACGACGCCAATTTTCCTCCCCGTTGCGATGGCAAGCGGGGTGGACCCGGTGCACTTCGGCATCATCCTGATGCTGAACCTTGGTATCGGTTTGGTGACGCCGCCGGTCGGCTCTGTGCTGTTCGTAGGCTCCGCTGTCGGCAAACTGCCGATTGCCGAAATGGTACGCAGCATCTGGCCTTTCTATCTCACGCTCCTTGCAGCGCTGGTATTGGTCAGCTTCGTGCCTGCATTGTCGCTGTGGTTACCGGGCATCTTATGACACCGCGGTACTTGGCCAGCGCCACGCATTTCCATAAGGGAAGTTATGGCCAGTGACAGCAAACCGACAATCAATGACGTGGCGCGTATTGCCGAGGTCTCGAAGAAGACAGTCAGTCGCGTAATAAACAAATCCCCGCTGCTCAGCGAAAAGACTCGCGAGCGCGTGGAACAGGTTATTGCGGACATTGGCTACGTCCCCAACCCCCAGGCCCGCGCTCTTGCGCTACGGCGCAATTTCGTCATCGCTGCCATTCATGACAATCCAAACGCACAATTTCTCGTGAATGTGCAGCAGGGCATTCTGGAAGGTCTCGCGGGAAGCGATTTCAATCTGATGGTGAAGCCGGTCGATCGCAATTCGCCGAATATCACCGACGACATCCGCGACTTTCTCGTGCGCCAGCGGCCATACGGCGTAGTCCTGCTTCCTCCGGTCTCGGAGAACGATGAGATTGCGCGGCTGTGCGATGACCTCGGCTGCCGGTATGTGCGGATGGGTTCTGTGCGACTTGACGAAGCCGAGCATACGGTGAGCTCAAACGACCGAGAAGCGGTGTGCGAAGCGGTAAGTTATCTCATCGAGAAGGGGCACCAGCGCATCGCAATCATCGAGGGGCCCAAGGGATTCACTTCGCCGCAGGAGAGGCGTGCGGGATTTGAGGAAGCCTTGCACAGCGCCGGACTGAAACTGGACGAGGCTCTGGTTAGGCCCGGCAGCTACACCTTCGAATCAGGCGTCGCCGCGGGGCAATCGCTGGTCGAAATGGCCGATCGCCCGACAGCCATTTTCGCCTGCAATGACGAGATGGCTATCGGTGCGATGATAGCGGCAAGGCGTAGCGGGCTCCTTATCCCGGAAGATCTCTCCATAGTTGGCTTTGACGACACTCCCCTGTCGAGCCATGTCTGGCCGTCGCTGACCACCGTGCACTGGCCCATTGTTGATATGGCCCGCACCGCAGCACTTAAACTCATCGCGCCTGACGATGTGGAGGCCAATGCTCGGTGGCTGTTGCCATCCGTTCTGATTGAGCGTTCTTCGGTCGTCCCACCGGCCGCCCGATAATCTTGTCAGAACACGCCTCAAGAAAGCACTTGCCCTCAGTAATGACACCGGTTACCTAATATGCGAAACGGCCGTTTGGCCGCAGCATTTGAACCGGAAAGCGAGAAGCCATGAAAATTGCGCTCATCAATGAAAACAGCCAGGCCGCGAAGAACGGAATTATCCATGATGCGCTGACCACCGTAGTCGAGCCGCTGGGTCACGATGTTCACAATTACGGCATGTATTCAGCCGACGACGATGCGCAGGTCACCTATCCTATGGTCGGCTTGCTGACAGGTATCCTGCTCAATTCGGGGGCCGCTGATTTCGTGGTCACGGGATGCGGCACGGGGTCTGGATCCATGCTTGCCGCCAACGCCATGCCGGGTGTGTTTTGCGGTCTCATAGTTGACCCGACTGACGCTTTCCTGTTCGCGCAAATTAACGACGGTAACGCGATCGCAATGCCCTACGCCAAGGGATTCGGCTGGGCGGCCGAACTCAACCTTCAGGATTGCTACCGCAAGCTCTTCGAAGGCGAGAGCGGGGTGGGCTACCCTAAGGAGCGGGCGGCTATCATGAAAAAAAACCGCGGCGTTCTCGCGGAGCTCAAAGCCAAGACCTGCCATGATATGCTTACGGTCTTGAAGTCGGTCGACCAGGAACTCTTGAAAAGCGCTATTGCGGGCGAGAAGTTCGCCGACTTGTTCTACGCAAATTCGAAGGACGATGCCATCAACGATTATCTTCGCAGCCTGTGAAATCCAGAAGATTGAGGGAAGCGAAATGAAGGACAATCCGTTTGCGCTGGATGGCCGCGTCGCGCTGGTCACCGGTGCCAATACCGGCATTGGTCAGGGCATCGCCGTTGCGCTCGCAAAGGCCGGGGCCGATGTGGTCATCGTCGCCAGAAGCGATCCGGCAACCACACGATCGTTGGTGGAGGCCGAGGGCGTGAGGGCGCACGTAATCATGGCCGACCTTTCCTCGATCGAACCATGTCACCGTATCGTCGAAGAGGCGGTCGAAGCGTTTGGCCGGCTCGACATCCTCGTCAACAACGCAGGCATTATCCTCCGTAACGACGCACTCGATTTCTCGGAAGAAGATTGGGATGCGGTGATGGACGTGAACCTGAAGGCTCTCTTCTTCTTGACTCAGGCAGCTGCTCGGCAAATGACCGATTGGGCCAGTCAGTCCGGTCAGCGGGGAAAAATTGTAAACATCGCCAGTATGCTGACCTTTCAAGGCGGCGTCAGGGTGCCGAGCTATACGGCGTCAAAGAGCGGCGTCGGTGGGCTGACCAAACTCATGGCCAACGAATGGGCGCCTAAAGGCATAAACGTCAACGCCATCGCTCCGGGCTATATCGCGACGAACAATACAGCCGCGCTTCAGGCAGACGAAACGCGCAATCGGCAAATCCTCGAACGGATTCCCGAAGGCCGATGGGGCGACCCGGCCGATATTGGTGGAGCGGCCGTCTTCCTGGCCAGCAGCGCCGCCGATTACGTGCAAGGACACATCCTGGCGGTTGATGGCGGCTGGCTGGCGCGGTAGGCGCCGAGGAAAGCGAGCATGACAGTCTTCATCTTCGGCGAGGCAATGCTGGAATACCACAGCGAAGGCGGCTCGGGCCTGCGCTACGGCGGCGATACGCTCAATACAGCCATTCATCTTACACGCGCTGGCCATGATGTTGCCTACGTGACGGCTGTCGGAACAGACCCGATTAGTGATGCGCTGGTATCTGCCTGGGCTGCCGAGGGTATTGATACCCGGTTCGTCCTGCGCCATCCCGCGCGCCATCCTGGCATCTACGCCATTCATCTCGATGCCAATGGAGAGCGTAGCTTCCTTTATTGGCGCGACCAGAGCGCAGCGCGTGAGATTTTCCAATTGGAAGGCATCGCAGACGCGCTAGCTGCGGCAAAAGATGCGCGCCTGGTATACTTCAGCTTGATTACCCTGGCTGTAATCGGAGACGAAGGGCGACAGCACCTGCTCGAGCTAGCTACCACGCGGCGCTTGGCGGGCCGCGCAATAGCGTACGACAGCAATTTCAGACCAGCACTCTGGTCAAGTATCTCAAAGGCGCGTCGAACGTCCCAACATGCTGCTGAAGCCTGTTCGATCGGACTTCCAACAAATACTGACGAACGCGAACTTTGGGGTGATCATGATAGTGATGTAGAAATCGCGCGAAGGTGGTCAGGAAATGATCGAACGGTCGTGTTGAAGGCTGCGGATAGAGGGTGCTTCTTGGCCTCGGATGGTCAGATCGAGCCCGAGCTTCTCCCCGCGAAGAGGGTGGATGTCGTCGATACGAGCGGAGCGGGCGATGCCTTTAATGGTGGTTTTCTTGCTGCATGGTTGTCGGCAAAAGACCTTCACGAATGCGTGGAAGCGGGCCAGAGGTTAGCCCGCAAAGTCATCGGTCATAGAGGAGCAATCGAACTCTGAAGACCCAGAACCATTCGGGCAAAACCCACCTTTGTGAGCCGCTTTCGCGGTTATCCGCAGGACATCGTCAGCGCGAAGTCTGCTTCTTGAAGAGTTTGGCCAAAAGCAGACAGACAGCTATCGGCCCCCAAGCAGTGACACCCCGATCGTTTCTTCACCGGCCAATGTTGGTCAAGGAGAAAAGAAATGGGACACTCACGGTTTGATGCAGCCACGCGATATCGTCCGGCTTGGAACGCTGGCAAAAATGTTGGCACGAAGCGCCCGCTGACCCAGAAGCAGATCTGGGCTGTACGCTTCCATCTGGATCGCGAAGGACGATTGAGGGACAAAGCACTCTTCGATCTCGCGATCGACAGTAAACTGCGCGGTTGCGATTTAGTGAAGATTAAGATCGGCGATGTGGTCGCAGGCGCTGAAATCCGCAATCGCGCTACAGTTATCCAGCAAAAGACCAACCGGCCGGTTCAGTTTGAACTCACCGCCGATGTTCGAGCCACGTTGATTGCGTGGCTTGAACGCCGCGGCGGCTCGATAGGCGATTACTTGTTTCCGAGCCGTGTCGATCCGGCTGGGCATATGAGCACACGGCAGTATGCGCGCCTTGTCGACGAATGGGTAACGGCGATCGGACTGCGCAAAGCAGAGTATGGAACGCATTCGTTACGCCGGACAAAGGCGGCGATGATATACCGTGCGACGGGCAACATCCGGGCTATCCAGATCCTGCTGGGACATACCAAGATCGAAAATACAGTTCGCTATCTTGGCGTCGATGTCGAGGACGCACTGCTTTTGGCAGAACGGACAGAGATTTAGCTTATCAGGATGGTCGGCCGCATCGGTAGCGGCCGACCATGCATACTGGCACCATCGCTCCAAGAAAGTCTGATTACCTAAGGAATGCATCCCCGCTCAGGGATCCAAAAAAGCCGGTGACAGATAGCTAGTGGTGTGTAATGGCTCAAAGGCAAGCATAATCAGGGGGATAAAGCTCATCATGCAAGGTGACGATTATCCATCAAAAAATGTGCCTTTGGTGGGAATTGGCGCATCGGCTGGTGGATTAGAAGCTGTCAGACAAGTTTTCGATGGCATTCAGCAGACCGGTCTCTGCTTCGTTGTCGTCATGCATCTCGACCCAAACCATCAGAGCATGATGGCGGAATTGATCGCGCGAGGAACGGGCCTGGACGTTCAGCAGGCCCGCGATGGCGACGAGCTGGAGCCTGACAAGGTCTTCGTCATTCCGCCTGGGCACGGCATTCTCGTGAAGGACGGGGCTCTGGCACTGACCGAGTTTTCGGAACCGCGAGGCATCCGGCGTCCCATCGATGATTTTTTCACGAGCATGGCCAGTGATTGCGGTGCAAACTCTGCCTGCATTATCCTATCCGGCACAGGAGCGGATGGTTCGATGGGCATGCGTGACGTGAAAGAACACGGCGGCCTTTGCATCGCTCAGGATCCCTCAACAGCGCGCTATGACGGTATGCCCGTATCGGCTGCCCGGACAGGAATGGTCGATCATGTGCTAAAGCCGGAGGAAATGGTGGAGCGCACCAGACGCTTCTTCCAGCACAATGTCGAACGAGGCGAGGCTATCCGCGCATCGGACGCTATCGAAGGAAATCTCGAGGCCATTTGTGAGCATTTGGCGGATGTCGTTGGCCACGATTTTTCGGGTTACAAGGCGACCATGCTTGCCAGGCGCATCCAGCGCCGGATGCAGGTGCTCAATATCGGATCGGGCGAGAAATACCTTGATCGTCTTCGGTCTGATGAGGGTGAATGCGAAGCGCTGTTCCGCGATCTTTTGATCAATGT
Organism: Qipengyuania huizhouensis; assembly: GCF_019711635.1. GTDB lineage: Bacteria > Pseudomonadota > Alphaproteobacteria > Sphingomonadales > Sphingomonadaceae > Qipengyuania > Qipengyuania huizhouensis. The sequence goes on along the minus strand of NZ_JAIGNT010000001.1, from coordinate 384,422 downwards.
GACACGGTTTTTCCGCGATCCCGACGCATTCGAGGAACTCCGCTCCCGGGTTCTTGAACCCATGGTCTCTCAGGCCAGTCCCGACGAAGCCATTCGCGTGTGGGTACCAGGCTGTTCAACCGGTGAAGAGGCCTACACTCTAGCCATCATGTTCGCATCTGCTGCTGAAAAGCTCGGTAAGCGTGTCCATGTGCAGATTTTCGCGACCGATATCGACGACGATGCACTCGCGATCGCACGCGAAGCGGTCTACCCGGCGGGCACTTTGGAGGATATTCCAGAAGAATACCGGCCTTGGTTCTCGGAGGCTCACGATCGAATGATTGGCGTGGCTCCCAGTATCAGGGACATGGTGCGATTCTCGCATCACAGCCTGATAAGGGACCCATCCTTTTCGCGTCTCGATCTCATTTCCTGTCGCAATCTCCTCATTTACATGGATGATCGTTCGCAGGCGTCTTTGGTGCCGCTGTTCCATTTCGCGCTGAAGCCGAGCGGGTTCCTGTTCCTTGGACCTTCGGAATCCATTGGTCGCCATGACGACCTGTTTGTCCCGGTCGATCAGCGGATGCGATTGTTCCGGAAACGCGACAACAGCGTGTCTCGAATGGTTCCAATGCCGATCTCCTCGCGGGCGCTCGATCGCGGCAGGATGCGTCAGCGCAAACCATCAAAGCCTGGCCAACCATCTCAAGGCAATTTCGAGGAAGCGGAACGGAGGATACTCGACCGGTTTGCGCCGCCCCATATAATTGTCGATCAAGGTGGTTATCTGAAAAGCGCCTCTGGCCGATTGGGTCGTTACCTCGAAGTGGGAAAAGACGATGGTCCCACTCAGGTGTCGAGTTTGGTTCGGCGCGGCTTGAAGGCCCCGATCGCTCGAGGGATGAGAGAGGCGGGCAGTAAGGGCAGGACCGTGGCGCAGCGCGACGTCACGGTAAAATCGGAATTCGGAAGCCAGAAATTCGACTTGGTGATAGATCCGCTGAACGACGGGACCTTTTTGATCGCCTTCTTGGACACCGAGCGGTTTCGACAGGCCGACATGGATGACGACTTCGCATACTTGGAGCCACGCGACGATGTGGCCGAACTGGAGGACGAACTCCAGACGATGCGGTTCCGCTTGCGCTCCACTGTGGAGGAATTGGAAACCGTCAACGAGGAGTTGAAAAGTTCCAATGAAGAAATGATGTCGATGAACGAGGAGCTCCAATCGACCAACGAGGAACTGACGACCGTCAATGACGAACTCAAGGTCAAGATCGATCAGTTGGCCACCGCTAACGACGATCTTCGGAATTATCTCCATGTTGCGGAACTAGGCATCCTCGTGCTCGATGAAGAGTTCCGGATCCGCCAGTTCACCGACCGCGTAATGCACCTTTTTGCTCTCCGCTCCTCGGATCGAGGTCGCCGTCTGGAGGAAATCGAAAACCGCATTCCCGACCAACTTATCATGCAGGATACCAAGGCGGCGGTGGCCAATGGTGAGGTTGTCGAGCGCACGTTGAATATGGACGACGACGGCAATACGCTGCAATTTTCTGTCCGCCCCTATCGTCGCGAGGATGGTACTACAGCAGGTGCAATCCTCACGTTCACCGACGTGAGCGCCATTTCACGTGCAAAAGCCGATCTAACCCGGCAATCTCAGCGATTGGGAATGGCTCTAGGTCTCGGCGGAATCGGGGTCTGGAATCGCGACACGCAGACTGGCCTTGTTGAGGCCGACGAGAAAACCCGTGCAATCTTGGGATTGGGCAATACCGCCGTTAAGGCACTCGAAGATCTTTTCTCGGCGGTCAGCGGCCATAAGGCCGACGAAATTGCGGCAGACATCCGCCAGACTCTGGAAAACGGCGAAGATTTTCACGGCGAGTATCCGATCGCTGGCTGGGACAGTAAAGCCGAACGCTGGGTAGGCGTAATCGTCCGTCGCATCACCATCTCCGACGACAAACAAACCAGCCTGGGCTTAGTCTCCGATATCACCGATGAGCGCAGCCAGAAGCTGGCAAAAGATCTGTTCATCCGAGAGATGAACCATAGGGTTAAGAATCTATTTGCCGTGATCGGTTCGATGATTGGCCTGATCGCACGCAACGTCGATGACGTACCCACTCTTGTTGCCATTACGCGTGATCGGATCGAAGGGCTGGCACGCGCGCACTCGGCAACTCAGGGAGAGAAGGCTCATGATTGGCTGGATCTCGCCGAGTTAGTCGAAAATGTGGTGGGTGGCGTAGCCGGTCAACAAGCAGAACGGGTAACACTGCCTGAAACCACGGTGATATTACCAGGAGGGATGGCGACGTCGTTCGGTTTGATCTTTCACGAACTCGCGACGAATGCCGCGAAATACGGAGTGCTGAGCGGACGTGGGGGAACGATAAAAATTGATTGGGAAGTTGTGTCCGCGGAAAGCGGGAAACGTAACCTTCGCATCAGTTGGATCGAACGCCTTGATGATCCGATCGCAATCGACCCAAGCTTGGAACGATCAGGATTCGGAACGCGCCTGATCGACACAACAATCCGTCAACTCGAGGGCAAGGCTGAAAGAAACCTGAGTCCGAGCGGCCTGGAAATCTGGTTGAATATCCCAGTCTCGCAGACAACCGAGACAATCGCTATTTCTCGCTGAATTCCAAACGCCGTTCGATGTCCTCTCGCAGGAATCCCGCCTCGATCTGCGCGTGTATTGATCGAGAAAAGATAGTGAAATTGTTGAGCAAGACGTCTCCGTTGGCTCCTGACAGAAATGGTCCTGCCACGTCGATGAGCTCGTGAAGGCGTTCGTTCACCAAATTTCGAGATATGTGAGGCGTGACATCGAACTGCGATCCTAACATCAACCTGCGATTGGTAACCGGTTCAGTCAGCGGAAAAAGGAAAAGGAAGTTAGCGAACGCACTTCCGTCGACGCGGAAGTTCAAGAGCATACCCCGAGATTCCTGAAATCCGTCGATTGCTCTTTTGATATCATCTCGTTGAGCCGCTGGAGCAGGTTGCTCACCCTGCAGGAAGCGACAATTTCGCCCTATAATCTCTTGTTCATCGTAGCCGGTAAGGTCTGCAAAAGCGTCGTTGACCTGACACAAAGGCGCATCAGTTACCGTAAGGTCGGCCACAACCAAGGGAATGCGAGCCTTTTGAACAATATCTGCCACCGTTTTAGATGGCGGAGATGTGGTTACCTGAGGTTTTCCAGACATTCGAACTCAATATCTTTATTGGCCCTCTTGGAGAAGGCCTATAAATTCTCGATACGGGATCACTCCGCTTTGCAACGCTGATCCGATCGGGCTTAAGAGATTTGTTTGCATGGTAAGCGCATCTCTACGGGTTCAATATCGACACATTTGCCTGTGGCTCTCATGCGAAGGTCTCGCATCCTTCCGAAACGAGTCCCAACGCATTCTTATCAATGTCAGCTTCACCATTTCTCGTCGATAAGTGCGGACAGTCCGCTAACGGCCCAAAAACGGAACATCTAAGTTGGCAGTAGCTGGCGAGTTGCAAGACAAACTCATTTTGATCCCTCTCGTTCTCTCCTGGCATACCAAAGGCCGTTAGTGATCAGAACCCTACACCCAATCTTACGCCTATTCGTGCGTCGGGAGCGTCTTCAGTCAACCCGGCGCGCGCATCAATTCCCAGTCGCAGATCAGAGGAAATGCCAGCAGCCAAGCCAACGCCCACAGACTGGTGGTTTTCGACACTCCGTGTGGCTGACTCGTCGTAGCTATAGTCCAATGTAACCGAACTCGAGCTGCCTAGAATAAATTGGGCGCCTGCACTTCCGCTCAAAATGTTGCGGACATCGAAGCCTTCCGGTTCACCGACCATCGTATAGCTAGCAGATACAAAAGGGATCGCTCTCCCGAATTGCCTAGAAACCTGACCGCTTACGCCGTAATCCAGCTTGCCTGTGCCTAACGCTTTCTCACGTGAGGCTGTCGGTACTTTCAAATTTCCCCCAATGAATGCGTTCACACTGCCAAGTGGTACAGAGTATCCGCCTTGCAAAACGAGGTCACCGACACCCTCGCGGGTACTTTGACGCGTCTGCGTCGATGGCTGCGAAAGCAGCGGAGTTCCAAGCACGCCGCCGTTGCTGACGATCAGTTCTTCGGGAGCTGAAGTGACAACATAGGGGATAGAGGCAGCGAAGGAAAAACGGCCGGTTTGCCCGGCAATACCGGCGCTTGCAGCGAACGTTTCGTAATCCTGACCGTTGACCTCCCCTGAAACGTAATCTGACCCGGCGAGCAACGTGATGTCGCTCTCAGGACCCTGCCTTTCGTCTGTGATCGTGGTGGTTTCTTGCGCCACTGCGGGAAAGCTCAACCATGAGAAAATGAGAGTTAGCTGCGCGATCCGCATAATGAATTGCTCCATGATCCGATGTTTTCGGCTGGTCTTGCTGTGATGAGCGGGAAAGCCGAGGAGTTGGGAAAAGGCCGGACACCCGTCTGGGAGTCCGGCCTCCGTTTTCCGGGGCTGCGACTTATTCGGTGCCGCTTGCCTCAGCGGGACGCTCGTTGGATGCTGTTCCGCTGGCACGGCCAGCGATCAGCACGTTGCCGCTGGCCGAGAGGCTACCGGCGGGAATGGTAGTGAGGCCGTCCTTGGTATCGATGATTAGCTGTCGCACTTGACCGCTGCGCGTTGCCACGATCTCGCGGACGGTGCCGAGGTGCTCGCCCGAGGGAATCTGGACCGGCATGCCGGGGGCGACCGCGAAGGCGCCTTCACCCTGAGCGGCGCCACTGCCTGCAAGGGCGAGCATACCGTTATCGATCATTCCTGCGCCCGAAGCCGCGCCGCTAGCCGATCCGGCTACGTTTCCAGCCTGGTCGGCCGCGCCAGAGATTCTATCACGGGCCGAGCCGACGCCGGGGGTGGCGGTGGCGGTGGCTCTTACGGTCGAAACAGTTTCGCTTGCCTTCCTTGCTCCATCGCCAACGACGCCGCTCACAGTATCGGTGCCAATTAGCTGGGCATTTGCGGTGCCCGAACCCGAGGCATTAGCCGAGCCGGAGGCGGTGCCAGAAGCCTCGCCGGCAGGAGTGCCTAGCAACTGATTGGTAGTTGCATCGAGGCTGGTGTCCACGCTGCGGTCAATGGCAACGCTGCCGCTCTTTCGATCAACATTCTGGTTACCGCGGGTGGCGGCATCCCCGCGCACCGTGCTGCGGGTTACCGGTCGCAGGGTCTCAGCAGACGTGCGGAGCGTCGAGCCGACCGTGCCATTGAGTGAGCCAGTGATACCGCCGCCGCCCAGTAATTGCGCATGGGCCGGGGCTGCAAACAAAGCGAATGCCGAAGCGGTAAGTAGAAGAGACTTCATCATAAGTTCCTTTCCGATCCCGGATGCGAGGGGGTCGGTGCATCCGTTCGAAAGGGAAACGGGTGGGCTGCGGCACTTAATCCATAAGCGCGTCGAAAAAATTTTCAGCGCCCTGTGCAGGTGGCGCAGACCAGGCCCCTGCCATAGGTATCGTCGGCGCCCTTGCGCCCCAAGTCGATTGCTTCGGCATCGAGCACTCTGCGCCAGTTTTGGCCTTGTTCGATCGCATTCGCTGCGCGGGCGGCGACCAGCGGAGTAGCGAAAGACGTGCCGCGCAGCCTGATGCGCTTGCCCTTGGCATTGCGACCATAAATGTCGGCACCGGGAGCGGCATAGTCCAAATGGAGCGCACGACCGGCCTCAATCAGAGCACGGCGCTTGCCGTCGACTGCCGTCACCGCCACGACTCCCTCATAGAAGCAGGGTATGCGGGTGGGGCGGCCGGACCGTCATTGCCGACCGCAGCCACGACGACCACTCCTTTGCGCTGCGCTGCGCGGATCGCTCTTTCGAGCACCGCGTTGCGCGGGCCAACCAGGCTGATCGTCACCACTTTGCTGCCACGCGAGACCAGCCAGCCGAGGCCCTTCGTCATCGCCAGCGCATTACCGCCCGCCTTGTCAGTCCCATAGACATCCGCAACCCGGATCGTGCCCGCTCCCGCGTGGGCGAGGAGCGACGCGACTGAGCTGCCGTGATGACTGGGATAGGGCGCGCCCTCTGCGAAGCCGCGGGTTTCCGCGACCTTGACCGAGCTTCCCGGTGCACCATCGATCATACCAACTGGAGCGGCTCTGTTCGAAGAACCCTGCGCCGTGACCGCGAGTATGGGGCCGCCTGCGCTACCCGATTGGAAATGGAGGCTGTCCGCGCTGATTTGCGCGTTTGGCAAGAGACGGATGAGAGTTTCCTGCGCTTCGGCCAGTTCCATGCCTGCAGGAGCACCCACTCGCATGAGGGACAGGCCGAGCCCCTCCACCTCTTCGCGGGATAGCAGGATGAACCCTGCGTCGAGAGCGGGGCCGAGGGAATCTTCAGAGACATCCATGACAAGCAGTTCGCCTTTCCGAGCGGGTTCGCCTGCGACATCGAGTTCTATCGCGTCGGGATTGCGCTGCACCAGCCGCTCAATGGTCCTGAGCCGTTGACGGGCGAGCCTCTCTATAGAGCGCCGCAAATCGGCCCGCGTCTCGTGGAGCGTGTCGAGCGTTCCACCCACGACCGGCCCCACCTGCGGCAACTGAACGCGCGGCAAGGCGACCTGTGCAGCAAGTGGCGCGGCGAGGAGGGCCAGTCCGGCACAAAGCAGAGTGAAAATTCGCATCAAGGTCTCGCTCATCAGATAAAACGCATTAAGCATGGATGAAACGCATGCACTCGTCCGTTTAATCCCTGGAAGGCAGAGACACTGAATACATCGTTCGAGAAAGACTTGCTGGCCCTGTTGCCCCGGTTGCGCCGCTTCGCGATCGGGCTATCCGGCAACCCGCACGACGGTGACGATCTCTGCCAGATGACGATCGAGCGCGCGCTCTCCAACCGGTCCCGATGGGAAGAAGGCACGCGGCTCGACAGTTGGATGTATCGGATCATGCGGAATATCTGGATCGACGAGGGGCGCAAAACGACCCGCAGCATGCAAACCTTCGTCGCTGAGGAATCCGGTGTCAGGGTCGGCGGAGACGGCGCGCAGGAGGCCGCAGTGGAACTGAGCAATGTCGATCGCGCCATGCAGAAACTGCCCGGAGACCAGCGCGAAGCCGTACTGCTCGTGATGGTCGAAGGCTATGCTTATAAGGAAGCCGCAGAGATCGTCGGTTGTCCGGTAGGCACGCTCAATTCTCGCCTCGTGCGCGGGCGCGATGCTTTGATGGCAATGCTTGGAGAAGCAACGTGACTATTACGCCGGAAGACATCGCCGCCTTTGCCGACGGGGAACTGTCCGACGAACGCGATGAGGAAATCGCCGCTGCCGTGGCGGCCGATCCCGGCCTCGCGCGGCAGGTGAACCAGCACAAGGCGCTCAAGGCGATGCTCGCCGAGCACTATGCACCGGTGCTCGATCAACCTGTGCCCGACCGGCTCGTGGCGATGCTCGCCAAATCGCAGGAACCAGATGTGGCTGATTTCGCTGCCGCCCGCGAGCGGCGGGAGACCCGTCGGCGCCTACCGCACTGGGGCTGGATTGCCGGACCGGCGCTGGCAGCCTCATTGGCGCTTGCACTATTCCTGCCGGGCACGAACGACGAGACAGAGGTCTATGCCGATACACAGCTGGCTGCGGTACTCGAACACACTCTCGTCGCGAGCCAGTTACCGGCAGAGGAAACGCGCGTCCTCCTTTCTTTCCGCACCGAGGAGGGGCAGTATTGCCGCGCCTTTAGTGGCAGCGCGGGCGGTGGGATCGCCTGCCGTGACGATGAGGGCTGGCGGCTAGAGGTGCTCGGCGAAGGTAGCGAAGGCGCCACTACCGACTACCGCATGGCAGGTGCAGGCGACGGTGAGATACTTGCGCTCGCGCAGGAGATGGCCTCGGGGTCTGCTCTCGATGCGGAAGGTGAGAAGGAGGCTCGGGTACGGGGCTGGCGCTAGGGAACCACAAATGGCAAAGCCAAAGATCCAGGTAACACCAGCGCACAAGAAAGATTGAAGCGTCCGCTTTTCAAGATCCAGACACGAGAGCGGACAGTCTGCAAACGGCCCCGAAGCTGCCAAAATGTTGTGCGCCCACAATTCAGACGTTTGCAGTTCAGTTCGATGCGACCTTTAGCAAACATTGCGATTTCGCAGTCCGCCACGTTACAGAGGTTTGATGTGCAATCTCTACCGCACCCGCGCCTCGCTCGAAGAGATTGCCCGTCTGTTCAGGGCCGAACTGCCAGACGAAGCAAGGGCGGCGAACCTGTCGTCTGGGATCTATCCCGGAACCCCGGGACCGGTTGTTCGGGCAATCCAGGGTAAGCGCCAGCTTGCGCGCATGACCTGGGGTTTCCCGCTCCGGCAGCGCAGCAAGAAGACCGAAAAGCCGATCAAGCCCAATCCGGTAAACAATGCCCGTAACCTTGTAAGCCCGTTCTGGAAATCGGCTGCGGCCAATCCTGAATGGCGCTGTCTCATTCCTGTCAGCGAGTTTGCCGAGGCTGAAGGTAGGAAGGGCCAGAAGACCCGAACGTGGTTTTCGGTAAGCGACGAGCCTGTATTTGCCTGGGCAGGACTGTGGCGACCGTCCGCCGAATGGGGCGATGTCTATTCGGGAGTAATGACCGAGGCGAACGAACTGATTGCGCCGGTGCATGACCGGATGCCGGTGATCCTGGAACCAGTAGATCACGAGCGTTGGCTGCAGGGCACGTTCGAGGATGTTCTGGCGCTGCAAAAACCGTGCGATCCCGACCGTATGATGAGGGATCGCACCCATGAGCCCTGGGTGGCCGGGCGATAGGATTCACATCTTGATCGGTTGACGGAACAGTGGGAACATAAGCGGAACATCAATCGAGTCGATTCGTAGTCCCACCGTGCCAGATGCCCATAGAATCTCTCTATCTCACCGTGCTCCGCTGCCAAGCGGACTTGACGCCTTGTATGCTTCGGAACTGCCTCTCGCGCTGGGGGCCGATGCGGATGAATGGTTGCCAGAACTGCGCCTCCCCCATTCCGTGTGGGAGATTTTCGGAAGCGGCGACGATGCGGCGTGCGATGCGCTGGCACTTGCTTTCGCGCAAGAACATTGCCCCGACGGAAACGAAGATCGCAAGTGGCTGTGGGTCCAGGATGCGCCTAGCATCCGTTTTTCGGGGCGACCATTTCTTCATGGTGTTCCGCCGGCATTGCGCAGCGGCCTCATCCATGTCGAGGCAGGCAGTGCCGCCAATGCCCTGTGGGCGATGGAGGAGGGTGTAAGATGCGGCGCACTGTCCTTCGTATTGGGAGAGATCGCAGGCAATCCAAGGGCGCTCGATTTCACCGCGACCCGGCGACTGGTGCTGGCAGCGGAGCGGCATGGCGTGGCGCTCTATCTGCTTCGCCGGGAAGGCTTCGCCAATCTATCTGCCGCGCGCTTGCGCTGGCAGGTCGCCGCTGCGCCCTCGGCGCTGCACAGGTGGAACGCGATAGCCCCCGGCGCCCCGCGTGCTCGGGCCGAATTGTTTCGCGGACGGGGCGTGAAGCCGGGAACGTTCGTCCTTGGCCACGGAGTAGGTTCGCATGAGCCGGACCATCGTCTCGCTGTGGTTTCCGACATTCGCGATCGACCGCTGGAACCGGATCGCCGCGAGGCCGGGTGAAACGGAAAACACAAGCCGGCCCGTTGTGCTGGTCACCGAGACTGCGCACGGCCCCGTCATTGATGCGGTCAGCCCGGAAGCCGGCGAAGCCGGGGCACGGGCAGGTATGCGGCTGGCCGATGCGCGGATGCTGGCACCTCAATTGCTGGCCGTGCCGTCCGATCATGAAGGAAATCAGCGTGGGCTGGAGAAGCTGGCAGCGGCTGCACAAAGATGGGGGCCATGGAGCATGGTCGATGGCGGAGATGCTGTCCTGCTCGATGCTTCGGGCAGCGCGCATCTGTTCGGCGGCGAGGCTGCAATGCTCGCGGGAATCGAAGCGCGTTTTGCAAGTCAGGGATATCATTGCCGAGCCGCGAGCGCGCCTAATGGTGGTGCGGCCTGGGCACTTTCGCATTATGGGATGCATCGCGCGGTAGTGAACCTCGAAGCGGACCTGCCCGCAGTGCTCGCCCCGCTGCCGGTCGCATCCCTTCGGCTCAATGCCGATACCGGGCTGCTGCTTGTCCGGCTTGGCCTGAAGACCATTGGCGAGCTGATGGCAGTTCCGCGCGACAGCCTCGCCCGCCGCTTTCGCAACCGGCGCTCGGCCGAAGCCAACCCCCTGACTCGGCTCGACCAAATGCTGGGGCGCGCGCACGAGCCGCTCGTCCCGCTGGTCGAACGCCTTTCCTTTGCGGCCGAGCGGCGTCTGGCCGAACCGGTCCTGCACCTCGACCTGCTGAAACGGGTCGTGGGCGACCTTGCTATCGATCTCGCGCGCAGACTCGAAAACGACAAGCAGGGCGCACGCAGGCTGGTTCTGCGTCTCTGGCGAGTGGATGGCGACCATACCTCACGCACGCTCGAACTCGCTTCACCTTCGCGCAATCCCGGCCATATCATGCGCCTGTTCGAGGAACGCCTGGAAGGGATCGACGCCGGGTTCGGGATCGATCAGGCTAGGCTGATCGCGACCTGGGCCGAACCGCTAGGCTGCGTGCAAGACACTCTCGACACCCCCGATAAGCCCGGCACGTCGCTGCCGGTGCTCGTCGACCGGCTGGTAACACGGCTGGGCAGGGACAGGGTCACACGGCTGCGACCATGCAAGAGCCATTGGCCGGAGCTTTCGCAGCAGGCAGCACCGCCGGATCGGGTTCCTCCCCTTGTGCAGTGCGATCCCGGTTTCAGCCAGCGCCCGCTGAAGCTGCTCGCCCGGCCAGAGCCGATCGCTGTCATCTATGCGACGCCGGAGGGCCTGCCGCGCCGTTTCCGCTGGCGGGGCGGCCTTTATGTCATCGCGAAAGCTGAGGGGCCAGAGCGGATTGCGCCCGAATGGTGGCGGCAGCGGGCGAATGCGCGGCTACGCGACTACTACCGGATCGAGGACGAGACAGGCCGGCGCTACTGGATCTATCGCTACGGCTTGATCGAGGATGGTCGCGGCGGGCCGCCCGACTGGTATATGCATGGGTTCTTCGCCTGATGCCCGACCAGCCGCTCACTCCTGCACGCCGCACGCTGGCACGGATCACCGACGAGAATTTCACCGGCAAACCGCGCGCCGGATATGTCGAGCTTGGTGTGACCAGCTGCTTTTCGTTCCTGTGCGGGGCGTCCGATGCAGTGGATCTCGTGGCGACTGCATTCACCCATGGCTACGATGCGATTGGGATCGCCGATCGCAATACCCTTGCTGGAGTGGTGCGCATGCATGCCGAGGCGAAGACTGCGCGCATCCGCCCGGTGATCGGCTGCCGGATCGTGACTGCCGAAGGCTGGCAGTTCCTCGCCTATCCCACAGACCGCGCAGCCTACGGGCGGCTCTCGGCACTGCTTTCCAGGGGCAAGATGCAGACCTTGCAGGGCGAGTGGCAGGACAAGGGCGAAACGCATATCGACCTCGCCATGCTGGCCGAACACGTGGAAGGTGTGCAGCTGGTGCTGATGCCGCCCGAAGTGCTGGACGAGCAATTCGAGGCAGCGCTCCCGGAGCTCGCCGCGCGCCTGCCCGCTCTGCGGCATCTCGCTACCGCCTTTCTGTATCGCGGCGATGACATTGCGCGGATCAACCGGCTCGATCTTCTCGCGAGGGCCAACCGCCTTTCCATCCTCGCCACCAATGATGTGCATTACCATGCGCGCGAGCGGCGACCCTTGCAGGACGTGATGACCTGTATCAGGGAGAAGACGACAATCGGGCAGGCGGGACTGCTGCTCCACGCCAACGCCGAACGGCACCTGAAATCGCCTGCCGAAATGATCCGTCTGTTTGCGCACTGGCCCCATGCCATTGCCGCCACCCGCGAAGTCGCCGATGCCTGCACCTTCAGCCTCGACGAACTGCGCTACGAATACCCGGACGAGCCCATTCCGAAGGATCGCACAGCCGGTGCACATCTGGCCGAACTGACGCGGCAGGGCGCGCAGTGGCGTTATCCCGATGGCGTGCCGGAGAAGGTCGAGCGGCTGATCGTGCGCGAGCTGGAGCTGATCGGCAAGCTCGACATCGCGCGCTACTTCCTCACCATCAAGGACATCGTGGATTTCGCGCGTGGGTGCGATCCGCCGATCCTGTGCCAAGGGCGCGGCAGCGCGGCCAATTCCGCGGTCTGCTATTGCCTCGGTATTACTGCCGTCGATCCTGGCGAGCACGAACTGCTGTTCGACCGCTTCATTTCCGAAGAGCGCAAGGAGCCGCCCGACATCGACGTGGATTTCGAGCACGAGCGTCGAGAGGAAGTGATCCAGTATATCTACCAGCGCTATGGCCGCCATCGCGCCGGGCTCTGCGCGACGGTGATCCATTACCGTCCCCGCATGGCAATCCGCGAGGTCGGCAAGGTGATGGGCCTGTCGGACGACACGACCTCCGCTCTCGCGCGCACGGTGTGGGGCAGTTATGGCCGGGAGATTGCAGAGAAGCACACAAAGGAAGCGGGGCTCGACATGGCCGACCCGCACCTGCGACGCGTGCTCAAGCTGACCGAACAGCTGATCGGCATGCCGCGCCATCTCTCGCAGCATGTCGGCGGGTTCATCCTCACCCAGGGTCCGCTGATCGAGACTGTGCCTATCGGCAATGGTGCCATGCCGGATCGCAGCTTCATTGAATGGGACAAGGATGACATCGACGCGCTTGGCATACTGAAGATCGACGTGCTTGCGCTCGGGATGCTGACCTGCCTGCAAAAGGGCTTCGATCTGCTGCGTGTGCATCACGGCCGGGACCTGACGCTTGCCACCACGCCTCGGGAAGACCCGCGCGTCTATGACATGCTGGTGAAAGGCGACAGCCTCGGTGTTTTCCAGGTCGAAAGCCGCGCACAGATGAACATGCTGCCGCGGCTGAAACCGCGCCGCTTCTACGATCTGGTAATCGAGGTCGCGATCGTACGGCCCGGCCCGATCCAGGGCGATATGGTACACCCCTACCTCAAGCGCCGCCGGGGCGACGAGCCGGTCATCATTCCCAGGCCGTCATCGGCCCACGGCCCGCCCGACGAACTCTCGTCTATCCTCCAGCGTACGCTGGGAGTGCCGATCTTCCAGGAGCAGGCGATGAAGATCGCGCTCGACGCGGCAAAGTTCTCCAGCATCGAGGCGAACCAGTTGAGGAAAGCGATGGCGACCTTCCGTTCCCGCGGCATGGTAGACGAGTTGCAGGACAAGATGGTCGGCCGGATGATCGCGCGCGGCTACGATCCCGAATTTGCAGAACGATGTTTCAACCAGATTCGCGGCTTCGGCGAATACGGTTTTCCCGAAAGCCACGCAGCCAGCTTCGCGCATCTCGTCTACATCTCCAGCTGGATGAAATGCCATTACCCGGCGGTATTCGCCTGCGCATTGCTCAATTCGCAGCCGATGGGCTTTTACGCACCTGCACAGATCGTGCGTGATGCGCAGGAGCATGGGGTCGAAGTGCGCGTTGTCGATGTCAACCAGAGCGGGTGGGACAATATTTTGGAAGCCATTGTCGACGGCAATCCCCAGCCGCCCATGCGACTGGGCTTACGCCAGATCGACGGGTTGAAGGAGACAGCCGCTGCCCGGCTGGTTGCAGCGCGCGAGTCATATGGCCCTTATCGGAGCCTCGCCGAATTGCAGGAGCGCGCGAAGCTCTCGCCCCTCGTGATCGAAAGGCTCGCCGCTGCCGATGCGTTTCGCTCGATGGGACTCGATCGCCGACAGGCCCTGTGGGATGCCCGTGCATTGAAGCCTGTTACGGACTTGCCGCTCTTCGCAGCTGCCGCCGCACGCGACGAGGGGGCGGAGCGCACCCAGCACCTGCTGCCGCCAATGCCTTTGTCGGAACACGTGGTTGCCGATTACCAGACCACCCGACTCAGCCTGAAGGCCCATCCGATGCAGTTCCTGCGCGATGGTCTTCGCGAACGCGGGTTCACGGCCAATGCCGACCTCAGGGGGAAAAATTTCCGCACGACGGTGAAGGTTTCGGGAGTGGTGCTCGTCCGCCAGCGGCCCGGCAGCGCCAAGGGCGTGTGTTTCATCACGCTGGAGGACGAAACGGGGGTCGTGAACCTCGTCGTCTGGCCGGATGTGATGGAGCGATATCGCAAGGTCATCATGGGTGCGCGGCTGATGGAAGTGGCCGGCAGACTGGAAATGGACGACGAGGTGCTCCACGTCATCGTGTCGAAGATGGAGGATGCGACCTGGCGCCTCGCCGAATTGAGCGACGATCTGCTGTCGCCCACGATTTCGCGCGCAGATGAAGTCAGCCGGCCCGCTCGGACCATGAGCGAGGTCAAGCGCAGGGTGGCTATCCTGCCGGATGCCGTGAATGCCGATTGCGCCCCGCGACAGCAACAGCGAACTTTGGCTGCACAAAAGGCGACACATCCACGCGATCTTCGCTTGCTGCCAAAGAGCAGGGACTTTCACTAGATTGTCCGTAACAGGCGACGTCGAACCTGTGATGCGCGACACTGGCATGCTCGCCTGGCACGAGCCAGTCGCGCCAATTGGAATGCGGAATATTCAGGTGTGCGATGAGACGCGGGGCATGGGGTCGAATCCATGGGGTTGGCGACCCGCCGCACGGCAGGACCGCTAATGGATTTAAAAAGATGCGTCTAGTCTCGGGGAACACTCGCTGCGGAAGTGAGTCCGGAGGGCCTGTTCCGGCTGAACTCTCTAAGAATCCACCGGAAAAATTTGCCATCGTTCCGATTCATGTTCACAAACCGGCGCGATCAACCGACATTACGAACAAACGACAATCTAGATGAAACACTGGTTTGAGGATGACGGCGAAGAACACGACAACCGCGCGGCTAGACGGGACAGGCTACTAATCGCGACCTCGTTGCTGCTGATTGCCCTCATCGCACTGGCCCCCCTTCTCTGAGCACTGCCAAGGCGAAGGGGAACGCTATACTTCTGACGTTAATAGCATTGAAAGGCTTAGGGGCAAATTTCTCCTTATGAGCGAAGCGAATCCTTCCATTAGTGATCAGTCGATACTGAACTTCTATATGGTCGACGGGCGACCAGTAGTAATCGATGGCATTACCCATGAAGGCTGGGTCTGGGAGGGAGGCTTATGGATTAAGGATCTCGACCTTGCCCAAATAAGCTTCAGGAAAGGTTGCCTGCTATCTCAGGACGACTTTGTTCGCCGGTTTCCCCAAGCGGCCATGGCTCTGCTTGACCAGGGCACTCCCTGAAAAAGAAGCCGGAAGCGTGACCGGACGGGGGTCTTTTCACGCTTCCGGCTGTGCGTCTGCGACGGCGCACAAGGCAGAAAGCGATCCACGAAGGGTATGGTTCCGCTTTCTCTTTGGCATATGTGAGAATGGGCCGTTCGCATGCGTCCGAGATGGCAAGAACTCGCAAGCGGGTCGGTCCTTGACAGGATAAATACGGCTGATCGCAGCTATGAACTTACTGGTTCGAGTTAAGCTCATCTTATGCCGTTCAAAAATGTGCCGCGCGGGAAGATGGAGAAACCGAAAATTAACCTCCGAGACCTGTCGCTTAGCTAAGTTGCGATGCCGCCACGACTTTGCAGACGCTTTCTTTTTTCTATCAGGCCCATCGACGTCTAGCTGGTTGTTATGGCGTGAAGAATTTGAGAATTACAACGCAGAGCTAGACCATCGGTTTGATAGTGCGGCAGCGGTGATCAATGGACACGGGCGAGCGCATATGCGATTGCTCTGCGATGATAGTCACCGGCGTGTATGATCCTGTTCTTGTTGGCATATCGCTTTTAATTGCGGTAATCGCGTCGTTCACTGGACTCAGCCTCGCGCGTCGGATGGCGACTTCCGCAGGCCGTGCCCGGTCCATATGGTTGATAACCGCTGCCTTTGCGCTAGGTGGCGGCATCTGGTCCATGCATTTCATTGCTATGCTGGCATTTAGCCTCCCCGGCATGCGCACCAATTACGATCCAGGGTTGACGGCAGTGTCCTTCATCATTCCGATCGGACTCACAGGTGCGGGTCTGGCACTCGCCGCTCCCGCCGCTCATTCAATCAGGCGGCTGCTCCTTGCTGGCCTGTTGATGGGCACCGGCGTGCTTGCAATGCACTACCTGGGAATGGCAGCGATGCAGATGCCTGCCAATGTCGAGTATGACCCGCTCTGGGTGATCTACTCGGCCCTTATTGCGATAATCGCTTCAACGGTCGCAGTATGGCTGGCTTTTGGAGAGCATCATGTCGGGCATCGGGCGGCAGCATCGATCGCCATGGGGGTTGCCATTGCCGGGATGCACTATGCCGCCATGGGCGCTGCAATCTTTCTGGTGCAGCCCATAGCGGGCTCTTCGGTAGCGGAGGCCGGCATCGACCAGACAAGTTTAGCAACGATAGTCGCCATTTTCGCGATCTTCCTGCTATTCATGGGCCTCGGCGCAGCTCGTCTCGATCATCTATTTAAAACCTATGAGCGCCGGGAGGCGCGCATCGCCTTGCGCCTCGAAATAGCGGACATTCTTCGCGAGAAAGGCAGCGGCGCGGCGCTTGACGAAATTGCAGCCCTCATGGGCAGCCACTTTGGTGTCACCCGCACCGGCTATGGCCAGCTCGACCCGGTAGAAGACTTCTTCGATTACGACGTTTGCTGGACTGACGGCACCGTGCCGCCGCTGCTCGGAAGGTATCCTGCTGCGGCCTTTGGCGAAAAAATTGTCGCTGCTTTGGCGGCAGGCGAAACGATCGTAGTCGAAGATATTCTGAACGAGGAGATCAGTGACGAAGAGCGAACGCGGGATACGGCGCGAGAAGTCGATACGCGCGCAATATTGGTAGTCCCTTTCGTCCGAGATGGCCGACTTCGCACTATTGTCTATCTAAATGATCGCGATCCGCGGCGATGGGATAGCGAAGACATCGCGTTCATGGAGGAACTCGCAGAACGCACTCGGCTGGTGATTGAGCGGGACCAAGTTGAACAGCAGCTGCGAGAACTTAACGCAACACTCGAAGAGCGAGTGAACGAGCGCACGCGCGACTTGCATCAGGCGCAGGAAGCCTTGCTGCAGAGCCAAAAAATGGAAGCTGTGGGCCAGCTAGTTGCTGGGATGGCGCATGACTTCAACAATGTGCTGGCGTCCGTCATCGGTGCGTTCAATCTTATCCTTCGCAAGCCAGATGATTCCTCGAGGGTCCAGAAATTTGCCGAGGCCGGAGCGCAGGCCGCAGAACGTGGCGCCAAACTGACCGGCCAGCTCATGGCGTTCTCGCGCTCACACAAAATACAGCTGCGTCCGCTGTTTGTGTGTGACATTCTCGAAGAAATGGAGGATCTCCTTGCTCGCACGCTGGGACCGTTAATTAAGCTGGAAAAGAAACTAAACCCTAATCCGGCTCCGGTTCTCGCTGATGCGATCCAGGTAGAGATGATGATCCTCAACCTTGCAATCAATGCGCGCGACGCGATGCCTGACGGCGGCACACTGACTATTTCAACCAGTAGGCACACGTTCTGCGGAGAAGCCGATCTTGCGGACGGGGACTATATCGAACTGGCTGTTCAAGACAGTGGCGTTGGCATGGATCAGGAAACTCTGCGGCGGGCAATGGAGCCGTTCTTTACCACCAAGCCTCAAGGAAAGGGAACTGGTCTCGGCCTTGCGCAGATTTACGGAAGTGCGCGTCAGGCAGGAGGCACCGTCCGTATAGAAAGCGAGGTAGGCATTGGCACGTCGGTGCGCGTCTATCTGCCTTGCACAAACAAAAAACCGAAGCGGGCCATCGATCGCGTATCGCCTGACGAGGACATCATGAGGCTGCCGCCGCTGCGCATTTTAATGGTGGATGACGACGATCATTTTCGCTCCGTCTTGGCGGAAGGGTTAAGGGAACAAGGCCATACTGTCACCGCAGCTTCCAAAGGGAAGGAGGCGCTCTCTATCCTTGAAGCGGAAAGTCCGCAGGTAGCAGTGCTAGATTTTGCTATGCCGGATATGAACGGAGCCGTGCTTGCAGAACAAATAGCAACACGCCTTCCCAATCTCCCGATTATTTTCGTGAGCGGTTATGCCGACACGGTAGCGATTAAGAACGCTGCTGGTGAAAACGCTACGATTTTGCACAAGCCATTCGAGCTCGACCAGCTGATTTCCGCCCTGAAGCAGGTCTGCGAGCAACTGGAAAGTGCCTCCGAAGTCTAGGGCTTTCTCTTCGTCAAACCGCTCATGTCGGCGTCCGGCTGGTCGGCCATTAGGGCGTCGATCCAAGGTATGGCGAGCTCGCGGCTGCGGTAGGCCTCCATGTGGCCACCCCCTTGCCGTTTAACGATGGGAAGGTGCCATAGATATAACGTGTCACGGCATCCTTCGGGGTTGGTAGGACAGCAAATGCTCGGTAGAGGATAAAGTCCGCAGAGCATGGCTGACCACACAAGGTTTCCAGCTCTCCCTCGGGCCCCTACGGCCGTTCAGGCACTCTATAAGTCGCAGGCCCAAGCCCTGGTGTCGCAACGTCGAGAGTTGCTTTGCGAACGCGCAAAACAGCATCGAGAAAGGGCATTTCTAGCTTGAAAAACCGGCGAGCGGTCATGCCCAGGAACCGCTCACAGTCACGCAGGAAATGCGACACGTCAGTGTAGGATTCATCGATAGCGCGATAAGCATCTTTTGTTCCAGCCGCTTTTACGGCGATTAGCGACCTTAAAAAACGGGTGCGGGCAATCAAAGTTTGAGGCGAATACCCGAACCGCTTTAGCGAAAGCCTTTGAAGAGTCCGTGAGTGCAGCTCCAATTCACGAGCAAGCTCCTTTGCCGTCCGTATGCGCTCATCCAACAGCAAATGGTTCAGCCGGATGATCCTCTCCTCATCCCTGGATGGCGTGTCCATTCGTTCGAGGAAGAAGCGATCAAGGATCGCCTTAACCGCTGGCCCCTGATCGGATGCCCGCAATTCAACGATCAGCGGCTGACAGGTGTCGCGCGCCACCTCATCCAGTGGCACCATCCGATCACAATATTGCGAAAGGTCAATGTTCAATAGGCGCGCGACGCCGGCAGGAGTGAGATTTACTCCGACTGTCACGCCACCATACGAGGTATGTTCCATGATACGACTTGCACTACCGTAAAAGCCAGCTTCGGGAAGCGGAGACCATACAGCGCCAGGAGCTTCGATCGTCATCGGCTGCTCCGCTAATACGAACCGGATCATAGGCCACGTTGGCAGGATGGGAGAACGCGCTCCCATCAATTCTTCACCTTCCGAATCGAAAACGAAGTAGTCGCCGATGAATCGAGCAAGCGATGGGTGAGGTAACTCCCACCGCATCGCAACGTTTGCAGGCAAATTGAAAACCGCCGGATTAAATCCAGTAGAATGCGAACCACTTTCGATCATGTCAGGCAATTACCGAGATGGATTTGATGGCGTCTGAACCAGATGCATATTGAGAGCAATTAAGGAAAGGTGTGCAAAACCTTGGTAGCGGAGGAGGGACTTGAACCCCCGACACGCGGATCATGTTTCCAACGGACCCGAGTGATAGACTCGTCTACGTCAACGAGACTTCCATGCGCTTTGGCAGCATGAAGACTTTCAGCAATAGCCTTTTCATTCCTGAGTGCTTCCATTCTCGCTTGCGGATGCCGCATGTAGGGCAATAAATGCGCGTGCGAGGTCAGCGTGGTTGTCGATCAACGATTGGCGGCTTGCGATCAACTGTCGCTGGGCGTCGAGTACGTCGAATAGCGAGGTCAGGCCCTCGCGATAAAGCGCGTTTGACTGGCCCAAAGCGGTTTCACTCTGCTCGATTGCTTCGCCCAGTGACTTTCCTCGTTCCTGATAGGCCTGAATGGCTACCATCGCGTTTTCCACACCGCCCAGCGCGAGAAGAAAGGTTTGTAGGTACTCGGCGAAGCTGGCGTCGAGTTCCGCCCGTGCCGCAGTAATTTCCGCACGCCGCCGTCCGCCGTCGAACAGCGGCAGGTCGAGCGCGGCGCCGACAGTGGCGAGGAAGGATGAGAACAACCCGTCGATGGTTCCGTCGCCCAGCAGGATCGATGAAGGCACGACCAGCGAGGGGCGCAAGTCCGCCTGTTCGATGCCGACCTGCGCGGCGGCCCGCATGAGCCGCGCTTCCGCAGCAAGGATGTCGCCGCGTCGCCGCAGGAGATTGGCGGGTGTGCCGATCGGCGGGCCGAGGCCATAGTCCGGTATGGTTGCTTCTCCCGGCGGCGAGGCGATGGCGAGCGTTCCGGGTGCTTCGCCGAGCAGCACGGCGAGGGCATGCTCGGCCTCCGCCCGCGCGATCTCGATCAGGCCGAGACGTGCGCGGGTCTGCGCCAGGTCGGCGGCAGCTCTTCGCACGTCAAGGTTCGCGGCCAGGCCGGCTTCGAAGCGCAGGGTCACGATACGCAGCGTCTGCTGCTGCAGCTCGGTCGATTCCTCCAACAGCTCGAGCTGCGCGCCAGTGCGGCGATATTCGATATATTGCGAGGAGATCGCCGCTGCGATGACGCGCTGCTGGTCGGCGCGCAGGTAATCCGCCTCGGCATAATCGGCGGCCGCCGCTCGGATCTCCGCCGCCAGCCGACCAGAGAAGTCAGGATCGAATAATCCAACGAGTCCAGCGCCTGCAGTGAGCGATGCGCCGTCATCGTCGATCGCCACGCCCGCATCGGCCGCCCCGTCCACGCCGGGCAGGCGGTCGGCCCGCTCCGCCCTCAGCAACGCTTCAGCGGCGCGCACGCGCTCGCGCGCGGCGGCGATATCGAGGTTCGCCTCGAGCCCCTGCCGTATCAGCGCATCGAGGACTGGGTCCGAGAACGCCGTCCACCAGACTTCGTCCACGCCCGCAGGCGGTAATTGTGCGGCATATTGCAGCGGGGCGTCGATGCCCGCCTCGGACACCTCGACGGCGCCCGTTGCGCAGCCGGTAAGAATGAGCCCTGAGAGGAGCGGGAAGGGCGAGCGCCGCATCATGCCGGAGCCATCGTCTGCGATTCGTCGACGTCCGCGATCTCTTGCTGCAGCTTGGTGAGGTCTACGCTGCGCGGACGGCCGAAGCGCGCCACGCCGAGGTAGAAAACCGGGGTCAGGAAGAGTGTGAAGACGCCAGCGATGCCGAGTCCGCCGAATATGACCCAGCCGATCGACTGGCGCGCTTCGGCCCCTGCGCCGCTCGCGAGGATCAGCGGAACGGCACCGACCACGGTCGAGATCAGCGTCATCGCAATCGGGCGAAGGCGGATCGCCGCTGCTTCCTCAATCGCCTGACGGATGTCGCGGCCCTGGTGACGCAACTGGTCGGCAAATTCGACGATCAGGATGCCGTTCTTCGCCATCAGCCCGATCAGCATGACCAGCCCAATCTGCGAATAGATGTTCAGCGATATGCCCGACAGGAACAGCGCGACGATCGCAGCCGCCAGCGCGAAGGGCACAGTCAGCAGAACGACCAGCGCGCTGCTGACGCTTTCGAACTGCGCCACGAGTACGAGGAACACAATCACCAGCGCAAACATGTAGGTCAGCATCACGTCGTTGGAAGTTTCAGCGAGGCTCTCTGCATCGCCCTGGAGCAACATGTCGATATCTTCCGCCACCGATTCCGCCGCGAGCCGTTCGATCTCCTCGACGGCCTCCTGCAGCGGTACGCCCGGCGCGATGTCGGCGGAGACATCGATCGCGCGGCGCTGTTCGGTCCGGTCGAGTTCGGCGGCTATTCCCTCTTCGACGATTGTCGTGATACTGGAGAGCGGCACCAGGGCATCATTTTGCGTGCGCACGTAGAGATTGCGCAGGTCCGAGGGGTTGGCGACAGTCACAGTTTCGGAGGTCAGGAAAATCGGCACCGCTTGGTCGCCGACGTTAAGATCGACGATATCGTCGCCCCCCACCATTGCACGCAAAGTCTGCGCAACATCGTCGAGGTCTACGCCGAGATCGGACGCGCGCTGGCGGTCGATCTGTACCGAGAGTTGCGGCTGCGTCGGCTGATAGGAAATGTCAGGATTGGAGAGGATATCCGAATTCATGTCGATCGCTTCGCCCAGCGCCGATGCGGACAGAAAAATATTTCTGTATTCGCCGCCGGTAAGCGCTACCTCGATATTTCCTCCGCCTCCGCCGCCGAAGGTCAGTGTCCCACGCCCGCTGGCGCTCGTACGCGAGCCGGGAATTTCCTGCAGCGGTTCGTTCAGTTCGTCGACGATCTCGGTCTGGCTGCGCTCGCGTTCGTCCCAGTCGGCGAGTTGTGCGACCACGCGTACCCGGTTGGGATCGTAGCGCCCCACGATGGAGAAGGTGCTGCGGATCTCGCCGCTGTCGAGATAGGGCTGGAGGACGGTCTCGACCTCGTCGAGTTCGCCATCCATGAAGTCGAGCCCCACGCCGTCGGGCCCGGTCGCATCGACTTCGATCACGCCGCGATCCTCGTCCGGAACCAGTTCATTGTCGAGCTGGACGTAGAGCAGCCCGGTCAGCCCTGCGACAAGCACCGCGCTGGCAACGACCATCTTGCCCCGGTCGAGGCACCAGCAAAGCATCGCCGTGTAACGATCGCGCGCACGTCCGCCCCATGTGGTGAGCCGGTCGGAACCGTTGTCGCCGCTCCGGAGATCGAATTTTGCAGCGAGCGCGGGGACGAGCGACAGCGCGACGAAGGACGAGATGATCACCGCGACTGAGAGTACGAAGCCGAATTCACGGAACAGCCGTCCGGCCTCGGACGGCAGGAAGCTGATCGGGACGAAAACCGATGCGAGAACCGCGGTCGTTGCCACGATCGCGAAGAAGACCTGCCGCGTACCGACGACTGCTGCGGCGCGCCGCCCGAGGCCCTTGTTCTGGAGGCGTTGGATATTCTCGAGGACCACAATGGCATCGTCGACGATCAGGCCGGTTGCCAGCACGAGCGCCAGCAGGGTGAGAAGGTTGACTGAGAATCCCATGATCCAGATGCCCGCGATCACGCCCACCAGCGCGACCGGGATCGTGGTACTGGGGATTGCGGTCGCGCGCGCGCTGCGGAAGAACACCAACATAGTCCCGATCACGACAATGATGGTGAAGCCCAGCGTGATAAGCACTTCGCGCACCGATACCTCGATGAAGTCGGCATCGTCGGAAACGACACTGATCTCGATACCCTCGTAACGCGCATTCACCCGTTCGACAGAATCGCGGATGGCGTTGGAAATCTCGATCGTGTTCGAGCTTGCCTGGCGGACCACACCGAGGCCGACGATGGGGCGCCCGTCGAGCCGCACAAAATTGGTTGCATCAGCGGGCGCCAGCGTGAGTTCGGCAAGGTCGCCGACGCGTGTGGTGCCCGAAACGATAACTTCGCGAAGCAGGCGCGGGTCTGTCGCGCTAGCCTCGGCGCGTACCACCAGATCCTGTGCCTCGGAGCGGAATGAGCCAACCGGAACGTCGTAAGGTGCGCGCTCCAGCGCAGCGGCGACATCGCTCATCGTCAGACCGAAACGGTTGAGGCGAGCGGGGTCGACCGACACGCGCATCTGCAGCGCGCGAGTGCCGAACTGATCGATGCTGGCGACACCTTCGGCGGTCAGCAGTTCGGGAACCACATCGTTCTCGACCACCCGCGTCAGATCGGCTTCGCCATAACGGTTGCTCGACACGGCAAGTATCATGATGGGCTGGGCGTCGGCATCTGCCTTGATGATGTTGACCTGCTCGACCCGGTCGGGAAGCTCGCGGGTCACCCGGCTGACAGCTTCGCGCACGTCGTTGGCTGCCGTGTCGAGATCGACGCCGGGATTGAATTCGGCACGGATGCGCGAATTGTTTTCCTCGCTTGAGGAATTGATCTGGCGAACGCCGGTAACGCGCGCAACCGCATCCTCCAGGATACTGGTAACTTCGCTATCCATCGTCTCGGGCGCCGCACCGGGCAGGGACGCGGAGACTGACACGATCGGGCGATCGACATTGGGTAGTTCGCGCACCTCGACTCCCGTGAACGCAGCCAGCCCGGCGAGCACGATCAGGAGGTTGAGCACCCCCACCAGCAGCGGCCGCTTGACCGCCAGCATGGGAAGGTCGGCCCTATCTGCCATCTGCCGTCTCGCCCGGGCGCAATTCCACATTGGCCTCTGGCACCCGGACCGGCTGGACGAGCCGGATGTCCTGACCATCACGGATCTTCTGAACGCCTTCGACGATTACGCGGTCCTGCGGCGACAGGCGGCCATCGACCAGCGCCAGGCCTTCGCGGCGCGACGTTATGGTTACGGGCACGCGCCTAGCCTTGTCCTCTCGCACGACGAACAAATACGATCCTTCGCCGCCCCACACGATCGCCTGTTCCGGCACAGCGGCGCGGTTCACGTTGGTGCGGGTGAAGTTCACCCGAAAGCTCATGCCCGGGCGAAAGCGGTCGCCGGAATTGGCGATGCGCGCGCGTGCGACGAAATTCCGGCTGTCGGATGAAATGCTGCTGTCGGTGGTCACGATACTCGCGTCGATCCGGCTGTCCGGTTCAGAGAATGCCGCAACCTCGACCGACTGGCCGGGGCGAAGAGCAGCAAAAACTTCTTCGGGCGCGGGAAAGTCGATGAACAAGCTGCTGCGCTGGTCTAGCTGCGCGATAGGGGAGGCATCGTCCACGCGGTCGCCCGGGTCCACTTGCGTCAGTCCGATATGGCCCGAGAAGGGGGCGCGTATCGTCCGGTCGGCGAGAGCTTCCTGCGCCTGGCGCAACGCCACGCGGGCTGAGGCGAGCGCGGTCTCCCCGGCCTCGATCTGGCTTTCCGAAATCGCGCCTGTATCCTCGATCCGTCGGTAGCGGCCTAGGAGCTGTTCCGCCTCAAGCACCTGCACGCGCGCCGCCTCCACCGTGAGCCGTTCCTGCCGCGAATCAAGCTCGACCAGAGGCTCGCCACGGCGTACGTAATCGCCAGCGGAAAACAGGACGCGGGTCACGCGTCCCGCGCTTTCGGGAAAGATCTGCGCAGAGGTGACCGCGCGGGCAGTGCCGATTGCCTCGACCTCGGTCTTTTCAGGCAGAAAGCGCAAGGCCTCGGCGACCACCGGGATCGGATCGTCGGATCGTTCTTCGCTGCCCGATGAACACCCGACGAGTAGGATCGCGCCAATCAGCCCGAGCGCTCGAAAGAGGAAAGCCATGCTGCTGACGTACCAGATGGTCAGAAGAGCAAAAGCCCCTTCCGCAGCTAAATTTCGCTTACTGTAATCGTAACTTGATGAGGCAAAGAAGCTAGCGGACCGTTTGGCTTCCTTTGTAGAAGGTCCGCTATTAGGTGCACTTGGTCGAAAGCAGACAGACAGCTAGCGGCCCCAAAGCTGCCTTCGGGCGATAGTCTCGCTGAATGACTGAAATGGGGCCGATTGCGGCCTGTCTGCTTTTGGCCTCAGCGACGCGAGAATCAGACAGTTGGCTTACGACGCCGTTGCGGCCATTTTCCGGTGGTGAGAGGCGCCCTGGAAGCCTGTTTGCGTACCTAAGCTTCAGGCCAACGCCTGAACGATCGAATAGAGACTGGTCGCAATCAGCACCACTGCCACTGTGGCCAGCAACAAACGCGGGCGGATGCGCTTGACTAGCAGCGCGCCGAGGGGAGCGGCGAGCACGCCTCCGATGATAAGTCCCAACGTTGCCACCGTGAAGGCAGCGACCCCGAGCGAAACGATAAAGGCGATTGAGACGGAAAAGGCGAGCAGAAACTCGGCGGTGTTGACGGTGCCAACGACCCGCCGCGGATCGCCACCTTGGATCAATAAATTGGACGTGACGACCGGCCCCCAGCCGCCGCCTCCAGCCGCATCGAGGAACCCGCCGATTAGTGCCAGCGGCCGCGTGGTCTTGGGATCCTCGAAACGAGGCTGTCCTAAGCGTATCGCGCGGTAGAGCAACAGCACGCCAATTACTGCAAGGTAGGCCATTACGAAAGGCCGCGCGACTGACGCGTCGATACTGGACAGAAGGTAGGCCCCGACAACACCACCAGCGATACCGAATGGGACCAGCCGGCGGAAAAGACCCCAGTCCACGTTGCGGTGGAGGATGTGGCTCGTCCCGGAGGCACCGGTGGTGAAGACTTCGACTAGGTGAACGCTTGCCGAAGCAGAGGCCGGTGGCACACCGATGCTCATCAAGAGCGTTTGTGAGATCACGCCGAATGCCATTCCAAGCGCACCATCAATTATTTGCGCGGCAAAGCCGATCAGGATGAAGGGAAGCAGGCTTGCCACGAGCGGCGCAATTGCATCGAACATAGAGAAAACCTATGAATGACACGAGACGCCCAAGGACGCGCCAATGTCGGCCGGAGCAGATCGGGTGACCGCCAAATAGATTTAAGCCACGCGCAACACAAATGGATTCATAGAGAGGCTGATAATGCCAGCCGACAGTGACGGGTATTCGTAGATTGCGGGGACTAGCAGGTGCTCCATAAGTCCCGCGAGATTAGTGTGTCCGCAACATCCCAATGTCGGTCGATCATAGCGTATGTTAGCCAACCTAGAAGCTAGATTTCAGTTCGCTCTGCCAAGAGCAACGCGTCTTCGACGTCGACGCCCAAATAGCGCACACTGTTTTCGATCTTCGTGTGGCCGAGCAGGATCTGAATAGCTCGGATGTTCCCGGTCGCGCGGTAGACCTTCGCTGCTTTCGTCCGACGCAACGAATGCATCCCATATTCCGCTTTGCGAAGTCCGATTGCAATGACCCAACGTCTACCAGGCGTGCATACTGTCGCGTGCTCATATGCCCCGCGCGGTCGATCCGGCTTGGAAACAGATAATCGCTAATTGAGCCGCCTCGACGTTCCAGCCACGCTAGCAAAGTGGCACGCACATCGCGGACAGTTCGAACTGCACCGGCCAATTGGTATTCTGCTGAATGACGGTTGTTCGATTGCGGATCTCAACACCCGCAACCACATCGCCCTCAGATCTCGCCTCTGGGGCCGCTTGCGGACTGTCCGCTTTTTTCGATCCGGGCTCGAAAGCTGACCTTTAGCTAGCAACCAATTGCGGACATTGCGGGATGGAATGCCGTGAATTATCCCAGAAAAACTGAAGCTCCGTCGTAACTCTCCACAAACTCGTCGTGTTAGGGCAGAATTAACCATGTGGACGGTATCGCATTCGAGGGATTTTTCTATCTAGGCTGCCATGAACACGATACTAGTCGCCGACGACGAACCCCTGATGAGGGAGCTTCTGGAATTCCGCTTGGCCCAGCGGGATTATCACCCGGTCACTGCTGCTGACGGTCGCGAAGCGCTTGCTCGTCTCGAGGATTCATCGCCCGATGCGGTGGTCCTTGATGCCATGATGCCGGTGCACGATGGGTTCGAGGTGCTAAGGCGCATGCGCGCTTCATCCCAACATGCAGATACGCCGGTAATCATGCTGACCGCTCGGCGGGGCGAGAAGGACATTGTCGAGGCGCTGGAGATCGGTGCCAACGACTATCTCGTAAAGCCTTTCATGCCCGAAGAATTGCTCGCCCGTCTGGCGCGCCTGCTGAAGGATAAGTGACTTTGCGCATACTGTTGGCGGGGATGTTGCTCGTCTCCGTAATGAACGCCTCGGCATTCGCTCAGGACACCCTCTACGACCGCGCTGTTACTGCGCGACTGGCGGACGATCCGGCGCTCGCGGCGTCTCTTCTCGAAGAACGGCTTGCGGAAAATCCCGACGATGTCGATGCGCTCGTGCAGTACGGTTACGCTCTCCTGGCTCTGGGCAAGCTCGAAGAGGCGGAATTCGCTTTCCGGAAAGTTCTCCGACAAGCTCCGGAATACGCCGACGCTGCGCAGGGCCTGGCGCTCGTCGCGGAGCGCCGGGAGACCGAACGCGCTGCGGGTCGCGGCTTCCTTCTCGTCGAAGGGGCCTTGAGCAATCCCGGCAATGGACAGGGTGATTGGCAGGAGCTTGGCATGCTCGCCTCCCTCCCGATCGGCACCCGCACTACTCTCGACTTTGGCGGGACCTGGTATCGGCGCTTTGGTACAGAAGACGTGGAGCTTGGTGTACTCGCCACCCGCAGGGCGACAGAAAACCTGTGGCTAAGGGCCGGAGCATCGGTTACCCCGAATGCGGATTTCCGCCCGGCCACCGGCATCTCGGCAGGCTTCGATGTCAGGATCGCTTCCGGCACCGTCGCCAGTCTCGATGGCAGTTGGCAAAGCTATCCCGTGCAAGAGGTCTGGACCGTGAGGCCCGGCATTACCCAATATTTCGGCGGCGGTCGCTTCGCTGCGTCGCTGCGCGGTCGCGTCGTCGCGGCCGATGGTGAAGACGTCCAGATCGGTGGCACCTTGCGTGCAGACTATATGCCAATCGCCCGTACCCGCCTGTTTATCGGTGCGGCGACCGGACCGGACACCGATCTCGGTGTGGTCCGCGATACCACCAGCATCTTCGCAGGGGGAGAACTGCCACTTACGCAGGATATCTCGCTCACCGGCAGTATCGCGCAAGAGTGGCGAGAGGATGGGTTCGACCGCACCGAGGGGCGGATCGGGGTCAAGCTCTCGCTGTGACGACGCTGCGTGATCTTTGGGAGGTTTCTCTCGCGCTTTGCCTGCTAGCCATGGCCGCGCTGCTGCTGCTGCTGCTGGCGCGGGTGCTATCTGCGCGCTTGTTCGACCGCACGAGCGCGTCGCGACGGCGCCTCTTGCCACTGCTGCTTGACGGCGATCCCGCCGAACTGGAACCGCTCGGAAAGCGCGAACTCCAGACGGCTGCCGACCTGACGGTCGAGATCGCAGAGATGACGCGGGGCAGCGAGCGCGAAGCCCTGCTTGCCCGCGCAACGGCGCTTGGTGTGACGGATCTGCTGATTGTCCAGCTGCGCTCGCGTAAGGCCCAATCACGCCTCAACGCGGTCGAGGCGCTTTCGATGTTCGAGGGTTCGCATGACCATGTGACCGGCGCGCTGGACGACCGCAATCCCGATGTCAGGCTCACTGCCGCCCTGGCTTTGGCCCAGCACGCAAACGCACCGGCACCACTCGATATCGTAAACAAGCTGAACGTGGGAGCGGAGGAAAATTCCCTGCTCCTCGTTTCGTTGATGGTCGATCTTGCCGAAACGGATTCAGAAGCTGTAGCTGGCCTCTTGTTCGAGAAAGACCTGTCCTATCGGATCAAGGTTGCAGCGATGGATGCCCTTTCGCAGCGCGGCGGCGAATATGCTCCGCTGCTAGCGCACATGGCCCGCGACTCCGGCAACGAGCCAGATTTGCAACCCCGCATCTTCAGGGCCCTGGGCCGCACCGGTCATCCTGCGGGGGCGGAAGCCATTATGGAAGGACTATTGAGCGACAACTGGGCAGTGCGCGCTGCCGCAGCCGAAGCGGTGGGCAACACACGGCTTGTGGCCGCCGCGGATCGCTTGTCCGCACTACTCAATGATCCCCATTATTGGGTGCGCTACCGCGCCAGCGAGGCCTTGCTGCGCATAGGTGCGCGCGGCGTGTCCGTTCTTCGAGATGCCAGCCGGAGCGAGGACCCGGTCGTGCGTTCGGCTGCTTCGAAGATGCTGGCAGAGGGTCGCGCATGACTTTCGATTTCGCCATTCCCGATCCTGCCGCGTGGATGGTCGCCTCGGCCGAGGCCATTGCTCTGGTGGTGATCGTTGCGGGTCTGCTGCAGATCGTCTTCTACTTTGTGCTGCTGCTCTATGCAGGGGCGGCACTCGGAACGCGGCCGCCGGTGCCACGCAGTGCAACGCTATGGCGGCGTTATTCCGAGCAGGCTCCAGCCATTTCGGTACTGGCTCCTGCCTTCAACGAAGAACTCACTATCGTGGAAAGCACGCGCAGCCTGCTGGCTCTGCAATATCCCGATTTCGAAGTGATCGTGATCAACGACGGCTCGAAGGATGGCACGCTTGCCCGCCTGGTATCCGAATTTGGGCTGGAGCAGGTGGACCGGTTCGTCGATCGCAGCGTCGAACACGCCCCAATCCGCGGTTTCTACGCGTCGCCGCGTCTGCCCCGCCTGCTGGTGGTGGACAAGGAAAACGGCGGCAAAGCCGATGCCCTGAATGCAGGGATAAATTGCACCCGCACCGCGCTGTTCTGCGCCATCGACGCAGACTCAATTCTGGAGTCCGACGCCTTGCTGCGGGTTGTCCGCCCCTTCATCGATGAGCCTGACCTCACCATAGCGGCGGGAGGCACGATCCGTATTGCCAACGGTTGCAAGGTCGATTCCGGGCGCATCAGCGATATCAAGCTACCCCGCAACTTTCTCGCCCTGGTGCAAATCGTGGAATACCTTCGCGCCTTCCTCATGGCGCGGGTCGGTCTTGGCAAGATGCAGGCGCTCACGGTCATTTCGGGCGCTTTTGGCCTGTTCCGCCGCCGTCAGGTTGTCGAGGTCGGAGGCTACAGCCACGGCACGGTGGGCGAGGATATGGAACTGGTGCTCAAGCTCCATCGCCTGATGCGCGAAGCGAAGCGAGATTACCGCATCAATTTCATTGCTGAACCGGTTTGCTGGACCGAATGTCCCGACACGCTGTCCGTGCTTGGGCGTCAACGCGCCCGGTGGCAACGTGGTGCGCTTGAATGCTTCGTCAAGCACAAGGACATGCTGTTCAATCCGCGCTACGGCCGGATCGGCATCGTCGGCTTCGGTCATATCCTCCTCGTTGACGTTCTCGGGCCGTTGTTGGAAGTGCTGGGCTATATTCTCGTGCCACTGCTCTGGGCTCTTGGACTGCTGGCGCTGCCCTGGTTGCTCGCCTTCCTCGCGGTAACTTTCATGTTCGGCGTATCTCTCTCGATCGCAACGCTTGTGCTGGAGGAGATACAGCTGCGCCGCTTTCCGAAGGCACGCGAATTGGCCGTGCTGGCGGTCATCGCAGTGCTGGAGAACTTTGGCTACCGCCAGCTCTCGAATCTCTGGCGTCTCCAGGGCTGGTGGCAATTCATTCGCAAGCAGCAAAGCTGGGGAACGATGACCCGCAAGGGTTTCTCGGCAACCTAATTTTGCAGATCGCGGAGCAAGGCTGATAGCCGCTCTGCCGCGGCGAGGTAGTCTCCATTGGCCTCGAAAATGTCTTCAAGCTCTGCAGCGGCTTCGCCGATCTGTGGCTGCCCGAACATTCCCGCGATACCCGCCAGTCTGTGCGTCTGGCTGGCGATTGCTTCCCGGTCGTCGGCGGCAATTGCGGCTCGCAACGCAGCCTCGTGTTCGCCGGCACGAGCCGCAAAGCGCACAGCCATTTGCGCCATCTTGATTTCCAATTCTGCGCTCATCCGATCAGTTCGCGAACCTTCGACGAAAGCGTCATCGGGTCGAAGGGCTTGGCGATGACGCCTACGGCATCCATCGTGGAAAAGTTCTGCAATTCGCTGCGCTGGGCCCGCGCGGTCACAAAAATTACTGGCAGGTTGGCAAAGCGAGCGTCCTGCCTGAGGTGTGTCAGCAAG
This sequence comes from Qipengyuania huizhouensis, assembly GCF_019711635.1. Taxonomy (GTDB): domain Bacteria; phylum Pseudomonadota; class Alphaproteobacteria; order Sphingomonadales; family Sphingomonadaceae; genus Qipengyuania; species Qipengyuania huizhouensis. Next base: position 352,912 of record NZ_JAIGNT010000001.1, on the reverse strand, counting down.
GTCGGCCCGTCCATCTCCGGCATCATCACATCGAGCAGCGCCACATCGGGCATCCACTCCTCGATCAGCGCCAGCGCTGCCGAACCCGACGCCGCGGTTTGCACATGAAACTGGGGGTCGAGCTCCAGCGCCATCTCGGCGATCTCGCGAATGTCGGGTTCATCGTCGACATAAAGGATATTCATCGCTGGGCCTCCTGCCGGTGCCTGATGACGAGATCGAGCGTTGCTTCGACAAGGTCGTCAACCGAGGCGCGGCTCTTGATCAAAGCCCTGTCAGCAACGCCGGTTTGGGCACTCTCGTCGAACGCCGTGAAGAACAACAAGGGCAACGCGGGGAACTTCTCACGCAGTTCCCTGGCGAAATCGGCGCCGCTCTCTTCACCCAGAGAGACATCGATAATCGCCGCCACCAAATCCTGGGAAGCAATCGCGGCGCGGGCATCGGCAACACTTTGGACGGAGATGACCCGTGCCTTGCCAGCAAACGTGCTGGCGACGACAGTCAGCGTATCGTCGTCATCATCCAGATGCAGCACAAGTGGCAGGTTCTCGTCGGTCTCAGGCGCGGCCCCCAGGTGCTGTTCCTGGGCGAGGGGAATATCGGCATAGAAGACGCTGCCACCACCGTCGCGGTCAACGAAGCTCACCTCTCCTCCATGGTGCCGCGCGATCTCGCGCACGATCGAAAGGCCTAGGCCAGTGCCTCCCTTCGCTCGCGAATTGGAGGCGTCTGCCATGGCGAACTTGCCGAAGATGCGGTCTCGGAAATCATCCGGAATACCGGCGCCCCTATCTCGCACTTCGATGCGCGCGTAACGACTGTGCATATCGCCGACAATCTCCACCTTTTCGCCAGGGGGCGAATGTTTGATGGCATTGGAAATGAGGTTTGTGACCAGCTGCTCGAGACGGTCAGGATCCCCCATGATGCATTGCGGCCAAGGCGGCACCGTAAGCTCAAGCTCCACATCGTGCTTCTGTGCGAAGGCAGCCATTGCGTCTTGGGTACGGCGCAGCAGCGGGGCCACCTGCATCCGCCGGATATCGAACTCCATCTTGCCGGATTCGATCTTCTCGATGTCCAAGATGTCGTTGATAAGGCGGATCAGGCGTTCACAGTTGGCATGGGCGATGCCGATTAATCGGCGCGTTTTCTCCTCCAGTGGACCCGCAGCGCCGCCCATCACCAGGCCAAGCGATCCGGCGATGGAGGTCAGCGGCGTGCGCAGTTCATGGCTGACGGTGGAGACGAACTCGTCCTTCATTCGCTCGGCTCGCTTCCGATGAGAAATATCGCGGATCGAGGCGACGTATTGTGGCTCCCCCTCTTCCTCGAGACCGCTGGCAACGCGGCTGATGGCAACTTCGGTCTCGAATGTCGTGCCGTCCGCACGGCGACCGATGAATTCCTGCTTACGGCCGGCACCATTCTCTCCGGCGGTGCCAACCGTCGAAAGCCACGCTTGCGACTCAGATGGGGAGTAGTCGGTATCCAGCAGTACAAGATTGTTGCGACCTAGCAGGTCCTTCTCGGCATAGCCGAACATGCGGCTGATGCTCGGGTTCATCCGCAGGATGTTTCCCTGAGCATCGAGCCACAGCATGCCATCCACGCCGCCATCGAACATAGCCTTCTGCCGCTTCGCCAATCGCTCCACTTGCGTCATGGCCTTTCGGCGTTCTCGAGAAGATGAGAAGATTAGCAGCGAGGCAATCGCTAGCAGAACGGCAATACCGACCAGTAGCAGTGTGACGGTTCTTTCGACATCGCGGCGCAGGATAGAGCCCGCTTCGGTCGATACCGCGAGTGCATTCGCCTCCTCGGCATCCATCCTGGCGACGAGTGAACGAATCTCGTCCATCGTCACACGTCCTCGTCCACTTGCAATCAACTGTCGCGCTTCTTCGATATTGCCGCTGCGCACGTCCTCCACGTTGCGAGCAGCTATCTCCAGCTTGGTGTCCGACAGCGCCAGCAATTCATTCAGTTGGGCAAGTCGGGCGGCGTCGGCATCTGCCCGCAGCCTTGCAAACAGGGAGTCTCGCCTGGGAATTGCGGCACTGTAAGGTTCGAGGAAATCCGGGTCACCCGATAGTACGTAGCCGCGGACCGCTGTTTCCACATCGAGGTGCAAGGTCAGGAATTGGGAAAGCAGAGAACGGGTCTCGACGGTCCGTTCGGACGTGACGCGGTAATCGCGCACTTCCTCGAACTCGCCCAGCAGGACGAAGTGCACCCCTAGAAGCGAGAGAGGCACGAGAAAGAACGCCAAGGCGAGTAGGAATCGGCGTAGACTGGAAGAGACAGGACGGAAAGGGGACATACGACGCCACAGGTAGCCTAAGATCCAAGAATTAGGGCAAAATAGTTGAATATCGCTGAACCGTTTCGCCAGTGTCTAATTATGGTCCTAGCGCGACACGAATTTTATCTGCGTGTCCGAGGAGCTAAGGAGTTGAGAGGGAATGTCTGAGATAAGGATGCCTAGCTACTATCGCTCTAGCATGAACCAACGGCAGCTTTCGGGCGACATTCGAGACCATGCGGATGGCCGCTATGGGGGCGCAAAGCGGACTTCATCTGAGAAAAGTAGCGATGCGACTGACAGCACCGCCACCTAGTCTGACCAAGCTCACCTAAACCAGACGCCTCGCCCCTGAATCCCGCAGTTCTGCGGCCTTCAAGCGGTCTTTGCGTAGTTCAGAGAGTGATTGATAGAGTACCTGCCCTGGCTCCCTATCGATCACTAAGCGTCATGAGCAGACAAGAAATTTCGAGGTATTTCTCTTGGCGTCGTAAAGCGCCCTGTCGGCCGCTTCGAACAAGAGTTTGGGGTTCAACTCAGTGTCTTTCGAAACGAAGGCCAATCCAACCGACATGTCAATTGGCAATAAATCGCCGTTGTAAAGTATTGGGCTCCGCAGGCTACCGATGCGCATTCCCACTTCCATCTCCGTATCGCGCCGCGTTTTGCCAGACGGAAGCAACACTGCGAATTCATCGCCGCCGATCCGCGAAATGAGTTGCGCTTCGGGAAACGCATTTCTTAGCCGCTCTCCGAAAGCGGCTAGACACGCATCCCCGGCAGAAATCGTCCGGCCGAGTTCGGCCGCCTGCTTTTACGAGCCGGGCTCGACGGCGTCGTGCTCGCCCCTCCTGCTTGCGATCAGGACGATATTCTGGAGATGCTAGACAAACGTAAGTTACCTTACGCCCGGATCACGCCTCACCGGAATATGAATCAAGGAATCGTATTGGCGATGGATGAGGTCGCGGCCGGTCAAGCCGTCGCTTCCCACCTTCTGGCACTTGGGCATCGACGTATCGGCATAATAATGGGTGATCCTTCGCACGCAGCGAGCGCCGCCCGCATGGAAGGCTATCGCCGCGCCTTTGCCGAAGCAGGGGTGGCAATCGACGACAATTTGATCGTAACGGGCGATTTCACGTATGACGTCGGTCACTCCTTAGCGGCAGAACTTCTGCGCCGCACTCCTCAACCGACAGCAATCCTAGCGCAGAATGACGATATGGCCGTGGCTGCCATGGCGGCGGTACGCGACTGCGGTTTGTCCGTACCTGGGGAAGTTTCTGTTGCCGGCTTCGATGATTCAGAAGTCGCGCGTACCGCTTGGCCCCAGCTGACCACTATCCGTCAGCCGGTGTTGCAAATGTCATGGGACGCTACCGACCGTCTCATTTCCTCGCTTGAGGCAGATTCGAAAGGTGACCCGGAAAACTCATCGTCTTACGCGCGCCTCGTCAATCATCCTCATAAGCTGATAGTGCGCGGATCCACTGCTCCGCCGCCATAAGCTTGCGATAAATCAGGTTACGCGCCTGACGGCGGTCCAGATTGCGGTAAGCGGTGCTTCGCGAATGGATATGGGCAATTCACATTCATCTTGAATTCGCTTTGGTCCCATTAAAACGGATGACCGGAAGGCCGACCCATCTGCCTGTTGCGACGATGCTTGCTTTTCGGCATCGAGAGCCATTCCTAGGTGGATGCATCAAGATGCATCAAAGCGAATACCAGTTCGACTGTTCGCAATGCGCGATCTTTCAATTTGGGTTATAGCCGACACATGTTCGAACAGCTCGACGCCCTGCTGCTGGCCCGCATTCAGTTCGCCTTTACGGTCAGCTTCCATTTTATCTTTCCGGCTTTCTCAATCGGGCTGGCCAGCTATCTCGCGGTGCTTGAGGGGCTGTGGCTCAAGACTGGCAGGCAGCTTTATCTCGACCTGTTCAAATACTGGCTGAAGATTTTCGCGATCACTTTCGCGATGGGCGTCGTCTCGGGCATCGTGATGAGTTACCAGTTCGGCACCAACTGGTCGAAATTCTCGGATATTGCCGGGCCGGTTATCGGCCCGCTCATGGCGTACGAGGTGCTGACCGCCTTCTTCCTCGAGGCAGGTTTCCTGGGGGTCATGCTGTTCGGCATGAACAAGGTTGGCAGGAAGCTGCACTTCGCAGCTACGCTGATGGTTGCGGTGGGGACCTTTATCAGCGCGTTCTGGATACTGTCGGTCAACAGCTGGATGCAGACGCCGGTGGGCTATGAAATCGGAGCGAACGGCCAGTTTCTGCCCGGCGACAGCTGGTGGAATATCGTGTTCAATCCGAGCTTCCCCTATCGCCTCGTCCACACGGTCATCGCTGCCTATCTCACCACTGCCTTCGTGGTAGGCGGGGTCGGTGCATGGCACCTGCTGAAGGATCGCGCCAACCTCCATGCGCGCAAGATGTTCTCGATGGCGATGTGGATGGCGGCGATCGTCGCTCCGATCCAGATATTCGCGGGAGACATGCACGGCCTGAATACGCTCGAGCATCAGCCGCAGAAAGTCATGGCGATGGAGGGGCATTTCGACAGCCACCCTGATGGTGCGCCGCTGATCCTGTTCGGAATTCCGAACAGCGAAGAGAAGCGTGTGGATTACGCGTTGGAGATTCCGAAGGCTTCCTCGCTCATTCTCAAGCACGACCTGAATGCTCCGCTGGCCGGGCTGGACACGATACCCGACGATGAAGAACCGCCCGTCGGCATCGTCTTCTGGTCGTTCCGGATCATGGTCGGCATCGGCTTCGCCATGCTGGGAATGGGATTATGGAGCCTGTTCGCGCGGTATCGCAAGAAGCTCTATGATTGGCGCATATTGCACAAGGCGGCACTGGTCATGGCGCCGAGCGGCTTTGTTGCAGTCCTCGCAGGCTGGATCACTACCGAGGTCGGCCGACAGCCCTATGTCATCTACAATTTGTTACGAACGGCTGATGCAGCAAGCCCGCTCGATGCTCCTGCTGTGGGTGCCTCGCTGCTCGCCTTCGTCGTCGTCTATTTCGCCGTGTTCGGCGCGGGCGTCTGGTACATCCTTCACCTGATGCACAAGCCGCCGCACACGGGCGAGTACGGCGTGAAGCGCGGCGACAAGGGGCCGATCCGTACGGCCGGCATCACGCCGGGGCCGACGCAGAACCCGGGTGAAGATTCCGACACCCTGCCGCGTGATCACCAGGAGGCGACCGATGGCCGTTAACGTGGACCTGACGACCATCTGGGCGTTCATCATCGCCTTTGCCGTGTTTGCCTATGTCGTGATGGACGGCTTCGATCTCGGCATCGGCATACTCTTCCCGACTTTCGAGGTGGGACCGGAACGCGACCGTGCGATGAATTCGATCGCGCCGGTCTGGGACGGAAACGAGACGTGGCTGGTGCTGGGTGGGGGAGGCCTGTTCGCGGCTTTCCCACTGGCCTACGCAGTCATCCTTCCCGCCACCTATCCGCTGATCATCGCCATGTTGCTCGGCCTCGTCTTTCGCGGCGTGGCGTTCGAATACCGGTGGCGTGATCCCGGCCACCGGCGATACTGGGATGCGGCCTTTACCGGTGGAAGCCTGGTCGCCGCGATGGCGCAGGGAATGACTCTGGGCGCATTGCTGCAGGGTATCGAAGTCGTCGATCGCTCCTATGCGGGAAGCTGGTTCGACTGGTTCACGCCTTACACCCTGCTGACCGGCTTCGGCACGGTCGCGGGCTATGCGCTGCTGGGTGCGACATGGCTGGTATGGAAACTGGAAGGGGAGAGCCAGAACCACGCGCGCAAACTCGCCAAGCGCGCTGCCTGGACGACCTTCATCCTGATGGGCGCCGTCAGCCTCTACAATCTCGGCCTGCGCCCGGAGTATGCCGAACGTTGGCTAACCGAACCGGAGATCTACTTTGCAGTCCCCGTGCCGATCCTGACCGGCATCATCGCGCTGGCATTGCTGCGCGCTCTGTCGGTCGAACGGCATAGCAAGCCCTTCTGGTTGAGCCTTGCCCTCTTTTTCTTCGGCATGGCAGGGCTCGGCGTTACGATGTGGCCGAACGTCGTACCTCCGTCCGTTACTATCTGGGATGCCGCTGCGCCCGAGCGTAGCCAGGTTTTCATGCTGATCGGAGTTGCGATCACCATGCCGCTGATCATCGCCTATACGGCATGGGCCTATTGGGTTTTCCGCGGCAAGGTCGCGGACGAGGGCTATCATTGATGACGCGTCCCGAAGAAAAACCTCTCTGGCAAAGGCTGGGTTGGATGGCCGTCATCTGGCTCGCCAGTGTCGCCGTCCTTGGTGTGGTGGCGCTGCTGATCCGGACATGGCTCGGGCTCTGACTGACGCGATTCAATAGCCACCGGTCAGGCTTCGATGCTTCGCATGTTGATTGGAGTTTGTGATTCCGCTGCGAGCCATTACGTTTCTCTCCGCAACCGAATCTGCATATTGAGGAGAGACCCATGACGAAGACCTATGCCAATTTGATAGACGGCGAGATGGTTACTGCCGGACAGACTTTCGAAGTCGTGAATCCAGCTAACGAGCAGGTCGTGGGTCTCGCGCCTGCTTGCGGCAAGGACGAACTCGACCGCGCAGTCTCTGCCGCCCGGCGCGCATTCAAGACCTGGCGCAAGACCAGCGCGGAAGAGCGCCAGAAGGTCGTGCAGGGCATCGCCGGCGTGATCAAGGATAATGCCGACGAGCTGTTCCGCCTGCTGACCACCGAGCAGGGGAAGCCGCATGCTCAGGCGCAGCAGGAGATTTACGGCGCTGCCGGACTAGCGGCGGCGCAATCGACGCTCACGCTCGACGATGTGATCAACCAGGATGACGACACACGCCTCAGCCGTACGCGCCGCGTGCCGGTTGGCGTCGTCGGCGGCATCGTGCCGTGGAATTTCCCCGTCATGATGGCGATCCAGAAAATCGTGCCCGCACTGATTTCGGGTTGCACCATCGTGCTGAAGCCATCGCCTTTCACGCCGCTTACCACCTTGCGCATTGCAGAATTGATCAAGGACGTGGTCCCGGCCGGAACGGTCAATATCATCACCGGCCCCGACGAACTCGGTCCGCTCATTACCGAGCATCCCGATATCGACAAGATCACCTTCACCGGCTCCACGGCGACGGGCAAGAAGATCATGGAAGGCGCCGCGGGCGATCTGAAGCGGATCACGCTGGAACTGGGCGGTAACGATGCCTCGATCGTGCTGCCCGATGCCGATGTCGAGAAGGTGGCCGAACAGCTTTTCTGGTCGAGCTTTTCCAATGCCGGGCAGATATGCGTCGCAGCCAAGCGCATCTACATCCACGAAGACATCTATGATGATCTTTCAAAGGCCATTGCCGAATACGCCAAGGGCGTTGTCGTCGGTGATGGATCGCAGCAGGGCACAGGCGTCGGCCCGATCCAGAACAAGAAGCAGTTCGATCGCGTCTGCGAACTGATTCAGGATGCCAAGGACAAGGGCTATGAATTCCTGACCGGCGGTGATGTCGATCCCTCGGGCACGGGATACTACGTGCCGATCACCATCCTCGACAATCCGCCCGAAGATGCGCGCATCGTGGCAGAAGAACAGTTCGGACCAGTTATGCCGCTGATGAAGTTCGCCTCTGTGGAAGAAGCCATCGAGCGGGCGAACAATTCGGAATATGGGCTGGCTGGTGCAGTCTGGACCAAGGATACCGATAAGGGCGTGGAAATTGCCGAACAGCTCGAAACCGGGACAGTGTGGATCAACGAATTCCTTCACATTTCCCCGCTGGCGCCGTTCGGTGGACACAAGCAGTCGGGCTTCGGCGCGGAGTACGGGATCGATGGCCTGAAGGAATTTACCTATCCTCAGGTCATCACGGTAAAGCGCGACGCCAGGGTCTGATCTTCCCTCCCCATACAGGTGTGAGCGAAGGCGCCCTGATGCGCCAGTGAGGCGTGATCGACCATGTCTCCGGCGGGCAACTTCGCACTGTTTGGGGTGCGCGATGATTGGCGGCGCTAGGCCCGCCTGCGGGTGCCGAACGAACCTATCGTCGGAGTGGGGTGTACGCCTTGCACCGTCATGGTGCGCGCCATCTGCTCCGAAAGGGTGATCTCGCCGCCAATTCCCCGTTCACTGCTCAGGCCGAGAAAGGCATCGAAGGTTCCGGCCTCGATACGAAAGCTGCCATCCGGTTGATGCGATCCCAGCGCCTCGCGACCGATCTCGAAGGTGAGGGTTTCCCGTTCGCCCGGCCGGAGACGGATACGTTGGAAATCGACGAGAGGCATTCGCCGAGACCGCGTTTCGCCGTCCGCCGTCCGGCGCGCGATGTAGAGCTGTACGGTTTCGGTCCCTTCGCAATTGCCTGCATTGTGCAGCTGCGCGATGGCGAAGATAGTGTCCCGCCCCAATTCGATCGAGAATTCGGTCAGGGCGAAATCGGCATAGGTCAGGCCGTGGCCAAAGGGCAGCAATGTAGACCCATCGGGCGTGCATATCTCCAGCGACAATTTCCCTGACGGAGAAGTTTCACCGGCCAGCAACTCCGCGATGGCGTGGCCGCTCATTGTTCCCAGCTGGCCGGCATGCAGGATGCAGGGGAGGGATTTTCCCGAAATCCGTGGATCGATTGGCCGCGGTCCCATGGTGACCAACGCCAGGCGCGGATTGGCGGCGGAAAGCGCGTACAATAACTGCTCGTTCGCTTCTCCGAGTTCACCCTTATCGGTGCCGGCGAGAACCAGTACGACCGTTCCCGCCCGCTTCGCAGCCTCGATAGCCATTCCGATCGCCATACTGTCGGCGGCGATCATGTCTCCAGGCCCCGCTCCGCCGTCGCGCAACGCAAGGCCCGATACATAGCGATGCGGCACTCCGAGCTGTTCCAAGCCATCGATAATGCTCGCTGCGATGCCTGCCCGTCCGGCGAGAGGCGCGGATCGATCGGAGGCGGCGGGACCCACCAGAAGGACGTCGCCAGAATCTATTCCCAGCGGTAGCAATTGCGGTTCGTTGCGCAAAAGCACGGGGGAACGCCTTGCCAGTTCAAGCGCGGCTTCCCGATTGTGGATCGGTGTCGGCAAATCATTCGTCTGCGGGGCCTGGCTGGACGACAAGGCGGCCCTAAGCAGGCCAAGACGGAATTTTGCGCGCAGTACGCGTGCGACCAAAGAATCCAGGCGCTCTGCTGAAATCCGCCCTTGATCGATAGCAGTTGCCAGCAAATCCGCCGATATGCCGTCGCACAAGCCGGTCACCCCGGAACCCGTCAAATCGCGCGCCAGATCGTCCCATTCGGAAAGCCATATTCCGTCGAAGCCCCCGGGCCCTTTAAGGAACCGAAATGCTGTATCTACCGCATGTTGGACTTCACCGCCCAGCTCATCGATAGCAATAGCTCCGACATTTGCCTCCGTAATGGCGGCGAGCGTAATATCGAGCGCTCCAGTCGGCCCCGTGCGTTTGTCGTCCTGTCGATAGCTTGCGATAATGCCGGACAAATCCAGACAAGATAGCAAGGCGAACGCGCCGCTTGCGTCCGTCTGCTGCAGCCCACGGATACGAGCAGCGGCTATGCGTGCGGCAAGATGCGTGTCCTGGCCACACGAATCCGAAGGTGCTCGACGCTCATCGGATAGAACGATCTCGGGACCGAATGCCCAGTTTATGCCGCGTCGCTCGGCCTCCTGCGCGATAACGGCCTCCGAAGTCTCGATAGCCTTCATATCCCAGCTTGAGCTTGCAGCGAGCGCAGTGGGGAATATCGTGTCGATCCCAGTCCCGGTTCTTGCCGGGAAAAGCAGGGGTATACCGAGACGCGACTCCGTCTGGGCGATATTCTGGAAATAATCGGCCTGTTCGCGGTCGCGGATTCCCTTGATCGATCCGATCATGCCCTTGCGAATATCAGCGGCGAGACGCTCCCTTTCACCGCGGTCCCCGGGGAGCGGGGCCGATCGCATTGCCAACTGGCCCGCCTTTTCCTTTGGAGACATGTATGCCAGCAGATCGGCTATCAGCCTTTGACACTCCGTATCGGTGATTGCCTGGATCATCCGATATTCGCTCGCGGTGCAAGGCGTACGGGTGACTGGAGGAGAAATGTCCGACTTCGACTGCGCACGTTGCCTCCATCTAGCTGTGACCGACTCAGATGTTCGTCCTACGGCGACACGCGTGGTGGATGACCGCCGAGGCGCGGGATCATCACAAGCGAGTCACGAAGATGAGGGGAAATGGTGAATATCCGGTAAGCGAGGCCGCCAAACCGCAGTTCGCATCGGGGCAAGCAATGCTTTGCCTTCCATCGTTTACGGACATAAAAATATCTTTATATGTCGGGCGAGATGCGGACTGAAACCATCTTTCGTGCCCTTGCGGACCCGACGCGCCTGCGGATCATGCGGCTGCTCGGCTCGATGGAGCTGGCGGTGGGAGAAATTGCTCAGGTCCTCGGGCAAAGCCAACCGCGCGTTTCACGCCATGTCGGTATCCTGTGCGATGCGGGGCTTGCCGAGCGTCGACGCGAGGGGAGCTGGATTTTTCTGCGCGCAAAGAGCGACGATGAGGATGCTTCAACTATCCGGGCCGACCTTGGGCGCTTTCTTTCCCGGATCGAGGCATTCGACAGCGACTTTGGTGAGCAATGCGAAAGCGACCGCCGCAGGTTGGCGGAAATCCGTGCATCTCGCGAGGCCCAAGCGCAGGAGTATTTCGCCGATCATGCCCATGACTGGGATGAATTGCGGCGCCTGCACTCTTCCGATGAACTGGTCGAAGCAGCGCTCGCCGAAGCGCTCGAGGAAAGGGCGCTGGGCCGCCTTCTTGATATCGGAACCGGTACGGGACGGATGGCCGAACTCTTCGCCGACAAGGCAGATCACATCGTCGCTCTCGACAAGAGCCTTGCCATGCTGCGGCTGGCCCGCGCCAAGCTGCAACATCTCCCTGCCGCCCGCGTCGAGGTTATGCAGGGGGACTTCGCAAGCCTGCCCTTTGCGCCCGACAGTTTCGACACCGTCCTGTTCCACCAGGTGCTGCATTTTGCGACCAGTCCGGCAGCCGCTCTGTGCGAGGCGGCGAGGGTGACCCGGGCAGGCGGGCGAATTGCGATCGTCGATTTCGCCGCTCACCAGCGGGAGGAGCTTCGTGAGAAGCACGCCCATGCCCGGCTCGGCTTCGCCGACGGCCATATGCATGAACTACTCGATGATGCGGGCTTCGAACCGCGAGAGCCGATCTCGCTCGACGATGGTGAGATCGGCGTAAAGATCTGGGTGTGCAACCGCCGGCGCGGTTCGGAAAGGACAGTTGGATGAGCCCCACTCTCGACCAGATGCGCGAAGCGCAGCGGGCACTGGAAAGACCGCTTTTCTCCGGTTTGCCCGGCGATATCGAGGTCAGTTTCGAATTCTTCCCGCCGAAAACGGAGAAGATGGGCGAGACGCTGTGGCAGAGTGTCCAGACGCTCGCCCCTTTGGATCCGCGCTTTCTCTCGGTGACTTACGGAGCAGGCGGTTCGACGCGCGAGCGCACCCATCAGGCGGTTCGGCGCATCGTGAACGAAACGGCAATTCCCGCCGCAGCTCACCTAACATGTGTCGACGCGACCCGCGAGGAAGTCGATCAGGTGGCCCGGGAATATTGGCAGGAAGGCGTGCGCCATATCGTTGCCCTGCGCGGCGATGCCCCCAGCGGCTCAAAAGGCTATGCTCCGCATCCCGGTGGTTATGAAAATGCCGCCGACCTGATTGCCGGACTGAAGAAGATCGCCGATTTCGAAATCTCGGTCGCCGCCTATCCCGAGGTGCATCCGGACTCGTCGGACCGGCAGGCAGACCTCGATAATCTCAAGTGCAAGTTCGATGCGGGTGCGACACGCGCGATTACCCAGTTCTTTTTCGAGCCGGAATGCTTCTTCGACTTTCGCGACAAGGCGGCTGCTGCCGGGATCGAGGGCGAGATCGTCCCTGGTATCATGCCGGTCCTGAGTTTCGCGGCGGTCCAGCGTATGTCCGGCCTCTGCGGCACGGCCATTCCCGAGTGGATGGGAGGCCTGTTCGACGGTCTGGATGAGAGACCCGAGGCCCGCCAGCTCGTCAGCGCCACCATCGCCGCCGAAATGTGCCGCCGTCTCTATGCGGGCGGCGTACGGCAGTTCCACTTCTACACCCTCAACCGCGCCGAGCTGAGCTATGCGATCTGCCACATGCTCGGCCTGCGACCGAAAGCGTAAATCAATGTCCAAGAGACACGAATTCGAAGCCGCCGCGGCTAAGCAGATTCTTATCAAGGACGGGCCCTACGGCACCGAGATCCAGCGCGCGAAGCTGGGACCGGAGGACTATGCAGGGGACACCGGGCTGGAGGCCGACCAGAAGGGCAATAACGATCTCGTCAACCTGACCCAGCCGCAAGTCATCCGCCGGATTTGCGACAGCTATATCGATGCGGGCGCACATATCCTCGCCACGAACACTTTCAACGCCAACCGCATCAGTCAGGCGGATTATGGCGCGGAAGGGCTTGTCCACGACATCAACGTGGCCGCCGCGAAGATAATTCGTGAAGCGATCGACGCTCGCACCGATGGAATTCCGCGGTTTGTCGCTGGTGCAGTCGGGCCGACCAACAAGACGCTTTCACTGTCGCCCGATGTCGAGGACCCGGGCTTTCGCGAAGTGACTTTCGACGAGATCGTGGAGGTTTACGTCGAGCAGTCCCGGGCGCTTATCGAGGGCGGGGCAGATTTCATCCTGATCGAAACCGTATTCGATACGCTCAACTGCAAGGCGGCGATCATGGCGGTGAAGAAGCTGGAGCGCGAGCTGGAGCGCGACATCCCGCTGATGATTTCGCTTACCCTTACCGACCTTTCAGGGCGCAACCTTTCAGGACATACCGTCGAAGCTTTCTGGTATACCGTGCGACACGCGAAGCCGCTTACGATCGGCCTCAATTGCAGCTTCGGCGCTGAGCAATTGCGGCCGCACGTCCAGATACTTTCCGACATCGCCGATGCCTATCTGATGGCCTATCCGAACGCCGGCCTGCCCAATGATCTTGGCGAGTATGACGAACTGCCGGAAACGACCGCCGCGCTCACCAAGGTGTGGGCCGACGGTGGCCGGATCAACGCTCTTGGAGGCTGTTGTGGCTCTACCCCCGAACATATTGCCGCGATGGCGAAGGCCGTCGCCGGCATCGCGCCACGAAAGCCACCCAGTATCGGCCCGGATATGCGCCTCGCCGGACTTGAACCCTTCACGATTGCCGCCTGATGAGTGACCTGACCACCGCCCGCTTCGTCAATATCGGCGAACGTACCAATGTGACCGGCTCTGCAAGGTTCAAGAAATTGATCCTCGCCGACGATTACGAAGCCGCCGTCGAAGTCGCACGCGACCAGGTAGACAATGGTGCACAGGTGATCGACGTCAACATGGACGAGGGTCTTCTGGACGCCGAGCATGCGATGACGACCTTCCTCAAGCTCATCGCCGCCGAGCCCGATATCGCACGCGTGCCGGTGATGATCGACAGCTCCAAATGGGACGTGATCGAGGCAGGCCTGAAATGCGTTTCCGGCAAGCCGATCGTCAATTCGATAAGCATGAAAGAGGGCGAAGACGCTTTCCTCGAACATGCACGCAAATGCATGGATTATGGCGCTGCCGTTGTCGTGATGGCCTTCGACGAGACCGGGCAGGCCGATACGAAAGAACGCAAGGTCGAAATCTGCAGCCGTGCCTATGACCTGCTTACAGGTATGGGTTTTCCGCCAGAGGATATCATCTTCGATCCCAACATCTTCGCGGTTGCGACGGGGATCGAAGAGCATGACCGCTACGGCTTGGACTTTCTCGAGGCGGTAAAGGAAATCAAGCAGCGTTGCCCGCATGCCAAGACGAGCGGCGGCCTTTCAAACCTGAGCTTCAGCTTCCGCGGCAACGAAACGGTGCGCCGCGCGATGCATTCGGTTTTCCTGTTCCACGCGATCCCCGCCGGGCTCGACATGGCAATCGTCAATGCTGGCCAGCTGGATGTTTACGACCAGATCGATCCTGAACTGCGCGAAGCATGCGAGGATGTGATCCTGATGCGCCGCCCGGATGCGACCGAAAGGCTGATCAACCTTGCCGAAAGCTATCGCGGCAAGAACGCGGCGGACGAGAAGGCCGCGGAAGAATGGCGCGGATGGCCCGTCCAGCGGCGGCTCGAACATGCGCTGGTGAAAGGCATCGACGCGCATGTAGTGGCCGATACCGAAGAAGCCCGCCAGGAGTTCTCCCGGCCCATCGAAGTGATCGAGGGCCCGCTGATGGACGGCATGAACGTGGTCGGCGACCTGTTCGGCAGCGGCAAGATGTTCCTGCCCCAGGTGGTGAAGTCCGCCCGCGTCATGAAGAAGGCGGTCGCGCACCTCATCCCCTTCATCGAGGCTGAGAAGGACCTGCTTCCGGAACAGGAACGCAAGGCCAAGGGCAAAATCGTGATGGCCACGGTCAAGGGCGACGTTCACGACATCGGAAAGAACATCGTCGGCGTCGTGCTGCAGTGTAACGGCTATGACGTCATTGATCTTGGGGTCATGGTTCCCTGGTCGAAGATCCTCGAAACCGCACGCGAAGAGAAAGCGGATATGATCGGGCTGTCGGGTCTCATAACTCCCTCGCTCGACGAAATGGTGACCGTTGCGGAGGAAATGCAGGCTGCGGAAATGACCATGCCGCTGCTGATTGGCGGAGCTACCACCAGCAAGGTACACACCGCGCTGCGCATCGATCCTGCCTACAAGGGGCCGGTGATCCACGTGCTGGACGCAAGCCGTGCTGTGGGTGTGGCCAGCCGGCTTCTGTCGGACACCCAGCGGAACGAGTTCGTCGAGACCACCGCCGCCGATTACACCAAGGTACGGGAGGCGCGCGAAGGCAAGACACAGAGCGTGCTGCTCAGCCTCGAAGACGCGAGAGCGAACTTCTTCGACGCCTATCTCTCGGACAAGGCCGCGCCGCCCTTGCGGCCCGGGGTCCACTCTTTCGAAGATTGGGATCTGGCAGAGTTGCGCGACTATATCGACTGGACACCTTTCTTCCGCGCCTGGGAACTGCACGGAACCTATCCCAAGATCCTCGACGACGAGGTGGTGGGCGAAACCGCGCGCCAGTTGAAAGACGATGCGGACCAGATGCTCGACCGGATCATCGGCGAGAAATGGCTGACCGCCAAGGGAGTTGCGGGCTTCTGGCCCTGCGCGCGCGACGGCGACGATGTGACACTTCACCTCTCCGAGCGCGAGGAGCATGTGGTTCTCCCCTTCCTTCGCCAGCAAGTGAAGAAAAGCCGCGACCGGGCGAATATGTGCCTGGCCGATTTCATCGATCCGGCGGGCGACTGGATCGGCGGCTTTGCCGTCGGCATCCACGGAATCGAGGAGCACTCGAAGCGATTCCTTGCCGACAAGGACGATTATTCGGACATCCTCCTGAAGGCGCTGGCTGATCGTTTCGCCGAAGCCTTTGCCGAGCGGCTTCATCAGCATGTCCGCACGGATTTATGGGGGTATGCGCCGCAAGAGCAGCTCGACAACGCGGCGCTGATCAAGGAGCAGTATCGCGGCATCCGTCCAGCGCCGGGCTACCCTGCCTGTCCCGACCATAGCCTGAAGCCCATCCTGTTCGATTTGCTCGATGCCGGAACGAATGCGGGGCTCAAGCTGACCGAAAACTATGCCATGCTGCCTACTGCGGCAGTGAGCGGCTTCTATTTCGGCCATCCCGAAGCGCAGTATTTCGGGGTCGCGCGCATCGGCCGTGACCAGCTGGAGGATTACGCGCAGCGGCGCGGTGTGGATATCGCGACGGCTGAACGCTGGCTCAGGCCCAATCTGGATTGACCGCACTGCGCTAATCGCGCAGGGCATTTGCGTCGGCTTCAGGAGCGATTCTGCAGCGGGCGCGCACGGGAGAGACTCTGCGGGAAGACCCGCATAGCGCCGAAGGAGCAACCGCCCCGGAAACTCTCAGGCACATGGACCGTGCGCTGCCATCGACACTCTGGAAAGCGTCGCCCGATCAGGCGGCCACCGAAGGGGTAAGCGCGCTAACCGGCGTGTCAGTCTCTCAGGTTTCCCGACAGAGGGGGCATGGGTTGGTTTGGCGCACGGCGACGGGCGCACCCATGCTTTTGAAGGACGGGACTTGAGCGAAGAAAACGAAACCTTTGAGGACGAAATCCACACTTTGCCGCTCGATGCATGGCATCGCGGCAAGGGCGCGCGCATGGTCCCGTTTGCCGGTTACGAAATGCCGATCCAGTATGATGGCATCGTTGCCGAGCATAATTGGACGCGTGACCAGGCGGGCCTGTTCGATGTCAGCCACATGGGCCAGCTCATGGTGACCGGCGAGAAGGCTGCCGAGGAACTGGAAAAGCTGCTTCCCGGTGCGATCGCCTCGCTCAAGCCCGGACGCACGCGCTATTCGCTGCTGGTGGCCGAAGACGGCGGCATCCTTGACGATCTGATGGTCACCAATGCGACGCCATGGATCGAGGGCGACGAGGAAGAAGGCACCGAGGGCCGTTGGGGGGAACCGGCCTATTATCTCGTGGTGAACGGCGCGATGAAGTGGGACGATATCGCCCACTTGCGCGAACATCTCGATGATGACGTCACTCTCACTCACATGGACGAGCATGCGCTGATAGCGCTGCAGGGTCCGAATGCCGCCACCGCCCTCAATCGCGTGATGCGCAACGTCATCGACGACATGGTCTTCATGGACTCGCTCGTTCACGACTTCGGCGAATGGCCGCTCCGCATCACCCGCTCGGGATATACCGGAGAGGATGGCTTCGAAATCTCGGTTCCGGCCGAGTTTGCCGAGAGCCTGTGCGACCGTCTCTGTGCTGAAATCGAGGTGCGTCCCATCGGCCTCGGTGCGCGAGACAGCCTGCGTCTGGAAGCGGGCCTTCCGCTCTACGGCCACGACATCACCGAAAAAACCGATCCGGTTTCTGCCGACCTTCTCTTCGCGCTCACCAAGAAGCGCCGCGAGGAAGGTGGCTGGATGGGCCATGAAGCGGTGGCCAAGGTGCTTGCCGATGGTCCCGCGCAGAAGCGTGTGGGGCTCGAGATTGAAGGCCGCTTGCCTGCACGGGAAGGTGCGCTCGTCTATTCCGGCGACAAACAGGTCGGCCGTGTTACCAGCGGCGGGTTCTCGCCCACGCTCGAACGGCCGATCGCCATGGCTTATATCGACACCGCGCTCGCCCAGGAAGGAACCGAACTCGAAGTCGAGGTTCGTAACAAGAGACTGTCCGCGAAGGTCGCCAGAATGCCCTTCGTCCCGCACCGCTATCACAGAGGAAAGTGAGAGAGATGGCCCGTTATTTTACCGATGAGCATGAATGGATCGATCTTGAAGGCGATACCGCCACGGTCGGGATCACCGATTACGCGCAAGGCCAGCTTGGCGATATCGTCTTTGTGGAACTGCCCGAAGTCGGCTCCATGGTCGAGAAGGGCAAGGACGCTGCCGTGGTCGAAAGCGTCAAGGCGGCAAGCGATGTCTACGCGCCTCTTTCAGGCGAAGTGGTCGAGGTCAACGATAGTCTCGATGACGATCCGGCTCTGGTCAACTCCTCGCCCGAAGAAGACGGCTGGTTCTTCAAGATGACCGTCTCCGACAAGTCCGAACTCGAAGGCCTGATGGACGACAAGGCCTACAAGAGCTTCTGCGACGGGTTGTAACTTCGTCATCCCGGCGGAAGCTGGGATCGCTGTCCGCATGGTCGGACTTTGCTGCACCAGATCCCAGCTTTCGCTGGGATGACGGGATTTTGAAATGCGCTACCTTCCCCTGACCGATGCCGACCGCTCGGAAATGCTCGAGAAAATCGGTGCGTCCGATGTGGACGCCCTGTTCGTCGATGTGCCGGAGGAAGCCCGGCTCGACGGTCCGATCCACGGCCTGCCGATGCACGCCAGCGAAATGGCTGTCGAAAAGCATATGCGGCGGCTGTCGAAGAAGAACCTTGCGGCCGCCGATGCCGCCTTCTTCCTCGGTGCGGGCGCTTACAAGCACCACGTCCCGGCCAGCGTCGATCACATCATCCAGCGCGGCGAGTTCCTGACTGCATATACGCCCTACCAGCCGGAAATCGCGCAGGGCACGCTGCAGATGCTGTTCGAATTCCAGAGCCAGGTCGCGCATCTCTATGGCTGCGCGGTGGCCAATGCGAGCATGTACGATGGTTCGACCGCTTGCTGGGAAGCGGTGGCGATGGCCGGTCGCATCGCGCGCGGCAAGAAACGCAAGGTCGTGCTCTCCGGCGCGCTGCATCCGCATTATGCGGAGGTCGTGAAGACCATGGCGAAGTTCACCGACGACGAGATCGCGCATGCCAGGCCCGCCATGCAGGCAGCGCCCGACAATGACGGCCTGATCGCGCGCATCGACGAGGATACCGCCTCGGTCGTTGTGCAATATCCGGACATTCTCGGCCGCGTGACCGACCTTGCTCCCATAGCAGAGGCAGCCCATGCCAAGGGCGCGCTTCTGATCGTGGTCAACACCGAGCCGGTGGCTCTGGGCGCGCTGAAGTCGCCCGGCGAGATGGGCGCGGATATCGTCGTGGGCGAGGGCCAATCGATCGGCGTCGGCCTGCAGTTCGGCGGTCCGTATCTCGGCCTCTTCGCTGTACGCGATCCCAAGCATGTCCGCATGATGCCGGGCCGCCTGTGCGGCGAAACGCAGGATGCCGAGGGCAAGCGGGGCTATGTGCTGACGCTCTCCACCCGCGAGCAGCATATCCGCCGCGAAAAGGCGACCAGCAACATCTGCACCAATTCGGGCCTCTGCGCGCTGGCATTCAGCGTTCACATGACGCTGCTGGGCGAAGCCGGGCTGCGCCGCTTGGCGATGGAGAACCACCGTCTCGCCTGCATCGCCGCCGACCGGCTGGCCAAGGTGCCGGGCGTTTCGGTGCTCAACGACAGCTTCTTCAACGAATTCACCATCCGCCTCGGCACAGATGCGCGCGCCGTGGTGCGCAAGCTGGCCAAGCAGGATGTGCTTGCAGGGGTCTCGCTCGGCCGCCTGTTCCCCGACCACGCCGACCTCGCCGACGGGCTGATCGTCGCGGTCACCGAAACCACGACCGAGGAGGATATCGAAACCCTTGCCTCGGCTCTCGAGGAGGTGCTGGCATGAGCGCGCCCAACGCATCCGGCTGGAAGCCCGGCACGCCCGTGCAGGATCACAATGCCATGGCCGGTCCCGATACCGTTACCGGCAACCGCGCTCTGATGCTGGAGGAGCCCCTGATCTTCGAGATCGGCACGACCGAGACCACCGGTGTCGACCTGCCCGAACCGCAGTCCGGCTCTAACCGCCTCGGCGGGCTCGACCGCAGCGAGAAAATCGGTTTGCCCGGTCTTTCCGAACCCGAAACGATCCGCCACTACACGCGCCTTTCGCGCCAGAACTACGCCATCGACCTCGGCCTCTTCCCGCTCGGTTCGTGCACGATGAAGCACAATCCGCGGCTGAACGAAAAGGTCGCGCGGATGCCCGGCTTTGCCGATGTCCACCCGTTGCAGCCGGTCGACACGGTGCGCGGCGCGCTGGAGGTCGTGAACGAACTGGCGCACTGGCTGATCGAGCTGACCGGGATGCACGGCGTCGCCATGAGCCCCAAGGCGGGCGCGCATGGCGAGCTGTGCGGAATCCTCTGCATCCGCGCCGCGCTGGAAGCCCGCGGCGATGCCCGCGAGGTTATCCTCGTCCCCGAAAGCGCGCATGGCACCAACCCGGCGACTGCGGCCTTTGCCGGTTACCGGGTGGAGGACATTCCCGCCAATGCCGATGGGCGGGTCGATCTGGAAGCGCTCAAGGCGCGGCTGGGCCCTGACGTTGCGGGCGTGATGATCACCAACCCGAACACCTGCGGACTGTTCGAGCGGGACATGAAGGCGATCTCCGACGCGGTCCATGAAGCGGGCGGTTTCGTCTATTGCGACGGGGCCAATTTCAACGCCATCGTCGGCAAGGTACGCCCGGGCGACCTTGGCGTCGATGCAATGCACATCAACCTCCACAAGACCTTCTCTACCCCGCATGGCGGCGGCGGTCCGGGTTCGGGGCCGGTGGTGCTGTCCGAAGCGCTTTCGCCTTACGGCCCGCTGCCCTTCACGGCGCGGACGAAGGACGGCGTGGTCCACCTTGTCGAGGAAGGGAACGCAGCCGAGTTCGAGCATACCAAGGCCTTTGGCCGGATGACCGCCTTCCACGGGCAGATGGGCATGTTCACCCGCGCGCTGGCCTATATCCTCAGCCACGGTGCGGACGGTCTCAGGCAGGTGGCCGAGGATGCGGTGCTCAACGCCAATTACATCCTGCGCAGCCTCGAAGACGTGCTCCACGCGCCCTTCGGCCACAGCGGGCCGTGCATGCACGAGGCGCTGTTCGGCGATAAAGGCTTTGCCGGGGATATCTCGACGCTCGACCTCGCCAAGGCGCTGATCGACGAGGGCTACCATCCGATGACCATGTACTTCCCGCTGGTGGTGCATGGCGCGATGCTGGTCGAGCCGACGGAGACCGAGAGCAAGGCGGCACTGGACCAGTTCATCGGCGCGCTGCGCAGCGTGGCAGAGCGAGCGAAGGCAGGCGACGAAAGCCTCAAGACCGCACCCCATTATGCCCCGCGTCGCCGCCTCGACGAGACGCTGGCGGCACGCAAGCCGATCCTTGCCTGGGAAGAACCCAACCCTCCCGGCGGTGCGCCGAGCATGAGCGAGCAGGGCGGACGGTAAGCGCGGGCCCGCGGCCATGAAGATCGTCTTCAGCCGCAAGGGCTTCGATAGCGCTTCGGGCGGCGGACCCTCGCCGATCGTGGATGGAAGGCCGCTGAGCCTGCCGATTCCGGCAGGCGCGGCCTCGCGCACCAGCTACCGCGATCTCGGGCTGGAAGAGCATGCCGTCGCGGCCAGCCGCAGCAGGCTCGGCGCGGACGATCTCTGCCACCATGATCCCATGTTCCGCGATGACGGCACCTGTCTCTTTGGGCAGGTCGGTGCGGCGCAGACCCACCTTGCCAATCGCGGCGTGGGAAAGGGCGATGTCTTCCTCTTTTTCGGCCTGTTCCACGAGGAAGAGAGCGGCGAGCCGCATCACCGGATTTTCGGGTGGATGGAGGTCGCCGAGACCGTTCACCTCGCGGACGGAGTGCCAAGCTGGCTGGCCGAAGCGAACCACCCGCATGCGCTGGAAATGCATGGCCCCAACGACTGCATCTATATCGGACCGGGCGGCACGGCTGCGCGGGCGAGCGAGGACTTGCGCCTCACCGTTCCGGGCGGGCCGCCATCGCTGTGGAAGCGGCCCGACTGGCTGAAGCGGGGAGGGTTATCCTATCACGACCGTCCCGAACGCTGGCTTGGCAACGGGCGGCTGAAGAGCGTGGCGCGCGGCCAGGAATTCGTGGCCGATGTGGGCAGGCGTCAGCCCCCGCGCGAATGGCTCGCGCGGGTGATGCGCGAACTCAGAGGGTCTTGATGACTGAGGAGAAGTCGAGCCCCCCATGCTCTTCGGCCAGCGCCTCGTAGATTTCCGCAGCCTTGGCGCCGAGCACGGTTTTCGCATTGACATCCTTCGCCGCATCCATCGCGAGGCGCAGGTCTTTCAGCATCAGCGCGGTGGCGAAGCCGCCCTTGTATTCGTTGTCCGCGGGGCTTTCGACACCGACTCCGGGCATCGGCGTATAGGCATTGAGCGACCAGCAGTATCCCGAGGACTGGCTGGAAATCTCGTAGAATTTCTGCGGATCGAGGCCGAGCTTTTCGGCCATTTTCATGGCTTCTGCCGTGCCGATCATCGAGATGGCGAGCAGCATGTTGTTGCAGATCTTCGCGGTCTGCCCCGCGCCCGCATCGCCCGCATGGATCACCGCCTTGCCCATCGCCTGAAGCACTTCCTCGGCGCGCTTGAAGGCCTTGTCGGTTCCGCCGACCATGAAGGTCAGGGTGCCGCCATTCGCCGCTGCGATCCCGCCCGAAACGGGGGCGTCGACCATGTCGTACCCAGCAGCCTCGGCGTTAGAGATCACTTCCCTGGCGGTAGCAACGTCGATGGTCGAGCAGTCGATCAGGACAGCACCTGCAGGGGCGTGACCGATGACGCTTTCTCTATAGACCGACTTCACGATTGCGCCATTGGGCAGCATCGTCACCACTGCATCTACACCTTGGCATGCCGCGCCGGCATCGTCGAACGTTGTGCACCCGTGTTCAGCGGCTGTATGAAGCGCTTCATCGGCAAGGTCGAAGGCGTTCACCTCGTGCCCCGCCTTGACGAGGTTCGCGGCCATTCCGCCGCCCATGTTTCCGAGGCCGATGAAGGCGATTTTCATTTTGGCTTCCTCTCCACGGCTAGAAGCCGTCGTTCTTTCTTGTCACAAACCAACGTACAAGGTGGAATAGCAGGATCAGCCCACCGATAATCAGAAAGATATGGCTGATGTAGATCCAGAAAATGAGGGCGCTTAAATCGCCTCCATCGTATTCTGGTTTCGCGATCCAAGCGAAAGCCATCGCGCCGAAGTGTAGCGCGATGGAGAATAGCGCTAATTTGACGGAGGTGGTCAATTGCCTCACCGCCCCTTCCACTTGCCCTCGCGCTTCTCGACGAAGGCAGCCATGCCCTCCTTTTTGTCCTCGCTGGCGGCGAGGATCTGGAAGATGCGGCGCTCGACGATCAGGCCCTGGTCGAGGCTGGTTTCGAAGGCGGCATTGACCATTTCCTTGTTCGCGATGGCGGCCATCGGCGGCATCGAGGCGATCTGCGCGGCGGTTTTCATCGCCTCGTCGAGCAGGCTGTCATGCGGCACGACGCGGGCGACGAGGTTGCTGCGTTCGGCTTCCTTGGCATCCATCATCCGGCCTGTCAGGCACATTTCCATCGCCTTCGACTTGCCGACTGCCTTGGTGAGGCGCTGCGATCCGCCCATGCCCGGCGCCACGCCGAGCTTGATTTCAGGCTGGCCGAACTTAGCGTTTTCGCTCGCAATGATGAAGTCCGCCATCATGGCAAGTTCGCATCCACCGCCGAGCGCGAAGCCGTTGACTGCGGCGATCCACGGCTTGCGGGTTTTCTTGACGATCTCGCTGGTCCAGGGGGCGAAGAAATCCTCGAGGTAGAAGTCGGCTGCGTCCTTCTCGCTCATTTCCTTGATGTCGGCACCGGCGGCAAAGGCCTTGTCGCCCGAACCGGTCAGAACCGCGCAAAGCTGGCTGTCGTCCGCCTGATAGGCGGCGAAGGCATGAATCAGTTCATCAAGGACCGAACTATTCAAGGCATTCAGCGCCTTCGGGCGGTTCAGGGTGATCAGCGTAACCGCGTCACGTTGTTCGACGGTGATGGTTTCGTAGCTCATAGGGGTTTCCATTCCTCACTTTCGGGAAGCGGGGCGAAGATGCTGTCTAGCAGTTCGTCGCTCACGCCCTCGGGCGTTGCCGGATCCCATTGGGGGTCGTTCGTCTTGTCCACGATCACCGCGCGCACGCCTTCGGAAAAGTCCGGGCGGGTCAGCACGCGGCTGGCGATGCGGTATTCCATGCGCATATTGTCGGCGAAGCTGTCCAGCTTCTCGCTCTCCGCCAGCTGGCGCAGCGCCACCTTGCAGGTCTGCGGGCTCTTGGAGCGCAGGGTGGCGAGTTCCTTCGCCGCCCATTCGCTGTCGTCCGCCTCGAGGCTGGCGAGGATGTCCTCATAGCGATCGGAGGCGAAGTGCTTCTTGATGGCATCGAAATTGGTTTCGATCCGCGCTTCGGGCGGGGACACGGAGAGTTCCGAGAGGATGCCCGAGATGCGGTCCGGATGCTCGGTGATGCGAGCCTTGGCTTCGGCCAGCTTTTCCGTCGGCAGGTAATGCGTGGCGATGCCCGCCCAGACGCACTCCGCCCCGTCGAGCCGTGCGCCGGTCAAGGCAAGGAACTGGCCGAGCCGGCCGCCGAGGCGCGAAAGGTGCCAGCCACCGCCCACGTCGGGGAACAGGCCGATACCTGTTTCGGGCATGGCGAAGCGCGTGTGTTCGGTCGCGACGCGATATTTGCACGGCAGGGCGATGCCCACGCCGCCACCCATGGTGATGCCGTCCATGAAGGCCACAATGGGCTTGTCATAGGTCATCATCTGGTGGTTGAGCTGGTATTCGTCGTGGAAGAATTCGCGGCCGCTCTTCCCGCCATCGTTGAGTGCGGAATGGCGCAGCAGGTTGATGTCGCCCCCGGCGCAGAACCCGCGTCCTTCGGCATGGTCGAGGATCACGGCCTCGACCTGGCCGCTTGCGCCCCACTCCGTCAGCGCAGCGCTCATCGCGTGGCACATGTCGAGCGTAAGCGCGTGGAGAGCCTTGGGGCGGTTGAGCGAGATATGGCCGGTGCGGCCATGCGCATGGATATTCACTTCGTCGGTCATGTTACTCTCGCTTACTGACGCAGCAGGTCGCGGCCCACGATCATTCGCATGACCTGGTTCGTGCCTTCGAGGATCGAGTGGACTCGCAGGTCGCGCCAGAACCGCTCGATCGGATATTCACGCAAGTAGCCGTACCCGCCGAAGAGCTGCAGCGCGTCGTTGACGACCTTGCTGCCGCTATCGGTGGCAAGGCGCTTGGCCATGGCGGAGAACTTGCTCTTGTCGGGCGCATTGTCTGTGACCTTCGCCGCGGCAAGATAGAGCAGCGCGCGCGCAGCCTCCAGATCGGTCGCCATGTCGGCGAGCATGAACTGCGTGTTCTGGAAGTCGGCGATGGGTGTGTCGAACTGCTTGCGGTCCTTGGTATAGGCCACCGCCTCGTCGAGACAGCGCTGCGCCCCGCCGAGGGAGCAGGCACCGATATTGAGACGGCCCCCGTCGAGGCCCATCATGGCAAAGCGGAAACCTTCGCCTTCATCGCCCACGCGGTTGGCGACCGGAACACGGGCATCTTCGAAGATCACCTGCGCGGTGGGTGAGGCGTTCCAGCCCAGCTTCTTTTCAGGCTTGCCGAAGGAGACGCCGGGCGTGTCCTTGTCGATCACCAGGCAGGTTATGCCCCTGGTCTTGTGGTCGGAAGTGCGGACCATGGTGACATAGACATCGTTGAAACCGCCGCCCGAAATGAACTGCTTGGTGCCATTGAGCACATAATGGTCGCCATCCAGCTTCGCGCTCGTCTTGAGGCCCGCAGCATCGGAGCCGCTACCCGGTTCGGTCAGTGCATAGCTGGCGATCCTTTCCATGGTGACGAGGTCGGGAAGATATTTCTCCTTCACTTCCGCGCCGCCGAACTGGTCGATCATCCAGGCGGCCATGTTGTGGATCGATATATAGGCGCTGGTCGCGGGGCAGCCGTATGCCATGGCTTCCATGATCAATGCTGCTTCGAGCCGGCCGAGGCCGATGCCGCCGCTTTCTTCGGAGACGTAGATCGCCCCGAAGCCGAGTTCGGCACTTTGTTTGATCACGTCGCGTGGGAAGTGCGATTTTTCGTCCCACTCCGCGGCATGCGGGGTGATGTTGTCGGCAGTGAAGCGCTGCGCCATTTCCTGGATCTGCAGCTGCTCTTCGGTAAGCTGGAATTGTCCTGTCATGGCTGCGCTCTAGCCCTGTGGACGGGTCATGGGAAGGGGGCGGCGGGGTCAGCCGCGAACGATTGCCTCGGCTTCGATTTCGACTTTCCATTCCTTGCGGCAAAGCCATGCGCAGCCGACCATAGTTGCGGCGGGCTGCACCTCTCCGAAGAAGCGCGCATGGACTTCGCCCACCTCTTCCTGATCGTCGGAATCGGTCAGGAACATGCGGGTGCGCACGATGTCGTCTCGTGTGCCGCCCAGTTCCTCGACTACCTTCAGGATCAGCGTGAAACAGCGCTCGGCCTGTGCGGCGGCACCGCCCGGCGTGGAGGAGCCGTCGTCCTCTACCGGGCCGGTGCCAGCAACGATGATCCGGTCGCCCTCGCGAACTGCCCGGGCGAACCCGAACTTCGTTTCGTAGGGAGAGCCGGTGAAGGCATGGCGGCGTGTGCTCACCCGCAGGTTATCTCGGTGATCGTCATGCCTTCGTCATAGCGGACATTCACGCGGTCCTGGCGGTAATCCATGGTCCAGGCCGAATTGGGCGGCCCCCAGCGAAGAGTGCGCGCCCCGCTTTCCTCGAGTATTGCCGCGCCGGCTTCCGGTGTCGCTTCACTACCCACGTATGACTGCGCCGCTTCGGCATTGCACGTGCCACCTGCAGAGGGGGGAGAGGGAGTGTCTTCGCCATAGGCGGTGGCGCAGGCGGCCAGCGGGATGGTGGCGGCGGCCAACAGGATCGTCTTCATGCTTATTCTCCTCAGGCAGGGCATTTGGTGTAGGTCAGCGGCTCGGCCAGCGCATCTTCGCCATATTCGCTGCGGACCAGTTGCGTGCCGTCTTCCGACAGGCTGAGCTCCATGTCGCGGGTCCATTCCATACCTTCGCCGGTGAAAGCATAGGTGGCCCTGAACTGGCTGGGTTCGCTGGTTTCCACGGTATCTACCACGCCGCGCGATTCGTAGAACTGGATGCCCTCGGCATCGATATTGATCAGACCCTTCGCATCGCCGCGGTCGGAGGTGCAATCGGCAGGAACGAGGCCCCATCGTCCATGGAGGCTGCCGGGGATATCGCCATCTACCATATCGGCGGGCGGCGTCGCACCGTCTCCGATGCCGCCATCGGGTTCGACGGGCATCATCGTCTCTTCGGTCTCGGGCCTGTCTTCGATCGGTTCAGCGCATGCCGCAAGGGCGAGAAGCGTGAGGGGTAGGGCGGAGCGGAGAAGGTTGAGCTGTTTCATGCTGTCTCCAACGCTCCGCACCGAAATCCTATCCCATCGTCGGAATGACGAAAGCGTTCGAGCCATCGCCGCCGCCGTCGGGCCAGCGCTGGGTGACCTTCTTGGCCTTGGTCCAGAACTTCAGGCCTTCCATGCCATATTGGTCGATGTCGCCGAAGCCGCTGCGCTTCCAGCCGCCGAAGCTGTGGTAGCTCACCGGAACCGGGATCGGCACGTTGATGCCGACCATGCCGACATTGACGCGGCTCGCGAATTCGCGAGCCGCATGGCCGTTGCGGGTGAAGATGGCGACGCCATTGCCGTACTGGTGCTCGCTCGGCAGGCGCACGGCCTCCTCGAAATCCTTGGCGCGCACGATCTGGAGGACGGGGCCGAAGAT
This sequence comes from Qipengyuania huizhouensis, assembly GCF_019711635.1. Taxonomy (GTDB): domain Bacteria; phylum Pseudomonadota; class Alphaproteobacteria; order Sphingomonadales; family Sphingomonadaceae; genus Qipengyuania; species Qipengyuania huizhouensis. The sequence goes on along the minus strand of NZ_JAIGNT010000001.1, from coordinate 325,352 downwards.
TTCTTCCTTGTAGCTTTCCATGTCGGTGGTGACCCGGTCGAGCAGGGTCGGGCCGACGAAAAAGCCCTTTTCATGGCCCTGCAGGCTGAAGCCGCGCCCGTCGATCACGACCTCGGCGCCTTCCTTCTCGGCGGTGTCGATCCAGCCTTCGACGCGCGTCTTGTGTTCGGGGGTGACGACGGGGCCGTAATGCGCATCCGGGTCGTTGGAGACACCTACCCGCAGGCCGTTGATAGCAGGGATCAGCTTCTCGCGCAGCTTATCGGCCGTGTCCTCACCAACCGGGACGACGACAGGGAGGGCCATGCAGCGCTCGCCTGCAGAACCGAAAGCGGCCCCGGCAAGATCGTTCACCACCTGGTCGAGATCGGCATCGGGCATGACGATGCCGTGGTTCTTCGCCCCGCCGAAGGCCTGCACGCGCTTGGCGTTGGCCGTGCCGCGCGAATAGATATATTGCGCGATGTCGCTCGACCCGACGAAACTGATCGCCGGGATATCGGGATGGTCGAGGATGGCATCGACCATTTCCTTGTCGCCGTGGACCACCTGCAGTAACCCTTCGGGAGCGCCCGCTTCGAGGAACAGTTTGGCAAGCCGCACAGGCACGCTGGGATCGCGTTCGGAGGGCTTGAGGATGAAGGCATTGCCAGCTGCGATCGCCATGCCGAACATCCACATCGGGATCATGGCCGGGAAGTTGAACGGGGTGATGCCCGCCCCGATGCCGAGCGGCTGGCGCATCGAATAGACGTCGATGCCGGGTCCTGCGCCCTGCGTATATTCACCCTTCAGCACCTGTGGGATGCCACAGGCATATTCGATCACCTCGAGGCCGCGCTGCACGTCGCCATGCGCATCGTCGACGACCTTGCCGTGCTCGCTCGAAAGCAGCTCGGCGAGTTCCTGCTTGTTCGCCTCGACCAGTTCCTTGAACTTGAACATCACGCGGGCACGGCGCTGCGGGTTGGTCACCGCCCATTCGGGCTGGACCTTCTTGGCCGCATCGACCGCCTTCTGCAGCAGTGCAGCATCGCCCAGCGGGACTTCGGCCTGGACCTCGCCCGTCGAAGGGTTCCAGATCTGATGGGTGCGATTGGCGGAGCCGCCGGCCCCGCCAGCGATGAAATGGTCAACCTGGCGCATGGAAAAATTCCTCTCTTTTCTTGCCAACGGCCTTGGCAAGCGAGAGGTCCGAAATCAACCGGTATCAAATGAAACCGGCAAGGATTGCGTCTAGCCGACCGCTGCCATCATCTGCGCGCACAGGATCGCGCCATAAGTACCCAACGCATAACCGAGCACCGCCAGCAACACGCCGACCGGGGCCAGGGCGGGATGGAAGGCCGCAGCCACCACCGGTGCCGATGCAGCACCGCCGACATTCGCCTTGCTGCCCACTGCGACGAAGAAGAACGGCGCCTTGATGATCTTGGCGACGATCAGCAGCAGGATGATGTGGAATAGCATCCAGATCGCCCCGATCGCCATGAAAACTGGCGCATCCATGATCTTGGTCACATCCATCCGCGTACCGATGACCGCCACCAGCAGGAAGATGAACAGCACGCCGAACTTGCTTGCACCGATGCCCTCAAGTTCGCGGGCGCGGGTGAAGCTTACCAGCAAACCGGCCGTTGTGGAGATCACCACGACCCAGAAGAAGCTGCTCGCCAGCGTTGCCTCTTCGCCCTGCAATTCGGCGAAGAAATTGCCCAGCCACCCGCCCAGCAGATGCGAAAACCCAACCACGGCGAAGGCGACGCCGAACAGCAGGACATAGTCGTTGGCCGTGGCGATCCGCTCTGTTTTCGCTGTGTAGTCCGCCATCGAGTCGCGCAGCCGTGCGATGGATGAACTGTCTGCACCGAGCCAACGATCGACCCGTTCATGCGCGCCGGCACCATAGAGCAGGAAGATCATCCAGATTTCCGCCACGATGATGTCCACTGCGAGCAGGGCGGCAAAACCTTCCAGTGGATAGCCATAGACTTCGAGCATGGCAGTCTGGTTCGCGCCTCCGCCGATCCAGCTTCCCGCCAGCGTCGCAAGGCCGCGCCAGGCGGCGGTGTCACCCGAGCCGATCACGGTGGGATCGAACTGCGCCACGATCCACAGGGCCAGCGGCCCGCCCAGGATGATCCCGACCGTGGCGGTCAGGAACATGATGATCGCCTTGTTGCCGAGGCCGAGGATGCCCTTGATGTCGATGCTGAGCGTCATCAGGAACAGCGCGGCGGGAAGGAAGTAATCCTTGGCGATCGGCCAGAGCTGGCTTTCCGAGGTGTCGATCAGGCCGGTCGTCACGAAGAGTGACGGCACGAGATAGCAGACGAGGATGATCGGCACGAAGACGTAGAAACGCTGCCAGCCCGGCCGGTCGCGCGTGGCGAATACGAAGGCCAGCAATGCGGCCAGCAGGCCGAGGATGATACGATCGTCGGTGATCATGGGGTAAGCGTCCCTCTCTCGTATTCGCCGCGCCTATCCGGCAGCGAAAGTGCCGGTATCGAAGAAATGCGCGATCTTCTTTTTTTGCGGTAGGATGTCGAGCCCGCGTTCGGCAAGCCAGTCGTTGTCGAAAATGGTGTCCGAATAGCGCGCCCCGTCGTCACAGAGGATCGAAACGATAGAGCCCGACATTCCCCTGTCGGCCATCTCCGCGGCGATCTTTGCGCAGGCCCAGACATTGGTGCCGGTCGACCCGCCGCAGCGCCGGCCGAGCCGCTCGCTCACCTCGTGCGCGGCAGCGATGGAGCAAGCGTCCGGGATCACTTCCATCCGGTCGACCACGTCGGGCAGGAAACTGGGCTCGACCCGCTGGCGGCCGATCCCCTCGATGCAGCCGGAGGGATGATCCACCCGCTCGACCGATCTGTCCGCCCAGTGGCGATGGAAGACGGAACCTTGCGGATCGGCCACGCAGACGCGCGTGGCAAAGCGGTTGTAGCGGGCATAGCGGCCGATGGTTGCGGATGTCCCGCCAGTACCAGCGCCGCACACGATCCAATGGGGAACCGGATGCGGTTCACGCGACATCTGCGTGAAAATCGATTCGGCGATATTGTTGTTGCTCCGCCAATCGGTCGCCCGTTCGGCGAAGGTGAACTGGTCGATGTAATGCCCGCCCAGCTCGTCCGCCAGCGCCTGCGCGGCATCGTAGATCTCGCAAGGCTTGTCGACGAAATGGCACTCCCCGCCGTGAAAGGAGATCGCATCGATCTTGGCCTTCGCAGTGCTGCGGGGAACCACGGCGATGAAGCGCAGGCCGAGCATGCGGGCGAAATAGGCTTCGGAAACGGCGGTCGACCCGCTCGACGCCTCCACGATAGCAGTGTTCCGGTGAATCCAGCCATTACACAGCCCATAGAGGAACAGCGAGCGCGCCAGCCGGTGCTTGAGGCTGCCGGTGGGATGGCTCGATTCGTCCTTCAGGTAGATCGCGATGTCGGGCAGCGAAGGGACCGGCAAGGGGATCAGATGCGTATCGGCCGAGCGATTGAAATCCGCTTCGATCCGGCCAATCGCCCAGTTCTGCCATTCGCGCTTGTCAGTCATCGGGGCCTTGTATCGCCTCCGGACCGCAGGGGAACCCCGGCGCCGCCATTTTCCGCGGGCAAGGCCGGAGTGTATTGACCGTTTCGCGAAAATCATGGCAAGCGCCGCCCACCTCGCGGGTGTAGCTCAATGGTAGAGCAGCAGCTTCCCAAGCTGACGACGAGGGTTCGATTCCCTTCACCCGCTCCAGCGCTGCCTTTCCAACTTCCCGGATTTGAGGATCTTTTTGGGAGGCCCGCAGGCCAAGCCTAGGCGAAAGCCTATAATATGGGCGACTCGTCAGGGCTCTTTCTCTTTGGTGGAGCCAAGCGGCGGACCCGGGCGTTCCTGCTTGAAGCCGTGCATCCCGAACCACCATTGCAGCGCGATGATAGCCCCTTTGGCAGGTTGGATAAGCCCTATGGTCAGGACGAATGTCAGGGGCAGGATGATCGAAACCAGGGCCAGAGTTGAAAGGCCTTCAACGCCGGTGAGACCGATGACGATCGGCGCCATAACATGCCCGGTCACGAAAATCGAAACATAGGCCGGGAAATCATCGGCCTGCTGAAGCGTCCAATCCTGATCGCACCGCGCACATCTCGCCACCGGCTTCAGGAACCGGGCGAAAAGCCGTGCTACGCCGCAGCGAGGACAGCGCCCACGCAATCCTCTCATAAGAGCGGCCCAACTCGTTGACGGCAAATCGAATGCGCCGGATGGCTTCTCCAACACTTCTGTCACAGTGGCTTCGCGGTTGCGGCAGGCACGATCGGTCACCTTTTGCATGAAATCAGGCATCGCTTCGCCTTGTAGGGTCTGCCCACACCCACGTGGATGGGGTCGACGATTGGGTGCTGAATCGCAGCGAAAGCTTGGCTCTACGGATCGGTCTCTCCTCGGTGTCCGACATGGTAAAGTCGGCATCGGGCTTCAATCCCGAGCATTTTGCATCTTTGAACTGCATAAGACCTATATACAGAATGCTTATAGATTATTAAGACTGTATTTTGATGTATAATACATCATGGAGCTTGTATGATTACCTCGCAGCAGATGAGGGCAGCGCGTGCCCTTCTCGGACTGGACCAGCGTCAGCTGGCGCAGCTGGCCGGACTGTCCTTACCGACGATACAGCGGATGGAATCGTCCGACGGCCAGGTTCGCGGCGTCGTCGACACTCTGGTCAAGGTCATTACCGCCCTGGAAGGAGCGGGCATCGAGCTGATTGGTGAGAATGCGCCGAGCACGGGCACCGGCAGAGGGGTTCGGCTGTCTGAAACAACCTCTGGCAAGTCGAGCGGTATGGGTCAGTCGATCCTCTATGACAAAGTGGAAAACTAAGAGCCGGCGCGGCTGCGATGAATAGCTACACGCCCAAACTCATCACAATATTCCGCGAAGGATATTCGCTCGGTACATTAAGGGCCGATGCTGTCGCCGGAGTTACGGTCGCCATCGTTGCGCTGCCACTTGCGATGGCGCTTGGCATCGCCAGCGGCGCATCGCCTGACAAGGGCCTCGTCACTGCGGTGGTGGCCGGTTTCCTGATTTCCGCTCTGGGAGGCTCGCGGGTCCAGGTGGGCGGCCCCACCGGCGCATTCGTGGTCGTCATCTTCAACGTCATTGCCCAGCACGGTTATGACGGACTTCTGATCGCGACCTTTCTTGCCGGCTTCATTCTCATCGCGGCAGGCGTGCTTCGCCTGGGCCAGATGATCAAGTTCATCCCGCACCCTGTCGTCACCGGCTTCACCGCTGGTATTGCCGTCATCATCGCGTCCAGTCAGGTGAAGGATTTTCTCGGACTGTCGATCGCTGAAGTCCCGGCTGAATTCGTCCCCAAGTGGCAGGCATATTTCGGCGCGATGGCGAGCACGAGCTGGGTCACGCTGGGCATAGGTGCAGGCTCGCTGGCCATAATCATCCTGCTACGCAGGTTTGCACCGAAGCTACCGGCATTCCTGATCGCTGTGCTCGTCAGTTCGATCGCGGTGGTCGTGCTCAAGTTGCCGGTGGATACCATCGGTTCGCGCTTTCCCGATATTCCGGCGGGTTTGCCAATGCCATCACTCCCGGAAATCTCTCTCGCCAAGATCGCCGCGGTCATGCCATCGGCATTCACCATCGCCTTTCTGGCTGGGATTGAAGCATTGCTCTCTGCGGTAGTGGCCGATGGCATGATCGGCACGCGGCATCGCTCCAACCAGGAATTGATCGGCCAGGGTGTCGCAAACCTCGGCTCCGCCATGTTCGGCGGCCTGCCTGCCACCGGTGCCATTGCTCGCACGGCAACCAATATCCGGTCGGGTGCGCAGACACCTGTTGCGGGCATACTCCACGCGGTATTTCTTCTGCTGTTCGTTCTTTTCGCAACCGATCTCATGGCCTTCGTGCCGATGGCAGCCCTTGCAGCCATCCTGTTCATGGTCGCCTGGGGGATGAGCGAATACGAGCGCTTCCTGGCGCTGTTGCGCATGCCCAACAGCGATCGTGCCGTATTGCTCCTTACCTTCGGCCTGACAGTGCTGGTGGATCTGACGGTGGCAATAGGTGTCGGTGTTACCCTTGCATCGCTGCTGTTCATGGCCCGCATGGCGGAGTCGGTCGAAATCGATGCAAGCAGGGGGCAGGACACCGACCGCGATTCCGAAGATCTCGATCAACGCGATTCGCTACCCGATGGCGTTGAAGTCTTTCGTATCAACGGTCCCTTCTTCTTCGGAGTAGCCGGCGAACTGCTCAATACACTGCGCCGGGTCGGGCAATCACCAAAGGTCATCATCCTGCGCATGCGGCTGGTGCCGCTGCTCGACGCCAGCGGACTGCAGGCACTCGAGGAATTCATCAGGCAGGCGGAAATCTCCGGAGCGAAAGTGATCCTGTCCGGGGTTCAACCGCAGCCGCGATCCATGCTCGAAAGAGTCGAGCTTGGCGCGGATTCCGGCAGGATTCAATATGCCCCCGATTTTGCGCGGGCCCAGGATATGGCGCTTGGGCTGGCTTGATTTTGCGAGTCCAGCCTGGCCTCGGCAACATACCGGACGATAGGCGACGGACCGTTCACCAGAACTGCGTCCTCATCAGCTCAGGGCTTCAGGCGGATCACCTTGTTTCGCGCGGTCGCACCGCGCAGCAGCTCCAGGGAGGACCGAGGCCGGCCAAGAGCCTTGGCGAGCATTTGCATAACTGCGTCGTTCGCTTTCCCGTCTTCGGGCAGCGCGGTGGTCCTGATGGCGAGCGGGCCGCTATCGGAAGCAATCACAATGGCATCGGCTGATGCGCCCGGTGAAACCCGCACTTCCAGCCTTCCTTCTTGATCGACCAGTTTCAATATCGAAGCTGCGGGAGGCCATGTCAGCCGAGGTCTGGCCATCAGCGCTTGCGGACGAATTCCGCGCGCAGGACGAGCCCTTTGATGCCTTCATAGCGGCAATCGATTTCCTGCGGGTCGTCGGTCAGTCGGATCGACTTGATGAGCGTGCCGCGTTTGAGAGTTTGCCCGGCACCTTTGACAGTCAGATCCTTGATGAGCGTTACCTGATCACCATCAGCAAGAAGGTTACCAACGGCATCGCGAACCTCGACTTGGTCGGCCTGCTGCCGCTTGCGCTCCAACTCACTCGCCGGAAGCCATTCGCCACTATCCTCGTCGTAGACATATTCGTCGTCGGTCATGTGTTCTCATACAATAGCAGGGTTGGATTAGCATAGGCAGGCGGCTTCGATCTCGCCAAGTTCAATTGCATATCTGACTTATTTGTTTCCCTTCGCCTGCCTGCACACGCCGCCCCGACCGCCACCTCGCAGGGAGTTCATGCAAGTTCTCCCGCGACCGCTGTCATTTATCTTACACGCTGCTATCGCATGGACATGCCACTGCGCCAATGGAGAGTGAGATGACCGCCGAACTGCACCGCCGCCAATTCCTGTCCGCTACTGCCAGCGCCTTTACCGCGCTGTCGCTGAGCGGGTGCATGACGCGGGGCGCGATGCCTTCCAATTTCGCCGGCTACGGGCCGCTGGTTCCCGATCCGCAGGGTCTGCTCGACCTTCCCGAAGGCTTCTCCTATCGCCTGCTGTCCAGCCTCGGCGACGCCATGAACGACGGCGGGACGGTGCCCGACAAGGCGGACGGAATGGGATGCCTTCCGTTGCCAAATGGCGAGATCGCCCTGGTGCGCAACCACGAGCTGGTCCCCACCGACGATGCGGGCGGTGCCTTTGCGAAGGGCTTCGGCAAGCACAATGGCGAATTCGTGCCGGGAGGGACCACCACCATCGTGCTCGATGCGACAACGCTCCGCAAGAAACGCGAATTCCGCAGCCTTGGCGGCACCATTCGCAACTGTGCGGGCGGTGTCACACCTTGGGGCAGCTGGCTGACCTGCGAGGAAGCCCCGACCGGTCCGGGCCAGCGTTATGGCGAGGGGCTGGAACAGAACCACGGCTGGACCTTCGAAGTGCCCGCGAGCGCGCCGGGTCTGGTCGATCCGGTTCCGCTCAAGGCGATGGGGCGCTTCAATCACGAGGCGGCATGCGTCGATCCGGCGACCGGCCTTGTCTACCAGACCGAGGATCGCGACGATTCGGTGCTCTATCGCTTTGTCCCCAAAGTGCCGGGTGACCTGGCCAGGGGCGGCGAGTTGCAGGCGATGCGCATCGTCGGCGTGGCGGATACGCGAAATCACGATGGCGCGGTGATGCCGGTCGGGCGGCGCTACGCGGTCGAGTGGTTCCCGCTCGATAACGTGGAAGCGCCGAAGGACGATCTGCGCCAGCGGGCCGCTGCACAGGGTGCAGCGCTGATTGCACGCGGCGAGGGCATCCACATGGGGACGGACGAGCTGTTTATCTGCTCCACCAGCGGCGGCGCGAAGAAGCTCGGTCAGATATTCAAGCTTATTCCCGGACGCGGCGGCAAGGGTGACGAGATCGAACTGTTCTTCGAAAGCGAAAACGAGGAGCAATTCAATTACGGCGACAATCTTACGGTCGGTCCGAACGGCCACCTGATCGTGTGCGAGGATCAGTATACCGATGTGGTCGACAACCGGCTGATCGGGATCACGCCTGCGGGCGATCCCTATGTATTCGGCCGCCTGCGGTTGCAGACGGAACTGGCTGGGGGCTGTTTCCCGCCCGATGGCAAATGGTTCTTCGTCAACGCTTACGCACCGACCCGGACGGTCGCCATCACCGGGCCGTGGGCGGCGTGACGCAATTGCGAAAAAATCGCAATAGACGAATATAGGGGCTGCTTTAATCGACTAGGGCGATTAGAGCGCTCGAAACCCTTCACGAAACCGGCGCTCCTTTCGCACGTTGGTTGGTTGAGATTTCAAGACAGAAGGGAAAAATATCATGGCCGAACTCGGTAACAACGCGAAATCGGGGCTCGTCACCGCGCTCAACGGCGCCTTGGCGGATACCGTCGCGCTTTACTTCAAGACCAAGAATTTTCACTGGCACGTCGCGGGGCCGCGGTTTCGCGATCTTCATGTCCTGTTCGACGAGCAGGCCGCGCAGTTGATCGGCACCGTAGATGATATCGGCGAGCGTGTGCGCAAGAACGACGAATACACTCTTACCTCGATTGGCTCGGTCGCGGAGAAGTCGCAGATCAAGGATCAGGACGATGTCACGCTGACCGCAGATGCGATGGTCAAGGAATTGCGCGACGACAACAAGAAGCTGCACGACCGTCTGCAGTCCGTAAAGGAAGAGGCCGAGAACGTCGGTGACAATGCCACCAGCGGCATTGTCGACGACTGGATCGACCAGTGCGAGGAACGCATCTGGTTCCTCAACCAGACCAGCAAGTAGGCGCCTTCGCGCATAGCAATTCAACCCGTCTGCGGCTTGGCCGTGGGCGGGTTTGCTGTATCGAGGCCATTATGGAAAACGTAGAGATCATCGAGGACGCCAGCGACGCGGATATTGCGAAATGGCTGGAGAACCGGCTGGCACGGACTCTTTCATCCCGCGATGGGCCGGTGACGATAACGGTGCCGGGAGGATCGACCCCGTTCCCCATCATCGCCAAGCTGCTCGAAGCCGAACTGGACTGGTCGCGGCTGGTGGTGTGGCCGGGTGACGACCGCATAGTGCCCGAAGATCACGAGGCCTCGAACACAGGCAAGCTGCGCGCCCTGTTCGAATCGGCGGGGGCCGAGGTGGTGACCCTCACCATCATGGAGCAGGTGCCCCATTTCGATCTCGCCTGGCTAGGGATGGGGGCGGACGGCCATATCGCCTCGCTCTTTCCCAATACCGACCCGCAGCTGGACGAGGAGCGCCGCATCATCCGCCTGACGCCCGATCCCCTGCCGCCCGAAGCGCCCTTCGACCGGATCAGCCTGACGCTTCCCGCCCTGCTCGACAGCGAGGCAATCGCCTTCGTCATCCGCGGGGAAGACAAGCGCGCGGTGTTCGATGAAGCAGTTGGTGGGAAAAACGATTTGCCGGTTGCGAGGCTGCTTTCGGGCGCTAAACAGCCGGTGGTATGCTTCACCTGATCCCAGCGCCGCTGCACCGGCTCGCCCTCAAGATCGCCTACCGTCTCCGGGAACGCATGCGAAGTGTCAGCGGCAAGGCACGCGACGGTGTGAGCGTGGTGGGGCGCGATTTCGAGGGGCAGATCCTGCTGGTGCGGCATAGCTACGGGCCGCAGCAATGGTACTTTCCCGGCGGCGGTATTGCAGATGGCGAAACGCCCGACGCGGCCGCCCGGCGCGAACTGCTGGAAGAGACCGGATGCGAGATCGACGGGATGAAGCTTGTCGGTACGTTCGAGGAAACGCTGTCGGGCGCGCCGCACACGGCGCATCTGTTCGAAGGTGTTATCAGCGATATGCCCGAAGCGGACGGTCGGGAAGTGATCGAAGCGCGCTTCTTTCCCACGCATTCGCTGCCAGAACCGCTGAGCCCGCGCACGCGCACGCGGCTGAAGATGTGGCAGGCCCGAAAAAGCTAGAGCAGCGAAAGCTGCGCGTCGGGACGTTTCGGCTCCTCCGCGCCGTCGCGGTCCAGCTTCGACAGCGTCAGCCCCATCAGCCGGATCGGCATGGGTAGCGGCAATACTTCCTCGAGAAGGCTTCGGGCGATCGCTTCGAATTCAGCCCTGCTTGCTATCGGGCGGTCGACGGTCTTCGCGCGGCTGAATATCTGGAAGTCGGTGTATTTCATCTTCAGTGTCACGGTGCGACCGCTGGCCTCGGCGCGTTCGATATAGCCCCAGACGATTTCGATAATGTCCTCCAGCGTTTCGCGCAGCTCGGTGCCGGAGGAAAGGTCGCGGCTGAAGGTCCGTTCGCCGCCGACGGACTTGCGGATACGGCTCGGCCGCACCGGCCTCAGGTCGATGCCGCGCGCGGCGCGGTAGAGATAGTCGGCAAAGCTGCCGAAGTTTGCGCGCAGCCATGCAATATCCTTCGCTGCGAGGTCCGCTCCGGTCGCAATGCCAAGACGCGTCATCTTCTCTTCCGCCTTGGGGCCTACGCCGTGGAACCGCCGCACAGGCAGCGATTGCACGAAATCCGCGCCCTGGCCCGGACGGATGACGCACAGCCCGTCGGGTTTATTCTGGTCGCTGGCGAGCTTGGCTAGGAATTTGTTGTAGCTTACCCCGGCGCTGGCGGTCAGCCTGGTCTTGGCGCGGATTTCCTGCCGGATCAGCTCGGCAATCCGCGTGGCGCTGCCGATGCCCAGCTTGTCCTCGGTCACGTCGAGATAGGCTTCGTCGAGGCTCAGTGGCTCGATGAGGTCGGTATGATGGCGGAAGATCGCGCGGATCTGCTGGCTGACTTCGCGGTAAGCCTCGAACCGGCCTTTGCAGAAAATGAGGTCGGGGCAGAGCCGCTTGGCCGTGACGCTGGGCATGGCGCTCTTCACGCCGAACCTGCGCGCTTCGTAGCTGGCAGCGGCTACGACGCCGCGCCCGCTCGACCCGCCCACGGCAACCGGCTTGCCGCGCAGTTCGGGATTGTCGCGTTGTTCGACGCTGGCGAAAAAGGCATCCATATCGACATGGATGATCTTGCGCAGGCCATCGGCCTCCACATCGTCGCCGCCTTCCTCCTCCGGTCTTTCTGGCATCGTCATCATGTAGGCGCTTTCGGGCCCGGTCGGAAGGTTTCACGAGGTAAAATAGGGCCGGAACGCCCCCCGATAAAAGCGTTTCCTAATGCAACGCTTCCCGCTACCGCACACGCGATGATTGCGACCGAGTCTTCCCACCCACCCCTCCGCATTACCTTTAACCGCCCCGTGGAAGCATCTCCCCCGCCTGCGCGGAAAGTCACAGGCTCGCTTTCGTTTGGCTTCATAAAATCATGTTTTTCCGTTGGTTTCCCAGAAGGTCACGGGTCTGAAAGGACGCGCAGGCATCAACCATTCGTAGCCCGGGGCAGCGCATGAAGGACGGAACCGGCTCGACCACCCGCCCGCTCCCCGAGAAGACGAAACGCCCGATGATCGGCGAACGCGAACTGATCTGGATGATGGCGCTGCTGATGGCCTGCAACGCCTTCGGCATCGATGCCATCCTGCCCGCGCTCGACGCTCTGGCGGGCGATCTCGGGGCGCAGGGCAACGATCGCCAGTTCGTGGTCGGCGCCTATCTCCTTGCCGCCGGATTCGGCACGCTGGTGCCCGGTGCCTTTGCCGACCGATATGGCAGGCGGCCCGTACTGTTCGTGGCGCTGGCGTTCTATATCGTCCTTTCCATCGCCTGCGCCCTGGCGACGACATTCGACATGCTGGTCATACTGCGCGCCGCGCAGGGTTTCTTCGCGGCCGGCATCATTGCCCTGCCGCCCGCTATCATCCGCGACCGGGTGGGCGGCGACAAGATGGCGCGGATGATGAGCCTGATTTTCGTGATCTTCCTGCTCGTCCCCGCAGTGGCACCCAGCATCGGGCAGGCCGTGCTGGTGGCCTTCGGCGACTGGCGCTGGATATTCGTCGCCATGGCCGTTGCGGGGCTGGTGATGACCGCATGGGTCTATTTCCGCCTTCCCGAGACGCTGCACGAGGAAGACAAGCAGGACATTCACCTACCCACCATATCGCGCAATATGAAGAGCGCGGTGACGCTGCGCGAGACCATCGGTTACACACTGGGCAGTGCACTGGTTTTCGGCGGATTGTTCGGGTTCATCAACTCCAGCCAGCAGCTGATCGGCGAGGCCTTCGGCGCTGGCGAGGACTTCCCGCTGATCTTCGCCATCTGCGCAGGCTGTATGGCGCTGGCCAACTGGTCGAACAGCCGCATCGTGGAGCGTTTCGGTGCACGCCGGGTCAGCCATGCTGCGTTGTTCGCTTTCATCGCTGTGGCCGTCGCGCAGCTCTGGTTCGCCAGCCAGCCGGACGAAAGCCTGTGGACCTTCGTGCCGCTGATGGCCGCAAACATGAGCCTGCTGGGCTTCATCGGTGCGAATTTCGGTTCGATCGCGCTCCAGCCCTTCCGCCATATCGCGGGTGCGGCATCGAGCGCGCAGGGTTTCCTGCGCATGACGAGCGGGGCGGCGCTGGGCGCATGGATTGGCTATATGTACGACGGCACGGCGCGCCCGCTGGCCGCCGCCCTGCTGGCCACTGCCGTGCTCAGCCTGGTCTTCGTACTCTTTTCCGAGCGCGGCGAACTGTTCGGCGAGAAGATGGACGAAGACTAGGCTTCGCTTTCCAGCTTGCGCCATGCAAGCGCGGCGAACTCGCAGAGCAGGGGGCGTGTGTCGCGCGGCTGGATGATGTCTTCGACATTGAAACGCTCGGCGCTGCGGAAGGGCGAAGTGACCTTGTCCAGCCGCGCGCGTATCGCTTCGAGTTCGGCGGCAGGGTCTTCGGCGGCCTCGAGCTCGGACTTGTAGGCGACCTCAAGGCCGCCTGCGATGGGCAGGCTGCCCCAGTCGCCCGAGGGCCAGCAGAAGCGATATTGGTAGTTTTCCGCATTGCTCATCGCGCTCCCGGCAATGCCATAGGCGCGGCGCAGAACCACGCTGGCAAGCGGGACGCTGGCCCGGTAGATCGCGTTCATTGCCTGCACTCCGTAGCGGATCGTGCCGGCCATTTCCGCCTCTCGGCCGATCATGAAGCCGGGGTTGTCGACGAGGTGGACGATGGGGAGGCGGAACTGGTCGGCCAGCTTCACGAAGCGTTCGGCCTTCTCGCTCGTCTTCGCTTCCCACGACCCGCCAAGGTAGGACGGGTCGCTGGCCAGAACCATCACCGGCCAGCCGTCTAGGCGGGCGAGGGCGGTTATGCAGGCGCGGCCCCACATGCGGCCGATCTCGAACACGGTACCGGAGTCGAAGATCATCTCCAGCGCGCGGCGCATCGAATAGACCTGCCTGGTGTTCCGCGGAACCAGTGAATCAAGCGCTTCATCGCGGCGCTGAACAAGATCGGAGCACTCGACTCGCCTCGCGAGCTGGCCGACATGCTCGGGCATGAAGGAGAGGAAGTGCCGCGCGCGGGCAAAAGCCTCCGCTTCGCTCGCGACCTCGTCGTCGACCACCCCGTTACGCGTGTGGATCGCGCTGCCGCCGAGATCCTCCTTGGCCTGGTTGTGATCGGCCGATCCCCTGTAGCTTTCGCCCAGCCCGTCGACCACGGCGGGGCCGGCGGCGAAGATCTGGCTGAGGCCCTTGACCATCACGGAGTAATGGCTGGCGACGGTCCGTGCCGCGCCGAGGCCTGCGGTGGGGCCGAGCGCCAGGGCGACCACCGGCACGGTGTCGAGGTTCGTCACCACATCGCCCCAGCCGGGCACTGCGGGGATATAGGTGGCGCCGATCTGCTCCAGCGTCTTGACCGAGCCGCCGCCGCCGGTGCCGTCGATCATGCGGACGAGCGGCATCTTGAGCTCGTGCGCCATTTTTTCGGCCTGCACCATCTTGCGGCTGATCCCAGCATCCGCCGCGCCGCCGCGAATGGTGAAATCATCCGCCGTGGCGACCACCGGTCGTCCGTTGATCGTGGCCTTGCCGAAGAGGAAGGGGGCGGGGGTGACGGATTCCAGATTGCCGTCTTCGTCATAGTGCCCCTTGCCCGCGATCTTGCCGATTTCGCGGAAGGAACCTTCATCGACCAGCGCGGCAATCCGGGCGCGGGCATCCATCTTGCCGCGCGCATGCTGGCGGGCGAGCTTGTCCGGACCCCCCATCTGTTCGGCCAGCGCTTCGCGGCGGCGCAGTTCCTCGAGCTCGTGTTCCCAACTCATCCCCATCTCCATTCGGGCTGAGCCTGTCGAAGCCCCGTCCTTTTCTTCGGAACCATCGCTAGAAGAAAAAGCGGCCCTTCGACAAGCTCGGGGCGAACGGGCGGAGTTTATTCGGAGGGCGGCTCCACCACGCAGAGCACCGTTTCCACCTGGACCTGCCCGCCTTCGCTGGCGGAAAGTTCGGTCACGGTGCCGTCGAAGGGGGCGGTGAGGGCGTGTTCCATCTTCATCGCTTCGAGCACCATGAGGCGCTGGCCTGCGGTGACGCTGTCGCCCTCGGCCACATCGACCGCGATGACCTTGCCCGGCATGGGGGCGAGGATGGCACCGTCACCCGCGGCAGCGGCACCCGATCCGCGGGACTGGCGCTCGAATACGAAGCTTTGCCCGTCGGCGAAGACGACTGCCCGCGCAGGATCTACGAAACCCGTCGCTGCAGTCTCGGCAGTCGATCCTGCCGCCGAAACCGTACGTGTTTCGCCCTTGTGCGTGAGCGTGGCCGCAAGCACCCCGGGGGCGTTGAGGCGCAGGCCGATGGGCAGGTCCTCGTGATCTTCGCTCTCGGCAAGGGCGATGAAATCCGCGGCGGTCTGCCAGATCGCATCGTCGGCCTCATCGGAGGAGACGAGCGTGTCGATCTTGTCCGCGATAAAGCCTGTGTCGAGCTTCGCGTCCTCGAAATCCTCGTCGAGCAGGCAGTTGGCGATGAAGGCGGCATTGGTCTTCACCGGCCAGATTTCCACGCCTTCGGCGATCTCGGCAAGCTGATCGATGGCCTCGCCGCGAGTTTCGCCCCAGACCACCAGCTTGGCGACCATCGGATCGTAGAAAGGCGATATCATGTCGCCTTCCTCGACGCCGGTTTCGATACGGCCCTGCACGCCGAGATCGAAATGCTCGAGCTGCCCGGTCGAGGGCAGGAAGCCGCCTGCCGGGTCTTCGGCATAAAGACGCGCTTCGATGGCGTGGCCGTCGATGAAAAGTTCGTCCTGCTTCAGCGGGATCGGCTCTCCGCTCGCGACCCTGAGCTGCCATTCGACCAGATCGACCCCGGTGATCTCCTCGGTCACCGGGTGCTCCACCTGCAGGCGGGTGTTCATCTCCATGAAGAAGATGCGGTCGGCGCGCAGGCCTTCGCTGGCGTCGGCGATGAATTCGATCGTGCCCGCGCCTTCGTAGTCGACCGCCTTGGCCGCGCGCACGGCGGCGGCGCAGATTTCCTCGCGGGTGGCCTCGTCCATGCCCGGGGCAGGGGCTTCTTCGATCACCTTCTGGTGGCGGCGCTGGAGGCTGCAATCGCGCTCGAACAGGTGGACGACATTGCCGTGGCTGTCGCCGAATATCTGCACCTCGATATGGCGGGGCGAGGTAATCCACTTTTCAAGCAGCACCTCATCGTTGGAGAAGCTGGCCTTGGCCTCGCGACGGCAGCTTTCCAGCGAGGCCTCGAAATCCGCCGCCGCATCGACCTTGCGCATCCCCTTGCCGCCGCCGCCCGCGACCGCCTTGATGAGCACGGGATAGCCGATGGCGTCGGCCTCTTGTTTCAAGCGCTCTACCGACTGGTCCTCGCCCTCGTAACCGGGCGTCACCGGCACGCCCGCTTCGCGCATCAGCTTCTTGGCCGCATCCTTGAGGCCCATCGCCTCGATGCTGGCAGGCTTGGGGCCGACCCAGATCAGCTCGGCGTCAATCACCGCCTGCGCGAAACCGGCGTTCTCCGACAGGAAGCCGTAGCCGGGATGGATCGCCTCCGCCCCGGTCTGCTTCGCCGCGGCGATGATCTTCTCGCCCACCAGATAGCTTTCGGCAGCGGGCGAGGGGCCGATATGAACCGCTTCGTCGGCTTGCCGCACATGGAGCGCCTTGGCATCGGCATCGGAATAGACGGCGACGGTGGCGATCCCCATTTCACGCGCAGTGCGGATGATGCGGCAGGCGATTTCGCCGCGATTGGCGATGAGGAGCTTTGAAATCATGAAGCTGCGCTAGCCCGAGCGCCGCGCCGCTTCAAGCTACCAGCCGGCAACCGGGCGGAAATCGTGGCGGGACCAGATGATCGGTTCCTGTGGGCCGGGGGGGCGGTTCCACACCGCCTGGAAAAAGGCCGCGGCGACGTGCCACAGCTTTTCCGGGCCGCGCACCACCACGCGCCTGTCCCACGCCTTCTGGCCGCGGCTCAGGACCTTGCGCCCGATTGCACCATATATATTCGCCGCCGCCAGCACGGCCCAGCGCGACCGGAAGCGCAGGCGCTTCGTACCCAGCCTTGCGGCCGCTTCGTGTTTTTCCATAAGTGCAATCATGCGCGGCATGACGCCGGCAAGGACGAAACGGTTTTCAGGGAGCGCGTGATCGCCGGGGGCGAGGCCCGCTTCGGCCAGCCAGTCGGCAGGAATATACACGCGCCCGACCGCCGCATCCTCCACCACGTCGCGCGAGATATTGGCTAGCTGGAAGGCGATGCCGAGATCGTTGGCCCGGTCGAGCGTTTCGCCGTCTTCGGGATCGACGCCCATGATGTGCGCCATCATGATCCCGACGGCGCCCGCAACGTGATAGCAATAGCGCAGCAGGTCGCGCTCGTTCTTGGGGGAAAAGCCGGTCGCATCCATCGCGAAGCCACCGATGACGTCATTGGCCATTGCGTAGGTCAGGCCGCATTCGTCGGCGACTAGGCCGAGAGCGTCGAAGGCGAAGTCGGCCGTCGGCTGCTCGTCGATCGCGCGGCGCGTAAGCACGCGGATGGCCTGGATCCTGTCTTCGGCTTCCTTGGGCGTGCCCTGATTGCCCAGCGGGCCGCCCTTGTCCTGATTGTCGGCGATATCGTCGCACCGGCGGCACCAGGCATAGAGCAACCAGCTGCGTTCGCGCGTCGTGCGGTCGAACAGCTTGGATGCGGCGGAAAAGCTGTGCGAGCCGACCTCGATCGATTCCAGCGCCTTGGCCACCAGCGAAGCGCGTTCCCGCCCGCCGCCGGCCTTGGCGATAGTGGGGCGCATATGCTGCGTGGTCAGGGGGCGGGGCTTGTTCAGAGGTCGGACGCTTTCATCTGGAAGATCGGAGTATGTGGCCGATAGCTTTCCATTTTGTCCAGCAACGCGCTTAACGTCTCTTCGGAAAGAATTATCCCCTGATGCGCAGGGCGGACGAAACCGACCTCCGCCATATGGCGGTTGAAGGCGATCAGGTGATCGTAAAAGCCGAAGGCGTTGAGCAGGCCCACCGGCTTGGTGTGATAGCCGAGCTGCGCCCAGCTGACCGCTTCCCACAGCTCGTCCATCGTGCCCACGCCGCCGGGAATGGTGATGAAGCCGTCGGACAGGTCGGTGAATTTCTGCTTGCGTTCATGCATCCCGCCGACGGTGTGCAGCTCGGTGCAATCGTGGTTGGCGACTTCGGAATTGGCCAGCGCATCGGGAATGACGCCGATGACTTCGCCCCCCGCATCGAGCGCGCCCTTGGCGACCGCGCCCATCAGGCCCAGCCTGCCGCCGCCATAGACGACGCCGATGCCGCGCTCCGCCAGCCCCGCGCCCACATCGCGCGCGAGTTCAAGATAACGCGGATCCCCGGGCGATGCCGAGCCGCAATAAACAGCCAGTCTTTTCATAAATCCTCCCCGGCACGGGGAGGGGGACCAGCCCCTTCGACGCCGCCTGCGGCGTCGCTCAGGATAAATTGCGCCTTTGGCGCAAGCTGGTGGAGGGGCGCGGTCTGCTGTCTCATTCTGTCCTCGCAAATTTCGACCAGCCGCATAACGACTGGCTCCGGATCCGCAAGTATGGTGGTGGCCGGGATGCGGGTCGTGGCGATGCCGCGCGACCTCAGAAACGCCGATCGGTTGGCATCGCGCCGCGCAGCATCAAGCCCGTCGTGGGCAGCGCCGTCCACCTCCACGGCGAGTTTGGCTCTCGCGCAATAGAAATCGAGAACGAACTCGCCTGCCGGATGCTGGCGGCGAAACTTGAAGCCGCCGGGTCGTTTCCGCAGCTCCCGCCAGAGCAGAACTTCCGGAAGCTGCATTTCGCTGCGCAATTTGCGGCCGAGCTTGATGGTATGGCGTGGTCCTGTGATCATCGGGCCTGCCCCTCCACCATGCTGCGCATGGTCCCCCTCCCCGGACCGGGGAGGATCACGCTAGATCTTCAACCATCAGGCCTGCAGTTGCCTTGGCGCTGCCGACCACGCCGGGGATGCCGGCGCCCGGATGCGTCCCTGCCCCGACTAGGTAGAAATTGTCCAGCACGTCGTCGCGGTTGTGCCCGCGAAACCAGGCGCTTTGCGTCAGCAGCGGTTCGAGGCTGAAGGCGCTGCCCTGGTGCGCGTTGAGATCCTGCGCGAAATCGCGCGGAGCATAGTGGAACTTGGTCTTTATCCGGCCATGCAGGCCCGGGATCAGGCGCCGCTCCACCTCGTCCAGAATGCGCTGCTCGAGCACCGGGCCCATCTCTTCCCAATCGACCGACAGCTTGCCCATGTGGGCGACCGGAACCAGCGCATAGAAGGTGCTCATGCCTTCGGGCGCGACGCTGGGATCGGTCACGCTGGGATGGTGGAGATAGATCGAGAAATCCTGCGGCAGAACGCCGTGGTCGTAAATGTCCTCCAGCAGGCCTTTGTAACGCGGGCCGAACAGGATCATGTGGTGCGGGATGCCGGGCCAGGTACCCTCGATCCCGAAGTGCACCACGAAAAGGCTGGGGGAGAACTTCTTGCGCGCCAGGCTTTTCGCATAGCTGGCCCCGCGCTTGGTCCCGGCCAGCAGGTCGCGGTAGCTGTGCATGATGTCGGCATTGCTGGCGACCGCGTCGAAGCGCTCCTTGTAGCCCGACTGCGTTTCGACCTCGCTGGCATGGTTGCCGAGCGTGTGTATCTGCACCACCGGATCGCCGATGCGCACCGTACCGCCGATCCGTTCCAGATGCCTAACCATCGCGGCGATCAGGCGGTTCGTGCCGCCCTTGGCCCACCACACGCCGCCATCCTTTTCCAGCTTGTGGATCAGCGCGTAGATGCTGCTGGTCTTCATTGGATTGCCGCCTACGAGCAGTGTGTGGAAGCTCAGCGCCTCGCGCAGTTTTTCGTTTTCGACATAGCTCGCCACCATCGAATAGACGCTGCGCCAGGCCTGTTTCTTCGCCAGCGCGGGGGCGGCCTTGATCATCGACTTGAAGTCGAGGAAGGGCACGTGGCCCAGCTTGACGTAGCCTTCCTGGTAAACGCCTTCGGCATATTCGAGGAAGCGCTGGTAGCCAGCCACATCGCCGGGGTTGAGTTCGGCAATGCCGCGGAAGAGCTGTTCCTCGTCGTTCGAATAGTCGAAATTCGTGCCGTCGGGCCAGTTGAGCCGGTAGAAGGGCATAACCGGCATGATCTCGATATCATCGGCCATGTCGTGACCGGTCAGCGCCCAGAGCTCGCGCAGGCAATCGGGATCGGTGATGACGGTGGGGCCGGCATCGAAGGTGAAGCCGTCACGCTCCCAGTGATAGGCGCGGCCGCCGGGCTTATCGCGCCCCTCGATGACCGTGGTGGCGATCCCTGCCGATTGCAGGCGGATGGCCAGCGCCAGCCCCCCGAAGCCCGCGCCGATCACGCAGGCGGTCTTGCCGGTGGGTTCGGGGATCATGGGGCTTTCGGGCAAATCGGCCGCAAGCGAATGGTGCCGTGTTTCCGCGTTCATGGTCGTTGTCCTTGGACGAGCGGAGCTCCCTTGCCAAGCAGGGCCTTGATGGCTCGCCCTACAGGTACGGGAGGTTTGCCGCTGAGGATGCGTATTTTGTCGAGCGTAGTGGACTTGGCCGCATAGAAACGGGCGATGAGCGGTTCGGGCAGGCGGTAGAAGCGCTGAAACACGCGGTAACGCTCTGCCGGTTCCGCCGCTTCGAACAGCATCTTGCCCAGCAGGCGGTAGAATGCGGTGCGCCGCCAGTGCGCCTGTGCGCGGGCCTCCACGAATGCAGGTAGCCTGGAGAGATCGCCGCGGGCCGCTTCGGCAATGGCGAGGGCGTTCTCGACTGCGACCGGCACGGTATAGCTGGTGAGCGGGTGCACGAAGCCGCCCTTGGCCCCGGCGAGAGTAACGCCTGCCCTGGAAAGCGAAGAGCGATAGGCGACAAAATCCCCACCGGTAATTACGGGCAGTACGCCGGTTTCCTCGTGGAGGGTCTCGCTCTGCCAGTCCCGCGCCTGCGCATAGGCGGCGATGCGGCCGCGCAGGAGCTCGGCATCGAGATCGGGGCTGTCCGCATAATAGGTGTCTTCGACGAAGATCTCGGTGGCGCTCAGCGGCAGGAGGTAGACGAACCGATAGGCACCCGGCTGCTCTACGGTCGCGTCCATGATGACCGGGCGGTCCACGCCGTGCGGCGCTACGGTGCGCAGGTGCTGGCCGAGAAAGACCTGCCAGCCTCCCGTCAGGTGTTCGCTGGGGCCTGCGTCGCGGCAGTCGATGACGGCGCTGGCGGCGATCCTTTCGCCGCTGGCCAGCGTAACGCCCTGCGCATCGATTCCCTGCGCGCGGCAGCCTGTGTGGATTGCACTCTGCGGCAAATGCCTGCGCAGCCCCGCGTCGAAATCACGGCTGTCCAGCGAGCGATAGTTGCTGGAGAGGCGGCGGGAATGGGCAGGAAAGCGGACTTCGTTGCCGCCGGTCCATTCCATCTTTTCGAACGGGCCCAGAAGCGCGGTGCCGGCGGGTCCCAGATCCTCCTCGAACCAGCTCCAGCGGTGATTGCCGCCATAGCTTGCACCCGCCTCGAACAGGCCGAGCGATCGCTGCGGCGCGGCGCGGTGGATCGCCAATGCGATCAGCCCGCCTGCAAGTCCGCCGCCGATAATGGCTATGTCGAGTTTATCCGGCTGCATCGCCGATGGGCTTAGGGAGAGGGGGCAAGGGCGGCAATGACCTTTCAGCTTCGCTCAGGAACGTTGGTGTCGCCAGTTCGTTGCTAACCAAAGGTAAAATGAGGTAAAATCCGCATGATCCGTTTCGCGTCTGCCGTCGCAGCCACTATCGCCTGCGCGCTTGCCGCGCCTGCATTCGCCCAGCAGGCGGACGCCGAAGATTCGCTGCCCGCAGTGCCGCCCGAAACCGTATTCGACGGCGATTATATAAGCGTGGGTGTGGGTGTGGGCTATAACGCCAGCTATTCCGGCAGCGACGATTACAACGTCAACATCCTGCCGATCGTGCAGGGTTCCCTTGGCGGGATCGATATCAACCCGCGCCCGGCGGGGCTCGCAATAGACTTCATCCCCGACGCGGACGAGGGCATTTCCTTCTCAGCCGGTCCGATGGTCCGCCTGCGCAGCGACCGCATCGATGCAGATGACATCAACGACGATGTGGTCGCCGCCTATGGCGAGCTGGACCGCGCAGTCGAACTCGGCGGTTCGGTGGGCGTCAAGTTCCCGCAGCTGCTCAACCCGTTCGACAGCCTGAGCCTCAGCCTCGACGCCACCTGGGACGTGGCGGGCGCGCATGATGGCCGGGTCCTCAGCCCTTCGGTTACCTATTTCACGCCGCTCAGCCGCGCGACTGCAGCCTCGCTGTCGCTCAGCACCAGCTTTATCGACGATGATTTCGCCGATTATTATTACTCGGTCCCGCCCACCAATGCGCTGCTTCCCGATGGGGAAGAGCTGCCCGGCTTCCAGGCCGAGGGCGGGATGCAGAGCTACGGGATCAACCTGCTGCTGGCGCATGACCTCAGCGGCGACGCTACCGACGGAGGCCTTTCGGTGATCGGTATCGGCGGATGGTCGAAACTGGTCGGCGATGCGGCAGACACACCGTTCACCAGCATTCGCGGCGACGACGATCAGTATTTCGTCGCGCTCGGCGTGGGCTACACTTTCTAGCGGATAGTTTCAGCCGCAAGCTTGTGAGGTCGCACGCGGCAACGCAAGCTTTGCGGCATGACCGCCAACTCGCTCAGCCCGCACCGCGCGGCCATTGTCGCCGCCCTCCTTCTGTCGCTCGTCACTCTGGCGGTCCTCTTTGCGATGGACCGCCCGCCGATCTGCGAATGCGGCTATGTCAGCCTGTGGTATGGAGACATCAATTCCTCGGGCAACAGCCAGCACCTGTCGGACTGGTACACGCCGAGCCATATCATCCATGGCATGCTGTTCTACGGCCTCGGCTGGCTGTTGTTTTCCAAGTTTGGTCTTGGCGGCAAGTCGGCCGGGAAATGGAGCTTCACGCTCGCAATCGCGCTCGAGGCGACCTGGGAGATCATCGAGAATACGCCCATGGTAATCGACCGATACCGTTCGGTTACGGTCAACTGGGGCTATTCGGGTGACAGCATCATCAATTCGATGGCCGATCTCGGCTGGATGAGCCTGGGTTTCTGGCTCGCTCTCAAACTGCCGGTCAAAGTCACGATCGCGCTGGCAGTGATCATGGAAATCGTCGTGGCGCTGGTGGTCCGGGACAATCTCACGCTCAACGTGATCATGCTGATCTGGCCGTTCGAGGCGATCCGCGAATGGCAGGCGCTGGGCTGAACTGAAAAGGGCGGCCCGCAGGCCGCCCTCTTCGTTTTGGTCAGTCTTCCGAAGTGCCTGCCCCGGTCGTGCCTTCGGGAAGGTCCGGCCGGCTGTCGGGCAATTCCGCATCGCGGTCGCCCGTTTTCAGGTAAGTGTCGAACCAGCGCATCATGCGCAAATTGTAATCGTAACGCGCGGCGGCCTTGCTGTTGCCATGGCCTTCGCCCGGATAGAGTACGAGGCGCACCGGCACATCGGGCTTACGCACCTTCATCGAGCGATAGAGCTCGTAGCTCTGGCTCGGCGCAACGCGGGTGTCTTCCGCCCCGTGCATGATGAGCAGCGGCGTATTGGCCTTGTCGACGTGGTAGATCGGGCTCACCTCGAGCATCGCCTGCCAGTCGTCCCAGGGCCATTTGCGCGAGTGGACGTTGTACATTTCATAGGGAATGTCGGTAGTGCCGAACTTGGACACCTGGTTCGAGATGCCGACGAACATCACCCCGGCGGCGAATTCGTCGCTAAGTGCGGTCGCACCCCAGCCGGTGGCATAGCCGCCATAGGAGCCGCCGGTGATGCCCGTGCGATCGGGATCGGCGATGCCTTCCGACACCAGTGCTCGCTTGGCATCGACCAGATCGGTGAATTCCGGATCGGTGTAATTGCCGGTATGCTGTTTGGAGAATGCCGTGCCGTAACCGGTCGACCCGCGATAGTTCGGCAGGAAGACCGCATAGCCCTGTCCTGCGGCGACCTGGCCGGGCTTGGAATAGGCGGTCTGCCAGCCGTTGCTGTCATGCGCTTCGGGGCCGCCATGAACGTTGAGGATCAGCGGCGCGCCGCCGCGCGGCGCTCCGCCGACCGGCTCGATCAACACGCCTTCGACTTCCTGACCGTCTCGCGCCGTGTAGCGGAAGGTGCGCTGTTCGCCGAAATCGATTTCGGACAGCCACGGGTTGTGCTGCGTCCAGCGACTGAAGCTGCCGTTGTTCCATACGAAGAGTTCGGTCGGGTGGCGCGGGCTGTTTGCCTGGACGGCCAACGTATTGCCGCCCGCCTCGACACTGGTGAGGATCAGGGCGCCGCCGTCATGTTCCTCGGCTACGGTGCCATCGGAATTGTAAATCCGCAGTGCGCTCTGCGCTCCCTTGTGGATCACTGCCGCCAGGCGGCCATCGGCGAGCCATTCGGCATCCACTGCCGCTTCGGGCGCTCCGGCATTGAGCGCACGGTAGCTGCCGCTGGCGACGTCGACGAGATGCAGGGTGGTGTCGGCGGGATCGTTGATATCGACGCCCGCGATCATGGAAAGCTGGCTTCCATCGGGAGAAACCTCGATATCGCCCAGCTTGCCGGGAGTTTCGACCACGCGGAGCACCTGTCCGCTGGCAAGATCGATCACATGCGCGCGCTTCGAGGTATAGGTATCGTCGATCTGCGGCGTGGGCGCGCTGTCGACCACGGCGGTCCGCCCTCCCGGCGCGATCTTGAACGCGCTGACGTAGCCGGGAATGGAGACGGCCTGCGGATCGGCGTCCACTTCGGTGCCGACGCTGGCCGAGAACAGGCGGTTTAGCTGTGCCTCTTCCTCATAGACGATGGCGTTGAAACCGGCCTTGCTTTCCTTCTCGCGCGCTTTGTCCTTTTCGGCAGAAGCGAGCATCCAGATGCGCGATCCGTCGGGTGCCCAGGCATAGGAGCGAACGCTCGAATCCTTCACTGCCGCGAGCTTCCGCTGCGCGCCGCCGTCGACCGGAATTCCCCAGACTGCGCGATCTTCGTCCTCATCGGCCCAGACGAAGCTGACCATGCGGCCATCGGGCGAGAAGGACACGCCCGAAACGCTCATGTCTTCGGGCAGGAAGTCGCGCGCGTTCATCGGCGCATAGGCCATCTTCAGCTGCTGCTGCGTACCGCCGTTCTCTTCGCCTTCGGTAATGTCAGGCAGACTGGCCGTGGTGTAGGCGATGCGGCTGCCATCGGGCGAGACCGCGATGGTGCCGACATTTTCGAGCTTGGCGACATCTTCGGGCGTCATCGGGCGAGCCTGCGCCGTGGCGGACAGCGAGACACCGGCAAGCAGCGTGGCGGCGATGGCGATGGGACGAATGGTCATGGGCGATCCTCTGTTGGTTCGATTATTGCGCGCTTTCATAGCGTTCATGTCGCAAAGGGCAAACCGGGGCTTGTGGGCGGCGGGCCGAGCGGGCATCACCGCGCGCAATTCAGGAGGAGAGACTTGATGCGCAAACCGACCGCCGTCCTTGCCGCGATTATGTGTGCCGCCGCCAGCCCACTGCTTGCGGAAACGACCGTCATTCATGCCGATGGCGTGATTGTGGACGCCGATTCCCCGCCGATGGGCCGTGCGACCGTGACCGTGACCGACGGACGCATCGTGAGCGTTGAAGGAGGCTGGTCCGACGTGCCCGAAGGCGCGCAGATGGTGCATCTGGAAGGCAAGACGCTGGTCCCCGGTCTTGTCGATCTCCATGTCCATCTCACCGGCGATCCGGGCGGCGATTTCTGGCGCGGCGCGGTGGAGCCTGACGAGTGGGGCGTGGTCGTCGGGGCCAAGAATGCCGAAAAGACGCTCAAGGCCGGTTTCACCACGGTGCGCGAGGCGGGCAGTTCGCAGCACACGGCGTTCTCCCTGCGGCGCGGGACCGAGGAAGGCCTGATCCAGGGGCCGCGTATCATCGCCGCCGGTCCGCCGCTCGCCATCGTCGGCGGGCATGGGGACGTTTCGGGCTTCCTGCCGGAAGTGAACGAGGTGCTCTCGAGCGGCTATACCTGCACCGGCGCGGTCGAATGCGCGGAGAAAGTTCGCCGTGCCAGCCAGAACGGGGCGGACACGATCAAGATCACCGCCACGGGCGGCGTCCTAAGCCAGCAGGGTCGCGGGCTTGAGGCGCATTTCAGCGATCCCGAGATGGAGAGCATCGTGGAGACCGCGAAATCGCTGGGACTCGACGTCATGGCCCATGCGCATGGCGCGCGCGGGATCGAAGCCGCTGCCCGCGCAGGCATCGACACCATCGAACACGGAACCTATCTCGACGAAGCGGCTGCGCAGGCCATGCGCGAGAACGGTACGGTACTGATCCCCACGCTGATGGCGTTCAAGGGCGTGACCGAGGGGCTGGGCAAGGGCATCTACACGCCCGTGGTCGAGGAAAAGATACGCGCCGTCGCCGAAACCGCGCAGGTCTTCATGGGCAAGGCCCATCGCTGGAATGTGCCGATTGCCTTCGGCACCGATGCGGGCGTGTTCGAGCATGGCCGCAATGCGGAAGAATTCGCGCTGATGGTCGGGCAGGGCATGAGCCCCCGGGAAGCACTGGCAAGCGCCACCACCATGGCGGCCAAGGTACTGCACATGGAAACCGAAATCGGCCGCATCGCGCCGGGCTATTCGGCAGACATTATAGCGGTCGAAGGAAATCCGCTGGACGATGTAACCGTGCTGGAGGATGTCGACTGGGTAATGGTGCGCGGGCGCGTGGCGGAATAGGCGAACCAAACCGCGGATCGGTCGTTGGTCGATAGGAGTGGCGCGGCAGTCGGTGACGAATTCCTTTGTGACCTGTTTTGCCTAAGGCTGCGTCGCACACGTCGAAACGGGGAAACCGCAATGAAATTTCTGAATATCGCGCTGGCTGGCGCATCCGCATTGTCGCTTGCCGCCTGTGCAACCACGCCGGGCGAAACCGTTTCGGTCTCTCAGACCGGCGAGAACGAACTCTCCGGCACGATGGAACTCGCCGACGCGGGCGAAGCGGCGGAGCACGAAAAGCTCTTCGCCCTGTTTGCCGAGGCGGACGAACGCAGCCTTAAGCTGAACCCCATAAGTGCGCTGTTCCGCGGTGACATGCGCTATGCGGACAGGCTGGGCGAGTTCCTGACCGACGAATATAATGACGCCAGCCGCGCCGATGCGCAGCTCAATCTCGCCAAGCTCGCGGAAATCGACCGCGCTGCGCTCTCTCCTACCGACCAGCTGGCCTATGATGTCTTCGAGTATGATCAGGAAGAAACGCTGAAGGGCCTGACTCCCGAAATTCTCGCAGTCACCGAGGTGCGGCCGGTGAACCATTTCTCCGGCTTCCACACCTTCTATCCCAGTTTCGCCAGCGGACAGAGCGCGGCACCGTTCGAAACTATCGAGGATTACGAAAACAACCTGAAGCGCCACGAAGAATATGTGGAGCTGTCCGACCGAGCGATCGCCAAGTTCCGCGAAGGCATGAACACTGGAGTGCTGGAGACCAAGCTGACCATCGGCAATGTCATCAGTCAGCTCGATACGCAGCTGGCCATGGATATCGAGGAATCGCCCTTCTGGATGCCGGTCACCAACTTTCCGGACGATTTCAGCGCCGCGGACAAGGCGCGCCTGACCGAGGAATACCGCGCCGCGATCGCGGATATCTATGCCGTACACGCCCGGATGCGCGATTTCCTGCGTGACGAGTATTATGCTGCCGCGCGCGACAGCGTGGGGCTGGGCCAGATGAAGGGCGGTCCGATGCTGTACCGCCAGCTTATCGAAAGCACGACCACGCTGCCCCTGACCGCCGATTACCTCCACAACCTCGGACTCGGCGAAGTGACCCGGATCAAGGAGGGTATGGAGCAGATCAAGGCCGAAGTTGGCTTCGAAGGGACGCTCAACGAGTTCTTCGATCATGTCCGCACCGATCCGCAATTCAAGCCGGAGAGCCGCGAAGCGCTGACGCAGGCCTATTACGATATCGGCGAGGAGGTCGATGCGAAGATCGGCGAATATTTCTCGCTCGTTCCCGAGACTCCGCTGCTGATCAAGCCGTACGAGGAATATCGCGAGAAGTTCGAGGCGGGGGGATCCTATCAGTCCGGTTCGCCCGATGGCGAGCGACCGGGCACGTTCTATTTCAACGCCTATGACCTGCCGAGCCGCCTCACGACCGGCAATGTCACGCTCTACCTCCACGAAGGGGCGCCGGGGCACCATTTCCAGATCAGCCTTGCGCAGGAGAACGAAGACCTGCCCAGCTTCATGCGCTTCGGCGGCAAGACCGCCTATATCGAAGGCTGGGCGCTCTATGCCGAGACGCTAGGGTACGAGATGGGCTTCTTCGAAGACCCGTGGAACCGGTACGGGACGCTGCAGGACGAACAGCTCCGCGCCATGCGCCTGGTGGTCGATACCGGCCTGCATTCCAAGGGCTGGACCCGCCAGCAGGCGATCGACTTCATGCTGGAAAACAGCGGGATGACCGAGACGGAAGTGGTGGCCGAGGTCGAGCGTTACATCGCCATCCCTTCGCAGGCGCTCGCCTATAAGGTCGGAGCACTGAAGATCCAGGAATTGCGCCAGCGTGCGGAAGAGCGGCTTGGCGACAATTTCGACATTCGCGAATTTCACGCACAGGTGCTGAACACCGGCGCGCTGCCCCTGCCGGTGCTGGAAGCGAAAATCGATAACTGGGTTGCCAGCGGCGGAAGTTGACCGGTTGGCGTCCAGAGCGATCAGAGGGTCAAGTTGCCAATTAGTCACAGATTCCGGGTCATTCGGGGAGTTGAGCGGGAACCCGTCTCCCAGCCCGGCAGTTTGAGAGGCGGACGAAGGGAAAAGATTTCATGGAGGAGTAAACCATGTCGAGCTTGTCCTATCGCAGCAGCAGCCCCGATCGGTGGGTGAAGCCCAAGGCCTATAGCGATGCAAGTCTTCGCTATCAGCAACATGGGAAGATCCTGCCGATGGAAGAGCCGGGCTTTTTCGCCCGTCTGTTCGGCGCTCGCTGATAAAGGCTCAGTATTTAAAGAAAGGGGCCGGGAGAGCGATCTCCCGGCCCCTTTTTTGCGTCTCCAGCAGGAGCGGAAGGATCAATATTCTTCCGGTTCCTCCGGCGTTTCGGCCGTGTGTGTCGGGCCGGCTGTGCGGTCGCCCCGGGCCAGCTTGAAGACCACGCCGCTCAGCAGTGCCAGCGCCAGCAGGTTCGGCAGGGCCATGGCGGCATTCGAGATATCTCCAAGGCGCCAGACCAGCTGGCTCGGCTGCGTCGCACCGATGAAGATCGCGATGCACCAGATGACGCGCCAGGCGATGTGTAGCTTCTTTTCGCCGCCGCGGGTCGAACCCGGCACCCGGTCGTAAAGGAAGGTGATCGCGCGTTCGCCGTAATAGCTCCAGGTCAGGAGCGTGGTGAAGACGAACAGGATAAGCGCGACACTGGCGATCAGTGTTCCCAGCGGGATGCTCCCGATCTCAAAGGGGAAAGCCGCGGCAAAGGCACCGCTCGTGGTCACGAAGCCGGATGCGGCAGTCGTCCCGAGATCAGACTGCCATACATGGTCGACCGCCTGCCCCTGATAGGTGAAGTCGCCCTGAACCGTCAGGATGACGAGAGCCGTCATGGTGCAGATCACGATCGTATCGATGAACGTGCCGAGCATCGCCATGCGGCCTTGCTGTTCGGGATCGTTGGTCTGCGCCACGGCATGGGCGATAGGGGTCGAACCCTGGCCGCTTTCGTTGGAGAACAGGCCGCGGGCCACACCCGCACGGATCGCCAGGATGATGGCAGCACCGGCGAAACCGCCGCTTGCGCTCTGGACATTGAAGGCCCCGTCGAAAATGCGCCCGAAGGTCTCGGGCAAGTCGCCGAAGTTCAGGATCAGGGCGATAATGGCCATGACGATATAGGCTGCGGCCATGAATGGCACGATGCTTTCCGCCACACGGCCGATCGACTTGATGCCACCGATGATGACGATGAACACCGCGATCGCCACGATGAGCCCACCCAGCCAACGCTCGAAACCGAACAGCTCGTTGAGACCGCTGGCGACCTCGTTCGCCTGGATCGAATTACCGGTCACCAGCGCGCTGAACAGCGTGCCGAGACAGAACAGGATGGCAAGCCAGGTGTATTTCGGACCCAGGCCCATCATGATGTAGCTCATCGGGCCGCCGCGATAGACGCCGTCGCTGGTCTTCTCGCGATAGCGAATGGCCAGCGAACCTTCGGCGAAGCCCAGAGCCATGCCGAACAGGGCGGTCACCCACATCCAGAATATTGCACCCGGGCCGCCGAGTGCGATGGCGGTGGCGACACCGGCCAGATTGCCCGTCCCCACCTGGCCGGAAAGCGCGGTCGACAGCGCGGCGAAAGGCGAAATTTCACCCGCGCCCGCACTCTTGCGGCCGCGGAACAGTCCGGCGAAGGCGCTGCCCAGCTTGACGATCGGATAGAATCGCAGGCCGATCATGATCCACAGGCCCACGCCCAGCAGGATCAGAGCCAGCGGGGGGAAAGGGATCACGGCAACGCCGTCCCAGGTACCGCCCCAGATAAAATCGGAAATATTGGTGACCGGTTCGATCATCCTTTCGCCGAAACTCGGCGGTGTGGCATTTGCCATTCTGGTATTCCCCTCATGCGTCCCGATATTCGGTGAAGCGTGCAGGCTAGCCATGCGGGAGCCGCTTGAAAAGCCGGAACTGCGCGGCCCTCCACGGCTTGCGTTTTTGTTTCGCGCGGCCTAAGTGCGTCCGCGTCTTCCGACATCGATGAAGGAAAAGCCCCTCCCGACCTTGTATCGGGGCGGCGAAACCCCCATCCCGGAAGCGACACAGAAATTCAACGCGAGAGAGCGCTAGAGATCATGGCCGACAAAGCCGACAAGACACCGAAGGTCGCCAAGGGCAGCAAGACCTCGCCCGCCGAATTCATTCGGCAGGTTCAGACCGAAGGTCGCAAGGTGGTGTGGCCGACCTGGCCCGAAACCGTCCGCATCTCGATTTTCGTCTTCATCATGATGATCATTCTCTCGCTCTTCTTCCTCGGCGTCGATTCGCTGTTCGGCGCCGTGGTGCGCTGGCTGCTGACGCTGGCCTGATCTTTCGCAAGGGTAACGAGAACACATGGCACGCTGGTACATCATCCACGCCTACTCCGGCTTCGAAAACAAGGTCCGCGATTCGATCATCGCCGAGGCCGAGCGTCTGGGCCTTTCCGAAGGTGTCGAAGAAGTTCAGGTCCCCACCGAAACCGTGACCGAAGTGAAGCGGGGCAAGAAGGTCCAGGTCGAACGCAAGTTCATGCCCGGCTATGTACTGGCCAAGCTGAACATGACCGACGACGTGTATCACCTCGTCAAGAACACGCCGAAGGTTACCGGCTTCCTCGGCAATAACAACAAGCCGCAGGCGATCTCCGAAAAGGAAGCCGCGCGTTATTTCGGCGGCGTGGAAGAAGCCAAGTCGGCACCCAAGAAGCAGGTTTCGGTCGATTACGAAATCGGCGATCAGGTCAAGGTGCTCGATGGCCCCTTCGCCAGCTTCAACGGCCTTGTCGAGGAACTCGATTTCGACAAGCAGAAGGTCAAGGTGTCGGTCTCTATCTTCGGCCGTGCGACTCCGGTCGAACTGGAATTCGAACAGGTCGAACTGGTCAAGTAAGACCGCTCGCAAGAGTTACGAAAAGGGGCGCCGCTCGAAACCGAGGGCGCCCCTTTTTCGTATCTGCAGTGTCAGGCTTTAGCTGCTTACTCCGGGTATGAAACCCAGCTTGTCGGCATAGGACAGGCTCATCATGATCGTGTCGACCGCCATATGAGCCAGCACGCAGGCCCACAGGTTCCCGCCGCAGCGATAGCGCAGCCAGCCGAAGCCGATGCCGACCACGCCGGTTATGATTACCCCGCCAAGCCCCTGGTAGAAATGCGGCAGGCCGAAGAGAACCGCCTGCACCAAGATCACCAGCCACATGCGGCCGCGCAGGCCGCCGAGCCGGGCGAGACGATCCATCAGAAAGCCGCGCCAGAGCAGTTCCTCGCCAAGTCCCGCCGCAAAAAGTGCCACAAGCACAATCCACAGGATGAAATGGAACTGGCTCTGGGTGACCCAGTCCAGCACCTGTTCCACATCGGGCGTGCTCAGCCCGATCGCTTCGACCAGCATGCTGCCCAGCGTGAACCAGCCGATGATGGCGATCGTCGCCAATACCGCCCAGCCAAGAGTGGGCGCCCAGCTTGCCGGAGCGCGCAAGTTCCAGGCTATTGCAACGGCGCCTTCGCGCCGGAGCCACAACCAGGCCACAAGCAGCGCGCCGGCCATGCTGGAAGCGACCGAAACCGCCGCGCCCGTCGATGTTTCGCCCCAGATTGCGACACCGGGAATGCCGCAAGCGAAATAGACGACGATTACGCTGATAAACTGGAGCGCGAAGCCACCCCATCCCGGTTGGCGATACACTGATTGTCCGGTCTCGCCAGTCGAAACGATCGCCTGCTCGGTCATGACGCGCATCTCCTCCTCGCGCTATGCCGACGGAAAATGGCCGCGCCGCGCAATAACGCTCTATCACCGGGTGGCTTGGCAATCACGCAGGCATGGCGGGTTTTCCGCGCATCTTTGTGAAATTCTGGCAGTGTTCGGGGCCTCTCTCATGGCTTGCATTTACGGGCAGAATCGCTATGTGCGCGCCTTCCCAAGCAACAGTGACGGGAAATCCACGCGGGAGGCCTGCCTTGCAGACCGCTCGACCGCTCAACATGAGGCTGGATCGGAAGATGCAGCCGACAGTGTGAAAGGAGGCCAGTGATGGCCAAGAAGATCGAAGGCTATATCAAGCTGCAGGTGCCCGCGGGCACTGCAAATCCATCTCCGCCCATCGGCCCTGCGCTGGGTCAGCGCGGCGTGAACATCATGGAATTCTGCAAGGCGTTCAACGCCGCTACGCAGGACCTCGAAAAGAACGCACCGATCCCGACGGTCATCACCGTCTATGCGGACCGTTCGTTCACCTTCGTCACCAAGACGCCACCGGCATCGTATTACCTGAAGAAGGCTGCCAAGCTGAAGTCGGGCTCGAAGGAGCCGGGCAAGGTTTCGGCCGGGACCATCAAGCAGAGCGCGATCAAGGAAATCGCCGAAGCCAAGATGGCCGACCTCAATGCGAACGATATCGACCAGGCCATGAAGATCATCGAAGGCTCCGCGCGTTCGATGGGCCTCGAAGTGGTGGAGGGCTAAGCACATGGCAAAGCAGACGAAGAAGCAGCAGGTCCGCGCAAAGCTCGACAGCGAGAAGCTTTACACGGTGGATGAAGCTCTCGCCACGCTGCGCGGGCACAAGTCCAAGTTCGATGAAACCGTCGAAGTCGCCATGAACCTCGGCGTCGATCCGCGCCACGCTGACCAGATGGTCCGCGGCATGGTTTCGCTCCCGAGCGGCACCGGCAAGGAAGTCAGGGTCGCAGTGTTCGCCAAGGGCGACAATGCCGAAAAGGCGCTCGCCGCTGGAGCCGACAAGGTCGGTGCCGAAGATCTCATGGAAGACATGCAGAACGGCAATCTCGACTACGACCGCGTGATCGCGACCCCGGACATGATGGGTGTCGTCGGTCGTCTCGGCAAGGTGCTCGGCCCCAAGGGCCTGATGCCGAACCCGAAGCTCGGCACCGTGACGCCGAACGTGGAACAGGCCGTGAAGGACGCCAAGGGCGGCCAGGTCGAATTCCGCGTCGAGAAGCAGGGCATCATCCACAGCGGCATCGGCAAGCTGTCGTTCAAGGATGAAGACCTGAAGAAGAACTTCAAGGCGCTGACCGAAGCCATCGTGAAGGCCAAGCCGGCCGGTGCCAAGGGCAAGTATGTCCGCAAGGTCACGCTGACCAGCTCGATGGGTCCCGGCCTCAAGGTCGACCTCGGCGAAGTCGAAGGCGCGTAATTTGTTGTCCTATCGCTTCGCCGCTTGAGGGCCTTCCGCTCAAGCAGCCGATAGGCGGTAGTGTAAACGGGAAAAGGGCCGGGGAGAGATCTCCGGCCCTTTCTTTTTGCCGGTTTAGATTCCCCCGCGGGTATAGGCGAAGCCCGCTTCTTCCAGTCCCTTGCAGAGTTCCGCCATGCAAGCATCGAGGTCGGCCCGGTCGGTGGAGCGGATGACGAAGTTCGAGCCGACGCGGCCTTCGCGGAAGAAGGGGTAGCTGCCGATCTGGCAGTTCTCATGGGCCTTTTCGACCTCGCGGAGCAAACCCGATACTTCGCTTTCGGGAATGAACCCGCCGACAGTCTCGGCAATCAGCGGCGCACCGCCTTCGAGCGTACCGGTGAGGGCATCCAGCATGCCTGCAGTGATGTGCGGGACACCCGCCATGAGATATACATTGCCGATGCGGATACCCGGTGCACCGGACATGCGGTTGGGGATCAGTTCGGCACCTTCGGGCGTGCGCGCCATGCGCAGCCTGCCTTCGTTGAGCCCGCCCTTGTCAGTATAATATTTTTCCAGAATAGCGCGGGCTTCGGGATGGATTATCACCGGTACGCCAAGGGCCTGCGCGACGGCGTCGACTGTAATGTCGTCATGCGTGGGCCCGATCCCGCCCGTTGTGAAGAGGTAGTCGTTCGCTTCGCGCAGCGCGTCGACCGCTTCGACGATCCGCTCGATCACATCGGGCACCACGCGCACTTCGGACAGGCGAATGCCCTGCACCTGCAGCCAGCTGGCGATTTGCGCGATGTTCTTGTCGTGAGTGCGCCCCGAAAGAATCTCGTCGCCGATCACGACCAGCCCGGCGGTGTAGATACGATCAATCATGCCTGACCACCTACTGCGGCTGGTCTGCGAAAGCTACTCCGCAGCTTCGAGCGTTTCGTGCACTTCGCGCGCGTTCGCACTCCTGCGCCGAAAAGAGAGGATTCCATCGTCCACCGGATCGGCGCGCATGCGCTTGCGGTCGATCACATATTCCTGGTTCAGCCGCCACGGGTAGTTCACCGCATTCTTCGGCATGATGTGCTTGGCACGCTGGATATAGCCGGAGGAGAAATCGAAGATGTCGTCCTCTTCGAGATCATGCGTATCGGGCAGGACGGGAACGGCGATGTCGTTGCCGCTTGCTTTCATTTCGGAAAGTACCCGGCAGATATAGTCCGAATTGATATCGGCCCGCAGTGTCCAGCTGGCATTGAGATAGCCGAACACCACGGCAAGGTTCGGCAGGTTCGAGAACATGCAGCCTTTGTAGTAGAAGCGTTGGGCCAGATCGACCGGTTCGCCCTCGACGGTCAGCGCGATTTTGCCGGCCACGGCCAGCTTGAGACCGGTGGCGGTCACCACGATGTCGGCGGGGAGGAAACTTCCATCCTCGAGCCGGACGCCGCCCTTCTCGAAGGCTTTGATCCGGCCGGTGACGACATCGGCCTTACCGCTCTTGATCGCTTCGAAAAGATCGTCGTCGGGTACCAGGCAAAGGCGCTGGTCCCAGGGATTGTAAGGCGGTGTAAAGGGAGCGAGATCGAAATCCTCCCCCATGATCTTCCTGATCTTCTTGTGCAGGAATTCGCCGACCTTTTGCGGTTTGGTTCGCGCGCGCTTGAAACCGACGTCCTGCAGCTTGATGTTTTTCCAGCGCGTAATCTTGTAAGCCGTCTTTTCGGGCAAGATCTTGCGCAGGAAATTCGCAAAACCGTCCTTAGCCGGGCGCGAGAACATCCATGTCGGCGTGCGCTGGAGCATGGTAACCTTGGCCGCCTGCCGGGTCACCGAAGGAACGATGGTCACCGCGGTCGCGCCCGAGCCGATCACGACCACGTTCTTGCCTGCGTAATCGAGATCCTCGGGCCAGAATTGGGGATGAATCACCTGCCCGGTGAAATCGCCGAAATCGAAACCGGGATCATAAGGTTCGTCGTAATCGTAATAGCCCGATCCGAGATAGAGCCAGTTGGCGGTGAGCATCTTGCGCTCGCCGTCCGACGTTTCGAGCGTGACATGCCAGCGGGCATCCGCGCCGTGCCAGTCAGCAGAAATCACCTTGTGCCCGAAGCGGATGTGGCGGCGAATGTCGCGCTCGTCCACGATCCGGTCGAGATATTCGAGGATCGCAGGTGCATCGGCTATCGATTTTTCATGCTTCCACGGCTCGAATTCGAAACCGAGCGTGTGCATGTCGCTGTCCGACCGTACGCCGGGATAGCGGAAGAGATCCCAGGTCCCGCCGAGATTCTCGCGCCGCTCCACAATGGCGAAGCTGTAATCCGGAATCTTCTCCCGCATATGTGCGGCCATGCCGATGCCGGATATGCCTGCGCCGACGATAAGCACGTCGAAATCGGTCGCGCGATTGCTTGCTGGTCTCTCTCCCATAAGGTGACGTTACTAAATGCGGGCGTGGAGGGGAAGCGTAAGTTGCGCCGTGCAACCTATCTGTGCTTCTGGCGACGTCATCCGGGCACTCGCTTTCGCCAATTCTCTGGGCTAGGGCTCGGTCGGGCTTGAGGAGATACCATGACGAAAGTTGGGAACGGCCGCCCGCATCGGGTTACGTCGATCGACGTTGCGGAGCGCGCCGGGGTCAGCCAGTCGACCGTCAGCCGCGCGCTGTCGGGTTCGGAAACCATCACCGAATCCACCCGCCGCCGCGTAGAACAGGCTGCGGCGGAGCTTGGCTATCATGTGAACACCAGGGCTGCTGGCCTGCGGAAAGGCGAAACGGGCACTATCGCCATCGTCGTGATCGGACGCGATGGCCAGGGGCCGGCCGCCATCAATCCGTTCTATTACAGCCTGCTCGGCAGCACCTGCGCCGCCGCCGCCGAACGGGGCTATGAAGCCCTGGTATCGTTTCAGGCGAGGGAAGAGGAACTCTTCGGTCATTATGTCGGACGCAGGCAGGCGGACGGCGTGGTGGTGATCGGTACGGCTACGAACGAACCGGCCTGGAATTACTTTCGCGAGGTTGCAGCCGCCAGCGACTCCATCGCGTTCTGGGGTTCTCCGTTCGACGATGCCGTTTGGGTCCGCTCCGACAATGCCGATGGCGGACGGCTGGCGGTGGAGCGACTGGTTGCGGGCGGCGCGAGCAATATCGTTTTCGTGGGCGATCCCAATTCTTCGCAGAAGCAATTCCGCGAGCGTTACGAGGGCTATCGCTGCGCGATGGAAAAGGCCGGTCTCGCCACGCGGGAACCGATCGTTTCGTCGGGCGAAGACCGTGTTTCCCAGGGACGGATCGCGATCAGCCAGCTATGCGATGACGGCGAAACCTTCGACGGTCTATTCTTTGCCTGCGATGCCATGGCGCTGGGCGCACTCGAAGAGCTCGCTTCACGCGGTCTTGCGGTGCCGGGGCAGGTCGGCGTGGTCGGCTTCGACGGGCTGGGTTCGGGCGAATTCAGCAATCCGCCGCTAACGACCGTAGAGCCGGACTTCGCAGAAGCGGGCCGAATGCTGGTCGAAACTGCGCTGGCGGGCGATGGAGAGCGTGCCGAGCGGCGTGTTCCGGTTCGCCTGGTCGAACGTTCGAGCGTCAAATAACGCAGCTTGTCGATTGGCGGTTTGCCAAGGTCGCTTCGCACCGTCTAAGCCTCCCCGCCTATCTCAAGGGGAGAGACCCAGATCATGAAGACCAGCATCGCTTCCGCCCTCGCACTCGTGCTCTGTGCAGGTTCCGTCCACGCCCAGAGCGAAGAACCCCAGCCGAGCCCCAATCCGGTAGAAGAGCAGGAAGTCGATGCCTCGCAGGACGAGCTGCCCCCTGAAGGCAGCGGGGAGGCCGTCGATGCGGCACCCGCTACCGTTCCGATCCCCGGCGAAGGAGAGAAGGAAGAGGGCTGGGACGTCACTGCGCCGCGCGGCGCGAGTTTACGCGAAGTGGCTATCAATACCGACGAAGGGACGTGGATGGATGTCGACGTGTCGCCCGATGGCCGCACGCTCGCCTTCTCCTTGCTTGGCGACATCTACACCATGCCGGTTTCCGGCGGCACGCCGACCCGGATTGCAGAGGGTCTCGCCTGGGAAATCCAGCCGCGATTTTCACCGGATGGCAGCCGTATCGCCTTCATTTCCGACCGTGCAGGTGGGGACAACATCTGGCTGATGAATAGCGACGGTTCGAACAAGCAGCAGGTCACGAAGGAAGATTTCCGCCTGCTCAACCAGCCCAGCTGGTCGCCCGACGGGCGCTATATCGTCGCCAAGAAGCATTTCACCACACAACGTAGCGCCGGGACCGGCGAAATCTGGCTCTACCACGTTTCCGGCGGCGGAGGAGTCCAGCTGGTCAAGCGCGCCAGCGAGGCATTGCAGAAAGAGTTGGGCGAACCGATCTACGCGCCCGATGGCAATGCGATCTACTACACCCGTAACGTCACCTCTGGCCCGATCTTCGAATATGCTCAGGATTCGACCCAGGGTATCTTCAATATCGAACGTTACGATATCGATACCGGCGAAGTGACGACTGCGGTCGGCGGCTATGGCGGCGCGGTCCGCCCCACGCCTTCGCCCGACGGCCAAAGCCTCGCCTTCGTGCGCCGCGACAAGGACCAGTCGCAGCTGTGGGTGAAGGACCTCTCGACGGGCGAAGAGCGCATGATCTACGGCGCGCTCGATCTCGATCTGCAGGAGACCTGGGCCGTCTATGGGGTCTATCCGATCATGGACTGGATGCCCGATAGCGAGAGCATGGTGGTCTGGGCGGGCGGCAAGCTGCGCCGTGTTGCCGCCGATGGATCGGGTGACAGCGTTATTCCGTTCTCCATCTCCGATACCCGCATGGTCGCGGAAGCACCGCACCCGGTCATCGATGTCGCACCGGAAAGCTTCACTGCCAAGATTCCGCGGTTTGCCAGCGTTTCGCCCGACGGGCGCACCGTGGTCTTCGAAAGCCTCGGCAAGCTTTATGTGAAACCGGTGGGCAGCGATGCGGCGCCCCGCCAGCTTATCGCGGGCGGCGGCGATAGTCTGGAACTGTGGCCTGCCTGGTCGCGCGACGGGCAGCGGATAGCATTTGTGCGCTGGACCGACGAGGGTCTCGGCAACATCGTCACGGTCGATGCGCGCGGTCGCGGAGAGCGGGTGGTGACCCGCCAACAGGGCCATTATGCGGTTCCGCAATTCTCGCCCGATGGTGAGACCATCGTGTTCGAGAAGCGCGGCGGCGGCTATCTGACCTCGCCCACTTATTCGGAGAATGAAGGCGTCTACGCGGTTTCCGCCACCGGGGGCACGCCGCGCCTCATCGCGCGCGATACCTCCACGCCGCAATATGGTGCTGATAATGAGCGCATCTTCATGCTCGCGCGCGAAGGCGGCAATCTGCAGCTGATCTCCAGCGACACCAATGGCGAAGCGCGCCGGGTCCACGCGCAGGGCGATCTGGCCAATGATTTCAAGGTCAGCCCGCGCGGTGATTACGTTGCCTTCCGCCAGAACTACGAAGTCTTCGCTATGCCGCTGCTCCCCGGCGGCCAGACCGTCACAGTAGGAGAAAAGGCAAGTTCGCTTCCGGTGACCAAGGTCAGCAAGGGCGGGGCCGACTATATCGGCTGGACTGAGAACGGTTCGACCCTGCACTGGTCGATGGGGCCGGTGCTCTACCGTGCCAGCACCACGGCTCTTACGCCGAGTGCACCGCAAGCGGCAGAAGCGCCCGGGTTCACTCCGCCGGACAGCGGAACCTCGCTTGCCCGGACCATCCGCGCCGACAAGGCGAGCGGAACCGTCGCGATTACGGGTGCCCGTATCCACACCATGGCCGGTGACGGGGCGGGCACGATCGAAAACGGCACGATCCTGATCGAAGGTGATCGGATCGCCGCAATCGGCCCGGCATCGAGCGTTGCCGTGCCAGCGGGCGCAAACGTGGTCGATGCGGCCGGACGCACTATCGTTCCCGGCTTGGTCGATGCGCATGCGCACGGCGCACAGGGCGTAGGCGATCTTGTCCCGCAACAGAACTGGTCGCTGGTACAGAACCTCGCCCTGGGGACGACGACTCTGCACGATCCATCCTCTTCGGCCAGCATGATCTTTGCGGCGGCCGAACGGCAGCAAGCAGGGAGCCTGCTAGCCCCGCGCATCTTCTCGACAGGCGAGATCATCTACGGCGCCAAGGCACCTAGCGTCTATGCCCGGATCGACAGTTACGAGGATGCGCTGGCCCATGTCCGCCGGATCAAGGCGCAGGGCGGCATCAGCGTGAAGAACTACAACCAGCCGCGCCGCGAACAGCGTCAGCAGGTGGTGGCCGCCGCGCGTGCC
This sequence comes from Qipengyuania huizhouensis, assembly GCF_019711635.1. Classification (GTDB taxonomy): domain Bacteria; phylum Pseudomonadota; class Alphaproteobacteria; order Sphingomonadales; family Sphingomonadaceae; genus Qipengyuania; species Qipengyuania huizhouensis. The sequence goes on along the minus strand of NZ_JAIGNT010000001.1, from coordinate 285,056 downwards.
GAAAACATGCTGGTGGTGGCGGAGGGCGGCTCGCTCTTCGGTATGGACGTCAACCTGATCGCAGACGGTAATTCGACCCTCGAACACAACATCCCGGTCGATGTCATGTATGAAGATTTGTTGCAGATGTTTGCCGGATCGGACACCAACTACACGCCCACGCTGGCGGTGACCTATGGCGGTCTGGCGGGCGATCCTTACTGGCGTCAGGCCACCGACGTGTTCGACAATCCCTTGCTGGTCCACACGCCGCCCAAGATGCTGCTTGCGGAAACGGGGCGGCGCATCACCGCACCGGAATGGGCATTCGTTGACGATAATGCCGCACGCGAGGCGAAGAAGCTCGCAGAACGCGGCGTCAAGGTCAGCATCGGTGCGCATGGGCAGCAAGCTGGCATCGCGGCGCATTGGGAATTGTGGAGCTTCGTGCGAGGAGGAATGTCGCCTGTCGAGGCGCTGCGTGCCGGGACCATCGAACCGGCCAAATCGCTCGGGATGGAGCGCGATATTGGCAGTCTCGAAGTCGGCAAGCTGGCCGACCTCCTGATCCTTACCGCCGATCCGGCACAGGACATTCGCAATTCCGATGATATCGCCCAGGTCATGCTGGGCGGACGTCTCTATGATGCGCGGACGATGAACGAGGTCGAGACCGGCAACGAGCGCCGCCTGCCGTATTGGTGGGAATGACGAGAAAGGGCGGCACCAGCCTTTGCCGGGCCGCCCTTCTTCATATGATGCGGTGAACGATCAGGCCGCGCGTATGTGGAACAGGAATTCGTCGACCTTGTCACGCAAGGTCGCGGCTTGCGTCTCAAGATCGCTCGACGAAGCCAGAACTTGGCTTGCAGTGGCTCCGGCCGCCATGCTGGTGTTCCGCATGCTTTCGAGATGGCTGGCGACTTCGTCAGTGCCCTGCGCTGCACGGTCGATACTGCGCGCGAGATCCTGACCGGCCACCGATTGCTGGTCGACCGCGCTGGCAATCGAGATGGCGGTCGTCTCGAGTTGTTTGATCTGGTCGCCGATAGAGCGCAGCGCGCTGACGCTGGCGCCTGTCGAGGCTTGCATTGCCTGGATCTGTTCGGACACTTCTTCGGTCGCCCGGCTGGTCTGAGCGGCCAGTTCCTTTACCTCGCTCGCCACCACGGCGAACCCGCGGCCAGCCTCCCCTCCGCGCGCTGCCTCGATGCTGGCATTGAGGGCGAGCAGGTTGGTGCGCTGGGCTATGGACTGGATCAGCTCAACGATCTGACCGACCTGATCCGCCGAGGCGGCGAGCGCGCCGATCGTTTCATCGGCTCCTTCCGCGTCGAGCGATGCCTTGCGGGCGAGTTCGGCGGAATTGGCGGCCTGGCGACTGATTTCGCCGATCGACATGGCGAATTCATCCGACGCCGCAGCAGCAGCAGTGACACCACCGGAGGCCTGCTCCATCGCACCGCTAACCTGGCTTGCCTGCCCTGCAGCATGCTCTGCGGTGCTGGCCATCGATCCTGCGGCCGAATTGAGCTGGCTCGATGCCGCGGCCACGCCGCCTACGACATCCCCGACACTTTTTTCAAAATTGTCGGCAAGGCGGATCAGCTCCTGTTTTCGCTGTTCGGACGCCGCTTTCCGACCGGCGAACAATTCGTCGAGCTTGTGGCCCGATTTGGCAAACACCTCTAGTGAACGGGACAGCTCGCCTATTTCGTCCGTGCGTTCGGTATCGCCGACATCGATATCGCGTGATCCGCCGGCCAGACGACCCATTTCTCCGGCGACATGCTGGAACGGTTCGATCACGTGGCCGATGATGAAGCGCAAGCTGAGGATGCCGCCCACCAGTCCTATTACGGTCACACCGATTACTACCCAACGGGCTGCAGCCGCCTCTTCGGGATAGGAAATCCCCAACAATGCGGCAACTGCGACGATTACAAGTCCGCCGAGCGAGAGCAGCGAAGCAATCTGGGCTTTCGCCTTCAGCGGCTTATCCATGAGCCAGGCGGTCAGGCCGGAGTATCGTGTTGTCGTTGCCGCTTTCACGCCTTCGACTTCGGCAATCTCACGCCGCAGTTCCTCGCCGATCATGGTGCTATGCGCATTCATCCCAAGCCACTCCCCAATTCGTTCTCAAGTCACCGCCTGAAACCGGTTCCCCGATCAGGCCGCCCTTACATGCTGCAAAAATTCATCCACTTGTCGGCGCAGCACGCTTGCCTGCGATTCCAGCGAAGTGGCGGAGCCAAGAACCTGGCTGGCTGCCGCCCCTGTCGCGATGCTGGCTTCACGCACCTGCACGATACTGGTCGAAACCTCGTCGGTCGAACGTGCGGCAAGGTCGATATTGCGCGCCAGATCCTGGCCGGCGACGGACTGCTGATCGACGGCGCTGGCGATCGAGATGGCAGTTGTTTCCAGCTGCTTGATCTGTTCCCCGATCGAACGAAGCGCTGTGATGCTCGCGCCGGTCGAATCCTGCATGGCATGGATCTGATCTGCAACTTCTTCGGTCGCCCTACTCGTCTGGGCCGCGAGTTCCTTCACCTCGCTTGCCACGACGGCGAAACCGCGCCCCGCTTCGCCGCCGCGCGCTGCCTCGATCGATGCGTTTAGAGCGAGCAGGTTGGTGCGCTGGGCGATGGACTGGATCAGTTCAACGATCTGCCCGACCTGGTCCGCCGAAGAAGCAAGGGCCGAGATTGTTTCGTCTGCGGTTTCCGCATCGTCCGAGGCCTTGCGTGCGAGCTCCGCCGAATGGGACGCCTGGCGACTGATTTCGCCGATCGACATGGCGAACTCGTCCGATGCGGCGGCAGCCGCGGTTACACCGCCAGACGCCTGCTCCATGGCATTCGTGACTGCTCCGCTTTGGTGGGTCGCCTGCTCCGCCGCGGCAGCCATGGAAGATGCGGTGTCCTTGAGCTGGCTCGAAGCTGCAGCGACACCGTGGACGACCTCACCCACCGTGCTTTCGAACTGCAATGCGAGACGCTGAAGATCCTGTCCCCGCTCGGCGCGCAATGCTTCCTTTTCGGCCGACATCTTTTCAAGGCGAAAGGCGGCACGCAGGAATACGTGGAGCGAACGGGCCAGGCCGCCCAATTCGTCCCGCCGTTCGAGACCGGGGATCTGAATCGACTTGTCACCCGTTGCCAGACGTTCCGATGCGTCCGTCAATTCGCTCACCGTACCGGCAATATCGCGCGCAATAACGCGCGTCGAAAGCAGGATTGCGACGATGCCAATCAGCGCCACGGTGACGAATGCCATGAACAGCCAGATTATGGTGTTCTCACCGGCGGCATCACTGGCCTGTCCGCTGCGAAAGAGATCGGTTTTGAATTGCCTGGCCAGAGTGCTGAACGATTCCCCTTCTGCCAGTGCGGCCTCGGCCAGTGCCCTCCGACTGGCCTCGTCAATGGCAGACTGCTGCCGTGCGAGGGTCCCGACGAGATTGTCGAGCGCATCCCGCAGATGCCCGATAGTTTCGGATTGTGCGGGGGCGACGAGACGCGCACCGCGCTCCAGGGAATTGAGATCCCGGCGAGCTTCTTCGAGACTGGACCCGGCCGATACCAGAGCGGAGCCATCGGCTGAGTTCGCGAACCGCTGCATATGTAGCAACGCTTCGTCAGTGTTGGACTTGAGCTCGGTCGACAGGATCAGCATTTCCGAAATCTGCATGCGTTCCTGCCGCAGTTCGATGGCTGTCCAGCCGCCGACAACGATAGAAAGCAGAATAAAGACCACTGCGCCGATATTGGCGAAGGCGACCAGGCTGAGTTTGCTCCCGATCGACAAATCGGCGAACTTGCCGCGGATTCCTTCGCCGCCTTTGCCGATATCGGCCAGAATGGCGCGATCCTCGGCGATTTCATCCGAGTAATATTTTCCATTATCCGTCTCGGCTGCGCCGAAGTCGCCGGTCATCGCGTTCATGCTACCCTGACCTCCCAGTTATTATCGCCATCACCTGCGGCGGCGGTCGCATCGACCTTTTTCCCGAGATGTTGCCTGATCTCATGAGCCGGCATGGCCTTGAAGTAGAGCCAGCCCTGAATCTGATCGCAACCGGCCGCGCGCACCATGTCGGCTTGTTCCAGCGTCTCCACCCCTTCGGCGGTTACCGACATCTTCATGGCCTGCGCCATGGTGATACTGGACAACATCATGGCGCGGCTCGACTCATCCTCGGATGCCTGCACCACCAGGCTGCGGTCGAGCTTGAGTTTCTGAAAGCGGAACTGACGCAGGAAGCCGATCGAAGCGTAGCCAGTACCGAAATCGTCGAGCGCGACGCTGACACCGAAACCGCGAATGAGATTGAGGCTGCGCTCGGCCACCACCGGGTCGAGCACGAGACAGGTTTCCGTAATTTCGAGCTCGAGGCGTCCAGGGTCGAAGCCGGTTTCTTCCAGAATATGTCCGAGTTGGATCGGGAATTCGGGGTTCCGGAGCTGTGCCGCTGAGATATTGACCGACAGTGTAACTCCCTCCCATTCGAGCGCATCGCAGCATGCTTGCCGGAGTACCCAAAGGCCGATCGGATTGATCAGGCCGGACTCTTCGGCGACAGGAATGAAGGTATTGGGGCCGACAACCTTGCCGTCGGGACGTTCCCAGCGCAACAGGCTCTCTACCGAAACGATCTCGCGCGTCCTGCTGTCTACCAGCGGCTGGTAGTGCATCGTGAACTGGCCCGTTGCGAGTGCCTGTCGCAGTTCGTCGTCCAGCTGTTTTATCTGTTCCCGGCTGCGATCGAACGCTTCATTGAACCATGTGCAGCGCATTTTTCCGCCCCGCTTGGAGGCATACATTGCGACATCTGCGCGGCGCAGCATTTCGGATGACGGCAATTGCTGCCCCGGAGCGTTGCGGGCGAGACCTATGCTGGCGCCGAGCGTGAGACGCCGATCGTCTATCTTGACCGATTTTGCCAACCGCTCGATTGTTCGGCGGCAATGCCCTTCCAGCAGGGTGCCGGCCAGTTCCCCGCTCATCAGGATGGCGTATTCATCGCCCCCAAGACGATACAGGCCCGCCTCTTCACCGCAGATGTTGCGGATGATCCGGGCGATTTCCTTGATTGTCGCGTCGCCCAGAATGTGTCCGTAGTGATCGTTGATGATCTTGAAACCGTCAAGATCGACGATCGCCAGAGCGACCTCCTGATCAGGTGACATGATCTCGGAAATGTCGCGATGAAGCGCGCGGCGATTGGGCAGCAATGTCAACGGATCGCTGTTTGATAGCCTTTCGAGATTCCTCAAATGCCTGACGCCCATGACGGCGAAGCTGCCAATACTGGCGATCAAGGCGATGAAGCCGCCACCAAGTATGGCATTGATCGAACCGACACCTAGCTGCGGCCCGAAAACGGCCAGCACCGCCGTGACGCTCGCGATACCAGCAAGCGATGCGAGCGGCGCGAAGATCATCATGCGCGTGCTTTGCTGCGCCTTGTCGGAATGTGATCGCACGCAAGTTCCCTTCGATGGCGCGGTCAGATCGATGTTCCCAATCGCTAACGCGCATTCGCTAATTAACGGTAAACTCTATATTTACCTTGCTTGCGGCCCAGGCTTCATCAGAGCCCGTGTCCGGACGAAAACGTTCCTCCTCCGGCCAGCGCGTTATGAGGGGATAGATTGCCGGAAGCATTCGGAGACCCGCTTGCTGCCTTCAGCACATACATGGCCGAACCACAGGACGCAGGCTCGAACCGATCGGTTTGGCCGACCACTGTTTCGCCAGCGCCGAGCATGAGAAACCCGTCGGATGCAATGCCGCCAGCGAGCCGCTCGAACGCGTTGCGGCGAGTATCCGGATCGAAATAGAGCAGGCAGTTGCGGCACATGACGAGATCGAAACGTCCCGGTGCAGGGGGAAAATCGAGAATGTTGCGCTGTTCGAAGCGGGTCATCGACAGGATCTTTTCCGCGACCTTCCACCCTTGCGGGGTTTCCGAAAAGAAATTGAGCATTTGCGCAACCGAAATGCCGCGCTGGATCTCGAACTGCGAGTATGTCCCGGTGCGGGCCTGTTCGATCGCCTTGCCCGAAACATCTGTGCCGAGGATTTCGATCGTCCAGTCCGCCCAGCGCCCCGGTTGCTCGCAGAAGATCATTGCCAGGCTAAGGACTTCCTGCCCGGTCGAGCAGCCAGCCGACCAGATGGAGATTTTCCTGGTCTCGGCGCGCTTTTTAGCCAGTTCGGGAAGGACGAAATTCGCCAAAGTCGAAAAATACGCGTGATCGCGAAAAAAATAGGTTTCATTGTTCAGCAGCGCTTCGACCACCCGGGTGGCAAGGCGATGTTCGCCCGGACGCTCGAGCATGCAGGCGAGCTGATCGACGTTTTCGATCCCGAACTCGCGAAACAGTCCTGAGAGTGCCGACGAGATCCTCCAGCGACGGCTTTCGGACAATGTTTGTCCGGTACGAGCATTGAGGAGGTCGGCGATGATGTCGTGAGATGCGTCCTCTAGCGCCATGCATCGGCTCCGACGCTGGCGATAACCTTGTCCGCCAGCTCGGCAGGGGGGGCCACCGCGGTGGCGAGGCCGCGTTCGGTGATGTCGCGCGGCATACCCCATACGGCGCAGGTGTCGGCGCTCTGGGTATAGATCGAGCCGCCGGCATTGATAATCGCGTCCGCCCCTTCGGTACCGTCGCGCCCCATGCCCGACAACAGGATACCGGCCACCTTTCCCTCATAGGCTTCTGCGAGGGTTTCGAACATCGGATCGACGGAAGGTGTACAGCCGCTCTTGACCTGATTGTAAGCCAGCCCCGTGACGTAGCGCGAGCCCTTGCGGCGTATTACCATGTGGCCATGCCCCGGTGCGATAACGATCCGGCCGCGCGTGATCTCGACATCCTCGTCGGCGAGGACGGCCTCGCGGCCTGCGGCCATTTCCATCTGTTTGGCGAATACCGGAATGAAGCTTGCGGGAAGATGCTGCGTGATGAGGATGGGAAGGTCGAAATTCTTCGGAATCCGGCGCAGGAACAGGTTGAGCGCATGGATGCCTCCGGTCGAAGCCCCGATTGCGAGAACCTGCGGTTTCTTGCCAGCGCGGCGCTGGGCCGGGCGGGGTTCTGCGCGTTTGGGTTGTTCGTAAGGCGCGAAACCCTTTAGCGCGCGGATCTTGCCGAGCAGCTGTTCGCGGTAATCGTCGTTGAAGCCGCCCGGAAGTGGTTTGAGCATGGTGTCGGCGGCACCCATGCGCAGTGCTTCAACCGTATGCTCCGCTCCCGCAGCCGTGAGCGACGAAATCACCAGCACCTTGGTGCCCGGCGCGGCTTTCAGCAACTTGGGCAAGGCCTCGATCCCGCCCATTCCCGGCATTTCGAGATCCAGCAGGATCACGTCCACCCGATGGTTTTCGAGTTCCTGCAAGCCGCGTTCCGCCGTGCTTGCGCTGGCGACGATCGTCATGTCGTTTTCCCGCTCTATCATGCGCGAGAAGACGGTCCGCACGGTAAGCGAATCGTCCACCAGCATTACGCGAACGGTGGCGGGCGAGAAATTCTCGCCAGTTTTAATCGCTGCTGTCGATCGGAGAGCGGTGACCACGGCTCGAACCCTTTCGGATCAGGCCATGCCGACGAGCTGGAGCTTGATCTGCAGGGTTTCGTGGTCGAATGGCTTCATGACGTATTCGTCGGCGCCGGCGCTGATCGCTTCGCGGATGTGCGCAACGTCGTTCTCAGTAGTGCAGAACACCACCTTGGGCTTGTCGCCGCCATCATGCTTGCGCAGCTGGTGGATGAATTCGATGCCGGTCATCACGGGCATGTTCCAGTCCAGCAGCACCACATCGGGCATGTTATCGAGGCACTTGTTCAGGCCTTCCTGGCCATTTTCGGCTTCGTCGACCGAGAAGCCCAGTGTTTCGAGGATGTGGCGCGACACCTTGCGGATGACGCGCGAATCGTCGACGATTAGACAGGTCTTCATACTTCGTGATCCCTTATACTAGCCTGCCCCTTATAGGTGCAGGCGGTAACCAATCGCTTAAGCGGCTTCCCGCATTGGTCCGCAAATGAGGTTGGCAATCTCCACGAGCAGCGTTGGGCCGCCATCGGTTTCGACCATTCCGCGGGCGGCGCGTTGCCACCCTTCGCCGAAGCCGCCAGGAACGGCGACCGGCTCGCTGCGCGCTTCGCCCACGTCGTGCGCTTCTTCGACCAGCAGGGCGTAAAGATGCCCCTCGACCTCGACCACGGCAGCTCGATTATCGAGCGATGCACACGGCGTTTCGAGACCGAGCGCGAGGGCGCAGTCGATGACGGTCAGTGCCTGGCTCCGCAGGGCGGTGAGGCCGAGAATAAAGTCGGCCGTGCCCGGAATGGGAGTGATGGCCTCGACCTCGATCACTGACTGGACTTCGATCGCAGGAATCGCCGCTCGGCGACCGGCGATGGTGCACATGAGTAGCAATTCGTTCATGCCGCCCTCCCGGTCCGGATACGTTTGAGCGCGGCCAGCAGGCCGTCTCGGTCGTAGCGGTAAATGGTATCGTCCCCCGCATCCTCCGGATCGGGACGAAGTCGGATAGTCGCGCGTGCGCCCTGAAGAGATTCAGTGCCGTCTTCGGCCAGGGCAATGGCGAGATCGGCCTCGCAATCGTCCTCGTCCGTAGCGATCCTGTACCCCGCAGCTTCGACCAGCGGCTCGAGGATCGTGCGCGCCCATTCGCTTTCGCCGGGGATACGGCAGGTCAAAATGTGTTCGATTTTCCTGGTCGCACGGTAGCGGGAAAATACAGCGTGGCCATCGAGCAGCGGAATCGGCTTGCCTCCGACTAGTGTCACGCCTTCGATCGAACGGTCGGCTTCACTGGGAACGACATCGTCCGTTATATCCGCGGCGTCGAGCACTTCCTTCACGATGTAGACCAGCTCGCGCTCACCGTCCGAAAGGCGCAGCAGGCGGCAACGGCCGTCGGGCAGGGGACCGGTATCGTGGCCGGCCAGCGTCACGATCTCGCCATCGATGACTGCCTGGGCACGCTCGCCCTCGATGTCGATCGCATCCCGCGATATCGTGTCGATCCGTCGGACGAGTTCGAGACGCACCGCGCGGTGGCGTCCGTCGAGACCGGCGAAAAGCATGACCGGCACGGCTTTGCTCTTCTTCTGGCGTTCGACTTTCTCCGCTTCGACCGCTTTCGTGCGGACGCCGCCGACCATTCCGCGCATCTGAGCGATGGAGGGCAGATCGATGAGCATCATCGGTCGTCCGTCGTCCAGCAAAGTCGTTCCCGCATAGAGACGGGTTTCCATGATGGCCGGAGCGATAGGCTTTACCACCACGTCCTCGTGGTCGAACACGCGGTCGACCGCCAGGGCGAAAATATCGTCGCTGGCAAGCCGCACCAGGACCAGTGTCTTTTCTTCCCAGCGGCAATGCGCAGTATTTTCAATGCCCAGCACTTCGCCGAGCGATAGGCAGGGCACGCGCTTGTCACGGAAAGTGACCAGGCGGCGGTCGCCAGCCTGTGCGAATTCGACGTGGCTCGAATTACCGAAGACGATCTCTTCGACATAACTGCGCGGAATTGCATAGCGCTGGTCGCCAGAGCCCACCGTCAAAGCCGCGATAATCGACAACGTCAGCGGCAGTTGTAGGTGGAAGCTCGTACCTTCACCGAGCTTGCTGGACACCTCGATCGAGCCGCCGACGCGTTCGATGTTGGAGCGTACGACATCCATGCCGACACCGCGGCCAGAGACGGAGCTGACCTGTTCGGCAGTCGAAAGGCCGGGTTCGAAGATCAGGTTCTGCTTCTGCTTGTCCGACATCTTGTCGATCTCGGAACGGGAATAGAGACCGTTCGCGATGGCCTTTGCCGTGACCTTCTCGATATTGATCCCGCCACCATCGTCGGTGACGACGAGACTGATCTGGTTGCCCGACTGGCGCGCGGCGAACTTGAGCGTGCCGATTTCGCGCTTGCCTGTCTTGAGGCGGGAGGCGGGTGTTTCAATCCCGTGATCGATGGCGTTGCGAATGATGTGGGTCAGCGGATCGCGGACCATTTCGATCATTTCCCGATCGAGCTCCACCTCGCCACCTTCGAAATCGACCATGACCTGTTTGCTAAGCTCGTTGGACAGGTCTCTGACCAGACGGGGAAGTGACGAGAAGAGATGTTCGAGCCGCTGCATGCGCATCCGGGTAATTGACGTTCGCACATCGGCCAGAATCGCCGAGAGGCGTTCGAATGGGCCGTCAATAGTTGGTTGTTCACCCGCTTCGCGCAACCGCCGGGCGAGGTCGTTGCGCGCAAGGACCATATCCGACACGCCCTTCATGACCTCGTCGAGGAGGTCGACCGGCAGGCGGATCGAACGCTGTACAGCTTGGCGCGGAGCCTTGCTGGCTGAATTATCGCTATCGTCCTTCGTAGTTGGATCGACGACTGCCTCTTCTACGATCTCGAGATCGCTCTGCACTTCGATTTCGGCGTTGGGGCTAAGCGCGGCAATCAGGACGTCGTCATTGCCTTCCGAGAATTCTTCGCCCGCTTCGATAGAGTCAGTCATTTCGGAAATGCGGTCGATGATCGCAAGTACTGCGTTTACCAGCGAACTGTCGGGTTCACGCCTGCCTGCCCGGCATTCGGCCAAGGCGTCTTCGGCAGCATGGCTCAGCTTTTCGAGGCGAGGGAAATCGAAGAAACCGCAGTTGCCCTTGACGGTGTGGACGAAGCGGAAAATCGTATCGATGCGCTTTTTGTCCGACGGATCGGCTTCCCATGCGACCAGCTCGGTGCCGCTTTGCTCGAGCATCTCGCGCGTTTCCGCGACGAAATCGGCCAGCAATTCATCCATTGGTCGTGGACCCCCAAGTTCTTGTCGGGACCCGCTATGCAGGAGGATGGTTAACGTTTCGTTGGAAGCGGTGAGGACTTTTCTGCCGTACTCCCGAGCACTCGCCAAACTACGAGGGCTGCAAGCGCGCCGCCCGCCAGATTTGCGACCAGCTCGGCGGCATATATGGCTTCTGCACCCCAGTTAGCCCGGAGCAACCAAGCAAAGGGTACCATGACGAGGAAGACCCGTGCGGCGCTTTGGGCGAGGGCAAAAGAAGCACGGTCGACCGCGTTCAGGGCTCCATTCCCTACGATGAGCAGCCCAAATCCGGCATAGCCCCAGACGGATATGGCGAGATAGCGCGAGAACTCTTCGATGACTTGCGGATTATCGGTGAAGAAATCCGCGAACCAGTCGCCGAAGGCGTACAGGATGACGGCGATCGCCATTCCATAAGCGAGACAGAAAACACCCGCCCAGTACATGGCGCGCCGTGCGCGATCGGCGCGGCCTGCTCCCCAGTTCTGGCCGATTATCGCGCCGATCGATCCCGATAGGCCGAGCAGGGGAACGACCGCGAAGCTTTGCAACCGGCCAGCGGCACCGAAGCCAGCAATGGCCGCTTCTCCCTGGCTCGCGAGTAGGGCGGTCAACACCGAGAGGCCGATGGGGTTGATAGCGTTGGAGAAAGCCGCCGGTCCCGCCACGCGCAGGATGGCTTGGCTAGATGCGCCGAAATCGCACTCGCGAATTCGCTTGGGATTGATGGATAGAGGCGTTCTGCCAATGAAGGCCAGTGCAATAAGGCACGCGACTGCGTAGCCGATGATCGAAGCATAGGCTGCGCCAGCTACGCCGTAACCTTCGAAGCCGAAGGCGCCGGTTATCAGGATCGGGTCGAGTACCCAGTTCACTGTCGCATAGGTTATCGATATCATCGAGACGTAACGCGCCTCGCCCTGGCCTCGCAGCACGCCGCCAAGACCCATCTGCAGCAATAGAACCGGCAGTCCCAGCGCGAATGGTTGCATGTATTCGAGGATCAGCGGCATCAGCGCCTCACTCGCCTGCATCAAGCGAAACAGGGGACCAAGCAGGACGAAAAGCACCAGTCCCAGCACGATGCCAATACCAAGCGCGAATACCGCCCCAAAATTGGCGCGGCGTTCTGCGCGGTCGATGTCCCCTTCGCCGAGCGCACGCGAAATGACCGAGTTGATGCCGACCATCACGCCGACGCCGAGACTGGAGAGCGCTATGGTGATGGGGAAAATGAAACTCACCGCAGCGAGTTCGGCCGCCCCCAATTGCCCGATGAAATAGGCATCGATCAGCCCGACCGACATGATCGCGGCCACACCGATGATCATCGGCAGGGTCTGGGTAACGAGATGGCCGCGTATGCTGCCGCGGATCAGTTTGGCCGTCTCGCTCATCGCTCGCGGCGCTAGCGGGGCGGGGCGCGATTTGGAAGCGTCGATTTGACCTCCTGCATCTTGCTCCAGCTACCCTCTCCATGCGATAGAGGTTTCAAATAGAGACTTAGGAGAGAATGCGATGGCCACGCAGATGAAGCCGAAATTCGAATGCAGCGAAGAAGAATGGAAGGTCCGGCAGGATCTCGCCGCATGTTACCGCATCTTCGATCATCTCGGCTGGGGCGAAAGCATCTACAACCATATATCCGTGGCCGTGCCGGGAGAGAAGGACACTTTTCTCATCAACCCCTTCGGCTTGCTGTATGACGAAGTGACCGCTTCGAACCTCGTGAAGATCGATGTGGAAGGCAACAATGTCGGCCAGTCGCAATATATGGTCAACAAGGCCGGCTTCACCCAGCATGCCCATTTCCACAAGCACCTGGGCGAACGGGCAACGGCCATCTGCCACGTTCACACGACCGCCACCATGGCGGTGTGCAGCCACAAGAACGGGTTGCTGCCGACCAATTTCTATGCCTGCAATTTCCAGGGGCAGATCGGCTATCACGATTTCGAAGGCGTGACCGTTCGTGCCGAGGAGGGCGATCGGCTTGTCGAGAACCTGGGCGACCATTCCATCCTGATGCTGCGCAATCACGGGCCGGTGGTGATGGACAAAACCATTTCGGGCATGTTCGTGAAGATGTGGGCCTTGCAGCGTGCCTGCGAAATCCAGGTGGCAACGCTGAGCCAGGGCGAACCCAATATCGTCAAGCAGGAGGTGGTCGACGTGCACCAGCGCGACCTCTCGACCATGCAAACGCAGGGCGGGGCCGGGCTGTTCGATTTCGAGGCATGGAAGCGCCGCGTCTCGAAGATCGACGACAGCTGGAAGAGCTGAGACCTCTCGACTTTTCCTGCAATTGAGGCAAAGGCGCCGCCATGTCGCGCATGACGGTCAACGACCGCCCGGTCGAATTCCTGATGGATCCGGAAACGCCCTTGTTGTGGGCACTGCGCGATGCCGCCAACCTCACAGGAACGAAATACGGCTGCGGCAATGGCGATTGCGGATCCTGCATGGTCCATATCGATGGCGAGGCGTTACGCAGCTGTCTCGTCACGATAGCCGAGGCAGAGGGGCGGTTCATTACTACAATCGAGGGTCTCTCGGGTGATCGCTCACATCCTGTGCAGCAGGCTATGGTGGCGGAACAGGCTATCCAGTGTGGTTTCTGCACGCCGGGGATCGTGATGGCCGCTGCGGCACTTGTGGACCGCAACCCGGCGGCAAGCGAAGAGGAAATCAAGGCCGCCATCCCCAATATCTGCCGCTGCGGCGTCTATCCTCGTCTCGTACGTGCGATCCAGCGAGCGGGAAGGGTCGCGCGGCGGCAGGAGCGCATCAGCGCCGCGCCAGCGCCCGGTATAAGTGCCGAAGATGCAGCGCAGGAAGTTCCTGCGCTCAGCGCACCGGACGAGAGCCCGACACGCGATTGAGATAAGACGAAAAATGGCGACCGTCGCCGGCCGCCATTTTCATTTTCTGCCATTGAGCGTTACATTTCGAGACGGACCCCGATCCGCGCGCTGAAGGGATCGGCGGGCTGGATATTGTTGTCGCCGTGTGCGCTCGGGTAATAGGTTTCGTCGAAGAGGTTCTCGACGTTGAGTTGCAGGCTCAGCTTTTCGTTGACCGTGTAGAATGCCGCCGCATCCACACGCCAATAACTCGGCAAGACCACGTCATTCGAGAAACTTGCGAACTGCTCCGACTGGTGAATTACGCCGAGACCGAGACCGATCCGGTCGTTGAGATCGAAGCGGTTCCATGCACTGATCGAATGGCGGGGCAACTGCTGGAGGCGCTGGCCGGCATCGCCAAAGGCATTTTCATTGAGCAGTTCGCCGTCGAGATAGGTGTAGCCAAGGTTGGCCTTCCAGAAGTCGGCTATTTCACCAACCGCGCCAATCTCGAAACCTTCAGCGCGGCTTTCGCCAGCGAGGACTGTCAGCGTCGGATCGGTCGGAGATGGTGCCTGAATGTTGGTTCGCTCGAGACGAAAGATCGCGGCGGTGACCAGCACTTTGTCGAGGGGTGCCCACTTGGCACCGATTTCGTAATTGGTGAACTTCTCTGGCTCGAACTGCGCATCACCCTGCGACAAAATGAAGAACTGGTCGCCCGCCTGCGGCAGGAAGCTCTGCGAATAGGAACCGTAGAGCGAGAGATCGGGCGTTGGCTTGACGATCAGGCCGAAGCGAGGACTGAACTTCTCGTCGACACGGTCGGCCTCCTCACCTCCGAGCAGATTCTCGGTCTCGAGGTCGAAACGGTCCCAGCGAACCCCTCCCACCAGCTCGATGTAATTGCCGATTTCGAGCTGCTCCTGGATATAGAACGACAGGGTCTCAAGGTCGCTCCGATGCGAGCGCGACACCGGATTCAACTCGAAGGGCGGGATGAAAAGGACGTCCGTCAGCGGTGTTTCGTTCGGACGGAGCCCGTCTACTCCGTCAGCGCGGGTGAAGTTCACGGTGCGGCGCTGGTTGGCCGAATCCTGTCGGCTGGCTTCCATGCCGACGAGAAGGGTCGAAGCGAGGTTTGGGCCGAAGCCGGCTTCCCAGACGAGGTTGGTCTGCCCGATCCAATTGGTGCGCTGCTGTGCGTCCTCATAGCCGCCGAGGAGAACCGTTTCTCCATTGGTGCTGGAGGGGACGATGTTCGCATAGAGCTTGTCGTAGTCGGCGAACTGAACAGTGGCATTGGCGCTTAATCCGCCGTTGAAATCGTGTTCCAGACGGACGCGGCCGATGTGGACCTGCGCCTCGGCGCGATTGAAGTCGCGGTCACCGAAGAAAGTGCTGTCGTACTCTTGAAGCGGACCGGTGCCAAGAGCAGGCACCCCGCGGTCGGTGACGCGGCTGTCATCGTCATAAGTGTAGCTGGCGACCAGCGTAGTGTCGGGGCCAAGCGCTGCGGTCAACGTGGGTGAAACACCGATGAAACGACCTCCGTAAAAGTCGCGGTCGTTGTCGAACTCCTCATAGGTCGCGTTGAGGCGAAGCGCCAAAGCTTCCGAAACCGGCTGGTTCACGTCGGCCAGCAGAGCGAAGGCGCCGAAGCTGTCGACCGACGCTTCGCCGCTGATGGCTGATGTCCATTCAGCGCGCTTGGCCACGCGGTTGATCGCGCCGCCACCGGCCCCGCGACCGAAGATGAGCGCGTTGGCTCCCTTGAGCACCTCGACGCGCTCGATGTTGTAGAGCGACCGATAGTATTGCGCGTCGTCGCGCAACCCGTCGATGTAGAAATCGGCGCTGGTTTCCTGCCCGCGGATGAACACTTCGTCACGGTGTCCCTCGCCGGTTTCCATGCTGATGCCTGGCACATAGCGTAGCGCGTCGTTCAGCTGGCGGACCGCCTGATCTTCGAGTTGATCTTCGGTGATGAAAGCGACCGACTGCGGTACGTCGATCAAGGGAGTCGGGGTCTTGGTAGCCGTCGATCCATCATCGGATCCGTATTCTTCTGCGCGTTCACCCTTCACGATGATGTCGCTCGGCAGATAGTCCCGTTCGGGCTGCGTCTCTGTCGTGGTGTTGGCTGAGGCAGGCGTTGCGAAGGCTGTTCCGCAAAGCAGGAGGGCGGCGATGGAAAAAGGCTTCATGGATTCTTCCGTTCTTGCGAATGACTGGTAAACTCGCGAGCCTGCTATTGAGAGTTATTCGCATTTGCAAGCCCGATTGTGGGACTCGGCAAATAAAAATCGCAAGTGGTTCTTTCTCTCATCGCAACGGTCGATTAGCGAGGCTCCAAAGGAGACCTGAACGATGAAAGCCACGATCTGGCACAACCCGAAATGCGGCACTTCGCGCAAGACGCTCGCCATCCTCGAGAATCTTTCCAAGGTCGAAGTGGAAGTGATCGAATATCTCAAGAACCCGCCGAGCAGGGAGAAACTCGCGCAACTCTATCGGGATGCCGGCATCAGCCCTAACGAAGGCCTCAGGCTTCGCGGCACCGACGCCATGGAGCGCGGCCTGCCCGATGCCAGCGCCGACGAAGTGCTGGAAGCGATGGTTGTCGATCCGATCCTGATCGAGCGTCCGCTGGTCGAAACCGACAAAGGGGTTCGCCTTTGTCGGCCACAGGATACGGTCCTTGATATCCTCTAGCCGGTGCTGCGGGTGAGGGCGCTGTCCTTCTGCAGCGCGTTCCACCCGTAGATTAGTACGGCCGAACACAGGGCGGCGATCAATCCGAACCCCAGCCAATCCGAATGACCGTAGAGCCACACGCCGAGCGCCGGGGCGTAAATGAAACTAGCTCCGGCGACCGAAGCGGTAATGCCCGAGGCCTGACCTTGCTCGGATCGCGTGACGGCGAGAGACGTACCTGCCGTACTGCCCGGGCGGAACAGCCCAAAGCCCAGCGAAGCGATTGCATAGGCAAGCGCGATCGAATGGAGATCATCGGCAACGCCCAGATATACGACGCCTACAGCTGCAACGGCAATGCCTGACAAGGTCGCCGCTCGTGGTCCCAGGTCCAAACGGGGGATCAGTCCCCATTGTGCGAGCAGGGTCGCGATGGCCCCGCACATCAGCACCAGCCCGACCGGACCGGTTCCTTCTGCAGGGGTTGCGCGCAGGCCAAGCCTGTCAAGCACGAGAAAACCGATAATCCCGAGAACCATCGCTTGCGCATGCCCGCCGAGCAGGCCGACTGTGACCCAGGGTCGCAAGCGCGGCTCGAACCACCGTAGCCTGTGCGGATCGACATCTTCCTCGTCTTCGTCTTCCTGCGGCACTTCGTCGGACCGGACGTTGGAAGTCGATCCACTGGTGTAAGGCGCGTCGTAGGTGCTGCCGCGTGCCTCGAATTGCGGTTCGTCGTTCGGCAGCCTCAGTCGCAGCGCGGTAAGCGTGAGCAATCCGATCAGCGCGAAAATGATGAAGGGGCCGGTCAGACCGACAAAGGGCAGAACCATCAGAGGTGCCAATGCGGGTCCGATCACCGTGCCGAGACCGAAACTCGAAGCAATCAGCGAAAGCGCCTGCGTTCGCTCGGCGCGTGGCGTGCGGCTGGCGACATAGGCCTGCACCGCAGGCGGCGCTGCGCTGCCGAAGCCGCCGTAGAGGCTGCGGGCGATTGCAAAGGCGATGAGCGCTGCAGTACCGCCAAGTACCCCGAGCAATCCGAGCCAGAGAGCGAGGCCGCACAGCGCCATCGAGGCGATAAAGCCGATCAATCCCACCGCCATCATGGCTTTGCGACCCCGCCGGTCCGAGCGCTCCGCCCAGAGTGGTGCACAGATCACCCACAAAAGAGCGGACCAGCTGTAGGCCAGGCTTATCCAGACGTCGTCTATCTCCAGCGCTGTCCCGATCGACGGCATGACCGATTGCATCGCGGTATTCCCGGCCGCAGTCGTCAGCATCACTGCGAACAGCAGCGTCATACGCTCGCGCGAAATGCTTTTCGGCCGCGAAGGCGGCGGTGACTTTAGGGTATTATCGGCGTCGGCTTCAGCCATAGATTTCTCCGCTAGGCCTGTGGTCCTGCGCTTGCAATGCTCCGTGCTCCCTGCCAAACCCGCCAACCTTCCACCGGGTTGCAAAAGGTAAATGACTTGAGCGGACAACAGGGTATCGGTGTGATCGAGCGACGCACTCTGAAAGGTCGCGCATCGCGGCTGTTCGGCCAATGGGGCGTATTCTTCAAGGGCTTCCTCGAAGAACCGAAAATGGTCGGCTCGATCATTCCGTCATCGCGCTTTACCATTCGTAAAATGCTCGCCCCGGTCAAATGGGACGAATGCAAGGTCTTCGTCGAGTATGGTCCGGGTGTCGGCACCTTCTGCCAGGCCATACTCGACCGGCTGCCGCGCGATGGACAACTGATCGTTATCGATACCAATCCGCTTTATATCGACTATCTCAAGAAACACTTCCGGGACAGCCGCTTCAGTGCGGTTCACGGATCGGCTGCGGACGTAGAGGAAATCGTCAGGGCGCACGGGCACGAGCGTGCCGATTATGTGCTTTCGGGCTTGCCTTTCTCCACACTTCCGGACGGCGTCGGGCCTGCCATCGCCGCGGCGACCCACCGCGTAATCCGCCCCGGCGGGGCTTTTCTCGTTTACCAGTTCTCTGCCAAGGCAAGAGATTTCATGGAACGTCATTTCGACCGGATCGACAGCGGATTTGAGCCGCTGAACGTGCTTCCCTGCCAGCTGTTCTGGGGCTGGAAGGAGGCGGAGGCTTAGTCCCCGCTTGCGGTATTTCGGTCGGCTGACGTGCTGTGAAGGCGCGTCAGCTGGGTATGTATCGCTGCCAGGACGCCGGCAAAGAATAATGCCAGCAAAGCGTTCATCAGACTGGCGCTGATCGCCTGGCCAAAGCTTTGTACCTCTGCCCCGCCCATAGCGAAGAGAAGTGCGAAGACCATCGAGACGATAGTCGAAATCACAATATAGGCGACCAGCAGGAGGAAGTAGAAAAAGAACAATCGCACGCTGTTACCCTTGGTCAGGTGCCATGAGCGGGTAAGAGCGGAAACCGGATTGAGTTGACCGTCGATTGCGATGATCGGTGCAGCGATTGAGAGTTTGGTCAACACGTAGGCGACGACAACGAGACCTGCGATCCCTCCGATGATTGCAAGAGGCGTCAGGCCGCTGGCTACTGGAAGCCCGATAAGCAGGAAGATCACGATGGCGAGGATGACCGCCTGCAACAACTGTGCCGCAATATATGACAGAACGGATTTGCCCCCGGCCGAGATGGCTTGCCCAACGGTAGGGCTGGCTCTCCTCTTCAGCAGCGCGAGCATAGCAAGCAGACCGATGCCCTGTACGATGCCCAAGAGCACCAGGGCCCACCAGTAACCGGCGAACATTTCGTTCGCCATAGCTTCCGTTTCGGGAGAGGATGGATCGAACTGGCCCATCGTTAACTCGGCAAGGCCCGGAATCCAGAGCAGAGCCGCAGCATAGGGGATGAAGTAGAACACCCCGGCGACGACAGCCAGCAAGCTGAAATTGTCGCGCAAAAGGCGCGTTGTATCTTTCCAGGCGGTGTCGAGATCGAATTTCATCGTGGCTCCCCTCGGATATTGGCTCTTGATAAGCGTGAACACAATCGCCACGCAATCGCCGATGTCCGTCCCGTTCCCCGAAAATATCGAATGGCGTGCCGAAGAAGGGCAAATCCCCTATCGCGAAGCGCTTGCGACGATGGAAGAGCGCAATGCGGCGATCAGCGATGGTGAGGCCAAAGAACAGATCTGGCTGCTCGAGCACCCCCCGGTCTATACTGCCGGTACCAGCGCCGACGGCGCGGAATTGCTCGATCCGCGCTTCGAGGTCGTCGATGCAGGGCGGGGTGGCCGGTATACCTATCACGGTCCGGGCCAAAGGATCGGTTACCTGATGTTGGACCTGAAGGCGCGCGGACGCGACGTGCGTTGCTTTGTGCATTCGCTCGAAGGCTGGGTCATTGCTACCCTGGGTGACCTGGGGGTGGAATGCTGGCGCAGTGAAGGCCGGATCGGTATATGGACCCGTGATATCGACGGGCGCGAGGCCAAGATCGGTGCGATCGGCGTGCGCGTGCGGCGCTGGATCACCATGCACGGTTTCTCGGTAAATATCGCGCCGGATCTCTCGCATTTCGCCGGCATCGTCCCCTGTGGGATCGAAGAATTCGGCGTCACTAGCCTCGAGAAGCTCGGTCTCGATCTTGTGCCATCGGCTTTCGATAAGGCATTGAAGAACCGCGCAGGCGATTTCCTCGCCGCGCTCGAAGGAAAGGCCTGCTCGCTGCCATGATCCGATTGTCTATCCTTGCCGTCATGTGCATGGTTCTGTCAGCCTGTGGAGACGATCCCGCTCCCGGCGAGCAGAACGATGCCGCCCGCGATGCACGCGGTGAAGTACTTGGCGGGACGATAAGCGACGACATGTTGCCGCTCGACACCGTGCGTTCGCAATCGCCCCCATTGGTCGAGAATCAGGAAGGTGACGATGACACTTCCGCTGCCGCAGCCACTGAGGAATCGGCTGCTGCCGAGCCTCCTCCCACGGATGAACCTGCACCCGAGGTAGAGCCGGAAGCGCCGGACTCAGAAGCAGAGGAACAATCCGACCCGGCTAACTCCTGAGAGTCGGGGCCGGGTCGGATATCTGATCCGGATCACACCGTGACGGTTTCACCGGTCTCGGCCAGTGTCGGATAATCGATGTAACCTTCGGGTCCAGGCAGGTACCAGCTTTGCGGCACGTTCACATTGGGCTGCAATTTGGCACCATTGCGGAAGCGTTCGGGAAGATCGGGGTTCGATATGAAATCCCGGCCCCAGCTTACCGCATCGCAACGTCCCGCCTCGATGTCGGCCACGGCCTGCTCGGGCGTGTAATCGCTGTTGAGGATGAGCTTGCCCGAGTAGATCGAGCGAATCAGCGGGCTCTGCTTGGGCACATCGGTCGATCCGAAGGTCCCTTCGGGCCCCGGCTCGCGCAGTTCGAGGTGATCGAGGCCGAGTTCCTCAATTACCTTGGCGGCTGCGCCGAAAGTGGCTGCAGGATCGCTGTCGTCGCATCCCTGCGTTTCACCATTGGGCGATAGGCGAACGCCCACGCGCTGTGCGCCCCAGACATCTGCCAGCGCAGTCAGAACTTCGCGCAGGAAACGTGTCCGGTTTTCGGGGCTGCCACCATATTCGTCTTCGCGCAGGTTCGTGCTGTCGCGCAGGAACTGGTCGACGAGATAGCCATTCGCTCCGTGGAGCTGGACGCCGTCGAAGCCTGCCTTTTTCGCGTTCTCGGCAGCATGGCGATAATCCTCCACCACGCGGGTGATTTCGTCCTTCGAAAGCTCGCGCGCCGCTTCGTAATCCTTGCGTCCTTCGAAGGTGTGGGCGTGTCCGGGGGCCCTGGTCGCGCTGGCCGATACGGGCGGATTTCCTCCAAGGAAGTCCGGATGGACAAGGCGTCCCATGTGCCACATCTGGAGAACGATCTTGCCGCCTTCTTCGTGTACTGCTTCGGTTACTTGTTTCCAGCCTTCGGTCTGTGCCTCGCTCCAGATGCCGGGCGCTGCCGGCCACCCCAGGCCTTCGACACTGATACCCGTGGCTTCGGTAATGATCAGGCCTGCGCCGGCGCGTTGGCGGTAATATGTTGCCATCATCTCGTTGGGGATCGATCCCGGCTGAGTCGAACGGCCACGGGTGAGCGGGGCCATGAATATCCGGTTCTTCGCCTCGGTGGCGCCGAGGGTAAGCGGTTCGAACAGTTTTTCGTGCATGGAGGCGTAGTCCTTTTTGGCTGGCCTTGTGTGACGCAAGAGCTAGGGGGCGGGTATGGGCGAGACAAGCGCAGAGCCGGACAAGAATGGCTTTCAGGCCAGCGCGTGGCACTTCGCCGCGCTGATAGCTGGCAACGCTGCCCTGGCGTTGGGACCCTGGCTGGTTAGGCTTGCCGACACCGGTCCGATCTCGGCGGCATTCTGGCGCCTGCTCTTGCCTATTCCGATCATTGCCCTGCTGGCGTGGCGGGGACGGGCGCCCGGTCCGATGGACGTCCGGCTGGCGCTGTTGGTGGTCATGGCAGGCGTGTTCTTCGCGCTGGACCTTGCGAGCTGGCATATCGGCATCGAGCAGACACGGCTGGGGAATTCGGTATTGTTCGGCAATTCTGGCAGCGTCATCCTGATGATCTGGGGTCTTATCGCGCTGCGCCGGGCTCCGTCCTGGCGCGAGGCGGCTGGCGTGGTCGCTGCCCTGGTCGGCGCGGCGATACTGCTTGGTCGCAGTCTTGAAATTTCCACCACTTCATTCGTCGGCGATCTGCTGTGTCTGTTTGCCGGTGTGTGCTACGCCTTCTACCTGCTTCCCGCACAGCGCGCGCGGGCGGTACTGGGACAGTGGAGCGTCCTGTTGCTCGTCTGCATTGCCGCGTCTCCCCTATTGCTCGGAATGGCGGTCTTCGCTGGTGAGCCGATCTGGCCGGGCACAAAGGGCTGGACGCCCGTGCTGCTCCTCGCCCTGTCCAGCCAGATCATCGGCCAGGGGCTGCTGGTCTATTCACTCCGCAACTTCCCACCGCTGATTATCGGCATGGCGCTGCTTACGCAGCCAGCCCTTGCGGCGACTGTCGGGTGGCTGGTTTTCGAGGAGGTGCTGGTCCCTCTGGATATCGTGGGAATGGCACTGGTCGCAGCGGCATTGATGCTGGCCAAGAGCGCGCCGCCACCGCGGCTGGCTAGCGTTCGATCCGATTGAGAAAGGTCTGGTAACGGGCCGCCACAGCATCGAGCTCAGGTCCGACGAGATGTTCGTGAGCCTGCTGCGCGAGGAGTTTGCCCTCGACTTTCAGGATAGCGCGCCTGGCCTCGTCGTCGAGCGTGGAAGCGGCGTCTACAAGTGCATCGAAAGTGACCAGCGTAGCGATACGATTGGTTGCAACCCCGCTACGCATTGCGCCGAATCCGCGCTCTACGAAATGGGAGAAATCGTCTTCAAGCAGTACTAAATGGGGCTCGCTACCGTTCTTGGCGAAGCTGCGTGTGAGGTTGCGTCGGGCCAATTCTGCCGTAGCAGCGCCCAGCCAATGGACCGCAGTTACAGCAGTGAACGGATCATTGATCCCGGGCGATAGTGCTCGCAGACCGATTTCCACCAGCTCGTCGATGAGGAATTGCATGTCCTGAACAGGTGTACGCATACTCCCGAGTGTGAAGGCGTCGCGAACGTCTTCGTCGGGACAGTTTGCTGCCACATCCATGTCTGCCCAGTATGCGAGCGGCACATCGGGATGAACGAAGTCACCGGTTCTGACAGCCAGTTTGAGCTTGCCGTTCTCGCGCTGGGCGAGCTTCTCAAGATTCGAGAAATCAATGGCTTGTACATAGCCGGTGTCAGTGGCCCTGACAGGGGTGCCCTCCAGTACAGAATGCGCCCTTTCTCCCCTGTTCTTATCCGGAAACCGGTCCCTGATGTCGTCGAGCAGCCGTGAGCCAATACCTTTCAGAACGGTGTTGATCCGGATTGAAGCAGGTATGTGATTGAGAAAGTAGACCAGAACCGCAACTGACAGCATCATCAGGACGAAGGCCACAAGTAGCGATAGTTGGGGCACAAAGCCCGGCATGATAGCCTCGGCTGCATTATCGATGGTCGCGGGCACCTCGTCCTCTGCCCGCACGGCCCTCAGGACGGTGATCGCGTAAACGAAAGTGCCGATAAAAGTCGCGAGGCTGAACTGGTTCCCCCGGTCTTCCATGAAATTGGTAAGAAGGCGGGGGCCGTAATTGCCGCTGGCATAAGCGACCGCAGCAATAGTGATGGAAAACACGGTAGAGGCCACGCCGATCATCGTGCCGGCAATGACGGTAAGCATGTTGATCGCACCATCGGGCCGCGCTGGCTGGAGCCAGGTGACATCATTGAGGAAAGATGCCCAGCCGCTGCGATCGAGCCAGAGCGTAAGCGTTGCCAGCAGCAGTGCCGCTATCGACAGGAGTGCTGGCAGGAACCAGTAGCTCGCATTAATGTCGTGCCATAGCTTCATCAATCGAGCGGTCATGCGATACTCTGCGTTCTGGGGGCGGGTTGGTCGAAACGGGTACACGCGCCTGCGATATTCTTGCGATCGCATTCCTGCTCGGTATTGGCAATCGCGTGATCCCGCAATTCCTCTCCCCAGTGGCTCAGGATTCCGGTCTGAAGTACGAAGGTGCGCACTAGCGGGACGGCGACCAGCCTATGGATCGTCCAGTCGCGAATGCCCCTGTCGTTGCGGATAAGGGCCTAACGTGGAAGACGGGGAATAGTGCCTAGACCCTACCCAGATCGCCCTTGCCGATGGTTCCGCTAGCCATTTCGAGCATTCGGTCGAGGCTCTGTTTGGCCTTCAGGCGCAATCCTTCTTCAATCTCGATCCGTGGTTCAAGCGTGTCGAGGCATTTGTACAGCTTCTCCAGCGTGTTCAAAGCCATGTAGGGGCAGATATTGCAGCTGCAATTCCCATCCGCGCCTGGCGCACCGATGAAGTTCTTTTCTGGCAGCGCCTTTTCCATCTGATGGATGATGTGCGGCTCCGTCGCCACGATCAGCGTGTCGCCTTCAAAAGTTTCCGCAAACTGCAGGATGCCGCTGGTCGAACCGACGTAATCGGCATGTTCGACGATGGTAGGTGGGCACTCAGGATGCGCGGCGACAGGGGCGCCGGGGTGCTGCTGCTTCAGTTTGAGCAGTTCGGTTTCGCTGAAGGCCTCGTGCACGATGCACACGCCCGGCCAGAGGAGCATTTCGCGATTGAACTTGCGGCTCATGTAACCGCCAAGATGCCGGTCCGGCCCGAAGATGATTTTCTGATCCTCCGGGATCTGGCTGATGATCGTCTCCGCACTGGACGATGTGACGATGATGTCGCTGAGCGCTTTCACTTCGGTCGAGCAATTGATGTAGGTCAGCGCGATATGATCGGGGTGCTTTTCACGAAAGGCTTTGAATTTTTCCGGCGGACAGCTGTCTTCCAGGCTGCAACCTGCGTCCATGTCCGGCAGAACGACTATTTTTTCGGGGCTCAGGATTTTTGCCGTGTCGGCCATGAACTTGACGCCGCAGAAGGCGATGACATCGGCATCGGTTTCCGCTGCCTTGCGGCTGAGCTCCAAACTGTCACCGACGAAATCGGCAAGGTCCTGGATCTGCGCGGTCTGGTAATAATGCGCGAGGATGATCGCGTTCTTCTCCTTGCGAAGGCGATCGATCTCCGCGAGCAGGTCGGTGCCTGTCGGCAGGCTGGTTTCGGCGGTCATAGTTTCGTCCCGTCTGATGGCTTTGCGGCGCTTATAAACAGAACGAGCAGCGAGGCGAGGGGGTTCCTTCGCTCGCGATTACATCGAAAAGCCGGGAGGCAGGAATGCTTGCATCGGTCGTTCGGCACCCGCGCTGCCGAGAATGACCCATTCGGTAAAGGCATAGCCAAGCGGTGAATAGGCCAGCAGCATCGATCCGACGAATGTCCCCACTACTATCCCGGTGCCCCACCAATAGGCCGGATGTATCTGGCCCAGGGTACGCTTGTCCGCGATCATGCCAATGATCGGGAAGATCAGCGTGACGCAAAAGGTAATAGTCCACGCGTTGGGGATCAGCAGCGGAAGAGGCAAAAGTCGTCCTATTCCGGGTCCCGTCAGGATACTCATGGAAACCAGCATCAGCCGACGATGCCAGCCATTGTAGCGTTGTCGGCGCAGGGCCCACCAGGTCAATCCGCCGAAGGCCAGTAACAAAGCGAGATTACTGACGAGAAACTCGTTCACATCGAAGAAGAACGGTCCGCCCGTACGGCGGGCCACCACGATCATGATCATACATCCTGCAAGGACCACGGCCGGAACCCAGAAATAGGCCAGCTTGCCGAGCGAGGAATGCAGCTGCCAGTTTTGCGCAGAAGCGGTGACATGCTGGGCAAGATAGAGAACGATCCAGCCCATGAAGATCAGCGCATGGACGTGATAGGCCAGTGGTGCATCGAAGCTGGATCGCCCCATTGCCAGATTGAGCGTGAAGCCCGCCACGATGACGAATCCCATGACAAAGGCCATGATGGTGAAGAAGCGCGTGTTCCCACGAATTGCAGGAATCTGCGGCGCAGCGGCAGTGGCCATACCCGTAACCTCCCCAAAAACGAGCGACCACCTGTCCTTATGCAATCATCGAATATCCGCGTTGTGGGCTGTTGGTCAAGCGCAAGACCGCGCCGCGTCACGCACGATCAAATCGTCTGCCATTCGGAGCCTGACCTGATGACCAAACCACGGCGCTCCAGATCAATGAGGTGAGCAGTTACCGACATCTTTGCTGCACCATGCAGGCGTTCATCGAGCCCCTTGTACATCCTGGGAACGAAGTCGGCCGCTTCGAGCGGCCCCTCGCGCAAATGACGCAGGATCTGGTTCTCACGCTGGCGCCGGTGGCCGATCATGCCCCGAACGAGTTGGCGCGGCTTCTCGATTGCCTCACCATGCGCGGGATAATAAATCCGGTCATCTTCGCGCGCGTAAAGCTTTTCGAGGCTGCTCATATAATCTGCCATATCGCCGTCTGGCGGGACGACGACGCTGGTCGACCAGCCCATCACATGGTCGCCCGTGAAAACCGCGCTGCTTTCCTCGAGAGCGAAACACAGGTGGTTGGAAACATGACCCGGTGTGGCGATGGCACGCAGGGTCCAGCCCGGGCCGGTCATTGCCTCGCCGTCCTCCATGACGCGATCGGGTTCGTAGGTGCGGTCGAAGCTTGCGTCCGCACGTGGGCCGCTATCGTCAAGTACGAGAGGCGCGCATCCGACGATGGGAGCGCCGGTGCGATGGGCAAGGGTCTTCGCAGCAGGCGAGTGGTCGCGGTGGGTATGTGTGCACATGATCGCGCAGACATGCTCCTCGCCGATAGCGGCGTCGAGCGCCAGAAGATGTTCCTTCTCGTCCGGGCCGGGGTCGATGATCGCACAGCCGTCCCCAAGGCCGACAATATAGGATTGGGTGCCGGTGTAGGTATAGGGCGAAGGGTTGGGCGCCAGCACGCGTCGGACAAGCGGTTCCAACTGCATGGCCTTGCCTGTGGGCCAGGGTTTGGGAGGAGAGCCTGCCATATCCCAAGCCTGTAGCGAATGGAGCCGCTTGTCGATAGGGAGGGTCGCATGGGAGAGAAAATTCTGGTCCTCGACGCAGGGACGACTTCGACACGCGCAATGATTTTCGACCGCCGAGGCAGGATGGAGTCCGTGGCGCAATCCGGTCTGACACAGCATTATCCGAAGCCGGGCTGGGTTGAGCACGACGCTTCCGAAATCTGGGAAAAGACCTTGAGTTGCATGCGTGAGGTGGTGGGTGAGGCTGCTGCCGATATTGCAGCCATCGGGATCACCAATCAGCGTGAGACGGTCGTAGCCTGGGATCGTAACAGTGGCGAACCCCTGGCAAGGGCGATTGTTTGGCAAGACCGGCGAACGGCCGGTTTCTGCGCGCAACTGAAGGAGGGGGGGCAGGAACCGGATGTGCAGAGGCGCACCGGCCTCGTGCTCGATCCCTACTTTTCAGGCACGAAGATGCGCTGGATGCTCGACAATGACGAAGCTGTACGCGCGGCAGCGGGCCAAGGTCGGCTCGCCTTCGGTACCGTCGAGAGCTGGCTCGTTTACAAGCTTTCCGGCGGTGCCCATGTGTCGGATGCCAGCAATGCTAGCCGAACCTTGTTGTTGGCGCTCGATGGCGAACAATTCGACGAGGATCTCTGCCAGCTTTTCGGCGTGCCGAAGGAAACGTTGCCTCAAATCATCGATACGCACGGAGTGCTGGCGAACTGCGCCGCGAACTGCCTGGGGCGCGAAATCCCCATCTGCGGCCTTGTGGGCGACCAGCAATCCGCCACCATCGGGCAGGGCTGCCTTTCTTTTGGGGATACCAAAGCAACCTACGGCACCGGCGCTTTCGTGCTGACCAACAAGGGAACCGATATCCCCCGTTCAGATAATCGTATGCTTGGAACGGTGTTGCATCAGGCGGATGGCAAACGGACCTATGCTATTGAAGGGTCGTGCTTCGTTGCGGGCAGTCTCGTCCAGTACCTGCGTGACCAACTCGGTTTGATCGGAAGCGCCGACGAGACCGAAGCGCTCGCACGTTCGATCGACGATAGCGGGGAAGTCGTCATCGTGCCTGCGCTTGCGGGTCTCGGTGCTCCACATTGGCAGCCCGATGCTCGCGGCGTGATTTCCGGTCTGAGTTTCGCGAGCGGACGGGCGCAAATCGCGCGCGCCGCGCTTGAGGCAATGGCCCACCAGACGCACGACCTCTGCGCTGCCTTTGCGGCCGATTCCGCACCATGGAAATCCCTGCGCATCGATGGCGGGATGAGTGCAAACGACTGGATGGCGCAAGACCTTGCGGATATGCTTGAACTCGATGTCGAACGCCCCGACTTCATAGAAACGACAGCGCTCGGTGCGGCGATATGCGCCAGCGTGGGCGCGGGTTTCTACAGATCACTTGAAGAGGCGGCGGAAGCGATGCGGGGGGCGACCCAAGTCTTCGTGCCGAAGATGGAAGAGAAAGTCAGAAGCGACCGTCTCGCACGTTATGCGCGTGCACTCTCGGCTGCCTAGCGCAGTGCGAAAGCCTCGGAAATGCGGCCCTGCATATCACGCACCGGATCGTTTGCCTCGCCGCCGGTTTGTCGCTGCTCTTCGTCCAGCCGCCTGATCCGCGCGTAGAGGCGTTCGGTATCGCGGATCAGCCCGCGAGCTCCCGGTTCGAGCAGTTCCATATTTTCCGGATCGGAAGGGCGTTCCTCCCCCAGTTTGCCGTGCCGAAGCATTTGCAGCCTTGTCAGTTCGCCCGCATAGTAGGCCCGCTGGTTCAATAACCAGGCCAACGCATGCATCACCCGTGTAGTGGTACGCAGACCTTCTATCGATACAGCCATGCGCACGCGGTCGTTTACATCGCCACGGCCCGTGTCGTCTCGCAGGTCGAACACGGCCCGCGCCTCATCCGCCAGCGCAAGCGCTTCGGTGTAGAGGTCTTCGACAACCTGCTCTTGAATCGTCCGCTCCATGTCCATGATGAACGACGAGCTACCTCTTTAGGTCCTGCAGAACCAAGGGTATGTCCGGGGATGTCCCGCTTTGACACGCGACTCACGCGATGATGTCGGGGATGAGACTATCCTCGATTGCGGAAATACGGTCTTTAAGCTGTAACTTGCGCTTCTTGAGCCGGGCAATCTGAAGCTGGTCGACAAAACCGCCATCGCCGGCCTCGGTGAGCGCCGCAATCGCGGCATCGAGGTCGCGATGCTCGCTCTTCAGCATTTCAAGGCGTTTGCGCAGTTCCTGTTCGTTCACAATCATCGTTCCCGAATCTCGCCTTGTCGCATGGCGTGTCTATGGGGCTTTGTAAATTGGCGAAGCTGTGGTTTGATAATCGGTCTGCGGCGCGTGCCGCCTGGCACGAGTCGCTTCCGGGGTCGCTAACTCTAGAAGGAGCCAAACCTATGCAATCATCCCATGTCGCCGCACTCAAGGCCAAGCATGCAGGGCTCGAGGCCCGATTGCACGACGAACAGGCACGGCCTTCGCCCGACATCACGATGATCCAGCAACTCAAGCGCCAAAAGCTGAAGATCAAGGAAGAAATCGCCGCAACCTGAGCGGCGTAAAAATCTGCGGGGCAGGAAGGTAATACCTTCCCGCGCCCCGCTTTCGCTCTCATACTTTTTTGCTATAGCTGCGGGCCATGTCAGCAGCTTCATCCGCCCGCCAGATCCTCACGCAACTGCATGAGGTCATGGCGGGTCGCCATCACGCCCAGCACAAGCTCGATCGCGTCGTGGACATCATCGCCGACAGCCTGACGAGCGAAGTGTGTTCGATATATCTCCTGCGGGAGGGCGAGCTCGAACTCTACGCCACCCACGGTCTTAATCCCGAAGCCGTCCACGTCACGCGGATGGCTGTGGGAGAAGGTCTGACCGGAACGATTGCCAAGAATATCGAAACGTTGAACCTCGCCGAGGCGAAAGCGCATCCCGATTTTCTCTACCGTCCTGAAACGGGTGAAGAAAAATTCCATTCCTTCGCCGGTGTTCCCATCGTCTATCGCGAACGCGCGGTTGGCGTATTGTGCGTCCAGCATGTCGAGCCTCGTCGCTATGAAGATGTCGAGATCGAAGCTCTTCAGACTACGGCCATGGTGCTGTCGGAACTGATTGCCCACAAGGAACTGGTCGATGGCGAGGAAGCGATCGATCTCGACGAAGTTCCGACCGAATGCGAGGTGATCGAGGGGCTGACCCTTGTGAAGGGGCTGGCGGCAGGACAGGCGGTGTTCCACCAGCCGCGCGTCGAAATCGACCAGGTAGTAGCGGAGGATATCGAAGCGGAGCGTCAGCGGGTCTATCGCGCCTTCGACAAGATGCGCGACCAGATCGACGCGATGGGGCGCGAGCCCGAGTTCGGCAAGGGCGGCGAGCATGACGAGGTGCTCGAGACTTACAAGATGTTCGCCTACGACGAGGGCTGGAGCCGTCGGATCAACGAAGCAATAGACAGCGGATTGACGGCAGAAGCCGCCATCGAGCGTGTCCAGCAACGAACCCGCATGCGCATGCGCGAGATCGACGACCCTTTGCTGGCGGACCGGATGCACGATCTCGAGGATCTGTCGAACCGTCTGCTGCGGATTGTGTCGGGCCAGCTTGGTACGGCGGCAACGCAAGGATTGCGGCGCGATTCCATTCTCTTTGCGCGCAATCTGGGACCTGCCGAACTGCTCGAATACGACCGTCGCCGCCTCAAGGGTGTCGTTCTGGAAGAAGGTTCGCTGACGGCGCATGTGGTAATTGTGGCGCGTGCGATGGGCATTCCCGTGTTGGGCCGCGTTCCTCGCGTGCGTTCTCGCGTATCCGAAGGCGACGAGGTGTTGGTCGATGCCGACAAGGGAACTGTCACCCTGCGACCGTCGCAGACACTGCTCGAAGCCTTCGATACGCGCTTCGCCCGCAACCGTCAGCGTGCGGCTGCCTATGCCGAATTACGCGATGTCGAGCCTTTCACGCGTGACGGTACGCGGATAACCGTGATGATGAATGCGGGCCTGCGCGACGATGTCAGTGCGCTTCAACTTACTGGCGCAGACGGGATTGGCCTGTTTCGGACAGAATTCCAGTTCCTCGTGTCTTCGACCTTGCCAGCGCGCGAACGGCAGATGCGCCTGTACCGCGACGTGCTCGACGCGGCCGACGGCAAACCGGTGATCTTCCGAACGGTCGATATTGGCGGTGACAAGGCGGTTCCGTATCTCGACAATGATACGGCAGAAAAGGACGAGAACCCTGCCATGGGCTGGAGGGCGCTGCGTCTCTCGCTCGAGCGGGAGGGGCTTCTCAAAGCGCAGGCCCGGGCACTTCTCGAGGCGGCTACCGGTCGGCAATTGTCGGTGATGTTTCCGATGGTTTCGGAACCTTGGGAATTCGATGCCGCGAAGGCGATATTCGAAGAGCAGGCGCAATTTCTGCGCGACCGGCGAAAGCAGATGCCGGAAAGTATCGAATATGGCTGCATGCTCGAAGTGCCGTCGCTTGCCGAAGTGCTGGACCTGTTGTTGCCGAAACTTTCGTTCATTTCGATCGGAACGAACGATTTAACCCAGTTCCTTTTTGCCGCAGACCGGGCCAATCCCAAACTGGCAGAGCGTTACGATTGGTTAAGTCCGGCCATTCTGAGATTTCTGTCCCGTATTGCCAAGCAGATGGTGGGAAGTCCTGTCCGGATCGGTGTGTGCGGGGAAATGGGTGGTCGCAGGCTCGAGGCCCTGGCGCTGATGGGGCTCGGCTACACGCGCTTTTCCATCACGCCAGCGGCGGTGGGACCGATCAAGGAACTGGTGCGAAAGGTTTACCTTCCCGATCTGACGACGCAAATGCAGAGATGGTTGGTCAGCCCTCCACCGAGCATGCGCGAAGCGCTGACAGAATGGGCGGTCGAGAACGATATCGAGATCGACTGAGCTCGTCGCTTTTGCGGCGCAATTCATCGGTTTCAAGCCATTCTTACGCAGACAGAGCGGTTGACATGATCGCTGCTACACTTTCTGTACAAATCCGACGGGATCAGGAACACCCGTGGGGCCTCAGGAATTCGGAATTTACATGGAAGAAGAAGGCGGCATCGTCGAAGAGAATACCGCGCCTGTGCGGCGGGCAGGTGATCGGCTGCGCGAAGCCCGAGAGGCCAAGGGCCTTGAAATCGATCAGGTTGCTGCCGAAACGCGGATCCCCCGGCGGCATTTGGAGAGCATAGAAGCAGGCGATTTCGCAGCTCTTCCTTCACGCACTTACGCAATCGGATTCACGCGCACTTATGCCAAAACGCTCGACCTCGACGAGAAGGAAATGCTCGATCAGGTGCGTGCAGAACTGGCTGAAGGTCGTCCACAGGTAAACGAACGCCCGGCCAAGTTCGAACCGGGCGATCCGGCGCGCGTGCCGGGACGCGGTCTCGTCTGGTTCGCAATATTGGCGGCGGCACTGCTGCTTGGCGGAATTTACGCCTTCTACTCGAGCTATTTCACGCCAGGGTTAGGTCCGGCTCCTTTGCAGGCCCCCGCAGAGCAGGTCGCGGCGAACGATACGCCAGAGCAAGATGCCGCTCCCGCCCCGCAACCTGCCGGTGGCCCGGTTGTCTTTACCAGTGAGATGGATGGCACCTGGGTAAAGTTCTACGATGCGAGCGGGACCCGTCTCTACGAGGCCCAGATGGACGAAGGCGATAGTTTCACCGTGCCCGAAGATGCGAACGAACCGCAGGTCTGGACCGGTCGTCCTTATGCGTTAGCCATTACGATCGGTGGACGCGAAGTACCAAAGTTGACCGAAGAGGATACGGTTGTACGTGATGTGGTGGTGAGCGCGGAAGCGCTGCTCGCGCGCGGGGAAAGCGGCTCCGCTTCGCAAACGGCCGATCCTGCAGCGACGACCAATCCGACCACCTGACCACAGGTGCAGCGAGCGGCGGATAATTCGCCTTCATCCCCTCGACAGCATCGTCGAGCTACGGCACTTTTCGCATCGATGAATTTTCCAGCAAGGAACCTTCCCATGATCCCACGCAGCGCACGTGCTTTCGGCCTTGGCGGAGTTGCCTTGGCCCTCATCGCCACCTCCATGCCTCTCGCGGCGCAGGACAACGAAGAAGCACGTATCCGTAAGCTGGAAGCGGAGGTCCGTGCCCTCCAGCGCAAAGTGTTCCCCGGCGGCGATGGACGCTATTTCGAGCCGCAGATCACAGCTCCTACGAATAACGCGCCTGCGACATCGCCTGCCCCCTCGACAACGGCGGTTACCGATATCCTTGCCCGGCTGGATGCCCTCGAAAGCCAGCTCCAGCGGCTGACTTCACAATACGAGGAGGGGGCGAATGCCGTGCGGTTGCTCGAAGGGCGGGTAGAAGCATTGGAAACAACCCGTGCACCGGTACCGGCTCCGGTTCGGACAAATTCCTCCCCTACTGCCGGTTCAGCGGCGGAGCCGGTTGCAACGCCTGATCCTGCACGTGTCGCGGCTGTCCAGGCTATTGCCAAGCCGCAAACCGACGATGCTGGCGACGACGAATATTCTTACGGCTTTCGGCTGTGGGACGCGGGCTTCTATCCCGAAGCTCAGCAGCAACTGACAATGTTCATCGAGGAGTATCCGAACCATTTCCGGACCAGCTATGGACGTAACCTGCTGGGCCGAGCCTATCTGGATGATGGAAAGCCAGCCGAAGCGGCTCCCTGGTTCCTGCGCAACTATCAGGCCGACAAGAACGGTGCGCGAGCCGGCGATAGCCTGTTGTTTCTCGCCGAGGCGATGATCGCGTTGAAGGATACCGAGCGCGCCTGTATCGCATTGTCGGAGTTCGGTGAAACCTACCCAGCGCTTGCGAGCGGTCGCTTGCAGGGAGCATATGCGGCGGCTCGCAGCAAAGTGACGTGCGGTTGACATGACTGTCGATCCGGAGCTGGTCGAGCGGTTCCGGGCCGATCTTTCGTCTCTCTGGCGAGGAGCACTCGATCCGGATGAACAAATCGGAGTCGCGCTGTCGGGCGGGCCGGATAGCCTCGCACTTCTGCTGCTATCCCATGCGGCCTTTCCCAATCGCGTCGAAGCAGCGACTGTCGATCACGGTCTAAGGCTGGAAAGCGCGGATGAGGCCCGTTCGGCGGCTTCGATTTGTGCAAGGCTGGGGGTCCCGCACCAGATTTTGCGGATCCAGGTGGCTGATGGGAACGTCCAGGATCAAGCGCGGCAAGCGCGTTATTCCGTCTTGTCGGAATGGGCAAAACAACGCGGCATAGACAGCGTTTGCACAGCGCATCATTTAGAGGATCAGGTCGAGACGATCATGATGCGCCTCAATCGCGGGAGCGGAATGTCGGGCCTTGCTGGAATTCGCGCGTCCGGCACGATGCCAGAGAGTGAGACGATACTGCTCAGACCATTGCTCGGCTGGAAGCGCACCACACTCAAGCAGGTTGTTCTAGCAAGCGGCTTCGAAGCCGTGCAGGACCCCTCCAATATTGACCGGCGGTTCGATCGCGTCCGTATGCGGCAGGCTCTCGAGCAAGCCGACTGGATCGATGTTCAAGGTGTGGCGCGATCTGCGCAGGTACTGGCGGCGATGGAAGATAGCATCCTTGGGCTAGCTGCCGAAGATATGGACCTGGCGGGAAGCCGTGACGGCAGCATTTTCAGCTATCGTCCGTTTGCACGCTCATCCATCTATCGCCCATCCTTCTGGGGCGAGGTGATTGTCATGATTTACGATAAGATGGGCAAGTCTATCTCGCGCGGGGATGCCGTGCGTATGGCTACGGAACTAATCGACGGTCAGTCGATCAACATCGGTGGTATTCAGGCGATTCCTGGCGAAGAGAATGGCACGGCCATCTGGAAATTTGGTCCCGAGAATCCGCGCCTGACCCATTAGCCTGACAAAGCCGCGGCTTCGCGCGCGACTTTCTCGACCTCCGTCGCATTGATGGCTCCATGCGGCGCGACCCAACTTCCCCCCACGCACAAGACAGGCTCGAAGCCAAGCCATTCGCGTGCGTTGTCCAAGCTGATCCCCCCGGTCGGGCAAAACCGGCACTGACTGAAAGGAGCGGCGAGCGCCTTCAATGCTGGAAGCCCACCCGCCGCCATGGCCGGGAAGAATTTGAAATGTGTGAGCCCAAGGTCGAGCCCGCGCATGATGTCACCCGCATCTGCAATACCGGGGAGGAAGGGAATATTCGCGCGGATAGCTGCCTTACCGAGAGGTTCGGTCAAGCCCGGCGATACGATAAACTCGCTCCCCGCTTCGATAGCATCGGCCAATTCATTTTCGTTGGTCACCGTACCGGCACCCACGATGGCCCCTTCGACTTCCTTCATGGCCCGGATCGCCTCGAGTGCGGCAGGCGTGCGCAGTGTGACTTCCAGAACGCGTAAGCCCCCGGCCACCAGTGCCCGGGCTAGAGGAACTGCATGCTCCACATGGTCTACAACGATGACCGGGATCACGGGAGCGGTCTTCATGATGCTGGCGATACTGTTCATGCGTGTTCTCTCGCGAAAGCAGCAGCAGCGCCGAAAAGGCCTGGCTGTGGATGAGTAATCAGCTTTACCGGGATAGTTGCCATCAATTCGGCGAAACGACCCTTGGCGCGGAAGCGCTGCGCGAAGCCCGATTTGGGCAATTGGTTCCGGAGCCGGTAACCCAGACCGCCCGCGATCACCACGCCGCCAAAGCCACCTTGGACCAGCGCGATATCTCCGGCCACGCTTCCCAATGACAGACAAAAGCGATCGAGTGCCGCGGCGGCCAGGCTCTCTTCGTCCTGCATGGCGCGTGTCCAGATGGCGATATCGTCTTCGTCGCGGGTCTTGCGATTCTCCATCGCAGCAAGCGTTTGATATATGTCCACGATGGCGGGGCCGGAAACGACCCGTTCGATCGAGACCCGGTTATGGCGCTTGCGCAGGCGAGCAAGGATAGCGTCTTCGATGCTATCGAGCGGGGCGAAATCGATATGACCGCCCTCGGTTGCCTGTACGCGATAATCATTGCCGCTGCGCCAGAGATGGGCAACGCCCAGTCCGGTTCCAGGGCCAAGTACGCTTATGGTTCCATCTTCGGTGAGGGGCTGGTCGGGGCCGGTCAGATGGATAAACTGGTCTTCCGGGGCTCGCGCAACGGCGTGTGCAACTGCTTCAAAATCATTGACTATGGTTTGGGCTTCGACGCCGAGCTTCTGCTTCACCAATGCAGGCCGGATAATCCACGGATTGTTCGTAAACCGAATGACTTCGCCGCCCACGGGTCCGGCAATAGCCATCGCCACGCGCGGTGGCAGGCTGCCACCATTGCGTCCACGGAAATCTTCCCAGGCCGTCTGGAAACTTGCATGGTCGTCGGTGTGGAGCGTTTCCGGTTCCCCCAGATCGATTGTGCCATCTGCCTGGATTGTTGCGATCGCAAACCGGGCGTGGGTGCCTCCGATGTCGACGGTTACGAGATCCATGGCCTTACAATCCTGCCATTGCCAGCATCGAGGAGGCTCCTTGTTCGGCGCCATCGGCATTTGCGCGGAACATGGCAAAGAGTTCGCGTCCCATCCCGCTCTGAGTATGGGGTTGCGGAGCGGGCTCGCGACTGTCCAGATCTGCAGTGGTGGAAAGAGTTCCCGTTTCTGCGCTGACCGTTACAATGTCACCGTCTCGCAGGCGCGATAATGGGCCGCCGCCGAGCGCCTCGGGCGTACAGTGAATTGCGGCGGGGACCTTGCCGCTCGCTCCCGACATGCGCCCATCGGTCACAAGAGCAACATGGTAACCGCGATCTTGCAGGACACCCAGGGCTGGAGTAAGTTTATGCAGTTCCGGCATTCCGTTGGCCCGCGGCCCCTGGAAACGGACAACAACTACGACGTCGCGGTCGAGTTCGCCCTTTTTGAAGGCCTCGTTTACGGCATGTTGGGTTTCGAAAACGCGGCAAGGAGCCTCTATCGACCAGTGTTCGCGTTTGACTGCCGATGACTTGAAACACGCACGACCGAGATTTCCCTCCACCAGCCGCATCCCGCCGTCGGCTTGGAACGGATCGGAGGCTGGGCGCAGCATCTCTGGGTCACCGCTAGGGCCAGGGTCTCGCCAGGCGAGGTCATCCCCATCCATGCCAGGTTCGCGAGCGTAGGCCTCGAACCCGCCGTCCCAGATTGTCAGGATATCATCATGCGCCAGGCCTTCGTCCAGCAAGGTGCCTATGACATAAGCCATACCGCCGGCATCGTGGAAACGATTCACGTCGCCTGATCCATTGGGATAAACCCGCGCAACCAGCGGAACGGCACTGGACAGTTCTGCAAGGTCGTTCCAGTCGAACTGAATACCTGCAGCCCGCGCCATGGCGGGTATATGGATTGCATGGTTGGTCGATCCGCCCGTAGCCAGCAGGCCGATCGCCGCGTTGATAATCGCCTTTTCGTCCACCACACGCGCCAGCGGGCGGAAATCATCGCCATCCTTTTTCAGTGCGGCAAGGCGGTGGGTGGCCGCGCGGCTCAACTCCTGCCGCAACTTCGCGCCCGGGGGCACGAAGGCCGCGCCCGGGACGTGGAGCCCCATCATCTCCATCATCATCTGATTGGAATTGGCGGTTCCGTAGAAAGTGCATGTGCCGGGAGAGTGGTAACTGCCCATCTCGCTGGCGAGCAGTTCCTCGCGGCCCACCTTGCCTTCGGCGTAGAGCTGGCGAGTACGCTGCTTTTCCTTGTTGGAAATGCCCGTACCCATCGGTCCGGACGGCACAAAGATTGCGGGCAGGTGGCCGAAACGCAGCGCGCCCATAAGAAGGCCTGGGACGATCTTGTCGCAGATGCCAAGGAGGGCGACACCATCGTACATGGCGTGGCTCAGTGCCACCACAGTTGAAAGGGCTATGGTGTCGCGGCTGAA
This sequence comes from Qipengyuania huizhouensis, assembly GCF_019711635.1. Classification (GTDB taxonomy): domain Bacteria; phylum Pseudomonadota; class Alphaproteobacteria; order Sphingomonadales; family Sphingomonadaceae; genus Qipengyuania; species Qipengyuania huizhouensis. Next base: position 247,272 of record NZ_JAIGNT010000001.1, on the reverse strand, counting down.
AAGCGACAATTCCATGCCATCTTCGCCCTGTGTCACCCCATCGCACATGGCTGGCGTCCCGCCAGCAACCTGAACCGTGGCACCAACCTCTCGCGCCCAGATTTTCATCCGCTCGGGATAGCGGTAGTAAGGCTGATGCGCGGAAAGCATATCGTTATAGGCGGTAACGATGCCGAGGTTCGGTCCCCGTGCCAGCATGATCGCCTTCTGATCCTCCTCCGCTCCGGCATAGGCGTGGGCAAGGTTGGAACAGGAAAGCGTTCCGCGATTGACCTGGCGGTCGCCTTCGCGGTCCATCAACTCGAGATAGGCGCTGCGCGATCCGCGCGAATTGTCTATGACACGCTGCGTGACGCGGTGAATGGTGTCGTTGAGCTTAGTCATCGTGCCAGGTTACCCCGTCGCGTTCAGCGAGCGCAATGGCCGCGCTCGGGCCCCAGGTGCCTGCGGCATAGGGCTTTGGCTGCGTTGCATTCTCGGTCCAGAGCGCGCGAATATGATCGATGAATTCCCACTGCGCTTCCACTTCGTCGCGCCGGACGAAGAGTGTCTGATCGCCATGGACGAGATCAAGCAGCAGGCGTTCGTAAGCAATCCGGCGTACGACGTCTGCAAAGGCATCGGGCATGGCGATGTCGAGCGGTACAGGACGTAAGCGAAGGCCATCGTTGCCCAATCCGGGGACCTTGGCCATCATCGTCAGCTGGATGTTCTCCTTGGGCTGGATTTCGATAACCAGCCGGTTCGGTTCGGTTCGCACGCCGCGGCCTTCGAAGATGGAGTGTGGGATGCTGCGAAACTGGACCACGATTTCCGTCACTCGCTCGGGCATGCGCTTGCCGTGGCGCAGGTAGAAGGGGACCCCTCGCCAGCGCCAATTGTCGACATGAGCTTTCAAGGCGACGTAAGTTTCGGTGTTGCTGTCTTTACCAAGTTCCTCGTCGTAACCAGGCACGCTTTTGCCATCGACCGCGCCGGCGCGATACTGGCCGGTGACGACCTCTTCTGCCTTGACCGGGCGCAATGCCCGCAGGACCTTTACCTTTTCGTCCCGAACTGCAGTAGCCTCGAACGAGGTTGGCGGTTCCATGGCGACCAGCGCGAGCAGCTGGAGCATATGGTTCTGCACCATATCCCGCAGCGCCCCGCTGTCATCGTAGTAAGCAACGCGCGATTCCAGGCCGACGGTTTCGGCGACCGTTATCTGGACATGTTCGACGTAGTTGGAATTCCAAACTGGTTCGAGCAGGATATTGGCGAAACGAAGTGCCAAAAGGTTCTGGACGGTTTCCTTGCCCAGATAGTGGTCGATGCGAAAAATGCGATCTTCGCTGAATGCCTTGGCAACTGCATCGTTGATCTCGCAACTGCTCGCGAGGTCAGTGCCGAGCGGCTTCTCAAGTGCAATCCTGGCGTTACCCTTAGTCAGGCCGACCCTTTTTAGTCCCGCAATGGTTGGCTCGAAAAGGCTGGGCGCAGTCGAAAGAAAAATCGCAAGGCCATTGTACTCGCCGACTTCCTTCGCCAGCTCATCATAGCCTTCCGGAGTTGTGGCATCGACTGGCACGTAGCTCAGCTGGTTAAGAAAATCGGCCATCGGACCGCGCCGGTTCTTGGGGAGGTATTTTTCAAGCGCCTCGCGTGCGAACTGGCGGAATTCCTTAGTGGTTATTTCGGATCGTGCGGTGGCTACGATACGCAGGTCGGCATCGAGCAAGCCGTCGGCGTGCAACGCGCAGAGCGAGGGAAGCAACATGCGCTGGGACAGGTCGCCCGTAGCCCCGAACAGAAGGAGGCGGTCCGCTTCGAATTTTACTTCCGCCATGTACCAGCCATCGGTAGTGAATCTCCCATGAGGGCGGGTTATCAGCGCTGTCGGTACAGCACCAGAGCGCCGCATTCCTATTCTTTTGAAGCGATCAGCCTGCTGTCACGGCAACATGCTTGTCGCCGAACTCCGTGATACCAAAGCTGGTCAGGAAACTGACATCGGCGGCATCCCGGCCTACGCCGATCTTAACCGTCTGCGCCGGATCGGCCATGCCGGTAGCATCGACGAGCTGCCATGTGCCGCCACCGTCGGTTTCCGGATCGTTCAGAAAGACCTCCGCCACGGCATGAAAATCGGGCGGATCGACACCCGGCGCATAGCACGCGACATAACGAGCAGGGATGGTGCTGGCACGCGCAAGGGCGATCAGGATATGCGCATAGTCGCGACAGATGCCCCGGCGCTCGATGAAGCTGTCCAGGGCGGTGGTTTGGGGCCCGGAAGCGCCGGGAGCGTATGTCAACTTGCTCTTCATCCAGTCGCAGATAGCCGCGATGCGTGCGCCACCATCCGTTCCCCTGAACTCGTCTTCGACAAAGGTCTGGAAGCGATCGGCCGGGCAGTAGCGGCTATCGAAGAGATATTCGACTGCTTCTCCGGGCGTGTCGTGTGGAGCGAGTCGATCAAGAGCGGACAAGTCGGCTAGCTGGCGGTCAAGTTCGATCTCGGCGCTATAGGAAACCTCGAAATTGCCTCGCGCCCTGATCCAGATACGCTCGCCGATTTCATCTTGCGCAGGGACCCTGGCACAATGACCCGCTTGGGTCAGTTCAGTGTCTGTCGTGACTATCCGCTGCTCGGGAATTGCTGCGGCTTCGAACTGGAGGAGGACATCGGTCGTGTGCGGGAGAGTAAATGAAAAGGTGGATTGGATGGAGATGGGCATGATGACCCAACGCAGGATATCATGCTCTGTTTCCTGAACGAGCCAATACCCATCCAGAGCAAAGAAAAGGGGCCCCGATTAAGGGGCCCCAATCACTTAAACTTCGATCGGCTAAGATCTATTTTTCCTTGCCGAAAAGCCAATCCCAAATGCTCCACATATTTGCCTCCTGTTGACGGACAGGAAGCAATAATCTGTTAACCATGCTTGTTTGTAAAGCGTTAACTATGCTTTTAAAGCGCCGATATTTTCCAACTCATTGAATTTCAAGAGATTTTCTAGGCTCATAGGCCTTGCCAAAACATAACCTTGGACATGTGTGCAGCCCATTTCCGTTAGCATTTTCAAGGTCTCAGTGTCTTCCGCACCCTCGGCCACCACACCGATTCGCGCATGCCGACCCATGTCCACGATACTTGCTACGATCGCTTTAGCTTTCGAGCTTTTGGCCATGTTCGCAACAAACAGTCTGTCGATCTTCAGTTCATCGAATGGCAACTCTAAAAGAGTTTCGAAGTTGGTCTCGCCAACACCGAAATCGTCCATGGAAATGCGAGCGCCGAGTGCTCTAAGTTCGTTCAGTACCGTTTCCGCAGTTGCTAGATTTCCGATCCGCGATGTTTCGGTAACTTCCAGAACCAGATACCGCGGGTCGAACCCTGTCATCTGCAAGACGTTGCGCACCATGCCGACGATCCGCATGTCGGACAGCAGCGTGGCGGAGATGTTGACCGACATTGTGATTGAACGTCCACGGAAATGCATCAGACGACCGGCTGCGCAGGCGTGTTCGAAGACATATTCTGTCAGCGCTTCCATACGCCCCGCTTTTTCGCACTGAGCGATAAAATGCATCGGAGGAATGAATCCGCGTGCAGGGTCCTGCCAGCGAACTAGCGCCTCTACGCCCGTCATGGTACCGTTCCGCGTATCCACCTTTGGTTGGTAGACACAGAAAATCTCTCCGGCCGACATTGCTTCGTCGATGCGAGCGCGCAGCGAAATATCCCACAATTCGTCAAAGCGCGAGCTACTCTCTGCAATTTTTATAGGTTGCAGGGCCTCTGAGCTTTCTTCCGCTGCTGCTACCGCAGCAGCCAAGCGTGCCGCAGGATCTCCATCCAGCCTTGCAACTCCAAAGCTTATACCGACGTCGACCGATGAACCGGCCACATTGAGCGGCGCGGCAAACATCGCGCGTAGCCCTTCGAGGTGTTCAGCCAATGTGGCACTGTCTTCCTCTTCAGAATGCCAAGCCAGGTGGTGACCCTCTGAATAGATGGCCAGTTCCCCATCGGTTGCACGGAGACGATCAACCAGCTTAAGAATATACTGTGCCCGTTCGGCGCGAGAGAGAGTTTTCAAGACATGCTCATATCCATGGATGCGCGCCACAACCAAATGACCGCGGGCATGGATGTCCTGAGATGTCTCCAGTTCTAGCGCTCGTAGTTTGGGAAGGCCTGTCTCGTTGTCGACTAATGCAACCCGGTCCTGCCAGCGCGCACGTGATCGAAGTGTCCCATAGACAATCAGGATCGCGGCACAGTACGACAGCTCCATTCTGACGCCGATAAGGCTGCCGCCATAAAGCGTCAGCGGGATTATTGTGGCGAGTATGGCATAGCCAATCTGGCGATGCTGTCGTCGACGAATGACAATCAGCATCGAAGCGAAGAGCAGCAAATAGACTATGATCGCGGGAACTGCAGGCAAGTAGCCAGTCCGGCCCGATTTAAGAGTTTCCGCCGCATAGATCGCGACATAACTATATGGGACCGAAAATTGTCCGGGGACACGCTGCTGAGATTCCGAAAGTCCAGCATCTTCCCCAATGACAACTGTCCTTCCCACAAGGTTGAGCACATTACCGTCCGCAGCGATATCAGCCAGAGATAAGGATGCCATGTCTTCGGGCGGGATCGAATAATCGATCTGGAACGAGCCGGGACGCGTATCTTCGATGCCGGCCAGTGATGCAGATAGTGACGGGAAGCGCCCGCCGCGAACGCTATGAGCAAATTCGCTGGTCCAAGTGAAGCCCATCCAATTGCTCGAACGCTGAGAAACTACCCGCTTTGCTTGTCCAGCAATTTCGGGCAGGGTGGTAACAACCCTGGCGTTGTTTACTCCGTTGAGATCAATCCGGTCGACGATAATCGCACGGGCACCAAGCGCATTGATTGCGGTTGCAAGCTTTCGATCTGCTGATGCAGAGGTGGATGCTTTTGGGAAGGCAATGTCGATATAAACTTTCCCGACCCCCTGATGATCGAGTTTAGCCAGCGCTTCGGCGAGATCTTCGCGCCGCGAGGGGAGTTGCGGGTCGGCCATATTCCGTTCTGCCCCGATGAAAACAATATCGCCAGAGGGTGAGTGGCTGACGAATTTCGATTGAAAAACCCAACTGAGCTGATCCACAGGACCCAGAAAAAGGGTTGCAAACAGGACGAGGGCCACGAAGCTGCTGATCGAAAGATGCTTCAATCTCTCAAGTACGCCCTTCGGCAGGCTGCCGAGCGACTTGAATGAGCGCGCTTGGGCGCGGTCCAAGGTGCGGACGAGGTTCATCTCGCACACGTATGGTCAGATTAGGTTTAAGAATGTTTTGACGCGGAGGTCACTTTTTTCACCAACCGACGAGAATCCGCGCTTTCCGGTGGTTAAAGCCGCAGCAGCAAAACAGGTTAAGAATCGCGGCTCCAGATAATCGAAAACATCCGACTTTGTCGCAGTTTTCCTATTTTAAACAAACTCTTACCACGTGTGCGATTTCCTTAATGGTCGGTTCGGAACGTCTGCGAATAGCTATTTTTCGTAAATCGCCCCGAAAAGATCGTGGGCATCGGCGTCCTCAACTTCGACATTCACGATATCTCCAGGAGCTATCGTTTTCGGAACATTACGTAGATAGACTGCGCCGTCGATTTCGGGTGCATCGGCTTCGCTACGGCCCGTGGCTCCGATATCGCCATCCTCATCCGGTTCGCCTACTTCGTCGATGATTACGGGCAGGATCTTTCCTACCTTGGCGGCTAACTTGGCGGCACTGATCCGTTCGGTAACCTCCATAATACGCGCGTAACGCTCTTCTTTGACCTCTTCGGGAACGGGGTCGGGAAGAGAGTTGGCCTGCGCCCCTTCCACAGGTTCGAAGCGAAAAGCACCTACGCGATCGAGTTGCGCTTCCTCCAGCCAATCGAGCAGATACCGGAAATCTTCCTCGGTTTCGCCGGGAAATCCGACCACGAAGCTCGACCGTATGGCGATATGGGGGCATATTTCACGCCATGATTTCAGCCGTTCCAGGACCTTGGCTTCGTTCGCCGGCCGTTTCATCGATCGCAAGACCTTGGGGCTTGCGTGTTGGAAAGGAATGTCGAGATAAGGCGTCAGCAGACCTTCCGCCATCAGCGGAATGACTGCATCGACATGGGGATAGGGATAGACGTAATGCAGGCGCACCCATGGCGGGGTGCCTCCGCCAATGTCTAATTGTCCAAGCTCCCGCGCAAGATCGGTCATATGGGCCCGAACATCCTGGCCCTTCCACTGACGGCTCTCGTGACGCGTATCGACGCCATAGGCGCTCGTATCCTGGCTGATCACCAGCAGTTCCTTGGTGCCGGCCTCAACCAGCTTTTCCGCTTCGCGTAGCACTGCATCGATCCGGCGGCTGGCGAGCTTCCCGCGCAGATCCGGAATGATGCAGAAAGCGCAGGAATGATTGCAGCCTTCGGAAATCTTCAGATAGCTGTAATGGCGCGGCGTCAACTTCACGTCGGGCTGGGGTATCAGGTCTATGAAAGGTCCTTGGGTAGGCGGGGCATATTGATGCACCGCTTCTACAACCTGTTCGTACTGGTGCGCGCCGGTCACTGCCAGTACCTGCGGATGCGCGGCCCGGATCGCATCGGCTTCCTCACCCATGCAGCCCGTCACGATTACCCGGCCATTTTCAGCGATAGCCTCGCCGATAGCTTGCAGGCTCTCTTCCTTCGCACTGTCGAGGAAGCCGCAGGTATTCACCAATACGACGTCGGCACCGGCATAATCGGGGCTCATCGCATAGCCATCTGCGCGGAGGCGGGTTAGAATGCGTTCGCTGTCCACCAGTGCCTTCGGGCAGCCGAGGGAAACCATTCCGACCTTTTTCTGGTCGGGGATCGAGGTGGTAAAGGTGTTCATAGCTATGTCCGTGAATCGGGCGCGGCCCTACACGGCTTCGCCGCTTTACGCTAGTATCACCATGGGTTGCCCAAGGGGGAGAGGGAAATGAATCTTCTTGATGTGAACTGGTTGGCGGTCGTCTTGGCGGCGCTTGGCGGATTTCTGGTCGGCGGTATCTGGTATGGCCCCGTCATGGGCAAGCGCTGGATGTTGGCCGTCGGCAAGACGGCAGACGATCTCAAAAACATCAATCCGGTCAAGACCTACGGATGCACTTTCCTGCTCGCATTACTGGCGAGTTGGACTCTGGCACATACCTTCGCGAGCTACGCCATCGATCTCAGCGACTTCGTCAAAATTCTCACTGCTTTTGGCGTGGCTCTCGGGTTTATCGTTCCCGCTTTGTGGACGAATTATCTGTTTCAGGGGGCACAGCGGCCGCTTTATTGGATCGACGCTGGCTATTGGCTGATTTTCTATACCGTAATGGGACTGGTGCACGCTCTAATGAGGTGAGAGATTGCTCAGCCGCCTTGGCGCAGGACATCATCCTTGATGTGTCCGTCGCCCCTGCTTTCGCCATTCGGGGTGGCGATGATTTCGACGATGATATCGCCGGCCTTCAGGTTTTCGCACTCTTCTTCCCAGAACCCAATCGCGCGCCCGTCGCGGTAGACGCGCAGTCCTCTGCCGCCGGTCCGCAATTCACTGATGGCACAGCCGACTTCTTCTTCGGTCACCTTGCGTTCGACCAGTTGCACGCGGCCGGAAATGCTGGCGAGATCCGCTAGATATTCGGCGATATGTTCGCCCTTGGCGCTGCCGGCGAGCAACAGGCCTGTGAAACGTACAGGATTGATGACGTTGTTCGCACCTGCCTGACGAGCAAGCGATTCATTGTCGTCCGCGCGTACTACCACGCTGATCGGGACATGCGGAGCAAGGGCACGAACGGTTAGCGTTATCAGGATCGTGGTATCGTCGCGGCCGGCGGAGATGAGTACGTTCTGAGCCTCACTGATGCGAACTGCCTTAAGGGTCTCGTCACGCGTGGCATCGGCGGCCATAACGTTGCAGCCAAGGGATTCTGCGGCGTGAAGCCTTTCCTCGCTAGGATCGATCACGACGATCGTGCTTGGATCGGTGCCGCGTTCGATCAACTCGGCGACAGCCTCGCTGCCGGAAATTCCATAGCCCAGCACGACGATATGGTCGCTGAGTTGTTCCTGGATTCTGGCCATGCGGAATTTCTCCCAGCTTCGTTTGATAAGGAAGTTGTAGGCCGTGCCCACGAAAATGAAGAGGACGGCGAAACGTACCGGTGTCACGATGACGGCTTCCACCAGTCGCGCGCGGTCCGAAATGGGCGCGATATCGCCAAAGCCGGTCGTGGTGATGGATATCATGGTGAAGTAGATGACGTCGAGGAAGCTGACCTCACCGTCGAGATTGTCGACCAGGCCTTCCCGATCCCACCAGTGGATCATGACCACCACGAATATCAGGAATAGCGCCAGCCCCAACCGGATTCCCAGATCGCCCCAGACGGGAATTCTCGTCGCACGACGCAGCGGCTGGAATCGCGGGCCACGATATACCCGGTTGGTCCGGCCACCCGGAGTAATACGGTCGAGTTGCTTTCTCTCGCTCATCCGGCGCCTAGGTGCGCGAGCACATGGACGCGGTCAATAGCAATCACCTCTGGAAACGCTGCCCGAGCGCTTCCAGAGAGGAGTGATGCGTCAGATCGAGCTGTAACGGGGTGACCGAGACGTAACCGTCTGCAATCGCTTCCAGATCGGTCCCATGGTCGGGTGTGTGTTCGATGGCCTGCAGGCCGAACCAGAAATAGCGGAACCCACGAGGATCGCGGCCTTCCACGACCGTGCCGCGCGAATAATCGTGGAAGCCCTGCGAGACTGCGCGAATGCCCTTCACATCTGCGGGTGCGCGTGGAGGGAAGTTCACATTGACCAGCGTGCGTTCCGGCAAGGGGGTATCCAGCAGGGGGGCCAGTACTTTCGCGCCCCACTCCTGCGCTGCAGCGAAAGACATGTCGTCGCCCGCGTCTTCGCGGCCGATCACCTGGCTTAGTGCGATCGACCGGATTCCCGCGAGTGCGCCTTCGATCGCAGCGGAAACCGTACCCGAGTACGTAATGTCATCACCTAGGTTGGCTCCTCGGTTGACGCCGGAAAGGATCACGTCGGGCGGGCCGTCCATGACCTGCCTGAGGCCCATGGTTACGGAATCGGTAGGCGTACCGGTGACGGAGAAGCGCCTCTCGCCAAGCTTTCGCAGGCGGACCGGGCGGGTGAGGGTGAGCGCGTGGCCCATTCCGGACTGTTCCTCATCCGGGGCACAGATCCAGATATCGTCGGAAAACTGCCGCGCAATCGCTTCCAGCACTTCGAGGCCGGGGGCGTGGACGCCGTCGTCATTGGTCAGGAGGATTTTCACGCCGCAGGCTCCAGCTTTTCGATCCCGCCCATATAGGGGGCAAGGCATTGCGGGACGGTGACGCTGCCATCCTCGTTCTGATAATTCTCCATCACCGCGACCAAGGTGCGGCCTACGGCGAGGCCCGATCCGTTGAGGGTGTGGACGTAACGGGTCTTCTTTTCGCCTTCGGGACGGTAGCGCGCATTCATGCGGCGAGCCTGGAAATCGCCGGTATTCGAGCAGGAGGAGATTTCGCGATAGGCCCCCTGGCCCGGGAGCCAGACTTCGAGATCGAAGGTCTTGCGCGCGCCGAATCCCATGTCGCCGGTGCAAAGAAACACTCGGCGATAAGGTAAATGAAGCGCTTCAAGTATGTGTTCAGCGCATCGAACCATGCGCTCGTGCTCGGCGGCGCTGTCGTCGGGGCGGCAGATGCTGACCAGTTCCACCTTCTCGAACTGGTGCTGGCGGATGAACCCGCGCGTATCGCGTCCGGCTGCGCCCGCCTCGCTGCGGAAACAGAGCGTATGGGCTGTAAGCCGGATCGGTTCGGCGAGGTCGCCCAGGATCTGATCGGCCACCGAAGCGGTCAGGCTGACTTCCGAAGTGGGGACCAGCCAGCGATCATCGGTGGTCCTGAAGCTGTCCTCTGCGAATTTCGGCAGCTTGTCGGTGCCATACATCGCCGCGTCGTTGACGAGTACGGGCGGATTGCATTCGGTGTAGCCGTTCTCGCGCGTATGCGTGTCGAGCATGAACTGGGCGAGGGCACGGTGGAGGCGGGCCATGTCACCGCGCAGGAATGTGAAGCGGGCACCGGAGAGCTTTGCACCGGTTTCGAAGTCCATTCCGAGTGCGGGCCCGAGATCGGCATGCTCCATCGGCTCGAAGTCGAAATTGCGTTTATCGCCCCAGGTGGCAACTTCGACATTATCGGTTTCGTCCGCACCCTCTGGCACGTCTTCTGCAGGTATGTTGGGCAGGCGGGCGAGCAAGTCTTCGAGCTCGGTGCCGGCCGCATACTCGGCCTCTTCCCATTGCGGCATGCTTGCCTTGATTTCGGAGACCTCTGCCTTGAGCGCTTCCGCCCTGTCCTTGTCTCCCTGCCCCATGGCCTGGCCGATCGCCTTGGAGGCTTCGTTGCGGCGGCTTTGCGCTTCCTGCACGCGAGTCTGGGCCTCGCGCTTCTTGGCATCGAGGGTGATGATACGATCGGCGACAGGGTCCGCGCCGCGCTTCTTCATGGCGGCATCGAAGGCTTCGGGGTTGGTCCGGATGAAAGCGATATCGTGCATGGGCTGGCGCTATGCCGACTGCCGGGCTTCATTTCCAGTGCAGAAAAGGTCTGGCACCGATTGGATTGCAGACGGTTTGTCTGTCTATGGCGTTCCTCCCGACCGCCGATCAGAAGACGAGGCCGAGAGACTTGCAAAGCCAAAATTACGTACCTCCGCGACGCAGCCGTTTCATCGATATGGTCGACGCGGGCATCAGGATCGGCCGAAAGTTCGGTCTGGTGCAGAATGCCAGATGGAGCCGCGACGATCTGATAGGCGAGGTTGCGGATGCATACGGCCTAGACGATTTCGGGGACGAATGGTTCACGCAGCCACTCGACATGCTGCTCGATTCCGTGCGCGCCGAAGCCCACTTGAACGCGGCTGGCGACTTTTCGGCGATGCAGCAGTTCCACCACCTGCTGCGCGATCGGCTGTATGCACAGATGTGGTACAAGCGGCATCCTGAAATCCTCGCTCGTCCGATCAGGAATCCGGTAGTGATAGTGGGGCCGATGCGCTCGGGCACTACGCGGCTCCACCGGCTTATGTCGGCCGACCGACGATTTGCCCATCTGCGAAGTTTCGAGACGATCAGCCCGGTACCGCGCCCCGACTTCGAAGAGGTCATGGCAGGCGAGAAGGAGGATTTTCGTCCCATCCTCGCCAGGCGGATCCTGAAGGTTGCGCGGCTGGCCAATCCACGCACGCTATCGATCCATCCGACCGGGCCCTTCGAACCCGAAGAGGAACTGGGGCTCATCGCCGCCAGCTTCTACGGCATGAAGTTCGAAGCGCAGTGGCGGGTGCCGACCTACACCCGCTGGTGCGAGCAAGAGAGCGCCGTACCTGCCTATCGTCACATGGCCAATCTCCTGCGCCTGATCGGGTGGTCTCAGCAGGAAAGCTCGCTCCGGCCATGGATACTCAAGACCCCGCAACACATGCTGGACCTGCCCGCCCTGCTTGAGGTCTTTCCCGATGCGCGGCTGATCTTCACCCATCGCGATCCGAAATCCGTGGTGGGGAGTGCGGCATCGCTCGCATGGAACCAGACCATTATCTACTCCGACGATGTCATGCCGCAGCCGCATGGACGCGAGTGGCTGCGCAAGACAGAACTGATGATCGAACGTATGCGCAGCGCCCGCGAAAGCATACCGGCGGAGCGGATGATCGACGTTCAGTACGATGACATGGACAATGACTGGCGATCATCGATGGTGCGTATCTATCGCTTTCTCGATCTCGACATCGCACCGGCGTTGCCGGGAATGGAAGCCTATATCGCGCGGACAGCGGAATCGAAGCGTGTCCCGCATTCCTATTCGCTCGAGGAATTCGGCCTTGGAGAAGGCGAGGTCTACGAACGGCTGGGAGAATATGCGAGGACTTACCGCATTCCGGTGGAAGGTAATGTGCGAGCAGCACGTCCGGCGATCGCAGCGGGATAAAAAGAAGGCGGCGAACCGGTTGCCCGGCCGCCGCCTCTCATGCGCAGTTCGATCAAATTTTCAGAACTTGACTTCCCCGGTAACAAAAACGCGGCGAGGGTCGCCGTAGAAGGCAGTCAGGTTGCCTTCGAGGCCTAGGACTGTGCCGGTCACGAAGTCGTATCCCGAGACGATATAGCGTTCGTCGAAGATGTTCTTTGCATGGACCCCGATAGTAAAGCGATCGTTATCATCGGTATAGACCAGGCCGAGGTCGACCAGTTCATAGCCATCTTGGTCAAGCGGTCCGGGCAGCTCAAACTGGCTGGTGTCCGAACGCATCGTGATCGAGCCGAGGAAGTCGATGATGCCTCCGCCCACGGGGATGCCAATGTCAAAACCGCTGTGGACCGTGAATTCAGGGGTGTTCTGAATGACGCGCTGGTCGGCAACGTCGTTTCCGAAATTGTCGATGTATTCGTTGAAGCCTGCATCAAGGTAACCGAGCGACCAGTTGAATGTCAGACGGCTGCCGGGGCCTGCAAAATCACGCCCGACAAGTGCATTTCCTTCGAACTCGATTCCGTTGATGTCAGCGCTTGCCGCGTTGGTGGTGACGCCGATAAAGCTGTCGTTGACCCCGTCGCCGTCGCTGTCGAAGCCGATGGAGCCTGGGATCTGGACGTCCTTGTACTGGCCTATAAAGCCTGCGAGTGCGATGTTCAGACGATTATCGAGCAGGCTTGCTTTCCAGCCCAGTTCGTAACTGTCGACTGTTTCGGGTTCAAAGCTCAGAAATTCATACTGGTCATCGAAATCGACATCACCGTCTTCATCAATATCGGGGGCGGCGCTCGTCTGGCCACGCGGGTCGAATCCACCACCCTTGAAGCCCTTCGAATACGAAAGGTAGATCGTCTGATCGATATTCGGTTTGAATGCGATCGAAGCGCGAGGCGTGAATTCCTTGAAGCTCGCGCTCCCCTCGAAGTCGCTGGTAACGACGATGGGCACACCCTCTCCATCGAAAAGATCCGAAAAGCCGCCGATAAAGGTGGTGCGCAAGATGCGGCTGTTTCTTTCATCCCAGGTGTAGCGGCCACCCAGTGAAATACTGAGCTGGTCGGTCAGGTCATAAGTGAAGTCTCCGAATACCGAATAGGTTTCCGTCTTAACATCACCGAGCGTCTGGGCATTGAGTCCCGGGAGGCCGAGAAGATCTCCAGTCGTGAACAGCGCGACGTCGAACGCCGTGAACGCGTTGGCGTCCAAGTAATAGGCGCCGAGTACACCGGAGAGGCGATCACCTTCGACCAAGAGTTGCAATTCCTGGCTGAACTGATCGTTCTCGTAAATTGCCGGAACGTCCAGATCGGCCGCTGGCAGGCTGTCGAAATCGATTGGGCTGGTCGAGGCATCCTCGCGGTAGCCCGTGATCGACTTTATCGTCAGCGTATCGCTGAGTTCGTAGGCAATCTGGAGCGCACCGCCATAAGCTTCGACCTCTTGGTCGACCACGTTCAAGCCCGCGCGGGTGTCATACGGATTATCGAGCACAGGCGCGCCGGAAAACGCGCCAGACAAGAGACGTCCACCCTGGCGCGCTTCGCTGTTGTCCTTAACGTAGTCGCCCGAAAGGCGCACGAACAGCGGGCCGCTATCGAACTCAATCGTTCCGCGTGCAGCCCAAACGTCCTTGTTGTAGTTTTCAGTGCCGAGATTGAGGTTTTCGCCAAAACCTCCGCGGGAGAGGCGTGCGCCGCTCGCACCGATGCGCAAACTTTCGCTTACCGGCGTTGATGCAGAGACAACAAGATCGGCCTGATCGTAGGAACCGTAGGTCCCACGGATCTTTACCTGCGCTTCGTCTGGGAGCCTCGCCGTCACATATTTGATTGCGCCGCCGATCGTGTTGCGACCGTAGAGTGTGCCCTGCGGTCCGCGAAGCACTTCGATGCGCTCGACGTCATATACATCGAGAACGGCAGCCTGTGGCCGGTTCAGATATACGTCGTCGACATAAAGTCCGACGCCCGCTTCGAATCCGGCGACAGGATCCTGCTGGCCGACACCGCGGATGAAGGCGGTGAGCGTAGTGTTGGTGCCGCGGCTGACTTCCAGCGTCAGGTTAGGCACCTCGTCTGCAATCTCGGTCAGCTCAAGTGTGCCGCCCCGGCTAAGCTCTTCGCCGGAGAGCGCTGTTACCGCGATCGGAACATCGGTAATGCGCTCTGTACGGCGCCGAGCCGTCACTACGATGATGCCGTCGTCATCGGCTTGCGAGGCGTCCTCGCTCAACACCGTTTCCGATTCAATATCCTGCGCGGACTGTGCGGCGGCAGGTGCTGCCCAAGCTGCCACTGCGGTTCCCGCAAGAAGTGCTGCGCCGAGCCGTATGCTGTGAGTTCTCATTGATTCCCTCCCAAATATATCTCTTTCACCTACCAATATTGAAAACTGAACCACCTTTCAAGTTTCTTCTTGCAAGAGACGCCTGTGGTGCCTAGCCAAGAGAGGCTGGAGGGACGGAAATGGCTGCAAGCGCGACGGAAGATCACAAGGCGCCGCGAACCGAGCGAGGGCGCAAGACGCTGCGTAAATTGCTGGATGCGGCGGCTGGCGAATTCGGTGATCACGGTTTTCACGAAGCGTCGATCAGTTCGATAACGCGGCGTGCAGGTGTGGCCCTCGGAACCTTCTACACCTATTTCGACAGCAAGGACGAAATCTTCCGCGCCTTGGTCGCGGACATGAGCGAGGCCGTGAAATTTGCGGCGCGCGAAGCGATCCGTCCCGATATGCAGGCGCTCGAGATCGAACGCGCTGCGCTTGAGGCGTTCCTTCAATTCGCGGGCGAACACAAGGAGGTCTATCGGATCATCGACGAGGCCGAGTTCGTGGATCCGGACAGTTACCGTAGCCACTATGAAACGGTCGGCACACGCATTCTCGAGCGCTTGCGGAGGGGCGCAGAGAGTGGGGCAATGCGCAGCGACCTGGGCGAGATCGAGGCGTGGTCGCTCATGGGAATGAACGTGTTCCTCGGACTTCGTTATGCAATCTGGCGCCGTGACGGAGACCCGGGCCCAGGAGAGGTTGCCGAGATCGCAAACCGCTTTCTTCGCACGGGGATCGAGGGCTGATCGGGGCAGGAACGCTTGCCGGTCAACGCCGTTGATTGACCAAAGGAGAATCTACATGATCGGCAAGATTATCGGAGCATATGCGGGCGACAAGCTCGCCAAGAAGACCAGTGGTATCGGAGGCCCCGGCGGTGCGGCATTGGGCGTAATTGCTGCAACGGCACTCCGCCGAATGAGCCTGCCTGCGATGCTGGCACTGGGCGTCGGTGGTTATGTTGCCAAGAAGATGTTCGACAAGAATGAGCGTAAGAAAACGGTGCCTAAGACCACAGCCAGGACCGATAAGGCCGACGATACTGCCGCCGCTGCATGATAGCTTGATTATGATACCGAAAGGCCGTCCAAATGGGCGGCCTTTTTAATGGCGTGAAGACTGTCGACCGGGCTCTGTCCAAGATGCAGGCCCGTCGGAAGCTATCTGCTGTCCTCCCCTTCCAGAACGGACGCCATGGGAGTCGTGCGCGGCAGGCTCTGAAAGGCTTGCTGATCTTCTGCGGGGACCGAATCGCTGGCGAAGCTACGCCAGATCCCGAAAATACCGCCGATCAAGGCAAGACTCCCGAGCACTGCGAAAAGCCCCGAGGGGCCTAGAATGCCTATGCCTGCAGACCCGAGCAGAGGTCCCGCGATCGCGCCAGCCGAATAGGTCAGGACCAGCCCGCTGCTCGCCCCCACCCGTTCCTGTTCGTCCAGATGGTCGTTAGAATGCGCGACACAGAGAGGGTAGAGGGCGAAGGCAAAGCCGCCGAAAAGGCTCCCCAGAGCGATGGTACCCGGCGCGGGCAGAACGAACAGGCTGAGAGGGGCACAGATCGCCGCGACTGTGAGAAAGCATGCGATTACCACCAGCCGCCGGTCGAAACGGTCGGACAGGATGCCGAGCGGATACTGCAGGACTACGCCCCCTGCGATCACGCAGAAGGTGAAAAGCGCGACCTGTGAAAGCTCCATGCCGATGCGTTGGATATACACCGCGCCGAGCGCGTAGAACGCCCCCAGCATTGCTCCGTTCATCAGCGTGCCGACAATGCCCAGTGGCGAAACCCTGTAAAGTCGGCGGATCGAAAAGGGGGTGATGGCTTCGATCTTCGGCTGTTCCATCCGGGTGAGCAGTACGGGCAGCAAGGCGATCGACAGGAGTATTGCCGAAACCATGAAAGGCAGGTCGGGAGACCTGTCACCCAGGTTGAGCAGGAATTGTCCTGACGCCTGCCCGGTATAGAGCGCGATCATATACGCGGCCAGAGCCGTGCTTCGGTTCTGGGGGCTTGCCTGCTGGTTCAGCCAGCTCTCAAGGCAGACGAACACTCCGGCCATCACGAACCCATCGAGGAACCGCAGGACGATCCATATGCCGGGATAATCCAGAATGGCATAAGACAGGCTGGTGGCGGAATACACGGTCACGAACGCTGCGAATGCCCGGATATGCCCGATACGGGCGATTACCCCCTCCACCCGGAGAGACCCGACCATCAAACCGCCGAAATAGCTCGTCGCCACCAATCCGATAAGGAGTGCCGAAGCCCCTGCCAGTTCAAGCCGGATCGCAATCAGCGTCGAAAGAAACCCGCTTCCCGCCATCAGCACGAAGATCGCCAGCAACAAGGTGCGCGCGGGGAAGGCGGGGGAAAGCATCGCCTAGCCCGTATTCCTGCAATGCTCCGGCTTCAACCCGTGTCTGCCATTCGACAAAACCGATATGCGCTTCTAATCATCGCGAATGGATCAGATTACGTTCGACGATTTCCTCAAGGTGGATATCCGCAGCGGCACGGTTGTTCGAGCAGACCCTTTCCCGGAAGCGCGCAAGCCCGCCATCAAGCTGCTCGTCGACTTCGGCGGCGAAATCGGCATGAAGAAGAGCTCTGCTCAGATCACCGAACATTACTCTTGCGAGACTCTGGTCGGGCGAAAGGTGATGGCCGTGGTCAACTTCCCGGCGCGCCAGATCGGACCTTTCATGTCGGAAGTCTTGGTACTCGGCTTTCCGGATGAGGAAGGCAGGATCGTACTAGCTTCTCCGGGCGATGTGCCCGATGGCGCGCGGTTGGCCTGAACGGGGAGTTGTGAAGAACCGGCCGGAATATCCTGCCCGGGCTGCGACTATTTCGCCCCGGTCCATTCGGCGCAGTCGGCGGCAGTGGTGGGCACGCCATGGCGCTCCCGCCTCAGGTCGAACACGACCGCCTTCACGATCGATACAGCCATCAGGGCAACGACGAACGAGAAGGGCAGGGCCCCGATGATCATCGTTATCCGGATGGCGTCGATCCCGCCTAGAATCAGCATCGAACCGACAACAAACGCCAGAGCCACACCCCAGAACAGGATATGACGGCGGCGCTGACCCTCGGTTTCACCTGCACCGTTGATCGTGTTGACGATCAGTATGGCACTATCTGTCGAGGTGATAAGGTAGGTCATCAAAAGGATCACGACGAGACCCGACACGACCGAGAAAACCGGAGGGGACAGAAGCACGGACAGCGTCGCGAATAGCTGGTCCGAAATGCCGGAGTTCACGATAGCGCCACCGGCGGCTCCGCTTAGCTCGAGGTCGATGGCCGTGCCTCCGGCCAGCACCATCCAGAGGAAGCACATCAACGAGGGAACCAGTACCACCCCGAGAACATACTCGCGGATCGTTCTCCCACGAGAAATACGGGCGATAAACATGCCCACAAACGGTGCGAATGCGATCCACCAGGCCCAATAGAAGACCGACCAGTCGAGTTGCCACTGAACCAGCGCATCGCCGGTCTCGCTGCCGCCCGAAAACAGGGTCAGGGAATTCGGTATCAGTGTCCGGAAATAGTCCCATAAGCCCACACCCAGGAGTTTCAGAGCCAACATTCCCGAGCCAACGATGGCGAAAAGTGCAAGAAGTGCGAAAGACAGCCCCAGATTCAGGTTCGACAGCCACTTGATCCCGCGGCCGACTCCCGAAAGGGCACTCAATGTCGAGGCCCCTACAAGGATTACCAGAGCCACAACTACTGCCGCCGCGGAAGACGATCCATCGGTGTCGAGTAGCCAGTCCCCCAGACCAAGCCTGGCGAGTCCGGCAATGAATTGCTCAACGCCGAGACCCATCGTCACCGCCACACCCAGTATCGTTGCCACCACCGCGACGATGTCGATCAGATGGCCGGACAGACCGGACAAGCGAAGCCCGAACAGCGGGGCAAGCGCCGAACGAATGGTCAGAGGCAGGTTTCGCCGATAGGCGACGTAGCCGATCGCCAGCCCCACGAGCGCATAGCTGCCCCATGCGGCGAAACCCCAATGGAGGAAGGTATAGATATAGGCCGGACGTACCGCCTCCGCGGACTGGGCTTCGATAGAACCGCGGATGATCTCGGGATTGTTGGTGAAATGCGCTAGCGGTTCCCCGGTCGAATAGGTCAGCATACCGATGCCGATCCCGGCACCGAATAACATTGCAAACCAGGAGAAGCGGTTGAATTCGGGCGCCTCGTCTTCCGTGCCGATCTTGAGCCGGCCTGCACTCGGCCAGAGGGCAAGAAGGAAGCAGACGGCCATCAGTGCAGCGACCAGATAGACGTACCAGCCTGAAAAACTTGAGATTATGCTGGAATTGGCAGCTGACAAGGTTGCATTGGCACTGACGGGGAAGAAGATCGCCCACATGATCAGCAACGAAACAATGATCTTCGAAGGGATGGTTACCGCGCGGCTGAACCCATCGTAAAATCCACGGTCGTGGGTGATTATGGGCAGTTCCACCAGTGGTGGTGCCATGTCATTGTCAGTTTTCGAAGCCATTCCCCATTCATAGGGAAGCGGCCAAGGGATGCAAATTCAGCGAGGCTGGTGCGCGTGGTGCCGGCTAGAGGAGTCGAACCCCTGACCTGATGATTACAAATCAACTGCTCTACCAACTGAGCTAAGCCGGCACATCGCAAAGCAGGGCGCGCCTCTGGCGCAAAATCATTCTCGCGTCCAGTCCGATTGCGTCACATCGCACGCACGCCTATCGGCCATGCCATGGACCTGGGCGCAATCGTTACGCAAACATGGGAAGAACTGGCCGACGAGCGGGGGAGCGGTAATCCTGCCCGATATATCCCGGCGCTTGCGTCGGTCGATCCCAAGAAATTCGGCATCGCGCTTGCCACCAAAGAGGGCGAGGTCTTTTGCGCCGGCGATGCAGACGAAGCTTTCTCGATCCAGTCCATCTCCAAGGTCTTCGCACTGGCTCTTGCGCTGGAGAGACAAGGGGCGGCGCTGTGGGACGTGGTGGGTCGGGAGCCATCCGGGGATGCCTTCAATTCGATCGTCCAGCTGGAGCGGGAAAAAGGCATTCCGCGCAATCCCTTCATCAACTCGGGCGCCATCGTTACCACCGATCGTTTCATCGACACCCGTACGCCGGACGAGGCAGTGGAGGACCTGCTTGGCCGCTTGCGGCGAATGGGGCGAGACGACACGATCTCCTTCGATCCGGAAGTGGCGCGAAGCGAAAGCGAGACCGGGTCGCGGAACCGCAGCCTTGCCTGGTTTCTTGCCGACTTCGGACGCCTGATAAATCCGGTGGAGGACGTCCTGTCGGTATATTTCCGCCAGTGCGCTCTTTCGATGAGCTGCCGCCAACTGGCGGAAAGCGCCCTATTCCTTGCGGTTGACGGGACCGATCCCGTCACGGGCCAGCGGATGTGCAGCGCAAGCCGTGCGCGCCGCATCAATGCGCTGATGCTCATGTGCGGACATTACGACAATTCGGGACAATTCGCTTTCGAGGTT
This sequence comes from Qipengyuania huizhouensis, assembly GCF_019711635.1. GTDB lineage: Bacteria > Pseudomonadota > Alphaproteobacteria > Sphingomonadales > Sphingomonadaceae > Qipengyuania > Qipengyuania huizhouensis. The sequence continues at coordinate 227,323 of NZ_JAIGNT010000001.1, read as the reverse complement.
GGGTTTCCGGGAAAATCCGGAGTCGGCGGCGGGATTCTCGCCAGCGTACCGGGCAGGGCCGCCATCGCGGTATGGTCTCCCGGACTGAACCGGGCGGGAACCAGCCTTCTGGGTGCCAAGGCCTTGGCCTCGATCGCGCTCAAGACCGGCTGGTCGATCTTCAGCGGGCAATGGACCGAGCCTTAGAGAGCGCCGAAGGTCCACCCTTCTGTGCGCGCGATATCGCCGGTGAGCCCGGGCGGATTCCATCGGTGCGGCTCGTGCGCAACCCGGCGCAACCACGCAGCGGTGAGCAGCGCGTCGGTGGTGTGATCGTCGACCGGGCCGGTGCCGGAAACGGGCGGCGAGCCGAGTACTGCCAGCGCCTCGTTCAATTCATCGTAGCTTCGCATCTTCGCGCTGGACGGGCGCCTTCCAGCCTCCAGGGCGGCAAGGCTGGTATAGATTTCGACCAGTACGGAACCCTTCGGCGGTAGCGGATCGATTGGCCAGACGGGGAGGTGGTCGCGGAGCCGGTGGAGCATCCTCATCCCTGTCAGGCTCGACTTGCCCACTTGTGCCGCGCCCACGAGATTGAAGTTCGAATAGGGTTTGCAGCCCATTGCCGCCTGTGCCTGCTCGGTAACGCGGAAACGGCCACGACCATGACTGGCGCCATCGCAACCGAACCGAGAACCGGTTTCGGCCCCATTCCGAAAATAAGGGCGCAAGTCCGGGTGAGCGACAAAAGCATTGGCGCCCAGATTCGCTTCTTCACCTGCAATGTGATCGATGAGCGCCCAAAGCGAAGGTCCGTCTGGGGGAGAGTGGGCCCAGCCGGGGAAGTAGGCTCCGCAATCGGCATGCGGCAAAGCGATCCCGAGATCGAGTCCGACCAGCGTATCGGCTGGAAGCCGCTCGCGCAGGACATAGAGCACATCCTCTCGGGACCAGTGATGCCTCACCAATACAGGGGGCCCACCTTCGGCATCGGCGATGGCCAAAGCGATACCCTTTTGTCGCGGGCCCTTTGCACCAGACCAGTCGATGGCGATGAAATGGCGAAAGCGGCTATTCACGTTCGCGCCGAAGCTTGTCCCAATATTCCAACCGCTTCGTCACTTCGCGCTCGAAACCGCGTTCGACCGGTTCGTAATAGCGTTGAGGCTCCATTTCCTCGGGCCAGTAATTATGACCGGAAAATCCATCCTCGGCGTCGTGATCGTAGCTGTAGCCCGAGCCGTAGCCGATATCCTTCATCAGCTTGGTGGGCGCATTGAGGATATTTTGCGGCGGCATCAGGCTGCCCGTTTCCTTCGCGGACTTGTAAGACGCTTTCTGCGCCTTGTAGACCGCATTGGATTTGGGCGCCGTGGCGAGATAGGTGCAGGCCTGGACCAGGGCGAGTTCTCCCTCGGGGCTGCCCAGGAATTCATAAGCGTCCTTGGCCGCCATGCATTGGACCAGCGCCTGCGGATCGGCCATGCCGATGTCTTCCACCGCCATACGGACGAGCCGGCGTGCCAGAAAGCGCGGTTCTTCACCTGCAGTAAGCATGCGCGCGAGGTAATAGAGACTGGCCTGCACGTCGCTTCCCCGGACAGCTTTGTGCAAGGCGGAGATGAGGTTGTAATGCCCCTCGCGGTCCTTGTCATAGACCGCCACGCGCCGTTGCAGGAACTTGCCGAGCGCGGCGGGATCGAGCTGCTCCTCGATCTTGGCATTGTACAGCGTTTCGGCCTGGTTGAGCAGGAAGCGACCGTCACCGTCGGCGCTGGCAATCAACGCATCGCGGGCCTCGGCGGTGAGGGGGAGGGGCCCTTCGAGCTCCTCGGCCCGTCCAAGCAAATGCCCCAATGCCTTGCGGTCCAGCCTCTGAAGGATCAGCACCTGCGCGCGGCTGAGAAGTGCGGCGTTGAGCGCGAAGCTCGGGTTTTCGGTGGTCGCACCGACCAGCGTCACCGTTCCGCGCTCGACAAACGGCAGGAAACCGTCCTGCTGGGCCCGGTTGAAGCGGTGGATTTCGTCCACGAACAGCAAAGTGCGCTGGCCCGCTTCGGCGGCCTTGTCCGCAGCTGCGAAGGCCTTCTTCAGATCGGCTACTCCGCTAAAGACGGCAGACACGCTTTCGAAGCGCATTCCTACGCTGTCTGCCAACAGCCGTGCGATGGTGGTCTTGCCTGTGCCGGGGGGACCCCACAGGATCATGCTCGACAGGCGGCCCGCAGCGACCATGCGTCCGATCGCGCCATCCGGGCCGGTTAGGTGATCCTGCCCGATAACTTCGTCGAGGCTGGTGGGTCGGAGCCGGTCGGCGAGTGGCGCATCCTCGCGCAGAATTTCTGTGCGTGGTGTCTGGGGCGGATCGTTGGCGAATAGGTCGGCCATGGTGAAGCGACTTAGGGTGTGCTTCGGCATTTTGCCATCGCCGAACAATGGACTATAGCTCTTCCGTGATGCGGGTTGATGGGGAGGCTTGCGAAATGAACGTGGAAACCAAAACGCCGTGGCACTTGTGGGTAGTGGGGATCCTCACGCTGCTGTGGAACGCGGTCGGCTGCTGGAGTTATACGAGCACGCAGCTCGGCATGCTCGAAGGCTACGGGATGTCAGACGAGGCGATCGCCTACGTCACCGAATTTCCCGCTTGGGCAGATGCCCTATGGGCTTTGGGTGTATGGGGCGCGCTGGCCGGTTCGATCCTGATCCTGCTACGTTCGCGTCATGCCGTAACCGCGATGCTGGTCGCTCTGGTAGGCCTCGTCGGTACCACGATTTACCAGCGGATGCTGACCGAACTCCCCGCCGATATGGCCGGTCTCGGCCTGCCGATCGCTATCTGGGCCACCACTCTGTTCCTGACCTGGTATGCGTTCCGGATGAGGTCGGAAGGCGTGTTGCGCTGAGCCAGCTAGCGGGCGGCCGAGCGTTGGCCGAGCAACCTTAGATAGGTGTCGACCACCGCCTGGTTGATCGCGTCCCAGCTATAGGCGCGCGCGGCTATTTCGCCTGCCCTACCATGGGCGAGGCGCAAGGCATCGTCGGTGCAATAGGGGGCAAGGGCCTCTGCACAACCTTTTGAAAAGGCATCCGTCTTGCTCGGCGGAACGAGTCGCCCGGTTTTTCCATCCTTGACCAGGCTGGCGGCGCCAGTTGCCCCCGCCGCTACGACCGGCAACCCGCACGCCATCGCTTCCAGAGTAACATTGCCGAATGTTTCGGTGATCGAGGGATTGAAGAAGATGTCTCCGCTGGCGAGCGCACGTCCGAGGTTCCTTCCCGTCTGGAATCCGACGAAGGTTCCTCCCGGTAGAGCTTTCTCGAACCAGCTGCGAGCCGGCCCGTCGCCGATCACGAGCACTTTATGCGGTACCTGCCGCTTGCGAAGTTCGACGATGGCATCGGCGAATACGTCGAGACCCTTCTCCATCACCAACCGTCCCAGAAATACGATGGCGACATCGTCGTCATCCAGCCCGTTGGCGCGGCGCCATTTCATGTCACGTCTGGAAGGGTCGAAAACCTCGCGGTCGACGCCGCGGGACCAGATCGTGATGTCGTGATGCATGCCTTGCGATTTCAGCTCATCGATCTGGCTTTGCGAAGGTGCGACCAGCGCATCGCAGCGATTGTAGAAGCGGCGGAGCAATGCCTCCACGGCTGGTTCGAGGAACGCAAGGCCGTAATATCGCGGATAGGTTTCGAACCGGGTGTGCACGCTGGCGAGGACTGGCACGTCCTGCTTGCGGGCCCATTTGAGCGCTGCGTGACCGGTGGGGTCCGGTGAGGCAATGTGAATCAGGTTCGGCGCGAATGCCGCAAGATCGCGGCGGGCTTTCTCGTCAAGACCCAGAGGAAGGCGATATTCGCCCCGTCCCTTTACCGGCATGCGCACATTGGGCACCCCGACGAGGTCGCCGGTCGGTTTGAAGTCGGGCTTCTCCACGACAGGAGAATAGACCCTCAGCGCCGCTCCCTGCCTGAGCAGGTAATCCGCAAGGCGATTGAGCGCCTGATTCGCACCGTCACGGGTATAATTGTAGTTCCCGCTGAAAAGCGCGATGCGAAGATCGGTAACATCCATCGCGCGCGGCCATAGGAAAAGGCGCGGCGTTTGGCGAGTGGGTAGAACACTTCGTTGTGATGGCTGAGGTTATCGCCCTCTTGCACTCTGCGCGCCGCTCCGGAACGAGAGCGCGTTTCACGGACCGATCCCACGAACATCCACTTGGGCGGCGCATACCTATTTCGCATTGACTTGAACCCGGGCAACTTTATTGCCGCCGGCGGGCCACGCGGTCCCAACGCCGCGCGAGCTCTCTGGAAGGAGAGAATACATGACTGCCGAACCGACGCTCAAACCCGAGCGCCCATTTTTTTCGTCGGGTCCGACCGCCAAGCACAAGGGCTGGTCCGCCGCAAATCTCAAAACCGAATCGCTCGGACGCTCGCATCGCAGCGCTCTTGGCAAGTCGCGGCTGAAATACGCCATCGACCTGTCGAAAGAGATGCTCGGCGTGCCCGAGGATTACCTCGTCGGCATCATGCCGGCCTCGGACACCGGCGCGCTGGAATGCGCCATGTGGACGATGTTGCGCCCCGACCGTCCGGCCACGGTCGCGGCATGGGAAAGCTTCGGCAATGTCTGGATCCAGGACGCGGTCAAGCAGCTCAAGCTGCCGAAATTGACCACGCTCGACGCCGATTATGGCGAAATCCCCGACCTCGCGTCGATCCCGCAGGACAACGACGTCGTCTTCACCTGGAACGGCACCACTTCGGGCGCGAAAATCCCGAATACGGACTGGCTGGCCGAAGGCCGCGAAGGCGTGACCATCAACGACGCCACCAGCGCCGTCTTCGCAATGGAGATGGATTGGGCGAAGCTCGATGCCACGACCTACAGCTGGCAGAAGGTCATGGGTTCGGAGGCCCAGCATGGCATGCTGATCCTCAGTCCCAAGGCGGTGCAGCGGATCGAGGAATACGACCCCGAATGGCCGCTGCCCAAGCTATTCCGCCTGAAGAAGGGCGGCAAGATCAATACCGGCATTTTCGAGGGCGCCACGATCAACACGCCCTCTATGGTGGCGACAGAGGATTACATCGACGCGCTCGAATGGGCGCAGGCGCTTGGTGGCCGCAAGGCCATGTTCGAGCGTGCCGATGCTAATGCGCAGATCGTCAAGGACTGGATCGAGGCGACGCCTTGGTTGCGCAACATGGTCTCCGACCCGGCAAAGCAGACCAACACCGGCGTGTGCTTCGTCTTCCAGGGTGACTGGTACGACAGCCTGTCCGAAGAGGGTAAGGCGGGCGTACCGAAGAAGATCGTCAAGCTGCTGGAGGAGCGCGATGTCGGCTACGACTTCAACGGATATCGCGATGCCCCGCCGTCTCTGCGCATCTGGTGCGGCGGCACGGTCGAGCAGGAGGACTTGAAGCGTCTCCTGCCATGGATCGAGTGGGCCTACGAGCAGGTCAAGAACGGCTAACGCGCCCGTAAACAATTTCCCGTTCAGGCTGACCCTGTCGAAGCCCCGTCGTTCTTCTTAAGCGATCCGCCAAAAGTGAAGTGCGACCCTTCGACAGGCTCAGGGCGAACGGTTTTCAGAGTTCCGGAGTAATCCAATGACCAAACCCAAAGTCCTCATCAGCGACAAGATGGACCCGAACGCAGCGCGCATCTTCGAAGAGCGTGGCTGCAACGTCGATGTGAAGCCGGGCATGACCCCCGATGAACTGAAGGCCGTGATCGGCGAATACGATGGTCTAGCCATTCGCAGCGCCACCAAGGTCACCGCCGAAATTCTCGACGCGGCGACCAATCTCAAGGTCATCGGCCGTGCCGGCATAGGCGTGGACAATGTCGATATTCCCTATGCCAGCGGCAAGGGCGTGGTGGTGATGAACACGCCGTTCGGCAATTCGATCACCACTGCCGAACATGCCATCGCTATGATTATGGCGCTCGCCCGGCAGATTCCCGCCGCCGACCGCCGCACGCAGGCAGGCGAATGGCCGAAGAACGACTTCATGGGCGTGGAAGTCACCGGCAAGACGCTTGGCTTGATCGGCGCGGGCAATATCGGCTCTATCGTCGCGGCCCGCGCTCAGGGACTCAAGATGAAGGTGGTCGCTTTCGATCCCTTCCTGACTGCGGAGCGCGCGCTGGAAATCGGGGTGGAGAAGGTCGATCTCGACACGCTGCTTGCGCGTGCCGATTTCATCACGCTTCACACGCCTTTGACCGACGAAACGCGCAACATCCTCTCGAAGGAAAACCTCGCCAAGACCAAGCGGGGCGTGCGCATCGTCAATTGCGCGCGCGGCGGGTTGATCGACGAGGAAGCTCTCGCCGAGGCGCTCGATAGCGGACAGGTTGCAGGCGCGGCACTCGACGTGTTCCAGACCGAACCGGCAAAAGACAGCCCGCTGTTCGGCAAGCCCAATTTCATCTGCACGCCGCACCTCGGCGCCAGCACCACCGAAGCGCAGGTCAACGTCGCGCTGCAGGTGGCCGAACAGCTGGCCGACTATCTCGTCAATGGCGGGGTGACGAACGCGCTCAATATGCCCAGCCTCTCGGCAGAGGAAGCGCCAAAGCTGCGCCCCTATATGAAGCTTGCCGAAAACCTCGGCAGCCTCGTGGGGCAACTGGCCCACGGCAACCTCACCAAAATCAATATCGAGCGGGAAGGCGCTGCGGCCGAGCTTTCCGGAAAACCTATCGAAGGTGCAGTCCTGGCGGGGCTGATGCGCCAATATTCGGACACGGTGAACATGGTCAACGCGCCCTACCTCGCCAAGGAAAGAGGGCTCGATATCCGTTCGATCCGCCACGAGAAAGAAGGCGCCTACAATACTCTGCTCCGGGTAACCGTGGGAACCGACGCAGGTGACCGATCTGTGGCAGGCACGCTGTTCGGTTCCGACGCACCGCGCCTGACCGAAATCTTCGGCGTCCGGATCGAGGCCGAACTCGATGGGCACATGCTCTATATCGTCAACGAAGACGCGCCGGGTTTCATCGGTCGTATCGGATCGTTGCTTGGCGAGAACGGTATCAACATCGGCACCTTCAACCTTGGCCGACGGTCTGCTGGTGGCGAAGCTATCCTGCTGCTCAGCGTCGACCAGCCGATCCCGGATGGCGTAGTCAAGAAAGCCTGCGCCCTCGAAGGCGTAAAGACCGTCATGCCGCTGGAATTCTGATCCGCGATAGGGCAGGGGACGCCGCGCAATGAACCAGCTCGACGATCTCCTGCCCATCGGCCTCGAAGACGCGCTTCCCGGGCGTTCCGCCATCATCACGCGTGCGATGCGCGAAATCCTCCGGGTGATGGACAGTCATGGATATGACCGCGTTCGCCCGCCCTTGATAGAGTTCGAGCGCTCTCTGGCTGGCCGGATGGAAGGTGTGGCCACGCGCCGTATGGTCCGTTTCACCGATCCGGAAAGCCTGCGTACCCTGGCCTTGCGAGCGGACATGACGGTTCAGGTCGGGCGGATCGCTGCGACCGGGCTCGCCGATGCGCCGCGCCCGCTCAGGCTTTGCTATGCGGGGGATGTGGCGCTTTTGAGGGCGGACCAACTCGATCCGGCTCGCCAGCGGCTGCAACTGGGTGCCGAATTGATCGGGAGCGACAATGTATCCGCGGCGATCGAGGCGGTGACAGTGGCGCTCGATGCGCTGGAGGCTGCGGGCGTTACCGGCCTTTCGGTCGACTTCACGCTTCCGGATCTCGTCGATACGCTGGCGGACAAGGCGCTGCCGCTCGACGCAGACAAGCGCGAGGCGGTTCGGCGCGAGCTCGACATGAAAGACGCTGGCGCGCTCAAGGCGGCAGGCGGCGCGGATTATCTCCCCTTGCTCTATGCTACTGGCCCCTTCGACGAGGCGATAGAAAAGCTGGCCGCACTCGATGCGGGCGGTGCACTTGCCACGCGGATTTCAGGTTTGCGTAACGTAGCCGATACGCTGGGAAGCCGTGTGCGCCTGACGCTCGATCCTTCCGAGCGGCATGGATTCGAATATCAGAGCTGGTTCGGATTCACTTTGCATGCGAAGGGCGCGCGGGCAGCCCTGGGCCGGGGCGGGACCTATGCCATCAAGGGTAGCGAGGAGGCGGCCACCGGCTTTTCCCTGTATATGGAGCCCTTGCTCGAAACGCTCGGTACAGGTTCGGAAAAGAGCCGTGAAACAGTGTTCCTGCCGCTGGAACATGATCGAGACGCCGCCGCACGCCTGCGCAGCGAAGGATGGAGAACCGTCGCGGCCATCGATGAAGAGGATGATGCGGTGCGTCTGGGTTGTTCCCACATCCTCAAGGATGGCACGCCCATCGGGCTTTAGTCGGCAACCCACCGGTCGTGCTTGGCCATGATACCGGCAAACAGTTCCGAACTTACCAGTTCGTCGAGCCAATGCCGCACCTTGGGCAAGTCTTGCGCATCGAACCAATCCCGGTCGGCATTCGCGAACTGGCGAACGAACGGGAATATGGCGATGTCGGCGAACCCGCGCCTCTCGCCGCAAAGGTAGGGCGAATCCGCAAGACGATCGTCGAGAACCCGCAGGTGCCTCACGGCTGCCGAGCCATGTTCCTCCGGATCGACCTCGTGGTACCGCGTGGAATATTTGTACCGATCGAGATGGTGCTTGAAAGGTCCGTCATTTGCCGTGACCAATTCGGGATCATCGCGGTCCAGCCAGCCTTCGGGATCACATCGATTGAGAGCCCAGCGCATGAGGTCGATACTTTCTTCCAGGACGTCGCCTTCTGCTGTCACGAATACCGGCACGGTTCCTTTAGGCGATGCTTCGAGCATCTGCGGAGGCTTGTCGCGCAACACGACTTCGCGGTGTTCATACTCAGTCCCGCTAACTGCCAGCGCCATTCGGGCACGCATTGCATAGGGGCAGCGCCTGAAGGAATAGAGTACCGCCTTACCCATCGTCTGTCTTGCGTCCGACATGCTCCTCGCCGCGAGCCTCGGCCAGTTTCGCCTGGCGCTGACGTTCCGCATATCGAGCGCGTTGCTCTTCGCTGCGCTCCGGATAGCATCGATGACAGGAAACACCCTCGACATAGTGCTCATGCGCAAGGTCTGTCTCGTTCAGCGGACGGCGGCAGGCGCGGCACAGGCTGTGTGACCCCACCTCGAGACCATGTTTTACACTCACGCGCTCGTCGAACACGAAGCATTCACCCTGCCAGCGGCTTTGGGCTTCGGGCACTTCTTCCAGATATTTCAGGATGCCGCCCTTGAGGTGATAGACCTCGTCCAGACCTTCCGATTTCAAGAAAGCGGTCGATTTTTCGCAGCGGATGCCGCCGGTGCAGAACATTGCGATTTTCGGTTTGCGCCCTTCGGCCTCGAAGTCGGCCCTGCGCTCGCGAAACCATTCGGGAAATTCACGGAAGCTTTTGGTCGCCGGATCGATGGCGCCCTCAAAAGTACCGATCGCAACTTCGTAATCATTGCGCGTGTCGATCAGGATGGTGCCGGGATCCGAAATCAGCGTGTTCCAGTCTTGCGGATCGACATAGGTGCCGACACCTTGCAGTGGGTCCAGATCGGGCTGGCCCATGGTCACGATCTCCCGTTTCAGACGCACCTTGGTGCGATGAAAGGGCATCTCGGCAGCGCGTGATTCCTTCCATTCGAGATTGTCGCAACCGGGCAATGTTCGAATATGGTCGAGAACCTCCCCGATCCCTGCATCGCTACCCGCAATCGTGCCGTTGATGCCCTCGTTCGCCAGCAGCAGCGTGCCACGAACGCCATTCCTTTCGGCGCAGTCGAACAGCCCCTCGCGCAGGGCAGAGGGATCCTCGAACCGCGTGAAATGATAGAGCGCGGCGATACGGATGGGGCGATGGTCGATCACGGCGGCGCCGATAGCAGTGAATCCATCATGCCGCACCCCCGATTGTCAGTCTTGAATTCGGCCGAAGCCGCGTCTCATCCCACCTTTCAGCTCACCCATATCGGCGAAATGTTCCCCTGATTGGAAGGGAGAATGGAGGGGCGAGACGCAACCTGACGACGATTAGGCGGCCAACGCTTGACTCGCTTGCTCACCACGCTCTAGGGGCCGCCCCGCATCGCGGGCCATAGCCCGCCCTATACCGTCCCAAGGTCGAGTCCTGTCGAAGGACCTTGCGGATCACCCCGGCAGGGGAAGAGACTTATCAATGGCCAACGTAACCGTGATCGGTGCCCAATGGGGCGATGAGGGCAAGGGCAAGATCGTCGACTGGCTTGCCAGCCGCGCCGATGCCGTGGTCCGCTTCCAGGGCGGTCACAACGCCGGCCACACGCTGGTAATCGACGGAACAACCTACAAGCTTTCGTTGCTGCCTTCGGGAATTGTTTCGGGCACGCTGTCGATCATCGGCAATGGCGTGGTGCTCGATCCCTGGGCGCTGAAAGCCGAAGTCGAAAAGCTGGAAGGGCAGGGCGTAAGGATCACCGCCGATAACCTTGCGGTAGCGGACAATTGCCCGCTCATTCTGCCCATTCACCGCGACCTCGACGGGCTGCGGGAAACGGCAGCGGGTTCGGGCAAGATCGGCACAACCGGGCGCGGGATCGGGCCCGCCTACGAAGACAAGGTCGGCCGCCGTGCGATCCGCGTCTGTGACCTTGCGCATCTGGATGACCTTGAGCCGCAGCTCGATCGTCTCTGCGCGCATCACGATGCCCTGCGCGCAGGCTTTGATCAGCCGCCGGTCGATCGTGAACAGCTCCTCTCCGAATTGCGGGAAATTGCCGGCTTCGTGCTGCAATATGCCCAGCCGGTCTGGAAGCGGCTCAAGAAAGTCCGCAAAGCCGGTGCGAAGATTCTGTTCGAGGGCGCACAGGGCGTGCTCCTCGACATCGATCACGGGACTTATCCCTTCGTCACCAGTTCGAACACGGTGAGCGGCACGGCTGCAGCCGGAAGCGGGCTCGGCCCCAATTCGACGGGTTATGTGCTCGGCATAGTCAAGGCTTACACGACCCGCGTCGGCAGCGGTCCCTTTCCGACCGAACTGGAAGACGACATCGGGCAGCGTCTCGGCGAACGCGGCCATGAATTCGGCACAGTTACCGGACGCCAGCGCCGCGTTGGATGGTTCGATGCGGTTATCGTGCGTCAGAGCTGCGCGATCAGCGGGGTGACCGGCATCGCGCTGACCAAGATCGACGTTCTGGATGGGCTGGATGAGGTGAAGATCTGCACCGGCTACCGCCTGCGCAGCAACGTTTACGATTACTTTCCCAGCCACGCTGCCGACCAGGCCGCTGTCGAGCCGATCTACGAGACGATGGACGGCTGGAGCGAAAGCACCGCAGGCGCGCGCAGCTTTGCCGACCTGCCTGCCAATGCGGTGAAATACGTGCAGCGAATCCAGGAACTGATCGAAACGCCGGTTGCCCTGGTCTCAACCAGCCCGGAGCGCGACGACACCATCCTGATGCGCGATCCGTTCATGGATTGAATTCCGCCGGGCGTCGGCAGAGCACTATCGATCAAGGCTTTGGACTGCAGAAGATGGTGGGCGCGGCAAGGATTGAACTTGCGACCCCACCCGTGTGAAGGGTGCTTTGCAATTGTCCTAAGCAGCGAAGAATGCTGGCATAATCAGAGGCGGCGCTGAGTGCCTTGTACGAGGTTTGTACGGAAGTCGATCAGCTGCCCGCTGTTGAAATATCTGGATTATCCCCCGCCGGGCTACTGATAACATTGCCTCTAGCGGCATTTTCGATGACATTTCCTCCAACAGGGGGAATTCAGTGCCGGGTGCAAAGAGAGCGAAGAACGAGTTCGGTGGTCCGTGGACCGAGATCAAGCTCGATGCTGTCACCGACTACCTCCAGTTCTACCAGGGCGCTCTCAAGAACATGGGATTCGAGACCTGGTACATTGACGCCTTTGCCGGCACTGGCGATCGCCACGCGAAGGTGATCAAAGGCGGGTTACTCGAAGCGCAGCCGATCGAGGAGGGCGAAGAGGTTCTCGACGGCAGCGCACGCAAGGCCCTCCGGATAAATCCACCCTTCACCCACTATTGGTTCGCGGAAGCCCACAAAGGCCGTCAGGCTCAATTGGCGAAATTGAGGACCGAGTTCGACCAAAACATCACGATCTATCCTGGCGACGCAAATACTGGCCTTCGCGATCTGTTCGGAAGTCGACCATGGAGCGATGGACCAACCAAGTCGAAGCAGAGAGCCGTCGTCTTTCTAGATCCGTTCGGGATGAGCGTGAGCTTCGAGACACTGGAGGTTCTGGCCGCAACAAAGAGGGTGGATGTTTGGTATCTGTTTCCGCGGGCCGCCACCATTCAACAGCTTCCGCACAAGCACAGCGCGCTCGATCATACGAAGAGGGGAAGTCTGGAGCGAATATTCGGTTGCGCGGACTGGGATGAGAGGTTCTACGCCGCGCAGCCCGCGCAAGGAGATTTCTTCGGCGGCACGAATTCGAAGGACAAGATACGATTAGCAAAGGGCGATGAGATCGCGGCTTTCGCTCGAGAGAGGTTCGGAAGCATATTCTGCTACGTCTCCAAACCCCTGCCGCTCTTGGTCAACGGAAACGACTTCTTCGAGCTCTACTGTATGTCGAACAACCCGCGCGCCATCCACCTTATCGAGAAGGGCGTGAAGCACGTCCTCAAAAACTATACTCCGGCATCTCGTCGTACGTTCGGCCATTGAGAAGACGGCCAGTCTTCTTCTTGTTCACGCCGCCCCATTGCTTGAAGAAGAATGCGGTGCCGTCGCTAAGGCACTGGTCCAAGATTTCCTCGACCCATTCTTCTTTCATGGGCCGCGCACGAGGGCCGCTCTCACCGCCCACGATAGCCCAATCGATCCCCGCTAGATCGAGGGAAGGTAGCCGCGCAATCAGAGGTTCGAACGAGATAAAGCGAATAGCTGCCGGCGTCCTTCGAAGATCATCGATTCTATCTATGACCTTCGGACCTTCGACGCTGGTACCCAGCCAGACATTCGGCAAGGGCACTTTGGCTATTTCCTGCAGGGCGGCCGCCATTCGATCGGGACGCTTCGTGAGGATCTGATAGTTGTGCTGGGGAGTGGCTCCCATCACCTTCCAGATGCGCTCGACAAAGGTCAGAGGCACGTCGGGATGAAACAGGTCGGACATCGAATTTACAAAGACCCGGCGCGGCTTCTTCCAGCTCAGCGGGATCTCGAGTGACGCCTCGTCACAGCGAACCTTATCGGTCCAGACCGCGCCCCTCTTGGTCTTCCTGGTAAGACCTTCATACTTGGGGCTGCCCATAGCTTGAAGGCGTGCTGCCATTCGCATGGCGTAGCAATTGGTGCATCCGGAACTGGCGATCGAGCAACCCACCACTGGATTCCAGGTCAGGTCAGTCCATTCGATTGTCGATTGCTGTGCCATATCGTCCCTCTTTCGCTCGGCATAGCATTGCCGAGTCGCCTTGAGAATCCCTGCTTTTCGACAGAGGACTGCAAATCATCCTTCGCATCGCACTGAGCCGATATTTTCCGCAAATTTGACCGGTCACTCCGCCACGCAGTCCCGCGGGATAGGGCCGCCGATTGCGGAAAATCTGGCATCCAGTTAGGTGTCGGCACCTGGTCAAAACCAAGGACTGATTGGATGCCTGACGAAGAAGCGCAGAAGATCCGCGCATGAGCCTCCCAGACAAAGCTTCAAAGCAGCGTCTTGCCAGCGACGAATTCACCCGAATGCACGCCGCGTTCGAAAGAGTGAAGGAATTCCCCGAGTTCAACCCAAACGAGCGAGCTCACTGGCTGGAGCTACGTCAGGCAGTAGAAATGTATCTGCGCCGGTGGGGTTAGTTGTCAGGCGACCGCTCGCACTTGTAGTCTGCAACATTCGACGCACCATTCAGCCATTCGCAGACGCGAACGCCCGCAGCCCGGACACGTTCGCCCCATGCCTCGAGCGCATTGTCGTAGGCTAGGCTGGCAGCTTCACTTTCGACAATATCGACGGGCGGAACAGGCTTCGGTTCCGTCGCGCCTTCAACGTCCTGCGCAGGCGGCAATGGAACTGATGTCGGTCCCGGCTTGTCGCAGGCGCTCACAGTCACGGCCAATGCGGCCACCAGTAGCAGTTGCTTCATCTCGTGCCCTTTCGGCTTCGGTGTTGCGGATGGTATCGATCGCGCGCTTTTCGCCCGCGTCGAGCGTGGCCTTGTCGGCCTTGTCTTTCGCCGCTTCCTGCTCCGCCTCCCATCGGTCCCGTTCGTCGTCCACGCCCTGAGAATAGCGGTGGTTGCCAAATATCCACGCGGTGAGCAGGATCCCGAGGATCGCCCAGACCTGCCAGGGGATGCGCTTCGCCACGCTTGATACGGCGGCAAGTGCTGTCCAGATCATCCTGTCACTCCTATCCAAATTCCAGCCAGGAACATCAGCACACCGAACACGAGAAGCCCGGTGTCGCGCGGGCGGATCATCCGCCTTTGATCCGGTCGGCTTCCTCATCGGCAGCGTCAGCCACCCGCTCGGCAGCTTCATTGCGAGAGATATTGAGATCGACGCCATCCTTGCCACCGCGAAACGATAGCCGCCCACCGGCAAGCACGATCACAACCAGCACCAAGAGGGCGAGGGCAATGGTTCCGTGCGCAATGTGGCTATCTATGGCCAGCGCGTCGATCTGCTTGGACATGAGGCCAAAGCAGCCCTGTATGGCGCTCTCTGGCCTATCGCCCTGCTTTGCCGCCCATCCTGCCCTTGCGCACCAATCGGGCGCGGATAGGTGTTCTGTCTTGTCGTAGGCGAAGAAGATGAGCGCGGCAGTGGCAACGGCTACGCATACGAGCGCCCAGGTGCTTACGAGGTGGCGCATCTTCATCAATCCGCCTTCCGATACAATTCAGCCTCGGCGGCACGGCGGCGCACCAGCCCTTTCATCGGGCGACCGTTTGCATATATCCAGCGCCCGAATTGCTCGGCTGCGCCTGCGTAGTCGCCAGCGTTGTGCAGTTTGAGTAGCGTGGACTTGGCAAGGTTCGCATCGCCCACGTTGAAAGCCAAACTCACGAGCGCCGCGAACTGGTTGTCGGTCGCCACCGGTGCCAGCTTTTCAACGGCAGCTTCAAAGCGGTCAGTGTCTTTGTCGAATAGCCGCTCGGCCTGCCCTATGGTGATGCGCTGGCCAAGTTCAAACGGCTTGCCGTCCATGTCGAGCGTTGCGCCCCGGCCCACGGTGTAAGGCTTTCCGCCTGTGGCGGGGTCGGGGTATGCTTCTAATTCGAGCCCTTCAAAGGATTTAATCAGCCGCTCGCCCGCCGCATTGATCTGGCGACCCTTCTTCTTCGGAGCGCGGACCACGATGATGCCGAGTGCTTCGTCGATCGCGTCGTCAAGCTGCTCGACTTCGGACTGTGTGAAGCCACGGCCAAGCATGGAGCGAACGGCGTCGAATATGGGTTTGCGGTTCACTTCTTCTGCTCCCGCCGTTCAGAAGCAAGGATCAACTGCGCCTTTTCCCGCGCCTCGCCATAGCCCTGCATTGCCGCTTTCAGCCGAGCGACTTCCGCTTCGCTTTCCGCGTGCTTGTGCTTGCACTCGGCAAGATCGCCCTCGACCTTCTCCAGCCTCTTTTCGAGATCAGCCCCCCGCGCAATCAACCCCTCTATCTGGGTCTCCATCCGCGCAATCAGCTTATCCATTCCGGCGTCGATGCGATCCGCCTTTTTATCCATGCGACCCCCGAGGTATTCGAATAACCACCGGACGAAGAAGTAACCGACACCGCCGCCGGTAGTGACCGCCGTTGCCGTTCCTGCAATGTTGAGAAAGTTCTCCATCACCATGCCCACCCCGCAAAGGCTTTGCGTAGGTCATGCTCCAGACGCACCGCGCCTATCGCCAGAGCGCCGATGGTGAGGATGATGGCGAGACGGGTCATGCCAGCGTCACCCCCCGGTTAGCCATAGCGGAGATGAGATATGGCAAAATCTCACCCTCAATCTCCGAAAGCGTGAGGGCGCGATCGAAAACCATTGCAGCGTTCGCATCGAAGCCTGCCGTCAGAGTGTCGGAGGTGCGCCCCCCGACCAGCATGGGGTAGGGTTGGATGTTCGACCCTGCGCGAGGGAAGGTAACCGAAAGCAGATTGTTCCCATCCTTCACATGCAGGGCGCAAGTTTCCAGATCAAATGTGGCGATTACGGCGCGAACTCCCGACATGGTGCCGTCGCTCGCCAGCGTCCGCGAAAGTGTCCCGCTTGTCGATCCGGCGTTGGTGTGCCGAATTGAAGCATCGTAATTGAATATGGCTTCGATGCCTGTCCCACCTGCGGTCGGGTAGAAACCCATCAGGGCAGCGACTTGACCCGCCACAATCGGCAGAGTGCCTACATAGACCATAGTGTAGGGGCCATCGAATTGAATGCCGGTGGCCAGCCCTGCGGGCGCTCCGAGATTGGCGCTGTTGCTGGTGAATGTAGGGGAGCCGGTAAAGGAATCCGCCTCGCCCGTAACCAGATTCTCCTGACTTGCGAGCGCGTCCGTGCCGAACAGCCAGTAACCTCTTATATCGGCGGAAAAGGGGAACTTCGACGCGATGGATGCTGCGGAAAAATCTACATCGGGAACGACGATTGCTAGTGACATGACAACCCCTCAAGAGATGACGAAAGAAGGCACCATGAGGCACCAGTTGTGGAGCGGGTTGGCGGTCCCGTTCGGATCGAACACGATTTGATCGCCCTGGCTGTCGCGCAAATTGCCGCGCGGGCCGGTTGGACCGCAGGACAGCGTCCCGCCATCCCCATTGTCGATCGCGTATTTCAGCACAGCCCCTGCCGGAATCGTCGAGGCCGCTATAATGCGGACGGTATCGGGGTTACTTACTTCGACGGAGTTGATCGTGATGGGGGTAACTCCGTCCGCCCCGAACAGGGTAAAACCGTTATTGGCAACGCTCGGCACCCTAACCGTATCTATGACCAATGGTTTTGCAGGGACGTGGAACTTGACCTCAAGGATTTGCCCTTGCCTCACCGAAGAAAGCGGGCGCACCGGCGACCATTCTTCACCGAACAACACAACCCTCGAATAGCAAAGCCCGAGATAGGCCCCCATCCATCGCGAACTCTCGGCGGTGAGATGGACCGTATCGGCGTATTGGAATTGATACATCGGGCAGGCAACATGGAAGTTCGGATCGTCCTGCTGCAATTCCAGCACGGCTTGCTGCCAGAACGGCCCCCGTCCGGTGGTGTTGAAGTATCGCTGGGTCTGGTTTGAGATAATTTGCAGCGTGTCCGCCTGTCCGGTGGTAGCCTGAATATGGGCTTCCAGATCGCTGCGCAGCGTCTCGATCTCGGTTTTTACCGTCGCAACCGGCGTTCCGTCCGAATTGTCCTGCTCGCCGTGGACCAGCAGCATGGCGCGGCATCCGAAGGTTTCGTTGTTCGCTTGCGCGCGGCTATATCCGGCTGTAATCGCGGAAGTGAACTGGCTGTAATAGGTTGAGGGATTGTCCAAATCCTCGATCGCCAGACCTCCCTCGCCGGGGGCGTTGAGAAGCAGGCGGAAATTCTGATCGGTGTAGCTTAGTCCTGAAACGCTACTGATGCGTTCCTTGACCATATCGGCAGCGCCCAACACCGGAACTTCACCATAAACGCTGCTGTCGGCAGGGGTCGCAGCAACGGCAGGGACCAGCGCGGCGTAGAACGACAGGGCATTGTCGGGATGGGTAGTGGAAAGCCCACCCTGAAACATCACGCTATCATATATCTGCTCCGTCGTGATATTCGGCGTCGACTTTGCCCCCAAGGACAGCGACTGGCCGTAGATCGGCAGTAATTCCAGGTTGTAGCGGAAGTCGCCGGACAGAAGGTCCTCGGGATTGGTGATGAATGGTTCACCGTTTAACAGGATGCTTCCCGTCTCTACGGCATCGAAGGCCCCCTTCTTCGCGACGAAGGCCTTGTCCGATGTGCGGACACCCGCAACGGCTTCGCCGCTCTCATCTTGAATGGTGAAGTCGAATGCGTCGGGGGTGCTCAGGTCCGCGTAGTTCGCAGCCAGCGCATCGTCGCGTGCAGCTTCGGCGCCTGCTTGTGCAGCGATGGCCTTATTGGCCGCGCGGGTCGAGATTTCGGTGGAATTGCCCAGGTTCACGCGAATAGGCTCACCGTTGATGCGAATTGCGAAATCGGCCATCACTCAGACCTCCCCGCTGATGAAGACATTGCCTGCGAACAGGCGGCTTTCGGTTCCGCCCGAGGGCGTGCGCTGCACCGAATAGACAAGTTCGGTCAGGCCGTTCGCGTCTGCGTCCGTTGGCAAGGTGTCGACCGTTGTTTCGGGCAGGGCGAGTGTGATGGTCGTGTATTCGCCATCGAACGCACCCACGGTCACGGTGAATGTCGCAAGAGGGGCTGCATCGGGCGCGATCCCCAGCGCAGCCGTGAACGTGTCAGCCGATGCATCGAGCGGCAGTGTGAAGCTCGTCTCGTAGGCCTCGCCGCGTGTGATGCTCGGCAGCGCCACGCCGCCCTTACCGTCTGCAGCGAGTTGCCGCAGCCAGTCACTGTGCTGGGTTTCCATTGGGTTTTCCTTGTTATGAGCCGGTCGCGCTGGCCGTGCCGGAGAGGAAGCGCGTCACGCCATCGCCCGCGTTTGCCTTGGCGGTGAGGCGGAAACTGTAAGCAGTCGAGGCAGTCAGGCCGGTGAGCGTTTCGTTTGCGGACGCCGATGCCGGAATGACCGTGCCGTCCGGTTCGCGCTGTGTATTGCCCGAAACGTGCGCCGATCCCACCGCCGTCCATGTGCCGCCGATGTCCTGCTCCCATTGCAGGGTTGCGGAATAGGAACCCGTTGGCGAACCCGAACCGACCTTGATTGTGAGCGGCGCAGACAAGTCCACTTCGCCCGCCGTGCCGGTCTGCATGTTCATCACATCGGTGACGACCACGTAGCTTGTCGAACTGAACGAATTGAAGCTGTTATCCGCCGAACTCGATCCGCCCGTGCCGGTATTGATGTCCACGCCCGCAAGACGCTTGGCGACTTGGTGCACGAACTTCGTCTCGCGCCCGTCAATAGTCGCTGTGACCGTGTAGCTAGCCAGCAGGCTATCCATCGCCGTGACCGTGACTTGTCCCGTTGCCGCGCCGATGGAGAGCGTGATCGTGCCGCTATCCACATTGACTGACCAAGCCGCATCCGTAGTGCGATCCGTGCCGCGATAGAGCAGTGAGAAACTTGTAGTGAAGGGCAATTCGCCATCCACCGCATCGCCGTTCGTCTTGGCTTCAACCACCTTGGACGTAGGTCCGACGATTTGCGGAGTTGCATCGCCGTTTGCAGCCGCCGCCAGTTCGTCGCGTTCCTGCGCAGTCTGTCCGACCGCAGGCGTAGGCGGCGCAACACCGGTCAGCCCGAGACAATAGGCGTGCTTGGCTGCCGTCTCGGTTATCATCTCGAAGGTGACCTTCATCGTCGCCGGATCGATCTGACGCCGCAAGATGATCGCCGTGATGTCGAGGCCCAATTCTTCGTCGGTGATGTGCAGGCATTCGCCGGGACGGTAAAAGCGCATGTGCGGCTTGCATGTCACCGTGAAGGGCAGTTCGCGGCTGTCTCGCATACGATAGGCGGCAAGCTGCGAGGCCTGCGTGGCATTCTTCACACCATTGAACGGCCAGACTTCGCGCTTCTCTTCGCCGTCCTCGGTCAGGAAGGTGGCATTCACCACCGGCTCGGCGTCCACCATCTCCCAGTTGTGGTTCGGGCTGCGATATTTCGGGATGACCGTGTTGATGCGGTCGCGGAACGGCTGCATCCCGGTGATCGAGCGGTTGTCGTCGGTCAGGTCGTCTGCCGTGATCGTGTCGAGCGCCACGACCGGCGCGGAATATTTGAACGTCAGCTTGCCGCCTGCGACCGGTTCGGCCCCGCCCGCGAAGCAGATGTCTTTCAGGTTGGCCCAGCGGTCGCCGGGTTCGAAGACCGGCAGGAATATCGTCCAGCCATTTGCATCGCAGACGTTCGCCCAGGCTGCTACGGTTGCCCAGTCGATCCCGTCTGCGGGTAGGCCCATGCCGATAGTGCGTTTGCCGTTCTGGTAGCGGCCATAGGCATAGGTGCCCGCGTGCAGGGCAGGGTTGGCGCTGTATTCGTAAGTCGTCTCGTCGCCGAGTCTGTGCGCTCCAACTCCACCCGGCTGCGTGTCATCGAGACGTGGATCGTAAACCTTGACCCACTGGCCATAGGCGCCGAGCAACGGAACACCGCTGGCGAACCGCTTGCCGTCCTTGTCGAATTTCAGATTGTAGAGAATGGCTGCTTGGCCTGATAACTTGGCGCTCGCCCCCCATCCGGGCATTCCAGAAAAGTTGGGCGTTAGCGCGCCCGGTTCCGGGCAAGCCCCTAGTTGAGTGTCAGTGTAGAGAAAACCATCATACCAGCTTGAAACGGCGGCGAAATCAACTTGCGGAGTGATGCTCTCGATCGGGCCTCCCCCTGAATAAACCACCACCATTCCGCGATAAGGATTGGGGACGTCATCAAGGGTCGCGCCATATCCAGTGTCGTGTCGCAATACGCCTGCAAAATAGCCTTCGCCCATGATGTAAGGTTGAGGCGCGTCTGGTTGTATCAGGATTTGCGATACCGAACCCCGCGCCGGGGGAGGTTTGATGAGCGCCTGCGCGCCCATTGTAGCAACCTGAGCGCCGACAGCGACCAGAGCGGCAATGGGCTGATGCGGACCCGGTATCATGGCCGCGATTGATGCTATCGCACCGACCACACGACCTACGGAGCGGACTGCCTTCGCCATCAGACCCTCCACGCCCCGGTGAGTTCATCCAGCCCGATGTCGAGAATGACCATCTTCGGTTGATCCTCGCGCCACCCGAACACCTTGAGCGGACCAGCACAGACGAATATCGCATCCATGCCGCCTTCACCCGGCACGATCGCCAGATCGCCCAGCATCATTTGCGCCGGAGCGATACGCGGCATCATGCTGTCGAGCATATCCGCCACCGACGCCCATCCCTGTTCTTTCAATGCCTTCTTCGCACCAAGCGCCGACCGAAAGCGCGGAAGCGTCTCGGGCTTGTGACCCATGTTGCGCAGGTGGAAGCGCGCCAAGTGAACGCAGGTAATCCCCTTCGACCAGTCGAACACCTTCCCCTGATACCGCTTCAGTGTCTTTTCCGTTGCAATCCGGCGGCGTTCCAGTTCCATCAATAGGCCCTCAGATCGCGCGCGCCGACGGGACCGCTGCCATCATTGTAAGAACCGCGCCCTGTCGTCCCTACGCGAGGTGATTCCACACCCCATGCAACCGGCTTCGAAAGCCCAGTCGCGTTGTCGTGCCCCGTTTCCCCCGGCCAGACCGACTTGTGCCAGGTCGGATTGAGCGTGTTGCCGATGTTGCCTTCGAACAGACGCTCCGCGAGGCTGACCACCGAAACGTCCAGTGTCTTGGTGCCCTTGCCAACCGTCAGGATTGTCTGGTCGATCTGCCCGTCGAACATGACTTCGGCAGAACCGATCACACCCGTCGCAGGATCGAACTCCGCAATCCAGAAGCGCACCCGGCTTGTCTGGTGGCCCGGCTTCGAAAGGTCCGCCGCAGCGGCATCGCCCGCCGGTAGCAGCGTCATTTGCAGCGCAGGCACGACATCGCCCACACCTTCGCTCATTGCCTGTAGAGAACCGATTGTCCCGAACGTATCGTCCCTCGACCGGAAAGCCTCACCGCCGAACTCGAAGAACCCGCCGTCGCAATAGCGCAGCGTTCTTTCCGGCAAGTCAATCTGGACTAGGCCGGTGAGGGCGACTTGGTTCATCAGACGTGGACTCTGTTCCGCAGAGTCTCAGCTTCTGGTGATCCCTCGGGAGGCTCATGCTTCGCTATAAGTTCGCATACTGACTTGAACGCACATTTGAGCGACCTCGGCGCAGAGGATAGAAACGCCTTATGGTCCGGTGCGCCAAGCTTTCTCGCAGCCGCGTCCATTACTGCGGGCGAACATTTTTGGTTGATGTGATAATTCCAGTTCACGCGTATTCCTCCACCGAAAACCCGACCGAGACGAGGCGATTGACCGGAACCGACCAGCCCCATTCATCGCCGTCGACGAATCCTTCGATCCAAGGCGCGGCCAGTTCCACAGTGTCACCGTCCGCTAAGGGCGCACGCAGTGGCGGTTCAACAGTCAGAGTGGCTAGACCGCCCGCATCGGCGCGAACCGTCTCGGTGATCTGGTGCAGATAGCCGACGCCATTCGCATCCACGACCGTCAGCCAGAAGCCTTCCTTCGCCGGATAGCCAGCGTTGAATCCGCGCACGGCCAGCGATGTGCCAGCCTGTCCTGCACCATCCACCACCGTTGCGCCGGGTGAGCCCTGTGGCACGATCAGCGGCAGGGTGATTTTCACCCCGTCGCGCTTCGCCCGCGTCAGCCGTCCGGTGAACGTGCGCGCCTTGTCCGGCTGCATAGGCGGATAGCTGAACGCGATGCGATAGCGATTGCCCGGGCGATTGACCCGGATTGACGACGCGCCGCGCTGGACCATGCCATAGTCGAGCAGCGCAGGTTCCATCCCGTTCGGCGCGGGGGATGCGGGTAGTTCGATCATGCGAGCCGCCGCGAGCGTTGGAACTGCATCTGTTGCCCTGCGAGTTGCGCGCCGCCTTGGGCGATGGCCGGTGCTGCGCGCTGGACGCGGCCGTCAACCACTACGTCAAAGTAAGGCGAGGGGATGATCTCGACACGTTGCCGTCCGCCACTAGCCTTCATGCTGTCGCTGTTATTCAGAACCCGCTCGCCGCCATTGAACTTGACCAGTTCCGGCCCGCGCTCACCGACCCAAGCCCATCCACGCGCCGCCGAGTTGGTGCCGGTCGCATAGCCGGGAACAGAATTGACCTTGCCAGCCAGTCCCTTGCCGAACACGCCGCTGCCAGCGAGGTTCATGAACAGGCCGACCGCGCTCTCGAGAATATCGAGGAAGCCGCCGCCCTTGATTGCATCGACCAGACCGCGAACCGACTGCAACGTCTTTTCCGCCATGTCCTTGAAGCTCTCGGCGATGCGCACCGTGCTGACCTTCGTTTTGTCAGCGACGTCCTTCGTGATGTCGCTGAACTTGCCGAGGCGCCGTTCGGTTGCTTCGATGTCGAGGCCGGCCGGAGCGGCCACGGTTCCGGCGGTTGGTTCTGCCCGTCCGGTGCCGCGTGCATCGGCTCTAGCCGCAGCAATCGCCGCAAGGCCCACGTCTTCGGTGAGCAATGGCGCTTCACCATTTGGCCCGCGCTTCATTCCCGCTTCAAGCTTGGCAATCTCTTCATACATCTTACGGATGCGAGCGGCTTCGGGGAAAAGCCGGTCAAGAATAGATCGAATGTCGCTGGCAAGGTTGCGAAAAGCTTCGCCGGTTTTCTCCGTAGCCTTCGTGGCAGGATCGACCATGAGTCCATCGAGGCGGCGCATGTGGTCGCCGATGCTTTCAACCATATCGGGAATGTAGGAGTTGCGAACCACTACATCGTCGAGCCACTTGAACTTATTGGCTACCCAATCAACCTTCTTGCCGACCCAATCCCAAACGGCATTTAGCTTATCCTGTAGCCAAGTCTTCACGCTAATGTAGAGCCGTCGCAGCGCAGCGTTGGCGCTCAAGGCAAGGTTGTCGAAATACTGGCCTGTCGAGGTTAGCGCATTCAGCGCCGTGTTCTTCATGCTGACCAGTGCTTCATGCGTCGCCTGCGTGCCGCGATCCATTGCCGCGCCGAGAGCCTGCACATTCACTACCGCGTCGATCAGCGCGAGCTTGAGCGTCGAAAGACCTTCCTCGAATTTCAAGATCGAGTCCGCATGCTCAAGCATCTTCTTGTTCTGCTTCGCGTCGACCTGGGCATTCAGCAAAGCAAGGTTGTTCGCGACTTCCTTGGCCTTTGCTATCTCTTCGCTCGACATGACTAGCCCGAGACGTTCCGCTTCTTCGGCGAATGCCCCCATCGCCTTGCCGTTCTCGCGCATCAGCGGAATGAGCAGCGTGGCATCGCTGGCCATCGCTTCCATGTAGAACGTCATCTGCTGCTGCGAGAGACCAGCCTTTTCCAGCGAGGAAACGAAAAGCTGCAAAGCCTGCGGGCCGGATAGCTTTTCAAACTGTTCCGCAGTCACGCCAACCTTGGGCGCGATGTTCTCGAAGAAGTCGGCCATAGGACCGCCGCCGGTGGCGATGAAGTCACCAATGCGGTCGTTTACGTCCTTGTAGATGTCGGCCAGCTTGTCGCTTTCGATCCCAACCGAACGGGCAGCGAACGCAGCCTTCTGGAACTCTTCGACGCCCGCGTTGGAAATCTGCGCGAACTCTTCGATTTCCTTGGCGCTCTGGATAGCCTGTTGCGCCATGTCGCGGAACTTCACACCGATAGCGACAACCGACGCACCAATGGCAGCAGCGCCCACGGCTATCTTCTTGCCCAAGTCCGAGAACTTGCGCTTCATCTGGTTCATGCGCTTCTCGGAAGATGTCGCGCCTTTCTCAAACGCAACAGTATCCAGAGAGAGGTTCACCGCGAGACGCGCGATCACATCGCCCATTGCCATCAAGCGTCTCCCTGCTTTGCGATCATGCGGTCAAACATCCGCTTAACGTCACGCGCTCCGCTCTCGGCGGTCTTGGGTTTCTTCGGTGTCAGATACTTCGCCAAATCCGGCAGCTTCTTCTGATAATGAAGGTTCCGGGTGTGCCACCCGATCATTCCGGCCATGTCGCCTTTGGCTTTCATGCGTGCGCCCACGATAAGGCCGAACGTGCGCGGTGTTGCTCGCCAGAAGTATTCGTGATCTTCGCTTACTTCGCACCACTGCGCCCAGAGGTCTTCCCACGTTGGGTTTTTGCCTTGGGCGCTTTGCCGTTTCCCGACTTCTCGCTATCGGGAAAAGCCGCCTCAACGGCATTGCCGAGGGCTTCTTCCAATGCATCGCTATCGTCCGACATCACCATCTTCACCACTTCCGCGCGGGTGACTTCGGGATGGTGGCGAGCGAATGCAGCCTGCGCGATTGCCGCAGTCGAAGTGATGAACCCTTCGCCTGCCATCGCCATCACGCGCGGGAGAGGTTTGCCGGTCGATTCCTCAATCGAAAGCAAGGCTTCGTGATCGAGAACCAGCGTGAACTCCCGCCCGTCGCTGAGAACGAGCGGGGTTTCACCTTTGACCTTGTTCACCATTAGACGGGCGCCACATAAGCAGCGCCAGTGATCGCGCCGCTAACGGCCATCGTCACAGTGGCTTCCATCTTGCCGTCTGCGGTGACCTCGCCCTTGTCGTAGCCCGTCACCACGACAACGGTGTCGTAAGTGTAAGCCGGAACACCAAGCTCGGGCACGTTGAAGCGGGCCGCGCGCTCATCGCCAGCAGCCAAAGCCGCTTCGATCAGCAGGTCGGTATCGGTGCCAGGGCGGAAGTTCAGCGTCACTTCCAGTTCCCCGCCATCGATCATGCCGCTCGTATAGGTGCGGCGACGATTGGCGCTCTTGAGATGCGTGGTTTCGACGCGCTCGGAAGTGTCGCTCGGAAGCGAGAAACTGACGACTTCCACCAGTTCGTCTAGGTTCGCGGTGGTGGCGTCCGTGGACAGCCACACCTCGCCCATATAGCCGGTCGAGGCTTCGGTATCTTCTGCCATTTTAGATTACTCCAGACCTAAGCCAGTGAGTGCTCGGCCAGCAGGTCAAGACTGAGCCGATGCACATATCCGACGCCCTCGACGTCTTCTCCAAGGTCGCGCGGGCCTTCCGCCTTCGTTCGACCAAACTTGATGCCGCTCACTGTCGCGGGATTGGCGACTGCGGCGATGATGGTTTCCGATGCCGCGCGGGCTTCGCTGTATTTTTCTGCGAACACATCGACCTGCACTCGCGTGATGCGCGCCCCGTCATATCCGGTCAGGTGTTCCGGTCGTGGGTCGCTGATGGTCTGCATTCGAACGTAAGGCCGTGATGCCCCTTGCGGCACCAGCGTCCAGTAAACGCGGGAATGCCCAACCGCCGTGACGATGCGGCTGCGAAGGGCGGTTTGCAGGTCGGGCATCAGGTGGACCTCGCTGCTTTCTTCCGCGCCCTTGCGAGCGACTTGTCTATGGCATCGCGCAATTCGTCGCCCACGATGTCGATCACGTTCTGGCCTTCTGAATCTGCGGCAGGTCTCATGAACGGATTGGCCGGCATTTCGACCGTGCCGAACTCCTGGAAGTAGGCATAGCGCCCGCCCTTGTAGGTCGTCGGGCCGGTCAGGATGGATATGCCGGTCTGCCTTTCGAACTTGTAGGAACCGCGCTGGCGCTTGGCCTTGGCGTTCTTTGTCTTGATGCTGTCGCGCAGTTCGCCGTCATCAACCGGCGCAAGCGACTTGGCCTTGTCCTCGATCCGCTTCATCGCGTTGCGCATCCCGCGGCGAACCGCGTTCTTGCCGGTGTTCGTCCGCCCGCTGAACTGTTCCAGTTCGATCAGCGCATCTTCTAGGCCCTTGAAGCCGCTAGTCTTGATCTTCGGCTGCATCTTCGGCCACCAATCCCGCCGCGATCAGGTTGCGCCCGTCGCGTTCCGAAACCTCGTATTTGCGGCCCACATTTTTGACATACTGCGGTTTGTGTGCGTTACCGTGTCGCCTCAACGTCCTGACTTTCATCGGAGCCTCCTATGCGCGCTGCGCTTGTTCTTCTGTCCTCTTTGGCCTTGTTGAGCTGTTCTGAACCGGCATCCGAGTGGATGGTGAATGGAGATAGTGCAGTCGTTGAAGCTGACCTCGGCGAACTTCCCGTCATCAACACGATGAACCGGAGCAAAGAACTTCTCGCCACGGCGCCCAGGGTGAAAAACCTGACGATCCGATATTACGGCCAAACCGAAGATCGCCTTGGCAATGACGAACGAAACTTGTTCTATTCAGCGCAATTCGACGGCGAAGAGATCGCCAGGGCAAACTTCACCAACCTTGACCAGTTCGAAGCTGCGGCCCTTGCGACCTCAGTCACTCGGGGCAGTCAGGAGGGTAACCGCATACTTTACGGCCAGTGCCCTTTTACTGAGCAGGTCTGCGCCGACGCTTTGAATTAAGCCGCGCGAACAGCGGTGACTTCAATCTCTCCGCGCCTCGGCGTGTCCGGCGCGATTCCCTCGATGTCCCACGTCGCACCGGCGTGGTTGATGCGGTCCTTGACCGTCAGGCCCAATGTGATCGGATTGGCGAGCATCCCGAAATTTGCAGGCTGCGCCCCCTGTTCCATCGCCGCTTGTCGCCGCTCGCTCCCGCGGCCGTAGTAAATCGCGGCCCACTCCTGCCCAATTGTCGACCAGGACGGGATCTCGTCGCCATACTCGTCCTGAACGGTAGTGGCTCGCTCGAGCGTCACCAGCTGGTCGCGGCGGCCGATGCTCGCCATGTCAGATCAGCACCTGCCGAAAGGGCGAACACAGGGCAGTCACGCCCATTGGAACTTCGCCGGCCATGCCAGACGAAACCACTGCTTCGCGGTTGAGATAGAGATGTCCAAGCATCAGCTTGACCGCAGAGAGCAGGGAGGAAGGAGCTTCTCCAGCGGCGTATCCCGCGTCGAATGTCACCACGACCGAACCGCCAATGCCGGAAGGCCACTGGCCGCCGACAAGGGGAAGCATCTCCCCGCTGTCGGAGATCCGGTAATCAGCAGGCACACCATCAACGGGTGTGCCTTCTCCATCCTGCCAGGCGACGGCCGTCACCGCAGTGACCGGACGCACGGCAAGCGAGATCGATCGCGAAGGATCCGAGGGCAGCGATTCCGCGCGCCAGGTCATCCCGGTCACCTGGCCCAGCTTTACCCCGCAGTAGCGCTCCACGAACTCGATCGCCGCATCGCGCAGCGCCGCGATCAGCTCGTTCTCGCTGCCATGCGTAACGCGCAGATGCAGCTTGCACGCATCAAGCGACAGGATCGCGTCCCCATACCCCTCCGGCATGGGGACGTGTCCAAGCTCGAAGCGCATGGTGACTTACCCCTTTCGGCCTCAGCTGGCCGATTTGTTCTCAGGCTTTGGCGCGGCCTTGTTCTGCGGCGTCTTGGCTTTCTTGTTCTTAGGCTTTTCAGCCGCCTTGGCATTCGAAGCTGGCGCCTTCTTCACGGCCTTGCGTTCGACTAGTCGGTCGAAATCGACCTTGTCGAAATCGGCTGTCGAGCCGATCTCCGCTCCGTTTAGCGGCTTCAAAAGAATTGCCTTGATCTTCGCCATTGTGGCCTCCTTCGCTTTCGGGAAGGCCGCTACCGGCCCTCGCGAAAACGGGGGACGGTCCGAGGACCGCCCCCTGCCTTTCGGTCAGGATTAGACCACGCGGCCGAAGTCGCCGTAGACCAGCGCTTCCGGACGGTAGATCGCGAGCGCGAGGCGTTCCTCGGCGCGGATCGTCACCTTGTTCTTGATGAAGTTGTCCCCGTCTTCGGTCGAGACTTCGACCGTCGAATTCTGACGATCGAAGATCTGCGCCGCCAGATCAAAGGCGCCGACGAGGAACTTGTCTTCAGTCATCGCCTGCGTCGGCACTACCGGAAGACCCCACAGCGTCGGCGGCGTCATTCCCTGCGGCTGACCAATCAGGTAGTTGTCGTTTGCGTCCTTGAGCAGCTCGATAACCGCCCAATCGATCGGGTTCATGACGATGCCGTTGGCAGGATATTCGGCGAGAGCGACCTGCAGCATCGCGAGACGAGCCGTGTCAATCTGATGTGCCGCCGTCAGGCCACTGGGCGCGGCGTATGCGGTGGCCGCGGTGACCAGGCCTTCGAGATCGGACCCGCCCGGACCATTCAGAAGCTTGACTTCTTCCTTGAAGGCAAGGCCGTAACGCAGGCGGTTATCGATGATCGACTGGAGCGCCGGAGCATCATCGAGGATCTGCACGCTTGCCCGCATCCAGTGGGCGATCGTGACCACCTTGGCAGTCGCTTCCTCGAACTGGATTTCCGACTGCGGCTTGGCCGCACCTTCGGCCGTGGTCTCGGCGTTATTGGTGAAGCCGACCTCACGGTCGTATTCGACTGTGTTCGAGCTGGTAGTACCAGGCGCGAGCAGCGCACGAATGGTCATCCGGCGCTGTGGCAAGGGAACCGGACTGGTGCGGTCGGGCTGTACGAGCGTTCCGACCGAACCGGCTGCATCCGTGGTGAGCGAGGTGATGTCCTTGACGTCGACCTGCACGCGGCCACGCGGACGGGTTTCGCCTGCGAAAGCCTTGAAGCTTTCGTCGCCGATGAAGCGTTCGCCGGCAGTCATCCGGTCATCGCCTCGCCCGTTATCACGCGCCAGCTTTTGCTCCAGATCTTCGAGCCGCGCCTTAGTGCCGTTGAATTCGGTCAGCGCTTCGTCGATCTTGTCCTTGTCCGCCTGGTCGAGCTTCACGCCCTTCTCGGCTTCCGCGAGGGCCTTCTCGGCCATACCCTTCACGGTATCGAGCTGCTGTTCGAATGCGGCCTTGGTTTCTGCGGCGAGTTCGGCAGCAGTCTTTTTCACAGTCGGATGATCCGGGCCGCGCATGACACGACCCTTTGCGCGTTCGGCAGCGGTCATTATCATGCGACCAGTACCGGCGGCACCAGCCATCCCGATGGCACCCAGCGCAGAACCGCCGAATTCACCGGACATGGCGAGAGCAGGATCTGCACCGACAACGGTCAGTACAATGGCGAAAGCGAGCGCGAGAGCGCCCGCGAAAAGCGAATATATTTTCATGTTACGATTCCTGATTAGGCGGCTCAATCGGGCTCGCCGGTTTCATCGATGATCGGCGCGTCTCGCATTGCGGCCCAGAGTTCCGCCATGAATTCGTCGCCTTCGACTACCTCCACTTCTCCGGAATCGCTCCGAAGCAGCTGGGCGAGGCCGTGACCCGCGATCGCGGTGGCCTCTTTCTTGGAGAATCCTGCATCGCGCAGGAACGCCTCGAATTCGGGGAGCGAAGGGAGTCCCTCCGCTCGAATGCTTTTGAAGCTGCTGACGAGAGCCTGCTCGTTCGCTCCGAGGGAAACGACCGACACCTCGACCAAGTCGAGTTCCTTGAGTAGGGTCACGCCCTGGACTTCGTCGTCTTCGCTCTCACGGACACGGTAGCCGATGGAGAGCCCGTCAATGTCGCCCGCTTCCAGCAGCGCGTAGGCCTCGCGCCCCTGCTGGACATCCATGTTGAGGCGTCCCTTCACCTTCAGCCCGGTGTCGTCTTCTTCCATTTCAAGCCAGCTGCCGATCGGCTTCCAGCTGTCGTGTTGCCAGAACAGCTTAGGCATAGTGTCGTTCTTCGCATGCTCGGCCAGACTGTCCTTGAAGGCCCCGGAAACTACCACATCGCCGTAGCTGTCGCGATTACCGAATACTGAGGCATAACCCTCGAACTCGCCCTTCTCGCCGAACTTCTTCAGCTTCAGCACTGGCATGCCCTGCTTGGTCTTCATTGGTTTTCTCCGGCAATTGCATCGGCCAGCGGCACGTCCTGCATCTGGACCATCGCCACGTCGCCGCCATCGATGGGCGGCAGGTTCTCGAGCCGCCTGACTTCGTTGCGCGTCAGCACGCCGAGGCGGACGAGTATCTGGTAGAAGGCCGCGCGGGCCGCGCTGTCGCCTCGCAGCAGGCCTTCGATATTGAATTCAATCGAATAGCCGCCCTGGCGCTCTTCGCGCGTCAGCAGCTGCTTCATCAGCGCGCGCTCGATGCGGCGCAGTCGTTTGCGCAGGGTGAACTTGATGAAGCCGAGGACATCGACCTCTTTTCCTGTTCCCCAGTTCGACGCCTTATCGCCGTAACCCACCATGGCGGGCGGCACCCCGAATAAGCGACAGATTTCCTCGCCGGAGAACTTGCGGCTTTCGAGCAGTTGCGCGTCTTCCGGATTGATGGTCAGCGCATTCCAGGTCAGTCCATTGTCGAGGACCATCGGGCGGCCCACATTCAGTGCGCCTTGGTGTTTCTCTTCCAGTATAGCTTCGAGCTCGCTCCGCTGCTCGGGCGTCAGCTTGTCCTCCATCGAAAGGAATCCGCTGGGGCGCGACTCGTTCTCGAACATCTTGTCCGCAGTGCGATCGGTCGCCATGGCGCCGCGAAAAATACGGGCGCATGCCGTCAGCGTGGAAGCACCCTTGATCAGGTTTCCGCCGAATCCGCGCACATGGAGCATTTGCTCCTGCGACTTGATCTTGCGGCGACCGTCGTCGACCCACTCGTATTCGAGGCTGCCGTCACCCTTTCGCCGCACATGCATACCCACAGGCATTACGGGAAGCAGCGCTGTCAGGCGTGATCCATTGAAGATCTTCTCGGCATAACCGTTACCCTGCAGTTCGATCGAAGCCGCGAGAAATTCCCAGAATTCGTAGTCGGTCTGGTCGAAGTTGGGATCGAGCCGCAACAGCCAGAACAGCGGATGCTTCCGCGCCTCTGTCCGCACACCCTTTTCATCGGTAAAATAGATCGTTGGCGAAAGGCTCGCGATCGTCCCGGCGATCAGGTTGACGCAGGAATAGGTTGCTGACAGGCCCAGAGGATTGCCGCAGCTCGCATCGTTGTAGTCGGCCAACGTCACTCGGTTGGTGACGAAGTTATCCCGGTCTTGAAACGACGGCCGCCCTGTCTCAGGCGTCCATCGCGCGTCGGCGTCCTTCACACCGTCGCTCTCGAGGCCGAACATCTGGCGCAACCAGCTCATGCTGCCCGCATTCCCGCGATCCAGTCGTCGATGCTCGGCTTGCCATCACCCGCCACCGGCCCTGCCTCGAGCAGCTGTACGGCATTCAGAGTGGCGATGAGGGGATCGATCTTGCCGCTCCCCGCCGCCTGCTTGCTGATATACATGTTGCTGCCTCTCAGCTCGGCGCGCGCATTGGAAACGCACCACTGCATCATCGCCGAAGGAGCATGCCGCAGCATGCCGTCAGCGAGCTTGAACTCAGTTGTCTTGATGGTGCCCGTCAGGCCGACACCCTGCCGCACGGGCAGGATCGACCCGCCGCGCTTGTTCACTTCGTCGTATGTTTCGAACCCGGCCGCGACCAGGGCATCGACCAGGGCACCCATGCCCCAGGCATCGAGGCCCACCGCGCCAATGTCGGGCATCAATCCGCCATCACGGATCTCCACCGTCCGGCGAGCGACCTGCTCGACTATCTGCTGGCCCGTGTCGGTGAAGGTCAGGTCACCATCCGCTTCGAACCCTTCGAGCAGGCTGGCGATGTCCTTCCGCCGATCGAGCACCACACGTCGGGCCCAGGCATGCGCCCAGGTCAGCCATACGCCGGTGCCGCGCTCGCGGCCGCCGACGGCCATACCGTAGAGATCGTCTGCGCCGCCGCCATCGAGGCCGACCACCACCACCTCGCACCGCCGCAGCAGTTCCGCGAGGTCGAGTCCCTCCTCCTCAGTAGCGTCCCAGTAATCCGCCGCCATCCACCGGTCGCGCCGGAGGCGCAGTCCGATCTCGACATTGAGATGCTTGGCGAGGAAAATCTGCTTTCCTTCGCCGTCTCCAAGCATCTCCTTCTTCAGCTCGCTCGCCAGCCACTCCTGCGTGACCGATGATCCGAGATGCGGGTTGGTGACGTAGAAATTTGCCGGATCGAGATAGGCCTCGCTCTCCAGCATTGCTTCCGGAAATTCGTAGAGCACTCCGAGCGAGGACGGGTCATCGATATTGCCGTCACGCACGTCGCGGAAGTATTCGAGCTTCGCCTTGAACACGCCCGCAGGCGGTTCGTCGGAATGCGTCGTGATGTAGAGCACGAAGCCTTCCGGCCTGGCCGACAGACCGCCGGTTGCCTCCCGCAGCATCGCCGCGCTCTTCGGCTTCTTGCCGAACAGCCAGAGTTCCTCGACCAGCACCATACCGGCCTTCTTGCCCGACGCGGTGTCGTTGTCGGCCGCGATGACCTTGAGTTCGGATTTCTTGACCCGGTGCCTGATCAGGCGGCGATTCTCCACGATGTGGAGCAACCGGTCGAGCTCGGGATCCGCGCGGACCATGCCCTTCGCCGGTTCGAAACTGTTGTTGGCGACTTCCAGGGTCGGCGCGAGGATCAGCAGCTCGGCGTGATCGCGCCACCCGATGATGAGCGCGGTCAGCATGATGCCGGCCGCGATCGTGGACTTCCCGTTCTTCTTGCTGATCAGCAGCATGAAGTCGCGGATCAACCGCTTGCCAGTCGCCGGATCCTCGGCTCCAAAAATCGCCCCGACTAGGTCGAGGATCTTTTGGTCGACGACATCTCCGAGAGTTGGCCAGGTCCCGTCCCCCTTGCGTGGCAAGTCGACGACCTGAAGCGAGCAGAAAACCCGCAGTGCGTCGTTCGCCGTCTCCGGAAAGAGCGGCGCGATCGGCACGAGGCTTTCCCCCGCGACGATCCGGTCTTCCCAGTCGGTGCAGGCGGTCGACCACTTCATGTGCGAACCGAAGGGCTAGTTGATCATCGGAGAAGGGCGGGGCGCGAACTTGCCCTCGACCCGTTCTGCCAACGCCTGCTGTTCCTGTTTTTTGCCGACCGGCGGAGCCTTCTTCGGCTTGTCGTCGGTCTTGCGATTCTTGACTGCCGCGTTGAGCGAGACCAGTTCGCCGCGCTCGGCTTGCTCGAGGAGCTTCTTCATCGCGCCGACGTTTCCAGCTTTCGCCTGGTCGAACAGCTGCGCGAGAACTTCCGCCTTCAGCTTCAGCTGCATAGCGGCGCGCTGCGACACTTCTGAAAAATAATGCTTCCGCAGAGTCGGTTGTGTGACGCCTATCGCGGCCGCGACGTCCTTCACTTCGTGACCGAGTGCGAACAACAGGCTGACTTTATTGGCGTTTCTTTCGGTGCGGACATGCTCTGGCCGTCCGCGCTTGCCGCCGCGATGGATCACGGGGTCGCCGAAGAGATCGACCTCCCCCGAATTCTCGACATCGCTCAAAAAAAATCTCCGAATGAGAGGGGCGGTGGTGTTACGGCCCTCTAGGTCTCAGACTTTTGGCCTCCCCCCGGTCACCCGCGCCGCCTTGGCCGCTGCCGTCTTCCGGTTATGGCAAGGCTGACAGAGCAGCTCGACGTTCGCCGGATCGAGTTCCGCGCCGCCATCCCGCCGCTCAACCTTGTGATCACCAGCAACCCGGTGACCCGAACCGCAACGCTCGCACCAGTTACCGCGTTCAGCCTTGATCGACCTCACCAGCGCCCGCCATTCTTTCGACTGGTAGAACGCCTCCGCCTTCTTCGGCATCGACCTGACCCGCGAAGGAGCCCGGCCAAGCCGCGAGGGCAGGCGCTTCAACTGGCCCACACCGTGCCTCGATCATCGAAAAGGGGGAGGCCCGGCCACCACGCAACCTAGGAGGGAATCGCAGTCACCGGGCCCCAAGGGAGAGGATCACCCGCCAGAACATTCACACGTCCCGCCGAGTATGACGGGACATAGCACGCAAACCCTGTGCAAACGGACACGCTATATTTGCTGTGCAATTTTCTCCGCGCTTGACAGGGTGCACAGCGCAGAACCGCGTGAGTTCCGCCCTCAAAGCCTGTGCAATAGTGCAGCGTTGAGCCGCTGGCAGACCGCGCCTACCGCCCGCTCGTACCGCTTCCGCAGTGCTTCGGGTGCAGGAACCCGCTCCCCATCGCGGGCCACGCGCAGCATCGCCTCGCGCACATAGCGCCAGCGGAAACCCCCGCTGCGCTCGGGAAATCGCTTCATAATCAGCACCCGGCCGACGAGGCTGCGCTGCGCTTCAGGGATCGCGAGGAACACCGCATCGGACGCCAGCAGGAAGCGCTCGACATGCTCCAGCTGCCGCCGCGACAAACGCATGCGAGGATCGGGCCGATCGGGATAGTCGCTCTGATCGATACGCAGGACCGCCGGCCAGCTGGACGAGCGTCCTGCGGCAAGGAACGCGCCCTCGCGGTCACCCAGCGCACCCAGCCACTCCACCGCATCGCCGAGCGCCTCTTCGGCATCCTGCCAGGTCACGAGAGGCTTTCGGCCTATTCCTGCGCTGCCTGAGACCCTGCCTTCCGGCCAAGATCGCGACGGAACCGAACGCGGAAGGTCAGTGGAAGCTAACTCGCGGTCCTCGAAATTTGCTCTTTCCTCAACCTTATCAGTATATTCCATTCAATCTCTCCCTTCTGGAAGTGAGAAGATGGAAGTTATGGAAGGAAATATCGGGCCAAGAGCGCTGCAAACTGCATTGCACTGTCTTGTGCGGAGTGACCGAGATTTTGCTTCCACGACTTCCAAACGAAGCCAAACGCCTGAAACGACGCTCTTTATTTACTTCCAACCCTGTTTCCGCTGCGCCTCCGCCACGCGGGCGGTGGAAGCGAGCGGGGATAGCTTCGCCAGCATGATTGACGGCAACGCGCAGGACGAGGAATTCTTCGGCAATGAGTATCGCAATCAAGACACCCCCTGGACGAAGCGACGATCGCGATGCGCAGTTCATTAATTACCAAGAAGAATTTCGACGAGCTAAACGCAATAGTTTGACTTGGTCGGCACTCACCTTGGTGGCATCCATGGCCTCGCCCGTAGCGACTGGAGAGCAGGGTACCTTTCGGATTTACGGTACAGATTTGGCCGTGGAGCAACCTGTGCTCATAGCTCTCTTGCTCTGCGCATCTCTTTTCTTCTTCCTCGCCTACATCCGTAACCTGGGGGTTGTTCGCTCGCTCAACAGCGCTGCTGCGGTCGATGCGGACAAGATCTGGGCCTCCGCGCGAGATATGCTGGAGGGGATCGAGAAAAGCCTGACAGAGCCCTTCCACTCTGCAAAGGATGCCGAGAAGTCCGAAGTCAGTCTCAGCAACCTGATTACTCAGTTTGCCGCACGGCTCGACGATCTGGCGATGTTGCGACACACAATTATCGAGGTTGATGAACTCAACGCCAAATCCGCCGCGCGGAATTATCTCGATACGGTTCAGAGAAACCCGCACCATGAGTCCGAAGTGCAGCTTGCGGAAAAGCGGTTGGTCTATGCAGTTGACGAGCGCTTCCGACGCAGCACGGAACATGCAACTTCGATAATAAACGAGCTTGCGGACTTTAAGGATGACATCGAAAC
Source organism: Qipengyuania huizhouensis (assembly GCF_019711635.1). Taxonomy (GTDB): domain Bacteria; phylum Pseudomonadota; class Alphaproteobacteria; order Sphingomonadales; family Sphingomonadaceae; genus Qipengyuania; species Qipengyuania huizhouensis. The sequence continues at coordinate 191,223 of NZ_JAIGNT010000001.1, read as the reverse complement.
CCACGAGCGTGCTCGCATTCAACACTATGCGCGTGCAGTTGAGGCTGTGGAACGTCTGGAGAAGAGCCTGTCGAGGTTCCGGAGCGCAGTGACTGGAAGAGAAAAGGCATGGCACATTGCTCTGGATAAGGTAGCGGTCATCGGTCTGTATGCATTCTCTAGTACGCTCGGTTTGGCCGAAATTATCCCGGCCATGGCCGGTGCGATCGGCTCTCTTTGAGCTGTAGTCTGCGGCTTCTGCTTTAGTCACCCGGCACCCAATCGCTATCCGCCGCCGGATCGATCCAGTCGCCACCCTCTTCACCGGCAGGTCCACCATCGCCGGAACTCCAACCCGGATCGCCCGCAGGCATCTCCGGCGGTCCGTCCCAGCGTCCTTCGCGGATCGCCTCGGCATCGACCCCGTCGCGCAGCCTGATGCCTAGCCACCAAACGCCGTTGCTGGTCTTCTGCTCGAAGCCCTTGTCCAGCATTGCCGCCTTGAAGCCGCGATTGGTCCATTCGGCAGCGCCCGCTTCGCTCGCCCATGCGGCATAGGTCTCGAACAGCGACTTCGCCTTCACCCGGCATGGGCGATCGGGCAGGTCCTCGCCCACTTCGCAGGTGGCCGACAGGAATCGGCCTAGATCGTCGGACTGGTCGCGATAGGCGGCCGTCGCGCGCGTCACCGCCTCTGGTTCGATCAGCCCGTTGGCCTGCCAGTCGCACAGGCCCTCCAATAACCGATTGAGGATGCCGCCTGCTTCCCCGCGCAGGGTTTCCGGTAGGGACCGGTCCACCTCGGAAGCCGCGATCGTAACCTCCCACGGGACCAGCTGCATGCGGCGCCAGATGCCGTCGCTCGTGTCCTTCACCTGCGGCTTGTGATTACCGCTGATTGTCATCTTGAAATCGGGCAAGAAGGTGAAGAAGCCCTTGTTCAAATGCCGCGCATCCACCGGATCGCCGCCGGTCACCATCTTGATCAGACCCTCGTTGAGCCGCGCATTCTTCTCCGGTTCGGACACGCGGAGGAAGCGAACGCCCGGCAGGCGGGCAAGGTCGGGCGTCGCCTGGTCGCCGCGGCGCTTGATACCGCTGTCGAGGAAGCTCTCGATCGGGATAGATCCGGCATAATCACCCGCCAGATGCGCCACCGCTTCCACCCAAGTGCCCTTGCCGTTGCGGCCGCTGCCGTAGAAGAAGGCCAGCTTCTGCTCACCGATATTGCCGGTGAGCGACAACCCGCCCCACTGGTGAATGAAACGCCGCATCGCCTCGTCTGGCTGCGTCCGCAGGATGAAGGCATCATAGACCGGGCAGCTGGCAGCAGGAGCATACTTCACCGGCGCCAGCTTGGTGATCAGGTCCCGCCGATCGTGCGGGAAGCGCTTGATCTTGTATCCCGCATTCTTCCACTTCGACTTGCCTTCGGCCACTTCCTCGGCCGACCGCTTCACATTGTTCGGTACGAGCCGCAGCGTGCCGTTGAGCACGTTGATCGCCATGCGGTCCTGGTCGAGCTGCTCGGGCCGTATCGCGATATCGGCGAAAGACTTGGCCAGCTTGGCGACCGAAGAGAGCTTGCCGCTGGTCTCAGATGCCTTGGCATGCGCCGCGATCGTGTCGCTCCACAGCTTGCGGCTGCCCGCTGCGGTGGACACGGCGAAGTCCCGCGCATCGCAGCGCGCGATCCAGTCCGCCCGTTCGCCGTCCTCGTCGCCTTTCAGGTACCGGTCGAGGCCATCATCGCGCTTGCCGTCCGCCCATGCGGCGAAGTTCTCGCGCTGCCGGGTATTCAGATCGATCGGGATCTCGCAGCCCAGCGAAGCGATCAGCGACGCTTCGTTGCGGATCGCGCGCACCGCGTGGAACACGCTCTGCATGACCTCCGCTGGCATCGCGTCCTTTTCCTCGGACAGCAGCTTCCACCGGCGGCCGTCCCACATGAACCAGCCCATTACGTCGCAGAACCGGAAATCGTCCCCATGCCGCACCCGCCACCGCTCGGCATTGCCCAGGTCGGTCAGCGGCAACCGCGCACAGAGAAGGTCTATTTCGGGCTCGGGCAACGCACGAATGCGAGCATACTTGCGCGGAGCCTCGCCCTCGTCAGTTGGCGGCGCATGATCACGCGGCGGCGGAGTGCCGCCGGAAAGGCGATTCCGGGTGGTCATCGGGGCTGGCCGGGGCGGGCATTTTCGAGCAATGACGCGGTATGCCCAGCAAAGATCCCCACATCGAGAATGCGTTGCAGCTTATTGCCTTTCGAAGCCGAGCCGGCGCCTATCAAGTCGACAATCCGTTTTTCACCAGTTGTTTCAAAGAAGCCGTGATTGTTCTGGCCGAATGTATGCGGCGGGCCGAAAGCAACGAGGACATCTGTGAACTGACTTCCGTCGGTAAACTCTCGGGCGAAGAAGTTCGACTGACGGATTTGCTGATCCAACTCCGCAATGCAGCCGGGCACACATTCTCCGGCCAAAACAATCTGTCGGGCGACTATGTTTCGTGGAACGTCTTTGCAGGTGTCACTGGAGGAATTTTGATTCAGGATATGGAGGTGACCAATCCATTCGATGATGACGTGTTGATACAGGTCGGCGAAAAGACAATTTTTCTCAAAAGAGACTTTTCCCGCGCCTTCCAGTGGCTCGCAAGAATCTACCTCGCCTCTTGACATCACGCCGCCCTCCTGATGGGCAGCGTTCCCGTTTCCTTCACCCGCGGCAGCCCGCCGACGCGCAGAAGCGCTTTCAACCTCTCACCTGCACCACGATCGCAGCGCAGCAGCACGTTCTCCCCCAGACCGCGCAGCATGCGCAGCCCCAGATCCCATTCCAGAATTGCCACGCCCTCGCAGCCACCGCGCAGCCAGGCGAGCGGCGTCGCATGCACGCGCAGCTCATGCGCAAACCCGGTCTCGCACCGCAGCCAGGCATCATAACCGAGGCACCAGCCCTCGCCGCGCCGCAGCGCCCACTGGTCTTCGTCATGCGTGGCAAGCGCCACGATATCGACCGGCACGCCCTGTTCGCGCACCGTCAGCAGCAACCGCGCATCCGGACCCTCCGGCTCGTATCGCGATCCATCGCGAGACAAGGCAACCCGGGTCGCGGCCACGTCGCCCGCACCGCAAAGCTGCGCCAGCGCCTTCGCCGGGATGCCCAGCTCGAGCAGCCGCGCGAATGCCCGCGCTGAAAGCCCAGCTTCCGCAACCTCGCGTCGTAGCGCACACAGCGGGTCTGCTCGATCGCCCGCCAGCGCGGATTCCAGATACGCCAACGCGCTCATTTCCCGATCTCCCCCGCGATGACAGTCCAGACGGTCCGATCGGTTCCCGGCTTCGCCAAGTCGACGCCGATAATCACCGCCAGTTCTGGATCTGAGCCCTCAGGCAGCGACACCGGGCGCGCATGAATCATCGCCATCTGCCGCTCGGCCACGCTCGGCCCATTGCGCGGCTTCCGGCTCGCGTATTTCAGCCAGCGCCCGCTCAAAGGACCATCTCCGAAAGTGGTTTGGCTCGGCGGCGCAGGCCATATCGCTGCTGTTCCTGGGCGAGCAGGCCCGCTTCCCGTGCCTTCCGCTCGCGGATCACGGCCTGACGTCTCGTCTCAATCTCTTCCGCGGCAAGGCTTGGACAACCTGCCTCACCGCGCAGCTGCAGCTTGAGTGTAGAAATCTTTGGATCTGCATATTCGCGAATTTCGGCATCGATCTGCTTTTGCCGTGCCTTAAACTCGGTTGACGGCTTCTCGCGGCGCAGGCGATCCTCCTCGGCCCGCTTGGCGAGCCGTTCGAGCAAATCTGCAGGCACCGCCGTCGACTTACCAAGGGGCATTGTGACGAGAAGGTCGGTCGCGCGGCGCATTTCGGGGCATCTCTTGCGGGCGTCATCGATCTTTTTCTTCGAGTGGATGATCGTCGAATGATCCCTTCCGCCGAACCGATGGCCGATCTGCGGATAGCTCATTTCCGGCCAGCGCATTTTCATCGACCAGATTGCTGCATCGCGAGCGCGCACGACCTCTTTCTTTCTGCTGCGGCCCGGCAGAAGATGCGGTTCGACGTCGAACATTCGCGCCGCCGCATCTCGAAGAAAACGCGTGGCTCCGACAGGAATGGCACAGCAGCTCATGCCGCGAACTCGTAATCCGACGCCCGTTCGAGTCGCTTGCGACACGGAGCGAGCCATTCGAGCGTAGTGTCGCAGTCGTCACGATCGCCCAGCCATACGAGCCATGCGTAGGCGGTCGCAGTCGTACCGGCTTCGGAGAGTTTGCCCTTGTGGATCACCACTCGCTCGGTGAATTGCAGGACGTGAGACGGTGGATTGACCGCAAACAGACGCTGATACCGTCCGACCGATTCGAGGAACGCGGCGCGGACGATCATCGCGAAGCCGAATTCGCTGGTGCGAGCAGCCTTCGCGATGAACTCTTCAGCCAGACGGAAGGGCGGGTTCGTGATCGTGTAATGGACCGGCTCGCTGTCTCCGAACAGGTAGTCTCGCACCGGAAAACCGACGCCATAGTCGTGGATATCGCTGGCCTCGACACGGTGAAAATATTCCCGCAGCGGTGCCACCATGTGACCTCGATTGGCAGCGGGCTCCCGCACCGTGAATTCTTCGATATCTTCCCCGCGCGACTTCAGCCATTCGCAAAGCGCGCGAGTGGCCCAAGGCGGGGTGGGGAAGTCGTCGAGCGAAGTGTGCGGCTCGCTGCGCTGCTGCATGACTGCGGAGGAACGGTTCTGCATCACGCGACCTTTTCCAAGCCGCAGGCGCTTGGCCTAGCACTGACGAGGCTCTCACCTTCGTGAAGCCCGCCCGAAAGATCGTCGATCGCAACCGACATGGCGCGCGCGGTGGATCGCGCATGCTCTTCCTGGTCGGGACTGCGCGAGGCGATGCGGAGCGCATTGTCGCGTTTGCGGGCAAGGTAGCAAAGCGTGTCGGCACGCTCGGTGCGTCGACCCACCGTCTCACTCACCGCCTCGCCCTCGGCAAAGTCGGAAACTTCGGCGGAAAGACGCAGCGCTATCCCGGGCGGGATCGCTGGAAGAAGTCCTGATCCGCTCATCCTGTCTCCCCCCTGGTAGTTTTTGCGAGCAGCGCGACAGTGAAGACCATCGGCGCATCGCGGCGCGCATCGGCGCTACGGTCATGCTTGGTCAGCAGTCCGAGCTCGCAAAGGCGGCCGAGCAGGTATTTCGCGCGGAACCGGCTTTCGAGATGGCACCGGGTGGCAAGGCGGGCGAGGCTGGGGCATGCCTCGCCCGCATGCGCGGCCTGCGCCACGCATTGGTAAACCCGCGCTTCGTCGAGCGGCAGCGTGAGGGGGTCCGGAAGAGAGGTTGCGCTCGAAGGGTTCTCCCCGTCCTCAAGCAGAGAAGCGGTAGGACGCAAACGTCTGGCGCAGTAATCGAAGCAGTTCGCCCGCCCCGAGCGGCGCTGGAACAACTCGACTAGCCCCCGCTCGGCCATCGACCGCGCCGAACGCGCCGCGGCATGGTCGCCAAGCACGGGTCCGGTTGCATAGATCATCTCGTCGCCCGGTTGCGCGCGATTGGCCCAGTCGGTCATCGCCGCGCAGTCGGCATAGGTCGTCAGCGGCCCGATCCGGAACCCCGCCGTGTCCGCATGGGCAACTCCCGCGCCCATCTCAGTGCACGTCCCGCTTGCCGATGCCGATCGACACAACCGCATCGCCCTGCAGCTTCTGCAGCTCGGCGCGCAACATGACGGCACGTTCGATCAGGTCGTCGACTTCGGTCTCGACGCTGGCGGCTTCACGCGGAGTGACTGCCCCGTCGGCAACCGCCTCGCCCACGCGGGCGGACACATCGCCAAGCTCCTTGGCCAGTTCGCACACGCGTAGCGCCAGCGTCTCGCCATTGCCGGTGACCTGCGGCAGCTGCAGATAGACCCCGCCCAGCTCGCGCGCCATCGCGCTGACGATCTCGGGCCGCCTGCCTTCGATCACCGCGATCTCGTCGATCGCATGGGCATCGGCCAGCGTCGGCAGATCGTGCTGGTTCGGGTTGTGCCAGCTGCCCACCAGGCTGCGGCTCTTCTCAATCGTTGCTGCGGCACCATCGATGCCACCGCATGCCGAGATGGCCTGACGCACTGCGCGCTTGATTCGTGCGAAAGCGCTCATGTGTGATCTCCGGCGCCTTGGGAATCTCGAACTGCTCGGTTACGCAGCGATTCAGCGGAAGAGGGAGTGTCATGGAAATCATCGAATTCAGCCACGAGGGAGCGCTGGAAGTCGGCACCTTCTTCGACGACACCGGTGCCGAGTTTGTCTGCATCAAGCTGGATGAAGCCGAGGGAGCGCGAGAATTGCGCCTTTACTACCGCGTCGAGCACTTCGTAGCCGTCGCTGACCATCTTCGCACCGTCGCCGACGAGATGGTTGCCAGAAAGGCTCGGGAAGACAAATAGCCGGTCGAGCTTGAAGGGCTCTGCCGCGCCGAGGTTGGTAAGCGCGCTCATGCCGCCTTCTCCTGCGCGCTGGACGCATTGTCCGTCTGTCCAGCAGACAGGGCAGGGGCGGGCGCGCTAACACCGACCACATGAGCCAGCGCCTTCGCCTCATCAGCAACCTCGCCTTCCGGCCAGTTTTCCGGATCGACCAAAAATTTCGCGAACTTCGAGATGGTCGTATCGTAGACTGCCCGGCCGGGGTCTTCAGCCAGACGATCAAGCGTCTTACCATCGTCCATGACACGAGCGGAGAGTGCACCAGAAGACCGACCAGTAGAGGCGGTCCAAGCACCGGCAGCTGCAAGCAACCGGTCGCGAAGCGGAATGGTAGCGGGTGAGTTCATTCGCTCCATATGCGGGACATATCCCGCACATGTCAACGGGGTTTATCCCGCTACCAATCCTAACGCTTTTGCGGGATACTTCCCGTGCTATGGCAAACCCGCAGGAAACCTCGCTTCTCGACCGGATTACGGAACTGAGGAAAAAGTTCGACCTCAGCGAGCGACAGCTTTCGATCGATGTCACGGGCAAGCCTGATCTGATCCGCGACATCAAGCGCCGGGGTCATTTGCCGACAGCAGATAATCTTGCGCGGATGGCGCAAGTTCTGGGGACGACGACAGATTACTTGCTCGGCTACAGCAAAGATTCGGAGCAGGTCAGGAGCGAAGTCGGCTTGTCGGAGAGGCCGATCGATCTCACTACCAGTCGTAGTGAGCCAGGCATTCCGCTTGTAGGCACTGGCGACTGTGCGGATCTGGAAGTCTGTGACGAGAGCGGGAAAATGGTCCAAATCGAGCGCTCTAGCTTCGATGAAGACTACCATGTGCGGATGATAGCCCGCCCTCCAGCACTACGTGGAGCCCGAGATCTCTACGCGGTATATTTCCACGGCGAGAGCATGCAGCCGCGCTTTGAACCAGGCGAAGTTGGAATTGTCGATCCTCGCCGTCCGGCCGGGCCGGGAGACTATGTATTAGTTCAACTCAATGCCGGCGACAGCGATGAGGTCGTCAGCGTGCTTGTGAAACGCCTCGTGCGGCAGAATGCGCGTGAACTGGTCCTCGAGCAGTTCAATCCCGCGCTCACCTTCACCGTGCCCAAAAGCCGGATCGCGAGAGTCCATCGTATCTTGCAGCAGACGGATCTGCTCTTCGGCTAAAACGCGTTGAAATCGCACTCTGCGAGGATCCGGATAGGGTGACCGTCGACAATCATTTTTTCGGCCTTGCGGTGCTTGCTACTCTTCGAGTGACCAGCAAGTTTATCTAGATCTTGATCGCCTACGACCACGATTGTGGTCTTTTTGCTGACCGTAGAGCCAACATCCGCCCCCAGAGACGCGGCTCTATCAGCAGCCTGCGCCCGTGGCATCGCCAGGGCACCTGTGAAAACGATGCACTCGCCCAGAAGTGGACCGTCGCCTTCTCCAGTTCGCGTAACCGTTCCAGCTGGAGTTATCGATCTTTCGACCTGGTCGAGCCAGTCTTCAATCGACAGGGAGCTCTCTGCGAGAGCCAAGTGAAGAATTAGACCTGCTGCCCGAGCATCCTCCAGTGCGTCATGGTGCCTGAACTCAATACCGTGCCGCGCGGCAAGGGCGGCGAGACCATATCCCCTTCTCGCCACTTCCGTCCAAGTGCGCCTGGCAACTCGGGCGCTGTCCAGCCATCGGCATTGGAAGGCCGCCAGTTGATGGCCCTCGCAAGCCTGAGCGATCGCGACGCGGTCGAAGTGGGTGTGGCAAACGGCCACATCGTCCTCGATGAACTCTCGAAGCTCTCCAAGGGCAACTGGAATGGCCGGGCACCCACGGACCCTCTCTTCATCGATACCGTGGATCGAAATATTAATCTCATCGAAGTCGGTTTTGGGATCGACCAGCCACATTTTCTCTTCGGTCGGTCGGCCCTGCGAAAACCGTACGGCGCCAATCTGACAGATGCTTCCCATGAAGCTGTTGGCGGTTTCAACATCTATGGACACGAATTTGCTCATTAGAAGAACGTAACCACGGGACACCCACGGGGCGAGCGGGACAAATCCCGCAAAATCTGTTGACACGGGATATATCCCGCATTTAGGTGCGGGGTATTGCAACGGAGAATCCCATGCTTCAGACACCCGTCCCGTTTCCCTTCACCGGTTCGAAAGGCTTCATCGCAGGCACATGCCAGCCCTGCACCGTGCTCCGCCGCAATGACGACGGCAGCTGCCTGGTCCGCGTCGACGCACGCCCGCACCATGCCGCAAGTCGAGACGCCAGCGGCAACCGCACGCTCGAGCCCGGCCAGCTTTGCAAAACCGAGAAGCAAGCTTTCGAAGCAGGTCAGACCAAATCGAAGCGCAGGAAGGCGAGGGCGAAGTGAGCGCGCTGGCCCGTCTCGCTGCCGACGAATACCGCCGGCGCAAGGCTTCGGTCGATGCGGCTGTCGCTGACCGCCGGTTCGATCGGGCCGAGGGCGAGAAGCTGCTGCGCTGCTGGCTGTCGATCGCGCTCACCGCCGGAGCGCGACCTGCCGATTGCGATGCTCTGCTCGGATACTGGCAGGAAGAGCGCAAGCTGACCGACGTCTACGCGCGCTACATCCTGCTCGAGCAAGGCCCGAAGCGCAAAGTCTGGCAGGCCGAACTCACCCGCGCCCGTGACGCTGCCGGCGGCAAGGCCCGCGCGGCCGCCGAAGATATTGGCTGGGAGGACCGCCGCACCTTGGACCTGTCCTTGCGCCACCACGCTCTCGACAGCCTCGCGATCTACCTCGGCTGCCCCTCCGAATTCCCCATCGAAGAGCAAGAGAAGGAAGCGGCATGACGCACCATTCCCGCCCCGACAGCTGGCTGCACCCGAAGCCCTATAGCGACCCCAGCTTGCGCCTCAGGAAGCACGGCAAGATTCTCCCGATGGAGTATGCCCCAAATCCGCAGCGCCGGCTCGCATGGGCGTTTGCGCAGGGCACTATCATCATGCTCGGCTTCTTCGGCCTGTTCTTCCTCTTCGCAGTGATGACGCCGTGAACGGCCTGATCGTCGACAACTTCGCTGGGGGCGGCGGTGCCAGCACCGGCATCGAAGCAGCTATCGGCCGTGCCGTGGATATCGCCATCAATCATGATGAAGCAGCGATCCGGATGCACGAGGCCAACCACCCGGGCACCAAGCATATCCGGAACAACATCTGGCAGGTCGATCCCCGCGAAGTCACGGGCGGCGAGCCCGTCGACCTCGCTTGGTTCTCTCCCGATTGTAAGCACTTCAGCAAGGCGAAAGGCGGAAAGCCGCGAGAGAAGTCGATCCGTGACCTCGCATGGGTTGTCGTCCTCTGGGCGCAACGTGTGAAGCCGAACCTAATCCTCCTCGAGAACGTCGAGGAATTCCGTACATGGGGGCCGCTCTGCGAAGAGGGGAAACCAATCAAGGAGCGGCGGGGCGAGACATTCGAGAAGTGGTGTCGCGAACTGCGCAAGGCCGGTTACAAACTTCAGTTCCGCGAGCTCCGTGCCTGCGACTACGGCGCGCCCACGATTCGCAAGCGCTTCTTCATGATCGCCCGGCGCGATGGTGAGCCGATCGTTTGGCCGAAGCCTACGCATGGCGCTCCGGATAGCGAGGGCGTGAACGCCGGGAAGCTCAAACCGTGGCGCACCGCGGCGGAAATCATCGACTGGTCGATTCCTTGTCCATCGATCTTCGAGCGCAAGAAGCCGCTGGCCGAGAAGACGTTGCGCCGCATCGCACACGGCATCGTCAAGTTCGTCCTGAACAACCCGTCGCCTTTTATCGTGCCGATTTGCGATACGAACTGGGCAGGAGACCGCTTCTATCCCGGCGATGAGCCGCTGCGCACGATCACGACGGCCAAGGGTGGCGAGCAGGCTCTGGTGACGCCCTTCGTCGCACCACTCACCCATCACGGCAATCCGGCGCGCGGTACGGACCTGCAGGATCCGCTGCCCACCGTCACCGGGGCAAACAGAGGCGAGCAGGCGTTGATCGTCCCGCACGTCACCAAGTTTCGTAACGGGGCCATCGGCCATGATGCCGGGGAGCCGCTCGCGACCGTCACAGCGAACTCTTACATCAAGCGACCGGGCGGTAGTGCGCCGCTGGGCGTCGTCGCGGCCCACCTGGTGCAGACCGGATATGGTGAAAGGGAGGGGCAGGCTCCACGCGCTATCAACGCGGAAAAGCCCCTCGGCACTGTGGTCGCCGGTGGATGCAAACACGCTCTTGCCGTGGCCCACATGATGCAGGCGAACGGCGGACCGCGAAACGAGAACTTGCCGGGGCGAGCGGCCAATGCACCGATTTCCACGGTGGCCACTAAGGGAAGCCAGCAACAGCTGGTCACGAGTAATTTGGTCAAGCTGCGCGGCGGAGAAGAGAGCCATGCAGCATCAAGCGGTGTCTCGGTCGAAGAACCTCTGCACACAGTCTGCGCAGGCGGCACACACATGGCAGAAGTTCGCGCCTTCCTCATCAAGTACTACGGAAACGAAAGCGACGGTCACCCACTCGACGGCCCGCTGGGCACCGTCACGGTCAATGACCGCTTCGGCCTGGTAACCGTCACCATCGCCGGCGAGGAATATGTGATCGTCGATATCGGCCTTCGCATGCTCACGCCGCGCGAGCTCTTCAACGCCCAAGGCTTCCCGCCCGATTACGTGATCGAGCACGACGCCGAGGGTCGCAAATTCACCAAGACCGCGCAGGTCGCCAAATGCGGCAACAGCGTCTGCCCGCCTTTGGTCGAAGCGCTCGTTCGGGCAAACGCTACCAAATGCCGAAGTCAGGAGAGCGTGGCCGCATGAACACCACCGGCTGCGCCACGATCGATCAGGGACAAACGCCCGCCAATTGGGTCGCCATTTTGGCTGAGCGAGGATTCGAGGTATCCGAACGCACTCTCCGAGAGCGAGCGAATCGGCTCGGCGCCTGTCACAAAATCGGCCGCGCTATGCTGATCACGCCCGCCCAGCTGGAGCAGATCATGGAGGATGCCCGTCAATGTCCCTCGAAATCTACCGCCGCGGAAACACGTTCTGGGCCCGCGGCCGCATCGTCCACCAGGGGCAACCGATCGGGGAATATGTCCGCCAGAGCACTGGAACATCTGACGAAGCGGGCGCATGGGCCTGGTGCAGGGACGAAGAAGCGCGGCGGATCCGTCGTTTCCTTGTCGGCGACGAACACGCGCTGACCTTCGCCGAGGCGATCCTGCTTTACGAAGCAGATGCCAAGACTGCAGCCTATCTCATTCCCATCGTAGCCGAGATCGGTGAAACGCCGGTCACGCAGATCACACCGAAGACCGTTCGGTCTCTCGGCGCACAGCTCTACCCCAATGCAGGCACCGCCACATGGACCCGGCAGGTCGTCAGCCCGGTGAGGGCGGTGATCAACAATGCCCACGATCTCGGCAAGTGTCCTCCCATCCGCGTGAAGGGCTTCAGCAAGTCGGAGAAGGTCGCGCAGGACAAAGCGCGCGGAAACACCGGCCGGAAAAAGTATCCGCCCGGCAGCTGGGAATGGCTTCTCCAATTCCGCGCCCACGCCGATCGCAAGGTTGCCGCGCTTGCGCTGTTCATGTTCGTGACCGGTGCCCGCATCGGGCAGGCGACCGCGATGCACCCTAGCAAGCATCTCGACCTGCAGAACTTCAAGGCCTGCGTTCCCGGGGCGAAGGGCCAGCCCGACCGCTGGCTACGAATACCGAAGGAGCTGGTTGTCGAGCTCGCCAACCTGCCGAAGCTATGGCCGCGCGGGTGGGAGAGGAAACCGAAGAACCTGCGCCTGTTCGGCTACGCCGACCGCACTGCACCTCGCAAGGCTTGGGAATCGGCGATCGAGAAAGCTGGCATCGAGTTCATCCCATTCCACAGCGCCGGCCGTCACGGCTTCGGCCAAGAGATGAACGTCCGCCAGAGGCTCGACGAGAAGGCCGCCGGCGAATGGGGCGGGTGGAGCGACACCAATCTGATGAAGCGGACCTACACCCATGCAGAGGACACGCAGGGCAAGATCCACGAGGCGTTCTATCGCGGTCTTAAGGAGGCCGAAAAGGCCACCGGCCTGAGCCTCATCGAGCGGAACGCAGCGTGAACCCTTGTACGGGAATTGTACGGACGGAAGCCGAAACGAGCCGTATTTTCCTGCAATGTTCCGCATCGAGCGAAACTGACCTTCGCGGCGAGGCGCTACAAAAGCCTATGATTTAAGGGAAAAAATGGTGGGCGCGGCAAGGATTGAACTTGCGACCCCACCCGTGTGAAGGGTGTGCTCTACCACTGAGCTACGCGCCCGCCCCGAATTGGCGCGCCAGCGCCGGGCAGGCGCGCGCCTTTACGCGGCGAATCACGGCATGGCAAGCGTATCAGTCCGAGAGGAACGCTCCCACCTGTCGCAGGAATCCGTCGAAGCCGCGCTCGGCCTGTGCTCGTGCAATGCTAGGAGAAGGACAGACGAGGCAATAGGCCTGAATTCCACTGGTAGCGAGCAGGCGCTGTGCGTCCAGAATGATCATCCCCACAGTGGCACGCTGCTGGTTGCTCACCATGGCGAAAACGTCACGTCCACCTGCTTCCTCTTCGCCTATGAGCCATTGGCGCAGGATGGTGTCCGCGGTGCCACGATCATCGCCAAGATAGACCGGCGACCAGTCTTCTTCACCGAGTTCCGCCTGACGAGCGACCCAGGCAAGCGCCTCTTCCATTCCGCCATATTCGTCGACGAGGCGTAGTTGTCGCGCCGTACCGCCATCCCAGACACGACCTTGGCCGACACGGTCAACCTGATCGAGCGTCATGTTTCGTGACGCTCCGACGCGGGTCAGGAAATCATTATATCCGTCTTCGATCGAGGCTTGCAGAATGCGGTCCACCTCGGGAGTAAAACCGGCGATGAGATCCGGTTGCCCGGAGAGCGGACCTGTCTTCACTCCGTCGCTGGTCACACCGAGACTGCTCGCCGCTTCTTCGAAAGTCGGGATGAAGGCGAAAATTCCGATCGATCCCGTGATCGTTTCGGGTTCGGCGAAGATTCGATCGGCGGGAGTCGCAACCCAATAGCCGCCGCTGGCCGCGACATTGGCCATCGACACTGCGACAGGAATGTCTTTCGCCTTGTGGCGCAGGATCGCGTCGCGGATTTCTTCACTAGCCAGTGCCGAACCACCTGGGGAGTCGATGCGCACGACCAGCCCTGCGAAATCGCGATCGAGCGCTTCGTCGAGCAAGGTCGCAATGCGCGTCCCACCCGCGGTACCGGGACCCGCCTCACCGTCGACGATTTCGCCGGCGATTGTGACCACGCCGATTTCGCGTCCTTCGGTCGTCCAGGGGTTCTCTTCCAGCCAGGCGGCCAGGGTGGTCGACGGATAGCTACCCGGCATCTCGCTCCAGTCGTCTTCGCCGACGACCTCGGCCACGCGTTCGCCGAACTCGATACGTGTACCAAGCTTGTCGACAAGGCCGGCGTTGAGTGCCGCAGTGGCGAGATCGCCCTCGGCCGCCTCGACCCAGGCTGCGGGATCGCCGCTTACCAGCGCGAGGTCCGCACCAGGCCGGGCCTTTTTGACATTGGCCTGCCATTCTTCCCACAGGGCACCGTAAAGGGCTTGCGCATTTTCGCGCGCGGGAGCGGACATGCCGGTCTCCGTGTAAGGCTCTACCGCGCTCTTGTAAGTGCCGACCTTGTACACCCGGGCGTTGACGTTCAGCTTCTCGAGAAGACCGGCATAGTAGAGACGGTTGCCGCCCGGCCCGGCTACGAAGGCGCCGCCTTGCGGATTGACCCAGACTTCACTTGCATGGGAGGCAAGGAATACGCCGTCATCGGCATATGCCGTGGCATAGGCAAGCACGGGCTTTTCGGCTGCCCGAACACGATCGAGCGCTTCACCCACCTGCGCCAGATGAACCTGGCCTGCGCCGAGAAAGCGGTCGAGGTCCAAAACCACGGCGGTGATGCGCTCGTCGTTCGCTGCAGAATCCAGCGCACGCACCAGATCGCGAGCCTGATATTCACCGACCGGAGCGCTTCCCGCCAGCAATGCGGCCAGTGGATCGATAGGCGTGCGTTCTTCGACAATCACGCCATCTAGTTCCAGCAGCAACGCCCCTTCGCGCACTTGCGCCGGACTTGGCCTGGCGGTCAGTATCGCGAAAAGCAGCCCGAAGAAGAGCAACATGAAGAGGAGGACGAAACCGTCCTTGATACCGACCAGCAAGCGCCAGACCTTGCCTGCGAAATGCATGAGAATTCGTCCCCTGAAGTACTTTCCCGGTAAATCTAGGGGAGGGTGCGACGTTGCGCCACCGGATTATGCTTGAGGGGTAGATAGCTCTCGACTAAGGGCGTGACTTTAATGACATGCACGGACTCTTCGCCTCACGCGGCCCGCTATCCTGCGGGCGCGCTGGCATTCCCGCATCGCGACCTGCTTGGCATTGGCCAGTTGGAGCGGCACGAAATCCTCTTCCTGCTCGATGAGGCGGAGCAGTGGGTCGCATTGAACCGCCAGCGCTCGAAACACGTCGATACGCTGGCCGGACTAACGATCATCAATGCTTTCTTCGAGAATTCCACTCGCACGCTGCTCAGCTTCGAGATCGCGGGCAAGAGGCTTGGCGCGGACGTAGTCAATATGCACGCCGCGCAATCTTCCGTGAAGAAGGGCGAGACGCTGATCGATACCGCGATCACGTTGAATGCGATGCGTGCTGATGCGATCGTGATCCGTCATGGATCGAGCGGCGCCACGGGATTGATCGCGGACAAGGTCGACTGCCCGGTGCTGAACGCAGGCGACGGCCAGCACGAACACCCGACGCAGGCACTGCTCGATGCGCTTGCGCTGCGCCATGCACTGCGTGAAAGGGGCGAGGCCGCAGAGGATTTCACCGGTCAGACGATCGTGATCTGCGGAGACATCCTCCACAGTCGCGTGGCGCGTTCCAACCTGCTCTGCCTTCAAGCGCTGGGCGCAAGCGTGAGGCTATGCGCGCCGCCAGCCCTCATGCCCGTCGGTATCGAAGCGATGGGCGCGGAAGTGTTTCATGATTTCGATGCCGCTCTTGAAGGCGCGGACGTGGTGATGATGCTCCGCCTCCAGAGCGAGCGGATGAGCGGCCAGTTCATTCCGTCGGCGCGAGAATATCATCATCTCTACGGCCTGACCAAGACACGGCTCGCGAAGGCCAAGAACGATACGCTGGTAATGCATCCCGGTCCTATGAACAGGGGGGTGGAGATCGACAGCGATGTGGCCGACATGATCGACCGTTCGATCATTACCCGGCAGGTCGAGATGGGTGTGGCGATCCGCATGTCCTGCCTCGATGTTCTGACCCGCCGCACGCGAGGTGTAGAAGGCTGGGGAGACATCGCATGAAGCAGCTGTCCCCCATAACAATCGTCAATGGCCGCATCGTAACGTCCGATGGCATACGTGAAGGTTCGCTTCACATGGTGGACGGCAAGATAGCTGCGCAGGCCGAAGGCGATACCGTCGATGCAAAGGGACGGCTGGTCGTTCCTGGTCTCGTCGACCTGGGCGTCTTTGCGATCGACAAGCCCGCGTTCCATTTCGGCGGGATCACGCGTGCTGCCTTGATGCCGGACCAGATGCCGCCGCTCGATTTGCCGAGCCGTGTCTCCTACATAGCGAAAAGCGGCAAACCGGACCTTTGGGTGCATCCCTTGGCTGCTGCGACGCGAGGCCTTGATGGTCGGGAAATCGCCGAGATCGCCTTGATGCAAGAGGCTGGTGCCAAGGGTATTGCCACTGGGCGTCAGTGGATTGCCGACAGCGGGGTCATGCTCCGATTGCTACAATATGCCGCGATGCTGGATCTGCCCGTTTTCTGCCATGCCGAAGATGCCGCATTGGTGGGTGATGCTGTTGCGACCGCTGGGGAATATGCCACCCGTCGCGGCCTGCCGAGCGCACCCTGTGAAGCCGAGGCTATAGCGATCGCTCGCGACCTAGCGCTCGCGGAAATGGCGGCTGCGCAGATACACTTTCGGCAGGTCACTACGCGCCGGGGCCTGGAACTTGTCCGAAGAGCGAAGAAAGATGGTCTGCGCGTAACGGCTGGTGTGACGCCGGCGCATTTCATGCTTTCCGATCTCGCCACGGCGGAATTCAGGACTTTTGCCCGCCTGTCGCCGCCCTTGCGCTCCGAGGCGGATAGGCACGCAGTTCGCGAGGCGATAGCCGACGGCACGATCGATGTGATTGCAAGCGGACACGATCCACGCGGCCCCGAGGACAAGCGCCTGCCTTTCAGTGACGCGGAGCCCGGCATGGCGGGTGCGGAGACCCTCCTCGCGATGGCGCTTTCGCTGGTGCGGGACGAGGTCATCGACCTTGCACGGGCGTTCGAGCTGGTATCCACCAATCCTGCGCGGCTCCTCGGGGTGCGCGCGGGCAGCCTTGTGGAAGGCTACGAGGCGGATGTCGCTGTGGTCGACCCGGACAAGCCATGGATCATCCAGAGCTCCAAGATGGCTGCCACAGCCGGCAATACCCCATTCGACGGGCAGCCGACGCAGGGACGGGTCACTGCGCTATGGAAGGGCGGCGTACGGGTTGAAATCTAGATAAGAAAACCCCTCCCGAATTATGTCCGGGAGGGGTTGCAGTAGTTGTTATGGGATGCCTGCAGACTTCTCAGCGCGCGGCCACCCGTATGTTGCTGTTATCGAGAGCGCCCGGAAGCGGGTTGCTGCGGGCATAGGCAATGCAGCCACCTCCCTTGCCCTTGACGCTTGAGCACAGCGCTCGGGCCGCGTCCTTGGCATATCCCACGGCAGCCACCCGGTAATAGATCTTGCCGTTGACGCGAGCCTTGCTGATCACGCGCTCGGCGTCGGCGAGATCCGGATACATTGCCTGGAATTTATCCCAGCCAAGCTCGGCGTCCTTCATAGAAAAATAGGAGCCGAGTTGGATATTGTAGTCGCCGCGCGCAAGCGATGGAGCGGGAGCTGCAACTGGTGCCTTACGAGGAGCTTTGGTGGTTGACCGGACGGGGGCCTCGTCCGCCGATGCTTGACGCCGTATCGGCGCGACATCAACCGGCGTCGCAGCTTGCGAAGCGGCAATCACAGGCTGGGGCGCGTGAGCTTCCTCGTCATCGAGGTCGATGCGTTCGATTGCAGCCGGTCGGACTGCCGGAAGTTCTTGTGAATAGGCAAATTCCGTTTCCGGCGTATCCTCAACGACGGGCGCGTCATTTTCCGATGCGAGCATGTCGACGCTCGGATTGTTCGACAATGCGAGCATCGTCGGCTGACCCGGGTCGGCTACGATATCGACCTTTAGCAAGGCTGCAACGCGGGTGCGATAAAGTTCGGGATGCGCCAGCGCACCCCATTCGGCCATCCGCTCGCCAACCTTGTCGGCAGGGACATCTTCGGCGACCATCAGGCGGGCTTCGCGCCATTGCCCCGACATGGCATATGCATAGGCGAGGTTCTGGCGGATCTTGGCAGTATTGTTGCCGGAACGCAGCGAGTTAGACAGTATGTGTACACCCCGCTGCGGCTGCCCAGCGAGCGCGAGGGCCAGACCGAGATCGGCCGGATCCAGCGCCGCTTCGTAGCGTTCGAGAGTGTAGATTGCGGCAGCACGATCGCCCATCCCGGTCTGCGCCAGCGAAAGGCTTATTACCGTGCGTGGAGAAGTGCCTCCGAGGGCGATGGCGTCCTGAAAGGTCGTGGCGGCCGAGGCGAAGCGGCCCGCTTCGAGATAGGCGTTGCCAAGCAATGTGCGGGTGTAAGCATCGCGCGGGCTCGCGAGAACGGCTGCCTCTGCATGCGAAACCGCCTTGTTTGTCTTGCCTTCTGCGAGTGCCACTTCAGCTTTGTGGGCAGAGTTGGATGCAGTCGGTGCGAGCTTGCCGGTGCAGCCGGCGAGGGCGCTGGTCGCGAGCGCTGTGGTAACGGCGAGCCGGATGAAGGTGGTATTCCTGTTCGTCATTTTATTACCCCTGAAAAGGCGATCCCACGTCCTTCAAGTTCAATTCGGCCTGCGCTGCACCTGGGCGGCGAGCATGGCTATTTCCGGCATTTCGGCCAGCAGGCCATCGAGAGCGTCGGTCACGAGCTGCTGTGCGCTGCTGCCGCGAACGGTGCAGGCCAGGCGCAGCATGAGATGACGCTCCGGATCCAGACGCAGCGTGAAAGCTGCGCGTTTGCCCTTGGCGGCCGTTTTGGAGCGGGCCGGCGCAGGCTTGATGGCTTTTGGAAGGACTGCTTCGGAAGAGGTCTCTTCCGCATCGTCGGAATATTCTTCCTCGTCTTCGTTGTCGGCCTCGAAAACCCTCTTACCCTCCAGCTTGGTGGCAATGCGGTCGAGCGATTCGCGAACTTCGTTGTGGCCGTTGCTGCTTTCCTTGGACTGCAGCGGGCTTATCGATACCACACGGGTCGAGTTGTCCCCTTCTGCGGTGTCGAGTTCGTCGCGTTCATCGATCGGAGGAAGAGCGGGCTTCTTGATCAGGCCCGATTCGGCCAACGATCGAGGGCTGCTCGAAGTCGCGGACGAAATGGATTGCTCCGACTGGGAAACAGGCGCATCTTCGCCCATGTCGTTCCAGCCGAGGTCTTCGAGATTTGCGGCAGCCGACGCGCCATCAACCGGTCCGAGGACGGCCGATTGCGGACGCATGGCAGGCTTTGCCCCGCCCTTGCGTGCAAGGAGGGTTGAGGAAAGAGAAGCGAAATTGGCGTCCGACATCCGGCTGGTCTCCGCCTTACCTTGTTGCTCTTACTGGGCGACCCGACGGCCGAAGCCACCGGCGGGGCGATAGGCACCTGGTTGCTGCGCGGCCTGCTGGCCGGGCGCTGCAAAGACGGTGCGTCGAAACTGCTTTTCAAGCCGGTCGGAAATGTACTTCCACAGGGCCGTGACCTCGGCAGCCGAGCGACTTTCGGGATCGACTTCCATAACCGTTCGGCCGTCGATCATCGATGCGGCGAAATCGGTGCGGTGATGCAGTGTGATCGGTGCGACCGTACCGTGCTGCGAAAGGGCAACGGCCGCTTCCGAAGTGATCTTGGCTTTCGGGGTTGCGGCGTTGACCACGAAAATCAGGGATTTGCCCGCCCGTTCGCAGAGGTCGACCGTAGCACCGACAGCGCGCAGGTCGTGCGGGCTGGGACGGGTGGGGACGACGATGAGCTCTGCGACGGAAATGACCGACTGGATCGCCATGGTGATCGCCGGCGGAGTGTCGATAACCGCAAGCTTGAAGCCCTGCTGGCGCAGGATCGCAAGGTCAGCGGCGAGCCGTGCGACAGTCGTCTGGGCGAAAGCGGGAAGCTCCGCTTCGCGCTCGTTCCACCAGTCGGCGAGCGATCCCTGCGGATCGATGTCGATCAGGACGACCGGGCCTGCGCCCGCTCGCTGGGCCTGAACGGCGAGATGTCCCGAAAGCGTGGTCTTACCCGATCCGCCCTTCTGTGATGCCAAAGCCAGTACACGCAAGGCTAGGTCCCCCTGTAGCGCCTGTATCAATTCCATGTGCCGCTAGTTTGCGGCGGTCTCGAAACAGGGGGATCGCAGACTACCCCTAATTTAGGGTTAATACCCTGAAACATTTGCCGGTCCGGGAGGCATTGCGGTTGGGATCTGGTGCAGATTGCCCTTGCTTCACACGCCCGCAGGGATGCACTGACCCAGAATTGGAATGCTCCAAGGCTTTGCGTTTCGGGGGTGGCAGGATGACGGCACGTATGATTTCCGAAGGCTCTACTCCCGATCGGCCACAACCGGTTTCGGTTCAGGGCGGACGAATCGCCAGTCTCGACTTCATTCGCGGCATCGCTGTCATGGGCATTCTGGCTGCCAACATCTTTTCGATGGGTCAGCCCTTCACCGCGTATATGTATCCCGAGGCATTCACCACCGGCCACTCTGACGCGGAGGACTGGATGTGGGCGGCACAACTGGTGCTGATAGATGGCAAGATGCGCGGCCTGTTCACGATCCTCTTCGGCGCAGGCCTTTACCTGTTCATGGAGAAGGCCTGGGCAAAGGGTGCGAGCCGTTGGCTGCAGGTAAAACGCCTGCTGTGGCTGGGCCTGTTCGGGCTGATCCATTTCTATCTGATCTGGCGGGGCGATATCCTCTTTGCCTATGCAGTGAGTGGCTTGGTTGCAGTTCTGCTCTTCATCAATCTGAGCGCGCGAAACCAGTTAATCCTGGGCATTCTCGGGTACATTGCGGGAGGTATCTTCTACGCGATCGGTATGACTTTCATGCAGGTGACCGCCGACGGGCCGAAGCCCGACAGCGCGGCGCTTAGTGAGGTTCGAAGCGAATTCATCAAGGCCGCAGAGACGGATTTGGCCGACGGCAGAGCCGAGACTGCGATCCAGCAGGAAGGGACTTACCTGGAGTTCGTATCCCACACGATAGAGGAACATGGCACAGATCCGCTGGTCAATGCCTGGCTGCTCGTGTTCGAAACGCTGCCCCTGATGCTAATCGGGATGGCGCTTTACCGCTTTGGCCTGTTTGGCGGGGAATGGGATCCGAGAACGCAGCGCATTTGGGGGTGGGCGGGTTTGGCGGTCGGCGGGTTGTTGACGGCGATTATCGCCTCGATGACCATGGAAGGAGGCTTTACCTACTATAATGTGCTCGCAGCTCACATCGGCTGGTCTCATTTTCCGCGGTTGTTCATGACGCTTGGGCTTGCTGCGCTGTTGGCGCTTTATGCACCGCATGCGGGAAACTGGATTGGAGACCGGATCTCGGCTGCGGGACGGGCAGCTTTTACCAATTACATCGGCACATCTCTCGTCATGCTGATGATATTTGGCAATTGGGGTTTCGATTTATTCGGCCAGTTGGGCCGCGTTGAACTCTATGTCGTCGTACTCACAGCGTGGATAGCAATGCTGGCGTGGTCCCAGCCGTGGCTGATTCGTTTCCGATATGGCCCGCTTGAATGGGTGTGGCGTTGTATGACCTACGGCAAAGTCTTCGCACTCAGGCGATGACGGCTTGCTATTGCGACTAACTCGCATTACATACGCTCTTGCGAATCAATCGCAAGGGAATCGTGAGCGCCGTGTACATCTGCATTTGCAACGCCATCAGGGAGAGTGAACTGCGCAGTGCAGCGCGGCGCTGCCCGGGCGATGCGGAAGCCTGCTATGCCTCATTAGGTAAGCAACCGGCTTGCGGTTCCTGCCTCAATGAGGCCGATGCGATCCTCTTCGAAGAGCGCGAAATGGCCTTCAAGCCTACCACCGTCGCGGCTTAGTTTTCGCTACTGACAATCGCTCGCAATGGCGGAATTCCGCCATTTTTTCTCGATTCCGTCCTTGCGGCGTGCTGCTCCGAAGCGCATAAGGCCATAACTCGAAATTCAGCGGAGCGATAAGCCATGAAGGGCGATTCCAAGGTCCTCGAATTCCTCAACAAGGCGCTCACGAACGAGTTGACCGCGATCAACCAGTATTGGCTGCACTATCGGGTCCTTGCCGATTGGGGCGTGACCAGGCTGGCCGAATACGAGCGGCATGAATCCATCGACGAGATGAAGCATGCCGATGTGCTGGCGGAGCGTATCCTGTTTCTTGGCGGTCTCCCGAACTTCCAGGCGATTCACAAGCTCAAGGTCGGCGAGACGGTCGATGAAATCCTGAAGGCCGATCTGGCAGTGGAGATGGAAGCCATTCCGCTGTTGAAGGATGCGATCGCCCATTGCGAAGAGGTGCGGGACTATACCACTCGCGAGATCTTCGAGCGGATCCTCGAAAGCGAGGAAGAGCATGTCGATTTCCTCGAAACGCAGTTCGATATGATCGAGCGCATGGGCCTGCAGAATTACGTCCAGCTCAATTCGAAACCTGCGGGCGAGGGCGAGGGTTAGTTCGGACCCAATTCCCAGAAGGTGGCATGCCCTGCCGCATGCTTGGTGAGCCTGCCGATTCGCTTGCCGTCCTGCCACAATTCGGCATCCCCGGCAGAAACGTTTATGTCGGTGATGGTAAGGGCAGTGGGCACATCCAGTGCCTCTATCCTTATTGCTTGTCCCTTTTCGTCATAGCTCGAACACAAGGCAATCTCGATGCGGGGCATGGCACCTCTCCTACGATGTAGGAAGGAAGCTGCGCGAGTATTCCTGAATGCTATACAACCGGTGACATGTGGCCCCCGCCGTAAGTTCGGCCTGCCGGAATCATGCGCTAATTTCGCGACGAATCGTCGTCCGGCCCGAACCGGCGCTCTTTCATCCGCTCCAGATTTCGCCGTGCTGCAGTTCGCGTTTCGAGCAGGAAAAAGGCGAGGCCTGCCATCAGCAGGCCCATCGTGATGACCCATGTAACCGCCACCAGCGTACCAAGCGGAGTCCGAACAAAGGCGCTCACAAACAGAAGAAGAATTACGATACTGATCGTCAGGGCGGCGGCCGTGCTGAACATTACGGCACGCTGCGCGAGTATCCTCCTCGTCTCCAGTGCAGGAAGTTCCACCAGCTGATCGCCGGCCTCATTCTTCGCATCTGCCGCCAGGATGCGTTCGATCTTGTTGGCGACCCACAACAGGCGGTTGGTCATGACATTCATGACCGCACCGATCCCCGCGAGCAGGAAAGCCGGCGCGAGGCTCAACTGAACCACATTCTGGACACGCAAGGTCGAGCTGGTGCGTTCGATGAGCTCGATTCCCGGCAGGATGGCAAGAAGTTCAGGCACGATCGGAACCACTGCTGTAGTTACCTCCACCACCGCGATTGGCATTGTAGGGGTTCTTCGGACTTTTCAGCACGACACGCACGGGTACGGCTTCGAAGCCGAGCTTCGCACGGATTCCGTTGATGAGATAGCGTTCGTAGCTCTTGGGCAAATCGTCGAGCCTCGTACCGAAGACCACGAAACGGGGCGGGCGCGTGCTCGCCTGAGTGATGTAGCGCAGCTTGATCCGGCGGCCACCGGGCGCAGGGGGCGGATTGGCAGCCAGCGCGTCGTCGAACCAGCGATTGAGCGCTGCCGTCGGGACGCGGCGGCTCCACGCCTCGCGAATTTCGAATGCGGCAGACAGCATGGTATCGAGTCCCTTGCCGGTCTTTGCCGATACGGCGAAAAGCGGAACCCCGCGCACTTGCGAGAGTCCTTCGTTCAGCGCCTCGCGAATGCCGTTGAACAGGTAGGACGCGTTCTCGGCGATATCCCACTTGTTGATCGCGACCATAAGGGCGCGGCCTTCTTCGAGGACCTGCGATGCAATCTTGAGGTCCTGATGTTCGAGACCCTTGGTCGCGTCGAGCAGTAGGACCACGACCTCCGCAAAGTCGATCGCGCGCTTGGCATCGGCAACCGAAAGCTTCTCCAGCTTCTCGACTACGCGGGCGCGCTTGCGCATCCCAGCGGTATCGATCAGCCGGATCTGGCGCGTTTCGTTCGTCTTGGGATCATGCCATTCCCAATCCACGGCAATCGAATCGCGGGTAATACCTGCCTCGGGACCGGTAAGCAGGCGATCCTCTTCGAGCAAACGATTGATCAGCGTCGATTTCCCGGCGTTGGGCCGGCCGACTATGGCGAGCTTGAGCGGCCCAGAGACTTCCTCATCTTCACTTGCCGCTGCGATTTCGGCCCCCGCCTCGGCTGCTTCGGATTTTTCGCCGATGATGGGCCACAAGCCTGCGAAAAGGTCGGCAATGCCTTCGCCGTGTTCGGCCGATATGCCCATTGGTTCGCCCAGGCCCAGGCTGTAGCTTTCGAGAATGCCGGCCTCGGCTGCCCTGCCTTCTGCCTTGTTGGCGACGAGCACAACCGGCACGTCCTGCCCGCGGAGCCACCGGCCGATTTCTTCGTCCAGCGGTGTCAGTCCTGCACGGGCGTCGATAACGAACAGAGCGGCATCGGCACCTTCGAGGCTGACCTCGGTCTGTTTGCGCATACGACCGGGCAGGCTGTCGGCATCTTCGTCCTCCCAGCCCGCCGTATCGACGATGGTGAATTCCAGCCCTGCGATCTCGGCATCGCCCAGACGCCGATCACGCGTCACCCCCGGCTGATCGTCGACCAGCGCGAGTTTCTTGCCGACGAGCCGGTTGAACAGCGTCGACTTGCCGACATTGGGCCGGCCGATGATGATGACGGTGGGTTTCTGCGTGGATGTCATGATGTTGCCTTGCGGGCAGGTGGGCGCAAAGCGTGACTTTGGCAAGGCCGGAAGGCCGCTCCTGCAATATCGAACGCGTCGAATAGGGTCCTGAGGAAAGAAACGCCGGATGCTGCAAATCGCGGAAATGCGACCCTAAGCGGCATGTGGGGTTTGGCAAAAGCGGATCCTGGCGGGTGTTCTGCCACGATCCGCCGGCTTCACGAAAGCGTCTCAGTCCGCTTTAGCGACCGGAGGGTTTTCACCGAGGTCTTCGAACCAGGCCTCGACCGATCCGTTCAGCTTCAGCGTAAGTGGATTGCCGTGGCGATCCATGGTCTTGCCCGCCTGCACCCGCACCCAACCTTCGGGAATATTGTATTCTTCGATATCGGTGCGGGTACGGCCCTTGAACCGGATGCCCACGCCACGCTGCAATACGTCGACGTCGAAATGTTCGCTCTTCGGGTTTACCGAAAGATGCATGGGCGGGGTCTGCGGCTTGCTGTCTTCACTCATGGCGCGCGCCTTTACTGGCGAACGCCTCGGCCGACAAGCTCAATTGCCCCTAGTCGGGCGGCGGCGTCTCGACCGGGCTCCGGTCAGGACGATCGTAATCGGGCTGGACCGGCTCGATACCCGGAGGCTCCTGCATCGGGGCCTCGTCGGGCGGGCTGTCAGGCGGCATTTCCGGCGGTGCACCGGGATCGATCGTATCGGGGTCTGGCTGTGTTGCCATCGTGTCTCTCCTTAATCGGGTGGAAGCATGGTCGCGGCATCGAGCGCTTGTTCGCCGGCACCCTCATGGCCCTTCTCCATTGCGGGGCGCATCGCTTTTTCTGTCTCGGCGTCGATTTCATCCGGCTCGCTCTTGTTGGCGATAACATCGTCTTCGCGCTCGCCTTCCGCTTCCATTTCCTCTGCAGTCTTCGGTTCGACATCGGGGTCGATAGCGGGAGGGGTGGAGGGCGGCATCTTCGCGGTTTCGTAGTCGCTCATGATTGCGATCCTTTCCCTACAGGAACGGTCCATTGTGGCGGGCTGTTCCCTCAGCCGTCGTCGCGCTTGCCCTTTTCGCCGCATCCTACTAGAGGCACGCGCCTATATGCGCGACGTACCCACGTCGGCGCACGGCTTCGTTCGGGTTTGCGGGCGTGGCGGAATTGGTAGACGCGCTGGTTTTAGGTACCAGTATCGAAAGATGTGGGGGTTCGAGTCCCTTCGCCCGCACCAATTTCGCCCGACGCGGGCCCTCGCTCAGATAATAGTACAACTCGCGAGTCCTTAATCCCATGCAGATCAAAGAAACCGCCAACGAAGGCCTCAAGCGGGCCTACGCGATCACCATTCCGGCCAAGGAAATCGATGCCCGCATCGATTCGCAGATCAAGAAGATCGCCCCGCAGGTGAAGATGCCCGGTTTCCGGCCTGGCAAGGTTCCCGCGAATCTCGTTCGCAAGATGCATGGCGAACAGCTTCATGCAGAAGCCGTCAACGAGATGATCCGCGAATCGGTCGACAAGACCATGGCGGACAACAAGCTCAAGCCCGCAATGCAGCCGAAGGTCGAACTGGGTGAAGGCTATGAGGAAGGCAAGGACGCGACCCTCACCGTCGAGCTCGAAGTGCTTCCCGAAGTCGATACGCCTTCGACCGACGGTCTGAAGATCGAACGTCTGACCGTGCCTGTCACCGACGAGCAGGTCATGGACGCGATCGGCAAGCTTGCCGAGAACAACAAGAGTTACAAGGACGCCGCCAAGACCAAGAAGGCCGCAGAAGGCGACCAGCTTATCATCGACTTCGTCGGCCGCGTGGATGGCGAAGAATTCGAAGGCGGCAAGGCCGAAGACGCAGCCCTGGTGCTTGGCTCCGGCATGTTCATCCCCGGCTTCGAAGACCAGCTGACGGGCGTGAAGACCGGCGACAGCAAGACCATCGAGGTGACCTTCCCCGAGGACTATCAGGCCAAGCATCTCGCCGGGAAGAAAGCCGAATTCGACGTCACCGTGAAGCAGGTGAAGGTCGAAGGCGACACCAAGATCGACGATGATTTCGCCAAGAACTTCGGCCTCGACGGGTTGGACAAGCTGAAGGAACTTCTGCGCGGCCAGCTCGAGCAGGAAACCGCCGGCCTCACGCGCACGCAGATGAAGCGCTCGCTACTCGATCAGCTTGCAGCAGGTCACGATTTCGCAGTCCCGCAGGGAATGGTGGATGCGGAGTTCGACCAGATCTGGAACCAGCTCCAGCAGGAAGCCGCTCGTTCGGAAAATCCGGAAGAGATGCTCAAGGAAATGGAAGCCGAGAAGGAAGATTACCGCCACATCGCCGAACGCCGCGTGCGCCTCGGTTTGCTGTTGTCGGAAATCGGACAGGCCAACAACGTCCAGGTCACTTCGCAGGAAATGAGCATGCTCATTCAGCAGGCGGCCCAGCAGTATCGCGCGGAAGATCGCGAACGGTTCATGCAGTATATCCAGCAGGAACCGATGGCTGCCGCGCAGCTGCGCGCGCCGCTTTATGAAGACAAGGTCGTCGATTTCCTCTTCGACAAGGCCGAGATTACCGACCGCGAGGTGACGCGCGAGGAGCTCGAAGCCGCGATCGAGGCAGAGGAAAATACCGAAGCTGCCAAGAAACCGGCCAAGAAGAAGGCCCCGGCGAAGAAAGCCGCTGCCAAAAAGTCCGACGAGAAGAAGCCTGCTGAAAAGAAAGCGCCTGCCAAAAAGGCAGCGGCGAAAAAGGACGAAGGCGAGAAGAAGCCTGCAGCCAAGAAAGCTCCGGCGAAGAAGCCTGCGGCTAAAAAGGCAGCGGTCAAGAAAGATGACGCGAAGCCCGCTGCGAAGAAGGCTCCAGCCAAGAAAGCGGCTCCGAAAAAGAAGTAAGCGGTTTTTCTATAACCAATTGGAAGGGCGGCCGGAGCGATCCTGCCGCCCTTTTTGTTCCTATTCCGGCTTGGTGGTTCCTTCGACCATGATCGGTCGTCCGCTTGGCGTATGGGACAACATCGACTCTTCCTGTCCTGCATGGATGTGCGATTTGCGCTTTTCGGCGAAGAGGATGAAAGGTCCCGAAACGATTCCGTGAACCACGATGGACACAAGGATGGCAAAGCTGGTTACAGCCCATAGCTGGTCGAGTTGGGCGAAATCGGCATGATTCTGGCCGTAGGCGAGGTAGTAGATAGATCCCATTCCCCGCACGCCCAGGAAAGCTATGGCCAGCGTCCCGATCATCGGAAGGTCTGATCGGGCTTCCGCAACGAACCCTGCAATTGGGCGGATCACAAAGACCAGTGCCAGCCCGATCAGCGCTCCGGGCCAAGTCAGGGGGGCGAGCACCCCGCTGGCCAGCATCGCGCCGAAGCCAAACAGCACAGCGACGAGCACGATCTGCTCGATCTGGTCGATGAAATGGTGGCTGATCTTGTGATAGCGGCTGCGGTTCTCACGCTGCCTGGCTGTGACGGCGCCGACGAACACGGCAAGGAATCCGTAACCTTCGGCCAGTTCGGCAAGCCCGTAGGCGAGCAGGAGGGTGCCGAGGACGATCAAGCCTTCGCTCGTCGAATATTTCGGCGTGCCCGCGCTTGCAGTTTCCTCGTTGATCTCTTCGATAGGCGCATCCGCCTCGCGTTCGAACACGTACCATGAACCCAGCCGTCCTACCGCCCAGCCGACGGCACACCCCGCAAGAATACGCCAGCCAAGATCCAGCGCAGCCCATTCAAGCGTCCATGTGCCCAGGCTCGTCATGCCGACCGCGGCAATAGCGAGATAGGTGAAGGGGAACGCCAGCCCGTCGTTCAGGCCAGCTTCGGCGGTGAGGCTGAAGCGGATGTCGTGGCGCTTGTTCTCGCCCGGCGGCCCCACCTGAACGCTGCGTGCCAAGACAGGATCGGTCGGCGCAAGGGCCGCACCGAGAAGGATCGCCGATGCCGGGGCGAGACCCAGCGACCACCAACCGAGGAATGCGACCGAAGCGATGGTAAGCGGCATGGCCACGACCAGTAGCGGCCAGATTTGTCGCCAATTGATCCAGCTCACCGGTCGATCAATCGCAATTCCTGCGGCCATAAGTGAGGCGATAACGATGAATTCGGTCACATATTCCAGTGTGACCGCATCGAAACCGTCCACCGTGGGATTGATATGCGGCAATCCCAATGGGAGCGAGAACAGCACATAGCCAGCGCCGACATAGAGGATCGGCAAGGATAGCCAAAAACGTGCGAGGAATCGCTCGAGCGAAACGGCCAGCATCAGGCCCAAGCCGAAGATGACGAACAGCAGGATGCGCGGATCGAATTCCAAGATAGGTTACTCTGCTATTGTCTCGATGGGCGACCAAGGCTTCAACGAAGGTTTGGGCAGATATGCACGGCGTACCCGTTCGTAAGCGGCACCCAGTTGAAGTACCTCGAAGTCACGCCATTTCGCGCCGAATATACTCAAGCCCACGGGCAATCCCTCTATCGAACCCATCGGTACGGTCAGATGCGGATATCCGGCAATCGCGGCAGGCGAGCCGAAGCCGATACTGCCATTGAAATTGTCGCCGTTGACGAGATCGCTGGTCCAGGCCGGTTCGCGGGTCGGAGCGATCAGGAAGGCCACGTCATGTTCTTCCATGAGCTTGTCCAAAGTCTCCTCCCCAGCGATCCGCAGGGCCGTGGCCCGCGCTTCTTCGTACTCTTCGCGGTTGGTTGAGGCTTCGGCGAGTTCGAAAAGATCCTGTCCGAACCAGCGCATCTCGCTATCTTCATTGTCTTTGTTGAAGGCTATGAGGTCCGCGAGACTACGGGGCTTGTCGTCTCCAGGCAGGCTGGTGAGGTATTTGCCCATTTCTTCGCGCAATTCGAACATCAGGACGGTGAAGCTTGCGCCATACATTTCACCGTTCGGTTCGAATTCGATATCGACCAGCGTGGCGCCGCCGGATTCCAGATCGGTCACCACGGTTTCGAATATGTCTTTCAGGTCCTGCCGATTGCCGATCTGATTTCGCATCACGCCGATGCGAACACCCTCGAGCGAGAAATTTTCGAGGCCCGTATGGAAATCGGACCTGCCCGGGCCGACTAGCGTAGCGCTATCCAGCGCATCGCGCCCCGCAATCGCCGACAGCAGAAGCGCTGCGTCTGCCACAGAGCGCGCCATCGGACCGGCCGTATCCTGCGTACTGGAAATCGGTACGACGTGGGTGCGGCTGACAACCCCCACACTGGGTTTGAAGCCCACCACGCCGTTCACGCTTGCCGGACAGGTGATCGATCCGTTCGTTTCAGTACCGATGGCGGCCCAGGCCAGTTCAGCAGCTACAGCCGCCCCGCTGCCTGAGGACGACCCGCATGCGTTACGGTCGATCGCATGCGGGTTGCGCGTCAGCCCGCCGACTGCGCTCCACCCGCTCGTGGAATTATTGTCGCGGATATTGGCCCATTCGGAGAGATTCGTCTTACCCAGCACCACGCCGCCTGCAGCGCGCAGATTGGTTATCAGGGAAGCATCGCGCCCCGTCCGGTTGTCCGCCAGCGCAAGACTGCCCGCCGTAGTCGGCAATTCCCGGGTCTCGATATTGTCCTTGATCAGAACGGTCCTGCCGCGGAGCAGACCGCCGCTTGCCTCGGCAGATCGTGCGTCTTCGACCGCACCGGGATTGACTGTGATGACGGCATTCAACTCCGGCCCGTCATCGTCAATCGCTGCGATCCGGTCCAGATAGGCTTGTGCATCCTCCGCCGCCTGCTGGGCGGTCAACGGTGATGCGAGAAGGGCAAGAGCGAGCGGCAGGGCGCGGTGGATCATGTCCGCACCCTGCCAGCGCCCCGTGCGAATGCAAGCGCGCTCTAGAAGTCGCCGCTTATGGTCAGGCGATAGATCGGCCCGATCCTGCGATTGACATCTTCGCGGAACAATATGTCGCCCTCCGTACGGGATCCGTCGAAAACTGTACGCTGGAAGCGATTGCGAGCGCCCAGGACAAGGTTGGTTGCCTGCGCGCGCAGGGTGAGGCCCATGACGTCCTTGTGTTCGATGAACAACGTATCGAAGAAGGGTCCCTCCCACTCGCGCCCGACTTCGTAGCGCCGTGCGTAAGGCGCATTGTCGAAATGGCTGATGCCTCCGCCATAGGCCCAGTCGGTCGAGGGAATATCATGACGATAGTCGATTTCGAGGCTGCCTTCCTGGTCGTTGGAAAAACCGCGCTCTACGCCTGTGAAGGGGTCGTCGACATACATGTAGCGTTTGACCGCAGCGATATCGAAGCGCGCTCCCTTCCAGCCGATCGGATCAAGGTTGATCGTTGCATTGGCCTGCAGATGGAGCCGGCTCGCATCACCGATATTGCCGCGCGCCTCCCGACCTTCGGGCAGGGGGAACCAGTCGATGAAATCCTCGAACCAAGCCTGGCGGGCTTCCAGTTTCAACGAACCCCAGGGGCCGAGCGACTTGTTGGCCTCGATCTCGACGTTCCAGCTTTGGTAGGGCACGAGTTCGTTGTTGCCGCCGTTCTCGTTATCGGTGTTGAGCGAGACGCTGGCGAGGAAGTCACCGAAACCAAGCTGGCTTACCCGGCGCGCCAGAGTTAGCGAAACATCGAAGTCTTCCGCAGGTTTCCATGTCGCAGCGAGTGATCCCTTGGGCCGCCTGAAGCTGCGCGAATTGGGCATGGCTCCGGTCTGCTCGATCTTGGAGAATTCCAGGGCGCCGATCGCCTGGACGGAAAGCGTCGAGGAAAGCCCGCGCGAAAAGCTGAGGCTGGTTTCGTATCGATCTTCGCGAACCCCGCCGTTGCCGCCGGGGAAGGGCAATTGGACGAACTGCTCGTCGGTATCGAGCTCGAACAATGAAGAACGGCGATCGAGGCGGTTGAATGCGGCTTCGCCTGAAAGTTGCCAGTCGGCCTCCCACAGCTTCCAGCTGTATTCGGCACGCCCGATGCGTTCTCCCACTTCATTCGTCTGCTGGAAACGGAAGCCGGTGGGCGCGCTGCCGTCGTCGAACCTGTCGATGAGGGTCTGGCTGAAATTGTCCCGCTCATAGCGTTCCAGGCCGATAATTTTCAGCGTGCCCGGTCCGAGCGGGAACTGGAAATCGCCGCCGATCTCATACTGCGGGCCGTCCTCGTGCGTATCGACCGTGCGTCGTCGTACGGGTCCGGACACCGGATAGCCGATCTCCGGTTCATTGCGGTAGAGGAAGTCCTCGGCATAGTTGAGATTGAGATTGGCCTGGACGCCTCCGCCGAAGTCATAGGCGAATGTCGTGGCCAGCTTGGGTTCGTCGAATTTCCCCGAGAAGCGCGAATATTGCTCTTCGATCAGATTGCCTGCGCCATCGGTAATCAGGATCGGTCCGTCCGCGCCGAAACGGTTGTTCGGATTGGACAGGGCAACCGTATAATCGAGCCTGCCTTCACTACCGGTGAGCGAAACTTCTCCGCCAAGCAACTGGGCTTCGGTATTGTGCGGGCGGAACCCGGTGGTCCAGCGGAACTGCCCGGAAGCACCATTGCTCTTGTAAATCACATTGGCGACCAGTCCGGTCAGCCCCGGAAGGTCGAGCGTGTTGCCGTCGACGAGTTCGATCCGGATCAAATCGCTTGCCGGAATTCGGCGCAACTGGTCCTCGACACTGTCGGATTTACTGGAGAGGCGCTCGCCGTTGACGATGACGTTCTGCGTCGCTTGTCCAAGGCCACGCTGGCCCTGGTTGTTGCCGCCAGTGATCGTGAAGCCGGGAATCCGGGTGACCATGTCGAGCGCATTCCGCGGAGCGAATTGCTCGAAATAGGCGGGTTCGAAGACCCGGGCTGCGCCGGGCAGGGGGGTAGAGGGTGTTGCTTCGGCGTCCTGATCCTGCGCAGCAAGATTGGCGGGCAAACCAAGCACGCAGGCGATGGCTATCGCGCTGGCTGAAAACGAGTGCGGCATTGTTTCTCCTGTTCTTCCTCGCCGCGACGTTTACAACTGTAGCTGAAATGCCCCAGCCTCTGTCGATCAATGGCATTTGGTCGCCGATGAGCGTCGAACGGACCCGACGAATGTCTATTTCGGTAGCGGATCGAAACCATTGGAACTGGGAGGGTGGTCACGGGCAGGTGCCCAACCTTATCGGCCCAATCGAGGTTAGCTGCGCATTTGGACGGAAAGACCCTTGAACAATCCGGGTGCTATGGCGACATAGACGCTCGATATTCAGACGGAAGGATTTTCATGATCGACCTTTTCGGCAGCGATGCGCACGGTTCGCAGGGCCAGTTCGACCGCGACCCCCTGACCGGGGCCTTGGTGCCCACCGTGGTCGAGCAGTCGAGCCGCGGCGAGCGAGCTTTCGATATTTTCAGCCGCCTGCTGCGCGAACGCATCGTTTTTGTCACCGGTCAGGTGGAAGACAATATGGCTTCGCTCATTGTGGCGCAGCTGCTGTTCCTCGAGAGCGAAAACCCATCCAAGCCGATCAGCATGTATATCAATTCGCCCGGCGGCGTGGTGACGGCCGGCATGGCGATCCATGATACCATGCAGTATATCAAACCGCGCGTGTCGACCGTCTGTATCGGGCAGGCCGCCTCGATGGGCAGCTTCCTGCTTGCGGCGGGCGAACCCGGCATGCGCATCGCGCTGCCAAATGCGCGCATCATGGTTCACCAGCCTTCGGGCGGTGCCCGCGGCATGGCCAGTGACATCGAAATCCAGGCTCGTGAGATCCTGCGTATCCGCAAGCGGATGAACGATCTCTACGTCCAGTATACCGGCAAGAGCCTGTCGGATATCGAGAAGGCGATGGACCGTGACACCTTCCTCGAAGCCGAGGAAGCCATGAAGTTCGGCATCGTCGACAAGGTTTTCGAGGCCCGTCCCGAGAACGAGGGCGACGATGAGCCCATCAAGGACGCGGACAAGGGTTCGGGCGGCGCGCCCGAGTAACATCCCTTCAACGTCCCCCATTTGTCTCTCTGGGGGACTGTTGCATTATTGTCCTAGGAAATCGGCAACCTTGCGCCTTCAGCTTATGGCAAGGGGTTGCTGGTAGTGAAATGTTGACCGAATCCCCTACCGGCCTAGAGTCGGCGAATCCCTGTATTTTGGGCTGGCGGGGCAGAGCAGGAAATGACCAAGTTGAGCGGAACCGATAGCAAATCCACGTTATACTGCAGTTTTTGCGGTAAGTCGCAGCACGAGGTGCGCAAACTGATTGCGGGCCCGACCGTGTTCATCTGCGACGAATGCGTCGAGCTGTGCAACGATATCATCCGCGAAGAAACCAAGGCGGGCATTTCCGGCAAGAAGGACGGCGATGTCCCGACGCCTTCCGAAATCTTCGAAACGCTCAACGACTATGTGATCGGGCAAGACCGCGCGAAACGCGTGCTTTCGGTGGCGGTTCACAACCACTACAAGCGCTTGAAGCACGGCGGCAAGGCGGGCGATGTCGAACTCGCCAAGTCGAATATCCTGCTCGTCGGCCCGACCGGTTGCGGCAAGACTTTGCTGGCGCAGACGCTGGCGCGCACTTTCGACGTGCCCTTCACCATGGCCGACGCCACCACGCTGACCGAAGCCGGTTACGTTGGCGAGGATGTGGAGAACATCATCCTCAAGCTACTTCAGGCCTCGGATTATAATGTCGAGAAGGCGCAGCACGGGATCGTCTATATCGACGAGATCGACAAGATCACGCGCAAGGCCGAAAACCCCTCGATCACGCGCGACGTCTCGGGTGAGGGCGTCCAGCAGGCACTGCTCAAGCTGATGGAAGGTACCACCGCCTCTGTTCCGCCGCAGGGCGGACGCAAGCATCCGCAGCAGGAATTCCTGCAGGTCGACACCACGAACATCCTGTTCATCTGCGGCGGGGCCTTCGCGGGTCTTGAAAAGATCATTGCCGACCGCCTGCAGAAGCGCTCGATCGGCTTCGGCGCGCATGTCGCCGATCCGGACAAACGCCGTGTGGGCGAACTGCTCGAAAAGGGCGAACCGGAAGATCTGCTGAAGTTCGGATTGATCCCCGAATTCGTCGGCCGTCTGCCGGTCATCGCGACCCTGCGGGATCTGGACGTTGATGCGCTCATCACCATCCTGACCGAGCCGAAGAACGCCCTTTGCAAGCAGTATGCGAAATTGTTCGAACTCGAGAATGTCGAACTGACCTTCAAGAAGGATGCCCTGCAGAAGATCGCGGAAAAGGCCATCGCCCGCAAAACCGGCGCGCGCGGCCTGCGTTCGATCGTCGAAGGCATCCTGCTCGACACGATGTTCGACCTGCCGGACATGGACGGCGTGACCGAAATCGTCATCGATGCCGATGTGGTGGAAGGCAAGAAAGATCCGATCCAGGTTCACGGACCCAAGGAAGAAGCGGCTTAGCTTCCGCCCTCCTGGTTATTAAAAACGCCGCGCGGTCTCAGAACCTCGCGGCGTTTTGCGTTTGGGGTTAGAAAAAGGCCCCGCCAGGCCGATGGGGTGGCCGGACGGGGCAGTGACGCCGCTCTCTCGAAAGGGGGAGGTAGCCCTAGCGGCGTTGTTGACTGATTTGCGGATCAACCGGGCAGGAAGACACCGTCGGTGACGTGGATCACGCCGTTCGTGGTTTTCACGTCGGCCATGGTCACGGTGCTGGTGCCGCCGGCACCGTCAGTGATGACGATGTTCTCGCCTGCGAAACTCGCGGTCAGTTCGGCGCCTGCAACGGTCTCGAAGGTGTAGCTGCCGCCATTCGTCTTGATTGCAGCGGAAAGCTGTGCGGCGGGAATTCGGCCTGCCACGACGTGGTAGGTGAGAATGTTCTGCAACTGGCCTTTGTTAGCCGGCTCGAGCAGCGTGCTCACCGTGCCATCGGGCAAGGCGGAAAATGCGGTATCGGTTGGCGCAAACACGGTGAAGGGCCCGGGCGAGGACAGCGTGTCGACGAGGTCTGCAGCCTGGACGGCGGCGACCAGCGTTTCGTGCATGCCCGTTCCGATTGCGGTCTGGACAATATTGGCCTGAGCCTGTGCGGGCTTTTCCTTGTGATTATGGGCAAGCGCAGGGCCGGATGCAGCAATGGCGAAACCGCCCATGGCAAGGACTGATGCCGCGGCTGCGGCCTTAAACTGGGTCGAAATGGTCATTGGTATAACTCCTCTATCTCACAAGCCCGTCCAACTTGTGCATGGAGTTACGAAAGCCGCCGCAATGCGGATGCAAAAAATTTTCAGATAGTTTGCATGCGCCCTTCGGCCACGACCGGACCTGCGTCGACGCCGGGTGGTTTGCCGCCCAGCGGTTCCCGGGTGAGGAGGAGAGGAGAACCATCCGCCATCTGCTCGGCGACAGCCTGATCCAGAGATATGCGGCGTTCTTCGCCGGGCGCGACCACACCGAGGGAAAGCAGCGGCATATCCTCGGACCGGGGCACCAGCCAGAGCTCGTGATCGTGCACTCCATCAGCGGTCAGTCCGCTGGCCGAGACCAGCAATTCCTGACGTTCGGGGAGATAGGTGACAGCCAAGCGCAACTGCGTGTCGGCAATCGGGATGGAAGCGGCGAGAGGTGCCTGCGGCTCAGCGGTGGGCGGGGGCGATGGTGCCTGCGAAGGAGAAAGAACCAGCACGGATATGGCAGCAACAGCTGCGGCAGCGGCCGTTCCGGCGGCCATTTTCCAACCCCGGAGCCGCGCATTCAGCGAGATGATCTCGGCACTATCCCCAAGCGTATCGAATTCGTCCCGGATTCTTTTCCAGACTTCCTCGCGCGGCGTGCGGGCATCGATCGTATCGAGCAGCGGTGCCAGCTGGTCCTGCCAGCGTGCGACCTCGGCAGCGAATTTTTCATCGGATGCCTCCCGCGCCCGGGCCGCAAGCAAATCCTCTCCTTCGAGCAGGCCGAGCACGTATTCGGCCGCAAGCACGTCGTCGGGGCGGAAATCCTCGCTCATTCGCCGCGCTCCAGACATGCTTTCAATTTCTGGAGTCCCCTGCGTACCCAGCTCTTCATTGTGCCGAGCGGTATTCCGTCGGCCTCCGCGATCTGGGCGTAGGTGCGGCCTTCGAAAAAGGCGCTGCGGATCGCGCTGCGCGGCTTTTCGTCCAGCCGATCGAGACAATGATGGATGCGCGCATCACGCTCTGCATCGATCAGCAAATTCTCTGCAAGCGGTGCCTCGTCGGCAATCGGTGCGGCGTGTTCGGCGGGCACGCTGCCCTGCCGGACCTTTCCCACCCTCAGCCGGTCCACCGCGCGGTTCCGCGCGAATGTGGCAAGCCAGCTTATCGGACTGGCCCGCTCCGCATCGTAGCGGTCGGCCTTGCGCCAGAGAGAGATGTAAACGTCCTGCAACGCGTCCTCGGCTTCCTTTTCGTCCTTCAAGATACGCAGGCAAATTCCAAAAAGTTTCGCTGAGGTGCTCCGATAGATTTCCTCCAACGCGCTGCGATCGCCGCCAGCAAGGCGAGCCATCGCAGCTTCGAGCCGATCGCGTGCATCGCTTCCGGATGGCATCATCAGCACCTGTGCCTGCAATGCAGGCCCGCTTGTTCGATCTGGATGGTCGCGTGGCCGATTCGGTGATGGTGTTTCAGCTCATGGCCGATCTCGCGCAGGAAAGCGTCGCCCGGATGGCCATCGGGCATCACCAGATGCGCGGTAAGGGCCGTTTCGGTCGTAGACATGGGCCAGATATGCAGCTCGTGAATTTCACTCACCCCCTCCAGACCGACCAGATATCCGCGAACGCGGCTTTCCGATACGCCTTTCGGCACACCGAGCAGACTCATGGCAACGCTGTCCTTCAGCAGCCCCCACGTCCCCCAGGCGATAACCGCCACGATCAGCAGGCTCACTAGTGGATCGATCCAGAGTGCACCGCTGAGCAGGATCGCGATGCCTGCAATGACCACGCCTAGGCTGACCAGGGCATCCGCCGCCATGTGAAGGAACGCCCCGCGAATATTGATGTCTTGCTTGCGCCCCCGCATGAACAGCATGGCGGTGCCGGCGTTGATGACGATGCCGATACCCGCCACGATGACCATTGTCGCGCCTTCCACCGGCGCGGGATCGGACAGACGGTGGATGGTTTCATAGGCAATTGCCCCGATTGCCACCAGCAGGAGCGCTGCATTGGCCAGAGCGGCAAGAATCGTCGAACTCTTGTACCCATAGGTGAAGCGGGCATTTGCCGGTTTCTTTGCGGCAATGCTCGCCCCCCAGGCCAGCAGCAGCGCCATCACGTCCGAAAGGTTGTGCCCGGCATCGGCAATCAGCGCCATCGACCCCGAAAGCCAGCCATAGACCGCCTCGATGATGACGAATGCCGTATTCAGTACGATGCCGATCAGGAAGGCGCGGCCGAAATCCTTCGGTGCATGGCTGTGGCCCGCGCCGTGCGCATGTCCCTGTTCGTGGCTGTGACCCGTTCCCATCGAACCTACTGATAAACGCAGGAATCGAGGCCGTCACGGGCTACGACGCCGATACGTGCGGAAATCGTGTTGCCATATCCGCGCAGCCAGCCGCTGGGATTCTTGACGGAGCGCTTTTTCGGCAAGGGAAGCGCTGCCGCCATTCGTGCAGCTTCGAGCGTGGTGAGAGAAGAAGCACTCTTTCCGAAATATCGCTTCGCCCCGGCCTCCGCACCATAGGTTCCGATGCCGGTTTCGGCGACGTTGAGATAGACCTCCACGATGCGCCGCTTGCCCCAGATTTTCTCGATCAGCAGCGTGAAATAGGCTTCCAGTCCCTTGCGGAAATAGCCGCCACCCTGCCACAGGAAGACATTCTTGGCGGTCTGCTGGCTGATGGTGGATCCGCCACGGATACGCCCGCCCTGCGCATTCTCGCGCATGGCCGTCTCGATCGCCTCGCGGTCGAAACCGTCATGAGTGCAGAACTTGCCATCTTCCGCGGCAATCACGGCGCGCACCATATTGCGATCGATCTGCGAAAGCGGTTCCCAGTCCTTGGTTATGCCATTCCCGTCGAGGACCATCGTGGCCGTGACCGGAACCGGGACGAACTTGAACAGCAGGACAAGCGCCAGGCTCAGTCCGATGAAGCCGACAAGGAACTTGAACAAGAAGCGTGTCAGCGACCGTATCATCATGTGGCCCATAAAAGAAAACGGCGCGAAAGGTCCATCCTCTCACGCCGCTTTCATATTCAGTACGGTGGATCAGGCCACGCCGGGCAACAAGCGGTCGCCGGCGATGCGCTGCATCGCCTTCTGCAGCTTCTCGAAGGCGCGAACCTCGATCTGGCGGATGCGTTCGCGGCTGACGTTGTAAACCTGCGACAACTCTTCGAGCGTCTGCGGGTTTTCCGTCAGGCGGCGTTCGGTAAGGATGTGCTGTTCACGCTCGTTGAGGCTGTCCATCGCCTCCACCAGCATTTCATGGCGCACTTCCTTTTCCTCGGTATCGGCAACCGTCTCGTCCTGAAGCGGACGATCGTCGGTCAGCCAGTCCATCCACTCGCCCGAGCCTTCTTCGCCATTGCGCATCGGCACGTTGAGCGAACCGTCGCCGCCCATCATCATCCGGCGGTTCATATTGATCACTTCCTGCTCGGGCACGCCGAGATCGGTAGCGATCTTGTTCACATCGTCCGGGTGAAGGTCGGTGTCTTCATAGGCATCGAGGTTCTTCTTCATCCGGCGAAGGTTGAAGAACAGCTTCTTCTGCGCGGCGGTGGTACCCATCTTTACGAGCGACCAGCTGCGCAGTATGTATTCCTGGATGCTCGCCTTGATCCACCACATGGCATAGGTGGCGAGGCGGAAGCCGCGGTCGGCTTCGAATTTCTTCACGCCCTGCATCAGGCCGACATTGCCTTCGGAAATGAGATCCGACACAGGCAGGCCGTAGCCGCGATAGCCCATGGCGATCTTCGCCACGAGACGCAGGTGCGAGGTGACGAGCTGCGCCGCAGCTTCGCTGTCCCCATGCTCTTCGTAACGCTTGGCGAGCATGTATTCCTGCTCTTGCGTCAGCACGGGGAATTTCTTGATTTCGGAGAGATAGCGGTTGAGGCTTTGCTCACCACCGAGCGCCGGGACGCTCAAACTTCTGGTATTGCTCACTTTACCCTGACCTTTCTTGCGTCGACCTCGCTTGCCGGACCCCTGCTGGGCATCCGATCATTCGGGCCACTGGTTTGCTTGTAACAGAACGCGACCGAATTTGCACACGCGTTTCATCGATTTCAACGAGCGGTTTCGTCGATGAGTTCCCGCATATCGTGGGGTAATTCGGCGCAGAAATCCAAGCTTTCACCGCTGATAGGATGTATGAATCCCAATCGGGCCGCATGTAGCGCCTGGCGCTTGAAATCGAGGCTCTCGAGCAGCGTTCGGAGCGGCTGGGGCGTGCGTCCATATACAGGATCACCCAATAGCGCATGACCGATTGACGCACAGTGAACGCGGACCTGATGAGTGCGTCCGGTTTCAAGGCGGCATTCGATAAGCGCCGCATGGTCGAGACGCTGCAAGGTTTCGTAATGGGTCACCGCGTGTTTCCCCCGCGTGGACTTGTCGGGCAGCACGGTCATCTTCTTGCGGTCCTTGTCCGACCGCCCGATACGAGTGGAAATTGTCCCCGACTGCGGGTTGGGATGCTCGGCACAGACCGCCAGGTAACGCCGGGTGATCGAATGGTCGGCAAACTGCCGCGCCAGCCCTTCGTGTGCCGCATCGCTCTTGGC
Source organism: Qipengyuania huizhouensis (assembly GCF_019711635.1). GTDB lineage: Bacteria > Pseudomonadota > Alphaproteobacteria > Sphingomonadales > Sphingomonadaceae > Qipengyuania > Qipengyuania huizhouensis. The sequence continues at coordinate 150,930 of NZ_JAIGNT010000001.1, read as the reverse complement.
GACGACAAGCAGGCCGGACGTATCCTTGTCGATCCGGTGCACGATGCCCGGACGGGCGACGCCGTTGATCCCCGAAAGCTGCCCCTTGCAATGATGCAACAGCGCGTTGACCAGCGTTCCGTCGCGATTGCCTGCCGCCGGATGGACCACCATCCCTGCAGGCTTGTTCACCACCAACAGGTGTTCGTCCTCGAACACCACGTCGAGGGGAATGTTCTGTGCGATGGTTTCAAGCGGCTCGGGCGGGGGCAGGGTGACGACATAGCTCTCGCCGCCGGTCAGCTTTGCAGAACCCGATTTTGCCGATTTCCCGTTTATCTCGACCGCACCGTCCGCGATCAGACCCTTCACCCTCTCGCGCGAAAGACCGGTCGCTTCCGCGAGCGCCTTGTCCAGGCGGCCCGACGTGTGGATCAAGCCTTCGAGGGGGCGCTCAGAAGGAAAAGACGGTGCTTCGACAAGCTCAGCACGAGCGGGGAAAGAATTGGTTTTTCCATCCGTTCGCCCTGAGCTTGTCGAAGGGTCGTCTTTCTTTTTCGCCAGTTCCGATATCCGCTCCCAGTCACCACGGATTAACGCCATCTTCTTGGCCCGAGACCAGCCTTTGATCCTTCGCTCAGCAGCGAGCGCCTCTTCACGCGTTGCGAACTCCTCCGACCAGACCAGTTCCACCGGCAATCTGTCCGCGGTAAATCCTTCGATTTCACCGCGTTCGTGCTGCGCGACACGCAATTCCAGATCGTCCGTGTGCCCGATGTAGTAGGCACCGCCGCGACAATGTAGCATGTAGGCCCAGAACGGCATGGGTCGCGCCTAAGTGAAGGACGGCCCTTCGACAAGCTCAGGGCGAACGGTTTGAAGGTTTCTCGGCAGATTTTGAACGCCCTGCTCGTGGAAGCGGCAGATGCCTTCACCCGCGAATGTTGCGGTATTCTGATGGGCGAAGAGGACGCGATCATTTCGATCCATCCGGCGAAAAACGTGCATCCGCGGCCCGAAAGCCATTTCGAAATCGATCCGCAGGCGCTGATCGACGCACATCGCGAGGCGCGCCAAGGAGGGCCGCAGGTGCTGGGCTATTACCATTCCCACCCCAACGGCCTTGCGCGTCCTTCCGCTACCGATGAGGCCATGGCGACAGGACAGGGGCTCATCTGGGCGATAATCGCGGCGGACCGCGTCACTTTCTGGCGCGAGGGGGATGCGCGATTCGCTGCGCTTCCCTATGTGGTCTCCCCCCGCTAGAAGGCGGTCAATTCGAGTTTCGACGGGATATAAATGGACGACAGCCAATCGATCGATCTTGCGGCAATGCTTTGCTCGCGTCTTTGCCACGACATGCTCAGCCCGGTCGGTGCCCTGAACAACGGGCTCGAGCTTCTGGCGATGGAAGACGATCCCGAAATGCGCAGGAATGTCATGGCGCTGCTGGAACAGAGCGCGACGACTTCGACCAACAAGCTGAAATTCTTCCGGCTGGCCTTCGGGGCTGCGGGCGGTTTCGGTGAACGCGTCGACGTTCACGAACCCAGGGCCCTGATCGACGCATTGGTTGCGGACAAGCAGAAGGTCGAGGTCAATTGGGCGATAGATGCGGCCAACCTTGCCAAGCCGGCGGTCAAGGTCCTCCTCAATTTTGCGCAGATCGCCATCGATGCGCTGGTGCGCGGCGGCACGCTCGATATCGGTGCCGAAATGCGTGACGGCAATTGCGAGATCGTGGTTCGCGCTGCCGGGCCCAAGATCGGGTTCGATGACAATATCGGCAAGGCACTGGACGGCAGTCTGGCGCGGGAGGAGCTTTCCAGTCGCACGGCCGCAGCACATATGATCCGTCTGCTGGCCGAACAGTCGGGCGGCGGACTGCAATACGCCAGGACGGACGAGACGCTGGTGCTCGGCGCGATCCTGCCCGAGGGCGAAGGACTGATCGGGTGAGCGATTTCGGCAAGCTGGGTGAAGGCCTGCCCTCCAGCAAGGACGAACTCGTCGACCGCGAAGTGCTTTCGCCCAATCACGACGAACGCAAGCATCCCATTTCGATGTTGGTCATCCATTACACCGAGATGGAGGACAAGGGCTTCGCCATCGAACGCCTTTGCGACCCCGAAGCCAAGGTCTCCGCGCACTATCTGATTGGCGAGCAGGGCGAAGTTGTACGGCTTGTGCCCGAGGAAAAGCGGGCCTGGCATGCCGGATTGTCATACTGGCGCGGTCACAAGGACGTGAATTCTGCCAGCATCGGGATCGAACTCGACCATCCGGGCCATAAATACGGCTATCGTGAATTCAACGAGGCGCAGTTCGAAGCGCTGGTTCCGCTGGTCGCGCGTATCGTGAAGGAATACGATATTCCGCGCGCCAATGTGGTCGGCCATTCCGATGTCGCGCCAGCGCGCAAGATCGATCCGGGCGAGCTGTTCCCGTGGGACCGCCTCGCCGAATACGGATTGTGCCTGCCGCGACCGAAAAAGCTCGAACGCGGCGATCCGTTCGATAACGACGCCGCGTTTTACCTCGCGCTCGAACGCTTCGGCTACGACGTTTCCGATGGGCACAAGGCGGTGGAAGCCTTCCAGCGCCGGTGGCGTCCGGAAAAGATCAATGGCGAGATCGACGGCGAAGTACGGGCGATCCTGTTCCAGCTCCTGCTGGATCGGGACAGGGGGATCGCAAGGTAGCACATGGCGCGATTTGCGGTCGTGAGTGAAAGGACTGTTGCTGCCCCGTAACTCTAGGCAGCGTACGCGCCGCGCGGTTTCCTACAGGTGTAGTGCCGATGTAGAGACCGGGGGATGTACCTTGGAACGCCACTTTCCAGTCCGGAAATAGCCATGCGTATCGGTTTCGATGCCGGAATCCGCGTGCGGTCTGCAGCCGATGCTCGTTCTTGCAAAAGTCACACCCCTATCGGCGCAAATAGGCTCAAAGGCTTGGAAAAGAACAAGAAAGCTGGAAGGTCACGGGTTTGCAAACACTTAGCCCCGTCACACTTCGAAGCGGTTTCGCTTGGCGAAATGCGAGGCGCGCATTATCTGCTATATCGCCAGGGGGCCGGGCAGCCGCGCCTGTCCCTGCGAAAGCAGGGATCTGACGAGGAAAGTCCGGGCTCCACGAGACGAGGGTGGCGGGTAACGCCCGCCGTGGGCAACCACAGGGAAAGTGCCACAGAGAGCATACCGCCGATGGCCCCTTTAGGGGATCAGGCAAGGGTGAAAGGGTGCGGTAAGAGCGCACCGGGGTTCTGGTAACAGCGCCCGCATGGCAAACCCCACCCGGAGCAAGGCCGAATAGGGGCGGCGTGTCCCGGACTTGATCCGGGACAGGGGTGTTTCTCCCCAGTCGCCCGGGTTGGCTGCTCGAGCCATGGAGCAATCCATGGCCCAGACGAATGGCTGCCGCCGCGCGGCTGGTGTGCAAGCATACCGCGTGCGGAACAGAACCCGGCTTACAGGCCCCCTGGCATTTTCACGGAACAGACCTCTGCGTGCGGCTGGAATTCTATTATCGAACGCCTGCCTCGTAGCGCACTTCAGCCCTCATCCGTGCACGGTGAAATGCGCAAGGTCCGTATCAGGTCCGTCCGATGCTGGAATACTCGAAGCCCAGAGCACGCACGTCGTCGGGGCGGTAGATATTGCGCAAATCCACCAGGACGGGCGACTTTGCGAGGTCCTTGATCCGCTTCAGGTCGAGCGCGCGGAACACATCCCATTCGGTGACGATGGCGATGGCATCGGCACCTGCGATCGCAGCATAGGGTTCGTCCACCATGGTCACTTCGGGCATCAGCGGCTTGGCCAGTTCCATGCCCTCGGGATCGTAGGCCGCGACCTCCACGCCCGCGTCGGTAAGCGTCTGCGCGACCGCAATGGCAGGAGAGTCGCGCATGTCATCAGTATTGGGCTTGAAGGTCAGTCCGAGCAGCGCGACTTTCTTGCCGCGAGCCGCTTCGGCGCCGCCCAGCGCGTCGATAACCTTGCGGCCCATGGCGCGCTTGCGACTGTCGTTGGCCTTGACCACCGCTTCCACGATCCGGGTCGGACTGTCGAAATCCTCTGCCGTCTTGAGCAGGGCGAGCGTGTCTTTCGGAAAGCACGATCCGCCATAGCCAGGCCCGGCGTGGAGGAACTTGGAACCGATACGGTTGTCCATCCCGATGCCGCGCGAGACGTCCTGCACATTGGCCCCCACTTTCTCGCAGAGATCGGCCATCTCGTTGATAAAGGTGATCTTGGTCGCGAGAAAAGCGTTGGCCGCATATTTGATCAGTTCGCTTGTGCGCCTTCCGGTGAACAGGATCGGTGATTCATTGAGAAAGAGCGGACGATAGACTTCGCGCATGATATCACGGCCGAACTCGTCCTCGGCGCCGATGACGATGCGATCGGGGCGCTTGAAATCACCGATGGCCGCGCCTTCGCGCAGAAACTCAGGGTTCGATACGACCGAGAATTTGTGGCTCGTGCCGCTGTCCTGCAGGATCCGCTCCACCTCGTCGCCGGTGCCGACCGGGACAGTGGATTTGGTAACAACCACGGCATCGTTGGCCAGGTGCTCACCGATTTCCTTGGCCACCCCGTAGACGTAAGAGAGATCGGCATGGCCATCGCCTCTGCGACTGGGTGTGCCAACGGCGATGAAGATCGCATCGGCTCCGTCGATACCTTCAGCAAGGCTGGTGGTGAAACTCAGCCTGCCGGCAGCGACATTCGAGGCAACCAGTTCGGCAAGACCCGGCTCATAGATGGGCATAACGCCATCGTGCAGCCGGTCGATCTTCGACTGGTCCTTGTCGATGCAGACGACCTCGTGACCGAAGTCGGCGAAACAAGCGCCCGATACCAGGCCCACATAGCCCGAACCCACCATTGCGATCTTCATTTATACATCTCTCTTTTCGATGGCGATTTCGCCGTTCTTGTCGGTGACAGCCTGTATGATGCGCCGACTGGTCCCTTCAAGCACCAAAGCCGTGAGCCGGCCTGTGCGAAAGGCGCCCGTATCGATACCGATCCGGTGTTTGCGGTGTTCCATTTCCTCGAAAATGGTGTGGCCATGCACGACGACATGACTGAATGGTTCTTCGTGCTTCAGAAAGCGCTCACGAATCCAGCGCAGGTCGGACGGCTTTTGCTCATCAAGTGCGAGCTTGGGATTAATACCCGCATGAACGAAGGCATAGTCGCCGATGACGATCATGTCTTCGAAGGAAGCGAGGAACTTGCGGTCCCTTTTCGGCACAGCCTCCTTCATGACCTCCTGCAATTCGCTCATCTTCATTCGCGAATAGGTTTTCCGGTCCAGCCCATAACTGAGTATGGTTTCCTTGCCGCCATGCTTGAGGAAATGCCGCAGTATTTCGCGATCCTCGAAGCTTTGCAGGAACATTTCTTCATGATTTCCGGCAAGGTATCTTACCTTGCGGCTTTCGCCCCATTTCCGCGCAGACTTCACTACTCCGGCGCTATCGGGTCCGCGATCCACGAGATCGCCCAAAAGAATGACAGTCGTTTCGCCTGGTGGCTGGGCAGCATCGTCATCTTCGATGGCGTCCCGCAGCGCCCTGAACAGATCCAGCCGGCCGTGGATATCCCCGATGACATAGAGACGCTCGCCATCTGGAACTCGCGCGTTTCGATGGGAGGCCGTGCCGGACGCAAATAGGCGGCGGATGCTTTGGAACATGGTTTGGGTGCAGGTATCTTTCGAGGGTTTGCGAGCGCTTAGGCCACCGCGCCGCGAGCGGCAAGTCGGGGGGCGTATGCGCTGACTTCGCAGTTGCACAATAGCCACGCTATTTGTTGCAATAGCGAAAACTTAATGCAGCTATCTTGCGCGTAAAATGCATTTCCTGCACGTTCGTTTCGAATTCGATCGAGGATCCATACAAAAATCAGGACCCGACGGATGCGCAGGTGGGACGAAGCACCAAACCGAACCGAAGGAGTTCGCACATGCTCACGTCCTTTCACGGCAAGATTGCCGTTTCGCTCGCCCTGGCTGGTTCAGGCCTAGCCTTACCTACAGTGGCAACCGCCCAAGAAGAAGACAGCGGTCCGATCACAATTTCCGCCAATGCCGCACTGACCACCGACTACCGCTTCCGCGGTGTGTCTCTGTCGGGAGGTGATCCGGCAATACAGGGCGGCGTCGATGTCGCTCATGAAAGTGGCTTCTACGTAGGCACCTGGGCATCGTCCATCGACGGTGGCGATGCCTATGGCGAGATGGAATTCGATATTTACGCAGGCTGGTCGGGCGATGTCTCGGACGGTGTCGCGGTCGATGTCGGAGTGCTCTATTACGCCTATCCTACCGAGGAATTAGGTCTCGATACCGATTATTGGGAGCCTTACGCTTCGGTCGGCTTTACCCTCGGTCCTGCAGAAGCAACCGTAGGCGCGGCCTACGCTTTCGAACAGGATTCGCTGGGCGGGGACGACAACCTCTATGTCTACACCGATCTCGGATATGCGCTGCCTTCGACACCCATCTCGCTCTCGGCGCATCTGGGCTACACGGACGGCGCTCTCGCCCCGCCCTTTCTCGCGGGTTCCGCTGATGACAGCGGGTTGGACTGGTCGCTCGGAGCCAGTGTTGCGTCGGGCATTCTCGAAGTTGGGGTGGCCTATGTCGGCGTCGAGGGTCCGTCCATCGACGGATTTACCGATGACGCGATCGTCGGGACCATCAGCGCCAGTTTCTAGAGAATTCACTGGCGATGTACCAAGGGGTGTGCCTTCGGGCGCACCCCTTTTCGAATGTATTTTATGCTCCTACCTGAGGGCCATGACCAAATATCTCCACAGCATGATCCGAGTCGCCGATCCCGAGGCTACAATCGCGTTTTTCAAGCTTATCGGTCTCGAAGAGGTCCGTAGGACAGATAGCGAACAGGGCCGATTTACTTTGATCTTTCTCGCAGCACCTGGACAGGAGGGCGTGGCAGAGGTCGAGTTGACCTACAATTGGCCCCCCGAGGACGGGAGCGCCCCCGAGCGATACGACGGTGGCCGGAATTTCGGCCACCTCGCCTATCGTGTGGAGAATATATACGATACCTGCCAACGGCTTATGGATGCTGGACATACCATCAACCGTCCGCCGCGTGACGGTCATATGGCGTTCGTCCGCTCACCCGATGGAATCTCGGTCGAACTTCTTCAGGAAGGCTATCTCCAACCGCAGGAACCCTGGATGAGCATGGAGAACACCGGGAGTTGGTAGAGCCCGCGCTAAGCGCGTGTTCAATCGACGTAGGGTGAGCGCGCGTCTTCGGGGTGAGCGGTCGAAAGGCGGAGCACCACGAAGCCGAGCACAGCCGACAGCAGCGAGCCGGAGAGTATACCGAGCTTGGCTTCGTTGATCACGTCGGCCTGGCCGGTGAAGGCGAGCCCGCTGATGAAAAGCGACATCGTGAAACCGATGCCGCACAATATCGATACACCCCAGATTTCCTGCCAGCTCGCCTGATCGGGGCGCGGTGCGAAACCGACCTTATCGGCCAGCCAGATCGCAGAGAAAATGCCAACCTGTTTGCCGAGAAACAGGCCGGTGGCAATCGCGAGCGGGAGCGGTGCAAGCAGCCCCTCCATCCCGATTCCCGCCAGCGGGACACCGGCGTTGGCGAAGCCGAAAACCGGAACGATGAGATAAGCACTCCAGGGAGCTAGTCCGTGCTCCATCCGTTCAACCATGGTCTCGTCGTCCTTGCCGACCATCGGTATCGTCAATGCTGCCGCAACCCCTGCTATGGTCGCATGAATCCCGCTGTTGAGCACGAAGAACCAAAGGACGAGAGCCATTGCGATAAATGGCCAGTATCTGGCGACACGCATACGGTTCATGACCATCATCGCGACGACTACCGCGGCCGATGCGGCCAGCCACACCATCTTGATCTCTTCGGTGTAGAATGCCGCAATCACCGCGACCGCACCGATATCGTCGACAATCGCCACAGTCAGCAGGAAGAGCCTGAGAGATGCCGGGCAACGATTACCCAACAGGCCAAGCACACCCATGGCAAAGGCAATATCCGTGGCAGCGGGAATCGCCCAGCCGCGCAGCAACTGCGCGTCGCCCCCAACTACACCAACATAGAACAGGGCCGGTACGGCCATTCCGGCAATTGCGGCGAGGATCGGCAGCCTGCGTTGTTGCGCCGTACTCAGCTGGCCTTCGATCCATTCACGTTTGACCTCCAGGCCAACCACGAAAAAGAAGATCGCCATCAGCCCGTCGTTGATCCACAAATGAAGATCGTAAAGCTTGGGAATCGGCGTGAATGGCAGCTTGCCGTAAAAGAGTTGCTGGTATTCGTCCGCAAGCGGCGAGTTGGCTGCCAGCATGGCCGCCACTGCCACGAGGATAAGCAATATCCCTGCCGAAGCATCGCTAACGAAAAGCGCGCGAACCGGTGCGAAGACGAGGCGAAAGGCTGAAGGGCGTTCGGTCATGTCGGGCTGCTCTTTTTCGGAAAGCCGGGCACGTTGCAAGTGTCGATTCTCCGTTGTGCAAAGTTTGTGAGGAAGAACGGGCGTTTCGGCGGCAGGAATGTCATGCAAGAGTTCGGTCGAGCGGTCGGCAACCGGCCCACACGGCAATCTCGGGAAACTGAAAGCGCAGTTCCGCTTTTATACACTCTTCGCCTGCGATAGGGGCTGGCCCATGGACGTTTATCTCCCCATCGCAAACCTTTCGGTGAACGGTCTCTGGATCGTTGCGCTCGGGGCGCTGACGGGAGTGCTGTCGGGCCTTTTTGGAGTAGGAGGTGGTTTCCTGACCACTCCACTCCTGATCTTTTACGGCATTCCACCGACTGTTGCTGCTGCCTCGGCATCGACGCAGGTAACTGGTGCAAGTGTCTCGGGAGTATTCGCGCATAGCAAGCGCAAGGGCGTGGACTATCGCATGGGCTCGGTCATGGTGGGAGGCGGGGTTATAGGCGCGGGCATTGGCGCGCTGCTGTTCCGTTTCTTTCGTTCGATCGGACAGATCGATGTCGTAATCAACGCCCTTTATGTCGTCCTGCTCGGATCGATCGGAATGCTTATGGCAAAGGAGGGCTTGCAGGTGCTTCGGGGGACCGCAGGCAAGCAAGCCCCGCGCAGGCGCCACCATCCTCTTGTTGCGAACCTTCCCTGGCGTTGGCGTTTTTATGGCTCGGGCCTATACATTTCTCCCTTGGCCCCGGCACTGGTCGGTGTCGTGGTCGGCATCCTCACAATGCTCATGGGGGTGGGGGGCGGATTTATCCTCGTGCCGGCGATGCTCTACATACTCGGCATGAGCGCCAATGTCGTCGTAGGCACGAGCCTGTACAACATTCTGTTCGTCACCATTGCCACAACTATCATGCATTCTTTGACCACACGAGCGGTGGACATAGTGCTGGTGGCCCTCTTGCTGATCGGCTCGGTGACAGGGGCGCAATTCGGTTCGCAGCTGGCGGTCAAGGCAAAACCGGAAATTCTGCGGCTGGTCCTGGCGGCCATCGTCCTGGCCATCGCATTTCGCATGCTTCTCGGGCTGTTCTACCAGCCTGACGAAATCTACACGGTATATTCTCTGTGAGGTTTCTGCTGCTCTTGCTCGCCGCATTTGCTCTGATGGGTCAGAGCGATCCGGTGCTGGTGCCCGAAGTCTCGCAGCACGAAGTCCAGGTACGCCAAGGCTTTACCGGGACCGAACTGTTGCTGTTCGGCGCAGTTCTCGATCCGGATGGTCGGGCCGGGCAGGGCTATGATATCGTGGTCGTACTCAAGGGTCCGAGCGAGCCCATCCGCCTTCGTGAAAAGGAACGTTTCGCCGGCGTCTGGGTCAATGCACAGAGCAACGATTTCCGTTCCGTGCCGAGCTTCTTCGCGGTTGCTTCATCGCGGTCCGTTTCCGAGATCGTCGATGAAAAGACCGCCGCTATCTACGAGTTCGGCACACGATACATACAGCTTTCTCCAAACGGCAGTATCGATCCCGAAGAACAGCTTCGGTTTGCCGAAGGCCTGGTCGATCTCAAGCAGCGCCAGGGACTGTACAAAGAGGATATGAACGGAGTGCAGATTACCGAAAACGTCCTGTACCAGGCCCGGATATCCCTGCCTTCGAATGTAATTACAGGCACCTATACTGCGGAAACATTTGCGGTGACCCAGGGCCGTGTCATCGCTTCGGCGGTGGCGGAAGTCGAAGTCCGCAAGGTCGGTATGGAACGCCGCGTGGAATATTTCTCGCAGAATTACGGCCTCGCTTATGGTCTGATTGCCGTGTTTCTTTCTGTCTTCATGGGTTGGGGGGCAGGACGGGTTTTCGCGCGCTTGTGACACGGTGACAAATCACCATCGTTGACCCGATTTTAACCCTTATCCGCCATCACTCCGAGCTAACGCATATGCGCCAATTCGAGGGGCCAGGGCTGGATAATGAACGATATGGGCAATGGAGATTTCGGTTCCTTTGGCGGTCCGCGTCAAATGGAGTCCGAACAACCGGAACAGCGCAGTAATTCGCTGCGCGATCGAATTCGCCGCTCTGCAGATAGCGAGATGATTTCACCTGCCACCGGGGCGGCTTCGCGCTCGGGCTATGTTCACCAGCAAACCATTTCGCCGCCGGAGACTACATCTGAAAAGCTGGCTGGCGAACCGTCTGTCCTTCCTCCTGCCGAAGGCGCTGTACCGGACGAAGTGGCGCCAACTCCTGCGGCGCCCCTGCAGGGAGCGGCATCAACTCCATCAGAGCCTGCTCCAAAGCTTGAGACTGATCCGGCCCCGGCCTCCGAAGACGATGTCGTGATGCCCAGCGACAACGCCCTCCAGCCAATTGGCATCGTACTTGAAATCGCGGGCTCCGGATCGATGATCGCCATCGACACGCAACGTCTGACCGAATGCGCCGATGATGAAGATCCCGCAATCGCAATGGCGGGGCAAGTCGGCTCGCAGATCAAGATCCGCGTTGGCAATAGCTGGTTGCTGGCCAGCGTGCGGAATCAGCGGCAGGATCGGAAGGCGGGCAGCATTCTCGCCAATATCGATTTTCTCGGCGAAGGGATGGAGGAAAAGCTCACCGGTAAACTTCACGGGTTTCGCCGCGGTGTGACGCGCTATCCAGTGCCGGGGGCAATGATATATCCGGCTTCGACTGCCGATCTGAAACAGGTTTACGCCAGCGACGGGCGCAGTTCGATCACCGTCGGCAAGGTCTATCCGACCAAGGATATCCGTGCCGGTATTTATGTCGACGCCATGCTCGGCAAGCACTTCGCGCTACTGGGCTCGACCGGTACCGGTAAGTCGACCAGTGCGGCACTGATCCTGCACCGCATCTGCGAGGCGGCGCCCGAAGGGCATATCGTCATGATCGATCCGCATGGCGAATATTCGGCGGCGTTTCGCAACACCGGCGTGATCCTCGACGTCTCTAATCTCCAGATGCCCTACTGGATCATGAACTTCGAAGAGCATTGCGAAGTCATCCTGACCAGCAATGGCAACGAACGACAGGTCGATGCCGATATTCTCGCCAAGTGTCTGCTCAAGGCGCGGAGCAAAAGTCGCCTGGCCGAAACGATGGGCAAGATTACGGTCGATTCGCCCATCCCCTATCTGCTTTCGGATCTTTCGAACGAGATCCAGGACCAGATGGGCAAGCTCGACAAGGCGACCAATTCCGCGCCGTATATGCGCATCAAGAACAAGCTGGACGAGCTCAAGGCCGATCCGCGCTATCAGTTCATGTTCTCCGGAATGCTGGTGGCCGACACGATGGCGGAGTTCATCGCGAAGATTTTCCGGATGCCTTCCAATGGCAGGCCAATTTCAATCATCGACGTATCGGGCGTGCCTTCGGACATCACCTCGACGGTGGTCGCCGTGCTCAGCCGGCTAGTGTTCGACTTCGCCATCTGGGGCCGTGACGACAAGACCACGCCGATCCTGCTGGTTTGCGAAGAAGCGCACCGTTACGTTCCCAACGAGAAAAATGCTGATGGCAACTCCGTCGGCACCATTCTCGGGAGAATTGCCAAGGAAGGTCGTAAATACGGTATCTCGCTGGGGTTGATAACGCAGCGCCCATCGGACCTTGCCGAAGGCGTGCTGTCGCAATGCGGCACGATCATTTCGATGCGCCTCAACAACGATCGCGACCAGGACTTCGTCCGTGCCGCGATGCCGGAAGGTGCGCGGGGGTTTCTCGATGCGATTCCCGCACTCCGCAACCGCGAGTGCATCATCTGCGGCGAGGGCGTCGCGATTCCCATCCGCGTGAGCTTTGACAATCTCGAGGAAATAAAGCGACCAGCATCGGAGGACCCGAGCTTCATCGAGATGTGGAACAAGCCCGGCGGAGAAGAGGATCTCGTCCTTCGCACAGTCCAGCGCTGGCGTTCGCAAGGATAGCGATCCCTGCGAAGGGAGGAATCACGTTCCTCTGGTATCTCCAAACAGATGAATATGCAGCCGATCACTAAGCCGGAAACCGTGTTTCAGGCATAGCGGGGCGAGCCATTTCTCGCGTGTCCGGATCGTCTCGCTATCCGTTCCCTCCGGCATCAGGAAGACGTGGTCGGCCTGGAACCGGTAGCGATCACGCAGGGTCAGCACCTCCTCGACATCCGCAGGCTGGGCAATCACGAATTTGAACCATGCGCGGGGATCGGTGGCATAGGCGTCCAGCCGTTCCGGCAGCAGCGCGAGATTGGCGGGATTGCCGCTATGCGCCAGCTTGGGGCTGACGTTGAACTGGTCGATACGGATATCGAGCCGGGGCGGGGCCCTTGTGGTCCCGTTGGTTTCGATCTCGACCGCGATGTCCGGCAGCAAGTCGAGTAGTTTCGTCAGCGCGGGCGCCTGCAGGAGCGGTTCGCCACCGGTGATCACCAGCCGATCCTGCCCCAGCGAAAGGATAAGCGCGGCAACCTCTTCTTCATCCAGCGTGACCTGGTTGTCCTTGCGCTCGAAGATCACACCATCGCGATGGGGGCGCCCGAACTTCGCCTCTGCGCCCTCGAAATGCCAGGTATAGGCCGTGTCGCACCACACGCAGGCAAGATTGCAGCGCGAAAGCCGCATGAAGGCGACCGGCATGCCCGCGCTCGGCCCTTCGCCCTGGACCGACGCGAAAATTTCCGGTCCGCCATTGTCATCGGTGGCGAGGACGAGAGTCATCGCCGCTTTCGACCCGGCGACGAAGGCGACAAAGGCGACTCCGGCGTCATCCTGAAAAAGCGTTTATTTTCCATCACTTGACCATGCAAAGGCGACAAAAGAGCGGATTTTCGGCCCCCCCCCCTGGACGCGAAGGACTGCTAACGAATGCATCGGACATGGCATATGTAACGCAAGTAGGAAAACCCGTCTCCGTGTTTCGACCTGCGTAGGGATAGCCTCGGCGGCGCAATCCGGGCCTCGGTCAGCCCAGACGCGCCAGTGCCGCCTCCAGCCGTTCGATTTCCGCCGTGTGATGGGCAAAATCGGCACGGGCCTTTTCGACCGCCTCCGGATTTGCACGTTCGACGAAATTCGCATTGCCAAGGCGGCCCTCGAGCGATTTCGCTTCCTTGGAGGAGGTTTCCATCGCCTTGGTAAGGCGGGCCTTTTCAGCCTCGATGTCGATGACTCCTTCGAGCGGGATGATGAAGGCATCTTCGCCCGCCGCAACTTGCATCGCCGCGCCGCCGGGCGCTTCGGCGAAATGGATCTGGGTGAGGCGCGCAAGACGCTCGATGGCAGGTGCGTTCTCTTCGGCCACCTTGCGCCCCAGCGGTGAGGGAGAGGGGCAAAATGCTACTAGCTTTGCGCCCGGTGCAATGCCGATTTCGTTCTTCGCGGTACGCACGGCGCTGGTCAGTGCGATCACCCAGTCGATTTCGACCTTGGCAGCAGCGTCCACCTCTGCCTGCGGTTCTGGCCATTTGGCGGTGATCAGCGGATAGTCCGGACGATCGCCCTGCTTCGACCACAGCTCTTCGGTGATGAAGGGCATGAAGGGGTGCAGCATGACGAGGATCTGATCCAGCGCCCAGCCGGCGACTGTCTTCGTTTCCTCGTCGAAATTGCCCTTGATCAGCTCGATGTACCAATCGCAGAAACGGTCCCAGACGAAGTGATAGATCGTATTGGCGGCGGCATCGAAGCGCAGGTCGGCCATCGCCTGTTCGAGCGCATTCTTGGTCTCGACGACCTCGCCGATGATCCACTTGTTGACCGCCTGGTTCGCGGCAGGCGCGGCGATAGTGGTGCTGGCGCCGATACCGTTGGACTGGCAGAATCGGGTCGCATTCCACAGCTTGGTGGCGAAGTTGCGGTAGCCCTCGACGCGGCGCTCATCCATCTTGATGTCGCGGCCCTGGCTTTCCATCGCCGACATGAAGAAGCGCAGCGCATCGGCTCCGTACTGGTCGATCAGGCCCAGCGGATCTACGACATTGCCCTTGGACTTGGACATCTTCGCGCCGTCCGCTGCGCGCACGAGGCCATGCAGGTAAAGCCGCGGCCACGGCGCCTTGCCCGTCAGGTGCATGCCCTGCATCATCATGCGCGCATCCCAGAAGAACAGGATGTCGAAGCCGGAAATCAGCAGGTTGTTGGGATAGTGCTTATCGAGCAAGTCGGTCTTTTCCGGCCAGCCGAGTGTTGCAAATGGCCAGAGTGCGGAGGAGAACCACGTGTCGAGAACATCGTCGTCGCGGGTCAGCACCACGCCTTCGCCAGCCTGCGCCTGTGCTTCTTCCTCGGTCATGGCGACATAGGCCTTGCCGTCGGCATCGTACCATGCAGGGATGCGGTGGCCCCACCAGAGTTGCCGGCTGACGCACCACGGCTGGATGTTCTCCATCCAGTTGAAGAAGGTCTTTTCCCAGGCCTTCGGGACGATTTCGATGGTACCGTCCTTCACCGCCTCGATCGGCGCGCGCGCGAGCTTTTCGGCATCGACGTACCATTGGTCGGTCAGCCAGGGTTCGATCACCACACCGCCACGGTCGCCGAAAGGGGTGGCGATTGTGCGCGGCTCGGAGTCATGCTCGGTCTCGTTGCCTTCCTTGTCCCTGGTGACATGCGGGATGAGGTAGCCCTGCTCCTTCAGGCGTTGGACCACCAGTTCGCGCGCGCCATCCACGCCGTCTCGCCTGAAGCGGTGCAGGCCGAGGAATTCTTCCGGCACCAGCCCGTCGGCGGTTTGGCAGACGTTGGCATCGCCATCGAGCATGTTGAGCATATCGCTAGCCTTCATGCCTGCGCGCCTGCCCACTTCGAAATCGTTGAAGTCGTGGCCCGGCGTGATCTTGACCGCGCCGCTACCCAGTTCGGGATCGGCATGCTCGTCGGCAACAATCGGCACGCGGCGGCCCGTGATTGGCAGAACGACATGCTTGCCAACCACGCTTTTATATCGTTCGTCATCGGGATGTACCGCCACTGCCATATCGGCGAGCATGGTTTCCGGGCGCGTGGTGGCGACTATGATATGGTCGCGCCCGTCATCGAGCGTGACGCCGTCCGCCAGCGGGTATCTGAAGTGCCAGAAACCGCCCTTCACATCGGTCGTCTCGACCTCGAGGTCTGAAATGGCGGTCTTCAGCTTCGGGTCCCAGTTCACCAGCCGCTTGTCGCGATAGATCAGGCCGTCGTTGTGGAGATCCACGAAGGTCTTGAGCACGGCGTGCGAGAAATGCTCGTCCATCGTGAACTGCTCTCTGGACCAGTCCATCGAGCAGCCGAGGCGGCGGAGTTGGCGGGTGATCGTGCCGCCGCTTTCCTCTTTCCATTGCCAGACCTTGTCGACGAATTCCTCGCGGCTGTAATTCGTGCGCTTGTCTTGGCTCGCCTCGAGCTGGCGTTCGACCACCATCTGCGTGGCGATGCCCGCATGATCCGTGCCTACCACCCACAAGGCATCCTTGCCGCGAAGGCGTTCATAACGGATCACCACATCCTGCAGCGTGTTATCGAGCGCATGGCCGATGTGGAGCGAGCCGGTGACGTTCGGCGGCGGGTTCACGATGGTGAAGGGCTCTGCGTCCGGGCGTTCGGGACGGAACAGGCCGTTTTCTTCCCAATACGCGTACCAGCGCTGCTCGATTTCGGCCGGGTCGAAAGTCTTGGATAGCTCGGTGCTCATGGCTGCCGCCTTTGCCAGCGCCTTTTGTGCGATGCAACGCCGTATGGGAAAGGACTTGATACAAGCTTGTTTAGTCGGGCGATTCCCCGCATACCGCATGGTGAATGGCTGGATTGGCAGAATACGAACTCGAACAGGGGGATGGGGGCGCGGTGCTCAAGCTCGCCGGGCCCTATCTCGTATCGACCATCGGCGCTCTCGACGAAGAGTTGCGCAGTCTTGAAGGACCGATCGCGAAGGTCGACCTCGCAAGCGTGTCGGAGATCGACACGGTGGGCGCGTGGGTGGCTTGTCAGATCGCTGGCGAGCACAATGCGGAAATCGTGGGGGCCAGCGATCGGGCGGAACGCTTGCTGGACGCGCTAGAAGGGCTCAGCAGCGATTACGGTATTGCCCCTCCGCGCGCGCCTGTGTGGGTGCGAGTTCCCGAAGCAGTGGGCGAGAAGGTCTTCAACGCGAGATCGGGGATTGTCGGCGTTGTCAGCTTCCTCGGCGCCTTGCTTATTTCCATTGCGCGGTTGGCGCGCCATCCACGTAATTTCCGCATGGTTGCACTGGTGCGGCAAGTCGAACTGGTCGGCGTTTCTGCACTGCCCATTATCGGCTTGATGAGTTTTCTCATCGGGATCGTCATCGCACAGCAGGGGGCGGTGCAATTGGCCGCATTCGGGGCGGAGACGCTGACGGTGAATCTCGTCGGCCGTATCACCTTGCGCGAACTGGGCGTTCTGATGACGGCCATTATGGTTGCAGGCCGTTCGGGCAGTGCCTTTGCCGCCGAAATCGGCACGATGAAGCTGACCGAGGAAATTGATGCGATGCGCACTATCGGTATTTCGCCGATGGAAGCGCTGGTGGTTCCGCGTATTCTGGCCGCTGTGCTGATGATGCCGCTGCTGGGTTTTTATGCTTCGTGCATGGCGATTATCGGCGGCGCCTTCGTCGGCGACATCATGCTCGGCATTCCCTTTCTGACCTTCCTCTCGCGCATCCAGGAAGTCGTGCCGACTTACGATGTATGGGTCGGCCTGATCAAGGCGCCGGTCTTCGGCCTGATCGTTGCCTTGGCAGGCTGTTACCACGGCATGCAGGTGAAGGGGAATTCGGAAGAGGTCGGCCTGCGCACCACCTTGTCGGTGGTTTCGGCAATCTTCGCGGTCATCGTCCTCGACGCAATCTTCGCTGTCTTCTTCACCGAGTTGGGGTGGGGCTGATGGCCGAGGAAAGAGGCACGAAATCTCCGAGGCGCCACGAACGCTATCGCGGCGAATATCCCATCATAGTGGAGAATCTGAAGAACCAGTTCGGCGAAACGGTGGTTCACGAAGGGCTGGACCTCACGGTGAAGCGCGGCGAGATTCTGGGCGTGGTCGGCGGTTCAGGTACTGGAAAATCCGTGCTGATGCGCTCGATCATCGGGCTGCAGCGGCCGACCGAGGGCGAGATCGAAGTTTTCGGCAAATCAATCGTCGATGCGGAGCCGGACCAGCAAATCGGCGTACGGGATCGCTGGGGCGTGCTGTTCCAGGGAGGTGCACTGTTCTCGACCCTTACGGTTGGCGAGAACGTAGAGGTGCCGCTGAAGCAATTCTATCCCGAGATTTCCGATGAGCTCCGCGAAGAGATTGCGCGCTACAAGGTCCTGCTGTCCGGCCTGCCGGAAGAAGCGGTGAACAAGTATCCGAGCGAATTGTCGGGCGGCATGAAGAAGCGCGCCGGCCTCGCCCGTGCGCTGGCACTCGATCCCGAACTGCTGTTCCTCGACGAGCCGACTGCCGGTCTTGATCCCATCGGTGCCTCCGCGTTCGACAATCTGACGCGTGAGCTCAAGGAGACGCTGGGTCTCACCGTGTTCCTGATTACGCACGATCTCGATACGCTGCATGAAATCTGCGACCGGGTGGCGGTCCTGGCGGACCGGAAGGTCATCGCGGTCGATACTGTGCCCAAGCTGATGGAGCTCGATCACCCCTGGATACAGGAATATTTCAACGGCCCACGCGGCCGCGCGGCGTTGACCGCTCAGGCGGTGGACGAACTCCGGCGGCATATGGACGATCCGGTCGCGGCGCGTGCGGTCAAAGCGTTGGACAACGCGCGTTCAAGCAGAGATAAGGCGTAACCAATGGAAACACGGGCGAATTACATCTGGGTGGGGGCGGTCACACTGACGGTGCTTGCGGCACTTGCGCTGTTCGTCGTCTGGATCGCGCGCTGGGATGAAGGCGCTCAGAAGGATTACGACATCTTCTTTGCCGAGAGCGTTTCAGGTCTCGCCAATGGCAGCCAGGTCAGTTTCGCGGGCGTGCCGGTGGGGCAGGTGAGCGAGATCGTCCTGTGGGAAAAGGATCCCGGCTTCGTGCGCGTGCGCATCAAGGTGAAGGAAGAAGTTCCGATCCTCGTCGGGACGACCGCTACCATCCAGGGCAGCTTTACCGGCGTGTCGACCATCCTGCTCGACGGTGCGCGCAGCGGCGCGCCTCCGATTTCCTGCGAAACAACAGCCTGTACCGAAGGCGTACCGATCATTCCGCCCAAGGATGGCGGGCTCAACGCCCTGCTTTCCAACGCCCCCCTGCTGCTTGAACGTCTGGCGACGCTGACCGAACGACTGACGCAATTGCTGGACGAGGAAAATCAGGGCGAGATTGCCGGTATCCTTGCCAACACCAACCAGATGACCGCCGAATTGGCAGACGCCGCACCGCAGTTCGAACGGACCATGGCCGAATTGCAGGTGACATTGCGTGAGGCATCCGAAGCGCTCGACGAGTTCGAGAATGTAACAGCCTCCACCGACCGTCTGCTCAACCAGGAAGGCGCGCAATTGGCCAACCAATTGCGGACCACGCTGAAGCAGGCGGGTGATGCTTCGGAAGAATTGCAGGGTGTCCTTTCCGAAGCGCGCCCGGCAACCCGGCAGCTGACCGAAAGCACGCTGCCCGCAGCCGAAGCAACGCTGCGCGATTTGCGCGCGACCAGCAAGGCGCTGCGCGACGTGACCGAAAAAATCGACGAGAAGGGCGCCGGCGCGCTGCTCAACAGCCAGCCATTGCCGGACTACGAGCCGTGACACGGGACAAGTATGCGATGACCAAGCACTTCAAATTCGCCATCCTCGCTCCGGCACTGCTGCTGGGCGGGTGCCTTTCCTTCGGCAGCGAACCGCCCGAGAGCCTGCTGACGCTGACACCGACGGCCTCTGCGCCTGCAGGCGCCGATGCCTCGAGCAGTGCCGGGACCGCCATCGCGCTGACCGAGTTCGAGGCACCCAGCGCGCTCGATGTCACCCGCGTACCGGTGCAGATCACCGACACCGAACTCGCCTATCTTCAGGATGCTGTCTGGGTCGAAAAACCTGCACGCCTGTTCCGCCGCTTGATCGCAGAGACAATCCGGACGCGCAGCAACCGGGTAGTAATCGACGGTGACGATCCGGGCGCGCTTGCCGAAAACCGTCTGACCGGCACGCTCCGTCAGTTCGGCTACGACGCGCGCACGTCCAGCGTGGTGGTGGTGTTCGATGCCGTTCGTCCGGGCGAAGGAAGCGCGATGACGACGCGTCGTTTCGAAGCTGTGGTGCCGGGCGTCGCAGCGGATGTAGCCAGCGTGGGTCCGGCACTAAACCGGGCGGCAAACGATGTGGCGGCGCAGGTGGCCGACTGGGTCCAGTAATCAAACTTAGCGGCTAAACCGCACGCGCAAATTCTACAGCCGCCAGAAAATCGCTCTTCCGCTTCGCACGGCGTTCTTCGGCTTCCTCGTCGCGGCCCCAGAGGTCGGCTTGCCAGTCTTCTTCGAGGTTTGCCGCATCCCATAACGCTTCGGCATCGACACCTTCGCGCAGTGATTCCAGCCCGATACATAGCGATGCGGAAAGCGAGGTGGTCTGTTCCAGCGCGGTCAGCGTGAAGGGATCGAGCGCTTCCAGCCTTGCGCGCAGTTTCTCACGCGTTTCCGCAGTTTGCGGGCGATGTAGGATACCGCTGATGCGGTGCAGTTTCACACCCTCGCGCGCTTCCATTGCCGATACAATCGGATCCCACACTTCCTGCTGGCGGCGATAGAGCGGCTCTTCCGGATCGGCGCGGAAACAAAGCGTATCGGTTTCGGCATAACCGAGCAGTTTTTGGACTACTTCCGATCTGTCACCGCTCACTACGTCGAGCGCGTAATCGGCCATGTCACGGTGGCGGAAAGAGGCGGGCTCGATCACCTCGCCCTGTCCGCGCCACTCCTCGGCAAGCCGTTCAGCGAGCGCTTCGGTCGGTACGACTTGCGGCTGTCCACCTTGCGTCTTAAGCGGACGCCCGTCGAGAGCCACGATCCAGCCCTGCTCCGTCCGGGCAGTCGTAACGTCCTTGTAGAAGCGCTTCACCTTTCGGCTTTCCACTTCCTGGCGAGCGCAACGGGGAGGCCGAAATAGATGCCGACACCAGCGGCCAGCAGCAGGCCTGCGGCCCACTGCGGCATGGCCAGCTTTTCGGCCACGCCCGCAGCACCCGCCATCGCAGTAACGATGCCGACGAGGCGGATTCCCTGCAGGGTCCAGAATTTCGCGGCTGCGGGGTCACGGCCAGAATTTTGATCGGGATCGGGCGGCTGGTCACCGGGCTGCACAGATCATTTCCTCGAGTTGTTCCATCGTTTCGGCAACGCACTCTGCCCCTGCTTCCAGCAATTCGCGCGGTTCATGATAGCCCCAGGCTACTCCGATTGCGCGGACACCCGCCGCGCGGGCCATTTCCATGTCGAAGCTGGTATCCCCGACCATGACGGACCGGGATGGAGCGATACCGGCTTCCGCCAGCGCCACTTCGAGCATGGCGGGATGGGGCTTCGAAGGATGGCGATCCGCCCCCTGCAGCGTTGTGAAATGGTGTTTGATACCATGCGTGTCGAGGCAGGCATGAAGCCCGCGGTCGCTCTTGCCGGTGGCTACGCCAAGCAGCCAGCCCGCCGCCGCGAGACGTTCGATCAGCGCTGCCATGCCATCGTAGAGCGGTTCCTCGAGCAGACCCGACGTCCGCCGGTCCCGGTAGCCGGTTTTATAGGCTTCGAGCGCCACGAGGTGCTGGTCTTCCTGCGCATCCGGGGCGAGCCGCCGCAGCGCCTGCGGCAGGCTCAAGCCCACCATGCGGCGCACTTCGTTGCGGTCAGGCGGGGGAAGTTTTGCAGCGGCGAATGCCTCGGCCATCGTATCGCAAATCGCCGCCTGCCCGTCGACGAGCGTCCCGTCGCAATCGAAGATGACGAGGCGGGTCACTTCTTCCTGCCTGCGCCTTTCGGCCTGCCGCCGGTACCGCCGCGTGCACGGCGCGGCCCCCGCTGTGATTTCTTGTAGGTCTTGGCGTGCTGGCGGGCTTGCTGCTTCTTTTCCTCGCGCGATTTGGGCGGTGGATCGGCGCGCATCGGCAAAGCGTCGCTCGCCTTCTCGTCGAAACCGATCTGTTCCATGCTGGTCGCGAAATGCTCGGGCAGTTCGGCGGTGACGTCGAGCTTGCCGTCCGGACTGTCGATGATCAGGCGGCGCGCGTGAAGGTGCATCTTGCGGCTGACCGAGCCAGTGAGGAAGGCGTCCTTGCCGCCGTATTTGCCATCCCCCACGATGGGGTGGCCCATAGCCGCGCAGTGGACGCGAAGCTGGTGGGTGCGGCCGGTGAGCGGCTGCAGTTCCAGCCAGGCGGCCTTCTTGCCAGCGCTGTCGACGACGCGGTACTTGGTCTTGGCCGGCGCTCCGCCTTCGTGATCGACATGCATCTTCTCGCCGCCGGAGCCGGGCTGCTTGGCAAGCGGGGCTTCGATCACGCCTTCCCGGATATCCGGCACGCCGACGACCAGCGCCCAGTAGATTTTCTTGGCCGATCGGCCCGAGAACCGCTTGGAAAAGAACGCCGCGCTGCCGGGTGTGCGCGCCACCAGCAGGACGCCCGACGTGTCCTTATCTAGGCGGTGGACGAGACGGGGGCGTTGTTCGTTACCTTCGCCCATATAGGCATCCAGCAGGCCATCGACGTGGTTGAAGGTGTTGGTGCCGCCCTGCGTGGCGAGACCCGGGGGCTTGTTGAGCACCAGGGCGCTGTCGGTCTGTTGGATCAGCATGTCCTCGGCCTGTTGGATTTCGGCCTTGGTAAGCTCGCGCTTGGGCTTCGGGCCCTTGTGCGGTGCATCGCCGCCCGGGGGGACGCGGATCTGCTGGCCTTCGCTCAGCCGGTCGTCGGGCTTGGCGCGGCTTCCGTCGACGCGGATCTGGCCCGTGCGCGCCCATTTGCTGACCGTGCCGAAGCCGACCTGCGGCAGATGGCGCTTGAACCAGCGGTCGAGGCGAATGCCGTCATCATCGGCAGTGACAGTAAAGTTGCGGACTTCGTCGGAGGTCTTCACGCGGCCATCCTCATGATAGCAAGCCCCATCAGCAATCCGCTGATCCCGAGGGCGAAGGAAAGGACCGCATAGAGCGAGGCGAAGAGATATTGGCCCCGCTGGATCATCAGCACCATTTCGAGGCTGAAGGCGGAGAAGGTGGTGAAACCGCCCAGCACGCCCACGCCCAGCAGCAGGCGCATCTGTTCGCTGCTTTCGTTGCCGTGGCGGACCAGCCAGCCGGCCAGGATGCCCATCAGCAGGCTGCCGAGGGCATTGACCGCCAGCGTGGCGAAGGGGAAGGCGGATACAATCGGCGCACCGAGCCATTGCGTCATCGCGCGGCCGGTCTGGTAACGCAGCGCTGCGCCCACACCGCCGCCAATGGCGACGTGCAGCGTGGCAACGAGTGGGGACAGGGTGGACATGGTCACGCCACTAGCGGCTTGCGCGCCATTACGAAAGCCGCTCTAACGCACTTGCCTTTTTCCCGCCGAATCCGTATGTGCGCGCCATTCGAGCCGGTCCGGAACGGATTCGGCGCGCTTTTCGTTGAAGAAGCAGAACCCAATTCAAGGAGGCATACCCCGCTTTTGAGCGGGCTCTGGCCCGCAAAGTCGAGGTATTGAAGTTTATGCAGATCATGGTTCGCGATAACAATGTCGACCAGGCCCTCCGCGCGCTCAAGAAGAAGCTGCAGCGGGAAGGCGTCTATCGCGAAATGAAGCTGCGCCGCCACTACGAAAAGCCCAGCGAAAAGCGCGCCCGTGAAAAGGCAGCCGCAGTTCGCCGCGCCCGCAAGATGGAGCGCAAGCGTATGGAGCGTGACGGCATCAAATAAGGAGCCGTCGGCAAAAGTGGGAACCGGCTTCGCGCCTGGAGGGACCGCCCCAAAATTCCCGTTGATGCAAAGCACCAGACAAGCCATGAGGGCGCGGAGAAATCCGCGCCCTTTGCGTATCAGGACGAATTCTACATGACCGAGATTACCCGTGTACCGCTCCAGCCTATCAAGAAAGGCTCGCTGACCAAGCTCTGGCTCGGCGTGATCGTCGCAATCCTGCTGGGCGCGGGGCTCGCATGGGCCGCATCGCCGAAGTCTGCCGGTGTCGAGGTCCTCACCGAAGGCAATGGCCAGTCGCCTCAGATCGGTGATGTCGTGTTCGTGAACTATGTCGGCACGCTGGACGATGGAACCGAGTTCGACCGTTCGCGTCCGCTTCCCATTCCGCCGGGCTTCTTTCCCGAAGGCAGTCCGCTGCTGCTGGAAAAAGACGCGATTATTCCCGGTTTCCTCGACGGACTTTCGCAGATGGAGAAGGGCGGCAAGTACCGCCTCACGATCCCCGGCGATCAGGCCTATGGCGCGGAGCCGCCTCCCGGTTCGGACATCCCGCCCAATGCCGATCTGACTTTCGAGGTCGAAGTGGTCGACTTCATGCCGCGCGCGGAGTTCGAGGCCAAGGCGCAGCAGCTTCAGGCTATGATGGGGGCGATGGGCGGACCGCAGGGTCCCGAAGGCGAACCCGGGGCTCCCGAAGCGCCGGAGTAGTTTTCCGCAATTCCTCAGCTTTTCCTCATGCCGGGAAGCTGACTTTCGGCTAATCCCTCCTTCCGATGGAGGGATTAGCGATGACCGATACCGACACTACGCGCGATACCGACTGGTCGCTGCGCCCCTGGATGCTTGCCCTGTTGCTGGGCGTTGCGGGGCTGCTGATCCATTACGCCAGCGATTGGCAATACGGCAGCGTCCCGGCCTGGCGCGCGGCGCTAGCAGGCTTCCTGTTCTTCGGACCGCTGGCCTTCGCCTTCACGCTGGGCCGTGAGCGCTGGAAAGGGCCTCTGGCTTTCGCCCTGCTGGTCGGCGCCGTGATGGCGGGTATCGCCTGGCGGGTCGCACGGGCAGAGGATCATTACGCCGACGAGGGATATTGGCTGGCAGCAGGTATCGTCTCGATCGCGCTGGCCTTGCCGCTGTTCCAGGCGCGTTTCCATCGCTTGCGCTGGCGGACCTCCTACGACGACACGCATTTCCATGTCTGGACCGATGCCATAAGCGCAGGCGGGGCGCTGGCATTTACCGGTCTGTCCTTCCTGCTCGCCAATCTTCTGGCCGAGCTGTTCGCCGCTATCGAAATCGGGTTCCTGCGCGAACTTCTGGGGAAGGAATGGTTCAACTGGACCTTCGCCGGGGTGACCTTCGGCGCTGCGCTCGGGGTGCTCCGCAACCAGCTCAAGGTTATCGGCACGCTGCAATCGGTCGGGATGCTGGTTCTGTCGCTTATTGCGGTTCCCTTCGCCGGGGCGCTGGCGATCTTCATCCTCGCAGTATTGGTGAGCGGCCTCGAAGTGCTCTGGGGAGCGACACGCAGCCCGACGCCGCTGCTCCTCTCCTGCGCAGCGGCCAGTTTCGTGCTGGTCAATTCGGTCGTTCGCAACGGTGACGAGGAGGCCAGCAGGAACCGGGTGCTGCGCTGGGCGGCACTGGTGCTGGCGCTGGGTATCCTGCCGCTATCGATCATGGCGGCGATTTCCACCGGCACGCGCATCGCGGAATACGGCCTCAGCCCGGAACGTATCTGGGGCCTGATCGCGATCATGGTCGCAGTGGCATATGGCGTGGCCTATTTCGTCGCCCCGATCCGCGGACGGATGACGCAGTGGATGGAGCGCGTGCGTAGGGCCAATCTGCATCTTGCAGCCGGAACCTGCGTGCTCGCGTTTATCCTTGCGCTGCCGATCCTCGATTTCGGTGCCATATCCGCACGCGACCAGCTGGCGAGATTGCAAGCTGGCGAAGTCTCGGCAGAGGATTTCGACTTCGCGGCCCTGCGCTGGGATTTCGGCGATGCCGGGCGTGAAGCGCTGGCGAAGCTTGCCGCCAGCTCCAATGCCGAGATTGCGAATCTCGCCCAGGGTGCGCAGGCTCAAACCACCCGCAGTTACCGGAATACCATTCGCGACGAGACTCGGGACGAACGGCTGGCCAATTTGCGTATGCAGTTTGCCGATCCGGATTTGCAGAACGCCGTTCGCGCGCTCGTTCGCGACGCGGCGTTCATGTGTAACCAGCCCTGTGTCGCTCTCGATCTGGGACCGGCCAGCCAGCGCGAGGGAAGGGAAGTCGCTATCGTGACCGGGGGCGACGTCAGACGCGAAGTCGTGGACCCCCGGAATATCCCGCAGGAAGGAACGGTACAGCCGCGACCGATCGACTTGGGGCGGGATGACGACCAGCCCGAAGTAGGCCCGAATTCCGTGGTTGAAATCCGGGAATGGAAGGGCCGCCAGATTTATGTCGATGGCAAGCCGCTCGGCGAACCGTTCGAATGATGTTGCACCGCCGCATAGCCGCTTGAAGAGAACCCCCTGCGCGGCTAGTGCGCACACCCATGTCAGTCACACGCGAAGAAGTGGCCAAGATCGCCTCGCTCGCCCGTATCAAAATGGGTGACGAGGAACTCGATCGAATGGTCCCCGAACTCAACAATATCCTCGACTGGGTCGAACAGCTGGGCGAGGTCGATACCTCCGGTGTCGAGCCGATGACCGCGGTCATCCCGAACAAGTTGCGCCTGCGTGACGATGTGGTCGATGCGATCCCCGAAACTTCGGGTGGTCGGCGCGAGGATATACTCGCCAATGCACCGGCGGCCGAACACGGCTTTTTCGGTGTGCCGAAGGTGATCGAATAATGCCCGAGAACGCAAATGAACTGACCAATCTGGGCATCAAGGCCATCCGCGATGGCGTGGCCGGCGGCGAGTTCACCGCGCGCGAAGTGGCCGAGGCGTTCAACGCTGCCGTGGCTTCGGCGAGCGAACTCAACGCTTTCATCGTCACCACGCCCGATCACGCCCTTGCTGCGGCCGATGCCACCGACGCGAAACGCGCCAGGGGTGAAGACCTCGGCAAGATGGGCGGCGTGCCTATCGGAATGAAGGATCTCTTCGCCACCAAGGGCGTGCAGACCACTGCTGCCAGCCATATCCTCGAAGGCTTCAAGCCGCAGTATGAAAGCACCGTCAGCCAGAAGCTGTGGGATGCGGGCGCGGGCATGCTTGGCAAGCTCAACCTCGACCAGTTCGCCATGGGCTCGTCGAACGAGACGTCCTATTTCGGCAACGTCAATTCGCCATGGAAGAAGGATGGCACCAATGCCGCGATGAGCCCGGGCGGTTCGTCGGGCGGGTCGTCCTCCGCCGTTGCAGCGCGCATTGCGCCGGCTGTCACCGGCACCGACACCGGCGGTTCGATCCGCCAGCCAGCAGCCTTCACCGGCATTTGCGGGATCAAGCCGACCTATGGCCGCTGCAGCCGCTGGGGCGTGGTCGCCTTTGCCAGCTCGCTCGATCAGGCGGGGCCAATGGCGCGCAGTGTCGAAGACTGCGCGATTATGCTAGAAGCCATGGCCGGGTTCGATCCCAAGGACGCGACCAGCCTGGAAATGGATGTGCCCAACTGGGAAGCCGCACTCGATGCGGACCTGACGGGCAAGAAGATCGGTATCCCGCGCGAATACCGCATGGAGGGCACCGACCGGGCGATCCTCGACAGCTGGGAACAGGGCAAGGCCATGCTGCGCGATGCAGGCGCGGAGATCGTCGACGTCTCGCTGCCGCATACCAAATATGCGCTGCCCGCCTATTACATCATCGCCCCGGCAGAAGCCTCGTCCAACCTCGCGCGCTATGACGGCGTGCGATACGGATTGCGCGACCTTCCCGAAGGTGCCGGCCTGCAGGACATGTATGCCGCAACCCGCGCTGCCGGTTTCGGCGATGAGGTGAAGCGACGTGTGCTGATCGGGACCTATGTGCTCAGCGCCGGTTTCTACGATGCCTATTACACGCAGGCGCAAAAGATCCGCACGCTGGTGGCACAGGACTTCGAAAAGGCCTTCGAGGCATGCGACGTGATCCTCGCGCCGACCACGCCGACCGCCAGCTTCCCCCTCGGCTCGCTCAACGACGATCCGCTGACGATGTATCTGAACGACGTCTTCGCCGTTCCTGCATCGCTTGCGGGCCTCCCGGCAATGAGCGTGCCTGCCACGGTGAATTCTGACGGTCTGCCGCTCGGCCTCCAGATCGTCGGCAAGCCCTTCGACGAGCAGGGCGTGCTGAATGCGGGTCTTGCCATCGAGCAGCGGGCCGGGTTCGACGCGAAGCCGGAGAAATGGTGGTGAATGGCTTTGAATGGATTGTTCTTGGCCTAATCCTATTCGGTATGGTCATCCCATTCTGGTTGATGACCTACTTGACCGCAAAGATCAGCCGAACCTCTCGCGATGCTGGGCCGCACAGGATCATGAGGTACAATGAGGTAATGGACTACCTCCATTCAGGCCTCAAAAGATCGAAAATCGATGGCCTCAGCGGTGCTTCTCTCGTCGCAACGATCAGGGAGCTGGAAAATTATCCGGAGCATCGGGACGTGACTCTTCTATATCTCGAAGAAATTACCATCACCGGCTCTGGAAAATTTGACGAATTGGCTAAGAGCGAAATCCAGAAACTCGAAACCTATCTGTTAGGACTAAAGGATGACTAGCTACCGCATCCAGGGCGCAAAGGGCGAATGGGAAGTCGTGATCGGCCTCGAAGTCCATGCACAGGTCACTTCCAATGCCAAGCTGTTCAGCGGCGCTTCGACCGCATTCGGCGCGGAGCCGAATACGCAGGTCAGCCTCGTCGATGCAGCGATGCCGGGTATGCTTCCGGTGCCGAACCGCGAATGCATCCGCCAGGCGGTGCGCACGGGCATGGCGATCGAGGCGCAGATCAACAAGTGGAGCCGGTTCGACCGCAAGAACTACTTCTATGCCGACCTGCCGCAGGGTTACCAGATCAGCCAGCTCTACCACCCGATCGTGGGCGAGGGGCAGTTGCTGATCGAGGCCGACGAGAAGGCCGGCATTCCCGAGGATAAAATCATCGGGATCGAGCGCATCCACGTCGAACAGGACGCGGGCAAGCTGATGCACGACCAGCATCCGACCATGTCCTATGTCGATCTCAACCGTACCGGCATTGCGCTGATGGAAATCGTTTCCAAGCCCGACATGCGCAGCCCCGCCGAAGCGGGCGCCTATGTCCGCAAGCTGCGGTCGATCCTGCGCTATGTGGGCAGCTGCGACGGGAACATGGAAGAAGGCTCGATGCGCGCCGACGTGAACGTCTCCGTCCGCCGCCCGGGCGAGGAATTCGGCACGCGTACCGAAACCAAGAACGTGAACTCCGTGCGCTTCGTGATGCAGGTCATCGAATACGAAGCCAACCGCCAGGTCGATGTGATCGAGAATGGCGGTACGGTCGATCAGGAAACACGCCTGTTCGACGTGGCGACCGGCACGACGCGGACCATGCGCAGCAAGGAAGACGCGCATGACTATCGCTATTTTCCCGATCCGGACCTGCTTCCGCTGGAGCTGGAAGACAGTTTCCTCGAGGATTGCCGCGCCAGCCTGCCCGAACTGCCCGATGCCAAGCGCGCGCGTTACGAGAGCCAGCTTGGCCTGACGCCCTACAATGCGCGCGAGCTGACCGCAGAGGTCGAGACTTTCGGCCGGTTCGAAACTCTGCTTGCCGCGACCGTAGCGAAAATCGGCAAGCCCGAGGCGGAGGTCGCCACGCAGGTCGCGAACTGGGCTCTCTCGGTCGCCCCAGGCGTGGTCAAGTCGCTGGGCGAAGAGGCAAACATCGCCAACGCCACCGCTGAAGCGCAGGCCAGCATCCTCGCAATGCAGGACAAGGGCGAAATCTCCGGCGGGCAGGCCAAGGAGATCTACGAAATCGTCCTGAGGACCGGCCGCGATCCGCAGGAAATCGCCGATACCGAAGGGCTGAAACAGGTCAGCGACACCGGGGCGATCGAAGCGGCCATAGACGAGATCATCGCCAATAATACCGACAAGGTTGAGGAATACCGCGGCGGCAAGGACAAGTTGTTCGGCTTCTTCGTCGGGCAGACGATGAAGGCGATGCAGGGCAAGGCCAACCCGGCGGTGGTCAACCAGTTGCTGAAGGACAAGCTGGGCTGAACTTCGCTACAACCGGCAGGGTGAACGCGGGGGATATTCGTCGACCCGACAAGTAGCCCGCCGAGCGCCTTCTTGCTCCGCAGTAGGTTGACCTTTACGCCCTCCGCCATCGTGCGCCCTTTGCGCACAAGGTAGGGGACTGTACTTCAATGAGAAAAATTACGACCGTCGCCGCCCTCCTGGCGTGCGCCGCATCCGCGCCGCTTGCTGCCAAGGAAGGCATGTTCACGCCGAAGCAGTTGCCGGAGATCGCGGAAGATCTGCGTGCAACCGGACTCGAAATCGATCCCGAGGCGCTGACCGATCTGACCGGTTTCCCGATGGGAGCCATCGTTTCGCTGGGCGGGTGTTCGGCCAGCTTCGTTTCACCGGCTGGCCTGGTGGTGACGAACCACCACTGCGCGCGCGGATCGGTCCAGTACAACTCGACCGCCGAGAACAATTATCTCGTCGATGGCTTCCTCGCCAAGGCCAAGGGCGACGAACTGCCAGCCGCTCCGGGCTCGCGCATCTACGTCACCACGGCGCTGACAGACGTAACGCAGCGCATGCGCGAAGGCACCGAAACTCTCTCGCCGACCGAGCGGTATGAGACGGTCGAGCAGCGCATGAAGGACATCACCGCCGAATGCGAAGAGAAGGCGGGTTACCGCTGCCAGGTCGCCAGCTTTTACGGCGGTGCGGAATATACGCTGATCGAGCGGCTCGAAGTGCGCGACGTGCGCCTTGTCTATGCCCCGGCGGATTCGATCGGCAAATACGGCGGCGATATCGATAACTGGATGTGGCCGCGCCACACGGGCGATTTCGCTTTTTATCGCGCCTATGTCGCCCCCGATGGTTCGGCTGCGGATTATGCGGAAGAGAACGTACCCTACCAGCCGGAACATCACCTGAAGGTAAGCGCGGGCGGCCTGAAGGAAGGCGATTTCGTGATGGCCGCGGGCTATCCCGGATCGACTTCACGCTATGCCACGCTGGCAGAGGTGGAGAACACCTTCAGCTGGACCTACCCGACTTATGTCACCCTGCTCAACGAGTGGATCGATACGATCGAGGAAGCGGCGCCAGAGGGTTCGGATGCGCGGGTGAAATATGAATCGCTCCTCGCCGGATTGAACAATTTCGAGAAGAATACGCGCGGTCAGCTCGAAGGCGCCCGCCGCGTGGGGCTGGTCGACCTGCGCCGCGAGCGCGAGGAAGCACTGGCTGCGTGGATTGCGGCCGACAGCAGTCGCGCCGCTTATGGCGAGGCCATTGCCGGCCTGCAGACTCTCTCACAGGAAAGCGCCGAGGCTGCGCAGGAAGCCTTCTGGTACGGCTTCGCGACCCGTCCTGCCCTGCTTTCGGCGGCGCAGCGCCTCTATCGCCTCGCGCACGAACGTCAGAAGCCCGACGCCGAGCGTGAACCGGGTTTCCAGGAACGCGACATGACCTTCTTCCGTCAGGGACTTCAGGCGCTCGACCGCCGTTATGAAGCCTCGGTCGACAAGGCACAGTGGATGCTGTTCCTCGAAAGCTATCTGGATCAGCCTGCTGGAAACCGCGTTGCCGTGTTCGACAATGCACTGGGGCTGACAGGCGAGATCGATGAGGCGACCCTGTCGACCAAGCTCGATGCATATTACGCGGGCACGTCGCTAGGCGATACTGAAACGCGCCTGTCGCTGATGGATGCCACACCTGAGGATCTGGAGGCATCGGACGATCCCTTCATGCAGCTTGCAGTCGCGCTCTACGAGTACGAGCGCGGACTGGAAGCCGAGAGCGAAGAACGCTCCGGTCGCGCGCTGGCGCTACGCCCGGGCTACATGGAGGCGATCACCCAGTGGCAGCGTTCGCAGGGTCTTGCGACCTATCCGGACGCGAATTCCACTTTGCGGGTTACCTACGGCACCGTGCTGGGGGGCTCCCCCAAGGACGGCATGGCCTATATGCCGTTCACCACGCTCGAAGGCATTACCGAAAAGGACACCGGCGAAGATCCCTTCAATGCGCCCGAACGGCAGCTGCAGGAAATCCGCGAGAAGGACTACGGCAGGTATTACTCGCCCGAAGTAGGTTCGGTCCCGGTGAACTTCCTGTCTGACCTCGACAGCACCGGTGGAAACAGCGGTTCGGCCACGCTCAATGCGCGCGCCGAACTGGTTGGCCTGCTGTTCGACGGGACTTTCGAAAGCGTCAATTCCGACTGGCACTTCGACCCGCGCACCACGCGCACGATCCATGTCGACACCCGTTACATGCTTTGGGTGATGGACAAGGTCGACGGTGCCCAGGGTCTGATCGAGGAAATGGATGTGGTCGAGTAATCCTCCACCGCTCAGACAAATGTAAAAGGCCGCCGGAGCGCTAGGCTCCGGCGGCTTTTATCACTCTTGAGACCTGATTAGTCGCCGAAGCGTACAGCCAGCTGGATGCCGAAGAGTTGCGGTTCGGCCGGGATGAAGGTCGGGATGCCGAAGGCACCGCCGGTGTTTCCGGCATCGAGCAGATATTCCTCGTCGAAGGCGTTGCGGATGAAGCCGGCGATTTCATAACGGTCATCGGCAAAGCTGATCCCCGCGCGGGCGTTGACCAGCGTCACCGGCCCCTGGCTGATAAGCGGATTGTTGGGCACTTCGAAGAAGATCTGGCTGCGATGCGTCACGCTCGGCGTGGCGAAGAAGCGCGTGCCATTGCCGGATTCGTAATCGATCGTAAAGCCGCCTGCGGCCTGCCATTCGGGTTGCAGGCGGAAGCGCGCACCCGAAAATTGCGGCGAGAAGGCATCGTCTTCGTCGATCCCGCCGTCGATATAGCCGACATTGCCGAACAGTTGGAGCCAATCGGCCACGTCGATCGCCACTTCGGCTTCGACCCCGAGGTTGGACGCCTTGCCCGCGCTTTCGGTGACGAAGGCGCCTGTCGGATTGCCATCGGCGTCGAGCTGCGCAACGCTCACCTGGAAGCCGTCATAGACCTGGTAATATACCCCCAGCGCGCCCGAAATCGGCCCGCTGGCGAGCTTGATTCCGCCTTCATAGTTCCACACAGTTTCCTCGGGCACGTCGAGCCGGTTGGCGATGGCGGTGCCATCGGCGTCGCGGCGCGCGCCCAGCTGGACGATCGGCGAACGGCGGCCCTTGGATAGGGTGGCGAAGACGTTGACGTCATCGCTGATCCGGTAAAGCGCGTTGAAGCGCGGCAGGACAGCTTGGAAGGCATCGTCGGCAGTGAAGGTCTGGCCGCGCGTATCGATTTGTCCGGGGATCAACGGTGCGCCGCTCAGCACGCTGTTCGGGACATCGGCAAAGAAGCCTGACTGGCGATATTCGTCCAGCAGGCGGATACCCGCGGTCAGCTCAAGCGCGTCGGTGGCGAACCAGGTCAAATCGCCAAAAATCGAATAGGCTTCGTTGCGGCCCTGATTTTCGAACACCGAAGTGTAGGGGATCGCGCTGATGAGGCCGCCAGTGGCAAGGCCGGTCACTGCGGCTGCGGGCACGCTGCCGTCGTCTCCGACACAGGGAATGCCGGGGATCAATGGCGCTCCGAACAGGCTGGTGAGGCACTGCAGGTAAGTACCTTACTCGGTCGAAAAAGGCACGTTCTGGCGACCGTCCTCGATAAACAGATTCCAGCCCGCGCTGGCGCGCAGCTTGCTGCCAGCGTAGGTGAAGCGCCCTTCATGGCTGATCTGCCAGCCCTCGGCGATTTCAGCAAATTCGAGGAACGGAGCGGCCGAGCCATCGGCATCGAATACTTCGGCACTGTCGAACTGGCGATAGCCGTTGACGGTGGTGAAAGTCCAATCGTCGGCCAAGGCGTATTCAGCGGTCATGTTAAGGTCGTAAACCTCGCGGTTGAGGCCCAGCTGATCGTCGCCCAAATGCTGCGCCGAGTAGGGCGAGCCGCCCAGATTGGCATCGACAAAGGCGTTGGCCGGACCGCCCGGCGCACCAGCGAAAGCCGGGAACCGGCCCGAGATGAACGGGGTCCCGCCATTGCGCTGCTGGTCGAAAGTGCCGATCACGTCGAGGGTGAAATCGGCAGTCGGCGTGTAGCGGACCGAGGCGCGAATGCCGAGCTGGTCCTGCGCGTAGAGATCTTCTTCCTGGTTTGCGGCGAGATTTTCGACATAGCCGTCGCGAGTGCGCCATTCAAAGGCGATACGCCCGGCAATCGTACCGTTGCCGTCGTTAATGTAGCCGCCCAATAAAGTCTGGTTGAAATTGCCGTAGCCGCCGCGCAGCTCACCCGAAAAGCCTTCGCGCGGACGCGCCGAGACAAGGCTGATCGCGCCCACCGCCGATGCGGTGCCGAACAAAGTGGCTTGCGGACCCTTGATGACCTCGACCCGTTCGAGATCGTAGATCGCCTGATAGCTGCCGCGCGAGCGTGAGATGTCGACGCCGTTGTAATAGAGCGTAACACGCGGACCCTGCTGCGCCGAGCCGCTGTCCGAGGTGATCCCGCGAATGACGACGCCCGGATTGTTGGCGCTCTGTTCCTGGATGTTGAGGCCGGGAATGTAGTTTGAAAGTTCGTCGAGATCGGTGACGCCCAGTTCTTCAATCCGTTCGCCGGTGACGGCTGAGATAGTGATCGGAACATCCTGCGCGCGCTGTTCGACTTTCTGCGCGGTTACAATGATGGTGTTGCCCGAATTGGCGGTTTCCTGCGCCTCGACCGCGGCAGCTTCGGTAGAGGCCTCAACCTCGACGTTTTGCGCGAGCGCGGGGACGGCAGGAAGAGCTATAGATGCCAGCAAGGCGGCGCGAAAAGCGATTGTCATGGGGTCGGATGCCTTCTTGAGCCAGAGAGGATGAATAAGACCCTCGCGGTTAGAGGCAGGGTGCGACAACGCGATTGCTGCCTGATGGCAGTTTGGTGAAGCAGTATGTGTGCGCCTTTTTGTTGTATTGCGGCAACAAAAAGGCCGCCGGATTGCTCCGGCGGCCCTGTGTATTCAGCGATGGGCGAAAGACTCAGCCCTGGCGTTCGCCGGTCAGCGGCATATCGCCGAATGCACCGGCGTTGACGGTGCCGGTCAGCTGGTCGCCATTGACGGTCGCCTTGCAGTTGAGCGTCATCGGCATCGGGACGGTCATGTCCATCGCCCAGGTCAGTTCGTCGCCGTTGATCTTGCCGTCCTTGACGTCCATTGAGCCCATTCCGCCGGCCATGGAGCCGGTGAAGGTGTTGCCATCGTCACCCGGGACGACGGTGAAGGTGCCCTTCTGGTCGCCCATGGGGCTCTTGACGACGGTGTCATAAGTTCCGGCTACGGACATGTGTATTCTCCTTGATTTGAACTCGCGTGGTCTTCGTGCTTGCTGACATGAATGTCAATAAGCCTCAATTGCCTGTCTGGGCCATCTCGACGACCTCGACATCGAGCCCGAGGCTTTCAAGCTGTGGTTCGACCTGTTCCGCATCCCCCACTACGACCCAGACGAAGCGGTCCGGATCGATGGCGGCCCGGGCGGCGGCATCGAGGCTGGCTCCCGTTTGGGCACGGTAACGGTCGGCGAGCAATTCGTAGTAATTGTCCGGACGGCCATAGAGCGCATTGTTCTGCATAGCCGAAAGGACGGCGCCCGAGGTTTCGAACTGGCCCGGGAGTTCTCCGATCTGCGCCGCCACGATGCGGGTCAGCTCGGCTTCGGTAACCCCGCGCGTATCGAGGAATTCGCCGGTCTCGCGGATGAGTTCGGCCAGGGCATCGCCCGTACGGTCTGCCTGGACCGGTGCCGAAATACGATAGGCAACCGCATTCTCATTGGTCTGCGGTGCGCCGCGAACGCCGTAGCTCCAGCCCTTGGTCTCGCGCAGGTTCATGTTGAGGCGCGCGAGGAAATTGCCGCCCAGCGCGTTGTTGGCGTTGAGGAAGTCGACATAGGTCTCGTCGCGCGCATCTACCGGCGTGATCTGGCCGCCGAGAATATAGCTCTGCGGAGAATTGGGCCGGTTGACCAGGACGACCCGAGCTTCCTCGGGACGTTCGGGCATGTTCGAGAAGCTCTTCACGCCCTTGGCGACGGCAGGTGCATCCCAGTCACCGAACACGGTGTTGAGGGCTCCCACGATTTCCGCCAGCGGACGGTCGGAGACGACGAAAACCTCGCCATTGTCCGGCCGGATCCATTGTTCCTTGAACGTCACGATATCTTCGCGCGTGATGCTCTGCAGCGACTCCACGGTGCCGCTCGCGGCACCACCATAGGGATTTTGTTCTCCATAGATCAGCGGGGTCAGCGTGCGCGCGGCAATCGAAGCCGGAGTGCGCAATTCCTGCTGGACACCGGTAATCTGCTGCGTGCGAACGCGCTCGATCTCGGACGGATCGAAGGCGGGGTTGCGGACCACGTCGGACATGAGTTCGAGCGAGGGCACGAGGTTTGCCGAGAGCGCCGATAGCGTGAAGGTCGAGCGGTCGGCACCGCCGCCGAGCGAGATGTTCGCACCCAGACGTTCGCGCGCTTCGGCAAGTTCCTGCGAAGTTCGCGTTGTCGTCCCTTCGTCGAACAGCGACAGGGCAAGCGTTTCGAGCCCGCGCTTGCTGATGGGATCCGCAGCGCTTCCGGCATTGAAGCTCATCGTGACATAGGTTGCCGGGACGGCGTCACGCATCGCGTAGTGCAGGGTCATCCCGTTGGCCAGCGTGGTATGCTGCACGTCGGGGAAGTCGAGATCGGCACTTGCGGTGATGGGCGGGGCCGGGCGCTCCTTGGTCACAGTGATCTCTTCCGCCGTGGCTGCATCTGCCGCCTCCGCTTCAGCGGCAACCGATGCGGCTTCTTCGTAGCTGCTATCGCGTTCGCCCGGTTCGAGCACGAGCGTCATTGCCGGGCGGGTCATCCAGCGCTGCATCGCTGCCTGGACTTCTGCGGGAGTTAGTGTTGCCAGCGTTTCGAGTTGTCGCGAGAAGAAATCGGGATCGCCGGCCAGAACTTCGCCGGAGGCGAGGGTGACGGCCTTGCCGCCGAAACCGCCGACCTGTTCGAGCCCGCGGATGGTTTGGGCAACGGTGCTGGTCGCGGCGCGTCGGACTTCATCCTCGGTCGGACCTTCGGCGATGAACTGGTCGATAAGGGCATCCAGACGCGCTTCGAGAACTTCGGTTTCGACACCCGGCTTGGCCGTGGCACCGACGTTCAGAATGCCGACGCGC
Organism: Qipengyuania huizhouensis; assembly: GCF_019711635.1. GTDB lineage: Bacteria > Pseudomonadota > Alphaproteobacteria > Sphingomonadales > Sphingomonadaceae > Qipengyuania > Qipengyuania huizhouensis. The sequence goes on along the minus strand of NZ_JAIGNT010000001.1, from coordinate 114,241 downwards.
TGGAACGCGAAGTTTCCGCCGGAAACGCCCACCGCCAGCTGTTCGTCACGCACCAGGGCGTTGTCCAGTCTGCTTGATGAGAGGCCGCCGAGTATCTGCGCGCCTACCGTCAGGGCGGTCAGTTCGCGGTCGGTAATGCCGGGTGCGGTCCAGTATTTGCTGATGTTGGTCGCGGCGACCTGGTCGCGCATCACGGTGCGCACGGGAGCTGCGAGTTCGGTGATTTCCGCCTGCGCCGGTTCGTTCACCGGGCCGCGTTCGATCTCGCCGAAGTATTTTTCGGCGAGGCGGCGGCCCTCTGCCGGCGAGACATCGCCTGCGAGCACAAGCGTGGCGTTGTTGGGGCCGTATTTGTCCCGGAACCAATTGCGCACATCTTCCATGCTCGCGGCATCGAGATCGGCCATCGAACCGATGGGTGAGTGGTCGTATGGGTGCGGCGCAGGGAAGAGAGTCTCGATGATCTCGTAGAACACGAGACCGCCGGGCTGGTTGTCTCCCTGGCGCTTTTCGTTCTGAACGACACCGCGCTGGTTATCGAGCTTTTCCTGCGTTACCGCGCCGAGCAGGTAGCCCATACGGTCACTTTCCAGCCACAGCGCACGTTCGAGCGCGGCGGTGGGTACGGTCTGGAAGTAGTTGGTGCGATCGAAATTGGTCGTGCCGTTGTAATCGGTCGCGCCCATTTCCTGCAGATATTGGAAGTAATCTTCCGGCGCGTTTTCCGAGCCGTTGAACATCAGGTGTTCGAACAGGTGGGCGAAGCCGGTCTGACCCTGCGGTTCGTCCTTAGATCCTACGTTGTACCAGACCGCGACACCGACGATCGGTGCCTTGCGATCCGTGTGGACGATGACATCGAGCCCGTTCTCCAGCGTAAACTTTTCATGGGGGATGGCGACCTCGTCGATGAGCGAGGTGAGCTCGGCTGGTTCCGCCGTATCGGTGGCGGCGACTTCGGCACTGCCGACGTCGGCGACGTCATAGGCCGGCGCAGTTGCGCAGGCGGCAAGGATGAAGGGCGCGGCCGAAACCGTCAGCAAAGTCTTAAAACGCATGAATTCTCCCCTGAACGCGACTCAAAAAAACACGTATTGGCACGCTAGCCAGTGATTAACGGTGCGTCACTGTCTTTCGAGTGACAGCATTGGCCAGCACATCTTCGCGCCAGAAGTGAACCGGCTTCAAACGGTGCTGGATGAACAGCGTGGACTGGTCGGTGTGATGCGGCGATTGCGGCCTCGTGGTTGCGGCACCGAAGGGCTGGATCGAGCGAGAGGACACGCGCCGCCCCGGAAGCCATTCGACCCATTGGATAAAACTGTCGCCATGGCGCACCCCGAGGCGTCCGTCTTCTTCGACATCCCACAGCGTAGAGGCGCGGAGCGTGTCGGAACCGCCGTCGAGGGGCAGGTCGACATTGCCCTGGCGCAGGCGCAGCAGTTCGCCCATGGGAGGATCGATGCGCCCGAAATGCGTTTCGAGATGGTCGACCGCCCTTTCCAACTCCCCGACCACTGTGGGGCAGGCCTTGTTCTGATATCGGCAGGACATGAACTCGCGGATCATTAACAAAGCGAGGCTGTCGGCACGCCCGATATTGTCGGCTTTGAAATCCCACGTCAGCAGTAGATCCCGAGCGCGTTTTAGCGAATTGTCGACTTCGATGTCTGGCGGAAGAAGGGATTCATCCTCCAGAGCATCCCATAGATCGGCAATGTATCCACTGCGCTCGTAGCCAGTGTCGTACTTGATTTCCTCCAGCGTTTCGCGGTCGAGCAGTTCGGCCTCGCTCATCAGTTTCCATGCGCGACGTGAACGGTTGGTCTGCTTGAGCTCGACGCCCAGTTCCGGCGCAAACTCATCAGGAGAAAGGTCGCTGCCTTTGCCTGCCGCCGTATATGGGGCATTGTTCGCATTGTAGAGCCAGCCGGAGGCCGGGTTCAGATAACGCGGCAATTCTTCGTAATCGACCGGCCCATCCCACACGAGTGCGGGGTCGGAACCGTCCAGCACGCCGCGCCAGTTCGGCCCCACAGGGCGGTCTGGCAGGGCAGCGTTGTAGACGTAGGCGATGTTCCCTTCCCGGTCGCCATAGATGAAGTTGGTCGAAGGTATGTCCATCCGTGCGAGAATGGCCTCCCACTCTTCCAGGCTTTCGGCCTTATTCATCCTGTAATAGGCGTCGAGCTGGCCCAGATTGTCGATCCCGCCATAGCGGAAGGCGAAGGCACCGCGATCATTGATGATGACTGGGCCGTGGATGCTGCGATGGATCTCGCGGCGGATGGGAAGGACAATCGGGCCAAGCTTGACCGGCAATGTGACGGTGCGTGTTTCGAGATCGCGCCACTCGCCGCCAAAGCGGTAGCGCTCGCCCGTGTCATCCAGCTCGAGCTCGTAAACATCGACCATATCGGGCGTGTTGACCGTATTGGTCCAGCCAAGCACCTCGTTATGGCCTAGGAAGGGGAAGGGCGATCCAGGGAAGTTCGCACCGGCATAGTGCCAGCCTTCCTCGCTTTCGACGACCAGTTCGTACCAGGCGACGCCGCCGCGCCAGGGCTGGTGGCTGTTGGAAACGAGGATGGTCGGGCCGCCCGATTTGTCGGGCGTGACTGCGAAGGCATTGGAGCCGTTGTGCGCGGCGTCCCTGCCGAAGGGCGAGTAGGCGACCTGTTCGACGTCATCCTGTCGCTTGGCCGGGGCGGGCGTGCCTTCGCGCGGGAAGCCGGGGATGTCCGGTCCGTATTCCGCGCGCAGGTCTTCCCCTGCAACCAATGGTTCAATCACATTGTTGAGGCCGAAGAAGAATGGCTGGCGCAGTGCGAACCCGGCGGCGACGTCCTTGCCGTTTACCGGGAAAAGATTGCCCAGCTTGACCTCGTCCGGGTTCTGTTCGGCATACTCGTTGAGCCCGGTGGCATAGGCTTCGAATAGCGCACGCGTGTCTTCGGGCAGTCCGGGATAATGCCGATCCGCGGTGCCGCGTGCATCGAGGAGGTGATAGACATAATCGATCGCCGCACCGTCCTGCCCCGCGATCGCGCCATAGCGCCCGCGTGCCATGGCGACCACGTCCTGCAAGGTCGCAAAATCATCCTCCGAATGGGCGATGGCGACTCCGTATGCCACGTCGCGGTCGCGAGCGCCGTAAATGTGCGGAACGCCGAATTCGTCGCGGATAATCTCTGCAGAATAGCTGGCCTGGGGCGGCGCTATGCCCTCGCGCTTTGCCCAGAACGGTTCCCATGTCGCCAGTGCCACGAAAGCGACGAGCACGATCACCAGCAGGGCGGCTGCGACACGCCCGGTCCATTTTCTCATGAAATTCAGTCCTCTCTTGCAACTTTCCTAGCGAGAGGTGCCCGGCGAAACAATCCCGCTGGGCAAAACTGTGGCGGGCGACCTAGGCGCAAACGGATTCGGCCCGCTAGCCGTGTGCATGTGACATCGCAGATCACCATCGGCCACACGACCACCGGCAAAGCGGTAGAGTTCGATATCGAGGAACTCCTCGCAACCCGCCTGCTCGTCCAGGGCAATTCCGGGAGCGGCAAATCGCATCTTTTGCGACGGCTGCTCGAAGAGAGCGCAGGCATGGTCCAACAGGTGGTGATCGATCCGGAGGGCGACTTCCCTTCGCTGGCAGAGGAATTCGGGCACGTCGTGATCGACGGATCGGCCTATTCCCCCGGGGAGATAGAGGCGCTTGCCCGCCGTATCCGGGAACACCGCGCCAGCGTGGTGCTCGATCTCGATGGGCTGGAGGTCGAACAGCAGATCCGCTGCGCTGCGCAATTCCTGACCGCGCTGTTCGACGCCCCGCGAGAGCACTGGTATCCCGCGCTGGTGGTGGTCGACGAAGCGCAGATGTTCGCTCCCGCAGCCGCAGGCGAGATGGCCGAAGACACGCGGCGCATGACGCTGTCTGCCATGACCAATCTCATGTGCCGCGGCCGCAAGCGCGGTCTCGCGGGGGTCGTGGCGACCCAGAGGCTGGCGAAACTGGCGAAGAACGTGGCAGCCGAAGCCTCGAATTTCCTGATGGGGCGCACCTTCCTCGATATCGACATGGTGCGCGCCGCCGACCTGCTCGGCATGGAGCGGCGCCAGGCGGAGCGGATCCGCGAGCTTGAGCGAGGGCATTTCCTTGCGCTCGGCCCTGCCATCACCCGGTTGCCGCTGGCGGTGAAGATCGGCGCGGTAAAGACCGGCAATGCCGTGCGGAGCGAAGGATTGATGGCTATGCCCGACACGGCGCCCGAGGACATGGCCGATCTCTTGACCCGCGATCTTGCCAGCGATGTCGCCAAGGCTCCCTCGCCGCCAGCTCCCCCGCCTGCGCCGCGTCTGGAGGACATCGAGGAAAGCATTGCCCATGCAGAGGAACGGCAAGTCGAACCGGTTGCCGAACCCATCGATACTTCCTCCGTTGCCTCGCGGATCGAGGAGATCATCGGCGAACTGGCAGGGGAGGAGGGCATCGCCTTCCAGTCGGCCAGCGCGCAATACCAGACTTTCCTCACGCGCTGCCGCCGCGAACGATTGATCGGACCCATGCCCGACATGCGTGCCTTCCGCCGTCGCTTCGCCTTTGCCGGTGCGGGGCTGTCAGAGCTGGAAGAGCATTTGCAGGCGCGGATAATGAGATTGGCGAGCGGAGTGGAGGAGGATTTGCTCGGCCCGTTCCTCGTAATTGCCAAGGCAGCCCACGCGGGAGAGACCGAAGTGGACGAGCAGGAACTTGCGCGCGCCTATGGCACCAGTTCGCCCGGACGTATCCGCCGGCTGCTCGAACATCTCGAACGGCAGGGTCTGATCGTGGTCCGCGAGGACTTTGGCGGCGGGCGAACCGTGATGGTGCCCGGGTTGGAAGGCGTAGACGCCGAATAAATTTCGGCACCGCCCTCGCCTTCGCGCATTGCACCCCTATATCCGGCTAACACACCTGTGCTCGCCACGTGCGAAAAAAGCAGGAGGAGGGCTTGTGTTGCATAATCGCAACACCATATTCGAGCGGTACTTCAAGGACAGGGGTTTCGAATGAATCTCGAAAAATTCACAGACCGGGCCAAAGGCTTCCTGCAGGCTGCTCAGACGGTCGCAATCCGCATGAACCATCAGCGCATTTCGCCCGCGCACATTCTCAAGGCACTGCTTGATGACGAGCAGGGAATGGCCGCACAGCTGATCCAGCGGGCAGGCGGCAATCCCGGTGTGGCGATTACCGAAATCGATACGGCGCTGGGCAAGATTCCGGCAGTTTCCGGCGGCGGGGCGCAAGCGACACCCGGCCTCGACAATGACGCCGTGCGCACGCTCGATCAAGCCGAGCAACTGGCGGAGAAGGCAGGCGACAGCTTCGTTCCCGTGCAACGCATTCTCCAGGCACTGACCCTTGCCGACAATGATGCGGGCAAGGCGCTGAAGTCAGCCGGCGTGGATGCCAAATCGCTAGAGGCCGCGATTCAGGAGGCTACCGGAGGCCGCACTGCCGACAGCGCCAGCGCCGAAGAGAGCTACGATGCGATGAAGAAATATGCGCGCGACCTGACGCAAGCGGCGCGCGACGGCAAGCTCGATCCTGTGATTGGCCGCGATGAGGAAATCCGCCGCACGGTTCAGATCCTCGCCCGCCGCACCAAGAACAATCCCGCCCTGATCGGCGAACCCGGAACCGGGAAGACCGCGATTGCGGAGGGCCTTGCGCTGCGGATCGCCAATGGCGATGTGCCCGACAGCCTCAAGGGCCGGACGCTTATGGCGCTCGATCTGGGCGCGCTGATTGCTGGCGCGAAATACCGCGGCGAGTTCGAGGAACGTCTCAAAGCCGTGCTCGACGAAGTGAAAAGCGCCGATGGGCAGATCATTCTCTTCATTGATGAGATGCACACTCTGATCGGCGCAGGAGCAAGCGAAGGCAGCATGGATGCGGGCAACCTGTTGAAGCCCGCCCTTTCGCGCGGCGAACTGCATTGCATCGGCGCGACTACGCTCGACGAGTATCAGAAGTATGTCGAGAAGGACCCAGCGCTGCAGCGCCGCTTCCAGCCCGTCTATATCGACGAGCCGAGCGTCGAGGACACGATCAGCATCCTGCGCGGGATCAAGGACAAATACGAACTGCACCATGGCGTTCGCATCACGGATGGTGCGATCGTTGCGGCCGCGCAGCTTAGCAACCGCTATATCCAGAACCGCTTTCTGCCCGACAAGGCCATCGACCTGATGGACGAGGCTGCTTCGCGTATCCGTATGGAAGTGGAGAGCAAGCCGGAGGAAATCGAGGGACTGGACCGTCGCATCATCCAGCTGCGGATCGAGGAACAGGCCCTGCAGAAGGAAACGGATACCGCCTCTAGGGACCGGCTAGAAAACCTGCGCAAGGAACTGTCCGAACTCGAACAACAGTCTTCGGAGCTAACCACAAGGTGGCAAAACGAGCGGGACAAGATCCATGCCGAGGCGCGGATCAAGGAAGAACTCGACCAGGCACGGATCGAACTCGAACAGGCGCAGCGCGGGGGCGATCTGCAGAAGGCGGGCGAACTGCAATACGGCAGGATTCCAGAGCTGGAACGCAAGCTTCAGGAAGCGAGCGGCCACACCGACAATGCCCTGCTCAAGGAAGAAGTGACCGAGGACGATATCGCCGGTGTAGTCAGCCGCTGGACCGGCATCCCTGTCGACCGGATGATGGAGGGCGAGCGCGAGAAGCTGCTCGACATGGAAAACATCCTGTCGAAGCGGGTGATCGGCCAGTCGCAGGCCATCGATGCGGTCTCCAAGGCCGTTCGACGGGCGCGTGCCGGCCTGCAGGATCCGAACCGCCCGCTGGGCAGCTTCCTCTTTCTCGGCCCGACGGGCGTAGGCAAGACAGAACTGACCAAGGCGCTCGCCGGTTTCCTCTTTGACGACGATAGCGCGATGGTGCGCATCGACATGAGCGAGTTCATGGAAAAGCATGCGGTCGCCCGCCTGATCGGCGCGCCTCCGGGTTATGTCGGCTATGAGGAAGGCGGCGTTCTGACCGAAGCCGTGCGGCGGCGCCCCTATCAGGTGGTGCTGTTCGACGAAGTGGAGAAGGCACACAGCGACGTGTTCAACGTGCTGCTGCAAGTGCTCGACGACGGGCGTCTGACCGACGGGCAGGGCCGCGTGGTCGATTTCAGCAATACGCTGATCATCCTCACTTCCAATCTTGGCAGCCAATACCTTGCCAATATGGATGACGACCAGAAGGTCGAAGATGTCGAGCCGCAGGTGATGGACGTGGTGCGCGGACACTTCCGGCCCGAGTTCCTCAACCGTCTGGACGAGATCATCCTGTTCCACCGTCTGGCACAGGAACACATGGCCCCGATTGTCGATATCCAGGTCGCTCGTGTGCAAAAGCTGCTTAAGGACCGCAAGATCGAACTAGATCTGACCGAGGCCGCGAAGAAGTGGCTCGGCCGTGTGGGCTACGATCCGGTCTATGGCGCGCGCCCGCTGAAGCGTGCGGTGCAGCGATACGTACAAGATCCGCTGGCCGACATGATCCTGCGGGGCGAGGTTCCGGATGGATCTCGGGTCAACATCGATGAGGGTGACGGGGCGCTGGAGATGACAATAGAATGATAGATGATGGAGCCCGTCATGTGCACGCAACAATCCCTGTGATTCGCTAGCTGCATACGAATGTCGATATGTGCTGGATTGTGACTCTGAAATTTTATAATCGGGAAGCCGCTCATTAGGGAGGTAATATTTCTCAACCTCCTCTGCTTGCAGCTGCGAGTGGAGGAGTTTTGTGGGAATTTCGCAACACAGCCATTCAAAACCGCCGATGTGCTTTGACAGGCGGCAAGGGTTAACGCACTAAGTCTTCAGTTGGGACTGGGGGCTTTTTCGCCCGGACATTTCAAGCAAGCCTGCGCCACAAGGGGGGGGGCAGATTCGTTGTCCGCTGGGTGAGGGGCGCAGTTCCGGTTGTCGCGACTGGAGTTTGCAATGCGAAAAATTCATAGAACTACTCTCAAGGGTCTGGCCTTTACGGCTTCGGCGCTGGCGCTCACTGTCGCCGGTCAGGTTTCGGCGCAGGACGCCGGGCAGGACGAAGAGGCCGATGGCGTAACCTCGAACGATCCGCTGGACGATGAAGTCGTCGATGTGGACAGTACTGGCGCTTCGGGTGAAGTAACAGCTGGAGCTATCGTGGTCACCGGCTCGCGCATTCAGCGTGACGACACCTACAACAGCATCTCGCCGCTTCAGGTTCTCGAAACGGAAACCCTGCAGGATACCGGTCAGTTCGACGCTGCTGCTATCCTTCAGCAGAGCGAATCCGCTGCTGGTACGCAAATCGACGCGACTTTCCAGGGCTTTGTCCTGAATAACGGTCCGGGTTCGCAAACCCTCGACCTTCGTGGCCTTGGCGCCGACCGTACCCTTCTCCTGATCAACGGGCGCCGTCTGGCCCCGGCGGGTGTGGAAGGTGCGCCGACCAACCCTTCGATCAATCTGATCCCTTCGTCGCTCGTCCAACGCTACGACCTTCTGCTCGACGGTGCATCGTCGGTTTACGGTTCGGACGCCGTTGCGGGTGTCGGCAACATCGTTTTGCGCAAGGATATCGATGGCATCGAACTGTTTGCCAACGGTGATCTTAACGAAGAAGGCGCTGGCGACGATTACCGCATCAGCGCTGCTTTCGGTAAATTTGGCAGTAACTGGAGCTTCGGCATCGGTGCGGAATATGCGCGCCGTGACGAGATCAAGCTTGGCGACCGCGATTTCCTCGCCGGTTGTAACACGCACTATGAAATCACCGACAGCGGTCAAATCCGCACGCTTGGTATTTCGGACGATGCCAATACACGCGCCGATAGTGGCGGTGCTATTGGCGAAGTAACCACGCCGTGCACAATCGATGCTGCGGCACGCCGGATCATCCCGAACAGCCCGCTGTTCTTCAGCTCGATCTATTACGACGAGACCGTATACCCGACCACTGGTATCGCCGGCAACACGGGCATCCCGGGTTTCTCCGATGCCTTCGATGCGTTCGGTAATCCGGTCGATCGCGATGGCGACGGCTTGCTCGATGTCGACTTCTCGCAGGTCACTCGCAATGGTACCGATCTCGAGCCGTCGTTCATTTCGCCGCAAGACCTCTACAACGTGATGGCCTATGGCGAATACACGTTCGACGGGGATTTGGGCATTACGCCTTACTTCGAAGCGAACTACAGCCGCGCCGAAGTCAGCGCGCGCAGCAACGCACCGCAATTGTTCCCCTATGTTCCGGGCAGCAACCCGTTCAACCCCTGCAACATTGCCAACAACGACTGCGGCGATCTGCAGAACCAGTTCGACGGGCTCTATGATTTCCAAGGCGGCGCATTCGCCCGTCCGACGGGGGTTTCCTACACTGTGCGTCCGGTTGTAAGTGTACAGGGCGATCGCAACTTCACCGAAACGGTGCAGGAACAGTATCGCGGCGTCTTCGGCGTTCGCGGTGACCTTCCTTTCATCAACTTCGGCCCCGGCAATGACTGGACCTTCGATGTCTCGGGCGTCTATTCGCGCTCGGAAGGTACTTCGTCGCGCAGCGGTATCCGTGATGACCGTCTTGCACTCGCACTCGGTATGGACCCGACGGTTACCTCGCCCACGGGGCGTGCAACCCCTGTCGTCCTAGCCGGCGGCCCTTGCGCCACCAGCGGCTTCGCCAATCCGGATCTGCTGCAGCCCGATGTGCTTGATGGCTGTGTACCCGTAAATCTCTTCGCACCGTCGCTTTACCAGACAGCAGTGGGCGATTTTGCGACACAGGCAGAGCGTGACTATCTCTTCGATACACGCGATTTCGACACGACCTACGAACAGACCGTTCTTTCGGCATTCTTCCAAGGCAGCCTGTTCGAGCTTCCCGGCGGTACGGCGAAGGCAGTGATCGGTGCGGAATATCGCAACGATACGCTGAATTCACAGCCTGACGTCGTTGCTTCGGAAGGCCTGTTCTTCGGCTTCTTCGCCGACCAGGGCGCACAGGGCAGCAAGAACATCTACGAAGCTTTCGGCGAACTCGACCTTCCGCTCATGAGCGGACGGACGCTGGTTGACGATCTGCGGGTGAACCTGTCGGGTCGTGTGACCGAAGACGAGTTCTACGGCACGAACTTCACCTACTCGCTCAAGGGCGGCTGGCGTCCGGTGGAACAGCTTCTCCTGAAGTTCTCCTATGGCACCTCCTTCCGTTCGCCGAACCTGCGTGAACTGTTCCTTGCCGGTCAGTCCGGCTTCGGCGGCATCACCGATCCCTGCGCAGTCCCAACAGATGCCTATGCGCCTCTGAACGGTGGATATATCGCCGCGAACGACGATCGCGATCCGTTCGTACTCGAGAACTGCCTCCGCGAAGGTCGCGATCCGACCACGGTGGGTACCGACGGGTCGAACACCGTTCAGGTGCCGAGTGTGGAAATCACCTCGGGCGGCAGCTTCGAACTCGATCCCGAGACTTCGACGTCCATCACCACGGGTTTCTCCTTCGTGGAAAGCTTCGGTCCGGTCGATTTCGACTTCAACTTCAACTATTACGATATCAATGTTGAAGGCGCGATCGCAGAGCCGACCGGCCAGTTCGTCGTAAACGAGTGTTTCCTTCGTGAAGAATCGTCACGCTCGAGCTTCTGTGATGATATTCAGTACGACACTGACCCAGCATCGCGTCAATTGATTACAAACGTCTTCGCCGGTTTCGTTAACATCAACGAAGAAACCGTTCGTGGTATCGACCTCAACACCAACCTGAGGACCGATGTCGCTGCCTTCGGTAAGGACATTCGTCTGGGGCTTAACCTCCGGGCGAACCACCTGATCGAACGTACCTCGGTGGTTCTCGACGACCTTGGTAACCCTGACGTCGATGACGACGCAGGTGAATTCGGCTTCCCGTCATGGACAGGCCGCGGAACCTTCTCGGCGCAGGTCGACAATGTGACCTTTACTTGGTCGACCCGCTTCATCGGCGAAACCGAACAGCAGGAAGACGGCATCGACCCGCTTTCCGACGCCTTCGGCCGCGGTCCCGATGGACAGCCCACCGGCTTCATCGGAAACACCTGCCTCGGCAACGGTTCGGGTATCAACGATCCGGTCACAGGCGAGTTCATCCCGGACGGCGTTGTCGAGGGTGATGGTGTGTTCTGCCGCGATATCGGCTTTGCAGACGCATACTTCGTCAGCAACGCATCAGTCCGTGTCGAATTCGATCGCTTCGATGTCCGCGTAGGTGTGTCGAACATCTTCGACGAAAGCCCCCCGCTGATCGACACCAACGAAGTGTTCGGTATCTCGAACATTCCGATCGGCAACGGCTATGACTATAACGGTCGTGAATACTTCGCTTCGGTCGCTGTCCGGTTCTAAGCCCGACCTACCGATCGAATGAAACCGGCGGCCCCATACTTCGGTGTGGGGCCGCTTTTTTGTGATGGCAGCAGCGATGCCCGCAGGAGTGCGGAACGGTTGGTCAAACTGCCCGCACCGGGCTCCCGGGGTTCAGACCAAAGTCTGGGGAACAGGAGCCGTTATTTTCAGTTGCCCGGCAATCAGCCCGAGCCAGTGCCGTACATGCTCGATTTCCTCTGCTGCAGCTTCATCTGCGTTGCGCTGGTCCACTTTCCCGCCAAGTTTCGAATGCTCGGCGAAAGCATGATCCAGCGACAGCATCTCTGATCCAGGCCCGCCAGGATCGAGACCTGCAAACGCCAGCACCGCTCCGATTGTTTCGCCACGGTGCTCGTTGAAATAATCTCCGTCCAGCGTGCGGATACGGGGTTTCAAAGGACCAGATGCAAGCCGGGTGAAATAGTTCTGGTTCAACAGCCAAGCCAGCCCGGCCGCCTGGAGATCGGTCATCGAGAATTGTTCTTCCGGCGACATTCCAAGATCTATGCCCGCATAGCTCTGCATTTCGAGATACAGGCGGCGGCCCCAGCGATGACCCATGAGGCCGCGCTTGCGGACGCTCTGCAGGAATGAGGAGACCGGATTGGTCATCAGCACTGTGCGCGCATCGGGTTGTGCTCTCAGGAGAGCCGGAATCAGGCGATTGGCATGATTTGTCGGCTTAACGAAGACTGCATCGATGCCGGGCCTCTTCCTGCCCAGCAACTGCAGCAATGGCGCTATAAGCGGCTCGGCCTTGGCCCCACCGGATGCAAGGCTTGCAATGATACCGGGTTCGCTCATCCCTAGCGAAATACCCGGTATGTTCAACGCCCGGGCCAGCAGTGTCGAACGACAGAACGCCGTGTGGAAAATGAAGTGAAGAGGCAAAACCTCGACTTTCATTTCGATCACCTGATCGAACGATACCGACCTTCGGTCGGCGGGGTCTGTCGGTGCGTATTCAAAGAGGAACCCGGGTGCAGAATACCTTTCCTCGGGAACCCGGAGGAACTCTACACTTCGAGTCTCCATATTGAGAGCGTGCGGTATCCATTCAGGATTGGACTCGATGTCTGAGGTCATAACTCGAGTGGGAGACCGTCCGTCGGAGCCATGAATTCAGGAGTCTGTTCGCGCGCAGGCCATAATCATCGTATGCGACTTGCCTTGACGCCGAGCGCCCCGTCCACACGCAGCCAATAAGAAGTCATCGCCGCCTTTTCCAGCTCGACTTCGTCCCCGACTTCCGGTCTAAATCGGCGCGGAGTATTTGTTGCTCTCCAGACACTGCCTTCCGCAATCTCGATTTCCCAGTGATCGCTGCGCAGGCGCCGCAAGCCGGTTATCCGCGACTGGAGAATCGTGTTCTCGTCCTCATCGTCCGAAGAGAAAATTCCGATTTTCGGAAGGCTGAATCCGAACAGGCCCCGACGGGTCTTTTCAACGTCCTCACGATCGAGGACCTGCAGATCACCGCTGTCCTGACGGGCTATCACATTGTCAACTGCGGCATCGAAACAGGCAAGGCGTTCTTCATCCTGTGCGATTGACCGGCAATCCCGCAGAGCCTGCAGGCGATTTGCTCCCTCTCCATTATCTTGCGCATGCGCCGGGACGGTGAAGAAAGATCCCGCGGTCAAAAGGACAAGCCCCATCCGGGCCACATGTGCGCTGATATATGTCACTGGGAAGCCTCTCCATCCTTGGTCGACAAGCGTATTGACCGGGAATTACGCCACAAAGTCAACTGTGACTCCATTGTCACACTCGCAAAATTCCATGTCGCTTGCTCGCATCGGAGATTGCAGTGGAACGTGCCGTTGAAGTACGCCCCGCATATTCAGAGTAGTTTCTGGATCAACTTTCTTATGGGACGTCGGTATGGCGTCCTCCTCAGAGGGGATAGAAATGTCTTACAAGTTTAACAAAGCCGCGTTGCTGACGGGCACCATCATGGCCGGTGCCATGATTGTCTCGCCTGCTTATGCGCAGGTCGATGATCAGGTTAACGAACCCGCAACCGAGCCGGGCGCTGCCGATGCGGAAATCGCGCCGATTATCGTCACCGGTTCGCGTATTGCGCGCCGCAACGTCGAAACGGCTGCTCCGGTTGCGGTCGTCCAGGACGAAGAATTCGAACTGTCGGGTACGGTCAACGTCGAAAACGTCGTCAACACCCTGCCGCAGGTTGTTCCGGGCACGACTTCCTTCTCGAACAATCCGGGTGACGGCGCTGCAACGCTGAACCTTCGTGGCCTCGGCGCAGCACGTACGCTGGTTCTCGTGAACGGACGCCGCTGGATGTCCTACAACACGGCGCAGATCGTCGATCTCAACACCATTCCGAGCTTCCTGCTCGACAGCGTCGACGTGGTGACCGGTGGTGCGTCGGCCGTTTACGGTTCGGACGCTATGGCCGGTGTGGTCAACTTCCGCCTCAAGAACGTCGAAGGCATCGAACTGGGCGGCCAGTACTCGATCACCGAACGTGGTGATGGCGCCCGTTACGAAGTGCACGGTGCAATCGGTACCTCGTTTGACGACGGTCGTGGTAACGCAACTGTGTACGCCGAGTACTACAACCGTTCGTCGATCTTCCAGGGTGACCGCGAATTCTCGAACTTCGCCCTGGGGGGCGAGACATCGAGTGCTCCGTTGCAGCAGTTCGGTTCCTCGACCCTTCCGCAGGGCGTTATCCGTTATTTCGGTGATAGCGACACCACTGGCACCGATTTTGATGCCAATGGTGCCGTCGTGTTCGACGAGCCGGGTAACTTCCGTACGCGCGCTGGAGATCTCTATAACTACGCCCCGGCAAACTACCTGCAGCTGCCGCAGGAACGTTACCTGATCGGTGGTTATGCGGACTACGATATCGGAGGTGGCCACACGGCCTACACCGAAGTCGCTTTCGTCAACAACCGCGTTGCTCAGGAACTCGCCGCGACTCCGGTCACTGGCGATTTCGACGTGTCTCTCGGTGCGGTGCAGGACTTCCTTGACCCGGCTGATTTCGCCCAGCTCCAGCAGCTGGAAGAACAGGAAGGCGATGCCGACGATATCATCAACCTGTTTTTGCAGCGCCGTACCGTCGAAACCGGTTCACGCAACAGTCTGGACGAGCGAAACGCGTTCCGTGTTCTCGCCGGTCTTCGCGGTCCGATCAACGATTACCTGAGCTACGACGCATATTACACGTATTCGCGTACGCGTAATGCCAACGTCCAGGCGGGTAACATCTCGCGCAGTGCTTTCCAGCGCGGTCTTGACGGCACCGATCCGGCAATCAACATCTTCGGTCCGAACACGCTGACTCCGGAAATGGTCGATCAGATCTCGATCCTTGCCCAGAATGGCGACGTATCGACCCAGGAAGTGGCCAACGCAGCCATCTCCGGTACTTTTGGTGATTTCGCCATCGGTGAGAATTCGGAGCCGGTTGCATTTGCCCTCGGCGGCGAATACCGCAAGGTCGGTTCGCAATTCATCCCAGATACCGCCCTTGCCTCGGGTGACGTTATCGGCTTCAACGCCGGTAATCCGACTGCTGGTTCGTATGACGTCAAGGAGGCATTCGCCGAACTTAACGTTCCGATCGAATTTGGCAGTGCGCGTCTCGAACTGACCGGCGCGGCTCGTTACTCGGATTACTCGCTTGATGCAGTAGGTGGTGTGTGGACCTATGCCGGCGGCGTTGAGTTCTCGCCGATTCCGGACGTCACGCTCCGTGGTCAATACCAGCGCGCCGTCCGTGCGCCGAACGTCGGCGAACTCTTCGGCGGCCAGGCAATCGGTTTCCCGGGTGCAACCGATCCTTGCGGCACCGCTGCGGCAACTTCGGGCGGGCTCCGTGATATGTGTCTCGCGAGCGGCGTCCCGGTGGGCAGCCTCGGCGATCCTGCGATCCAGTTGAATACGCAGATTCCTGCGACTTTCGGCGGCAACCCGAACCTGCAGGAAGAAACATCGACCAGCTGGACCGCAGGTGTGGTCTTCCAGCCGACGTTCTTCCCGGGCTTCACGCTGACGGCCGACTATTTCGACATCGAAATCGAAGACGCCATCAGCACGATCTCGCTGCAGCAGACGTTCAACCTCTGCTTCAACCAGATCCAGGACCCGAACGATCCGATCTGTGCGCCTTTCTTCCCGTCTGACGGATCCTCGGTTCGCAACTCGGCTGGCGTTATCACGACGTCAAACCCGCCGGCTCTTGGTGGTCAGAACATTGCAACACTTAACGTGTCCGGTGTCGACCTTCAGGCGACCTACAGCACGGTGCTTCCGTTCTCTCTGCTGACAGATACGGGTGAGCAGGATTTCAACATCTCGTTCCTGGGAACGTGGACTGAAGAATCCAGCTTCCTCGCATTTCCTGGTGCAGACCTGCTGGATTGCGCAGGGGTGTTCGGTCTGAACTGCGGTGAACCTACACCGACGTTCAAGTGGACGACGCGTGCCTCGTTCATCGATGGTCCGCTGACGACCTCGATCCGCTGGCGTCACCTGTCGGGCGTCGACGATGACGAGGCTTCGGTCGATTTCTCGGAGTTCAACGGTGCGGAACGTATCCCAGCATATGATCTTTTCGACCTGACCTTCTCCTATATGGCCAGCGAAGCGATGACGTTGACCTTCGGTGTGAACAACATCCTCGACAAACTGCCGATGACGCCCCGCTTCGATGCCAATGGTGTTGTGACAAATAACAACGATGGTACGCTGCTCGGCGACAACCAGGAGCAGGGAAACACCTATCCGAGCACCTACGACGTACTCGGTCGCGACTTCTTCGTTTCGGTGAACTTCAAGTTCTAAGAAACGGCGAGTTACGAATGATTGAGGGCGGTGGACTTCGGTCCGCCGCCCTTTTTCTTTGCTTCAACGCAGCCGCCTCAAGGCGAGATGCATCAAAGCGCCAGTGAGGCGAATTCGGTTAAAGGATAATCAGCTCGGCGAAGGCCGGTTCACCAGCTAGCCGTAGCGGGACGATCTCGATCGGTTTACGGCCCCGCCTTTCAAAGCCTGCCAAGAGCCGCTCTCGATTGTCTGCTGTCGCACATGCTTCTGCAAGCGACGCTATCCGTCCCAGCTCGGCTTCTGCCTGCTCTGCGATCAATTCGAGAGTGGCCACCAACTTCTCGAAGGTTCCGCCGGGTGCGAAGACCAGCGTACGCCGCACGGCTTCGGGCAGCTCCCACGCTACCGAGCCCTTGCCGAAACGCGCCGCTCCCTCATCCGCCAGATTCTGCGCGAAAGCTATTGCCTCCCGGTAAATCGCATTCTCTTGGCGAAGCATGCCCCTTATCTCGTCGAAAAAGGCCTTTTCGTCCTTCACCCAGAGAATCTGCTCTTGGCGCTTGAGATTATGAGCGAGAATAGGTCCATCGCCGAGGTGGACCATAAGGCCTATAGAGCCACCGGCTTTCACGACGCGGAGTATTTCCTCGGATATGACGGCCGTATTGCCATACTCGAAGCCGAACTGGCTCACTGCCGCATCGAAATGGCCGTCGATGAAGGGTAGTTCTTCCATCGAGACACCGCCGATGAGTTCAATTCCTTCAGGCGAAGGAGGAAGGGGGTCAGCTCTATCAATCCCTACGATCGACAAGTCAGGGCGCGCCTGACGCAAGATCACTGGAAGTTTTCCGCCGCCCGTCCCGAGGTCGAGGACCCGCGAACCTTGTTCGAGTCGAGAGCAAAAGTCAGCCCAGGCATCGAATTGCGCCCGGGTGATCGGATCCGGTCCGGACGAGACCACCGATCCGCCTGGCGAGGTTTGCTGACGCTCCCAGAACGCTTTCCACGCCTTTTCCTTCTGGTCCCTATCCATGGAGCTCAGGCCTAACGGGTATTACATCGAAGGCCACTGTCATGCGCAGGCCGCTCCCGAAACTGGTGGTGCCGTGGTAAAGCGTGCTTGGAAACAGCGCGAGGTAGCCTTCCTGCGGGCGGATGGTGGTGAGCGGTCCGAGGTCCAGCCCGAGGTCCGGCGGTGGGCGGCCGATTTCCAGCCATCCTCGCTGGTCCGCGGACTTCGCCTCGTCGGGAACGATAAGGTAGAGCGCGGAGCTCAACATGCCCTGGGGGTGGATATGCGAGGTATGGTAATCGCCTCCGCCATGCATCCTTACCGACCAGGAACCGGCCAGAGACCATGGCACCGCACGGTGGCGCAAAAGCGGATGCGTTTCGTCGAGGGCGGGTAAACCCGCACGATAATCCTTCAGCGTCGCCACGATGGCTTCACGCAGGCGGGCGAATTCCTCTTCATGACGATGAAACAGGATATGCCGCGTCTGCGTGCCTCCACGCAGGGATTGGCCGAGTGGCAACGGAGAGGTATCGTGCAGCCCGTGCAAAGTCTCGATGGCAGGCGGAAGGACGTTGTCGCCGTTGCGCAGGGGCAGCAACCGCACCAGCCCTTCCTGCCCATGTAGCCAGGTTGCACGGGGATCGTCCTTTAGCCGCCAGACAAGGCCCAGTAGCGCATAGGCCGAATGCATCACTGCCTCCTCAGTGATGGCTGTATCGAGCAATGTCTCCGCACGGTCCAGCTCACCAAGCCTGATCCGATGGCGGGCCTCGTGAATGGCGCGCTCACTGGTGTCGAGATCGAGATTGGCGAAGATTTCCTCGGCCCTTTCGTGCTGCCCGGCTGCGCCTGCATGAACAGCTTCTAGGAGAGCGAAATATGGGAGCGAACTGAATCGCTTGCGCGCTTCCGCTGCCACTTCGGCAGCCTCTTCGGCATAGTCTAGCCCTGCTAACACCGCCGCATGGGCGGAAGGGATGCCGGGGTCTGACGGAACGCGCTTTGCCGCTTCTCGATAGTGCCCGGCAAAATCCTGTTCTCCGGCCCCCAATCGCAGTTGAGAAAGGAATTTCAGTCCTTCCAGCCATTGTGGTGCCTGTGCGACGAGTTGCTGCGCAATATCCCGCGCGGCTGTGTGTTGTCCGGCTACATCAAGCGCCTGAGCCTTGCCCAGCCAAAGATCGGCCTCCGAACTGTTGACTGCCAACGCCGCATCAAAACGGGCAACGGCATCCGCTTCGCCCCGATCAAGTGCAGTGCGCGCTCGACCGTGCAAGCCCTTTGCGTGACGCGGTTCGATGGCAAGGCAGCGATCATATGCCGCCGCCGCTTCGGCGGGCTGGGCGGCGGATCGTGCAGTAGCTGCCCGGACCGACCAATAGCGGGCCTGCCTGGACCCTACTGCCTCATGTCGAACCAGCAGCGACAAAGCTTCGTCGTGCAGTCCCAACCGTCCGAGTGCTATGGCCCGGTTCACGACGAACTCGAGATTGCCCGGATCGCGTTCGAGTGCTCGGGAAAAGGCCGCTTCGGCACCTTCGGCATCTCCGTTGCGCATCGCCATCGATCCCAGGGAATTGTGCAGTTGGGCATGGTCCGGATGCTCGGCCAATCCCTGCTCAAGCAGGCGGAGTCCCTTAGGCCGGTTACCCGACTGCTCGGCCGCTATTGCGTGAGCATGCCAGTCTTCCGGGGGCGTACTCACTTGTCGCGCAGCCATCCGACGATTGCGGTGCGGCCCATGGGGGCGAACGGCGGGACGTAGGAGACCATGTGACTGGTCGGCACAGCGAAGAGATTCAGCGCGTTGAACCGCGGGCGGAAACCTTCGACTATATCGCCCTCTTCGTCGAGGAACAGCAGGTATCCGCCCCAGTCGGGATGCCAGTCCTCGGGCGCGAAGTTGAGCGTATAGGCAAAACGCCAGCCTTCGGCGACATGGCTGTCGATATGCCGTCCGAGATAATGGTTCGGTGCGTATAGCGATGCCTGTCCATCGGCCTTGGTCAGCGTAGGCGTTGCGGTGATATCGCGAACCAGATCGAGGAAATCGGGGGCGTTGATATATTCGAGAATCAGCTCGTGAGGACCGCCAGGATCCCAGCCTTCCTGCACTGCTGTCAGGATCGGGTAATGCGCAAAGCGAAAGGCATAGTCGCCTCTTGCAGACGCCTGATGCGCGGCCATTGCCGCAGCATTGACCCGTTCGGCGCCTCCGGGAGCCTGTACTTCCTCCTGTCGGAAACTTTGCGGTTTAATTCCCGGTCCGTCGCCCGCCTGTATCGCCATGCCCCATTTGGTTGCGCGCGCGAGGATCATCTGGATCTCGCGTGCAGTTTCTTCGGTAAGGACATCGCGCACCTGGACACGTCCGGTTTTCGCAAAGCGTTCGGCGAGCGCCTTGCGATCGAGGTCTGGGTTGAGTTCGAAAAGCTTCTTCTCGGCCATGCGCGCAGCCTTACGATGCGCTCTGCCTGCCCGCAAGCACGCCGGCCCGCTTGCGTTACCAAGCTCCACTTGACGTAAACGGAAAGCGGCCATAGTCCCGTATCAAATTGCAACGCAACTGGAGAGACCGATGCCCGAAGCCTATATCGTCGAAGCCGTGCGCACTGCGGGTGGACGCCGGGGAGGGCGGCTTGCCGGGGTGCATCCGGTCGATCTGGCAGCGCGATCGCTGGATGCGGTTATGGAACGCTCGGGGCTCGAGGCAAAGACGGTCGACGATGTCGTCATGGGTTGTGTCAGCCAGGGCGGCGAGCAGGCGATGCAGGTGGGACGGAATGCCGTTCTGGCCAGCAAGCGTCTTGGTGAGGGCGTGCCAGCCGTGACCATCGACCGTCAGTGCGGCTCCAGCCAGCAGGCGGTCCAGTTTGCGGCGCAGGCGGTGATGAGCGGAACGCAGGATGTCGTCATCGCCAGCGGCGTGGAAAGCATGACGCGCGTGCCTATGGGTTCGACCGCGATGTTCCATATGAAAGAGGGGCTGGGAAACTACAAATCGCCTGGTCTCGAAGAGAAATATCCCGGTATCCAATGGTCCCAGTTCATGGGCGCGGAGATGATCGTGAAGAAGCATGGCTTCACCAAGGACGATCTCGACCGCTTCGCCCTGTCGAGTCATGAGAAGGCAATCGAAGCAACCCGGTCCGGCGCATTCGAAGAGGAAATCGTGCCGGTGGAGATCGAGACCGCTGAAGGTGCCGAGATGCACACGGTCGACGAAGGTATTCGCTTCGACGCGACGCTGGAAAGTATCGCGGGTGTGAAGCTGCTCAGCCCGGAAGGCACGATCACTGCCGCTTCCAGCAGCCAGATCTGCGACGGGTCGAGTGCGGTGCTGGTGGTTAGCGAAAAGGCATTGAAGGAATATGGCCTCACGCCGCTGGCGCGCATCCACAACCTCACCGTGACGGCGGGCGATCCGGTCATCATGCTGGAAGAGCCGCTTTTCGCCACCGACCGTGCACTGGAACGGGCAGGTATGAAGATTTCCGACATCGATCTGTTCGAAGTCAACGAAGCCTTCGCACCGGTGCCGCTGGCATGGCTGAAGCATACCGGTGCGGATCCGGAAAAGCTGAACGTCAATGGCGGTGCTATTGCGCTGGGCCATCCGCTCGGTGCATCGGGAACCAAGCTCATGGCTACTCTGGTTCACGCCCTGAAAGCGCGCGGCAAGAAATACGGCCTGCAGACGATGTGCGAAGGTGGCGGTGTCGCCAATGTGACGATCGTTGAGGCGCTGTAAACGAACGCGACACGTAAATTATCCGTTCGTACTGAGCTTGTCGAAGCACCGCACTTTCTTTTAGCGCTTCGTCACAAGTGAAATACGGCCCTTCGACAGGCTCAGGGCGAGCGGGTTTCTGATCTTAGGAGAGAATGATGGAAGTTAGCAGCAATACACCTGCAGTCGTTACCGGCGGTGCATCGGGTCTCGGCGAAGCAACCGCGCGGGCGATCGCCGCCAAGGGCGCAAAGGTCGCAATTTTCGACATGAACGAGGAAAAGGGCGAAGCCGTTGCCAAGGATATCGGCGGCATCTTCTGCAAGGTGAACGTCACCAGTGACGAAGATGTCGACGCCGGTTTCGCCAAGGCGCGAGAGGCGCACGGACAGGAACGTATCCTCGTCAACTGCGCAGGTATCGGGAATGCCATCAAGACTGCCAGGCGCGACAAGCAGACGGGCGAGATCAGCCACTTCCCGCTGCAGGCCTTCGATTTCGTGATCCAGGTGAACCTTGTCGGAACCTTCCGCTGCATTGCCAAATCGGCCGCCGGAATGATGACGCTCGATCCGCTCAGCGATGACGGCGACCGTGGCGCGATCGTCAATACCGCCTCGGTTGCAGGCGAAGACGGCCAGATGGGCCAGGCTGCCTATTCGGCATCCAAGGGTGGCGTGATCGGCATGACCCTGCCCATCGCGCGCGATCTGATGAGCGAGGGCATTCGGGTGAACACTATCTTGCCGGGTATCTTCAACACTCCGCTCATGAATGCAGCTCCGCCGCAGGTGAAGGACGCGCTGGCCGCCAGTGTCCCGTTCCCCAAACGCCTAGGCAATCCGGAAGAATACGCCATGCTTGCCATGACCATGATCGAGTGTGGCTATTTCAACGGCGAGGACGTCCGCCTCGACGGTGCGATCCGCATGGCTCCTCGTTGATGCAGCATTTCGAATTTTCCTACTTGGCTGGCCTGTGATTGGTTTTGCCCGATGATGCTCCGCCGTTCCTCTCCGCACGCTTTTGCAGCTGCAATGGGAACGGCGGATTTTTTTCGCTTAGACTGTGTAACAAGCGGTCCAAGTGTTCTTTGATAGCGACGAATGGAGTGCCGAATCGATGACTGAATTCACCCAGATCAAGCTCGATATCGCCGATGGGATCGCCACCGTGACACTCCATCGCCCCGAGAAGATGAACGCGTTCACGCGGATCATGATGCAGGAATTCATAGACGCGCTCGACGTAACCGATAGCGACGACAGCGTGCGTGCGGTAATCGTTACGGGACACGGTGAGCGGGCATTCTGTGCCGGCGCGGACCTCACGCCCGAGGGCGGCGGCCATGTATTCTCGGATCCCAACACTGTCGACGACCTCTCCGATGAGCGGGTGCGCGATGGGGGTGGGCGGCTGACCTTGCGGCTGTTCAATTCGAAAAAGCCGCTGATCGGTGCCTGTAACGGAGTTGCAGTGGGTGTGGGCGCGACGATGCAGCTGCCGTTCGACATCCGTCTTTGTAGCGAAAATGCGCGCTTCGGCTTCGTTTTCGCGCGGCGTGGGATTACGCCGGAGGCCGCCTCAAGCTGGTTCCTTCCCCGGCTCGTCGGGATGCAGACCGCACTCGAGTGGTGTATGACCGGACGCATTTTCGATGCGAATGAAGCGCTTGATCGGGGCCTGGTTCGTTCAATCCATCCGTCCGATGTTCTGATGGATGCTGCCGTGGGGCTTGCGCGCGAGATCGCCGACAACACCTCTGCAGTGTCGGTGGCAATGACGAGGGCGATGCTGTGGCGGCTTGGAGCGAGCGGGCACCCGATGGATGCGCACCGCATCGACAGCCGTTCGATCTATCGCCTCAGCCGCAGCGCCGATGCGAAAGAGGGTATTGCCAGCTTTCTCGAAAAACGCCCGCCCGCCTATCCGGATACCGTCGGCGAGAATATGCCCGATTTTTATCCCTGGTGGGATGAGCCGGAATATAGATAGTTGCACCTGTGATAGTCACGCCTGCAACCTTGTAAAACGGGGCGAGGGGACTAGACCTGTGGGCCATGTCCACTCGTAAACCAGCCAGACGTCTCGCCGAATTCCTGCCCTACCAGTTGTCGGTCGCCTCTAACGCGGTGTCGACCCGGATTGCCGAACAATATCGCAAGCGCTTTGCGCTGAAGACCACCGAATGGCGGGTCATGGCGGTACTGGGAGATAGCGGTCCCACCACCCAGCGCAAACTCACCCAGGCGACGCTGATGGACAAGGTGCCGGTGAATCGCGCGTGCAAGACGCTCGAGCAGCGCGGTCTCGCGACGCGCAAGCCTAATGCGAAAGATGGCCGATCGCATCTGCTCGAACTGACGGCAGAGGGCAGGGCGGTCCATGCCGGGATCATGCCGCTGGCGCTCAAGATCGAGGCGGAATTGTTCTCTGTCCTGAGCGAGGAAGAGCAGTCTGCTTTGCGCGATATGCTTTCCCGCTTGCGCGAAAATGCCGGAGATTTCGATGCGGAAAGCCTCGCCGACTAGCAAAGCCGGCGAGGCTTCTAGCTTTTCCGGTTGTCCCGGATCCTGTCAGTTCAAGAAGGAGTCCGAGATGTCGCAGGCTGCCGGGCCCAGGATCACGATGAAGAGAACCGGCAGGATGAACATGATGAGCGGAACGGTCATGATGGCCGGCAGGCGAGCTGCCTTTTCTTCGGCACGCATCATGCGCTCGTTGCGGAATTCTGCCGAGAGCACCCGCAGCGCCGACGCAAGCGGCGTACCGTAGCGCTCGGTCTGGACCATCGTGGTGACCACCCCCTTCACCGCTTCCAGATTCACGCGATACGCAAGATTGTCGAAGGCTTTCTTGCGCTCGTTGAGGAACGACAGCTCGATGGCGGTCAGGGCGAATTCGTCGCCCAGTTCCGGGTACGCCCGACCAAGTTCCCTTGCCACACGATTGAAGGCGGCATCGACCGTCAGGCCCGCTTCGGCGCAGATCACGAGCAGGTCCAGCGCATCGGGAAGGCCTTTGCGGATCGCATCGGTGCGCTTGCTGGCGATGTTGCTGAGATAGAGTTCGGGACCCTTGTAACTGAGGTACAAGGCGGCGCCGAGAGCGGCGACGCGCTTGAACTGCCAGTCGGGAAATATCTCGATGCCGTAGAGCAGGATCGCGGCGATCGTTCCGAACACCAGCGGCAGGACCATTCTCAGGCCGATCAGGATGACCGCGACTTCCTTGTTGCGAAAACCTGCCCAGGCCAGCTTCTGCTGCATTTCCTCGACCTGGCTCTGCTGCAGAACCTTCATGTTCCCGAGGGTATCGCGGACCTTGTCGGTAGTGTTGGTTTTGCGGACCAGGCTCTGGCGCTTCTTAGCACTCGCCGCGACGAGGCCGAGTTTCAACTCCTCGCGGCGCCCTTCCAGTGCTTTCACCCGCTTGGTCATCGGGTCCTTGATCGTGATCGCCGTATAGATTGCGAACAGGACTGCCATGGCCGCCACACCCGCGAGGATCGAGCCGACGAGGATGACGTCGAAGCCAAGTAGGGTAGGGCCGGTTCCGGTTTCCATTGTATCTGTCCCTAGTCGCTTAGATTTCGAAGCTGACCATCTTGGCCATGATGAAGGCGCCTATGCTCATCCAGACCAGGCCGCCCAGACCCGTGACGATGAGGCGTTCATCCACGAAGAACGCACCGACGTATTCAGGATTGATCCACCAGATCATGGTGAAAACGATGAACGGCAGAGCGCCCACGATATAGGCGGAAGCCTTCGATTCCGAGCTCATCGCCCTGATTTTGAGCTTCATCTGCGCACGCTTGCGAAGAACATCCGAAAGGTTGGACAGCGTTTCGGCAAGATTGCCGCCGGTTTCGCGCTGGATCGCGAGGGTGATGCAGAAGAAGTTGAATTCCGGGATGTCCAGACGATCGGCCGTCTCCTGGAGCGCTTCCTCCATCGTGCGACCAATCTTTGTACGCTCCACGATGGCCTTGAACTCTTCCCCCACAGGCCCGGGAACTTCCTGCGCGACTACGGCAAGCGTTTCGGTGACGGGCAGGCCCGAACGGAGGCCACGGACGAGCAATTCGATGGCATCGGGGAATTTCACATTGAACTGTGCCGTGCGGCGTTTGATCGCCTGGCCTACGATAAAGTGAGGTATTCCGGCGCCTGCGAAGAGGCCTATGGCGAATGACAGCGGCAGAGAACCCGTGCGAATGAACAGGATGATCGCGATGAACAGCGTGATGCCGATCGATACGTAGGCATATTGGGAAAGCGTCCAGTTCTTGCCACTACGGTCGAGACGCATGGCGAGCGCTTCGACACGCGAATTGGAACCGGCTCGCTTGAATTGCTTGGGCTTGCGAGCGGCAATCGCCTTCTTGAGTTGCGATTCCACTTTCGCATCGGTGCTTTCCGAGTGACGGAAACGCACCTGTTGCAAACGGCGCTGGCTGGCCTTGGCGGCATTCGAGCCGGATACGGCGACAAAACCAAGGATCAGGAGGGCGAAAACCCCGCCGATCATTAGCACGAGCTGGATCGTGTTCATCTATCTACTCCGTCCCGTACGTTGATCGAGAGCAGGCGAGGAGCGGAATGGTTTTGCAACATCTCGCCGCTCGCCGCTGCCCGACCCATCAGGCGTTCTCGCCTGCCTTGTCCTTCTTCGCCATCAGCGACTTGAGGTCGAAATTGCCCAGTAGCGACTTCTTGCCGTCCGCAACGGCGGCCTCGTCGCCATCCTCTTCGGTTATACCGATGATCTTGCTTGCCACCTGCTTGATACCGGCGCTGACCTTGCTCGAAGCGTTTGCATCGATGAAGGTCTTTCCGAGTTTGGCTGCAACGCTGGAGCCTTTCTGATCGAAAGGAATGGTCACGTCGATCTTGCGCTCGATCGAGGCTTCGAAGTCGGCCTTGCTGATTTCAGCAGTGCCTGGCTGGACCTTGTTGGCGACGATCAGCGGAGTAACATGACCGGCGTTGGCCTTGAGCCAGGACAGCACGCGGATCGTATCGCGCGCCGAAGCGAGCGTCATTTCGCATACGATCGTGGCGACGTTCACGTCGTTGAGGACATGCGGGAAATTGATCAGCATGTTGCGGGGCAGGTCGACCAGCGTCATCTCGAAAGCGTGACGGAATTCCTCCTGCAATTGCAGGAAGGCCGCACCGTCGGTCATGAGCGGCGTATTGATCGGGGCCTCGGCCGAAAGAATGGCGAGATTGTCGTTCGCACGGATCATGGCGCGTTCGATGAACAGGCCGTCGATACGGCTGGGATTGTCGATCGCGTCTGTCAGGCCGCGGCCAGGCTCGAGATCAAGGGTGAGGGCACCGGTGCCGAAATGCACGTCGAGGTCGAGCAATGCGGTCGGCATTCTCCTGTCGGCACTGTAATGCCAGGCCAGCGAAGTCGCGATTGTGGAGGCGCCAACTCCGCCGCGGGTTCCAATGACTGCGGTCGAGATGTGCCGGGTGATCTGCTCACCCTCGCCGGCGCGCGGAGCGGCGAAGACCGCCTGTGCTGAGTTGAGGGAATCCCGCAGCACCGGAGCGGACAGAGGCTTGAGCAGATAATCGTGGATCCCGCTTGCGAGCAGGTCGCGATAGAGCCTAACGTCGTTGACCTGGCCGATGGCGATAACCACAGTGCCCGGCTCGCAGACTTCGGCGAGACCATTGATGTCGTTGAGCGGATCGCCGCTTTCCGACAGGTCGACCATCAGTATGTTCGGGCTGGCCGACACCGAAAGCGACTGGACCGCATTGCGCAGGCCACCCTTGTTGCACTTTTCCGGCTGCCAGCCGAGCTCGATCACGACCGGACGCAGGACGTCCAGCGCAGTCTCGTCGCAGATATAAGCTGCAAAGGGATCGCGATTACCGGGCATACCGCCGGATTTCGGAAAAGCGCTCATGGCTCAGTTGCCTCCTTCAGTGCTGCTTACTTCGGGCAGGCCGCCGGCACCCGACGGAGCCATGTCCCGATAGGCCTGAATGGCCTTGGTCGAAGTGGTTACGATGGTTTCGCCTGTTCCCTGCTGGCCCTGGACCAGGTCTTCCGGATTGGCGATCATGGCTGCAAGGTTTCCGTTGATGGCACAGCCGTAGTTCGGATTGGTGGAGTTGAGCTCGTTGGATTCGTCGGTATGCGACCAGTCCGGACACCCGGGCACGGAAGCGCTGGTGCGCGTGATCACGATGCGCGCCTGTCCCGGACCGGCGGGACCGGCAGTGACCGGTGCGCCTTCGGCGACCAGCAGGCCATAGCGACCGGCAATTTCCGCGACATCGTCGCGCAAGGCAAGGCTGTTGCTGCCATCGTCGATCGACACGCGATCACCGTAGCGCAGGTCCATACTGTCGAACCAGCCGGCCAGACGTTGCTGTTCGGAAACCGGCAGGCCTTCGGAGGTCGTGTTGAGGTCGAACACATAATTCGAGCGTTCCACCACCGGTTGCTTCACGCTGTAAAGCGTCCGGTTGGACATATTGGATGGACCGCAGGCGCCAAGGGCGAGGGCCAGCGAGGCCACCATCGGAGCTGCTAGAGCGCGAGTGCTGAATTTGCTCATGGTTCTCGTGTCCCTTATTCGAAGCTGAAGCCGGGCGTGGCCGCCGCGGTTTTCTCGTTACGGCGTGCCTCGGTGGGCATCGCCACCTGCTCGGCCGGCTCGGCCGGGCCTTGCGACACTTGCGGAGCGGCATCGGTGGCCCTCGCGCCCGGAGTGGGGCGCGTGCCGCCTGACACACCGTCTGCCTCGCGCAGTTCCAGCAGGCGCTGGTACTCGGTCGGCTTGAGGAAGCCGTCCGTCGGCAGTCGGATGTCATTGGCGTTGGTCGGCTTCACCAGATATGGCGTAACCACGATCACCAGTTCGGTTTCGCCCTTGCGATAGGTGGTCGACCGGAACAGATTGCCGATGATCGGGATGTCACCGAGACCCGGCGCCTTTTCGAGCGCATTCTGTGCATTGTTCTGCAGCAGACCTGCGATCATGAAGCTCTGGCCCGAGCCGAGTTCCACCGTCGTTTCTGCGCGGCGCGTGGTTAAAGCGGGGACCTGGAAGCCATCAATCTCGATAGCTCCCTGACTGGACAATTCCGAAACTTCCGGACGCACCCGGATCGAAATGCGGCCGTTGGCCAGAACGGT
This sequence comes from Qipengyuania huizhouensis, assembly GCF_019711635.1. GTDB lineage: Bacteria > Pseudomonadota > Alphaproteobacteria > Sphingomonadales > Sphingomonadaceae > Qipengyuania > Qipengyuania huizhouensis. The sequence continues at coordinate 86,084 of NZ_JAIGNT010000001.1, read as the reverse complement.
CGGCGTATAGGCGAGGCTGACACCGTAGTTCTTATACTCGATGCTGGTTGTCCCGAGACCGCCACTGGCCGGGATTGGGAATTCCCCGCCGGCAAGAAACTCGGCTGTCTCACCCGAGAGCGCGGTCAGGTTCGGCTGCGACAGCGTCGTTACCAGGCCCTGCGTTTCGGCAAGATCGAGCGCCGACAGGATATCGAGGCCCAGGAGCTTTCCGGCAAAGCCGAGCGTCGAGCCCTGTCCGCTGCTGGGAACATTGGTGCCACCTTCGACGGCGTTCGTGAATCCGACGCCCAGACCGCCCGGGCCGCCAGGCGTATAGCTGGGAATGCCCCTGGAAAAACCCTGGCCGATACCGAAGCGGAAACCGCCGGTTGCATCGACCGTAGCGAGATTTACACCGATTGTCTTGACGACGGAGCGGCTGACTTCGGCGATACGGACCTGCAGATTGACCTGCAGGGGGGTCGCCATGCGCAACCGGCTGATGACATTGGTGCCTTCGCCGACATAGGCTTCGACCAGTGCCTGTGCATCGGCCGCATCTTCCGGTGCCGCAACGGTTCCGGTCAGGAGTACCGTGTTGTTGCCCATTGTCGCCACGTTCACCTTCGCCTCCGGCATCGCGAGGGCAAGCATCTGGTCGATGCTGGAGATGTTCGATCCGACGCGGACGTTCGCCGCCCAGACGATATCGCCTGCAGCATTGCTGGCATAGACGGTGGTTTCCCCGCCCGACTTGCCGAACAGGTATAGCTGGCGCTGGGACTTGACCTGCACGTCGGCGACATTGTCGTCCGAGATGAAGACGTCGGACATGGTGCCGGGCACATTGACCAGTTCACCACGGCCGATCGAAAGGACGATCTCCTGGCTCGGGCGTACGACCGACTGGGCCGTGGCCGTGGTCGTCGGTGCAGCGGCCAGCGGTGCGAGCGCAATACTGGCAAGCAGCAATTTTGTAATAAGACGACGTTTCATGGAATTGCCCCCTGAATGGCTTCCTGTCTGTTCTTTTCTCAACGAAGTGTGCTCAGTGCGGACGGCACGGTTTGCGCGGCCCTGCCGGTACCTTCCGCGACCGAGGCTGCAATGCCGCCGGTACGGCCGACGGGTACGGCCTGGGCATTCTTGCCCCGGGTCACGGTCACAGTCGGGCCGGTGCGTACCGGAGCAGTCGCTCCGCCAACATTGGCTGAAGCAGCGGTGTTACGAGGCGCACCTTGTGCCGGCATCGAGCTACGCTGGAAGCGCGAGACGTCGCCGCCGGTGACATAGGTGCTCTTGCTGTCGTCCGGACGACCGGCGACTTCACGAAGAAGGCGTTCTTCCTCTTCGGGGCTGGCGCCTTCGGGAATTACCAGATCGCCAGCTGCGATAGCTTTTTCCAGCTCGCCTTGGCTGTCGGCCAGCGGACGCAGTGCGAGGCTGAGTGTGCCGAGCGTCTGCGCGACTGCTACCTTTTCGGCAATGGTCGGCGTGACTTCGAGCGTCACTGTGCGGAATGCTCGAACCTGGGTCTTTCCGTCGACCGTGTTCTGTGTGGTCGTCTGGTCGGTTGCCAGTACGCGAAGGTTACGAAGGATGGTTTCCGAGGCTTTCAGCGCCTGGCCCTCGTTGCCGTTCACGGCCTGGGTCAGGACCATGTCCACGCGATCACCCGGGAAGACGAAGCCGGCAACGCCGCTTTTCGCGTCCACGGGGACGGTGATGGCCCGCATGCCAGGCGTCAGAGCGGCTGCCAGAAATCCGCGATCTCCCGGACTTACCAGCGAACCCTGCGTCACGGGCTCCCCGGCGGTGACCGGATGGCGAACCACCGTGCCGATCAGCTTGGCTACATCTGCCTCTCCATCGAGGAAGTAGGCATCCTGTACCAGTTCTTCGGGCCACAGCTGATATCCAATGGCATCCGCCGTGATGATGGTGCCGACGGGCAGAGCGCGCTGCGCGACAAGAACCTTCGGCCCCTGCGGTTCGACCGCCGCGGCCTCTGCCTGCGGAGCCGAAGCTCCCGCGAACATGCTGCGGGCAACGAGTGCGGTACCGATCGCAACGATCAGCGCTCCTACCAGCAGAACCAGCTTCTTCCTATCCATGGCCTTTAAGCCCCCTCGTATGGCCCGCGCAGATTCGGATGCGGGCAGCTATGGTTTCCATCACTAAGCGCTGAGTGGTTAAAATCGGGTTTCAGCCGCCTACGACCGAAGGCATGCCTGAAATCAGTCCGCCGCCGACTATCCACAATCCCGCCATGGAGATGGCGAGACCGTAGGGCACACGCGGTTGGTGTTCGTGGCGGCGAATGATGCGAATCGACGCAATCGTGACGATGGCCAAAACCGCTATCGGAAGCATTGCGACAGCGATGGCAGTATTGGGGTTCGAGCCGAGCGCGTCGACAAGGTCCGGAGGAATCATCAGCTTCGGTCCACCCAGCACGGCGCTGGCGAAATTGGCCGCGATCAGCGTACAAGCTATGAGAAGTGCGGTATCGCGCACGGGCTTGGCACCCACAATTCGCGAATGCGCCACGCCCCAGATGCCCATGACCAGAGTCAGAACCCAACCGAGCATGGCCATGATCAGTATCAGTCCAAGGAAATTGGTCGGCGGAAACCACAGTGCCAGTGCGGTGAGCAGTTTGACGTCGCCGCCGCCCATCTGCCGAATGGCGAAGAACAGGCAGCACACCGCGAAAGTTGCAGCGGCGATACCCAACTGGATCGCCACGCCGGGCCACAGGTCGAGACCGCTGGCCCACCAGAACAACGGTGCACCGGCGGCAATCGCCAGATTGAGCTTGTTTCCGATGGTACGGCTCTTGAGGTCGGTAAAGGCCGCAACCAGCAGCGCCATTGCCAAGGCGCCGAGCAGAACATAGGTGAAAATCTGTTGGTCCATTACCCGCCCCGAAAATGCTTCGGGCGGAGAGTTACAGAAACATGCTTACCAAACAGTAACCATGGCCGAGACGGCAACGGAGGAACCCATTTCCGATATCCATCAATCCGGGGCCGCCGCACCCATCGATCGCCGGTCCATCCCGGCGCATGCGGTGGAGAGCCTGTGGCAGGCTGCCGACGGCCATGAACTGCGTCGGATCGACTGGCCTGGTGCAATCGAGGGCAAGCGCGGATCGATCCTGTTCCTTCCGGGACGCGGCGATTTTTACGAAAAGTACCTCGAGAGCCTAGAGGAATGGCATCGCGCCGGATGGAAAGTTACAGCGGTCGATTGGCGGGGACAGGCAGGATCGGGTCGGCTGGGTGACGACAAACTCACGGGCCATGTCGAGGATTTCGACGACTGGGTGTCGGACCTGGAATACTTCTGGTCGGCATGGAAGTCGGACTCACCTGCCCCTCATGTCGTCATCGCTCACTCGATGGGCGGTCACATCGTTGCACGGGCATTGGTCGACGGAGCGGTCGATCCGGATGCCGTAGTCCTTTCTGCTCCCATGCTGGGCATGGCTGGCCCCCCGCTGCCGCTTGCCGTGCTACATTCGGTTGCACGGGTCATGACGCGGATCGGTTCGCCGAAACGACCCGCGTGGAAGTGGAGCGAGAAGCCGGGCGAGATGCCGGCGCACCGCCGCGACCTGTTGACGCATGACGACGATCGCTATGCTGACGAACTCTGGTGGCGTGAAAACCGGCCTGAATTGGCGATGGGACCGGGTAGCTGGCGCTGGGTCGAGCGCGCCTATGCCTCGATCCGGAAGCTGGAGACTCAGGGTGCGATGGAAAAGGTCGACATTCCGGTGCTGGTCGTCTCGACTTCCAACGACAGGCTGGTGAAGCACGAATCCGCCGTAAGGGCATCGGAGCGATTTCCGAAGGGCGAACTGGTCGAATTCGGCGAGGAAGCACACCACGAAGTCCTACGTGAAGTATCGGAAGTGCGTTCCCGTGCGATGCGCGCGATTGCCGAATTCCTCGACCGAGTGGCACCCCCGAGATCGTGACTATCTACGATTTCGCCATTGTCGGCGCCGGGATCGCCGGGGCCAGCCTTGCCGCCGAGCTGGGCGAGGGCGGTGCGCGCGTCCTGATGCTGGAAGCCGAAGACCAGCCCGGCTATCACGCCACCGGACGCTCCGCGGCATTCTGGGAGGAATGCTATGGTGGGCCCGAACTGGTCCCGCTGACCCTCGCTTCGGGCGACTATCTGCGCGAGAACGGTTTCCTGACGCAGCGGGGAGCGCTCTACATCGGGCGCGAAAGGGATGCTCCGGCACTTGACGCCTTCATGGAAAGATTCGGACCGACCGGCGCAACCATCCATCGGATCGCAAGAGAACCCTTGCGCGAACTGATACCGGGATTGCGAGAAGGTTGGACAGGTGCGGTTTGGGAACCGGCTTGCGCAGATATCGACGTTGCTTCCCTCCATGCCCACTATCTTGCCCGTGCGAAGGCCGCGCAAGCAGTGCTCGAATGCCGGGCGCGTCTCGGCGAGGCTGCCCGGCGAGAGGGCGTATGGTCCTTGGCATGCTCCGACGGGCGAGTTTTCGCTGCCAAGGTACTCATTAATTCGGCAGGGGCGTGGGCCGATGAGGTGGCAGGGATGGCGGGAGCGGGTCCGCTGGGAATCCAGCCGCTACGCCGTACTGTGGTCCAATTGCGCACCGATCCAGCACCGAGGCCGGACCAGCCGCTCGTGCTGGATATTTCCGGAAGGTTCTATTTCAAGCCGGAGGCAGGCCGCCTGTGGTTGAGCCCACATGACGAAGAGCCGAGCGTTCCTTGCGATGCGGCACCCGAGGAACTGGCCGTTGCGGAAGCCATCGACCGGCTGGAGCAGGTGGTCGACTGGAATATCGCGGCCGTGGAACGCCGCTGGGCCGGATTGCGCAGTTTCGCTCCCGATCGGCTGCCCATCTATGGCTATGACCCACGCGTCGAGGGTTTCGCATGGTTTGCGGGGCAGGGCGGCTATGGAATCCAGACTTCGCCGGCCGCCGCACGCTTGGCTGCGCAACTCCTGCTCGGGCGAACGCGCGATTGCATGACGCAAAATCTGGATGCCTCGCTGTATGATCCGGCACGATTCGGCTAGCCATGCGCTTATCATTTGTTAGGTTGCAGGCTCTTTAAGCAAGAATCGGAGAAGCTTTGCGATGGCGCACCACTTCAAGATCAAGAAGAATAAGGGCGGCGAATTTGTGGCCTATTTCATGTATAATTCGGAGCCGATCTTCTGGACCGAAGGCTACAGTTCGAAGGCCAGTGCGAAGAATGCCATAGAATCGATCAAGAAGAATGGTCCGGGCGCAGAAACCGTCGACGAGAGCTGATTGCTAGCTAGCCGCCAGCGACGACCGCTTCGGCGGCGTCGCTGGCAAGCTGATCCACACGTTCGTTTTCCGCGTGGCCCGAGTGGCCCCTGACCCAGTGCCACGTCACCTTATGCTTTCCTGCGATCGTATCGAGCTCACGCCATAAATCCTCGTTCACTACGGGCTTTTTGGCGGCGTTCTTCCAACCTTTCTTCTTCCACCCGTGTATCCACTTGGTGATACCGTCGATAAGATATTTGCTGTCGGTGTGCAGGCTGACTTCGCAAGGCTCCCTCAGTGCTTCCAGTGCACGGATGGCGGCGGTCATTTCCATACGATTGTTGGTAGTATGGGCTTCGCCTCCCGAAAGTTCCTTTTCGTTCACGCCCATGCGCAGCAATGCGCCCCAGCCGCCTGGCCCGGGATTTCCCTTGCACGCACCGTCGGTAAAGATTTCGACCTGTTTCATCGCGCCAGCCTCTAGCGAGTGATCGCTTTCAGGCAAATGCGGCAGCGCCCTTGTCGGCGTAGAAATCCCATCGCCGGACGAAATCCATGGGGTTCTTGCGCAATACCTGGGCATCGGGAGGGGTGTCGAGCCAGTCCTCGGCCCGGCTGGCGATGAAACGGAGACACGCGCCTTGCGCCAGCACGGGCAGCGCAGCTTGCTCTTCGGGATCGAGCGGGCGTATCGATTCGTATCCCTCGACCAGCGCTTTTCCGACGGGCGCCTCGAAATTTGCACCCGACCTGTCGAAACACCAGGCAGCATGCGTTACGGCCAGATCATAGGCCATCATGTCGTGCGCAGCGAAATAGAAGTCGATCATCCCGGAAACCCTGTCGCCCACCATCAGGACATTGTCGGGAAACAGATCGGAGTGAATGATGGAACGCGCGAGGTGGCTCGGCCATCGTGCGACAAGTTCATGCGCCCTGTCGAGTATGGCGGGCAGGCGCTGATCGATCTCGTGCAGAGCGTCCCTGCCGCAGCTTTTGAGAATGGACGCCGTTTGCTCAGGGGCGAGATCGTTCTCGCGCCGGGGCATGAAATCCCTTGCTGCCAGATGCATCCGCGCAAGTTCTGCACCAACCGAACGGGCTTGGGCCGCTGTGGGCCGGGTAGGAGATACACCCGGTAAAAACTCGATCAGGGCGACCGCCTTGCCCTCGATCTGCCGGAATGCAGCGCCCGACCGATCATGGATCGTCGCCGGAACGGCGCAGCCATGGGCCGCCAAATGGTCGAGCAGGCCAAGAAAGAATGGCAGTTGCCGGATATCTATCCGGCGTTCGTACATGGTAAGAATGAACCGGCCAGTCGTCGTTTCGATCAGCCAGTTCGAATTGGAGACGCCCTCGGCGATACCCTTTGCCGAAACCAGTTCGCCTACGTCGTACTCCGCGAGCAACCGCGCGAGATCTTCCGCACCGAGATGGGTGTAGACAGCCACTTATTCCGTCAGTTGGCGCGGCAGTTTGAAAATCATGTTCTCTTCGGCCGAGATCGCTGGCTCTTCCTCTACCAGCCGCCATTCGGAAAGGCGGTCCACAACTTCGCGGACCAGCTTCTCCGGTGCCGACGCGCCTGCGGTAAGGCCGAGTGTTCCCACGCCTTCCAGCCATTCGGGCTCGATTTCATCCGCTCGCTGGATCAATTTCGCATCGGTGCCGAGCCGTTGGGCGACTTCGACCAGCCGCAACGAGTTCGAGGAATTGGGCGCACCGATCACCAGAACGAGGTCGCTGGCAGGAGCGATGATCTTCACCGCCGCCTGGCGGTTGCTCGTGGCATAGCAGATATCCTCCGCCTTTGGCGCGACGATCTGGGGATATCGTTCTTCCAGGGCAGCAGTAATCTGCGCCGTATCGTCGACGGAAAGCGTTGTCTGGGTGAGATATGACAGATTGTCGTCCTGGGTAAACGGCAACGAGGCTACATCCTCGACCGTCTCGACCAGAGTGATCTGCCCTTCAGGAACCTGTCCCATAGTACCGATCACTTCGGGATGCCCCGCGTGCCCGATGAACAGGATGTGCTGGCCCTTCTCGATCTGGCGTTCCGCCTGACGATGAACCTTGCTGACCAGAGGGCAGGTGGCATCGACATAAAGCAGCTTTCGCCGCTCGGCTTCGGCGGGGACGCTCTTGGGTACGCCGTGGGCGGAGAAAACCACCGGCGCGTCGTCGGGCACTTCATCCAGCCCCTCGACGAAAATCGCGCCCTTTGCCTTCAGCGAGTCGACAACATAACGATTATGGACGATTTCGTGCCGGACATAGATCGGCGCACCATATTTCTCGAGCGCACGTTCGACGATCTCGATCGCCCGGTCCACGCCGGCGCAAAACCCCCGCGGAGCCGCGATCAGGAGCTTGAGCGGCAGCCGAGGATCGTGACCGCGCGAGCCTTCGCTCGGGGATTGAAAGGGAGCGTTCATGCGCGCCCCTCTAGCGCTTTGCATCGCGTCAAGCTAGGGGACGCAACGCCCGCACCGGGGTATGCATACGAACACACGAGGAATGCCGCCAAGATGACCACTCGCTATCGTCTCCTTACCGTGTTTGGACTTGGTCTTGCGCTGGCAGGATGCAGCTCTCCCGGTGAACTGGTAGTTGACGGCGGTGCTGCAGGTATCACGGCAGTGCGTACCGCGTGTCCCGCGGTCGGCATTCCCGATTACACCGGCGACGTAACCCTGTTCAGCAGCCCCACGTCGAAAACGCTGGCGGACCTCGATGTCACCGCCGCGATGACCGACCTGACTTCTACCTGCAACGAAGAGGGCGAACGCGTTTATTCGGAAGCGACCTTCAACGTGGTCGCCCGGCGCAGTGATGTAAGCGGCGCGCGGAGCGTGCAGCTGCCCTATTTCACGACCGTGCTGAGAGGCGGCAGTTCAGTCGTGACCAAGCGGGTCGGAACCGTCACTCTCAACTTCGCTGATGGCGAAGAACGCGCCATGACGAGTGCCAGGGCCGGCGCTTATGTGAATCGTTCCGAAGCAACACTGCCTGCCGATATTCGCGAAAGGATCACTCGCAAGCGTGAAGCTGGCGACCCCGATGCCGCGCTCGATCCGCTGGCCGATCCCGAAGTGCGCGCCGCTGTTCAGCGGGCGACCTTCGAACTGCTCGTCGGCTTCCAGCTGACCGAGGATCAGCTGCGCTACAACGTCACGCGGTGATACGCTGACATCTTGCCATTTCGCGCCATTCGTCTAGGCGCGCGGGCATGTCGGAGATCCAGACCCTGCACGCTGCTTTCGCGGCAAAAATCGACGCCGTTCTCAATGCTCTCGAGATGGAAGGTCACCTTCCGCCAGAAGCGAACCGATCGGGTGTCACAGTGGAGCCGCCCCGAGATCCCTCGCATGGCGATCTTGCGACCAATGCCGCCATGGTGCTGGCCAAGCAGGCGAAAACCAATCCGCGCGCCCTCGCCGAACTGATCGTGGAGCATCTGCAGCGCGAGCCCGACATTACCGAGGCGAGCATTGCCGGTCCCGGATTTATCAACCTGCGCCTGTCGGAACAGGCATGGCTGCGCGAACTGAAGGCGATTGCCGCGCTGGGTAATGATTACGGCCGCTCGCGGCTGGGTAACGGGCAGACGGTTAATATCGAATATGTCTCGGCCAACCCGACCGGTCCGATGCATATGGGCCATTGCCGGGGAGCGGTTGTCGGCGATGCGCTTGCCGGGCTGCTCGAATTTTCCGGCCACGAGGTCATTCGCGAATATTATGTCAACGACGCGGGGGGGCAGGTCGATGTGCTCGCGCGCTCGGCGCATCTGCGTTACCGCGAGGCGCTGGGAGAGGACATCGGAGCAATTCCAGAAGGTCTTTATCCGGGCGATTATCTGAAGCCCATCGGTGAGAAGCTCGCGCAGGAATTCGGCCCGGCCTATCGTGGCGCACCCGAAAGCGAATGGCTCGAGATGTTCCGCGAGCGTGCGGTTGCCGCAATGATGGACATGATCCGCAAGGATCTCGCGCTGCTGGGCATCCATCATGATCTGTTTTCCTCCGAAGCCAAATTGCAGGCCGCGAAGAAACCCGAAGAGGCAGAGGCATGGCTGCGCGAACACGGTTTCGTCTATGACGGCGTGCTCGAAGCGCCGAAAGGTAAGGCCCCCCCAGAGGATTGGGAGCCGGTCGAACTGCCGCTATTTCGCTCGACCGAGTTCGGCGACGATCAGGACCGTCCGATCAAGAAGTCAAACGGAGCCTGGACCTATTTCGGGGCCGATCTCGCCTATCACTTCCAAAAGGCCGAAAACGCGGACGCACTGATAGATATCTGGGGCGCCGACCATGCCGGGACTGTCAAGCGCATCAAGGCCGCCGTCGCCGCGTTGACGAAGGGCGCAGGACGCGATGTGCCTTTCGACGTCAAGCTGGTGCAGATGGTCAATCTGGTGCGCAATGGCGAGCCGGTGAAGATGTCGAAGCGGGCCGGGACCTTCGTCACGCTGGCGGATGTGGTTGAGGAAGTGGGCAAGGATGTGGTTCGCTTCACCATGCTGACCCGCAAGCCCGAAGCCCAGATGGAGTTCGATTTCGCCAAGGTAGTCGAGGCTTCCAAAGACAACCCCGTTTTCTATCTGCAGTATGCCCATGCGCGGATCCGTTCGACCTTGCGGAAGGCCGGGGTGGAGCCGTCCGCGGAGCATCTCGATCGGCTCGGGGTTGATGAACTGGCGCTGGTTCGCGAGGCAGCGCAATTTCCTCGCATGGTCGAAGCCTCTGCCAAGGCGCGCGAACCGCACCGGATTGCCTTCTTCCTCGGCGACCTGGCGGCTGCGTTCCACAGTTTCTGGAACGCAGGTAACGACGATCCCGCAAAGCGGATCATCCAGAAAGCCGATGCCGAACTGACCGCCGCACGCCTGTTCGTCGCAGCGCAAGTGGGGCAGGTGATTCGCAACGGTCTCGGCATATTGGGTGTCGAGGCAGTCGAGGAGATGTGAGCGATGGCGCGTTCGCCTTACGAACATGACGGAGACCGTGAAGACGCTCTCGAACTGATCAGCGATGACGAGCATCTGCCCTGGCTCGATGCCGATGATGCAGTGGATGAACGCGACGCGGGCTTTGCGACGTCGCGGCTGGTCATGCTGGGCGTGCTTTCGCTGCTGGTGGTAGGGGCGTTAGTGGGCATAGCCTGGTTTGCCATGGGCGCTGCGAGCGATGAGCCGCCCGCTGACGGCAGTCTCGTCGAAGCGCCCGAAGGACCGTACAAGACGAAGCCCGAGAACGCAGGCGGGAAGACCTATGCTGGTACCGGCGATACGAGCTTTGCCGTCGGCGAGGGGCAGACGCGCGAAGGCCGTCTTGCAGACAAGCCTGCTCCTGCCGTTCGAGAGCCTGTATCAGACGGGGAGATTGCACAGCCCTCGCTCGCCACGACTTTAAATGAAGGGCCTCGGACCTCACAATCGACGGGAACAGCCGTACAGGTCGGCGCCTTTCCGAAGCGCAGCGATGCGGAAGAGGCGTGGGGCAGGCTGATTAGGCAGACGGAAGCCCTCAATGGCGTTCGGCACCGCGTGGTGGAAGCGCAGGTAGATATCGGCACGGTCTACAGGCTTCAGGCCATGGCCGGTGATCGCGCCTCGGCAAACGCGCTATGCAACCGCCTCAAGTCCGATGGACTGGCCTGTTTCGTCAAATAGATGCCCGGCAATGCTCGGCTGGGCTTGATTTCCACACCTCACGACTCCGCCGCGCTTGGCAAGTCGGACGAAAAGCAGCACTTTCAGACCCATGATACCTGCCATTTTCGGCATTTCCGGCCTCGAACTCACGGCCGACGAACGCGCATTCTTCAAGGATGCGGATCCCGCGGGCTACATCCTGTTCGCCCGCAATTGCGGAACCCGCGAACAGTTGCGTCGTCTCACCGATGATTTGCGGGAAATCCATGGTCGCGATCGCCTGATCGTGTCGATCGACCAGGAGGGTGGGCGAGTTGCACGGATGAAGCCGCCCGAATGGCCTGAATATCCTGCGGGTGAGGCATTCGCAAAGCTGTATGAAATCGCCCCGGCTTCGGCCATCGAGGCCGCGCGCGTCAATGCGGAAGCCATAGCGCGCGAGCTGGCGATGGTCGGCATCAGCGTCGATTATCATGCACCTTTCGATGTGCGCCGCCCCGAAACCGACGATGTGATTGGCGACCGTGCCTTGGGCAGCGAGCCTATGCAGGTCGCCGCGCTGGGCAGGGCGATTCTCGACGGAATGGCCCGCGCGGGTGTGGTCGGCTGTCTCAAGCATATGCCGGGCCATGGGCGCGCCACTTGTGATACGCACAAGGAGCTTCCTGTCGTGACCGCGAGCGATGAGGAGCTAGAGATCGATATCGAGCCCTTTCGCACGCTATCTGCGCATCCCCTCGGAATGAGCGCACATATCGTTTTCAGCGCCTGGGACCCGGACAATCCGGCGACGCTTTCCGAGACGGTCGTCAGGGATATTATCCGCGGCGAAATCGGCTTTGACGGGCTATTGTTGTCGGACGATATCGATATGCAGGCGCTTAAGGGCAGCATTCCCGACCGCGGCGCTGCGGCCTTGGCTGCAGGTTGCGATATCATCCTCAACTGCTGGGCCAAGATGGACGACCAGAGGGCGATCGCCGAACGCAGCCCGAGCATGTCCGAAAAGACAAAACTGCGGCTTGATCGAGTGCACGACGCCATGGGCGACGCGCCCGACGATATCGAAACGGGAGAGTTGCTCGCCAAGCGCGATGCGCTGCTCGCCATTCCGGAGCAGGCCGCGTGAGCGACGGCCTGCTGTTCGCCTCGCAGGAGGACACTGAAGACTGGGAGGGCATTGCCGCCGAAGGCACGGTGGACAAGGACGCGCTTTACCTCGATCTCGACGGATGGGAAGGTCCGCTCGACCTTTTGCTCGATCTTGCGCGGCGCCAGAAAGTGGATTTGCGCGAAATCTCGATCCTCGCTCTGGTCGAGCAATACCTGACCTATATCGAGCAGGCCGAAGCGCTGAAGCTCGAACTGGCGGCCGATTATCTCGTCATGGCCGCGTGGCTCGCCTATCTCAAATCGGCCATGCTCCTGCCGAAGGAAGAGCAGGAAGATCCGAGCCCCGAAGAACTGGCGCTGAAGCTGCAGCTCCGTCTCCAGCGTCTGGGAGCAATGCGCGAGGCGGCAGGGCGTCTCATGGGCGGTGACAGGATCGGACGGGACGTATTCCTGCGGGGGAGGCCGGAGGGCCTCGACATCGTCCGCAAGACTCAGTGGCAATGTGACCAGTTCTCCCTGATCGAGGCATACGGTCGCGTGAAAGCGCGTACTGCGCCTGCGGTACACATGGTGCGCGAACGACCGGTCATGACACTGGAATCGGCGCTCGACCGCGTGTCGAACATGCTTGGCGTGACACTTGAATGGATGGAATTGCGCGATTTTCTCCCTCCGCATGCCGAACCGCGCTTGCGCCGGTCGGCGCTCGCCTCCAGCTTCGTCGCCGCGCTCGAACTTGCCCGGCTCGGCAAAGCGGAGATCGCACAGGAAGAAGTTTTTGGCCCGATGCGGTTGAGGCGGGTGGCGTGAACCAGCTTGAACGCGCTATCGAAGCGGCGCTGTTCGCGGCGGAAGAGCCAATGAGCGTGGACGCTTTGGCCGGTTTTCTGGGCGATGCAGAAAAATCGGAAGTGATCGAGACGTTGAAAGAGCTTGCGCAGACATATGAGAAGCGCGGAATACACCTCGTGGAGCGCGGGAAGCGCTGGCATTTCGAGACTGCGCCCGACCTTGCTCACCTGTTGCGCAAGGAACGTGAACAGGTCCGCCGCCTGAGCCGCGCGGCGACCGAGGTACTGGCCATCATCGCCTATCATGAGCCGGTCAGCCGGGCGGAAATCGAATCGATCCGCGGGGTGCAGACCAGCGGAGGTACTCTCGACGTGCTGATGGAAGCAGGCTGGGTGAAAATCGCCGGACGACGGGAGGTCCCCGGACGGCCGACCATCTATGCCACCACACCCGAATTCCTCGATCATTTCGGCTTGGCCAGTCGGCGTGACCTTCCCGGTATTGCGGAATTGCGTGCCACAGGCCTGCTGGACCCGGTAGACGACGTATATGAAGAACTGGTGGGCGAGGGCGAACAGCCTTCGGATGAGACCGACGAGCATGGCGGTTCGGTCTGACTCGCTATTGCGTACTCGAACGCCTATAATGAACCCAAGACCATACGCTTAGAAGGTATTCCCCATGTCGCTCGGCCCCTGGCAGCTCGTAATCATCGCCATCCTCATCCTCGTCCTGTTCGGGCGGGGCAGAATTTCCGAAATGATGGGCGATTTCGGAAAGGGTATCAAAAGCTTCAAGCAGGGCATGAACGAAGACGATACCAAGCCCGCGAAGCAGATTTCCCACGAGGCCAAGCCGGCCGAGGAGGGGTTGAAGGACGAACAGGTCAAATCGACCTCCGACCCCAAGTAATCCGCTAAGGCGCGGAGACCGCTTTCATGTTCGATATCGGCGCTGCCGAATTGCTGGTGATCGTCGTCGTGGCGATCCTCGTGATCGGCCCGAAGGACATGCCGAAGGCCATGCGCACCGCGGGGCGATGGATCGGCAAGCTGCGCCGCATGTCCTCGCATTTCCGCTCCGGTCTCGACGAGATGGTCCGGCAGGCTGAGATCGAAGAGATGGAAGAAAAGTGGTCACAGCGAAACAAGGAAATCATGGCCAAATACCCGACCGGAAGCGAGCCGGAGGGTGGAGCGCCGGAGAACCTCTTGCCCTCCGATGAAGGGATGGAACCGCTTGCCTCTGCTGACGAGGTGGTCGATCCCGATGCCGCAGCCGAGGCTGCCATAAAGCGGGCGGCGCCTAAGAAAGCGCCCGAGCGCGGCGGGGAAGTGCCAAGCGACGAGCCAGGCCTACCCTTCGGCGAGCGGGACAAGGACCGCTGAGATGGCATTCGAGGTCAAGGACATCGACGATTCGCAGGCGCCACTGCTCGATCACCTGATCGAGCTTCGATCGCGTCTTGTGCGTTGCGTTGCCGCCCTGGTCGTGGCGTTCGGCGTGTGCCTCTATTTTGCCGATCAGATCCTTGGCTTCCTGATCCAGCCGTTGAAGAGAGCTTTTGCCGGGGGCGAAGGGCAATTGATCTTCACCAAGCTCTACGAAGTCTTTTTCGTCGAGTTGAAGGTGGCCCTCTTTGCAGGCTTCTGCATTTCCTTTCCCTACATCGCGAACCAGCTGTGGGCATTTGTCGCTCCTGGTCTGTACGCGAAGGAAAAGAAGGCCTTTTTGCCGTTCCTTATCGCGACGCCGTTCCTGTTCCTCGCCGGGGCCTCGCTGGCATATTATGTGGTAATGCCGACAGCGTTCGAATGGTTTCTCGGTTTCGAGGGTATGGCTGGCGGACTGGAGATACAGGCGCTGCCAACGGCGAACGAATATCTGGGCCTTGTGATGCAGTTCATCCTGGCCTTTGGGCTGAGTTTCCTGCTTCCCGTCCTGCTCCTGCTGTTGCACCGGGCAGGTATCGTGACCCGGGCCCAGCTCGTTGCTGCGCGGCGTTATGTAATCGTGCTGGTGGTGGCAGTGGCGGCGATCATCACGCCGCCCGATCCGGGATCGCAGCTTCTGCTCGCAGTGCCGCTCCTGCTGCTGTTCGAAGGCTCGCTTATATTGATGCGTCTTTTCGACAGCCGGGATGCCAAGGCGGACGCCGCGTCCGCCGCCAAAGCCGAAGGTGATCAATCCGCGTCATAAACCTTGCGGCCACCGACCCAGGTTTCGAGCACTTGAGTCGACCGAATTTCCTCCGGTGTGGCGATTAGCGGGTCGGTATCGACAAGCACGAAGTCGGCGCGTTCGCCCGGCAATAGCCGTCCGAAGCGCCCCTCCGCAAACCCTGCATAGGCCGCTTCGGAAGTGAAGCCTGCCAACGCCTGTTCCCGCGTCACGCGCTCATTGGCCCGCCAGCCGCCGAAAGGTTCACCGGCTTCATTGCTGCGGGTGATCGCGACGGCAAAACCGGCGAAAGGATCGGGCGATTCTACCGGCGCGTCCGATCCGAAAACCAGCCGGCCGCCGAGGCCGAGAATTGTATTCCAGGCATAGGCTCCCTGCAAACGATCCTCACCCATGCGGGCCTCGGCCATGAACATGTCGCTCGTCTGGTGGACAGGCTGCATGCTGGCGATGATGCCACCCTGCGCAAATTTCGGCAGGTCGACAGGGTCGACGATCTGAGCGTGCTCGATGCGCCAGCGGAGATCCTGCGGGAAGCTGTCGGCGATTTCGGTGATCGCATTCAGCGCTTCGGCATTGGCGGCATCGCCGATGGCATGCACGGCGGGCTGGAAGCCGCCCTGCGCCGAGCGAACGAGGATATTGCGGAGTTGAGCGGGTGCCATCAGTGGCAGTCCGGTATTCCCGGGATCATCGGCATAGGGCGCCTTGAGCCAGGCTCCGCGGCTGCCGAGCGCACCGTCGAGATAGAGCTTCACGCCGTTCAGGCGCAGCTTGTCGTCGTACAGCCAGGGTGAGGGATTGGCGCCCGCTATCAAGGTCGCCTCATCGATGCCTGCTGCATAAGACATAATGCGCAGAGTCAGAGAACCCTTGTCGCCAGCCCGGCGATAGGCCTGCCAGTCCTCGATGGTAGTGCCCATATCGGCCACCGCCGTAATACCATGGCGGTGCAACACTTTCTGGGCTTCGGCAAAGGCAAGGTCTCGTTCATTCGGACGAGGGGCAGGTAGTGTGGCGTTCATCAGTTCTTCCCCTGCATCGATGAAGATGCCCGAAGGCGTCTTGCCGTCGGATAGCTTCTCGATGCGTCCGCCACTCGGGGCCTTGGTGCTGGCCGTAATGCCTGCTGCTTGCAAGGCGAGCGTGTTGGCCCAGCCGGCGTGACCATCTACGCGCTGGAGATAGACTGGCCGATCGCTAACCGCGCTATCGAGCTCTGCTGCGGTCGGGAAGCGGCCGAGCCCCCATTTCTCCTGATTCCAGCCGCGCCCGAGAATCCACGGGCGACTTTCATTCTCGGCAGCAAAAGCGCGAATTTTCTGCAGCGCTTCCTCGAGCGAATTGGTGTCCGACAAATCGAGAGTCAGTGCGCCAAATCCTACGCCCATGACATGAGCATGTGCATCGATCATGCCGGGGATCATCACACGGCCTTCGCCGTCTTCGCGGTAATCGGTGCGCGGCCGTTCCTGACCGCGCGTGAGGACCTGCGCGATACGCCCGTCATCATCGATCACCAGTGCTTCGAAACGCTTCACCTGGCCTTCTTCGTCCATGGTGATGCCAATGACATTGTCGACCAGGACGTCGGCACTCGCCGGCATGGCAAGTGCGGTGGCGAGGAGGGCGGCAACAATCTTCAGTTTCATCAGGCGATCCCGTGTCTGCATTCGGGCTTTGCGATAAGGCATAGCTTGACGCAGGCAAACCCTTTCGGAGATTGCGTGCACACGCCCGGCGACGTAGGGGCACTCTCGATGACACAGGCTTCTTTCTTACGCGCCGATAAGAGCGCGACCGACCTTCTGACCCTTGCCGATGTGCGCGCTGCGGCGCAGCGTATCGACGGTGCGGTAGTCAAGACGCCCATGATGCGGTCGATTACCTTGTCGGAGATTACCGGCGCGGACATCTGGCTGAAGTTCGAAAATCACCAGTTCACTGCAGCTTACAAGGAACGCGGCGCGCTCAATGCGCTGCTTCAGCTGTCCGATGAACAGAAAACGAAGGGCGTAATTGCCGCTTCGGCTGGGAATCACTCTCAGGGTCTTTCCTATCACGGACGGCGGCTCGGCGTTCCGGTCACTATCGTCATGCCTTCGACAACGCCGAGCGTGAAAGTTATGCAGACCGAGAGCGTCGGCGGCAACGTGGTGCTGAAGGGCGAGACTTTCGATGAGGCGTATGCGCATGCGCGCGAACTGGAGAAGGAGCGCGGCCTCACTTTCGTCCATCCCTTCGACGATCCGAAAGTGGCTGCGGGGCAGGGCACGGTCGCTCTCGAAATGCTGGAAGAGAAGCTGGATTTCGATTGTCTGGTTGTACCGATTGGTGGTGGCGGCTTGATGAGCGGAATGGCCACGGTGGCCAAGGCTCTCAATCCCGACATCCATATGATCGGCGTTCAGGCGAAGCTCTATCCTTCGATGTATTCTGCGGTCACCGGCGATGAGCGTCCCTGCGGCGGCGACACGCTTGCGGAAGGGATTGCTGTCAAGGAACCGGGCGCATTTACGCGCCAGATTATCTCCGAACTCGTCGACGAAGTGCTGCTCGTTGACGAGCCCGAACTCGAACACGCTGTTTCTCTTTTACTGCAGATCGAGAAGACTGTGGTCGAAGGCGCTGGCGCTGCGGGCCTGGCTGCGGTGCTTTCAAATCCGGATAAGTTCGCTGGCAAGACTGTGGGCCTCGTACTTTGCGGCGGCAATATCGACACGCGCCTGCTTGCCAATGTGCTGGTGCGCGATCTAGCCCGATCGGGCAGACTGGCGCGGCTGCGCATCACGCTCCAGGATCGCCCCGGCGCACTTTACAAGGTGATGCGCGAGTTCAACGAGCACAACGTCAACATCATCGAGATCTATCACCAGCGCATCTTTACGACGCTGCCTGCCAAGGGGCTGATAACCGAGATCGAATGCGAGGCGCGCGACGCGGCGCAGATCGATGGACTCGTGGAAGGCCTGAGGCAAGAAGGCTACACGGTCGAACTCGTCGAACTGGCTTAGTTGCAGTAGAAAATCCGCCTTTGCGGGCGGTTACAGCTCGCGAATTAACCCTCGCTATCGAGCGACTCGCGGGGCGAGCCGATTTTTCATGGTTAAGAGTCTTTTAACGAAGGCGCTCGTCATGCATAAAGGAGTTGTTAACGAATAGAGCGTCGCATCAGAGAGGACTCGACCGCCGTGACGGCACCCATTCGCTTCCCCCGGTTTTTCGTGACCAGCCCTGCGCCGTGTCCGTACCTGCCCGGACGAAGCGAGCGGAAGGTGTTTACCGAGCTGCGCGGTGAATCGGCCGATGAATTGAACGAAGCTCTGGGGCGTATCGGGTTTCGCCGTAGTCAGACGGTTGCTTATCGTCCTTCCTGTCTCGATTGCCAGGCCTGCGTCTCGGTTCGAGTTGTCGCTAAAGAGTTCAAGCCCTCGTCGAGCCAGAAGCGTACTCTGAAGGCAAATGACGATCTGATTACCTCTGAATGCCGACCTTGGGCAACCGAAGAGCAATACGAATTGCTACGCAGATATCTTGCTGCCCGCCACCCTGGTGGAGGCATGGCTGAGATGGACGAAAGCGATTTTGCGGATATGGTGGAACATACGCCCGTATCCAGCTATGTCATTGAATATCGGGAGCCGGGAGTGGGTGCCGAGCCGGGTCGTCTGGTCGGAGCTTGTCTTACGGACCTGCAGGGTGATGGGCTGTCGATGATATACAGCTTCTACGACCCCGAGATTGAGGATCGAGCCGGGCTTGGGAACTACATTATTCTCGATCATATCAGGCGCGCTGCCGGAAACGGCTTGCCGTATGTGTACCTCGGCTATTGGGTCGAAGGCTCGGATCGTATGCAGTACAAGGTCCGGTATCGCCCACTCGAACGCCTCACCCGAAGCGGATGGGAACGCATGCCCCAAGCCGAACAGAAGCGACTCATCGCCACGGCAACTGCGCCGCGGCGCAAATATGATGGTGGACCGATGCCTGCGAAGGACGGTAGCCATCTCGAATACAAGCTCGCCGATTGAGCGGTTTCGTTTCGGCTTGAAGTTCTGTGCCAGCGCGCTTGCGTTGGTCTCGGCGCCACTTGCGGCGCAGGATGACGGGTCACCGCAAAGCCTTGAAGACCTGATTCCGGATTCGGCGGTCGAAAACCCGGAGGCCTGGGCACAGCAGGATTCCGCCGAAGACAGCTCTGCCCTCGATTCCACGACGCCCGATCCAGACACTCCCATAGTAGAACCGCTGAGGCTCGATCTTCCCTGGCCGGACGATATCGCGATCGAGGGATTCGAGCCGCTCGAACCCGAGGAAGATATTGAGTTCGCCGGTCTCGATCTCGGGCAAACAGAAGTGGTTTTCGAAGGAGCGGAGACCGAACGGGTCTCGGAAAACCTTGTTCTCGGTTTCCCCCAAACCGAACCGCCATTTACCGATCGCGGCGATTTCGTTGAACGCTATCGCGCCCTGTCGACGATCGAAGAGCTGGACGATGCGGATACGGATACTGCCCAGCTGGCGGCACGAGCCCGCGAAGACGAAGAGCTTCTGGCAAACCTGCTGCGGGTGTATGGCTATTACGACGCACAAGTTATCCAGTCGGTTGGAGCGGTCGAAGCGGGTGAGGATACGGCCGACCAGTCTCCTACGGTCCGTTTCGACATCGTGCCGGGAGAACGTTACCGTTACGGTGCGGTAGAGCTTGGCGATCTGCAGTCAGCGCAGGATTACGAGGCGCTGCGCGAAGCTTTCGGCATCTACCCGGGAGATTATCTGCAGAGCGATACGATCGTGCAGGAGCAGTTCGATCTCGATAGGGCGCTTGGCGAAACCGGCTATCCTTTCGCCGAAATCGGCGAACCGCAATTGCTGATCGATCACGAGCGGGTCGAAGGCGATCTGACCCTGAACGTCGAACCGAACGGTAAATATGTATTCGGCGAAGTTGTCAGCAACGATCCCGGGTTCCTTTCAGGGAGGCATCTCGCCACCATCGCACGGTTCGAGCCGGGCGATACCTTCAAGCGCAGCCTCTCTATGGATCTTAGGCGTGCGGTAACCGCGACGGGCCTCGTTTCGACGGTCGAAGTTACGCCAAGGGAAGTCACTCCTCCGCAGGCCGGCGAACCCGGCGTAGTCGCGATGGATGTCGAACTGAGGCGCGCAAAACTTCGCACCATCGCGGGCGCAATCGGCTATGGATCGGAGGAAGGCGTCCGCGTCCAAGCCAGTTGGGAGCATCGCAACCTCTTCCCCCCCGAGGGTTCGCTACGCCTACGCGGCATCGTTGGAACACAGGAACAGCTGGCGGGGGTTACCTTCCGCAAGAACAATTTCGGAGGGCGCGACCGTGTTCTCACGCTGGATGCCTATGCAAACACCATCGATAGCCCCGCGTTCGAAGCCCGCACTGTCGCGCTGACGGGAATTTACGAACGAAAGTCGACGTTTCTGTTCCAGAAGGAAATCAGCTGGTCGGGCGGCATCGAACTGATCGCCACCCAGGAACGCCCGCCCAAGATCGACGGCGTCACGCAGCCTCGACAGACATATTTCGTCGCGGCACTGCCAGCCACGATCCTGCTGGACGAAACCGACGATCTGCTAGATCCCACGAGAGGATTCCGCCTCGGTGCACGTCTTTCGCCAGAAGCGTCCACTACGAACGGGGTCAAGAGTTTCTACCTGCGAAGCCAGATCGATGGAAGCTATTACCAGTCGATCGGAGACGATCTCGTAGTGGCCGGACGCGCGACCTTTGGTTCCATTCCTGGTGCAGATCTACTCGATATTGCACCTTCGCGCCGCTTTTATGCGGGCGGTGGCGGCTCGGTGCGCGGTTACGGCTTCCGCAAGATCGGTCCTAGCAACGAGCTGGATGAACCCACGGGTGGACGCAGCTTGGTGGAACTTGCAGTGGAAGCGCGCATTCGCACCGGCTTCATGGATGGCGCAGTTTCGATCGTACCGTTTGTCGATGCAGGCTCGGTAGGTACCGGCCCGACGCCTGATTTCGAAGAGATCAAGATCGGTGCAGGCGTCGGCCTTCGCTATCACACCGGCTTCGGTCCGATCCGGGTCGATGTCGGCGTGCCGCTCACCCCGGATGAGGATGATGCACCCGTCGCGGTTTATGTATCGCTGGGGCAGGCCTTCTGATGACCGGACCCGAGATGCACGAGGTCGCCGATACCCAAGGGCAGAGCTGGAAGCGCCGGGCGGGCAAGTGGACACTTGTCCTGATCGGTGCACCGATCCTGTTGGTGATCGCTGCCCTTGTCCTGCTCAACACGCCGCTGGGCGAGCGCTTCCTGGCCAGCCAGATAGCGAAACAGACCTTTCCCAACGGCCTCGTTATTGGCATCGGCAGAATCCAGGGCAATATCTATGGCGAGGCGGTACTGCACGATGTCACCTTGTCCGACCCTCAAGGCGTGTTTCTCACGATCCCGCGCGCGGAAATCGACTGGAACCCCCGGGCATGGCTGAACAATCGGCTGGATATCGATAGCTTTGCCGCACGCCGGGCGAACATGGCCCGTTTGCCTGAATTCCTGCCGAGCGAGGAAGAAGGTCCTATCCTGCCGGGGTTCGACATTTCGATCGACGAGTTGACGATCGACAATCTCACGCTCGCGCCGGGAATCGCCGGAGATGATCCGCAGCGCGTGGATCTGGTCGCAGAGGTACAGGTCGAGGACCGCAGGCTCTTTGTCGATGGCGACGCACAGCTTGGCGAGCGGGATAGTCTGGCTCTGTTGCTGAACGCGGAGCCGGATGGCGATGAGTTCGATCTTGCCGCAGAGATGCAGGCTTTCGATGATGGGCCTTTGGCGGAAATGCTGGGTTTGCCCAATGGTTATACCGCGAGGGTCCAAGGCGCGGGCGATTGGTCCAACTGGCAGGGTGGGCTTCTGGTGCGCTCGCAAGCCGAGCGCGTTGCAGCACTGCGGATCACCAACAGGTCCGGCACCTTCGGCTTGCTCGGGAAGGTTGACGCGAGCGATTTTCTGTCCGGCACCCTTGCCAGAGCATTGGGTGATGATGTTGCCATCCGCTCGCGAACGACCATCGACAACCGCACCTTCGATGGTGACATAAACGTTGTCGGACGCGGCATAAGCCTTGCCGGACAAGGCCTGGTCGACCTGGCCGAGAATCGGGTCGAAGATTTTGAACTTGAAGCGTTTTTGCGAGATGCCGGGCTGTTCGGCCCCGATCTACGGTTGGAGAACGCGCGCGCTACTGCCACGATCGATGGCTCTTTTTCCGATCTTGCCATAGTGCATGATTTCGCAATCGGCCAGCTTGTGTCCGGCACCACAAGGGTATTTGCGCTCAATCAGGAAGGAACGGCCCGTTATGACGGGTCGGATTGGATCCTTCCGCTATCGCTGCGTGTCGCCCGCATAGAGACCGGCAACCCGCTGGTCGATCCGAGGTTGGTCAACGGGACCGGCAGGGGACGTATCCTATTGTCGGGCAACAATCTCGCAGGAGAAGATCTGCAGATTGCATTCCGCGGACTTGCTGCCGACCTGGCCCTGCGCGGCGACCTTGCGTCGGGTCGCTACCAGATCCGGGGGCCGGTACGCGCGGATCGTCTGGCGCTGGACAATGTCGGAACAGCAGGCGGCACAGCAATTGTTGATTTCGATCTGCTACCATCGGGCTGGAGGCTCGGTGCCGATCTCGACGCGCGCATCTCGCCGGTTACCAACGACACCTTGGCCAATCTTGCGGGCCCCGCCATCCGTGTAAGAGGTGGTATTGCCACGAGCAGCGGGGCAGGGATCGATTTTAATCGGCTGAGGGTCTCCTCTGCGAAACTTGCTCTGGCGATGGACGGTTCGATCAGCGGAAGCACGACCACGCTTGCAGGTAATGGCGAACATACCGACTACGGCCCGTTCACCGTGCAGGGGAGGATAGAGGACGGAGCGCCGACTGCGGAACTGGTGTTCGCTCGTCCCGTCACTGGGCTCGAGGACGTCCGACTGGCAATCGCCCCCACCGAAGAAGGCTTTTCGATCGATACCGAGGGCGGATCGATTCTGGGCCCGTTTGCCGGTGTACTGGGCCTCCATGCGCCCGAATCCGGACCGACCAGGATCGAGATCGAGCGACTGACCGTTTCGGAAACAGATGTTTCGGGGGATTTGACGCTGGTCGATGGCGGTGTGCAGGGAACCGTCGCCTTGGGAGGCGGCGGTCTCGATGGGGCCGTTGCGCTCGCGCCGCGACCGGGCGGGCAGGGCGTTGACATCGACGTGACTGCGCGAAACGCCAGCTTTGGTGGTGCAACCCCGCTCACCATCGCCCGTGCCCAGATCGATGCGACGGGTGTGATCGGCGATGGTGCATACGACTTTTCGGGCTCTGCCACTGCTCAGGGCCTGCAATACGGAACCTTGTTTATCGGCAGGATGGCCGCGCGGGGCGAAGTAGAAAACGGTATCGGCTCGCTCGATGCCGCGATCTCCGGCAGACGCGGCAATCGCTTTGCGCTGGATCTTAATGCACAATTCCGTCCTGAACGCATTGCGGTGGCAGCGGATGGGCAATTTGCCGGGCGTGCCATCACCATGCCACGCCGGGCCGTGCTGACGGCACTGGACGGCGGTGGCTGGCGACTTGCACCTACGCAGGTAAACTATGGCGACGGTGGAGCCATTGCTTCCGGACTGTTCGCCACGGATGAAACCGCGCTGGAACTCAAGCTCGCGCGCATGCCGCTTTCGCTGGTCGATGTCGCGGTCGCCGAGCTCGGCATGGGGGGAACTATTTCCGGCAATATCGACTTCCGCGCGCCGAAGGGTGGACTGCCGACCGGGACTGCGCGCGTGAAGGTCGACGATCTCACGAGGTCGGGGCTGGTCCTGTCGTCCAAACCGGTCGATCTTTCGCTGGTGGCGCGCTTGAGCGCGGACAGGCTCGAGGCGCGTGCCGTACTCGCCAATGAGGATATCCGGCGCGGGAGGGTTCAGGCGCTGATCGACAATTTGCCCGGCTCGGGTGACCTCACGCAACGGTTGAGGGCCGGAAGTCTCGACGGTCAATTGCGGTACCAGGGCGCTGCGGAAAGCCTCTGGAGGCTCGCTGCGATCGATGCTTTCGACCTCACCGGACCCGTTGCGATTGCCGCCAATGCCACCGGTACGCTCGCCAATCCTCGCGTGCAGGGGCGCGTTGCGAGCGATGAACTGAGAGTGCGCAGTTCATTGTCGGGGACGGATATTCGCGACGTCACCGTGCGCGGCAATTTCGCCGGATCACGGCTCAATCTCACCCGTTTCGCAGGCAGAACTGCCAACGGGGGCACGGTAACAGGCAGCGGCATCGTTGATCTGGAAGGCCTGGGCGAGCGGGTGGAAGGCCGGTTCCTCGAGATTCGCGGACCCACGCTGGATCTGCGCGCTGCGGCAAGCAACGCTCGCTTGCTCGACGCAAACGGCCTGAGTGCGACGATCAGCGGACCGCTGCGTATCGTCTCGGATGGTCTGGGCGGCACGATCGCCGGACGTGTGCAGATCGACCGTGCAAGCTGGACACTTGGGACAGCCGCCGAAGACCTTCGTCTTCCAAGGATTTCGACCCGTGAGATAAACGCTCCTGCCGATCGCGCTGCACAAGTAGCTCCCGGGCGGCCTTGGCGTTACCTCATCAACGCACGCGGACCCAGCAGGATCGATGTCGATGGCATGGGTCTCGACAGCGAATGGGGCGCGGACATCATATTGCGCGGAACCACCGAAGATCCTCGTATCGGCGGGTCGGCCACCGTGGTTCGCGGTGACTACACCTTTGCGGGAACTCGCTTCGAACTTACGCGCGGAGAGATCGACTTCGACGCAGATGGGCCGATCGACCCGACGCTGGATATTCGTGCCGAGACCGAGCGTGACGGGATCGATGTCATCGTTACCGTGACCGGAACCGTCAGCCAGACCGAAATTGCTTTCACGTCCGATCCTGCCTTGCCCGAAGAAGAGATCCTGGCCCGGCTTCTGTTCGGAGGTTCGATTACCACGCTGTCCGCTACCGACGCCCTCCAGCTGGGTGCGGCTGTTGCCAGCCTTCGTGGCGGAGGCGGGCTGGACCCGATCAACCAGTTGCGGAGCGCGATCGGTCTCGACCGGCTGCGCATAGTTTCAGCCGATCCGGCCCTTGGCCGCGAAACGGGGGTCGCGTTGGGCAAGAATTTCGGCCGACGCTTTTACGTGGAGATCATAACCGACGGGCGCGGATACAGTGCGACCGAGGTCGAATTCCGCGTTACGAGCTGGCTTTCGCTCCTCGCAAGCGTATCGACCATCGGTCGCGAAAGTGTAGTCGCGGAAATCAGCCGCGACTACTGACCTCCTCAAGCGTCAGTCCTCGGGCGGTTGACCGGGTACCAGAACGGTGTCGAGCGGAATGATCACCCCATTCGCCGCCGCTGTTGCACCATTGGTGAGCCGAGCGGTCGATCCGCCGTTGTTCGTTACCGTGATCGTTTCGCCCTCTCTCGAAAAAGTGACCTCGCCGCCTCCGAGCGTCGTCATGATGACTTCGCCATCCTGTTCATCCAAGGCCTGAGTGATACTTTCGGGCGTCAGATGTCCCGGCAGGATATGCTCGCGCAGAAGCCCGACGAGGACCGGCCGTTGCTCTTCGGTCAGGAGTGCTTCTCCTTCTTGGCCAAGTGCTTCGAAGGCTGCATCGTTGGGAGCCAGCAGCGTGTAGCTTGCGGGCCCATCGAAGATAGAGCCGAGCTGCGATTCCGAGATTGCTCTGTTGAAGCTGGTCGTTTCCGGCAGGTCGTTCAGTGCCGCTGCAACCGTCCGGTTCGCCTCTTGCTGGGTTGCGGCAGCATCTGCCTCTGCCGTATCTGAAGCGTCAGAGCAGGCAGAGAGTAGTGGCAAACCTGCAATAGCCCCGAGCAGCAGGAGGGGTTTCGTGAAGTGTTTCATCGTGTCTCTCCGGATCAGGTCAGCAGGTCGATGGCGGCAGCTACCAGACGGGTCTCGGGATCGACCTGGTAGATATAACCATCCGAGTAGCGATACATGTATTCCGGCGTATCGTAATACCTGTCGCGATAAGCGTAAGGCACGTTGTAAACGTCATAGCCCATAGGCATCTGCTGGCCGACGGTGAACTCGTCGCCGGTAATCAGTGCTGCGATCGACGTAATTGCCGCATCTTCGGGACTGACCCGATAAATCACATTGTCGGCATAACGATATCGATCCGGTCCGCCGAGGTCGTAGTAATCGACATAATAGTCCGGCACGCGGTAGCTTTGATAACCGCTCGGCCAGGAATTGCCGATGCCCAGCGCCCCGCCGAGCAGGGGGAGCCAACTGGCGATGCCACCACTGTCGCCATAGCGGACCAGGTAGCCGTCGTTATAGTAGTAATCACCACGGCGATCATAATTGTTCAATCCGAACAGGCTCGGACGGTAATTAAAGCCAAACAGGCTACGTTGATAACGATCGCGGACCTGTCCCGGCGGATTACAACCGTTGCGCTTCTTCGCCAGCCCCGGAGGACACCCGGCGACAAGACCGCGGTTTCGATCCTGTGTGAGCCAGCGAGTTTCCCGTTGACTATGAATTATGCGGTCATCGACGCGGTCTCGGCGATCATCGTAGCGAACACGTAATTCGCGGCGATCATCGCGATTTATACCACGTTCCGCAGCCCGGTGCTCGTTGGTATTACCTCGATCATTGCCATTCCCGCGGTTGGACTGCTGGGCCTGCACCGGACGTTCGTTGCCGCGATCGGGCTTGGCATTGCCATTGCCGTTACCCTGGCCGCGCTGTCCCTGGGCCACGCGTTGAGGCCCCCGATCGGCTTTCTGACCGCCATTGTTCCCATTGCCCTTGTTCTGGGCAGCGGCGGGCTGGTTACCCCTACCGTCGCTATTACCGTTTCCGTTGCCCTTGCCTTGAGCATAGGCACCGCTGGCGGCTAGCGCGATGGCTGCCGCTCCTGCCATGAAAACACGCATTTGTTATACTCCTTTGACCCAAGCAACGGGATCGAGTGGGACTCGGTTCCGGTTAATCGAGCGGCAAGGTTTGCATCTGCTACCTGCCTGAACGGTACAACTCTGCTTCTTCGCGCCTCCGTCGGACCAGCCCTTCGAGTACCCGCCCGCTGGCGTACCGCCATTTGCCGAATTCTGCGGCGGCGAGATCGAATTCTCCACGACAATGCAGTTTCGTCAAAGTTGCACGACCGATGGCTCCGGTGTTGAAGTGGAAGCTGACAAGAGCGTCGAATTGTTCCTGTGAAGTTTGACAGTCGCCCAATGCACATTTGACGTCCAATGCATGGCGGGCGATGTCTTCTTCCAGCCTTTGATCGCATTGCTGCCTGGTCCATACTGTGCCGGGACGGACATCGTTTCCCGTTGCGCCCCAGCCGATGGTCTATGGTTCGCCGCCCGTGCCGGGATCGGGATAGGCCTGGTCAAGCCCATCAGGCCGTCGCCGCGCGCAGCCCTCGAACCGCTTGATTAGTGCCATTCCTGCAGATGACACTCTGAGACATGGACCGCATGTTACACTGTCCTGGGCAGAAAAATCCGCCCCGTTTAAAGCGCGGTCAAGCGCCTCCACTTCGGACTGGCGAAAGCTGCGCCCCATCAGGCGACGGACAAGATCGAAAACGGCTTTGCGGTTCATCGGCAGGTACCTCGTGTGCGTTGAGAGGCACCCCGATTAGGTAGGATGGCAGGCTGTAGGAAATCCAGTTCTGCCTTCGGCAGCACGCAAATAGGATTTCCCGGGTGAAATCCGGCAACCGTGTGGAGCGAAGTTTCGGTACGTCCTGCAATCAGCGCCCGCGAGACGGCCGATCTCGTCCTGGCTCAGACGCAGGAAGCGATCCGCGTTTTTCTAGAGGATGCCCCGTTTCTGCTGTTCGCTCGGAAATTGCGCGCCGGTTCTGCTGCTGATGGCGACAGCAATACCAGTTTTCGCATTTCCCGTGAAAAAGGCGTCCGGATTTCTCCGGACGCCCACTTCGCGAATGCAATGTTCTGGCGGATAAGCTCGATCGTTGATTCAGCTCGCCCAATCAGGCGCTGTAATACATGTCGAATTCCGCCGGACATGGCGTAGTTTCGACACGCAGGACTTCGTCCCATTTCAGCTCGCAATAAGCGTCGATCTGGTCCTTGGTGAAGACCTCGCCCTTGAGCAGGAAGTCGTGATCGGCTTCCAGCGCTTCGAGAGCTTCGCGCAAGCTGCCACAGACGGTCGGAACGTCGGCAAGCTCGGCCGGAGGCAGATCGTAGAGGTTCTTGTCCATCGCCTCGCCCGGATGGATCTTGTTCTGGATCCCGTCGAGACCTGCCATGAGCAGTGCTGCATAGGCGAGATAGGGGTTCGCCATCGCGTCGGGGAAGCGGAATTCCACGCGCTTCGCCTTGTCGCCCGCACCATAGGGAATGCGGCACGAAGCCGAACGGTTGCGCGCCGAATAGGCGAGCAACACCGGCGCCTCGAAGCCCGGCACCAGCCGCTTGTAGCTATTGGTGGTGGGGTTGGTGAAAGCGTTCAGCGCCTTGGCGTGCTTGATGACGCCGCCGATGTAATAGAGGCAGTTTTCGCTGAGACCACCATACTGGTTGCCTGCGAAGGTCGGCTTGCCGCTGTCCCAGATGGACATGTGGGTGTGCATGCCCGACCCATTATCGTCCTTGATCGGCTTGGGCATGAAGGTCGCGGTCTTGCCGTAAATATGGGCGACCTGGTGCACGACATACTTGTAGATCTGCATGTTGTCGGCGGTTTCGACCAGCGTGCCGAATGTCAGGCCGAGTTCGTGCTGCGCAGCGGCCACCTCGTGGTGGTGCTTGTCGCAGGGGAGCCCCATCTCGATCATGGTCGAGACCATCTCGCCGCGGATGTCGACGGCGCTGTCCACCGGGGCAACGGGGAAGTAGCCGCCCTTGGCGCGAGGCCGGTGGGCGAGGTTGCCGCTTTCGTATTCCCTGCCGCTATTGGTCGGCAATTCGATGTCGTCGAGGGCAAAGCCGGAACCGGCATAGCCGTCTTCGAAACGGACATCGTCGAACATGAAGAATTCGGCTTCGGGGCCTACGTAAATCGTGTCACCGATACCCGTCGACTTGAGATAGGCTTCGGCACGCTTGGCGGTAGTGCGCGGGTCGCGGGCATACCATTCGCCGGTCGAGGGTTCGACGATGTCACAGAACATGATCAGCATCGGTTCGGCGCTGAACGGATCTATATAGACCCGCTCGAGATCCGGCTTCAGGATCATGTCGCTTTCGTTGATGACCTTCCAGCCAGCGATCGAGGATCCGTCGAACATCAGCCCGTCTTCGAGCTGGTCTTCGTCAAGCGTCTTGGCCACCATGGTCAGGTGCTGCCACTTGCCCTTGGGATCGGTGAACCGCAGGTCGACCCACTCGATCTCTTCGTCCTTGATACGTTTGAGGACGTCGCTTGCACTTGCCATGTCTATTGTCTCCGTAAGGGTGTTCGTATTGCGCCCGGCGATTGCCCGGGCAGGAAAATCAGATAGCGTCCTCGTCCTTTTCGCCCGTCCGGATGCGCAGCGCGCTCTCGATCGGACTCACAAAGATCTTGCCGTCGCCGATGCGGCCCGTCTGGGCGGCAGCGGCAATGGCTTCGACTGTTCGTTCGGCAATGCCGTCGGATACGACAACTTCGAGCTTAACCTTCGGCAGGAAGTCGACCACATATTCCGCGCCGCGATAGAGTTCGGTATGGCCTTTCTGTCGGCCAAATCCCTTGGCCTCTGTCACGGTGATACCGGACACGCCGATCTCATGCAGTGCCTCCTTCACCTCGTCGAGCTTGAAGGGTTTGATGATCGCTTCGATCTTTTTCACGTGTCCACCGGTCCCGTCTGTTGCGTGCGGAGAAATGGCCCGCACAGCAACCCAATACATCCTTGCGCGCGACGTTCCAAGAAACGTGCCAAGTGCAAAGATGGCGGAAATGCTGGGATGGTGAAACGGATGAGCGGGGCGAATGCCCAATGGGTGGACGATAGCTGCCTAATTATTGTGCAGATGCCAGACGCAGCCCGGCGGTTTCAGGCAGGTCGCACAGAAGGTTGAGATTTTGCACTGCCGCGCCGCTGGCACCTTTACCGAGATTGTCGAGCCGGGCGACGAGTCGGGCGTTCCAGCCCCCCTCATTGCCGAATACGAATAATTCCATACCATCCCACGGTTCGGCTTCGGCGCTTATCACGAGTTCGGTCGGAATATCATTCTGGCACACCGAGACTACGGGCGAAGCTTCGTAGAATTGGGCCAAGGCTTCGCGTAGTTCGTCCGCATGAACGTCGCCATCCATGGCGCCCAAATGGAGCGGTACTTCCACGATCATCCCACGATAAGTGGGCACTACGGCAGGTGCGAATATCACCGGATGCTCAAGCCCGGCATGCGCCTTCATTTCCGGCAAGTGCTTGTGCGCAAGGTCGTATCCATAGGTGCGAAAGCCAGGAGCGTCGTCTGCCGCGTACCGTTCAATCAACGCCTTGCCGCCGCCGGAATAGCCGCTGACTGCATTCACGGTGTACGGCCAGTCGGCAGGCAGCAGGCCATCACTTACGAGCGGTGCGATCAGGGCGAGAAAGCCGGTCGGGTAGCAGCCCGGATTGCTGACCCGGCGAGCATGTGAAACGCGATCGCGCCCGACCAGTTCGGGAAAACCATAACACCAGCCTTCGGCTGTGCGGTGCGCGCTGGACGCGTCGATGATGCGGGTGTCGCTTGAGGAATCGATCATCTCGACCGCTTCGCGTGCAGGGTCGTCGGGAAGGCATAGAATGGCGACATCGGCCTCGTTCAGCGCTTCGCGACGGGCACCTGCGTCCTTACGCTGTGTGTCATCCAGCGTGATGAGCGAGAACTCGCTGCGACCTGCAAGCCGCTCGGCAATCTCCAGGCCGGTCGTCCCCGCAGCCCCGTCGATAAAGACCTTATGCGTCACTGTCGGGTGTCAGCGCAGAAGAATGTACGTATCCACTGGGTCCTTCCGGTCCGCAGGTGATCCACAACCAGTCACCTTCGCGATCCAGCAATTCCACCTCGGAACCTGCCGGGATTGCCACGCCATTTTCTGCATCATCGCGGGGATTCAATTTGAGGGTGACATCCTGATCGCCGACCTGGCGCAAGCGCGGAATGACATAATGCGCGGCAAGGAAACGATCGGCCAGCGCAATATGCGCCAGATCGCCACGCAGCGGGAGCGTGCCGGACGCAGGTTTCTGGATCGGACCTTTCAGTCCGACAATTCCTTCGGGCAAAGAGTAGCTGGCCTTGGCGCTCACGGTCGTAGGGAACTTCAATAATTGTAGTTGCGGGCGCTTAACCGCAGCATAGCGCTGCGGCAAGGGCTGCGCACCGTCTATGCCGGTTTGAAACGCTTTTGCAGCATGTGCCACGCCGCCCGCAATCCATAGGCATCACCGCCCTTGGGGCGGCCGGGCTTGCCGGCAGGCCGCCATGCGAAGGTGTCGAAATGGGCCCAGTCGATGCCTTCCCCGACGAACTTATCGAGAAACAGGCCCGCGACGCTGGCTCCGGCAAAGGCGTTGCCATGGGCGTTGTTCGTGTCTGCAATGTCCGAATTGAGCCATTCCGCATATGCATCGGGCAGGGGTAAGCGCCAGGGCTCGTCGTCGTTTGCCTTGCCAGCTTCGATCAGTGCGGCGGCCGTTTCGTCCCGTCGTGTCATGAGCGCGGGAAAGTCGGGGCCCAGCGCCACGCGTGCCGCGCCAGTGAGAGTGGCGAAATCGATGATCAGTTCAGGCTGTTCCTCACTTGCGCGGGTAAGTGCGTCGCCAAGGATCAGCCTGCCTTCGGCGTCGGTATTGCCTATTTCCACGGTCAGGCCCTTGCGCGATCTGAGTACATCGCCGGGCCGGAAGCTGTTGCCGGAAATGGCATTTTCCACGGCGGGCACGAGCAGATGCAGGCGGACGGGTAATTTCGCGCCCATCACCAACTCGGCCAGCGCGATGGCATGCGCCGCGCCGCCCATATCCTTCTTCATGAGGAGCATGCCGGAAGAACTCTTCACATCAAGTCCGCCGCTGTCGAAGCATACGCCTTTCCCGACGATGGCAAGGACGGGATCGGTTTCCTTGCCCCAGGTGAGATGCATCAAACGGGGGGAGTGGTGACGTGCCGCAGCGCGGCCAACCGCATGGATCATCGGATAACCCTGCTCGAGCTGGTCGCCGCGCGTGACCGACAACTGGCCGCCATGCGTTCTGGCCAACTTCTCGCACTGTTCTTCCAAGGCTGCGGGGCCCATATCCTCAGCCGGTGTATTGACGAGGTCACGCACGAGGCAGGTCGCTTTTGCCTCGGCAACAGCGGCGTCGATCTTCTTTACTTCCTTGGTCAGCAACACTCGCGGACCCACCGGCTTGTCGGGCTTCTTGTAGCGGGTGAACTGATATTGCGCCGTTTGCCATCCGTGGAGGGCCGGCCCGGGCTCACCCTTTGCGCGGCGATATACACCTTCGGGTAGCGTCTCGGCCAGCTTGGCCATGCACCAACTCGAAAGCTTGTCGGGATCGGCCACTCCGCCGACTGCGAACCAGCTATCGCCATCGGGAACGATGCCCACCTGATACCCGCTGCCGTCGAATTTCTGGGCATTCAGGGCAGCGCGTTGACCACCGGATAATGTTTTGACCCAATCGGGGAACCCGTCCTTGTTCACCAGATGGATGAGGATAGCTTTTTGTCCACGGTCTGGCTGGATTAGATCGGCTTTGTCGGCCATGGTATTCCCCTCGGGTTAATCTGTTTCGTGCCAAGGTAATTCGATGCGAAAGTCCCTGTTCCTGATTTCCTTCGCTCTGTCGAGCGCTGCCTGCTCGCAATCCGAAGACGCGATTGCACCGTCTGGAGTTGTTGCTGAATCCAGGGTGAGCGTAACTGCGAACGCTTCGGCAACCGCTGTAGACGGGCCCGGCGGAAGCAACTTCGAAGACGATTCAAGCCAGGGCGAGGCGAAGCGGGAATTTTCCTATAGCTGGCCTGCAGAGGTAAGCGTCGTGCCGCAATTGGTGCGCCGCTTCGAGGAAGAGCGCGACCGCGAACTGGCGGCGCAGAAGGCCGAGTGGCAGGAGTCGCTGGAATCTTCTCCGGAAGACTGCGTGAGCTGCAGGAGCCGCGGGTTCGAGAAAGAGTGGAAGGTCGTGTCGGATCTGCCCGACTGGCTAAGCCTGTCAGCCGACTTGTATGTCTATACCGGTGGAGCGCATGGAAACCACGGCAGGACCTCGCTTGTCTGGGACAGGAGCGGCAAGCGGGCGCTAGAAGGCATCGAGCTTTTCAATTCTCCCGTCGAACTCGAAACCGCGCTCGGCGCAAGGCTTTGCGATACGCTTGACGAAGAGCGTGAGGAACGGCGTGGCACCAAAGTCGATCGGAACGGCGAAGGCTATTTCAACGACTGTCCGGGCATAGACGAGGCCAGCGTGTTCGTCGGCTCTTCCAACGGCCAGACTTTTGATCGCATCGGGGTCTACTTCGGTCCTTATGTGGCGGGGCCATATGCCGAAGGCGCCTATGAGCTGGATTTCTCCGTAACCGCCTCGGTGCTCGATGCCGTCAAACCCGAATATGCCAGGGCTTTCAGCGTTCAGCGCTGACTCCCTCGCAATTTGCGTTGGCAATCGCTACATGACCGCGCATGACCGAATATCAGGTAATCGACAGCGAGCAGACCGTCTATCGTGACGGCACCATCAAGCTCCATGGACCCGAAGGGTTCGAAGGCATGCGCAAGGCCGGACGCCTTGCGGCAGAAATCCTCGACGAACTGACCGATTTCGTAAAGCCGGGCGTGACCACCGGGCAGATAGACGACAAGGTTCGCGAGATGATACTCGACGGTGGCGCGGTCCCCGCGACCATGGGCTATCGCGGCTACGCACACAGTTGCTGCACCTCGGTCAATCACGTGATCTGCCACGGCATTCCGGGCGACAAGGCCCTGAAGGATGGTGACATTGTCAATATCGACGTGACCCCGCTTCTCGATGGTTGGCATGGCGACACGAGCCGTATGTACTTCGCCGGCGAGCCGGCGCTGAAGGCGCGCAAGCTGGTCGATGTAACCTATGAATGCCTTATGCTGGGCATCGAGGCTGCCAGCCAGCCCGGCGCGCGGCTGGGCGATATCGGCGCAGTGATCGAGGCGCATGCACGCCAGCATCGTTACGGCGTGGTGCAGGAATTCTGCGGACACGGCCTTGGCCGACTGTTCCATGACGCGCCCGAGGTGATCCATACCGGTCGCAAGGGTACTGGACCGCTTTTGAAGCCGGGCATGTTCTTCACGATCGAGCCGATGATCAATCTCGGTCGTCCGCATGCCAAGATGCTCAAAGACGGCTGGACTGCAGTGACGCGCGACAAGTCGCTATCCGCGCAGTTCGAACATTCGATCGGCATCACCGAGGACGGGGCGGAAATCTTCACGACCAGTCCCAAAGGCCTCCACCAGCCACCCTATTGAGGGCCTGACTTAGACCTCTCGCGCCGCCTGTTCGAGGAGCAGCTTCTCCTTGGCCGCGCGGCTGTTCGAAATGACATGGTCGACGCCCTCGATCGTGATCGCCAGCTCACTCTGCTGCGTGATTTCGATGAAGCCTTTGGACTTCAGGTACCAGGTGTGAAACTCGAAGCTCTCGTCCGAACAGTCGAGTTCGCGCTGGACATAGTAGGGCATCACGCCCGGTTCGCGGGCATTCTCGCGGCGCTGCTTGTAAAGCGCGAGAAGGATTTGCTCATGCATCTCGGCGTCCTGCACCGCAGTTGCCCCATCGATGACGATATCTTCGCGAGGGGTGCCAGTGGGCTTTTCTCCCCGCTCCAGTATGTATCGCTTGTCGTACTCGGATCGCTTTGCCGGGTCCTTCAGGATCCTGTAGGCTCGGGTCAGCTCCTGAAAGCGCTCCACATCGGCGGTTTCGGTATGGTCGGGATGATAGAGCTGGGCGAAATGGCGGTAAGCCTTTTCGATAATTGAACGCTCGCAGGACGGATCGACCTGCAGCAGTGCGTAAATGTCTACGAACTCCTCGTCTTCTTCCAACGCCCGGTCCCCCTTTGTGTGATGCGATCCGCGCCAGCTTAAAAACTTTGCAACTCGATGTCATCCATTCGGCTGCGCGTCTTGAAAATGGGCGTTGGATCCTAATTCTCTCGCGCTGCGCGAAGGGCCGCTCCGGCGGCGAAGGGCGCGACGGCGCACAAGCCGAGGCTGATCGCCGCAGTCAGCAATAAGGCAGAGGGGCCGGGCCGCGCCAGCGCTCCGGCGCCGAAGATCAGTATCGGCACCGCGAGGGGTATTACCATCAAGCCGGCGAGCGCGGCCCCCCCGCGCATAGTCGCGGAAAGGGCAGCGACCGCGAGACCGACTGCTGCCAGCCCCGGTGTTCCTGCCAGCAAACCAAGCAACAAGGTGCGCGTGGTTTCGCCCTGAAGGCCAAGCAGCGCAGCCGCAGGAAATGTAGCGAGAAGCAGAAGCGGCGCGAAAGCCATCCAGTGAGCGACGAGACGCATCGCCATCGCCAGTTCTTCCGATATGCCCCGCAGGGCGAACTGGTCGAAAACGCCCGCTTCCAGATCATCCTTCACCAGCCTTTCAAGCGGGAGTATCGCCGCGAGCAGCGCTGCGATCCAGATAATCCCGCCCCCCGTCCGAGCCAGCAATTGCGCGTCGGGGCCAACTGCAAAGGGATAGAGCATGGCGACGGCGAGAAAGAACAGCAGTGGAAGCACGCTGCCGCCGCTCCCGCCCGGCATCAGCAGTCCAAGGTCCCGGCGCAGGAGGTTCAGCGCTGCGCTCACGCAGCGTATTCCTCGATCGCCACAACGGTAGCACCGGGAAGTGCGATCCTCTGGTGCGAAGCCACCACCGCGATCCCGCCGCCCCCGCAATGCAGCGCCACCAGCGCTTCGAAATTGCGGCTGGTCTGGTCGTCCAGCCCGTTCAAAGGTTCGTCAAGCAGCCAAATCTGGCAGCCGCGATTGAGCAGCCGGGCAAGTGCAGCGCGCTTGCGCTGGCCGGTCGAGAGGAAGCGCACAGGCACGTCGAGCAATGGTTCGAGCTGCAGGATCGCAAAGGCATTGGCAGGGCTGCAACAGCCATCGAGCTCCTGCCAGAAACCCAGCGCCTTGCCCAGTGGCATGTTCTCGTCCAGCGCCAGCCGCTCATCCACCAGTCCCATTGTGCCCGTGCTCTCCACGTTGCCCGCGAAGGGGCGTAGCAGTCCGGCGATAATGCGGATCAGGCTCGACTTTCCGATGCCGTTCGCGCCCGTGACATGCAGCGCCTCGCCTGGGGCGCATTCGAAGGATAGGCCACGAAACAGCAATCGTTCGCCGCGTCGGCAGGCAATGTCGGTCGCGGTGAGCTGCGCTTGCATGGCCCGATGCGATAGGCAAAAGGCGCGGCTGCGACAAGCAACAGAGGATTCGCCGATATGGCCGTCGAGGAACTTACCCCCGAAGAACGTGACAGCTGGCTGCGCGCATTGCCGAAATGGTCGCTTGCCCGCGAGGGCAAGGCGATCGGGCGCAGCTTCGAATTCGCCGATTTTGCCGAGGCTTTCGCTTTCATGACCCGTATCGCGATTATCGCCGAAAAGCGCGATCATCATCCCGAATGGTCGAATGTCTACAACAAGGTCGAGATCACCCTGACCACGCATGACGCAGGCGGGCTTTCTCTGCGCGACGTCAATATGGCCAAGAAAATCGACAAGATCGCCTGATCGCTACTTGCCCATCGGCCTGACGCTGGCGCGGGTCTGCTGGCGGACCCGTCCGGGCATCCAGCGCGTACCAAAGGCGAGCTTCTTGGCCGTCTGGCCCACGGTAGTGTGCAGTTTCTCGCCATGAACCGCGTTCCAGGCAGCCTCGGCCACGTCTTCGACCGGGGTGATTTCGAGACCTGCCTCTTTCACCCGCGTCCGGATGTCCTCGTTGCTCCTGGCATTGGGGCTGTGATCGAGCAGCGGGGTTTCGATGAAGCCCGGCATGATCGAACGGACCTTGATGCCGTCTTCGGCCCATTCCCCATCGAGGCTTTCGGTGATCGCCCGAACACCGAATTTAGTGGCCGAATAGACGCTTGCGCCGGGCGTACCGTAGATCCCAGCCGCGCTGGCCGTGTTGAGCAGGCATGATCCGGGCGCGGTTTTCTGCAAGTGTGGGTAGGCCGCTTGCGCGCCGAACAATACGCCTTTCAGATTGATATCGAGACAACGGGTAATCTCTTCCTCGCTGTTTTCGATCAGAGCGCCGCCGAGGGGGATACCGGCATTGTTCGCCACCACGTCGATCCGTCCGCCTGCCGCAGTGGCGAAGCTGTCGAGAGCGTTGTCCCATGCGGCGCGGTCACGCACGTCGAAGGTGTGCTGATAAACGAATCCGTGGCCGATCAGATCGCGTGTAACCCACATATTGTGTTCGTCGACATCGCCGAGGCCAACGAACCAGTCTCGTTTGCCGAAATGAAGCGCAATGGCTCTGCCGATGCCGGATGCGCCGCCGGTGATGAAGATAGCCTTGCGCGTGCTCATGAAACCTCTCCCCAGTTAAAGCGCAGGATCGGCATAGGCATGCCAGGTGAAGATAGCCATCGCCCCGCGGTGCGGCTTCCACTTTTCCGCCAGCGCGCGCGTTTCTTTTTCGCCGGGGCGTTCGGGCAGGTCGAGCATCTTGGCGCAGGCGGCCTGTACGGCGAGATCACCCGCCGGCCAGATGTCCGGTCGCCCTTCGGCGAAAAGTAGGTAAATTTCTGCCGACCAGCGACCGATGCCCTTGATCCGGGTGAGCTCCGCAATGGCATCCTCGTCGTCTTGCGGCAGGTTCTCGAGGTCCAGTTCGGCGCTCGTCACCAGTTCGCAGAGACTGCGCGCGTATCCCTGTTTCTGTCGCGACAACCCGCAGGCGCGCAATGTATCGAAGTCGCGTGACAGAAGCTCATGTGCGTGCATGTCTTCGCCGAGTTCGGCTTCGAGCTTGCGCCAGACCGATGCCGCCGCCGCCACGCTGACCTGCTGGCCCACTATCGTGCGCAACAGGGTGCGATAGCCCTTCTCGCGAATGCGTTCCTCGGGATAACCGACGCGCGCAATGGCACTGGCCACAACTGGGTCATCTGCCGCCACGACATCCAGATGGTGCCGTATCGTTGTTGTCGTCAGCCCCATGGCTATAGCTTGCCTTCCCGCGCCGGTTTGAATAGCAGCGCCCCGCATACGGCTCGCTCAATGGCCATGGCAATACAGGACACGCATTCGATGCCCAAGCTGATCGTTACCACCCGTGAGGGAGAGACTTCCGAGATCGAGGTCGAGGACGGCCTGACAGTCATGGAAGCTATCCGGGACAACGGTTTCGACGAGCTTCTGGCGCTGTGCGGTGGCTGTTGTTCCTGCGCGACCTGCCATGTCCATGTCGATCCGGAATTCACAGGTAAGCTTCCCGAAATGAGCGAGGACGAAGACGATCTGCTCGAAAGCAGCGACCACAGGGTCGATACTTCGCGCCTTTCCTGCCAGATTCCCTTCACCGGCGATCTGGACGGACTGAAGGTTACTATTGCGCCTGAAGATTGATGTTGATTGCGCGGATGGCAGTGCGACACTACGTCCGGAACCATGACACAAGTTCCCGTTCGTGAGCAGACACTCGACCTGATCGGCAATACCCCGCTCGTCCGCCTTGCCGGACCGAGCGAGGAAGCCGGGTGCGACATCTATGGCAAGTGCGAGTTCGCCAACCCTGGTGCCTCTGTAAAGGACCGGGCTGCGCTTTACATCATTCGCGACGCCGAAGCGCGCGGTGAATTGAAGCCCGGCGGCTGCGTGGTCGAAGGTACCGCCGGAAATACCGGCATCGGCATCGCTCTCGTGGCCAATGCACTGGGCTACCGCACCATCATCGTGATGCCCGACAACCAGTCGGGCGAGAAGATGGCCACCCTCCGGGCCTTGGGTGCCGAACTGGTCACCGTTCCGCCGACCAAATATGCCGACCCCAATCATTTCCAGCATGTCTCGCGCCGTCTGGCCGAAGAAACCGAGGGCGCGATCTGGGCGGGGCAGTTCGACAACACGGCCAACCGCAAGGCGCATATCGAGGGTACGGCGAAAGAAATCTGGGAACAGATGGATGGCCGGATCGACGGTTTCACCTGCTCGGCAGGTACAGGCGGCACGATTGCCGGCGTCGGGATGGGGCTCAAGGAATTCGACGAGAATGTCGTCATCGCGCTGACCGATCCCCACGGCGCAGCGCTTTACAACTATTATGCCAATGGCGAGCTGAAGGCCGAGGGTTCTTCCGTCGCCGAAGGCATCGGGCAGGGACGCATCACCGGCAATCTCGAAGGCGCACCGATCGATACGCAGTTTCGCGTCTCGGACGAAGGAGGCATCGAATGGGTTGCTCGCCTGCTGCGCGAAGAAGGTCTGTGCCTCGGCCTGTCCAGCGGGATCAATGTCGCGGGCGCGGTGGAGCTGGGGAAGAAGCTGGTTGCGGAGGGGCGCGAGAATGTGCGGGTCGTCACAATCCTCTGCGACACCGGATTCCGTTATCTCTCGACGCTCTACAACGCCGAATGGTTACGCTCGAAGGGCCTGCCGGTTTTCAACTGGCTAGCCGAGGGCGATTGACGGGAACCTAGCGAATGCCCAGAATCCCCGGCATGCCGCGCAGTTTCGATCTTACCCGCAGAGCTGCCCCGTCGGGTGAACCTGCCGATGTGCCGCTGGGGGGAACGCGTTCGGAATCGGTCAAGCGTTTGCAGATCGGCATTGGCGGTGTCGTGCTCATGGTGCTCCTGGTGGGCCTCGCAAGCCTGATTCAGGACCGTACACGGGAAGTCGATGCGGCGGCTGTGCCTGCAGCGGCTCCAACGACCGAACCCAGCGAGGCAATCAAGCAGAACGATCCGCTGGTAGAAGCAGGCGTGGTTCCCGACTTACCGGAAAAGCCGCTCCCCGCTTCGCCGCAATCACCCGCGGTGATTCCCGAGCAAGGGACCTCGAATGACCCGGCGAACCAGCCGTAAGGTTTGCCTTGCTCTGTCCGTTATCCTCCTTGCTGCTTGCAATGGAGGGTCGGCTCAGGATCAGACGGCTACTTCCGACGGGGGCGAGGGTTCTGTCGAACGTCTTGGCCTTTTTTCGACCCTGCCTATCTATTGGGGAGAGGGCGGAGACATTGCCTCTATGCTGGAGGGTGCTGGCGAGCACGGCTGGGTTCGCGGTGCATTGGAAGAAGAAGGCGAACTCGTTCCGCTCGATACGCTGGAAGCGGACGCGCTGGACGGACTGAAACGAGTGGTGCTGGCCCAACCTCGTCCGCTGGCACCGTCGGAGAATGTCGCTTTCGACGCCTGGCTGCGTGATGGAGGGCAAGCCTTGATCTTTGCCGATCCGATGTTGACCCAACACAGCGACTTTCCTTTGGGCGATCCGCGCCGGCCTCACGACATGGTGGTGATCTCTCCGATCCTGAGTCACTGGGGGCTCAGATTGCTGTTCGATGAAGAACGGTCCGCCGGTGTCCGCGCGGTGACCGAAAGCGGGATTGAATTTCCAGTAGACCTCGCCGGGCGGTTCGAAGCGCGCGAGGGATCGGCAGATACCGAGTGTTCGATTTCCACCCGAGGGCTGATTGCAGATTGCCGGGTGGGCGAGGGCCGCGTGCTTCTCGTAGCGGATGCGGCATTGCTCGACGACCACTTCGAAGAACCGGCCAGAGGCAAAGCTCTTGGGGCCTTCCTGGATCGCGCTTTCGCTGATTGAGCACTCCTGCGGGAAATCGCGGGACTCGGCAGGGGATATTGCGGGAAATGCCTGCCTCAGCCTGTGCCATCCGAGTGATTCCTTAGCCTTATCCGTGGTCTATGGTGACAATTCGGTAAGGATATCAGAGATTTCTCGAATTCATTTATTTATATAAAACAATAAGTTATATTCTTATCCCGTAAAATCCCGCAATTTTCCCTTCCATCCCCGCGTTACCCGCGATAAATCATCCAGACATCGGACATGCCAGTGTCTTTGCGCGAGCCGTAAGCGGTTCGGGCCGCGAGAGCGCCTGCTTTTGCGAAAGGGGGAGGTGTGTCCGGTGAAGAGGATGTCGAACGCCAGCTGGGGACAGGGCAGTGCAATTCGGAGGGTACAGCGGACAAGCCTATTCGCCTGCGGGCGATAAGGGCCGCTTCGTGCTTCCACCGCTGTTCCGAAAGGCCGTGAAGGAAAGTTCCGACGGCCGCGTTCTCTGCCTCATGAAGCATCCCACCTGGAATTGCCTTGTCGGCTTCGGCCTCAGCCGCAAGGCAGAGCTCGACCAGCAGCTCGACCGCGAAGAAGAGATGGCGATCCGTCTCGGCAAGGATTTCGACCGCGACACCCGCGCCAGCCAGCTGTTCGGCTTCGTTGAAATGCCCTTCGACGACAGCGGTCGTTTCGTCATGCCCGATCACCTGCGCACTCTCGGTCGGATCGAGGACGGACTCTATTTTCAGGGCGGTGGCCGTTTCTTCACCCTGTGGAACCCCGCGCAGCTTGCCGAAATGGGCGACGACTGGGCCAGCGCCAAGGCTGCCTGCGAAAGCTTGCTTGCCGATGCGAAGGCGAAGGGCAAATGACCGGCACACCCCACATTCCGGTTCTTCTCGACGAAGTGATCGAAGCGCTCGACCCGCAGCCGGGTGACGTACTGATCGACGCAACGTTCGGCGCGGGCGGTTACACGCGCGCACTGCTCGAACGGGGCGCAACCGTTCATGCATTCGATAGGGACCCCGACGCGATTGCTTCGGGTCGCACCTGGCGGGAGACGGAGCAAACTCCGCCCCGCCTCATTCTTCACCCGCACCGATTTTCCGAGATGCTGGATGTCATGCATGCTGCCGGCGTGATGCGCGTTGATGGTGTCGTGATGGACATCGGCGTATCGTCCATGCAGCTCGACCAGGCAGAGAGAGGCTTCGCCTTTTCCGCCGACGGCCCACTCGACATGCGGATGAGCCAGGAGGGCGAAAGCGCAGCCGATTTCCTCAATACCGCCGAGGAAAGTCAGATCGCCGATGTTATCTACCAGTATGGCGAGGAGCGGCAGTCGCGCCGCGTGGCGCGCGCTATCGTCGCTGCGCGTCCGCTGGAGACGACTGGTGAGCTGGCCAGTGTGGTGCGCAAGGCCTTGGGTCATAAGCCGCACGACAAGAAGGATCCGGCCACACGGACCTTCCAGGCCATCAGGATTCATGTGAACGGCGAGCTCGACGAACTGTCCCAAGGGCTGTCGGCTGCCGAACATCTTTTGCGTGAAGGGGGCCGCCTTGCCGTGGTCAGCTTCCACAGCCTCGAAGACCGGATCGTCAAGCGCTTCCTGCGCGAGGCATCCTCAACCCCGAGCGCCTCGCGTCACGTCCCCATGGCGGCGCAGGTCGATCCGGTTTTCTTCCCCGTTTCCAAGGCGATCAAGCCCACCGAGGCCGAGATCGCCCGCAACCCGCGCGCGCGTTCTTCGGTGCTGCGCCACGCGGTGCGTACCTCCACACCAGCACGGGAGGCTGCATGATGGCCCAGACTTCGCGCATAAGGCAGATTGGCTGGTTGCTGGTCCTCGGCGCCTGTGTTGCCGCTTTCCTCGCGCTCACTTTCAAGGTGAATGCGGTGAAGAGCGACGTGCGGCTGGTCGAACGCCAGATCATTGCGGCGGAGCGTTCGAAACTGATGCTGGAAACGGAATTCCAGACCCGGGCGAGCCAGCACCAGCTTGCGGCATGGAACCAGGTCGAATTCGGCTATGCGGCGCCGCGCGCCGACCAGTATGTCGAGCACGAACGCCAATTGGCCGCGCTGGGAACACCGCGCGGGATGGATGCGCCGCAGCCGATACGCTTTGCCAAGGCGGACACCGGGCCGGTCGAAGATGACAATCTCTTCGGCGACTGGCTGACCGAAGATGATCGTGAAGGCACGGTAGCCATGGCGCGCGCAGAACAGCCTACGCGGAGATTGGCGACCAGTCTGGCCCAGCGCCTTGCGCAGCCGACCGTGATTTCGGTAGCTGCGGCCGAGGTCGCCCGGTGAACGCATTCTCCGCTCTCCACGGAGGACCGGGGGCGGTAAGCATGGCAATGGCGAGCGGGCGGGTGCAACTCGTCAGCATTCGCCAGAGATCGCTCGACCTTGCCCGCTGGAGGGTTCTGTGGATTGCTTTGGCTTTTGCGCTTCTCGCAGTGATGGCGCTGAGCCGTATCGTCTATCTCGGCGCGGGCGGCGAAGGCGCACGCGCAACTTCGCTCGAAGCGGCGCTGCTCCCCGATCGCGGTGAGATCGTCGATCGCAACGGCGTACCGATGGCGCGCGCTTTCCCGGCCTATGCGTTGTGGTTCAATCCGGAAGCTCTGGGTGAGAA
The DNA here is from genome assembly GCF_019711635.1 of Qipengyuania huizhouensis. Taxonomy (GTDB): domain Bacteria; phylum Pseudomonadota; class Alphaproteobacteria; order Sphingomonadales; family Sphingomonadaceae; genus Qipengyuania; species Qipengyuania huizhouensis. Next base: position 42,566 of record NZ_JAIGNT010000001.1, on the reverse strand, counting down.
TGAGGCCCCGCTCGTGGCCAAGCCGGCAGAAGTCGCCGCGCAGTTGAAAGCCATTTTCCCTGACCTCGACGAGAAAGCTGTCGCGGCACAACTTACCAGCGGCGAGGCGGGATACATCCGCCGCCGTCTCCTGCCCGAAGAGGCAAATCGGGTGCAGGACATCGGCGAACTCGCCCTTGAAATGCCGATGGAAGAAGACCGCCACTATCCACAAGGGCAGATGGCGGCCCATGTCCTTGGCTATGTCGCTGCGGACGGCAGGGGCCGGGTGGGTATGGAGCAAGTCTTCGATGAGCATCTGTCGAACCCGTTGACTCGCGGCACGCCGGTCGCGCTTTCGGTCGATGTACGAGTGCAGGGCGCGCTCGAAGACGAACTGCGCCGCGGCATGAAGTTAACGCAGGCGCAGGGCGGCGCGGGTATCGTCCTCGATGTGGATACGGGCGAAGTGCTTGCACTTGCCTCTCTGCCCGAATTCGATCCCAACAAGATCGATGCCGAGGGGCAGAAGCTGATGTTCAACCGGGTGACGAACCAGGTCTACGAACTGGGCTCTACTTTCAAGCCATTGACGGTGGCGGCGGCTATCGACGCGGGGGTCATTCGCGATCTTGGGCGGCGGTTCGACGCCTCGCCGGTCAAAGCTGGCCGATTCACCATCCGTGACAGCCACGCAATGGGACCGACGCTCAATACAGTCGAGACGCTGATACACTCCTCGAATACCACCAGCGCGCGGATTGCCGACGAGTTGGGACCTGAACGGCTGCGCCAGTACATGATAGATCTCGGCATGAACAGGCGGCCCGAAATCGAATTGCCCGCCAAAGGCTTCCCGTTGTGGCCGGGCGACAAATGGGCGCGTCTGACCAATATGACGGTCGGTTTCGGTCACGGCATCGCGGTTACCCCACTGCATCTCGCCAGCGCCTATGCCACCATGGTCAACGGGGGCGTTTACCGCCCTGCCACGCTGAAGAAGCTCGGTCCGGGCCAGGCTCCCAAGGGTCGCCGCGTGTTCAAGGCTTCGACCTCCAGCCGGATGCGCCAGATGATGCGGGCAATTGCGGTGTACGGTACGGGCCGCAATGCAGATGCCCCGGGTTACCGCGTCGGCGGCAAGACCGGCTCGGCCGAAAAGCCGGGCGGAAAAGGCGGATATCGCCGCACCGCGCTGGTTTCGACTTTTGCCGCCGCCTTCCCGATGGACCGCCCACGCTATGTCATTATCGCCATGCTCGATGAGCCCAAGGGGACGCTTGCCAGCTCCTACCAGCGGACTGCCGCCTGGAATGCCGCACCCATCGTCGGCCGTCTCGTTCCGCGTATCGGCCCCTTGATCGGCGTGCGCCCCGACGACACGCGTGATATCGATATCTCCGCCATCACCCCGCTGATCCCGGAGGCGCGGAATGAAGCTGAGTAAGATTTGCGCCAATGCCGGGATCGATTGCCGCAATGCCGGAGATATAACCGTTACCGGCTTCGCTATCGACAATCGCAAGGTCGCGCCCGGTACCGTGTTCGGCGCTTTTCAGGGCATGCAGGCAAATGGCGAGGATTTCATTCCCGCGGCAATCGGCGCAGGAGCCGTCGCCGTTGTAGCGCGGCCGGAAGCGGCCGTCGAAGGCGCCATCCACATCGCCAGCGACAACCCGCGCAAGTGCTTCGCCGAAATGGCGGCGCAGTATTTTACGCCCGTGCCCGAGCACATTGTTGCGGTTACCGGAACCAACGGCAAAACATCCTGCGTCGAGATGACCCGTCAGATATGGCGTATGTCGGGCGAACGCGCGGCGAGCATTGGCACGCTTGGCGTCACCACGCCCGACGAAAGCGTTTCGACCGGGCTGACGACGCCCGATATCGTCACTTTCCTTTCGAATATGAGCGGGCTGGCGCGCGAAGGCGTTACCCATGTCGCCTATGAGGCGTCTAGCCACGGCCTTTCGCAATTTCGCAATGAAGGCATTCCGGTCGAAGCCGCCGGATTCACCAATTTCAGCCGCGATCACCTCGATTATCATGCCGACATGGAAGACTATTTCGCGGCCAAGATGCGGCTTTTCGACGAGGTGGTCTCGGAAAATGCGACGGCGGTCGTGTGGATGGGCGCGGGCGACAGCGGTTGGAACAGGCGCGTTGTCGAGCATGCTGAGAAGCGCGGGCTCAGGATCATGACGGTGGGTGAGCAGGGCGAGGATATCCGGCTTACACGCCGCGAACCGACCCAGTTGGGGCAATCGCTAATGGTGCAGCATGAGGGCGCCGAAAGGACCATCAACCTACCGCTGATTGGTGCCTACCAGGTCTCGAATGCGCTGATTTCCGCGGGTTTGGCGCTTGCGACCGGTATCGATACGAGCAAGGTCTGGGATGCAGTAGCGCGGCTCCAGCCGGTGCGCGGACGCCTCGAACGTGCGGTCATCGCGCCCAGCGGCGCGCCCGTTTACGTCGACTATGCCCACACATCGGACGCCTTGGAGGCTGCGATTCAAGCGCTTCATCCGCATGTTCAGGGCCGACTTATCACCGTATTCGGCGCAGGCGGCGACCGCGACCACGGCAAGCGCGCGCCGATGGGCGAAGCTGCGGCCAAGGCCAGCGATGTCGTTATCGTGACGGACGACAATCCGCGCGGCGAAGAACCTGCGGAAATCCGTCGCCAGGTGCTTGAAGGTGCAAGGGTGGGTAGAGGACAAGAACACGTGCGCGAAGTGGCCGGGCGTCGCGAAGCCATCCATGCAGCCATTGCCGAAGCGGGCAAGGACGACATCGTTCTGATCGCGGGCAAGGGCCATGAAACGGGTCAGATCATCGGATCGGGAGAAAACATGCGGGTCCATCCCTTCGACGACGTGGAAGTCGCACGCGAATGCGCGGCGCTGATTGCCAAAGCCGGCAATGGCGGTGCCGCATGAGCGCCGCCATCCTGCGCCACCCGGCCTATATGGAATGGCCTGCCGATCCGCGCGATCGCCTGCCCCTGACGCTGTGGGACGCAAAGTCCATCGCTGAGGCGGTGAACGGCACTGCCAGTTGCGATTTCCAGGTCGCCGGGGTCGAGATGGACAGCCGTGACGTGGTGGGTGGCGATCTCTTCGTTGCGCTGAAAGGCGAGGCGATGGACGGACACCGCTTCCTCGACAAGGCTTTCGCGAATGGCGCCGCCGCAGCGATAGTCGACCGCCCGGTCGACTATCCGCATATCCTTGTAGAGAACACGACCGATGCGCTGAAGGCGCTTGCCCGCGCTGCCCGCGACCGGACCGAAGCGAAGATTATCGGCGTCACCGGTTCGGTCGGCAAGACCGGCGTCAAGGAAGCCATTTTCGCATCACTCGAACGCGCCAGCCGCGGCGCTGCGCACCGTTCGACGCGGAGCTACAACAACCATGTCGGCGTGCCGCTGAGCCTTGCGCGCATGCCTGCGCGCAGCCGTTTCGGCATCTTCGAAATGGGCATGAACCACGCCGGCGAGATCGAGGGGTTGACCACACAGGTCCGCCCGCATGTCGCGGTCATCACTACCATCGCGCCCGCACATATCGAGAACCTCGGATCGATGGAGGCCATTGCCGAGGCCAAGGCGGAAATCTTCGCCGGTCTCGAGCCGGGCGGGATCGCGGTGATCCCTGCGGACAGCGAACATACCGAGCGTCTCCGTCTCGCCGCATTGCGAGTGGGGGCCAAGGTTGTCAGGTTCGGGCGTTCGCCCAATGCGGATATGCGCCTGCTCGATGCAATTCCGAGCGCGAACGGCGGAAGTCTCGTCACCTGCGAATTCGATACGGGCCGGCTGTGCTACACTGTGGCCGAGCCGGGCGATCACTGGGTGATCAACTCGCTTGCAGTCATGGCGGCGGTGCGCGCGGCGGGCGGCGACATGGCCGCTGCCGGACTCGCACTTGCCGAGATGGGCGGACTCAAGGGGCGCGGGGCACGCCACGGCATCGATGTGCCCGGCGGCAAGGCGCTGCTGATCGACGAAAGCTACAATGCCAATCCCGCCAGCATGCGCGCCACCTTGGCGCAGCTCGGCCAGACACCTTCGGCTCGCCGGATCGTCGTGCTCGGATCGATGAAGGAACTTGGCGACTTTACCGATGGGTTCCACGGGGCCCTCTCCGAACCGCTGATCGCGGCCGATGTCGACTATGCGGTGCTGGTAGGCGACGAGATGCGCGCACTGGCCCGCGAACTGGGGAAACCCGCCTTCAACTCGCTTGGCAAGCCGCTCGAGTGGGAGCATTGCAATTCAGCCGAGGAGGCTATCGCGCGGCTGGAGGATTTCGGGTTGATTGCCGGAGACGCCGTGCTGGTCAAAGGCTCCAATTCGGTCGGGCTGGGCAAGCTCGTGGACCACTTTACCTAGGAGCCGACGAGGCCGATGCTGTATCTCCTCGCCGAGTATTTCAATTTCGAAGGGCTGTTCAACCTCGTGCGCTACCAGACGGCGCGCGCGGGGGCGGCGCTGCTGACGGCGCTGTTGATCGGCCTGGTCATCGGGCCGCGCTTCATTGCCATGCTGCGCGTGCGGCAGGGCAAGGGCCAGCCCATCCGCGAGGACGGCCCTCAGACCCATCTCGCCAAGGTCGGCACGCCCACGATGGGCGGGCTCATGATCCTGGTGAGTCTGTTCATTTCGCTGATGCTGTGGATGGACCTCAGAAATCCTTTCATCTGGGCCTGCCTTGCGGTGACCGGCGGCTTCGGCCTGATCGGTTTCCTTGATGATTACGACAAGGTTTCGAAGGCCAGTCACCGGGGCGTTTCGGGAAAGGTCCGCCTGCTGTTCGAATTCGGCGTGGCGGGGGTCGCCAGCTATATTATCGTCAGCCAGATCAACACCTTCGTCTATGTTCCCTTCGTCAATGACTTCGGGATCGAACTGGGCCCGCTCTATTATGTGTTCGCCGCCACGGTGATCGTGGGTGCGGGCAATGCGGTGAATTTGACCGACGGGCTGGACGGGCTTGCGACCATGCCGGTCATCATCGCCGCGGGCACCTTTGCGGTGATCGCTTATCTGGTCGGCCGCGTGGACTATTCGGGATATCTTGGCATCCCTTACGTAGAGGGTGCGGGCGAACTGGCGATATTCTGCGCGGCGATCATGGGGGCGGGGCTCGCCTTCCTGTGGTTCAACGCGCCGCCTGCCGCAGTATTCATGGGCGATACCGGCAGTTTAGCGCTCGGCGGCGCGCTGGGCGCTATCGCCGTGGCAACGCACCACGAGATCGTTCTGGCGATCGTCGGCGGGCTGTTCGTGTTCGAGGCGCTGTCGGTGATCATCCAGGTCTTCTGGTTCAAGCGAACGGGGCGGCGGGTCTTTCGCATGGCCCCCATCCACCACCATTTCGAGCAGCTCGGCTGGTCGGAGAGCAAGGTCGTGATCCGCTTCTGGATCGTTGCCATCGTGCTCGCACTCCTGGGGCTGGCAACGCTCAAGCTCAGATGATCACCTCGCCCGCCTGGAAGGACAAGAAATACGCGGTGCTCGGCCTCGCGCGGTCCGGCCGGGCAACGGTCGAGGCGCTGCTGGCTGCCGGAGCCGACGTGCTGGTGTGGGACGACCGCGCCGAAGCGCGCGAACCCTATGCCGGACGCTGCGCCATAGCCGATCCGCTGGAGGCCGACCTTACCGGCTATGCAGGCGTGGTCGTCAGCCCCGGCGTTCCACTCAACACCCACCCGATAAAGCGCCATGCCGACAATTTCGGCGTTCCGGTGATCGGCGATATCGAACTCTTCGCGCTGGCGATGGGCGATCTGCCGCCGCACAAGGTCGTCGGCATCACCGGCACCAATGGCAAATCAACCACCACCGCGCTGGTCCACCATATCCTCAAGACTGCGGGCGTGCCGACCACCATGGGCGGCAATATCGGCCTGCCGATTCTCGAGCAGGAGCCGCTTCCGGAGGGCGGGGTCTATGTGCTGGAGCTGTCGAGCTACCAGATCGACCTGACTTATTCGCTCGATTGCGACGTTGCGGTACTGCTCAACATCACGCCCGATCATCTCGACAGATATGATGGCGACTTCGCGAAATATGCTGCGAGCAAGTCGCGCCTACTGGCGATGCAGACGCGCGGTCATAATTCGATCGCCCGTGTCACAGATGCGCGCGCACTGGGCCAGTTTGCCGAAGGCACTATTGCCAGTATCCTCGAGGATGTCCTGGGTAACAGGGGCATCGCACCTAGCGAGCAGTCGAAATGGCCGTCGCTGCAAGGGCCGCACAATCTAGAGAACGCGGCAGCGGCCATAGAGGTTGGCGACATTCTGGGCCTCTCGGGTAACGCCATACGCGCCGGGCTCGAAAGTTACCGAGGTCTTCCGCACCGCATGGAACGCGTCGCCGAAATTTCCGGCGTCGCCTACGTCAATGACAGCAAGGGAACCAACACCGCCGCCTCCGCCCCCGCGCTGGCAGCGTTCGACAGCATTCACTGGATCCTCGGCGGGCTGGCCAAGGAACCCGGACTGGGCGAATGCGAGGCCGAACTGCCCCACGTCAAAGCTGCCTATACCATCGGCAAGGCGGGGCCGGACTTCGCTGCCCTGCTCGACGGTCGCGTTCCGGTGGAGCAATGCGGCACACTCGATCGCGCGGTGGCTCGCGCCGCAAGTCGCGCGGCCAACGGCGACACCGTGCTCCTCTCTCCAGCCTGCGCCAGCTTCGACCAGTATCGCGATTTCGAAGCGCGTGGTGACCATTTCCGCGAACTGGTTGAGGCCCAAAGGGAAAAAGCGCAATGACCGCCACGCAGCCCTTCGTTCCCGGCGCGAAACGCAAGCCTGCGCATATCCCGGGCGGCAAGCTTTCCCGCTGGAGCCAGCTGAAGATTTGGTGGCGTGAGATCGACCGCGTGCTGCTGGGCCTCGTGCTGCTGCTGATGACGCTGGGCACAATCGCCGTTGCCGCCGCCAGCCCGGCGAGCGCGGACCGGCTGTCGACCTCCAGCGAGACACTCGATCCGCTGTACTTCTTCTACCGCCACCTGGCGTGGCAGGTAATCGCGCTATGCGTGATGTTCGGCGCTTCCCTGCTCAGCCGCCAGAATGCGCGGCGTTTCGGCGTGATGCTTGGCGCGGGCATGCTCGGCCTCTTGTTTCTCGTCCCGTTCATCGGGGTGGAGATCAACGGTGCGCGGCGCTGGATTTCCATCGGCATGCAGTTCCAGCCATCGGAATTCCTCAAGCCTGCCTTCGCCATCGCACTCGCCTGGGTCCTCTCGTGGCGAATGCGCGATCCGAACCTTCCCGTTCTGTGGATCGTGACGGGGCTTACCGGCCTGATTGGCGCGCTGCTGATGATGCAGCCGAATTTCGGCGAATTCATGCTGTTTGCGGGCGTGTGGCTGGTCATGATTCTGCTGGCGGGCATGCCGATGAAGCGGCTGGGCATCGTCATCGGCGGCGGACTGTTCCTGCTCACCGCGACCTATTTCCTCTATGACAATGCGCGCCATCGCATCGATGCCTTCTTCGGCGGCGGCACGGCCTACGATCAGGTCGATCTTGCCAGCCGCACACTGCTGGCGGGCGGCTGGACCGGCGCGGGATATGGCCTCGGCCTGCGGAAGATGAGCCTGCCCGAAGCGCATACCGACTACATCTTTTCGGTCATCGGCGAGGAGTTCGGCCTTGTCGTCTGCGCGTTTATCGTGCTGGTCTATCTGGCAATCGTCGTGCGCGTACTGATGCGTCTGTTCGACGAGGAAGACCTGTTCGCCCTGCTGGCGGGTACTGGCCTCGTCGCGCTGCTGGGCGGGCAGGCATTCATCAACATCCTCGTCAACCTGCAGCTTTTTCCCTCCAAGGGCATGACGCTGCCACTTGTCAGCTATGGCGGTTCGTCCACCATCGCGGTCTGCCTTGGCGTCGGCCTGCTGATCGCCGTAACGCGCCGCAATCCCTATCTCAAAACCACGACGAGGGGACTTGGCGACCTGCTGGGCATCGGGCAGGGGGACGCGATGAATACGCAAGAGGCGCGCATGACGCGCGAAATCCACCAGTGACCACCTCCAACCGCCATTATGTGCTGGCTGCCGGAGGGACCGGCGGCCACCTGCTGCCCGCCTTCGCGCTGGCTGTAGAGCTGGAGCGCCGCGGCCATCATGTGGCGCTGATCACCGACGAGCGGGGCGCGCAGATACCCGGCAAGCCCGATTTCATGCCCGCCCATGTCCTGCCCGCAGGCCGTTTCGGCAAGAACCCCCTGCAATGGGTGAAGGGGCTGATGGCGGTCCTCGAAGGGCGCAAGATGGCGCTGCGGCTGTTCGACAGTTTCCAGCCCAGCGCGGTGGTCGGCTTCGGCGGCTATCCCTCGCTGCCCGCAATCCTCGCTTCGACCTCTGCCGATATTCCCACCGTGGTCCACGAACAGAACGCGGTGCTTGGCCGGGTCAACCGCCTGCTGTCGGGCCGGGTGCAGGCCATCGCCACCGCCTATCCCGACGTGCAGCGACTGAAGCCCGCACATCGCGGCAAGGTGCATCTCGTCGGCAATCCCGTGCGCGCGCAGGTGCTCAGCCTGCGGGACGAACCGTTCCCGCCCTATGGCGAAGACGGGCTTCTGCGCGTGCTGGTGACCGGCGGCAGCCAGGGTGCCCGCGTGCTCTCCGAAGTGGTGCCCGACGGGCTCGCCATGCTTCCTCCCGCCATCCGGCAGCGGCTGCAAGTCACGCAGCAATGCCGCCCCGAAGATCTCGATGCGGTGCGCGAACGTTATCGCAATCACGGCATTCCCGCAGAACTCGCCACCTATTTCGAGGATATGGCGACGCGGCTTGCCGATGCGCATCTGTTCATCGGCCGGGCGGGCGCTTCGACGATTGCCGAACTGACTGCGGTAGGGCGCCCTGCGATCCTCATCCCGCTGCCGATTGCGACCGACGACCATCAGGCGTTCAACGCGCGCGAAATGGCCAAGGCGGGCGGCGCGCGGATGATCCGTCAGGAAAAATTCGAGGCCAAGGAACTCGCCAAACAGATCCGCGTGCTGGCGGACGATCCGCAAGGTCTGTCTAATGCCGCCCATGCCGCATGGAACTGTGGCCGTCCGAAGGCCGTAGAAGACCTTGCCGACATCGTCGAAAGTTTCGGCGGGGCGGACATGATGGATGTGATCCGCGTGGGCGGAAACAATGCCCGCGGTGCCACTCAGGGGCAGGTTGCAGGCCAGGGAGCGAAAAAACTGAGCGCGAAGCGGGAGAGCGCGGAATGAAAGGCGTACCAACCGATATCGGCACGATCCACTTCGTGGGGGTCGGCGGCATCGGTATGTCGGGCATCGCCGAGGTGATGAACAATCTCGGCTACACCGTGCAAGGCTCGGACATCAGCGAAAGCGCGACCGTCGAGCGTCTGCGAGGGCAGGGCATCGCGGTGAAAATCGGTCACGATAAGGAAAACGTCGAAGGCGCGGCGGTGGTCGTCACCTCCACGGCCGTCAAGCGCACCAATCCCGAGGTCGCGCATGCGCTGGAAAACCGCATCCCCGTGGTGCGCCGCGCGGAAATGCTCGCGGAACTTATGCGGCTCAAATCCACCATCGCAGTGGCGGGAACGCACGGCAAGACGACCACTACCAGCATGATCGCCAGCCTGCTTGACTGCGGCGGCATCGATCCCACGGTCATCAATGGCGGGATCATCGAGCAATATGGTTCGAACGCCCGCCTCGGCGATAGCGACTGGATGGTGGTCGAGGCCGACGAGAGCGACGGCAGCTTTCTGCGGCTCGACGGCACGATAGCGGTCGTCACCAATATCGATCCCGAACATCTTGACCATTACGGCGATTTCGACGGGGTGAAGGATGCCTTCGTCGAGTTCATCCACAACGTGCCCTTCTACGGCGCGGCGGTGTTGTGCATCGACCATCCCGAAGTGCAAGCGGTGATCGGCAAGGTCCGCGACCGCAGGGTGATTACCTATGGATTCAACCTCCAGGCGGATATCTGCGGCGTGAATGTTCAGCCCCACGAGGGCGGCAACCGTTTCGATGTGATCGTGCGCCAGCGCGGGGAGGAAGACCGGCGGATCGAGAATGTCTGCCTGCCCATGCCGGGTCGCCACAATGTCCAGAATGCGCTTGCCGCGATTGCCGTCTCCATCGAGATGGGCTGCCCGGACGAGGTGATCTGCAACGGCTTTTCCAGCTTCGGCGGAGTGCGCAGGCGCTTCACCAATGTCGGTAGCGTGGCCGGGGCGACGATCATCGACGATTACGGCCATCACCCGGTCGAAATCCGCGCGGTTCTGTCCGCAGCGCGCGAGGCGGCGCGCAATCGCGTGATCGCCGTGATGCAACCGCACCGCTATACGCGCCTTCACGATCTGATGGACGACTTCCAGAGCGCGTTCAACGAGGCGGATCAGGTCTATGTCACCCCGGTCTATGCCGCGGGAGAAGAGCCGATCGAGGGTGTAAATGCAGCTGCTCTTGTCGAGGGCCTCAAATCGCGTGGCCACCGCTCCGCCATGACGGTAGAGGATCGCGAAGATCTTGCGAGAAAGCTCGCCGCCGATATCGAGGAAGGCGACCTTATCGTCTGCCTCGGCGCGGGCGACATTACCAAATGGGCTGCCGATCTTGCCGATGCGATCGCCGCGGAGCGCGGGGTGTAATGGATCAGGAGAACGACGTCTGGAACTGGGATGACGGCATGGCTCCGGATTGCGCCGTCGACGGCGGGATCGAAGCGCCCATCGATACCGACGGCTTGCGGGGCAAGCTGACGCCGGATGCGCCGCTGGCCAAGCTGGTCTGGTTCAAGAGCGGGGGGAAGGCCGACTGGCTGTTCGAACCGGCCGACATGGACGATCTCAGGGAATTCCTCCGCCGTCTGGGCGGTGATTTGCCGATCATGGCGCTGGGCCTCGGCTCGAACATGATCGTGCGCGATGGCGGCGTGCCGGGCGTGGTTATCAAGCTCGGCAAACAGTTCGCGGATGTCAGCATCGATGATGAAAGCTGCATTGTCGAGTGCGGCGGCGGCGCACATGGCATCCTCGTTGCCAGCGCCGCGCGTGATTGCGGTGTGGCGGGCCTCGAATTCATGCGCGGTATTCCCGGCACGGTCGGCGGGTTCGTGAGAATGAACGGCGGCGCCTATGGCCGTGAGGTGAGCGATGTGCTGATCGATTGCACCGTGGTCATGCCTGGCGGGCAATGCCTCACGCTGCCCGCCGCCGACCTGCAATATTCCTATCGCCATTCTGCCCTGCCCAAGGGTGCAGTCGTCGTCTCCGCGCGTTTTCAGGGCGTGCCGGGCGACCCCGAAGCGATCGGGGCGAAGATGGACGAAATCGCCGAAGCACGCGAGAATTCGCAGCCTCTGCGGACGAAGACGGGCGGTTCGACCTTCAAGAATCCTCCCGGCAAGAAGGCCTGGGAGCTGGTTGACGCGGCCGGGTGCCGGGGTCTGAAGATGGGCGGCGCACAGGTAAGCGAAAAGCACGCCAACTTCCTGATCAATACAGGGGATGCGACCAGCGCTGACATCGAAGGCCTGGGCGAGGAAGTTAGGCGCCGCGTCTATGCGAATTCGGGCACCGAACTCGAATGGGAAATCCAGCGTGTGGGGCGACCGTAAGGAACAATAATGACCGATCTCCCCAAACTCCATGTCGCCGTCCTGATGGGTGGCTGGGCCAATGAGCGGCCCGTCAGCCTGATGTCCGGCGAAGGTGTCGCAAAGGCGCTGGAAGAGCGCGGCCACAAGGTTACGCGGATCGACATGGACCGGCAGGTCGCGGCGCGGATTGCAGAGGCTTCGCCCGATGTCGTGTTCAACGCACTTCACGGTGTGCCGGGCGAGGATGGCAGCGTGCAGGGCATGATGGACCTGATGGGCGTGCCCTATACCCATTCGGGTCTCGCAACTTCGGTGATCGCTATCGACAAGCAGCTGACCAAGCAGGCGCTAGTGCCGCATGGCATTCCCATGCCCGGCGGACGGATCGTGAAGAGCGCGGACCTGTTCGAACGCGATCCGATCGCGCGGCCTTATGTGCTGAAGCCGGTTAACGAGGGCAGCTCCGTCGGCGTAGCCATCGTCACTGACGAGGGGAATTACGGCAACCCGATCGCACGCGATGCCAAGGGCCCCTGGCAGGATTTTGCCGAGCTGCTGGCCGAACCCTATATCAAGGGTCGTGAGATGACCGCTGCGGTAGTCGATTTCCCCGAAGGTTCGCGTGCGCTCGCAGTCACCGAACTCAAGCCCAAGAGCGGCTTCTACGATTTCGATGCCAAATATACCGACGGCATGACCGATCATATCTGCCCTGCGGACATTCCCGACCATATCCGCGATCTGTGTCTCGAAATCGCGCTCAAGGCGCATAAGGTGCTCGGCTGCCGCGGCACCAGCCGCACCGATTTCCGCTGGGACGAAGAGCAGGGCGAGGACGGGCTCTTCGTGCTGGAAACCAACACTCAGCCGGGTATGACCCCGCTCAGCCTCGTGCCCGAACAGGCGCGGCACATCGGCATCGAATACGGCGAACTGGTCGAAACGATCATTGCAGCGGCATTGCGCCATCATGAAGGCAGGGGAAGCGATGGCTAAGGTCAACCGCAAACCCACCGGCGTCCGCCGGTCTGCCGCGGCGCGCAGCCGCAACCAGAAGGCGCGGGCTGCCAAGCGCCACACCTCGGGTCTGCTCGACCGGGCCATGACGGCGCTGCCCTTTACCGAGGAGCAGTGGCACAAGTTCTTTCTCGTCATCCTCCTTGCGATCGGGATGGTTATCGCCTGGAGCGTGGCGAACTACGCCGGCGTGCCCGAAATGATGAAGATGGAGCTGGCCAAATCCGCCAGCCGCGCAGGTTTTGAAGTGAAACGAGTGCGCGTGACCGGTGTCGAGCGGCTTAACAAGCAGATTATATACGAACGCGTACTGGGCGAGCAGGACCGGCCTATGCCGCTGGTGGAGGTCGAGGAAATTCGCGAGCGGCTGCTCGACCTGTCGTGGGTGAAGGATGCGCGAGTGTCGCGGCAGCTTCCCGACTTGCTTCGGATTGATATCGTTGAGCGAGAGCCGCACGCCGTCGTCCAGAAGCCCGACCGGCTGATCCTCGTCGATGAGACCGGGCATGAACTTGAACCGGTTTCCCGCGAAATGGCCAAGGACATGCTCCTGATTTCCGGTCCGGGCGCGCAGAAACAAGTCGCCGAACTGGGCCGCTTGCTCGATGCGGCGCCTGCGCTCAAGCCGCAGATCGCGGCAGCCGAATGGATCGGCAATCGCCGCTGGAACCTGACCTTCAAGACCGACCAGATGCTTGCCTTGCCGGAAGGCGACAAGGGTCCGGCCGCGCTGGTCAAATTCGCCGAGATGGATGGGCGAAACAGGTTGATCGGCGGCAAGGCCATAGCCATCGACATGCGTGTGCCCGACCGTGCCTATCTGCGCTGCGCCGATGGCCCCTGTCCGCGCGGTATGTCTGCCGGGGTGAGCGCGGAATAATGGCAACCTCTCCCCATTTGCCGCTGCCGCGCATCACCCGCGTCCAGGCCGCGGTGAATATCGGTTCGTTCCGCATTTCCGCCATGGTCATGGGACAGGGCGAGGATGGCGAGATGATCGTGCTGGGTTCCTCGCACCGCAAGAGCGAGGGCATCAAGCGTGGTTATGTCACCGACATGGAGGCAGCGACCCATGCTATCCGGGCCGCCGTCGAGACGGCCGAGGCCAATGCCAACACCAGCGTTTCCGGCGTATGGATCGGCTGCGCGGGGGCGGGGCTTTCCAGCAAGATCGTCAGCGTCGAAATCGCCATCGGCGGGCGGCGGATCGACGAGGATGATGTCGAGCACCTCCTTTTCGCGGCGCGCGACCACATTCAGCCCGACGGACGAATGGTGTTGCACGCCCAGCCTGCCCATTACACACTCGACGGGGCGCATGGCGTCGCCAATCCCATCGGCTTGCATGCAGAATCGCTGGGTGTCGATATCCATGTGACGCTGGCCGAGGGTGCGCCGGTACGAAACCTGATCGAGGCGGTGCAGAGCGCCCATCTGGATGTCGAAGGCGTCGTCGCCAGTCCGCTTGCCGCCGCCTATGCCTGCCTGTCGAACGAAGAACGCGATCTTGGCGTGGCGCTGGTCGAGATCGGGGCGCAGGTCACCAACGTTTCCGTCCACGCAGGCGGCATGTTGCTCGGCCTTCGCTCGATCCCAGTCGGCTCGAACGACATCACGGATGCGATTGCCAGCTCGCTCGGCATCCGGCGCGGTCAGGCGGAGCGACTGAAGTGCGTTTCGGGTTCGGCCATAGCCACGCCCAGCGATCACCGCGAGATGATCCCTGTCAACGGCCCGGGAGAAGATACGGGCGGACGACCGGCGCGGGGAGCGGATGAACAGAACAGAATTGCGCGCGCGGAACTCGTCTCGGTCGTCACCGACCGGTTGGGGACCATGACTACAGAAATAGGCAAGGGATTGAAGGGGCTCGGGTTTTCCGATGCGAACGCCGGCCAGGTGGTACTTACCGGGGGCGGTGCCGAATTGCATGGCATTGCGGAATTCATGCAGGGAGCGCTGGGCCTTCCCGTGCGCCGCGGCAAGCCGCCAGCGCTGCGCGGACTACCTGAAGCACATGCCACGCCCGGTTTCGCCACGCTGGCAGGACTATGCCTCTATGCATCCGAAGATCCGGTCGACATTCGCTCGATCGGACCGAGCTATCAGCCGACCAGGCGATACTCCGGACTGGGGCTCGTGAACCGTGTCGTCCAGGCTGTCCGGGAATATTTCTGATATGTCTGCAAAACCAGCCGAAATTCGGCGCGTCTTGCAGTGGATAACGCCATTTAACCTTTGCATGCGTGATTCGCTTTGTGCCAAAAGCGAGGGCGATACGGCTTCGGCCCAATTTTTCTCCCGAGGGAACACCTGATGAGCATCAATATCGGACCCGCCTCCAGCGACGACATGCGCCCCAAGATCATGGTGGTCGGTGTCGGCGGGGCGGGCGGCAACGCCATTGCCAACATGATCGATTCCGAAATCGAAGGCGTCGATTTCATCGTCGCCAATACCGATGCGCAGGCCCTCACAACTTCTCCCGCTGAAAAGCGTATCCAGCTCGGTCCCGACATTACAGGCGGCCTCGGCGCTGGCGCCCGTCCCGAAGTGGGCAAGGCTGCCGCCGAAGAAACGGTCGAGGACATCGAGGATGCGCTCGAAGGCGTGAACATGTGTTTCATCGCGGCCGGCATGGGCGGCGGCACGGGCACGGGCGCTGCGCCGGTCATCGCGGAAGCCGCGCGCCGCAAGGGCGTGTTGACAGTAGGCGTCGTCACCAAGCCCTTCCTGTTCGAGGGCACGCGCCGTATGCGTGCTGCCGAAGCGGGAATCGACGAGCTGCAGAAGCATGTCGATACGCTGATCGTCATTCCCAACCAGAACCTGTTCCTGGTCGCCAAGGCGGACACCACCTTCAAGGAAGCCTTCGCGCTGGCCGACGAGGTGCTGCAGCAGGGCGTTCGCTCGATCACCGATCTCATGGTCATGCCGGGCCTCATCAACCTCGACTTCGCCGACGTGCGCAGCGTGATGAGCGAAATGGGCAAGGCGATGATGGGTACCGGAACGGGCGAGGGCGATAATCGCGCTCTCGAAGCGGCCGAGCGTGCGATCGCCAATCCGCTCCTCGACGGTGTGTCCATGGCGGGTGCCAAGGGCGTGATTATCTCGATCATCGGCGGTGAGGACATGAAGCTCCTCGAAGTCGACGAGGCGGCCAATCACATCCGCGAACTGGTCGATGACGATGCCAACATCATCTGGGGCAGCGCTTTCAATCCGGATCTCGACGGGAAGATCCGCGTATCCGTAGTCGCCACGGGTATCGAGAACGATGGATCGGTTGCGCCCACGCAGCAACGTAGCTTCAGCATGTCGCCGCAGCGCGCTCCTCAGCGTCCGGTGCTCGACCTGCAGGAAAGCACCCCCGAAGAAGAGCCTTTCGAACTGAACGAGGGGCTGTCGGCCGACCCCGAACCTACACCGGAACCGGCCTCCACCTATCAGCAGCCAGCCGCCGAGCCGGTCGAGGCGAAATACGATGATAGCCACGACGATGAAGGGCCGCTGGTGAAACCGGCAGGTCTTTCTCCTGCCGGGGGCGGCGATTATGGTTATGATGCGGATGAGGACGACTATGACGATGTCGATGGCATCGTCGATCCTCTGGCCGGTATGCGCAATGACGACACCGAACGCTTCGATGACGAGGGCGATGCCGGTGTGCCCCCGCCTGCGGACGACAAGGGTTATGCCCACGGTGTCGGCGAAGACGAGGGCTGGAGCGACGAGGGCGAGCGCCATGCTTCGCCCCCGCTCGACCTGTCGGATGAAGCCGACGACGATGCGCTTGAACTGGGAAGCGATCAATATGCCGACCGGGGAAGCCCGCTTTCGCAGAAGCCGGCGCGCAGGCCCCTGTTTTCCGGCCAGAGCGAAACCGGCGGCGAAGGCACAGGTGGCGTAAGTGGCGCTTCCGGTGGCGGGGCTTCCGGAGATGGAACTGCCGGGAGCGGCACCGGCGGTGGTGGTCCGCCTGCAGGCGGAGGCTCGACCCAGGGCAGTACGCTGTTCGAACGCATGGCCAATCTCTCGCGCGGATCGAGCTCCAGCCAGGACGAGGATGAAGACGACGACGAGGATGAAGGCGGTAGCGGCCTTAACATTCCGCGTTTCCTCGGTCGCCAGAACAATCAGTAACCTAGAACCAATGCGTTATACTGCGCGTTGGTGAATAGAAATGGCTAGATACGAAGCCAAAAAATGGGCCGCCGGGGCCGCTATCGTAGCGCTTGCTGCGAGCGGTCAGGGGCTGCGCTCACAAGAAGTGGTGCAGCCGCTTCCACCACCGGGTTCGCAGGAATTGAGTGCCGCCCTCCAGCGGCTTGCCGATAATGGCAACGACGTGTCGGCGCTGCTCGATGCCGGTGATGCGGCTATCAAGCTCGGCGATGTAACCGCGGCGATCGGGTTTTTCGGGCGGGCGCAGGCCCTGACGCCTTCCAACCCACGGATATCGCTCGGACTTGCGCGTGCCTACACGCTGTCGCGCCGCCCGGTCGAGGCGCTGCGCTTGTTCGCAGAAGCGGAAAAGGGCGGAATCTCGCAGCAGGTCATGGCTGCAGAACGAGGACTTGCCTTCGATCTGGTGGGAGATTCGCGCAGTGCGCAGGAACTTTACCGCATCGCCCTCGAGGCGGGTGCGGGTGACGAGGTGCGGCGCAACCTCGCTTTGAGCCTGGCGATTTCCGGCGACAGGGCAGGGTTCGAAGAGACATTGTTGCCGCTCCTCGAACAGGGCGATTTCGCAGCGTTCAGGACCCGTTCCTTTGGCCTCGCCATTCTCGGCGAGACCGATGCCGCCATCAAGATCGCGCGCGACATGATGTCCGCCCAAATGGCTTCACGTATCGAACCCTACCTGCGCTACATGACCCGGCTTACGCCGGCTCAGCAGGCCGCTGCGGGGGCATTGGGCGTTTTTCCGGGTTCGGCCGCGATCGGCCAGGACGATGCCCAGATTGCAGCCTATTCGCCAACTCGAGGGCGACAGGCGGGCAATGCCGATAGCCGCCTCGAACCGGCAGGACGACCGCTGGGCCCGCAAAGCTCCGCGTCTTCGGCAAATCGCTCGACCCACCAGCAGCAAAGAGATCGGAGCCAATCCGAAGCTGCAACCGCTGCTTCGCGGACTGTCGAAGTTTCTCCGGTCGAACGTGCTGCCGAACTCCCCTCAGTAAACCGGGAGCCCGCAACGCAGCCGATCGACCTGGGCCCGCAGCCTGCGCGACAGGCGCCTCCACCCCCGCCAGCGCGCCAGAATCTCGAGCAGGCCTTTGCCGCCTTCGATCTCGACAAAACCATTTCGACGGCCCCGCGCACAGGTGCAGTGGATATCCGGACAATCGATGCACCGCGCGAAACGGACGAGCCCGCTGCCCCTGTCCATCCACCGCGGCATTGGGTGCAGGTGGCAACGGGTCGGGACATTTCCGCGCTGGGTTTCGACTGGCGTAGAATCAGCCGCAATGCAGAGGGTCATCTGGCTGGAAAATCCGCCTTTACCGCTCCCTGGGGCGAGGCGAACCGTCTCCTTGCCGGACCATACGACACACTCCGCGAGGCGCGCGAAGTCGTCGACAGGCTCAAAGCGATCGGGCTCGACAGTTTCCCGTTTAGCAGCGCGAGAGGGGAAGAAATCTTTCCGCTTGGCGGAGCAAGGCCTGCCCCGGCCGCTGCAAAGCCCAGTCATCCCTCGCGTCACTGGGTGCAGGTGGCGACGGGCAGGGACCGGGACGCATTGGGCTTCGACTGGCGGCGAATTTCGCGCGGCGCTGAGGGCTCGCTGGAAGCGAAGGGTCCCTTCGTTGCGAAATGGGGTGAAGCCAACCGCCTGTTGGCTGGTCCCTATCCTTCCGCCAGCGAGGCGCGTGATGCGGTCAACCGTCTGAAGCAACTCGGCATCGACAGCTTTCCCTTTACCAGCGAAGAGGGCGAGGTCGTCGAGGCGCTCGACTGACCAGGCGGATCTATCCGTATCCACGGCTTGTTCACAGGCTTTGCACAAGCCGATTGGGTTCTCCCCAGCACCGACCAGTCGGCAGATTGCCAAGTACCCGCACCATTCTGCACATGAACCACATGAATTGGACCGGACCCTATTGATGCACGCCGTTGAACCGCGATTCGAGGTCGAGGACGACGCGGCGCCGCTCGACATGCTGATGGCGTTGTTCGAAGCGCGCGGTTGGCCTTGCGAAGCCAATGCTGAAGAGATTTGCGGCGAAATCCAGGGCAGTTGGGCGAAATACCAGTTGCGCGGCGTGTGGCGCGGGGAAGATCGCGTCCTCCAGATACTGTGCCTTCCGGATGTTCGCATAGCGTCGGAAAAGCTCGGCGCCGCCCACGAACTCGTCGCTCTGGCCAACGAACAGATGTGGCTCGGCCATTTCGACATCTGGTCCAACGGCGGCGTGCTACTCTATCGCAACGGAACCTTGCTCGGTAACGACGGCATGTTGAGCCTCGCCCAGGCACAATCGCTGGTGGAGATTGCGGTCGAGGAGTGCGACCGGTTCTATCCCGCCTTCCAGTTCGTGCTGTGGGGAGACAAAAGTCCGCAGGAAGCCCTCAAGTCGGCGATGGTCGATGCGGCCGGTGAAGCCTGAGCCAGGTCATGCTTGTACGTTAAGCGTGTAGCTACCGGTTTCGCTTGAAATCCGGTGTCAATAACCCGATATTGCCAACAGAAGCGGGGCCTTGGGTTCGCCCCTGCACATGGGAGTTTATTGCAAATGGCCAACTGGAACGAAACCGACCGCAGACCGGACGTGACGTCCGTTCCGCGCGCTGGCGATGCGGTTGCCCGCGGAACCACGTTCGACGCGGGCCTGCGCCAGCACATGCTGTCGATCTACAATATGATGGCGTCGGGCGTGCTGCTGACCGGCATCGTCGCCCTGCTGTTCGTGAACACCGCGCTGTTCGAAGCTGCCTATCAGGTCACTCAGACGCCTTATGGCCGTTCCGTGCAGCCGACCATGCTGGGATGGATCATCTCGCTGTCGCCACTGGCCTTCATCCTGGTGCTGAGCTTTGGCGGAATCCAGCGTTTTTCCAAGACAACGCTGCAAGCCTTCTTCTGGAGCTTCGCGGTACTGTTCGGCATGTCGATGTCGACGATCTTCGCCACTTACACCGGTGAATCGATCGCTTCGGCCTTCTTCGCGGCTGCTGCTGCATTCGCTGGCCTCAGCCTTTTCGGTTATACGACGAAGAAGAACCTGTCCGGCTGGGGAAGCTTCCTGCTGATGGGTCTGATCGGCATCATCGTTGCGATGCTGCTCAATGCCTTCTTCTTCCAGTCGGGGGCGATGGGCCTCGTAATCAACATCCTCGGCGTGCTGATCTTCGCGGGCTTCACGGCTTACGATACGCAGCGCCTGAAGAATGAATATGCCTATGTTCGCGGCACCGAATATGCGGGCAAGGCAATCGTGATGGGTGCTCTCAGCCTCTATCTCGACTTCATCAACCTGTTCATGTTCCTGCTGCAGTTCCTCGGTAGCCGCGAGTAATCGTGCACTACCGACCGCAGCAGCGGAGCAAGTGATCGTGCCCGGGGCGAAACTCTCGCTCCGGGCATTTTCTTTGCCTCCTCAAGACGCTAGGATGTCACTGCTTCAGCTTCCGTCAATGATGGACGGGCGAAAATGACAGCCAGAATCTTGAGGAGGGTCGGCGCATCGTGAGCCGCATTTCAGTACAATCCATTCGTCTCGCCGCGCTGGTTGCGGGTCTTAGCGCAATCGCCGCTTGCACTACCCCGCCGCCGCCACCCCCACCTCCGCCACCTCCGCCACCGCCGCCGCCGGTTGTTATTCCGCCCAAACCGACGCCGCCGATGAATGCGACGGCGGGCATGACCATACCGATGGTTGCGGCAACGGGTGTGCGCCAGACGGTCAATGCGAACATCAGTACAGCGCAGACCACCTGGAACCTGCGTTCGGCCCTGAACGTGGCTGCGCTCAATTGCCTCGACCCCGAATACGCTGGGCTGGTCGACAATTACGGGGCATTCCTGAAACGCAACGCCAAGGTACTTTCGTCCACGAACCGCGCTTTGCGGGGCGAATTTCGCGAGCGGTACGGGCAATCCTATCTCGACGATCAGGATGCCTATATGACGAAAGTCTACAACTACTTCGCGCTGCCGCCGGCAAAGAACGAATTCTGCGAGGTCTCCTTCGCGATCAGCAAGGAAGCGCTGCAGGTAGTACCGGATGATCTCGATACATTCGCAGCGACGGCTCTTCCGCGGATAGAAGGCGTGTTTGAAGATTTCTTCCGTGCATACGAACAATATCGCGTCGACCTGCAGGCGTGGAATTCGCAGTACGGCGCCTCCCCGGTGACCACCACAGTGCAAGGCTACGCGACTGCGATGGACCCTGCTGCGGGTGTCACGACGGACGCGATGGGCAATTCCGTGCCTATCGGGACGCTGGGCTCAACGTTGACCGATGTTCAGGGACCGGTCGACGAGGAACCTGCGACCGGTCAGGCGCCAATCGTTATAGCCACCGGCGATACTGCGCCCGATGGCGAACCGGTCTTAACCTTGCCCACAGAAGGACCGATCTTCCGGTCGGGCGAAGTGGTGCAGGGGGAGCAGGAAGAGCAGTCGGGGCAGGCGACGGTTGACGATACGCCAGACCCGCAAAACTGATCGCGAAGGATAGTGACCGGATCGAAGGGCGGTCGGAGCGATCCGGCCGCCCTTCTTGCGTCGGATCAGCCCTGCGGCACGAATTCGATGGCGAAACCGCCTGCCGGTGCAATCCGCAGGTCGAGTGTCTGGTCCGCCGATACCGTCACTATTTCCACATCCATCGCGTGGCGATCTTCTCCCAGCCCGTCGGCCTTCGCACCGTCGCGCCAGATGGTGGCTTCATAGGTCTTGCCCGGATCGAGGAAGGACAAGGGCACCTCTACTTCGCGCTCCGTTTCATCGGTAACCGCACCGACATACCAGTTAAGTGTATTCCGGTCGCGCCGCGCGATCACGGCATATTCGCCCACTTTACCATCGACGAGCATGCTCTCCGCCCAGTCGGCAGGGACGCGCTTCACAAAGTCCAGCGCGCGCGGATATTTCACGAGATTTTCCGGAAGATCGGCGACCATCTGGATAGGCGAGTAAATCGTCACGTAGAAGGCCAGCTGGCGGGCAAGCGTGCTCGGCAAATCGGGCGCGGTAGCCCCGCGGCCCTCAAGCGAGAAGACGCCCGGGGTATAGTCCATCGGCCCGGCCAGCAGGCGAGTGAAGATCAGTTCGGGTACATGGCCCGGATCGTTCTTTGGTTCCGCCCAGGCATCGTATTCCGCCCCCCGCGCACCTTCGCGACTGACCCAGTTGGGATAGGTGCGCCTTAGCCCGGTATCCTTGATCGGTTCGTGCGGATTGACGGAAATCTGGTGCTCGGCAGCTTCCTCGACCACCTTGAGATGGTGGCGGACCATTTCCTGCCCGTCGTGCCACACGAACGTCTCGTCTGAACCCCCTTCGCCAGCAGGCGCAATCACTCCTCCCGCATCGGCGACATAGCCGCTCTTCACGGCATCTATCCCGAGGTTCTCGTAGAATGCCATCGCGTCTTCGAGTTGCTCCTCATAGACCTTGATATTGCCGCCGGTTTCGTGATGGCCGATGATACGGACGCCCTTGTCCTCGGCATAGCGGGCAACTTCGGCGATATCGAAATCGGGATAGGCCTCGGTGAACTCGAACTCGCGGCCGTTGCCGAACCAGTTACCGTCCCAGCCCTTGTTCCAGCCTTCGATCAGCACTCCGCGGAAGCCGTGTTCTGCCGCGAAATCGATATATTTCTTGGCGTTTTCGGTGGTCGCACCATGTTTCTCGCCGCTGGCCCAGCTCTCGATATCGAGATGCATGCCCCACCAGATGCCGATGTATTTGTGCGGAGTGAACCAGCTCACATCGCCGAGCTTGTTGGGCTCGTTGAGATTGAGCGTGATATCGCTTTCGAAGAGGCCCTTGGCGTCGGAAGAGATCAGGATCGTGCGCCAGGGAGTGTTGAATGCGCCTTCGCGAACTACCTTGGGGCCGCGCGGCGATGGAGCAAGCAGGGCGCGGAAACGCGTATCATCCACGCGTTTGAGCCACATTCCCGAGTAATCGACCAGCGAAGCCTCGTGAAAAGAGAGATGCGTGCCGTTGTCCATGACCATGGTCACCGGTGTATGCACGGTCGACAGCGCGCTTACGGGGCTCTTGGCATAGAGATATTCGTAGCGATTCCAGTCGCCGGCGGGGATGGACCATGCGGTTCCATCGCCTGCTATATTGAACTCGGTAAGCTCTTCGGCAATGCGGTAGACCGGCTGGGCCTCGCTATCGGGAAACTCGATACGCAAGCCGATGCCGTCATCGAAGACACGCAGGCGGGCGATGAATTCGCGCGGGCTCTCGTCCCGCTCGCGGAATGTCACGGCCAGCTCGTTGTGATGGTCCTTCACCCACTGCCGTTCGCCCCAGGGTTGCTCCCAGCTCGAATTGTGCGTCTGCTCACGAAATCCTGCGACTTCGAAATTGCGGCGCATCGGATCTGCATCGGTGAAGGTGAATCCGAGATTGGACTTAGCAATGATCGGCACACCGTCGCGACTGACCTCGTAATAGGGAATGCCTTCGCCATCGGCATCGAGTGTAACTTCTATGCGGCCATCGGGCGAGTTGACCGTCTCTGCATGGGCGGCAGACATGGGAAGCAATGCTGCGGAAAGGAGCAGGGCAAGGCGGGTCATATCGAAATCTCCGTGATGAGCGCGGCGTAAGGTGGCAATTGGTCCTTGCTCGCGCCGTTGATGGCGATCAGGGGCGAGCCTCCGCAATCGTGGATGTGGACCGGCGAACTGCCAAGGTTGAAGCGGAATTCGAGCCTTTGCCCGTCAGCTTCGCGCGATATCTCCAGCAAGTCGCCGCTGTGCCGACAAGTCAGGATCTCGCCATGACGCATGGCGGGATTGGCGGTGCGGAGTTTGATGGCCCTGCGGGTAAACGCGAGCAGGGAATTTTCGTCAGCTTCCTGTGCTTCCACCGAATTGGCCCGGTTTTCCTCGCCAATCGGAAGCCAGGGGGCGGTGCTGCCGAAACCCACGCTTTCGCTCTTGTCCCAAGGCATCGGTGTACGCGCCCCGTCCCGGCTCAGGGTCAGCGGCCAGTTGGCGATAGCCTCGGGGTCATGGAGCTGGTCGAAAGGAATATCGACCTGCATCAGTCCCAGTTCCTCGCCATAGTAGATGATGGCGTTGCCGCGCAGGCTCATCAGCAGAAGCGTCTTGAGCCGCACGAAGGCTTCCCGTTCATGCGGCTCGCACCAGCGACCGAGAGCACGAGGTGCATCGTGGTTTTCGAACGCCCAGCTCGGCCAGCCAAGACCCTCTTCCTCGGGCCAGTCGGCAAGCGATCGGCAGACCAGTTCAGGAGTCAGCTTGTCGGCATAGAGAAAATTGAAGCTGTAGGCGGAATTGAGATGGTCCTCGCCTGCCGTGAACAGGCGCATCTCGCGGAAAGCGTCGTCGCCGCCGACTTCGGCGACGGTAAAGATACCCTCGAACTCGTCGGTCAGCGAGCGGATGCGCTGGATGAAGCCCGGAATATCCGCATGGCTCTGGTTGTACTTCTTGACCTGGAAATCGAACGGGCGCGTGCGCGGCTTGCCATTGTCCGGTGCTGGGGGATTGTCGCGCAGCTCCGGATCATGCATCGCGAAATTGAGCGCATCGATACGAAATCCGTCGACTCCGCGTTCCAGCCAGAACCGCATGACACCCAGAATGGCGTCCTGCACCTCGCGGTTGTGCAGGTTAAGCTGGGGCTGCGAACTGAGAAAGTTGTGCAGGTAATATTGTCCGCGCCGCGCGTCCCAGGTCCATGCAGGGCCGCCGAAGACCGATTGCCAATTCGATGGCGGTGAGCCGTCGGGCTTCGCGTCGACCCAGACATACCAATCGCTTTTGGGATTTTCCCTGCTCGACCTGCTTTCCACGAACCAGGCATGTTCGTCCGAAGTGTGCGAATAGACCTGGTCGATCAGCACCCGCAGCCCCAGATCGTGGGCCTTGGCGACGAGGGCGTCGAAGTCCGCCAGATCCCCGAAAATCGGATCGACATCGCGATAGTCGGAAACATCGTAGCCGAAATCCTTCATGGGGGACTTGAAGAAAGGCGAGACCCAGATCGCATCCACGCCCAGCTTGGCGACATATGGCAGACGCTGGGTGATACCCGGCAAGTCGCCGATTCCGTCGCCATTCGAATCCATGAAGCTGCGCGGATAGATCTGGTAGATCGTCGCGCCTTTCCACCAGGGCAATGCCACGTCCGGCGAAAGTTCGGCCGTCATGTCGGTGCTAACATTCACTCTGCAACCTCCGATACGCGGCAGACGGCCCAGCCAAAGGCCTGAAGTGCGAAGGCGGCGCTGCCTGGTGCAGTCACCGTTGTCGGACAATCGCCCGCGAGTGTTTCGAAACTGCGCGCATCATAGCCGAGCGTGACATTGGCCCCGCGCGGCATCCCGGTCGTGTTGAAGACCGCGAGGTATTCGCTCCCGTCTTCCGGGTCGAAGCGGCTGACCGCGAAGATTCCCGGTTCCTGTTCGTAATGGCGTACAACCTGCCGACCTCGGGTGAAGGCGGGATGTGCACGGCGGATAGCGGAAAATTCGGCGATCAAGCGGTATAGCGGATGCGTTCGGTCGAAATTGCTCTGTGCAGTGGTCGCATCGGTCCCGATTAGATCGTTGTCGTTGTAAACCGCGGTTCGCGAGGGGAACATGTCTTCACGGGCAAGCTGGTCGTTGCCGTCGCCCACGAAACCCTGCTCGTCGCCGTAATAGACAACCGGAGACCCGCGCAGGCTCAGCATCATTGCATGGCCGAGCATCACACGGTCGAGGAGTTCCTCCTGTCCGATTTCGGGTTTGTCCCATTTGATGAGTGTCGAAAAGCGGCCCATGTCGTGGTTGCCGAGGAAGGTCGGCAGGTTGCGCGCGGTTTCCTCGCCTCCTTCATAGAGCACGTCACCATCGAACATATGCGCGAGCACGACTGTACCCTTGTCGCGACCCAGTACCTCTCGCATCGCCGCCTGGAACGCGAAATCCAGCACGGCGGGCAGTTTGTCGCGGCGCGTATATTCGGCAATATAGCCGTTCTCGGGCACGTCTTTGTAAACCTCCCCGAACATGTGAAAGTTCGGGATGCCGTTCTCATTTGCGACCGATTCCAGTGCGGGGACGAATTCCTGCCAGAAGCCCGGATCGACATGACGCGCGGTATCAATCCGGAACCCGTCGACACCCGTCTCGCGGACCCAATCGGAGAAGATTTCGATCATCCCAGCGCGCACGCGCGGATGCTCGGTGAAAAGGTCGTCGAGACCTGAGAAATCGCCGAAACGACTGTCCTCGCCAGTGAACGAGCTATTGCCTCGGTTGTGGTAATAGATCGGATCGTTCAGCCAGGACGGGACCTTCACGTCCTTTTCGGCTTCCGGAACGAACGGAACATATGCATAATTCGGATCGGTCAGCTTGGCGAAATTGGACGCGCTGCTGTC
Organism: Qipengyuania huizhouensis; assembly: GCF_019711635.1. Lineage (GTDB taxonomy): Bacteria > Pseudomonadota > Alphaproteobacteria > Sphingomonadales > Sphingomonadaceae > Qipengyuania > Qipengyuania huizhouensis. Next base: position 16,361 of record NZ_JAIGNT010000001.1, on the reverse strand, counting down.
GCCATCGCCCATGAAGCCTTCGTTGATGCGCTCTCCATCCGGCCCACCGCGAGTCGAGTAGGGAAAATCGCCTTTGCTGCGATATTCGTAATTTGTGGCATCACCATCGGCATAGCGAATAACATCCGCCGTATGGTTGGTGATTATGTCCATATAGACCTTCATCCCGCGAGCATGGGCTGCATCCACGAAAGCCTTGAATTCTTCAGGCGTGCCGAAATGGCTGTCGGGACGGGTGAAGTCGGTGACCCAATATCCGTGGTAACCCGCGCTCTCATCACCTTCCGGCCCCTGTACCGGTTTGTTCTGGAAGATCGGCGCGAACCAGATCGCGGTGACGCCAAGCCCTTCGAGGTAATCGAGCCGCTGCGTCAGGCCGGCAAGGTCGCCACCGTGGAAGAAACCCTTGTGGGTGGGGTCGTATCCCGTGGTCAGGCGATCGCCGGTGAAATCGCCGGTGTCGTTTGTCGTGTCTCCGTTTTCGAACCGGTCGGGTAGAACGAAATAGACGATTTCCTCGCTTGGCAAGCGGTCGCGGAAGGATGCTGCCGACGTTTCGGACCCCGGAATCGCATCTTGAGCCGTTGCGCAAGCGGCAAGTCCGAGCGCGATGAGGGGAAGAGCGGTGCGGATCATGCGGTTCTTTCCAGTTTGGGCGCCGCGCAGGTAGCGGCGATGAATTCGGCGTGAGTGGGCAAGCGCCCGGCATTGCTCGAAACGATTGTGTGAATGTCGGACAGGAACTGCTCCAGCTCTTCCCGGGTCAGCACGTCGGCGAGCGGGTGATAGGTTTCGGGCACCACATTCTGCCCGTTCAGGACCTGGAACCAGCCCACCTCGACGAACAGTTCTTCCTGTTCGCGGAAAATCCTTCCGGTTGCGCGGAAGAGATCGATTTTTTCGCGCAGGCTTTCAGGGACCTCCATCTCGCGGCAGCGCACCCAGAAGTCCTCGTCGCGCTGGTTCGCATGGTAATGAAGGATGATAAAATCGCGGATGCGTTCGTAATCATATTCAATCCTGCGATTGTAGGCATCGATATTGGCTTGCCGGAAAGTGCGATCGGGAAAATGCGAAATCAGCTTCGCGATCGCATTCTGGATCAGGTGGATACTGGTCGATTCCAGCGGCTCTATGAAGCCTGAGGACAGCCCCATTGCGACCACGTTGCCGTTCCAGGCCTTTTTCCGCATGCCGGTCTTGAAAGGGATGGAGCGGGGTTCGGCGATGGGTTTGCCCTCGACCGTCTTCAGCAGCAGCGCGGTTGCTTCATCTTCGCTCATGTATTCGGTAGAGAAGACATGACCGTTGCCGGTGCGATGCTGCAAGGGGATGCGCCATTGCCAGCCAGCGGGATGGGCGATCGACTGCGTATAGGGACGTGACGGGCCGACATTCTCGGTCGGGACGGCGACGGCGCGGTCGCACAGCAGCCAATGCGTCCAGTCATCGAAGCCGGTCTGCAATTCCTGTTCGATCAGCAGGCCGCGAAAGCCCGAGCAGTCGATGAACAATTCGCCCTCGATCACTTCGCCCGATTTGAGCGTGATCGAGCGTATATGCCCGCTCTCACCGTCGCGCTGAGCACTCTCGACCAGGCCCTCTGTACGCGTCGCGCCGTTGTTCTCGGCAATTCCTCGCAGGAATTTCGCATAGAGGCCGGCGTCGAAGTGGAAGGCGTAGCTGATCCCGTCCAGCTGTGTGTTGGGGATTCGCGGCACGCGTGCGAACCGCATTCTGCGGGCTGCTTCCTCGTTGAAGGAATAATTGCCTAGTGGTCTTGCGACACCCTCTCGCCGACCGCGCAGCCAGTATTGCCAGAATTCGATCAAGTCGAGGCTTTGCCCGATTTGTCCGAACGCGTGCATATAGCTTTCGCCGACACGCCCCCAGTCGATGAATTCGATACCCAGCTTGAAGCTGCCCTGGGTGGCCTTGATAAAAGCGTTCTCGTCGATGCCGACAAGCCCGTTGAACAGGCGGATGGCAGGAATGGTCGCTTCGCCGACACCCACCGTGCCGATCTCGTCGCTCTCGACAAGACGGATGCCAAGCTGGTCGCCCATGGTGGCGGAAAGGGCCGCAGCGGCCATCCAGCCTGCGGTCCCTCCACCCACGATGACGACGTCGCGGATGCGACTATCATCGGTCACTAGCCTGCTCCCGGTTCATTGCTGCGCACATTGACTGTGGCACGAAGAAGAAAGGCGGACCCGTTTATCGCGGGCCCGCCTCACTTTGATCAGAACTTGTAGGATACGCCTACGCTGAAATTGCGACCGTAATTCTGATAATCCCTCACCTGGCGGATGTCGCCATTGTAGTATGTGATGAAGGGTTCGTTAGTCAGGTTGCTACCTTGGAGAACAACGCCGAGTCCTTCGAGCATACCCTCCTGGAAAGTGTAACCGATCTGCGCATCGATAACTGTCTCGGCACGTGCATCGATCTTGTCGCGGGCGAGGCTGAGACCGGAAACTTCGGCAAGGAAGCGCGAGCGATAACGAGCGGAAGCACGGGCTTCGAAACCGGCCTTCTCGAAGTAGACGGTACCGTTCGCGACCCAGCGCGAGAGACCGGGCATCGCAATCGGATCGGCTCCACCCTCGCGGACTTCGCTCTTGGTGTAGGAACCGCTGGCAAATACACCGAAACCGTCGAGCGCAGAGCTGAAGATCTCGAATGGCAGCGAGGCCGACGCTTCTGCGCCATAGACCCGACCACCGCGGCCGTTCTGCCACTGCGAGACGATGCCGAAATCATAGGTCGGCTCGACGCCCCCGGGAGTCGGATATCCGGTGAAGTCGAATACGTTGTCCTGGCGATAGATCCAGTTCTCGAGATATTTGTCGAAGACGCCGGCAGATACGTACCCGCCGCGACCGAAATATTTCTCGATGGCCAGATCGAGCGTCATCGCGAGAAGCGGGCGTAGCCTGGCGTTGCCGATCGTACCCGACCACGGCGACATGTTGATGTCTGCACCAGGCACGTTGTTCGCTTCATTGAAGCCGTAACCGACACCAGGATTGAGCTGATCCATCCGGGCTCGGGCGAGCATGCGGGCGGCGCCGAACCGGATGAAAGTTTCGGGCGCCACTTCGTACGCGACGTTCAGACTCGGCAGCGCATTGGTATATTTGTCGCCGTCGGAAATCGGCGTCGAGACTGTCCCGCTTCCCGGGTTAAAGGCAGCGTATCCGTCAGCCGATTGATCGGTGTGAACGATCTGCAGTCCTACGTTGCCGCGCAGCGGACCAGCATCGACATTAGCCTGAACGAAGCCGGTCAGTACCTTTTCGTTAACAATATAGCTGTTTGTCAAACGACCCGGCGTCCAAAGTGCCTCATTGGTGAGGTCGTAATTATCGTCGTTATAATAGCGCCAGCTGTCGAACGCTACCATTCCCGGAATCCCGATGAAACCAAGCGATACTGGATCGTAGAGGTAGTCCGAAGGCACAGGCGTGTCGGCCGGATAGTCCTTGTGGGTGAGCACGAAGCCTTCGTCGATCAACTGCTTGCGGCGATCCGAATAGTTTACGCCGACGGTAATGTTTTCGAGGTCGCCATCGAAGGCCTGAATAGCCTGGAGGCGGATCGACTGCAGGCGGTCCTTGATACGCGGGCGGTTAACGAAGCCGTCCTGGCAGTTCGGCACCGCGCCACCGCAGCTGTTCCATCCTTGCGGATCGGTGATCACGAACAGGTTCGGATCGGAATAATCGATCGAAGGATCGAAAGTGATCACGCCGCCGCCTGCCGGCATGGTGAAACCGAGATTGTCGGTTGCGCCTACGCCACCGCCACGCCCGGTGCCGAGATAGATTTCGAGATTTTCCTCGGTCTTCTTGAGTTCGGAATAGCTCAAATCGAGTTCGAAAGTCAGCCTATCCGTTGCAGCGAATTCGGTGTTGAGACCGCCGGCGAAGATTTCCGAATCGCGGTTCACCACGTCGTTGCGCATGACCGCTTCGACATTGTTGAATTGGCCCTGCGTGACCAGGCCGTCAGCTTCGCTATAGCCCGGTTGCAGCGAAGCTGCCGACCAATAAAGCGGAAGCTCGATACCGCGTAGGCGCTGCGTGTCATTGAATTGCGACCAGTAGCCATCGAGCGTTGTATGGAACTTGTCGTTCGGCTCGAATTCGAGCACGCCCATCACGCCATCGCGCTTGAGCTTGTTTGATTTGACGTAGGGCTTGGCCCCGCCGATCACCTGGGTGTCGTCGTCGACATTGGGATAGCCCCAGGCGTTCCAGCGTTCTTCCTGCGTCGGGGATTGCATGCGGGCATAGCCCAGCGCCCAGCCGAGCGTGCCGGCGTCATTCTGTCCGACGTAGGAGATGTTTGCACGATAGCCCTTGTCCGAAATATCGGGGTTGAGCCTGCCAAGATCGTTCATCTCGCCGCGCACGCCGACAACGAACTGGGTGCGACCATATTGCAGCGGACGGACGGTCTGCATGTCGATCGTTCCGCCCAGTGCCTGACCGACGAGCATCGCATCGGGCGTCTTGTACACAACCGCGCCGTTGAGTAATTCGGAGGGGTATTGGTCGAGCTCGACACCACGGTTGTTGTTGGCGCTGACCTGCTCGCGGCCATTCAGCAGCGTGGTTGTGAAATCGGGCGCAAGACCACGGATTGAAACAACGTTGGCGCGGCCATCCAGTCGCTGGGTTGCGAGGCCGGGGAGGCGCGACAGCGATTCGGCAATCGACAGGTCGGGCAACTTGCCGAGATCCTCGGCACTCACCACTTCGACCATCGAGGTATTTTCCCGCTTCCTGGCGACCGAGTTATCGATCGAGGCGCGGATACCGGTTACGACGATGACGTCGTCGGCATCCTCTTCCTCGGTTGTTACGAGGTTGGCGTCTTCGCCGGTCGGCTCTTCCTGACCATATGCAGGGGCGGCGACAGTACCCAGCGCTGCCGCAAAGGCAGACATGCTGATGGTTGCGGCAAGTTTGCTACGAATAGCCATATCCAGTTCTTCTCCCGATTGGTCCGCCCCCTGTGTCCGGGGATGGGACCACGCAAATCCCCACAGGTGTGTAACCTGCTTGTCACTTTGATACGTCCGCTTCTGCGATGTGCGGAAGACGGCATACGTATACGCAGGCCCCGTCAGGCGGCGGGTAGTGGCAGAATAACATCAGGGAACGTTCACATCTCGAAACCGGCATAAGTCCGCGAAATATCGCATCGGCAATTTGCTTTGGCCGGGGACGCTGCCTAAGGTTGTTGGCAAGAGCCGCGCACGGCCTTTCGGGGGAGAGCCATGGGACGCAAACCGACAGGACGGCCCACCAGTTTTGACATTGCTTATGCGGCAGGCGTTTCGCAACCGACCGTCAGCCGCGCCCTGCGGGGCGACCGCTCGGTCAGCGAAAAGACGAGATTGAAGATCGAACAGATCGCGCGCGATCTCCACTACACCGTCGACAAGAATGCCTCTTCGCTTCGCTCCCAGCGTGCCAATACCATCGCCCTGCTGTTCTTCGAAGACCCCACGCCTGACGAGAGCATGATAAATCCCTTCTTCCTCGCCATGCTGGGATCGATCACGCGCGCGACTGCCGAGCGGGGGCTCGACCTGTTGATTTCCTTCCAGAGGATGGAAGACGACTGGCACGTACAGTATCAGGACAGCCACCGCGCCGACGGCCTTATCCTCTTGGGGTACGGCGATTACACCAAGTATCGCGAGCGCATGGAACAGCTGGCGCGCCAGGGGACGCATTTCGCGCGCTGGGGTTCTGTCTCGAGTGACAGCAGCGGGGTAACGGTCGGCACGGACAACGTCGGGGCAGGGCGATTGGCAGGTGAGCACTTGCTCGAACAGGGTTGTCGCAAGATCGCATTTCTCGGCCATGCGGACGAACACTATCCGGAATTCAGCGGGCGGTATTCCGGTCTGTGCTCGGCCTTGGTCGAAGCCGGGATCGAACCGGACGAACGGCTCCAGTTCGATGCCTTGACGACCGAGGAAGAGGGACGCGCGGCCGCCAGGGCACTCTTGGAAAGCGGACTGGAATTCGATGCGATATTTGCGGCCAGCGACCTTATCGCTATCGGTGCCATGCGCGCACTTGCCGATGCTAGTCGCCGCGTACCGAGCGATGTAGCAGTAGTCGGCTTCGACGATATACCTTCAGCCAGCCTTACCACGCCGCCGCTCACCACGATTATGCAGGATATCAGAGGGGCGGGCGAAGCGCTGGTGGAGGCATTGCTCGCTCAGGTGGAAGGACGCGACCTTCCACCTCGCAAGCTTCCGGGCAAACTCATCATACGTGGCAGCAGTATCGCCTAGCGTATTCGTATACGTAGTGGCCTCGCGCCGCTCTTCGTGCCAGCCACTGGCTGATGGGACCGGGCAGCAGACCCGGCCGGGACGAGGATATCTGTATGGACGCGACACTTAGCCAGAAGCCCCGCCAGGGCTTTGCCGGTCTCTGGAACATCAGCTTCGGTTTCTTCGGCATCCAGATCGGTTTCGCGCTGCAGAATGCGAATATGAGCCGCGTCTTCCAGACCCTGGGATCGAGCATCGACGACCTGCCCGCCCTCTGGGTCGCCGCGCCGCTGACGGGCCTTATCGTCCAGCCCATTATCGGCCATATGTCGGACCGGACATGGAACAGGCTGGGTCGCCGCCGCCCCTACTTCCTTACCGGCGCGATCTTCGCTGCCTTGTCGCTGTTTCTGATGCCTCTGAGCCCTGCGTTTGGCGCTCCGCTATTGTTTGCTGCGGCGATGCTCTGGGTACTCGATGCGTCGCTGAATGTCTCGATGGAGCCCTTCCGTGCCTTCGTCGGCGACATGCTCCGTACCGACCAGCATAGCGCGGGTTACGCCGTCCAGACCGCTTTTATCGGAGCAGGCGCGGTGGTCGGCTCGATCTTCCCCTGGTTCCTCGAACAATTGGGGGTGAGCAATGTCGCGGCGGATGGCGGACTGCCCGACACCGTGAAGTGGAGCTTCTGGGGCGGGGCCATTGCTCTCTTCGCTGCCGTGCTCTGGACCATTGTCACGACCCGTGAATATTCGCCGGAGCAGATGGCGTCCTTCGGCGGTCACACGCACGAGGAGGCCGGACAGCCCGTACGTGCGCTGGCAGCGAAGACCTATCTTTCCAGCTCAATCTGGATTGCCGCGGGCTTCGGCGTGGTCTTGCTGGTCCAGTCGCTGGAATTGCAGAAGGAAATGCTCCTGCTCGGTGCCTTGCTGGGGGTCTACGGCTTGCTCAGCGCAATTGCGATTTCGATGGCCAAGCAGGGAAAATCCACCAACATGCTCTCCAGCATCGTCGGCGATTTCGCGGGGATGCCGGAGGTGATGAAACGCCTTGCGCTGGTCCAGTTCTTCAGCTGGTCGGCGCTGTTCATCATGTGGATCAACACCACGCCGGTGGTGACGCAATATGTTTTCGGCAGCACCGATACGGCGAGCGCCGCTTATAACGAGGGCGCGAATTGGGTGAACGTGCTCTTTACCGTCTATAATGGTGTCGCCGCGATTGCCGCGCTGGCGCTGCTGCCAGTTCTCAGCCGCAAGGTGGGGCAGGTCATGACCCATTCGATCTGCCTGACTCTCGGGGCGATCGGCTTTCTGATGTTCTTCCTCGTGCGCGATGCCCAGACGCTACTGCTCGCGGAGATCGGTATCGGCATTGCCTGGGCCAGCATCCTCGCGATGCCCTATGCCATTCTCGCATCGAACCTGCCGCAGGCGAAGCTGGGCATCTACATGGGGCTGTTCAACATCTTCATCGTCGTGCCGCAATTGCTGGTGGCGACAGTCATGGGCCAGATCATGCTCTGGCTGTTTCCGGGCGAGCCGATCTGGACGATGCTCTTCGCAGCCGGATCGTGGATCGTTGCCGCTCTCGCGATGCAGCGGGTCAAGGCCGCCATTCCGCAGGAGAATGTACATGCGTAAGCTCATCGCCACTACTGCCGCTCTCGCATTACTCGGTGGCTGCGCCCAGGCCGGTGCAGCACCGGTTGCGTCCGCTCCATCATCGCCGTGGCAGCCGCAGAGCAAGGTGAGCATCGAGCATCCGGAGTGGTCGCGCGATGCGGTGCTTTACCAGATCAACACTCGCCAGTTTACCGAGGAAGGCACGTTCAGGGCTGCGCAGCGAGAATTGCCCCGGCTGAAGGAGCTGGGAGTCGATATCCTCTGGCTCATGCCGATCCATCCGATCGGGGTGGAAAACCGCAAGGGTACACTTGGCAGTCCCTATGCGGTTCAGGATTATTACGCGGTGAACCCGGAATTCGGGACAGAGGAGGACTTTCGCGCTTTCGTCGACGATGCGCATGAACAGGGTTTCAAGGTCATACTCGACCTCGTCGCCAATCATACCGCCTGGGATAACGACCTCGCTAAGCAATATCCCGAATGGTACGAGAAAGACTGGAAGGGCGACTTCCGGCCTACGCCCTGGTGGGACTGGTCCGACATCATCGATCTCGACTGGTCGAAACCCGGCGTGCGTGAGCATGTCGGCGGCGCAATGGAATACTGGGTGCGCGAATTCGGGGTGGACGGATATCGCGCCGATGTCGCCGGCTATGTCCCGCTCGATTTCTGGGAGACGATGCGGACCCGCCTCGAAGCGATCCGTCCTGTGTTCATGCTAGGCGAGGTGCAGCAGACTGCCTTCCACTTCGGCGCTTTCGATGCGACCTATGCCTGGGACTGGCACAACACCTCCAAGAATGTCGCGCAGGGCAAGGGCAATGCCACCAGTTTCTATGGCTATTATGCCGAGAACGAGAGCCTGTGGCCGCGCGAGGCGATGCGCATGACCTATATCGAAAACCACGACAGCAATGCGTGGGAAGGCACGATGGAGGAGAATTACGGGCCGGCGCTGGAAGCGATGACCGCCCTGTCTTTCACCGGCCAAGGCTTGCCCCTGATCCACAATGGCATGGAGGCCTGCAACGCCAAGCGGCTCGAATTCTTCGAGAAGGATGCGATCGACTGGAGCCAGGGCGAAGACTGCGATTATGGCGCGCTGCTGGCGAAGCTCATCGAGTTTCGCAAATCCAATCCCGCGCTGGAAAACGGTCAGTGGGGTGCCGTGATGCATAAGGTCGAGAATTCTCATCCCGAGCAGCTTTTTGCCTGGGTTAGGGAGGAGCAGGGCAACAAGGTGGTGGGCTTGTTCAACATGAGCGACAAGCCGCTCAAGGCCACTTTTTCGGATACATTGCCGCATGGCACCTACCGCGACTTCGCCAGTGGAAAACGGGTTACCGTAGGCGAAGGGTACAGCGTCGAATTGCCCGCATGGGGCTTCCGCCTTCTAAGCCACTGATCGCAGTAGCTTTTCGATACGAGTGCACACCCTCGGTGGGCGGACGCAATCACTGCGGCCCCCATAACCCGCGGGGCAAATTCTCCTATCGGCCCCGCGACCATTCTCTGCTTGTAGATGAACGGCGTACCATTCACATGGTCGTTTCCGGCACGCCTGACTGAATGTTACAGACGAGACCCAATGACACTCACCCACCTTCAGCGGCTCGAGGCCGAAAGCATCCATATAATGCGCGAAGTGGTGTCCGAGGCGGAAAAGCCCGTGATGCTCTATTCGATCGGCAAGGACAGCGCCGTCATGCTGCATCTCGCCAAGAAGGCTTTCTATCCTTCGCCGCCGCCATTCCCGCTGCTGCACGTGGATACGACCTGGAAGTTCAAGGACATGTACGCCCTGCGCGAAAAGAGCGCGGAAGATGCTGGCATGGAACTGCTGGTGTATCAGAATCCCGAAGCGGAAGAGATGGGGATCAACCCGTTCGACCATGGACCGCTCCACACCGATATGTGGAAGACGCAAGGGTTGAAGCAGGCGCTCGACAAATACGGGTTTGATGCGGCCTTTGGTGGGGCCCGGCGCGACGAGGAAAAGAGCCGCGCGAAAGAGCGTATCTTTTCCTTCCGCACCGCCAGCCATGGCTGGGATCCCAAAAGCCAGCGTCCGGAACTCTGGAATCTCTACAACGCCCGCAAGAAGAAGGGCGAGAGTATCCGCATCTTTCCGCTGTCGAACTGGACCGAGCTCGACATCTGGCAGTATATTCACCTCGAGAATATCGAGATCGTGCCGCTGTATTATTCGGCCAAGCGACCGACCTTCGAATACGAGGGCGGATTGTTCATGGCCGACGATATCGAGCGGCTCGAGAAGGTCATGGGCAAGCGTCCGGAGATCATCGAACGTTCGATCCGTTTCCGCACGCTGGGCTGCTTCCCGCTGACTGGCGCCGTGGAAAGCGAAGCCGCGACGCTACCTGAAATCATCCAGGAAATGCTGCTGACCACAACTTCGGAACGGCAGGGCCGAGTCATCGACAAGGATTCGGGCGACGCGTCGATGGAGAAGAAGAAGCAGGAGGGCTATTTCTGATGTCGGAGCCCATCTACAAGACCGATGCGCTGATCGCAGAGGACATCGACGCCTATCTCGAAAAGCATCAGCATAAGACCATGCTGCGCTTCATCACGTGCGGCAGCGTGGACGACGGCAAGTCGACCCTGATCGGTCGCCTGCTTTACGATTCCAAGATGATTTTCGAGGATCAGCTTGCCGCGCTCGAGAACGATTCCAAGAGGGTCGGTACGCAGGGGCAGGAGATCGATTTTGCGCTGCTGGTCGACGGCCTTGCCGCCGAACGCGAACAGGGCATCACGATCGACGTCGCTTACCGCTTCTTCGCGACCGAAAGCCGCAAGTTCATCGTCGCCGATTGTCCGGGTCACGAACAATACACCCGCAACATGGTCACCGGTGCATCGACCGCCGATCTCGCCGTGATCCTGATCGATGCGCGCAAGGGCGTGCTCGTCCAGACCAAGCGCCATAGCTTCCTCTGCCATCAGCTTGGCATCAAGAACCTCGTGCTTGCAGTGAACAAGATGGACCTGATCGATTACGATCAGGCGAAGTACGACGCGATCATCGAAAACTACCGCGAGTTTGCGGAAAGCATCGGTATCGAGAACTTCACTGCGATCCCGATTTCCGGTCTCGCTGGCGACAACATCACCACGCAGTCGGAAAATACGGATTGGTACGATGGCCCCACGCTGATGCAGCATCTCGAGGCGGTCGAAGTCCGCTCGGATGCGAACCTGGCCAAGCCATTCCGCATGTCGGTGCAATGGGTCAATCGCCCGAACCTCGACTTCCGCGGTTTCTCGGGCCTCATCTCTACCGGCTCGGTCAAACCGGGCGACAAGGTACGTTCGCTGCCTTCGGGCAAGACCAGCACGGTAAAATCTATCGTCACGATGGATGGCGACCTTGAAGAAGCGATTTCCGGCCAGTCGGTGACCATCACTCTCGAGGACGAGATCGATTGTTCGCGCGGTGATGTGCTCGCGGCGGCCGACAGTCCTCCCGCAGTTGCCGACCAGTTCGAAAGCACCATCGTCTGGATGGATGAAGAGCCGCTCGTCGTCGGCCGTGCCTACTGGATGAAACTGGGTACGCAGATGGTCAGCGTGACCGTCGCCGAGCCGAAGTTCGAGATCAATGTCAACACGATGGATCATCTCGCTGCCAAGACGCTCGAACTCAATTCGATCGGCGTGAGCGAGATCACCACCGACCGGGCGATCGTCTTCGATCCCTATTCGGAAAACCGCGCGCTGGGCGGCTTCATCCTGATCGACAAGATCAGCAATCGGACCGTCGGCGCGGGCATGCTGCATTTCAGCCTGCGCCGCGCACAGAACGTACACTGGCAGGCGGTCGACATCACGCGTGACGATCATGCGGCGATGAAAAACCAGAAGCCCCGCGTCCTGTGGTTCACGGGCCTTTCCGGTTCGGGCAAATCGACCATCGCCAACGAAGTGGAAAAGAAGCTGGCGATCATGAATCGTCACACTTTCCTGCTCGATGGGGACAACGTCCGCCACGGCCTCAACAAGGATCTCGGTTTCACCGAAAGCGACCGGATCGAGAACATTCGCCGCATCGGCGAAGTCGCCAAGCTGATGACCGATGCCGGCCTGATTGTGCTGACCGCTTTCATCTCGCCCTTCCGCGCCGACCGCCGGTTGGTCCGCGACATGATGGGCGAGGGCGAGTTCATCGAAATCCACGTCGATACTCCCCTTGAGGTGGCGGAACAACGCGACGTGAAGGGGCTCTACAAGAAGGCCAGGACAGGGGAGTTGAAGAACTTCACCGGCATCGACAGCCCCTATGAAGAACCTGAAGACCCGGAAATTCGCGTCAACACGGTGGCGATGAGCCCCGAGGAGGCGGCGGATTACATCATCAAGCAGATCCTGCCGCTCAAGTAAGCTGGATCGGGGGAGGATAGATGATCCTTTTTCGCGGGCGCGAAGCGCATTCACGCAGTTTCGCCAAGGCCGGGAGCTGGCGTATCCTGGGCAGCATCGATACTTTCCTGCTGAGCTGGTTTTTCACCGGGAACTACAAGGCGGCGGGTGCCATCGCGGTCACGGAAGTGCTGACCAAAATGGTGCTATACTACTTCCACGAACGCGCCTGGGCGAACGTTTCCTGGGGCTTCTCGGACGACAAGGAAGAATCGCTTCCGGGCGACCGGCCCGCCTGAAAGAGAGGCGTTAGTCGGCGAAATCCTCCACCCGCTCAATTATGATGGCAGGCGCCATGCCGCCCGCCGCGCACATGGTGACCAGTCCGTAGCGCTTGTTCTGCCGCTCCAGCTCGTCGACTATCGTGCCGATCAGGATGGAACCGGTCGCGCCGATGGGATGGCCAAGCGCAATCGAACCGCCGTTGACATTGACCTTGTCCCAGTCGAGCTCGAGATCGCGCACGAACTTGGCTGCGACGACGGCGAAGGCTTCGTTGATCTCGTAAAGGTCGATATCGTCCTTGGTCAGTCCAGCCTTCTCCAGCACTTTCTTCGCCGCCGGGACCGGCGCGTTAAGCATCAGAGTGGGATCGTCGCCCATGTTCGCCGTCGCCACGATCCGTGCGCGTGGTTTGAGACCGTGCTTCTTCGCATAGTCCTTGCTCGTCACCAGCACCGCCGCCGCTCCATCGACAACACCGGAACTGTTGCCCGCATGGTGGAAATGCCTGATTTCAAGATCGGGATATTTCGCGTTTACAAGGCCCGCAAAGGTCGTGCCGCTCTTGTCCAGCGGGACATTGGCAATCTTGGCGAAGGCCGGCTCCAGCTCGGCAAGGCCTTCACGGGTTGTTTGGGGGCGAGGGAATTCCTCCTTGGCGAGCACGACATTTCCTTCATCGTCGATGACGGGGACGAGCGACTTGTCGAAGCGGCCTTCCTCGATCGCCACCGCTGCGCGTTGCTGGCTCCGATAGCCGACCTCGTCCAGTTCCTCGCGGGTAAAGCCTTCCATCGTCGCGATGGCATCGCCGCACACGCCCTGATGGCTCTGCGGGTGGCTCGCCTGGAGGCGCGCATTATAGCTGCCCATCATCGGCGGCTTGAGACCCGCCGCCATCTTGTCCTTCGCCATTTGCGCGGTCAGGCTCATCATCTCGGTCCCGCCTGCGACCACGCAATCTTCCATGCCGCTCATCACCTGAGCCGCCGCCAGCGCGACCGAGGTAATTCCGCCCCCGCAGAAACGGTCGAGCGTGGTGCCGCTGGAGGTGACGTCATAGCCGGCGTCCAGCGCGGCCATGCGGCCCAGATCGCCCGCCTGCATCCCGTCCTGCGTGCTGACTGACCAGATCACGTCGTCCACCGTCGCGGTATCGAGGCCGTTGCGGTCCTTGATGGCCTTGAGCACCGTCGCCGCGAGATGCTGCGGGTGCATCGCCGCCAGCGCACCCTTGCCCTGCTTTCCGATCCCGCGGGGAGTACGGACGGCATCGATGATATAGGCTTCGGACATGGGCAGGTTCCTCTCTCGGCAGAATGATAGTTGCGGCGATTGCCGGTTGACGTTTGCGTAAACCTCAAGCAGCAAGGGCGCAAGAACAGTTTCAAATCGCAATGGAGAGAGAGCCCATGTCCGAGCAAGCGTCCGCCGACGTCCTGACAGAAGTCGATGACGGCGTCCTGATCGTCACCATCAATCGTCCCGAAGCCAAGAATGCCATGAACAAGGCTGCCGCGGAGGGGATTGCCGCGGCGATGGACCGGCTCGATGCCGATGACGATCTGCGCGTAGGCATCCTGACGGGTGCGGGCGGGACCTTCTGTTCGGGCATGGACCTCAAGGGCTTCCTGCGCGGCGAATCGCCCAGCATCGAAGGCCGCGGTTTCGGCGGCGTGGTGCAGGCGCCTCCGGCCAAGCCCCTGATCGCGGCCGTGGAGGGTTATGCGCTGGCTGGCGGGCTCGAACTGATGATCGCCTGCGACCTTGTGGTTGCGCACAAGGATGCAAAATTCGGCATCCCCGAAGCCAAGCGCGGTCTTGTCGCCGCGGCGGGCGGGGTCATGATGCTGCCCGACCAGATCCCCGAGCGCGTAGCGATGGAACTGGCACTGACCGGCGATTTCATCACTGCCCAGCGCGCATATGAACTCGGACTCATCAACCGTGTTACCGATGGCTCGGCGCTGGACGAGGCGAAGGAACTGGCGGCCAGCATCGCGGCAAACGGCCCTCTTGCCGTGCGCGTTTCCAAGCAGATCATGAAGGAATCGCGCGGCTGGGCAATGGACGAACGCTACGACAAACAGGCGCAGCTAATCGGTCCGGTATTCATATCGGAAGACGCGCGCGAAGGCGCGGCTGCCTTTGCCGAGAAGCGCAAGCCGGTTTGGAAGGGAAAGTAGGCGGAAACGCCGCCTTGTCTCACTCCGTTCGTGCTGAGCTTGTCGAAGCACCGTCCTTCTCTTTTTGAAGCGCCGGTCGGGAAGTAGATACGGCCCTTCGACAGGCTCGCGAACGGTTGTCGGGAAACATATTCGAGAGAGGACTATTCAATGCCCGTAATCGACGTACCCCAGCCCGCCTTCATGGATGACGAGGAGATTTCGATCTTCGCCGATGCCGTAGGCAAGTTCTACCAGAAGCATGCGCCGGAAAAGCGCGTGCTCAACTGGCGCGAAGATGGCCAGGTCGAACGCGAATTCTGGCGCGAGGCGGGCGAGGCCGGACTGCTCGGCTCCTCCGTACCCGAGGAATATGGCGGCCACGGCGGTGATTTCCGGCACGAAATGGTCGTCATCGACCAGCAGGGCAAGCACGGGGTCGAAGGCTTTTCCGCCAGCCTGCACAACACGATTATCCTGCCCTATCTCGTGCGTCACGGGACGGAAGAGCAGAAGAAGAAATACCTGCCCCGGCTGGTCAGCGGCGATCTGGTGAGCGCGATTGCGATGACCGAACCGGGCGTGGGCAGCGATCTCCAGTCGATCACCACCACCGCGCTGAAGGACGGCAATGGCTATCGTATCAACGGGGCCAAGACCTATATCTCCAATGGGCAGACGGCGGACTTCATCATCGTTGTCGCCAAGACCGATCCCAATGAACGCGCCAAGGGCATTTCGCTCATGCTGCTGGAAACCGACGGGGCGGAAGGCTTTCAGCGCGGCAAGAAGCTCGACAAGATCGGCCTCGATGCGCAGGACACGTCGGAACTGTTCTTCGACGATGTCTTTGTGCCTGCCGAAAACGTGCTGGGCGGGGAAGAAGGCAAGGGCTTCTACCAGCTGATGGGCGAACTGCCGCAGGAACGGCTGATCATCGCAATGGGCGGCATGACCGTGATCGAAAACGCGCTGGAAGAGACGGTGAAATACGTCAAGGAGCGCAAGGCTTTCGGCAAAACCATCTGGGACTTCCAGAACACGCAGTTCACGCTTGCCGACCTCAAGGCGCGGGGCACGGCGGCGCGCATTTTCGTCAATGACTGCATCGCCAAGCACCTGGAAGGCAAGCTCGACGTGCCGACTGCCTGCATGGCGAAATACTGGGTCACCGAATTGCAGGGCGAAACCGTCGACAAGTGCCTCCAGCTGCACGGCGGGGC
The DNA here is from genome assembly GCF_019711635.1 of Qipengyuania huizhouensis. Taxonomy (GTDB): domain Bacteria; phylum Pseudomonadota; class Alphaproteobacteria; order Sphingomonadales; family Sphingomonadaceae; genus Qipengyuania; species Qipengyuania huizhouensis. The sequence goes on along the minus strand of NZ_JAIGNT010000001.1, from coordinate 373 downwards.
AGGGTATATCAACGATTACCCCATCGCCCGCATGTACCGCGACAGCCGCATCAGCCGGATCTTCGGCGGATCGAACGAGATCATGAAAATGGTGATCGCGCGCAGCATGTAGGACCGAATCGTTATTTCCGGCCGGGCAAGGCGGGCTGGAAACAACGACTCATCGGTCCGTAGGAATAGCTTTGGGGAAATCCTATTAATTGGCTAACCCATTGACATTTCTTGCCTATTTGGTTAGGTGTGGCAGCGGATCGGGAGGGCGCGAAGCTGGTACCCCCCTTCCTCGCCCGGAGGGCCCGCGACGGCGGTGCCTGCATGGGCGGCGCGGCCGGTGCGAAAGGCGCGGGCGTCCAGGTCGGGAGCGAATGAACTC
>NZ_JAIGNT010000019.1 GCF_019711635.1 Qipengyuania huizhouensis | reverse complement strand
CAAGATAACCTCCGCAAAAGCTATCTTGAATCACATCTCGCAGCGATTGTGAATCCAGTTTGTCAACAGGGCCTAGTGCGATCCCTTTCGCAGGAGAAAACTTATAGGTCCCGTGTTGAATTTTCGCGGATATTGACCTGACATTCGCATCTTCGGTGCTCGAAAATTTGTCGATGTCGTCCCTAACATAAGGAGATGATGACCGACGCCCGTTAGTCTTGATGACCTGCCAGGCTTTCTTCAAATTTCCATGCTTGCGGACGAACGCGAGAAAGTCAGTAATACGCCCCTCCTAGTCTCTGGGCCCCGCTCTCATCGACCCATCCGACTTGCGCTATCCTCTGGGCAACGAGACTGGGTCCCGTTCCCCGCTAGGCCCTGAGTGCTTGCGCGTCCCAGAGCTTCGCCGTCCTGCTCACTCGCCACACCGATTAGTTCGGCTGACTCAGTTTGCATCGCCAGAGGCGAATACGCAACAGTTAGCGCGAGGAAAACTGCCGCGATATGCCAAACGAGTTTGGCACGTTTTTGCATGCGAAGCGGACCTTCCCTGAAAACTTGGCTCGCGCCCGAATTTCGCGAAATTTCACTTGCATGCTGGCCTTCCCTTCCATCTTAAAATTCCTACTAGCCGTCGAGCGAGCCCTTGTCGGTACGATAACGGCATCACGGTAGCCGGATGGGACTGCGCTATCCTCTGGGCAACGAGACTGGGTCCCGTTCCCCGCTAGGCCCTGAGTGCTTGCGCGTCCCAGAGCTTCGCCGTCCTGCTCACTCGCCACACCGATTAGTTCGGCTGACTCTGTTCGCATCGCCAGAGGCGTTTGGTTAATATAAGAGCAAGAATTGGAGGAACAAGGGAGTTGGTCTGAGGCAATCGCATTTACGGGGATAACTCGAAAATCTCTAGTTTTCGCGAACCTGAGACCTCGCGCAGGTTAATCTAATTGTGCCCGAGTGTAGGGCACGACAACCTCAATTTTCCTACACACCCCCGTCTGTATAAAGGACCCGGTTCCCTGCAATTCAGCCCACAGGTGAACCCATGCACAAGCTCTTTACTCCCGCCCGTCAGGGCCGCCTCGTGCCGTGGCCCTCTCCCCAGCCAGCCGAGCCCGCGCCACCACCCCCTGCCGAAACGCCCGCGCCGCAGCCCGCCGCTCCCGAACCGGAGCAGGTGGCCGAGCCGCGCGCGCGGATCGCCAACGCGCCGCGCCAGCGGGGCGAGGGCGGGGGTGCGGAGGCTCCCGACACGCCTGCCTCCGCTGGGGATGACGAGGGGCATCGTGAGGATCGCCCTTCCAATCTTCCCGCGATGATCGCGGCGCTGCCGGGGGACGAGACGCGCGCGCCGCAGACGCAGTTCACGCTCGATTTGCAGATCGCCTTCCTGGAAACGCTCGCCGTCAGCGGCAGCGTGCGCTCTGCCGCGCGGCGGGTGAAGATCTCGCACCAGAGCGTCTACCGCGCGCGCCGGTCCAGCGCCGCTTTCGGGCGGGCATGGGATGCGGCGCTGGTGGTCGCGCGCGGGCAGGCGGAGGCGCTGCTGGCCGATTACGCCATCGGCGGGGTGGAGGAAGACGTCTGGTATCACGGCGAGGTCGTGGGCAAGCGCGTGCGCGTGAGCGACCGGCTGCTGCTGGCCCATCTCGGGCGGCTCGACCGGATGCGCTCCGACACGCGGATCGATGCGCTGGCGGAGGATTTCGACGGCATGATCGCCCGCATGCGCGCCGGCGAACCTATCGATGCGCCGGTGGAGGAGGGGGCGGATGGTCCGGCCCACACCTCCGCTCACCCTGAGCCTGTCGAAGGGTCCTTGCGCCAGGCCAACCTGCTTCGACAGGCTCAGCATGAGCGGGAGACTGTTATGGGAGGAGCAGTCGGAAACACCCCCGGTTTTTCTTCGCCTGGACAGTGTAACACCCGGTCCATGTCTCAGGGTGCCGAGGCTCCTGCGGCACCCGGCGAACCGCCTTGTCCCTGCCCCGGTGCCGCGCAGGGGACCGATGGCGGGCAGCCGCATTACCGGAGGGGCGAGGAGGGGCTGGAGCCGGTCGTCAATGCGGACGGGTCCGGCCCGTGCTGCGATGCACCGCGCTGGCCCGAATGCAGCGAGTGCCCGCATCACCCGCGGGTGCGCGAGTTGCGGGAGGAGATGGAGCAGGAGCGGCCGATGGATGCGCCCGATCCCTATCTGCTGGGCGAGCCGCGCGAGGTCGAGCTGTGCCAGATGGCGGCCTATGACGCGGGGGACGAGGACTGGTACCGCTATGGCGAGGGCTATGCCTTCTACGAGCGCGGTGCCGGCGGGTACTGGCGCGAGGTGCAGGAGGAACACGCGCCGCAGCCGGAGGAAGAGGAGGAGTGATCCCGCGCGGCGGGGCGTGGGCGGCGTGGGGCAGGGCGTGTCCCCGCCTGATTGATTCGACCTGTGGGCGCGGCCATGCTAGATGCTGGGCATTGCCGTGCCGACTCCGGGGGCTTCTCGGTAACTGGAAGAGGTTGCTCGCACCGCTTTCGCCTTGTCATTAGGGATCGCACCCATGTCGGACTGGACTACAATTCTCATTGCAATAATCGTGTGCCTCGCAATCGCGTGGCCCGTGGGCGAATGGCTCGCGCGCCGCACGCGCTGACCCTCTGCATGATGGCGGTTCGCCGGCCGCCGCGACCTCCCACCGGCGCGCATTTCCCTTTTCCGACAACAGGTTTACACTGACCCCATCGGGGCCGAGTCCCTAAGTCGGACTCCTTCTTCGGGCCAAGGCCCCGGGGAAAGGAGACTGCAAATGCCCAACATGCGCAACGCGGCCCTGGCCGCCTCGCTCGCACTCGCGGCACTGCCGGTGTCTCCGGCGGGGGCGCAGGGTGACGATCTGCTCGCAGCCAACCTCTTCGGCGTGGAAGTCGAAGGCGGCGGCGCGGGCGAACGTGCAACCGGGGACTTCAACGGCATCTACATCCGCGCCAGCGGCGAGCTGTGCTACTATCTCGAAGCCGACGGCATCGGGGGCGATGCCACCGCCGCCCATATCCACAGGGGCAAGCGCGGCTCCACCGGCGCCGAACTGGTGACGCTGGAGATGGCGGAGATGGACGAGGTCTGCGTGGCGGTGGACCCGGGCACGATCGCGGCCATGCTGCGCTCGCCCGAGGATCACTACGTCGACATCCACACCGCCGCCCACCCCGAAGGCGCCGTACGCGGGCAGCTGAAGGACAACTAGGGCGGGGAAGCATTGGAGCGATGGTCTTGAACCGCGGCGCGCTGCGGGGTTAGGAAACCCGCGGACTGCAATCAGGGGGAATGCATTCATGGCCACTGCCGCCAAATCCGCCGCCGCGCGCGACTTTACCGTCAAGCCGCTCTTCGCAGAGCCCTACTTCGTCACCAACATCGGCGATGCGATCAGTGCGAAGCAGGTGGAGTTCATCAAGTCGGTCGAGATGATCGAGAACCAGATGAACCACATCTCGAAGGACCTCTACCTCTTCGACCGACCCGAGCTGAGAAGCGTGAAGAAGGCGGTGCACGAGGCGCTGGCGACCTTCGCGCAGGAGGTGATGGGGATTGCGCACCGGCTCGACGTAACGCAGAGCTGGGCGCTGATGAACCCGCCGGGCGTCGGAATGCATGCGCATACGCACTCGAACTCGCTGGTGTCGGGCTCGCTCTACTACGCACCCATGCCCGATCCGCCGGGCAACATGGTGTTCGAACGAACCAATGGATATCGGCAAATCGAGATGGAGGTCGATCCGGCGAAGACCAATATCTACAACACCCAGCGCAATGCCGTGGTGCCCAAGCAGGGTGATCTGGTGTTGTTCTCCAGCTCCATCCTGCACTTCGTGGAAACGAACCAGTCGCAGGAAAACCGGTATTCGATCGCCTTCAACACTTTCCCTCGCGGAAAGATCGGCAACTTCCGCGATGTCAGCGAACTGAAGCTCTAACGGCCTTCAAGTAGAAAAGCCCTCAGTCGAGCAGCGCCAGTTCGACGGTGCCGTGTCCGCGGGCGATCAGGCCGATGTCTTCGGCGGCGCGGCGGCTGAGATCGATCGTGCGGCCGCGGGTAAAGGGCCCGCGATCATTGATGCGGACGACGACCGTCTTGCCGGTGGAGGGGTTGGTGACCTGGACGCGGCTGCCGAAAGGCAAGGTGCGATGCGCGGCCGTGTAAGCGTGCATATCGAACCGCTCGCCACTTGCGGTTGGGCGGCCGTGAAAACGCTTGCCGTAATAGGAGGCGACACCGCTGCCGAGCGAAGTGGCTGCAGGCGCTTCCTCGATCGGAGGGTCGAATGTTTGGAGGTCGACCGCTTCGGTGCCCGGCTCGGGCGCGTCGGGCAACTCGCTATAGGGTGCGAACTGGCCGGAGAATGTAGGCTGGACGAAGGCGGTGCCCTCGTTGCCCTGAGAATGACCGGCGGTGCCGGGCAGCGCCAGGGCTGCAAGAAACACTATGCTGCGAAGCGCGCGTTTGGCCATGATCTGGACCTCCCGTTCGGTTCAGGAGGCTATAGAGAAGCTGGCAGGCGGAGTCGTTAACGGTTCGGGAGGCTGCCCCGATTTGGCCACGTTTCGTCGTGAGTTCGGGAAAGAAGAGGCTTTCCTACTGCATCTTGGGGGTGCCATGCCGCGGCACCACAACTAGCCGAATCCCTGTTCGGCGCGCGCTCTTTGACAATGTGGTAGGTGGCAGAAAGCAAATGGGGCCGGCATCGCTGCCGACCCCACTCTCACCGATGCGTGGCCGTGTTCCTTCAACCTAAGTTCAAGGGACGCAGACTTGGCATCCGATGTTTTCCCATCCATTCCGTCCGAAGACTTCACTTCAGGTTCTATCACCGGCGCTCGCACCGGCATCCGGATCTACCCTCCACTCGGCCCGGTTCGGCTGCGTCATGATTTTGCAATCACTCGCTTGCCTGGCCCAGCCGCGCTTCAACGGGCGGTTCCGCAGCCTGGCTTTCCGTTGATGGCCGGTACCTCGAACGGTTACATCGCCTTCCGGTCCGAAGACCTTTATACGACGCCACCATCGGCATCCGGCCGGGTAGGCCATGCTCACAACAGAACACCTTCGTACTTCCGTCATCGGCCCGCCTTGCGCCGGAGCAAGCTCCTTTGCATGAGGGTCTCAAGAGGCACGCGGACAGGTTCCGCTGCGTCTTCCCGGTTCCGAATTTCCAATGTCTTTCAAGTCGTTAGACCGCCCAGACCGGAAGCTTTCTTCGCCGTTCCGATAAATTGAAGCTGCGCCTGCTGCGCCGATTCTTCAAGCTGGCAAGTGCCGACTTATCCACTTTCCCCGCATTTCGCTGTGGAGGAGAGTGGATAAGTTAACGGTTCGTCGCGAATTTCCGAAATGCCAGACAGTATTGCCGCGTAATCTTGCGCTTTCATGTCAAGCTGCAGGGTAATTTTCTACCGATCACGCTTGGCAAGCAGTCGCAGGCGCAAGGCATTGAGCTTGATGAAGCCTTCCGCGTCCTTCTGGTCATAGGCGCCTGCATCGTCCTCGAAGGTGACATGCGCTTCGGAATAAAGCGAATTTGCAGACTTGCGGCCCACCACCATTGCATTGCCCTTGTAGAGCTTCAGCCGAACGGTGCCGCTTACCTTCTCCTGGCTGAGATCGACCGCGGCTTGCAGCATTTCGCGCTCGGGGCTGAACCACAGGCCGTTATACACTAGCTCGGCATAGCGCGGCATGAGTTCGTCCTTGAGATGCGCCGCGCCGCGATCGAGTGTGATCTGCTCGATCCCGCGATGCGCGCGGGCGTAGATCTCGCCGCCGGGGGTCTCGTACATGCCGCGGCTCTTCATACCAACGAAGCGATTCTCGACCAGATCGAGCCGACCGATACCATGCTTGCGGCCGAGATCGTTCAGCGCTGCCAGCAGCGTCGCCGGACTCATCGCTTCTCCGTTGAGCGAGACGCCATCGCCCTTCTCGAAGCCAATCTCGATATATTCAGGAGTGTCGGGCGCATCCTCCGGGTGATCGGTGCGCGAATAGACGTAATCCGGCGTTTCCTGCCACGGATCCTCGAGCACCTTGCCCTCGCTCGATGTGTGCAGGAGGTTCGCATCGGTGGAAAAGGGGCTCTCGCCACGTTTATCCTTGGGCACGGCGATCTGGTGCGCCTCGGCCCAGGCGATCAGGGCGGTGCGGCTGTTCAAATCCCATTCGCGCCATGGGGCAATCACTTTGATATCTGGATCGAGCGCATAGGCAGACAGTTCGAAACGCACCTGATCGTTGCCCTTGCCGGTGGCGCCGTGCGCAATGGCATCGGCCCCCGTTTCATGCGCGATCTCGACGAGGCGCTTGGAAATCAGAGGACGCGCGATGCTGGTGCCGAGCAGGTAATCGCCTTCATAGCGTGCGTTGGCGCGCATCATCGGGAACACGAAATCGCGCACGAACTCCTCGCGCAGATCCTCGATGAAGATGTGTTTGTCGGGAATACCCATCGCGCGCGCCTTCTCGCGCGCAGGCTCGATTTCCTCGCCCTGTCCAAGGTCGGCCGTGAAGGTAACCACCTCCAGCCCGCGCTCCACCTCGAGCCATTTGGCGATGACGGAAGTATCGAGGCCGCCCGAATAGGCAAGGACGACACGCTTTAGATCGGACATGGGCAACACCTTAGTTGAAGTCGCCGCGCCGCTAGCAGGGGGGCGGGCAGGTACGCAATCAAGAAGCGTTTGGAGGTCGGAAACCTTCCGGCACCTGACGCGCTTTGTGCCACAGGGGAAGGAAGGCAGCACGATGGAATTGAACGACCCGGTCCTGATGGAATGGCTGGACTATGACCTGCTCTCGCGGCTGGGCATCGCCGCCATCATCGGCCTACTGCTGGGGCTGGACCGCGAATTGCGAGGCCACGCCGCGGGAATGCGGACCCACGGTTTGATCTGCTTTTCCGCTGCAGCGATGACTGTTTCGGCGCTCGGACTCTTCAACACGCTTGATGCTGTGCGCGCCGACCCGCTGCGTATCTACGAGGCGGCGGGCGCTTTCATCGGTATCATCGGCGCGGGGCTGATCGTGTTCAGCAAGGGGCAGGTGCACAACCTCACCACCGCCGCGCATCTGTGGCTGGCGGCGGTTATCGGCATAGCCTGCGGGGCCGCACAATGGCCACTAGTAGCTATAGCGTTTGTGATCGGTGTGATCATGCTGACCCTGCTGCGGCTGGTCGAGCCGAAGGGCAGGGATCGCAAGCTAGGCAAAGAGGATGAGGGCAGGGAGGGCTGACGATTACTCCGCCGCTTCGCTCGGCGCCAGGTGCCAGTCGGGCACATTGCCTTCGTCCGCAGCCCGCAACCTTGCGCTCTCTTCCATGATCCACTCCCGCGTCATAGGGATGGCGCTGCGGTCCTTCACATAGATCAGCTGCCAGTTGACCATGTCGCCATGGCGGAAACTCTGTTCGGCGCCGGCAAGATAGTAGAGCCACATGCGGTAGAAAGTCTCGTCGTACATATCGACAATCTCGTCGCGGTGCATGACGGTGCGGTTGTACCATTCCTCCAGCGTGTGGCTGTAGTGGAAGCGCATCGCTTCGACGTCCATCACCTGCCAGCCATGCTTCTCGCTCTCGCTTACCAGTTCGGACAGGGCGGGGATGTAGCCGCCCGGGAAGATGTAGGTGCGCGTCCAGGCGTCGGTAAAGCCGGGAGGGCCAGCGCGTCCGCAGCAGTGGCTCATCATCACGCCGTCGGGTTTGAGCAGGCGGTTGGTGTGTTCGTAGAACTGCGGGTAGTGCGGCGTACCGACGTGTTCGAGAAGGCCGACCGAACTGATCCGGTCGAACTGGCCCTGCACATCGCGATAGTCGGTGAGAAAGAACTTGACCCGGTCCGCCATGCCCGCCTCTTCCGCGCGCTCCTTGCAGAAGGCGATCTGATCGGGGGCGAGGGCGACGCCGTGGACCTCCACATCGTAATGCCGCGCAAGGTAAAGCGCGAAGCCGCCCCATCCGCAGCCGATGTCGAGAATGCGCTGGCCGGGCTTGATATGCATCTTGGCGGCAAGATGAGCCTTCTTGTCGAGCTGCGCCTTTTCGAGCGAAGTGTTTTCAGGATCCTCGCGGTAATAGGCCATGGTGTACTGCCGGTCCTCGTCGAGGAAGAGCTCGTAAAGGCGGCGGGTAAGATTGTAGGTGTGTTCGGCGTTTTTCTTTGCCTTGCCGCGCAGGTTGATGCTGTCGGCCTTGGCAATAAGTCTCTGGGCGTTCCGGCGGAGCGCGCCCTTGGGTTTGAGGCGCTGATCGCCGGGGCGGCCCGCCTGCTGGGTGACAAACAGGATGAGGTCGCGGATATCGTGCGGCTCTTCCACGAGCAGCCAGCCCCACATGAACGCCTCGCCTGCGCCCATTTGGGGATAGCGCGCGATATGATTGGCGGCCTTCTTGTTGGTCAGGCGGATATGGATTGGCGGCTCGCCCGCATCGCCGGTTCCGTATTCGTAGGTCTTGCCGTCATGATCGGTAACGATCAGACGACCGTGTTTCACCGCAGACTTGAGAAATTTGTCGAGCAGCCACATTGATTTAAACTGTCCCCTTCACACCGATCATCCCGCGGGACCATGACACGGGATTGTCGCAAGTCAATCGGGTGCTAGGATTGCAGCCATGGCAGAGCCCAAGACCCAGATCACCGATGTCGATCCCGTAACCTTCATCGAAGGCGTGGAGCCTGAACGGAAGCGCGAGGAAGCCAAAGTCTTGGACGCGATGTTCCGCAGGGTCACGGGCGAACGGCCGAAGATGTGGGGGCCGAGTATCATCGGCTATGGCGAATACCGCACGACCTATGCCAGCGGCCGCGATGTCCACTGGCTGCGCAGCGGCTTCAGTCCGCGCAAAGCCAAACATTCACTCTATCTAATGGGCGGATATTGCGACGAGATCGCCGGAAAACGGCGTGACGAACTGCTGGAGAAAGTAGGTAAGTACAAAACCGGCAAGAGCTGTCTTTACGTCAACAAACTCTCCGATGTGGATATGGATGTGCTCGAGGAGCTGTTGCGCAACGACTGGGAGGCGATGGGGCGCATCTATCCCGAGTAGCGTCAGATTCCCGCATACCACTGATAGCCGCGGTCTTCCCAATAGCCGCCGTTTCCTTCGCCGATTTCTTCGAGGCTAGCGACGGCCTCGATGGCGGTGAGATATTTGGCGTGTTTGTAACCCAGTTGCCGCTCGATCCGCATGCGCAGCGGCGCCCCGTTGCGGATTGGCAGGGGCTCGCCGTTGAGCTGATGGGCCACGATGGTCTGGGGGTGATAGGCGTCGATCAGGTCGACGCTCTCGTAATAGTCTGCTCCATTCAGATTGTCGGCGCAGCGGAAGACGATGAACCTGGCTTCCGGCCTGAGTTTTGCCGCATCGAGCAGGACCGAGAGTTGCGGACCGGTCCACTCGCCGATCGCGCTCCAACCTTCCACGCAATCGTGGCGCGTTATCTGTGTGCGCTGGGGAAGGCGGCGGATATTATCGAGACTGAGGGTCATGGGGTTTTCGACCAGCCCGCGAACTTCGAGCCGCCAGTTGGCGAAGTTTTCGGCTGCTTGTTGCGGGTAATCCCCGTTCTGCGGATCGATGGAGCCATTGCCACGAAAGTATGGCGAGATGGCACTACGCGGATATTCGGGGGCCAGCGCCTTGCGGTCGGTCAGGAATCGGTGGGCGCCTTCATGCCATTTTTCTGCAGCGCCGAGCAGTTTCGACCCGGCGTTCGTTTCAGCCACCTTGTTGCAGCCGGCGACGAAGGCGGCACCGAGAACGGCAAGGAATCCCCTACGCTTCATGACTGCGCCCTCCGGTAATCATGTCGCGGATCTGTCCGAACGGACCGGCAAGCAGCACGAACACGACATGGACGATAAAGAAACCCAAAGTGGCGAATGCGAAGATGAAATGCAGGCTGCGCGCCGACTGCCTTCCGCCGAGAATTTCGATCAGCCAGCCGAAAGTCGGCTCCATGCCGGGGCTGATGGCGATGCCGGTGAACACCATCATTGGCAGGAATACACCCAGGACCAGCCCATAGGCGAGTTTCTGGAGGAAATTGTACTTGCCTTGGCCGTGGTCGAAATCGAGCCTGAGATGGGCCTTGATGTCTGCGGCTATCGCGGCGGGCTTCCAGTCTTTTCGGCTAGTGGCGATGTCACGTTTGAAATGCCGGTTTAGCAGCATGGCCATCCACATGAAGAGCAAGCCGAGCGCAAAGGGCCAGGCCATGAGGATATGCCAGTCGCGAGCCACGGCTAAACTGTAGTATCCGGGGATGGTCATCCAGTCGGGAAAGCGTGGCACGATGAGCCAGGCCTGCTCGGGTGCGAAGCCCCAGTCACCCCAGTAAAGGCGAGGATGCGCGTTGGAAATTGTGAGTCCCGACATGAACAGCATGACGACGCAAACGAGATTGATCCAGTGCCAAAGCCGGGTCGAGAGCTTGTGGCGCTTCATGCCTCTGCGGCTTCCCGTGCGAGATAGATGACATCGCGGCGCTGACGCAGCAGGTGTTGTCCGCTATCGACGAAGAGTGTCTGTCCACTCGCCAGATGCCCTTCCGCAAGGAAAAGTGCGGCTTCAGCTACTTCTCTGGCGGAAGTCCGCCGTCCGAGCAGGTTCATCCTGTGCGAGATTTCCGCTTCTTCGTCGCTCTGGTCATGGCTGGCGAGAATTGCGCCGGGGGCAAGGCCGTATACGCGGTCGTCCGGTCCGGCCGCGCCCAGGGAAAGCATAGCAATAGTGGAATCGAGCGCGTATTTGCTCATGGTATAGCTGAAGAAGTCCGGGTTCGGATTGGCGAGTTTCTGGTCGGTTATCTGAATGACCCTGCGCCCTGCACTGGACTTTGCATGTGCGAGATAGGCCTGAGCCATGCTTGCCGGACTGCGGGCATTTACCTGCATAACGCGTTCGTTCGTTTCGGGATCGAGCGCAGCCACATCATCAGGATCGAATATGGATGCACAATTCACCAGGGCGCGCCAATCCGGGAGTTTGGCTGCGAAGTTTCGGATCATGGCGATCCCCGCACCGGTATCGGATAAATCGGCTTCGATGGTCTCTGCGCTGGGAAGCTCGCCGGCGAGCGTCTCGGCGGCGTGTCCAGAGGAATTATAATGGATGACGACGTGCCATCCTGATTCGCCGAAGATGCGGGAGATGGCCCCGCCGATGCGTTTGGCTCCGCCCGTTACGAGCACCGAAGGTCTCTCCTGCCTCATGCAAGAGAGACCATAACACTGCATTTGCCGAAGGGAAGCTGCAGGAATGCAATCGGCGCCCCCACCGCTGGGTGACGACGCCGGGAATAGCGAGTTTCGGATCCGGGTTTTACCGGCAGCGGAGGCTTCCGCGGTCGATCTCGCGACCGACGACTGCACCAACGGCGCCGCCAAGGATCGCTCCGAGCGTGCGGTCGCCGCGACCGGCAAGTTCATGTCCGGCAAGGGCACCGACGCCGGCGCCGATCACCAGTCCTGTAGTGCCATTGTCGCGCTTGCAATAATAACGGCCGTCGCGGCCCCGCCACATGTAGCTGTTACGGGAGATGCGGCGCGGCTGCACATAATAGCCGCGGTCGTCATACATGCGGTGGCGGTGGGCCCGGTCCTTAGCACGCTTGCCATGGGCCGGTGCCCAGGACGGCGGATCGGCCGCCGCCGGTGTTGCGGTGCCGACTCCGGTCAAAGCCAGAGCAGCAGCGCCGAATGCGATTGTAAATTTTTTCATTATATGTCCCCTTTATCAGGTCTCTGGCGACTAGATTGCTCAGCGGAATACAACCGCGGATGAACGGATGCGATTAGCTCGAAATTAGCGATAAACTGTGTGGGACAATCGGATGAGCCGTGCAGCTCAGCGCAATTTCGCTTCGAGCTTGGCTTGCCATTGCGGCCCGAGTCGCCGGATCGAAAGCAGATCGCGCACTTCGGATGGCGTGAAATCGCGCTTCGGATCAAAAAGCAGGCCGAAAGCTTTATCCACGCTCCACCGGGTCTGGAATCGCTCGACCAGTTCGATGCGGTCGCCTGCCGTCGCTTCTCCTTCTTCGATCACGCGGAAATACCAGCCGCAGCGCCGATTGGCGATAATCCGGCGAACCATTTCTTTGCGACGGAAATGCCTTTCGAGTGTGCTGCAGGGCTGACGACCCATGCTGAGTTCGAGAAGAGCGGTACCGAGACGATAGCGATCACCAATATAGACCTGAGACTCGGTAAGCCCTTCTGCATAGAGGTTTTCACCGAAAGCCCCAGGTAAGGCCAGGCGGTCGACATCGGGAATTTCACGGCGCCAAGAGGGATAGTGGTCGGCGGCATAGACATGGACCGCCATATGCTCGCCGCCGTGATGTTTTCGATCCGACTGGGTGTCGCCTTCAAGGCCCATCCGGTCGATTCTGACCGGGCCGTCCACGATGTGCTTGTCGATCGAACTGATCTTGCCATCGGCCAAAGGAGCTGGCTGGCCTACGCATAATGCATGGACGATCGCGCCTTCGCTCACGGCCGCGTCACCGTCAGAGCGATCCAGTTGCGCATTGTTCCATCGGCTCCTTTACCACGATAGATTTCGGTTTCGAGTAATTCGAAACCGGCGCCGCGATAGGTGCTTTCGATCCACTCGGGATCGGGGAAGTTATGCAGCCGTCCCAACAAGCAGCGGCCCTCGCTATCGCCCAGTTTGTAATTGGCAAAATGCAGACCGCCAGGCTTCAAAGCACAATAGATCGCACCGAGCACTTCGGGTAGATCGCGACGGGCAACATGCAACAGACAAGCGTGCGCCCAGACTGCATCATACTCTTCCTTGGCCTGCAGTTCGTCGAAGCGCATGGCCCGTGCACCTACACCAAAGCGCTCATTTGCCTTGCGCACCATTGCCGGGACTGCATCGGTTGCATCGAGATCGAAGCCACGTTCGATAATTCGCGCTGAATCGCGTCCACCGCCGCATCCGAGTTCCAGGATGGGGACACCGGGCTCCAGGCGGTCGAGAAATGTGTCCAGATGGCGGCTAGGGGCTTGGCCGAAGCTCAATGTATAGCGCGGCGCGTTCGCCTCATAGTAGGCGATCGTCGCCGCGTCGGCGCTCACGCGGGAGCGACCTCTATTGCCTCAGCGGCTTCACGATCACGCTGTGCCCGGCTTTTCTTTTCGGCAGAGGTTTTGAGCTGGCCGCACGCAGCATCGATGTCCCGACCACGCGGGGTTCGCACAGGGGCGGAAATACCGCCTTCAAACACTATATCGGAAAAGCGCTTCACCCGTTCGGGCGTCGAGCATTCATAGCCTGCGCCGGGCCACGGGTTGAAGGGGATCAGGTTGACCTTGGCGGGCAGCTTGTACTGCTTGATGAGCCGGACGAGTTCGCGGGCATGCTCGTCGCTATCGTTCTTGTCCCTCAGCATGACGTATTCGAAGGTAATGCGCCGGGCATTGCTTGCACCCGGATAGGCCGCGCAGGCCGCCAGCAATTCTTCGATGCCGTATTTCTTGTTCAGCGGAACGATTTCGTCGCGGATTTCCTTCGTCACCGCGTGTAGTGAGACCGCAAGATTCACGCCGATTTCCTCGCCGCAGCGATCCATCATGGGGACGACGCCACTGGTCGAGAGCGTAATGCGGCGCTTGGACAGGGCAAGACCGTCACCGTCCATAACCAGCTTCAACGCGCTCTTCACATTGTCGAAATTATAAAGCGGTTCGCCCATGCCCATCATTACGATATTGGTGAGTAAACGGCCATCGGACGTATATTCAGCGCTGTCTTCCACATCGTCGAGACCGGCCATGGATCCCTTGGGCCATTCACCCAAGGCATCGCGTGCCAGCATGACCTGGCCGACTATTTCACCCGGTGTCAGGTTGCGGACAAGTTTCATCGTGCCCGTGTGGCAGAAACGGCAATTCAGCGTGCAACCTACCTGGCTCGATACGCACAGCGTCCCGCGATCCGCATCAGGAATGAAGACCATTTCGAACTCGTGCCCGTCGGCTGTCTTCAACAACCATTTGCGGGTTCCGTCGGTCGAATGCTGCGCTTCGACGACTTCGGGCCGACCGATCACGAAGCGCTCCGCCAACCACGGGCGCATGGTCTTGGCGATATCGGTCATCGCTTCGAATTCCGTCACGCCGCGATGATATAGCCAGTGGAACACCTGCTTGGCACGCAACTTGGCCTGTCTGGCTTCCAGTCCCGCGTTTGCGAAAAGTTCGCGTATACGATCTTTCGGCAAGCCGATGAGGTCCACGCGGCCATCATCGCGCGGCGTTATATCACGCGCGACGGGAACCGGGTCGATTTGCCCGGGAATGCTCATCAAAATCGTATCTGCCATGGGAGCCCCGCATATAGGTAAATTCGGAATGAATTGAAAGCCTGAGCGAAGGGGCGGAACAATTCCCGACATTTCACCTGGGTTCCGCCGTTAGTGGATTTTGCAATTCCATTCGTCGACATTTTTTGCACCGCACAATTCGTCGCTGGAAAATGTCGTTTCATCGCGGGTTATGTGGCTAAAAAACCACGCTTTCTTGTTGTGCAGCGTTCATGAAACTGATCCCGCTTTCGCTCCGTTCTGAAGGTCCACGCGGTCGGAAATGAAGATCGCGGACAACAAAACGGAGTTCGAAAAAATGAAAACCACCTCAGCCCTTCTCGTAGCAGGTTCGATGCTTGCCGTTGCCACTCCTGCGATGGCGCAGGATAGCGAGAACTTCGATGGCTTCCGCGTAGAAGCCCTTGCCGGTTACGACGTCAGCCAGGCAGGTAGCAGCCAGGATATCGAGGGCGAAAACGACGAATCGATCGAAGGCGTCAGTTATGGTGTTGGCCTGGGCTATGATTACGATGCCGGCGGCGTCGTGCTTGGTCTAGAAGGCGAATATGCCGGTTCGACCGCAGAAGTAGAATATGACGACGGTGATGTAGAGACATTCGGCATTGGCAACGTCTCCGCAGGTCGCGACCTCTACGCCGGCGCCCGCATCGGCGTAAAGGCGAATGACGACCTTCTGGTCTATGCCAAGGGCGGTTACACCAACGCGACCTATGACATCCGATCGGCAAGCGGTAATACGGAGTATCGCGCCGATATCGATACCGATGGATATCGAGTAGGCGCAGGCGTTGAATATGCTCTGAGCGGTAACACCTTCGCCAAGGTCGAATACCGTTACTCGAACTACTCGGATGCTGAAATCGATTACGAAGGCGATGCGCCGGATGTCGATCTCGGGGAAATCGACCTTGATCGCCACCAGGTGATGGCTGGGTTCGGTATGCGTTTCTAAGCGCTATTCGCATCCACGCAAACAGAGGCCGGGAGCATCGCTGCTCCCGGCCTTTCTATATCAGCGACGCATGCAGGCGAGCGCTGCGGCATCGATGGCTGATGCGGCGCCTGCCAGCGGGTATCTGTCCGAAAAACGGCGACCACGTGCATCTATCGCATATATTGTCATGGTTTGGGCGTTCCTGATGGCAGCCACAATTGCTCTGTCCATCGAGGTATCTTTCGCCCAGGCATCTGCCTTGCCCGGAACCAGCACGAAACTGGCTTGGCCGATCCGTAGAGTAACGCGCTGATTTTCACCTAGCGCCCGTGACAGGCGGAAGTGCGCCTGTCCGCGGATCCGCCTTGCAGGCCAGGTACCGATAGTCGCATAAGGCTGGAAATCGCGTTGCCGCTGGCTCGTTTCGGCTTCTGCAATGGCATAGCAGCGGGGCACCGATGCATCGCGAAATGCCGCCCAGGTAGAAAAGACGCCCAGGCTGTCCTTCGCGAACAGCGGACCCGCCACTGTCGCGGCGAGGGCTAAACCGATGGCCGCATATCTACGCATAGTCGATCGCGCACACTTCCCATTCCTTGTCGCCTGATGGCAGATGGACAGTGCGCAGGTCGCCTACGAGGGCACCTTTGAGTGCGCGAGCAAGCGGGCTGGACCAGCCGATGCGCCCCCGGCTTGCATCCTGCTCATCATCGCCGACCAGCGTCAGTTCCCGGCGGATATCGTCCTCGTCGGCGACGGTTACCGTCGCACCGAAGAAAACTCGGTCCTTGTCCGGTTGGTCTTGCGGTGCGAGCACTCGCGCGGCTTTCATCCGCCGCGCCAGATGGCCAAGCTCGCGGTCGATCTCGCGCATGCGCTTGCGACCGTAGAGATAGTCGCCATTCTCGCTTCGATCACCGTTACCGGCGGCCCAGCTGACTATCTCCACGATCTCAGGTCGTTCGGTGCCGAGCAGGTGATCGTAGCGCGCTTTCAGCGCGGCATAGCCTGCAGGCGTGATCGGATTGGTCTTGCCCTCCATGACGGGCAAGTTCCTAGCGCATGTCAGCCCGGAAGGTAATGCCGGATATCCTTTTGGGCAGCCGACGACTTGTCCGGATTCATATTAGCATAGGAAACGGCGTTTCCGATAACGCGCATCACATAATAGCGCGTCTCGAAATTGGACGGGATCTGCTCGATCCAGGTCACCCAGTCGACCGCGCCGGTGCGCGGATCGCCATTAAGGCGCAACCATTCATTCACCCGGCCCGGGCCAGCATTATAAGCGGCAATCGCAAGCGGATAGGCACCGTTGTACCGATCCATCAGACGGGCGAAATGCGCGTCGCCGAGGCGGATATTGTAGCTTGGGCTTTCGGTAAGATTGGCGGACATGTACTGCACGCCGATCTTGCCCGCTTCTTCGCGAGCGGTACCCGGCATCAACTGCATCATCCCGCGAGCACCGGCATGGCTGACGCGCGTACGATCGAATTCGCTTTCCTGGCGAGCGATGGCGTGGACCATTGTCCAGTTCGCGCCCGCATGGGTCGAGACAGTCGGGAAACCGAGGCGCTCGAAGCCGATTACGCCGGTTTCTCCAGCCACCATTCCGGCAACCACCGCCATTTCATTGAGGCCGGTCTCCCGCGCCAGCTCTGCGACAAGAGCCATTTCGGTGGGCGTATCGGCATTCTCGGCAATGGCTTCGAAGAAAGCGCGCTCGGTGCGCCAGTCGCGCCGGTTGCGCGCAATATCGCGCAGTGCGAGCGTCAGTGGCTCGGCCTGAAAGGCCAGGCGGGTACCCGCATCGATTCCGGTCGTCAGAACCGGCTCGAAAGCGGGCAGGGGCCTGCCCAGTTCGCTGAGGGCGAGCTGGCCATAATAATAGTCGGGATATTCTGCCGCCATGGTCCAATATCTCTGGGCTTCGGCACGATCGCCAGCGCGCGCTGCAGCGCGGCCTGCCCAGTAAAAACCCTTGGAGCGGGTAAGGGGGGTCTTCGCCCCGGTCCCGTAGCGATAGAATAGCGGCGCAGCGCGCGCGCCGTCGCCAAGCGACCAAAGCGCCTTCGTGCCGCCCAGCCACATGAGGTCGGTGTATTTGTCTCTAAGTGCAAATGAACCCTCCGAAACATCCGTTCCGGGTGCGAAGAGATCGTCCACCTTCGACGCGATGTTTACCGCGCTCCGAGCATCGGCGCCCTGGGCCACGCGGAGTGCTTCACTCACGAAATCTGCTGCTTCGAAAGCAGGCGAGGAGAAGTCGGCTCGGGTCGAGAGAAGATTGATCGCCGAAGGCAGCTGGCCATTGCTACGATAGAATCTAGCGAGATTGTAAACATAGCCGCTGTCGTTGAGAGCACCATCGGGTACTGGCAGCCCGGCCTGGCTTGGCGTGCTGCCCTGAAGAAGGGCCAGCCTGGCCTGCGCCATCGATCGGTATGTCGGCGAAACCCGCACGATCTGGCGCGTGGCGGCTTCTGGATTACCTTGCCAAAGCAGCGCATCCATTCGCGCATCGTGGTCTTCGGGCAAAAGATTCTGCGAGAACAGGCCCTGCATATATGCCTCGGCAGGACCGCTCATGGTTCCACCACGCCATGCTTCGCGCGCCAGCTCGGTGGCTTCGGGACGGTTCATTGCCGCCAGTGCAAGTGCATAGCGTGCCTTGGCACTGTTGGTGATCGGCGGATGCGCGTCGAAGAACTGGACCAGAGCTTGCGGGGTTACTGCATCACGATCCAGCGCAGTTTCCGCGCGACGCTGCAAGAGATCCTGTTTCGGGAAATTGGGATAGTCGGTGATGAAACCGGCATACTGTGCGAAGCCGAGATTGTCGGTCTTGGTCAAATATTCCCACTGGCCGATCGCTTGCGAAATCCGCGTCGGCTGCTGGGCGACCAGCGAATTACCCTGATCCGGCCAGCTGGTCGGCGTTTGTGCATGCGCGGCAACGGGCATAGCAAGCGCGGTGCCAGCCATAAGTGCGAGTGACAAATAAGTTTTCCGGTCCATGCTGGACATACTGCCCGGCCCCTCCTTATCAGGTGGTGAATGAATTGTGTCGGCGGGTGCCTAAATTGCCCGCATTTCATACCTCTAACGTAGGACGGACGTAAATGTTCTCAGGCTCGATTCCGGCTCTGGCGACTCCATTTCGCGACGGATCGTTCGACGAGGCCGCTTTCCGCAAGCTCGTTGATTGGCAAATAGAAAACGGCAGCAAGGCTTTGGTGCCCTGCGGTACGACCGGTGAGGCTTCTACACTATCGAATGCGGAGCATCATCGCGTCATTGAAGTCTGCATCGAACAGGCAGCCGGGCGCGTACCGGTTATTGCCGGTTGCGGAAGCAATGACACACGCAATGCCCTGTTGCACATGCAGTTTTCGAAAAAGGCCGGGGCAGCTGCTGGGTTGTGCGTGGCACCTTACTACAACCGCCCCAGTCAGGCCGGCTTGATTGCGCATTTCAGCTTTCTGGCAGAAAACAGCGATCTGCCTATCGTGCTCTACAATGTTCCCAGCAGGACCGTGACGGATATTGAGGACGAAACCGTAGTCGAACTGGTGCGGAAATATCCCACTCGGATCGTGGCCATCAAGGACGCTAGCGGCGACCTTTCACGCGTTGCGGATCATCGCATGGGACTCGATCATGAATTTTGCCAATTGTCGGGCAATGATGAACTGTGGTTGCCGCACTCGGCTGCGGGTGGCTCCGGGTGCATTTCGGTTACCGCAAACGTTGCGCCTGCGCTATGCGCCGAATTCCATGAGGCCATTGCCGCCAACGAACTGATCAAGGCCCGCGAATTGAACGACAGGCTGTTCCCGCTCCACTACGCCATGTTCTCCGACGCCAGCCCGGCGCCGGTCAAATACGCGCTGAGCCGGGTGCACGACTGGTTTTCCTGCGACGTACGTCTGCCGCTGTGCAATGCCAGTGAAGCGAGCCGCAAGGCGGTGGACGAGGCCCTGGAGCATGCTGGCTTGGTTTGACTTGGCATAACGACTTCGGCACCCTAGATGCGCGCACCCTATGGCACGTCCCAAGCCCGCCACTTTCGACAAGCAGAAAACCGTCGCCGACAATCGGCGTGTGCGGTTCGACTACCATGTCGAAGACGTTTTCGAAGCAGGACTGGCGCTGCAGGGAACCGAGGTGAAGGCGTTGAGGGCTGGCGAGGCGTCGATCAAAGAAAGCTACGCCGAAGTTCGTGATGGCCAGGTGTGGCTCGTCAACGCCAACATTCCGGAGTATTCTCATGGCAATCGGCTCAACCACGAGCCACGTCGTCCGCGCAAGCTCTTGCTCCATGAACGAGAAATCGAGAAGCTGTTCGGTGCTGTCGAGCGCAAGGGGATGACGCTTGTTCCCTTGTCGATCTATTTCAACTCGACGGGTAGGGCAAAGGTGGAGCTTGCACTGGCCAAGGGCAAACAGGCCCATGACAAGCGGCAGACTATCAAGGACCGCGACTGGAAGCGCGACAAGGCGCGGTTAATGCGCGAAAAGGGATAAATAGCTCGCTCCCCTTCCGTATCGGGTTTGTGCTAACCACATCCATGATCATGCCTGTTTTGCCGCTCCACTCGCACGACCTGCCTATGCGCCCCGCCTCGATCGAGCGTTCTGCGGGGCTGCATCCGTGAAGGGGTTCAAGTCAAAGACTTTCCTCGCGGACGTATTCCGCAAGTATATGCCGACACGCGAAGAAATGGCGGAAAACCGCTTTCTTAAGCCGATCGCTCACCGGTTCCTTTCTCCCGAGTTATGGCGTTTTACCCGCCGCAGCGTTCCGCGGGGGGTTGCATTGGGGCTGTTCGCAGCTTTCATCGTGCCGATCGGGCAGATTTTCCTCGCCGCTTTCATGGCCTTGCCTGCGCGGGCTAATGTTCCGCTTGCTGCGCTCGTGACTTTTGTCACCAATCCCTTCACCCTACCGTTCTGGCTGTTTTTCGCGAACAGGACCGGGCATGTCGTTCTGAATCTCGATGCTGCCGTGGGGGCAGGCGCGGGGCGGCTGGCTGAAGACACCGGAGCATTGGCCGGGTGGCTGGAAGTCGGTGGAGTTACCGCATTCGGCTTTCTCGTGCTCGCTTTGGTGAGCGCGGCTGTCGGTTACCTTGCTGCAGGTTTCGTCTGGCGCTTTCTTGTCGCCCGGAGGAGGGAGAAGAGACTGGAACGTATGGAAGCGCGGCTCGACGAACGTCTGGGTGAGGAAAGCGAATGAGGCTGGACGGAGATCGCGATCTCGAGGGGTTACCACCGCTTCCGCTTATTCTCGGCATCGTCCTCGCGTTTGCTTTATCTGTCGCTCTCGTCTGGTTGGCAGCGGGAACGGTTGTCGTCGCCAGCGCATATGGCGGTACTCTGCTTGTCGTCGTGCTTACCTTGCTGCTGGCTCCACGTTTCAAGCCGGAAATGCCAGCAGATGGTTTTGCAAATCCCGATTGGAGCGTGACGGCCGCAGCTATTCAGAATCGGCGTCGCGGTGTCGCCGTGATCGACCGTGCAAATCGGCTGACCTGTGCGAATTCGACATATGAAAAATGGTTCGGCGCCGATCTTGCGCCGCACGAGATCCAGTTCAGCGATGCAGATTCCGGCAAGTTATCCGAGGCTGCAAGGAAAGCCTGGCGGGAAGGCCATGCCGAATGCACCGAACTGACCATTGCGTCAGGCAAAAAAGCCTACGGGCTGACGATAGAGCGCGTGGGGAGGGGGGAGGATTACCTGGTCTGGCGCTTCGGAGAGATCGTCAAGCAACGAAGCTATGATGGTATCGCCGAACGCATTTCCGGGCCGTTCGGGTCGATTATATCCCGTTCCGGGATCGAATTGGCGCTCGTTGCGCCCGATGGAATCGTCCAGGTTGCTACACCTGGCCTGGCCGAAAGGGCGATTGGTGCAAAGGATGTGACGCTAAGCGGGCAGGAATTCGTGCAGTTGCTCCGATCCGACGACCGCGATCGTATCTTCTTTGCCCGGGAAGGACAGCAGGGGTCGCCCCAAACGCTGGTCCATGTTCCTCTCGATCCGCCGGCAGGGCTGGATGAGGAGGAGGCGCCGGCGCTTATGGTGCTGGTGGATAGCACAGTCGGGATCGGTGGCGGCTGGCAAGGCAGCGGCAAGGCCGCGATCCCGCAACTGGAGGCGCTGCTCTCGGCCTTGCCCCTAGGGCTGGCGCTTACGGATCGCGACGGTCGATTTCTCTTTGCCAACAAGGCATTTCTTCGTGCCGTGGAGCGGGAAGAGAACGGACTACCGCAATTTCCTTCGGATCTAGTGGTTCGCGAGGACAAGGCTGCAATAGCCGATACGGTACGTAGATTTGCCAAGGGCGCCACCTCGAGCGGTGACATGGCAGTGCGACTGGCCAACGACAAGGAAGAGCCGGTCTCGATCGGGCTTGCCGGAGTGCGAGGACTGGGCGACGCGGCCGTATTGCTTTCGATAAGCGATTCCAGTGAAGAAAAAAGGCTGCGCCGCCAGGTAGCACAGGCCACAAAGATGCAGGCAGTTGGCCAGCTTGCCGGGGGCGTCGCGCACGATTTCAACAACGTATTGACGGCGATCATCGGCTATTGCGATCTCATGCTGCTCCGTCACACGCCGGGCGATAGCGATTACGACGATATCCAGCAGATCAAGGCGAATTCCAATCGTGCGGCATCGCTTACCCGCCAATTGCTTGCCTTCAGCCGTCAACAGACCTTGCGACCGGTAGTCCTGCAGATGCCGGATGTCGTCAGCGAGGTCAGCCAGCTCCTGAAACGCCTCATGGGCGATAAAGTCGAATTCTCGGTTCGCCACGACCGGGAGCTTGGGCCGGTTCGTGCGGACCCGCAGCAGCTGGAACAGGTGATTATCAATTTGGCAGTTAATGCGCGCGATGCGATGCAGAGCCATGCTGCGCGACTTGGAAAGCAGGACTGGAAAGGCCGGCTGACGCTCGCGACCCGGCGCGTCTCGGCACGCGATGTGCGCAAGATGGGCATCGATATCATGCCGGCAGACGATTATACCGTGCTCATCGTGCAGGATACTGGCGGCGGCATATCGCCCGAGCACCTCAACAAGATTTTCGAGCCCTTCTTTACCACCAAGGAGCAGGGGAAGGGTACGGGGCTTGGCTTGTCGACGGTATACGGGATAGTGAAGCAGTCCAACGGCTTCATCTTTGCCGACAACGTTTCCGAGGCGGGCGGTGGGCCGACCGGCGCACGTTTCACGGTCTATCTTCCGGTCCACAAGGGCGAACTGCCGGAAAAGCAAAACGGGGAGAATGGCGATGAAGCCAAGGCCAGCGAATGGTCGGGTGGTGGCAAGCTGTTGCTCGTGGAAGACGAGGATATGGTCCGTGCGGTCGCGGAGCGTGCGCTGACGCGCGCCGGCTACAGCGTGACTACCGCTCGCGATGGGGAAGAGGGTTTGGCCGAGATCGCGAATGGCGCAGTGGAATTCGATCTGGTTGTGTCCGATGTGGTCATGCCGGCCATGGATGGCCCCGCCATGGCCAGAGCCATCCGCAAGGTGAAACCGAAATTGCCGATTCTGTTCATGTCGGGATATGCGGAAGAACAACTGCGCAATGACATCGATATCGAAAACATGCACTTCATCCCGAAACCTTTCAGCGTTCAGCAAATTAACGCCAAGGTTTCCGAAGTGCTGGGAGAGCAGATAAAAGCCGAAGCGTGATGCTCTCGGAACACCTCACATTGCATGGGCGATCTGCTCCATAAGAAAAGTTTCGTTCCACTCTTGTTCTATTGGAACAAACGCGGTACACCCTTTCCCAGTTGAAGAGTCGGATGTGGCTCTGGAAAAGCGAAAGGGGAATGTGTCATGGCGGCTAGTCTGAAGTTGATAGAGGGAAAACAAGTGGACTCAGATCGCCAGAAGGCATTGGACGCCGCTCTCGCACAGATCGATCGTGCATTCGGCAAAGGCTCGGCGATGAAGCTGGGCCAGAAGGAAGCCATGCAGGTCGAAGCTATCTCGACCGGTTCCCTGGGTCTCGATATCGCATTGGGCGTGGGCGGATTGCCCAAGGGCCGCGTGATCGAGGTTTACGGACCCGAAAGCTCCGGCAAGACTACGCTTGCGTTACATTGCATTGCGGAAGCGCAGAAAGCGGGCGGTACTGCCGCTTTCGTCGACGCCGAACACGCGCTCGACCCGGTCTACGCCAAGAAGCTAGGCGTGGATATCGACGAATTGATCATATCGCAGCCCGATACGGGCGAGCAGGCGCTGGAGATTACCGATACTCTGGTGCGATCGAATGCGGTCGATATCCTCGTGGTCGACTCGGTCGCCGCGCTTGTGCCGCGCGCCGAGATCGAAGGTGAAATGGGTGATAGTCATGTCGGCTTGCAGGCCCGCCTCATGTCGCAATCGCTGCGTAAGCTGACCGGTTCGATCAATCGTTCGAAATGCATGGTCATCTTCATCAATCAGCTGCGCATGAAGATCGGTGTGATGTACGGTAATCCGGAAACCACCACCGGCGGCAATGCGCTCAAGTTCTATGCCTCGGTCCGCCTCGATATCCGTCGGACCGGCCAGATCAAGGACCGTGACGAGGTGATCGGCAATGCGACCCGTGTGAAGGTCGTCAAGAACAAGGTCGCCCCTCCGTTCAAGCAGGTCGAGTTCGACATCATGTATGGCGAAGGTATCTCCAAGATCGGCGAAATTCTCGATCTTGGCGTAAAAGCCGGCGTGGTCGAAAAGTCGGGCAGCTGGTTTAGCTACGACAGCGTCCGCATTGGCCAGGGCCGCGAGAACGCGAAGACCTTCCTCAAGGAAAACCCCGAAATGTGCGCCAAGTTGGAAGCTGCGATCCGCGGCAAAACCGATGAGGTCGCCGAAGAGATGATGACGGGTCCGGACGCGGAAGACTGATCTCATCTCTTCAAGCGGGAGCGCGTGCGGCACTTTTCCCCGTTGCACGTTCGGTCGGACTGTCCCCGACGCTCCCGGAAACACGGAAAGCCGGTGCGCGCGCGCAATTTGTGCCGCACCGGCTTTTCGCGTTCGAAATGCGTCGAAGATATCCTTACCGCAGCGAAAGGGCAGGCGGACGAAATATCTGCGATCGACTATCCGACGATCGCCCGATGTAGCTACAATGCTCTGGAAGGCGCGGTGTCCTGCTTTCTCCGGTTCGATCCGACCGCGCCCGGATAGCGAGGCTCCACGGAGAGGGTAGAAACACCACAAGCATGTTTGTTCAGCGTATTGCAGGGAATACCACCAGCCTTCGCATAGGCTTTTCTGTGGCGTCATGGCCGCAATTGCTATGCGTCGGGGACAATCTCCCAAAAAGTAGTCGCGCTACTTGCTCCTCCAAGAATAACTTGCAGTAGAAGGATCACCGCATCTTTGCAGGATTGTATTAGGCCCTGTTGACAAACTGATTGGTCCAGAGGCGGGCGGCGGCGATATGTATGAAGCCGAGATAGCTTGCTGAGGT
>NZ_JAIGNT010000018.1 GCF_019711635.1 Qipengyuania huizhouensis | reverse complement strand
GTAAGTGAAGAAGGTCATTCCAAGGGATTAACCTCGGCGAGTGGCCTTCGACAAGCTCAGGCTGAGCGGGTGTGGTGTGAAGGCGAGTTGGGTAGATCACCACCCCAAGCCGGACGTTCCGGCCTGATTTTCGGGGACAAAAGATTTCCCGGGACAGTATATCTAATTCAGTTCCATGATACTGGCGTGGGGTGTTGGCTGACAATGATCGCAGCTTGCGCTGGGATGACGAAGTCGGGCGGAATGATTCCGGTGGGCGTTGTTGGCTTTCTCCATGCCAACTCCATCACGTTCAACCTATTGTGAAAAAACCACTTTCCTACACACGCCGGATTTGTCTTGACCTCGTGGATGACCATACATCCACTCCCCAGCTCGCCCGAGCGGCCCGGCGTTTCCGCTGCCCCGATTGCCCCTGAAACCAATAGCGAAGCCGTTGAAGCAGACTCTAAGGAAGTGCTTCCCGCGCCCGCCGATCCGCTGCGCCATGACGGTTGGACCCGCGCCCGGCAGGCGGCGTTCCTGCGCGAGCTGGCGGCGACGCATAATGTCGCCGCGGCGGCGCGGGCGGTGGGGATGAGCCGGCAGTCGGCTTACAAGCTGCGCGCCCGATTGCGCGGCACGCCGTTCGACAAGGGGTGGGAGGCGGCCTTCGTCACCCGCTTCGACGTCCTGGCCGAAGCCGCGCTCGACCGCGCGCTCAACGGGGTCGAGGTGCCGCATTACTACAACGGCGAACTGATCGGCACATCGCGCCGCTACGACGAACGGCTGACGCTGGCGCTGCTGGCCATGCGCGGCAGTTTTGTTCGCAAACCAGTCAGCGACTACGATCCCTCCAGTGCCTTCGAAAGCGACGATCTGGCCGCGCTGAGCGATCGCGTCGAACAGGGGCCGGAGGCATGGCGGGTGGCCCCCGACGAGGAACTCGATGTGCGCTACGGGGTAGTCCGGAATGGAGAGACGGACGAGACGGACGAGACGGACGAGACGGACGAGACGGACGAAACAGACGAGGCGGACGAAGCAGACGAGACGGGCGAGATAGACGCAGCGGACAAGACCGTCACACCAGGCGAGATAGACGCGGTAGACGAAGCTGGTTTGGCGGATGAAACCGGTGCGGAGAGCAGCGACGCAAATGCGGCCGGGGGCGGGGCCAATATACGATCTGTCACCTGCAGAATATTATAAAAAATGCTATATATTTCAATGCACTGCTGGCGATATGCCTGGTTGACACACTGTCGCTTTCGTCACCCGAACACCGCCACGCATTGCATGCCGTCCATCACCTGTTGCCCGTCCGCATTCCACAGCCGCAGCCGCTCGCTGGAATAGCCCTCCGCCGCGTGCTGGCTGGCGTTTTCGGACAGCCACCAACCGTCGCGGGTGGCAGGCCGGGTGTCGAGCAGGTTGAAGCTCCAGTTGATCGAACTGATCGGGCCCTGGCGCTGCATCGCCCGCATAGCACCGGGCGGCATGACATCGCCCAGCAGGATAAGCTCGCTTACCGGATCGAGGCCTTCGCGCGTCGTCAGGCGTGCCCAGCGGCGAACCACAGGCTCGCCGGGTCCGCGCAGGTCCTGTGCGCGGCGTAGCTCGAAATTGTTCTGGATGAAGGCTGGGCCCATGCCTTCCATCACTTGTTCCGCATTTTCGGGCGGACCCGGCCAGTCGGCAATCTCCGCTGCTTCATGCTCGGCGTTCGCTTCGCGCTCCGTGCCGAACAGCCAGAAGGCGGTGAGTGTGCATTGGCCCTCGCACCAGAGTTCGCTACGGACCTGCGTCACATTGCGTCCCTGCCTTACGATTTCGCGCTTCAGTTCGACCTCCGGCCCGGTTGGCGCGACGAATGCCACCTGGCCTGCGCGCAGCGGCGGCAGGTCGGGGAAGGCCCGCACGGCGGCGGTATAGGCGATCAGCGCCGAAGCGCCGCCATATAGCGTGCGGCCCTGCAGCCAGTGGTCGAGATTGTCGAAGCGGACGGAGCCGCCCTCGGCGGTGATCGGATCGGTAAGGCTGGCGATACTCATGCCTCTCCATCGCGTGTGCCGCGCGAGACGTCCAGACTGACGTTACGTAAGCCGGTGCGCAAGGCGATTGCATTGCTCCGGCAGAATCGCTAGTGGGCCGCTTCCCGTCCGAGAGGCCGGGCGAGGCCCGATGGCGGAGTGGTTACGCAGAGGACTGCAAATCCTTGCACGCCGGTTCGATTCCGGCTCGGGCCTCCACTTCTCTGAATAGAGAATGTGCCGCTTTAGCTCAGTTGGTAGAGCACATCATTCGTAATGATGGGGTCAGGTGTTCGAGTCACCTAAGCGGCACCGCTACCTTTTCTGCGGGTTTCATGGTGGACTGATCGCCCGCCAGAGTAAGCCGAAAACAGCCCTAGCAATCACCTAGCTATCACGATGCGGCAAAATATCGCCCCCAGCAGGTCGAGTAGGGGCCGGGGCCGACAGCGTGCCAATAGTGTCATTAGTGCCATTAGGTTGCTAGCAATCACCTATCAAGCAGAACGCATGCATGAAGGGCAAATCAGGGCGGGAAGCGGACGCTGGCCTTTCATCCAGCAAGTACGGTTTCTTTTCATTGAGAACTACCGACGCACATCGAAGAGTGATCAGACCAATCGAGTAAATCAGGTGTCGCGCGAGAGAACAGCTGCTAGTTCGAGAAGTCTGCTAGAATCGAGTTCGCCCACCAATCCAATAGCCGACTGTCCTTCTTTCCAATAGGCTACCGCAACACCGTTATCAGCCTCCATCATGGGCAGCGCGCCGAAGGTAGTCTCAGCCTGCGCTGCGAAGAGCGAAATGGTTTCGCCCGACGGGGTTTTCACTGACACCATGACTGAATTGCCTAGGTCAGATGGGTAGAGTTGGGCGTCCAACACGGTCCATCCTGAAGGCAAGGCAGGAAGGTTAATACCTGTCACGTCGAGAATTTCGCGCCGGTTGAGCTCGATGATCTCAGTTTGCGATGTCATTTCCCATCGGACCTGGCTCGCACTGTAGGCCTCTTGCGCCTCATTGACGAAAGAGGCCGCACTTGCCCGCGTGGAAAAATCGCCCAACCATTCGTTTGCAAACCAGCCAGAGGCAAACAATGCAGCTAACCCAGCGACCCGGCGCCAGCGAATAGTCCGGGCATTGTCGTTGGCGAACCGCGGTCGTGATGAAGCATGGGTGTTAGAGCCGTCAGCCTTCCGACCCACTAATGTCCCCTTGCTACTCTCATTTTCCCTTTCGAAGTTAATCTCAGGCCATTTGCGCCGCCACCGCTTTGCAACCACCCGCTCTCCGGGCCTAGCGGCGTCATCCAAAAGAATTATCCCTCCCGGCGCGAGGCGCTTGAACAGTATCTCGGCAGCTCCGCGCACAAACGGATGAACAGCCCAAGGTGGACCATCGATGATGATCAGGTCAATTTGGTCCGGCAAATGGTCGAGCTCATACCATCTTCCGGGCCACCCCTCGATAGTGGCAGTTAGTGGGGCGCAACGGATTTGAGCCGTTACCCCCTCGCTAGCTAACCATTCCCCGGTCGCAGCTACAAAATCGGCATGCTGATCGAAACTGAACAACTTTCCTTGTCCGTTCTGTTGCATAGCCTTGGCACAGACGAGGGTTGAGGCTCCTGCTCCTAGTTCAACGACAACTCGCGGCTGCAGTTCCTCGACAGCGTCGACAATTCGGTGCAAGAATCCAGTGTCAGCCTTCCAGCTCCCAAGGTTCGGCAGAGCGCCCGCACCCAGCGAAACCCTGTTCATTAGTTCGTACTTGCTACGCTGGGTCCCACCCCAGAGACTTTTTAAGAGCCAAGGCCAGCCTATCGCTCCAAAGGCCACGCGATAGAGGACATCGGAGATTGGAGATGCTGCTCTGGTTTCATTATGATCCCGAAGCGAGAGAAGGCCAGTGGTATGGCGTGACGTCATTATGGGTGTCCAACAAAGCAAAAAAGCGTGAGGGCAGATGAGGCTCCTAAATTTTCGCTAGCATGAACTCTTCCCGATCCGCACCAAGAATGATGTCGAATGTGGAAGGGCGAAAGCCTTGAATGCCATTTGAGTTAATTCGGTTCGAACGCCCGGAATTTTAGTCGGCAGTCGAATGTCCGCAATTGGTCAGCACTGCACAGGGCACAAGTGGCAAGAACGGGGTGGAAACCGGACGCGCTAATCGGAAGAGAGCTGCTCTGAAGATTTACGTTTCGCTAGAGCCATAGAACGCAAAGTTTTGATGGCGACGACGGAAATGGCCAAGATAGGCAAAGCGAAAGAACCCATCAGCCATAACTGCAATTCTTCTGGCGCATAGGGAGCATAAGCGACTACGCATCCCGCGAAGACAAGAGCAACTAGTGGAACGCACGAGTACAGAAGCCGAACCCGCCATTGCAATGAAGGTGAGGCGTACAGGTAAGCATACCTACAAAGCATCACAGTAACCGCCAAAAGGACGAGAGATTCGATCATTGCCGGCTATCCTTCAGGCTGTTGCTTAGCAACATTTCAAAGAGTGGCAGGCTTGGACATAGTCCGCAATCAGGTCGGCAACGGAAGGTCTGGATTTGGCGATCAACCCGTCGGTCGCAAATGGCAAGAACGGGGTGGATTGCGGACGCCGTACTTCACTTGCAAATGGTCACTGAGGTATTGCTGGATCTCGCTCAAGACGACATATCGAAGGATATGATTTTCGGAAGAAACCTGGACCGCATGGAGGAGATTTTCCTTCGCCAATTTGAACAAGAAGGAGATCGCCTCCTCTACCGTAAGCACGGTCGTGGAGCGCCGATCCCTGTCAGCGCGGAGGAGAAAAGGAGTTCGCGGTCAAATACCGAAAAGACAGCGGCAGAATGCTTTGGGCTGCTGTTGCCATCACCGTGCTAGCAGTTGTGCTTAGCCATTTGATTGCTCCGAAATTCATAGATGAAGGCCCCGGTATCATTGTCATTTCTTTAGCGATGGTCGGGGGAATTTCTTTGCTGAGCGTGCGCAACTTCACTGCACCAGCAAGAGCATTGGAGCGCCGAACTCCTGTCGGTAGCGAGCTTAGCAAAGACGAATGGCAAGCGAAGCATTTCTCAACAAAAAGTTGGCTCCTGCTAGGATCGATCTTCTTAGTATCGACCATAATTTGCATTAGCGTTCTGACAGGTTCGGAATTGCAAAAATCGTCCGACTATTTCTGGGCTTTTGGAAGCGGAGTAATTTCGATTTTGGGTGCGCGGGCGTTATTGCTAAAACATCAGTTAGCGAAACGTTCAAACTGAGTTTCCGCCGACATAGCAATGTCCGAAATGGCGTCGCTAACTGTCAGTCCGCTTCTGGCATCTTGTATGCGAGACTAAAACGGCAAGAACGGGGTGGTTAGCTTCCGTTCTGCTTTTAGGATACTAAAGCAAGAAAGCGGACGCCGGGCCGATAAGCCCGGTCGGCAGCAATGCGCCCCCATTTCTGCAATTAAAGGCTGGCGTTCACTCCCCGAAAAGCTGCCATTAAAGACGGCGCTTCTGCCGCCAAACGCTTCCCGCGCGATAACCGCTTCGATTAGGATGTTTGGAGATAACGCGGTCTTGCGATATTATCACATCATGCGTTTAATCTTCTGCCCCTTGCTCGCACTGGGTCTCACTTTCACCGCTCACGCGCAAGACGGACCGACCGCTTCGCTGAAAGAACTGCGCGCGGGCGATGCGATGGCGCTGGCTGACCGGCTCCTGCCTGCCGACGCCCGAGGCGATGTTGTCAGCGGCATCGTGCGGCGCGAATATCACCTTCCCGGACAGGCATTCGATGCGATTTACACCGGCAGCGTCCGCCCAGGGGCGGGGCAAACCTGCGTGCGAACCGAATACCGTGTCGTCTTGCATAACGAAACGGTCGACCCCAATGCCGAACGTGCCGATCCCACCGCTCTCTTGCCAGTCACGAAAACGTCTCGGCACGAAGAAATCGCTCTGGCAAACCCGAATAGCGCGGTCGGCTGCGCTACTTCGACTGGCTTCGTTCACGCGGACCGGCAGTATCCAGAACGGCAGGTCTACGCCTTGCGTACGTTGGCCGAAATGGTTGCGGTCGCTCGGGCAGGCGGGATCAATGATGAGCAGGTCGATTGCCGTACACAAGGCGATCTGTGCGATGGCGTGGCGCAACTCTCGAAGCTTGAGTTGAACAGTCTATCAGCGGTGCGGGTTACAAGCGGACGCAAGCAGTGCGATCCGTCTGAGGGCCGTGTACGAACGTGCTATGCCGAACCGATAGGGGCCGGCAATCCTTTCGAAATCGAAGCGACATTATCCGCCGGCCCGGTACAAATCTGGAAAGTCAGTTGGACTGCGGAGGATGGGAAGCCGCTCGCGCTGAGCCTGCGCAAATCGATGATCCCACTGTTATAGGATACGACAAAGGGCGGGATGCGCATTCGCCCCCGGCGCCCCACGTTCCCGTCCGGGGCAAAGCCCTTAATGCTTTTACCGACCTTACTCGGACATGGGCGCTGCTTCGGCCCCCGCTGCTGCCGGAGTAGCCGATCTGCCCGTCCGCTCTTGGCACCTGCGATGCGGGGCCAAAGCGGCAACTTCTGGGGTGGGAAGCGGACAATGCCTGACAAGTAGGCATCATGATTGACAGGGCGTTGACACTGAAAGAATGTGTCTTGCATGCACTCAGTCATTTTTCCCGTAGTTTTATCCGCCATTCTCGTTGCAATTCCTGAGCCATCTTCGGTCCCCGCCGAAGAACTTGGAGAGTTAATACTTGAAGAGCGTGCCTCACAGCCAATTGTAAGCCAGACCCTTCGCCATTCTCGAACCTTCCGCCCTTCGTCTGCGCTCGTCCTCAATGAAAAGGCATTGCGCAAAGGTGCTTCTTGCATTCGCACACAATGGCTAGTCAAACTGACACCGACTGGAGAGTCAGACGATACTAAGGTTTGGTGGGTCGACAGGCAAAAGGGAATGCGAAGCGAGCGGCAGATTGCGTTGGCGGATTCCTCAGGTGGATGTCCGAGCGAAGGTTATATCGCAGTATCGGACCTGGCCGTCATTGATCATGAGCAAGTGGCTTGGGGGCTCGCTCGTTATAGCGCCTTCCTGAATGGCGACAAAGAAGTTGCTTATCGTTGCATCGCTGAGGAGGAGTTATTTCGTGAAGCGTGTTCCGACATCGAGGAACTACGTTCTAGGCTTAGCGCAAGGAAACCGGCTTACGTCTCTTCCAATAGCCAGCATGTTCGAATCAAGATCGACAGAATGACCGACGCCGAGATCGACATCGCATCTCCCCACCAATTGACCATAAAATTGCATCGTCCAGCGATCTTCTAGCGGCATTCGCAACCCTTTTTTGCGCTTTGACCGCAATCGGGTCGTTTGCGGAATGTCCGGTTTTGGATCAGGAAGGCGCTAAGCCGACAAGGTGGATCAGGAGCGGCTCAGCCTCACATGGACCGTAGCGTGATTGCCATGCAGCAAGCTCCGCATCCACATCGGTTTCAGGCGTGACCAGCAGGACAGGACGCAGCGTGGGCGGCTGGCTCACCGTTTCCAGCTTTTGAAGTCTGGTAGCTAATCTAGGCATGGCACCCCGGCTTCCGGATAATCACACGCAGGATGGAATTGCTCTCACCGATAGGGCCATGCTCTGCCTCATAGTCTGCCGTGGCCTCCGCTTCCGTCTGCCCTACGTGTTGGATAATCCGCACCCACGGAACGAACCCGCCGAGCGTTCGCGTTTCCAAGGCTTCCAGCCTCCGCTTTATTGCTGCAACCATTCTCGAACCTCCTTTGAAAAGCCGCTTAGATCGCCATCGAACACTGGCGGGCTTTCGTTATCCACTCGGTCTTTTTCTTCGCTGGTCAACTGAATGCCAAGCCACTGCTTTGCCCATGGGGATAGCGAGCCTTCCCGCCTCACCCCTTCCAGCGCGGACAGCCTTCGCTTAATTCCATTCATTGCTTTGCCTCCAAAGCGGCCAATCGGGTTTCGAGGTCGCAGGTTTCCACTAGCTGCTTGTGCGAGGACAGCAGCGACATTACCCGCCCCGCCTCATCGGGTGTCACTTCACCAGCCGCCACAGCAGCCAGCAAGGCAGACGATGCGGCAACCGCGTCCTCTATCGAACGGATCGCAGGCAGAGCGAAGGTAACGGGCGAGTCTTTCCTTGCCGGTGAGATACGATCCAAGCACAGCCGCAGGGCGGTAGTGTCCCCCTCCAGCGCCTTATTGATTGCGGCACGCGTCAGGGCTTCATGTTCGCCCTCTAGCAATGCCTCGACAGCAAGCGTTGTCTTGTTACGCGAGCCGGGAGTGCGCCCCCCCATAGAGTTGCCGGGTGCGAACGTCCCATCCGGTTTCCTGCCGTTATTTTTCGGTTCTGCCATATAAGCCCCTCCCCGCTAAGCGGGGATCTCCCCGCCACCACCACCGCCAAGGTTGCGGAAGGTTGCCGAGACAGTGGCCGTTGCAGTCTGCCCGACCGAATCTGTTACTGTGACGCGGAAGAACCCGAACTCCGTTACCGGAAATATTGTAGCCCCGAAATTGGTTGTCGCCATTGTCGGAGAGTTGGGCGAACCTTCACCGCTTAGGCGAGTCCAAGCATAGGTGTAGGGCGAAAGACCCCCCACTGGCGTTGCCGTGGTTGTCGAGGTGTTGCCGTCCTCTTCCTCGATCATACCGCCACCCCTCCGCGAATGAGATTGGTTGCCGGGGTCCGACCGGCAGGGGGTAGCCAGACCCCGGCCCCATACGTGCGCCGGGCGGCACCGCTTGGGAGTTCGTCTTGTCCTGTGTGTTTCATGTTCCCCGCCATCGTCCGTTAGTGAACCGTGGGAGCGTAGCCCGTAGGCGCTCGCCTAAGATCGTCCGCGAGATAGGCAGCCAGTGCCGACCAGCCCTGCGGATGATCCAAAAGTGAAAGCATGTTGTCCGGAATGAGGGTGAGGCTGTCCCACACCTTCCCCTGATCTTCGCCAAGCTCGCCAGCCACATCGGCAGCAAGAACCTGTGCCGAATGAAAGCGCGCAGTTTCCGCCAGCCACCCTTGCTGGGCAGAAGTCGATTGCAGCGCCATTGACAGGATCGAGCCTAGAGAGGCCGGTTGCGGGGTCACTGTAGCCCCACCTTCTCACGCACCATCGAACGGAGATATTCGGAAACGGAGCAGCCTGCCCGTTGAGCACGAAGGGCCAGCGCCGCCTCAATGGACGGGCTGGCCCGGAATGAAATTCGCGAAGTCTGCATTCCCTCTCCCCTTCTGTCGTCTCGACGATGGGCGCACGCTCAATAATTCATCGAAGTGCAGGGTTTCGCTTAGCACAATTTTACGCGTAAGTCAAGTGACTGACAGGGCCAGCCGTCTCATTCGTTTCCATAATGTTCCGTTTGGGATCGAGGCTGGAGATGGTGTGGGCGAGTAAACTGGCTGAGCTTCGCCTCAGGCCTCTAAATATCGCCCCCAGGAGTAATCTTTGAAATCACCCGCTGGATCGTAACGTAAATCTTGACCACCATAGCGGCACTGAGGGCCACCATGATTACAGTGGTGGCGAACAGACATTCGTAGAGGATTGAGAACCACTGAGTGGGCATCTTTTCGAACTCGCCAGTGGGCAGGACAAAAGCCAAGAGTAGCAACAGGCTGGTGAGGAGAGAAACAGTTGCCAGCTTCGCAATGTTGCTGATGCTTCGATAGGTCGTTATGTCGAAGTCTTCATCGACATTTCGGATTACGCCTAGCATCGTGAGCATGAGCGCTATCGTTGTGGCCGAAGCGGTGGCAACTGCCGCTCCGAGATAAAGCCCTGCGCGGGAAAGGGCGTCGATCAACACTATTGCCTCTGCCGCACCATACACCCTGCCTATTGCTTCTCTCGCGACATACCCAAAAAGCAATACCAGCATGAATGTGGCAATGGCCGCTTTGCTGTGTCGGAAGAACTCGAACATCCCATCAAAACGAGATGATCGCACCAAAGTTTCTGTAACGATTCTGATTAAGCGTGGGACTATCGAGGGCGCACGGGTCGCCCACCTTCCGCCTTGCACACGTTCTGGATCGAGACCCAAGCGTATCGGGCCGGGTTAGACTAGATCAATTCGGTTATTGCGGTGACTATACCGAAGAGAACGAACACGCCAAGGAACAGCACCGTGCCGGTCGCCGCCATCGGAAGGGCGCGCAAGCGGGCCTTGTCGTCTGCCGCAGTCATGAGCTTCACCCAAGGGCCAATCGCCAATAAGGCCATGACCCCGACCATCGCTAGGAACATGAAGAACGCGTTAGACATGGCGAACCTATACTAGTGGACCAAGAACGGCGAGGTTGCCGACGCACTGGCGAAGGATGCACAGCGCCTATTCGGGTGAACCCCTAAACCTACCCCAACACTAAGGCCCGCCAGCACCACGCTAGCGGGCCTCTTTTTTGCCCTCTGCCCTGTCACGTGACATTCTGTGACCCCCAATCGGCGTTCATTTCCCTAACTCCCAAATGAGCGGGCAACCCTCAGCCCACGCCGAGTTGCGTTTGAAGGTTACGCCGTAGCTCCGCACCACAGCCCGAGGACCGTTGAACACGACAGAGCGGGACGATTGTAGAAGCTGGGCCATTCCCCCGGCAGGCGGATTGTCCACGTTCACCCCGAACAGGCTTTGTGCAGTCCACCCGTTGCGCACAGCATAGTCCGCGTGAGTTTCGTAAAGCCAGCACGCATCCAGCCAGAGTTGCCACCATTCCTTAGCGCCGAATCCGTCGGGCGGGTTTTCAGGATCGAGGGCGACCAGCTTGCTATGCCAGTGCTTGAGAATGCGAACCGGCGAGGCCGTGCCGTTAGTGTCATTAGTGTCAATAGGGGGGCTAATGGCACTATTGGCACTATTGGCACGCGGCTGGCCTTCCTCAATCTGCTTTGCTCTGTCCGACCACTTACCCATCGGACAGGACCTTAGGATTGACGATGTAGTTATGCGCCTTGCGCCCCGGAGTATCCCCGTCACGCTCTGCAACCGGCAATATCCAATCACCCTCAACCAAGTGTGCTAAGGCCGCGTCCAGTTCATCCGGCTTCTTTGGTCCGGGATAGCCAGCGCCCCGGCGAAGAGAACGAGCGTTGAATTTCTGAAGACGCAGGCCCCGGATATAGCGGGCAAGCACAGCCGCGTTCCGTTCGCTTTGAGACATCGCAGCATCGCCATAAACCCGAAGGGCCATTGGCTTGCAGTAAAGGTCCACGAAGTCAGCAGCGAGGCCTACCGTCTGCGCAGAGACTTCCCTTGGTTCATCGCCGCCATTGTCTGCCCACTTCAAAAGTTCGACAACCAGAGACAGGCGCAGCACCACACCCTTGAGCTTGCCGCAGAAGTTCTTGAACAGCGATCCGGCATCATCAATGCCCGTCTCGTTACCCTTGGCCCATTCGTCGAATATGTCGGCGGCAGCGGGCGACAGGGTGAGGATGCGGGCAACCTTGTCGCCAACCTCGTTCTCTGCCCAATCAAGCTCATCAAGGCGGCGATAGATTGCCTCCAGCCTTGCGCTATCTCCGCACCGCTTAGGGCGAGAGAACGGGCGAGGCTCAGGCCATGAAACCAAGAAGCGCGCCACCAGACCGTCATCGGCCCCCGTAATAAGGGGGATCATCTTGTCAGGCTGAATGCCACCAGCGACCGAAACGCCCGTAAACGGGATTGTAAGCGGGCCATCCTGCCCCTTGCGGTCGATAACGAACGAGCGCCCGCCGTATGCCTCAAGCCAGAATTGCCGCCCACCTGGAGCGTATCTGTCAAAGCTCGCCAGCCAGCCGGAAAGCTCATCGCGGTAGTGCAATGTTCCGGCAGGGTTGCCCGACAGGATCGAGGCCATAGCTTCCGGCGTAACGTCCTTGACCACCATACGGCGGCGCTGTGGCTGTTCAGGCTCGACAGCGACCAT
Organism: Qipengyuania huizhouensis; assembly: GCF_019711635.1. GTDB lineage: Bacteria > Pseudomonadota > Alphaproteobacteria > Sphingomonadales > Sphingomonadaceae > Qipengyuania > Qipengyuania huizhouensis. The sequence continues at coordinate 15,341 of NZ_JAIGNT010000018.1, read as the reverse complement.
AGGCATAGCGGGAGTATCAAGCCCGTCCTTGGTGGCCTTCTTTACGGACTCCTGCCATTCGGCCCGCTCTGCCCTCGCACGCTCCAGTTCGCCAGTGTGATCCCGGAGCGCGTTACTGTGGCGCTCGGAATAGGCTTCTTCGAGACGCTTTAGCGGCCCCTCCATAACGCACTCTAGGCCCGAGGACTTATTGGACGAGGGATCGCCAACACCAGCTATCCAGAGGATTGCAGGCTCACGCCATTGCGCAATGTCGGCGTAAGGCTGGACCTTACGCTTGCCGCCGATCAGAGACGCGGCAGAGGATAGCAGGGACAGGGCGGGGTAATCAGGAGCGGAACCGGCCCCTTCCGCAAAGTCCTCTATCATCGGCCACAGGTCGCCAAACATATCCCCCGGCATAGGGACCGCCTTGCGCCGCCCTGCCGTAAGAACAGACATGTCCGGCTCGCCCCACAGGCTCACCACTTCCGCATTCTCGAATGCGCTTTTCATCGTCGCGGCAGTCATGCGCGATTCCCCACCAATTCATCGTTGAAATCTTTGTGCGGTGCGGAGGGGTAGAACACCCGGACCCCATGCCCGCGCTCAGTGAAAGCCTTACCCGCTTTCTCGGCAGCCGCTCGCCCAGCCGCGTCATTGTCGCCGCCTATCGCTACGTCACGGACAAAATCAGGCAGGCGCATACTCGGCAGCATCGAGGCCCCGCAGGCCACCCATACCGAGACCCCCAGAGCTTCGTGAAGTGACAGCCCATCCTCCAGGCCTTCAGTAACCACCAGCTTACGCGAGATAGGGGCCAGCCGGATTGCACCGCTACGCACCTTGCCAAGCGACAGCTTAGCCTTGGGAACGTCAGCCTTCCCCTTGCCATCGTCAGCAAGATAGGTGCGCTGTATGCCGCAGAGCTTTCCGTCCGCATCCGAGACAGCAGCAACGAGCGTTGGATAGTCACGCCCGCGCTTGCCGTAACGGAGAGAAGCGAACCGGATTGTCGGAGGTATTGCCACGGATATTCCGCGCCAGCGTAGATACGTCTCTGCAAGCGTTCCGTTGGCTGGCAATGTTGCCCGCCAGATCGAACGTGCTTCCTCGAACCTATCGCTACCCTCATCGGCTGGCGGAAGGGGCGCAATCTCCGTAGTGATTACATCGCCCGCGCCCAGCATTTCGGCAGCATCCCGAAGGCCAACGCCGTGCAGGCGTGACACGAAGTCGAACACATCGCCCTCCGCACCGCAGCCAAAGCACATGAAGCGTTTGCCGCCGCTGTAGATGGTGAAGGAGGGGGAGCGGTCCGGATGGAAGGGACAGCATGCTTTCCATTCCCGTCCCGCTTTATGGATCTTCACGACACCACCGACCACGCTTGGTAGAGGATTGGCATCGCGGATTTGCTCAAGGTCGAGCATTGCAGTCATAGCGTGCCCTCTCTGAATAAGTCATAGAAGTGGGAGCGGCAGGCGTAGAACTGCGCGACTTCCCGGCTGGTCACGTGACCGCCGCCCGCAACATGATTCAGCAATGCCCGATCATCGGGAGACCAGAAGGGCACATACTTGAGGAGAGAGGACGCCTCTTTGCCATAATACGGGTCAAGGCGATGGTCGCCGATGCGCAGTTGCCAGCGCACCGACTTAGTTTGGATTGAGAGCATCATGCCGCCACCTGCGAAATGCCGTGGCGCTTGCCGATCCAGCGAAGCCAATGCCGTTGAGCATGGCTTAGGCTGCCGTGTTGATAGAACACGGTTTGAAGAAACCGCGCCTCCCATTCATTCAGCCTGCGACCGAGCTTGAGCAGGTCGTGAGCCTCCAGTTGCGAGAACTTGTAGAGGCCGCGAACAAAACCTTCCGGCTCCGGAATGAACCATGTGCGGCCATCCCATTGCTTGAGCTTCATATCGCTCATCGCACACCGCCTTGGCGGTATTTCGCCAGACTGTTCCGCCGCTGTGCTGTATCTTTGTCGGAATAGCGTCGGCCATTCCGGTTATCGTCAGCCCAAGCATCCCGCGCCCGCAACAGTGCATTGCCAAAGCGCCTAGTTTCGTCTATATCGAACCCATCGAAATTAATGCACGCCAGCGCTGTTTCGATGAGAGGCCCTTTCGGTGATAGCACCGGACGGGCCTTTCGCTTTTCAGGGGTAGCGTTCCCCGTTCTGACCACGCCCATTTAGGCCAATCCCAGATCAGAGGTAGAGTGACGCACGCGCTCAGAAAGCCATGCGTCGGTAAGTTCGGGGTCATATCGGACTAGCCGCCCCACCTTGAGGAATGGGGGGCCATCGCCACGACAACGCTGATTAGCAAGGGTCTTCGGAGCAAGCCCGATACGGGCAGCCTCTTCTTCTTCAGTGTGAAGCTTCTTCACTGTGTTTCTCCATCCGACCCCTCACATTGAGGGGCCTTGCGGGATGGATGATTACCAGTGGTGATTCGCCGGGATTTGAACCATGCCAGAAATCAAGTTTCTCGCTGAAATCGGCGGTACTCGGCCCAATAGGCGCGGATTCGTCTCGGAGTAATAGGCGCGCCATAGTACCAGCTCGCCCATCTCGCGACGACGGCGTAAACATGGTTTCGTGTTCCGTACGGCCCTCAAGTCAGTGACACGAGACGGGGCGCATCCTCAGGATCGTGTTCATCAGACATTCGATGATAAGTAAGCAGACTAAAGCCTAAATCATCTCTCGCATCTTCACCTTCAAACGAGTTCTGCCAGTGTTCGAGCCCTTCTGTTCGCAACATCGAACGAGACTTTTCTTGCGCCTCACTGACCCCCGATTCAATCATGGCTTGATCGAATTTAGCCATCGCTTTGCGGCGTGCAATTTTGGCTTGGAAATTGTGAGCGCGGGCACCCACGTGCAGGCGGCTCATTAGGTCCAGCGTCTCTTTTCGACCAGCGCCAGTTCGTTTGCCACCGTGGGCCATTAAGCCCGCACTTTCGAGAGACTGACCACGTTGCTTCCGTGCTCACCGCCGGTCAGTAAAAGAATATGTCGCGCCCACGCATCAAGGGCGGCGCGCTTTTCGTCAGCCCATTCGTGAAGCTGATAAACGCCCGCGATCCCCGACCTGGAGCCAGACTTGTGATTTAGAATTGCCTCTGTCACTTCGAACCGAACGCCCAGCCGCTGCATCCCTGTTGCCAGCGTGCGGCGCAGATCGTGAAGGGTCCAATCCTCAAGCGGCTGCCCACCATTCGCCTTGGTGACAGCCTTGTCCAAGCGGGCCTTGGCGCGAGAATAGCCAGACACCGGAGCCTTGCCGGTAGTGGTGAAAACAAAGCCAGTTCGAGGCCATTCCGCCTTCTTCTTGCCCTTGGCGATGCCGGTAAATTCAGCCATCGCCAGCGAAGACAGGGGAACGTTGGTGGCCTCGCCATTCTTGGCGCGCTCTTCCGGCAGCGACCATAACCGTTCGGCGTGATCCAATTCCTGCCAAGGCATGTCCGAGACTTCGTTACGGCGCTGACCCGTCAGTATTAAAACACGGACCATCGGGCCGAACGGATAGCCAAGCGTGGCCGCAGCATCCCACACCAGCGCAAGCTCCCAATCTTTCAGGACACGTTTACGGGAAGGGGGAGGGGCAGGCGTTTCCATGTCTGCCATTGGCGAAGGGGTGATTAAGTCGCCCTCGCTCTTGGCCCATCGAAACAGGCGGCGCATGACAGCGAACAATTTGCTGCGCGAGGCAGGCCTGTTGCGGAGAGGCCGAAGAACCGCGCTTATATCCTGCGCGGTAATATCGGGCAGGGGCTTATCTCCGAGAACCGGCAAGGCATAAGTGCGTAGCATCGCCTCGACTTCATCGGCAGAGGCCTTCCAATCCACCCTAAGGCAGTGTTCCGCGAAGTGATCGAGATAGCGCGAGAACGCCTTTTCAACGGCGATCTTTCTGCGGTCCTGCCGCTGTGCCTGTGGATCTTCGCCTTGCAGCACAAGCGAGGCCAGCCGTGAGGCCTCCTTGCGGGCAGCATCCGGAGTTATCGGGCCGTGTTTGCCAATGGTGAAGCGCCGAACCTTCGAACCGCGCCCGCCCATCCTGTATTGATACAGGTAAACCTTGCTCCCCTTGGGAGTGACCTTCACCCCGAAGCCGGGAATTTTCTTGTCCCACAGGAAAGCGTCCCTCACCCCCGGCTGGAGGTTATCAACGCTGCTCTTCGTGACGTTTCCGCTCGCCATCGTGATTGCTAGCTCCGTTTCTAGCAAGCACCGTAGCGGGAAATAGCGGGAACATCAACAGAACATAGGGAAGTAAACTCACAATCCTCTAAGGAGGCTGGGCAATCTCACCGAGAAGGCGAGCATCTAATTCGTAATGATGGGGTCACGTGTTCGAGTCACGTAAGCGGCACCACTTACTTTTCTGCGGGTTTGTTTTGGGGGTTAATCACCCAGCCAATCATGAACCCGCTCCGTGACCCTCGGAGCTTAGTGAGTGAGGCTTTGCCGCATCCGGTAACGTCCGTTTTCAAATTGTTCGAAATAACGATGCACTTCGGGATGGGACACTGGACCTGCTATGGAGTCACCGACCAAATTCTGCTGGCTGACATATGCGACGTAGTCGTTGTCATCACTCTCGGCGAGCAGGTGGTAATATGGTTGTTCGCGATCGGGGCGAATTTCTTCCGGAATGGATTGGTACCACTCTTCGCTGTTCGCGAAGACCGGATCGATGTCGAAAATCACTCCGCGAAAATCGAACGCCTTGTGGCGAACCACATCGCCGATTGTAAAGCGCGTGCGAATGCGGCGTGGCGCTTCAAGTGTGCGGCCAGCCTGTGCGGAAAAAAACGATGCTTTGTCCATATCTGGCGAGGATATGGGATGCCTTGCCGGTCAGACAACCGTCGGAGCCGCAGAATCCCCCGATTTTGCGCGTGAAAGGGGTTGGCAATGCTCGCTTGCAAAGCTAATGGGCGCGCTCGCTTCGACCCGGGCCCAGGCCCATTCAAGCGCACCCGATATGCGGAGAGGTGGCAGAGTGGTCGAATGCGCCGCACTCGAAATGCGGTATACGGGCAACCGTATCGAGGGTTCGAATCCCTCCCTCTCCGCCACTTCTATTCTCCGACATCGTTTGCTCTCCGGTCACGGCAATGAAATGACAGGTTCGCATCTGACCGACCGAGCGCTGCGGTTATTGATTGCAGCGGTTTAAGGACTAGATGGCCGCAATGCGAAATTCGCTTGTCGAGTCTGGTAGAACCTTTCGTCCCTGGATAATCGTGCTTGTAGCCATGAACGCATTGCTCCTGACCGCCGTAGCCACGCTGCTTTTCACCCAATCGACCCCCGCCGCGCAAATGCCAACCGTGACACCGCGCGGCGAACTTGCTGCTGATGAACGCGCGACCATCGAGCTGTTCCGGAACGCCCGCGAATCCGTCGTCTTCATTTCGACGCGGCAGCGTGTGACGGATTTCTGGTCACGCAATATCTACAGCGTGCCGCGCGGTTCCGGATCGGGTCTGGTGTGGGACGATGCCGGGCATATCCTCACCAATTACCACGTTATCGAAGGTGCCTCGGAGGCACAGATCCAGCTCGCGGACGGACGCGAGTTTTCAGCCTCTCTGGTCGGTGCGAGCCCCGAGCACGATCTGGCGGTTCTGAGGATCGGTGGGGCGGGATTCAGGGCGCCGGGCCGCGTTCCGATCGGCACGAGCGAGGATTTGCTGGTCGGGCAGAACGTGTTTGCCATCGGCAATCCCTTCGGGCTCGACTGGACGCTTACCAAGGGGATCGTCTCCGCACTCGACCGGTCTCTACCCAACGAAGGCGGACCCGATATACGCAATCTCATCCAGACCGATGCGGCGATCAACCCGGGCAATTCGGGAGGCCCCCTGCTTGATTCTGCCGGACGGCTGATCGGTATAAACACGGCGATCTACAGCCCCTCGGGCGCGTCGGCCGGGATAGGATTTGCGGTTCCCATCGACACCGTGATGCGCGTGGTACCGCAGCTAATCGCCGATGGTCGCTATACACGCCCAACACTGGGCATCGACAGCGACGAGAATGTCAACGATCGCCTTAAGCGTGCGAGCGGAGTTGAGGGGGTGTTCGTCTTACGGGTCGAACCCGGATCGGCGGCAGACCGGGCGGGGCTGACTGCAGCGCAGCGTACCCGCCGCGGCGTGGTGCCGGGCGACATAATCACTGCGCTGAATGGCGAACGCGTCACACGAGTCGGCGAATTGCTGGCGCGGCTTGACGATTTCCGGATCGGGCAGAGTGTGGAAGTGACCTTGCTACGCGGCGGAGAAGAACGCACGGCCCGGTTGGAGCTCGAGCCGGGCGGCTAGGCGCGAACAAGGGCCGGTCGTGGAAGGCCGACCCTTGCGGCAATTATCGCTCTGACCGCGGGACGTTATCAGGCCGCCTTATTGTCAGGCAGCTGCGCGGGATCGTCGTTGACGGGCCCGCTACCACCGATGGCGATCTTGCGGGGCTTCATCGCTTCGGGGACGACACGTTCGAGCGAGATCGAAAGCATGCCGTTCTCGTAATCGGCGCCCCGCACCTGGACGAAGTCGGCCAGCTGAAAGCGGCGTTCGAACGCGCGCGTTGCGATGCCGCGATGCACGAACTCTACGCCTTCCTCCTCGCGATCGGTATGCTGTCCGGCGATAACGAGCTGGTTCTGTTGAGCGGTGATCTCGATTTCATCGGGGCTGAAGCCTGCCACCGCCAGCGTGATGCGATAGCTGTCATCGCCGGTGCGGACGATATCGAAGGGCGGATAGCCATCCGGCGTCTCGGCACGGAAGCTGTTCTCCAGCGCGTCGAACAGTCGGTCGAAACCGACGGTCGAGCGTCGATATGGGGTCAGGTCAAATGCAGTTCTCATTTCCAAATCCTCCATGTTGAGCAATCTGGGCATGAGAGGCGTCGGAAACAAAAGAGCCGACGCTCTCTGTCCAGCCGGACCCGTTCTGGCATCCGGCATTAGTAAAACTAGGAAACGGGCTTGCGGTTTCAATACCTGTCGCATTCGGGAAAATCCCATGCGTGCAATGGCGGACCGGGCACCAGTGTGAGCATGGCTGTCTGGATTGCCTGAGACTCAGAACTCGGCCGAGACGTAAGATAGCTACATCGGTAGTTTTGGAGGTTCGCAAGCGGCTAATTCGGTTGACCCCCATCCATGCATCGTTTCAGAAGCGGAAAATCGATGCGAGTAAATCAGATCAAACCTGCAACCCTTTTTGTTTCGGCGGCCTGCATATCTGCCCTATGCGCTGCCGATGCCACTGCCCAAGGAGTGGAACCGGCGGAAGTCGATCCCTCTGTTGAAGAACCGGCCATCGTGGTCATCGGGACCGGGCTGCCGCCATCCCCGGCATCGTCTGCCTATGACACGCAGGAGCTGGACAGCGACCAACTGATCTCCACCGGTTCGGGACGCATCGAGGATGCCCTCTCCTCGGTTGCCGGATTCCAGCAGTTTCGCCGGTCGGACAGCCGCTCTTCCAACCCCAGTGCACAAGGGGCGACGCTGCGTTCTCTCGGTGGCAATGCTACGAGCCGTGCGCTGGTCCTGCTCGACGGCGTCCCGATGGCCGATCCTTTTTTCGGTTTCATACCTTTCAGCGCCATCGCACCAGAGCGCCTCGCGAATGTCGTTGTAACGCGTGGAGGGGGCTCAGGGCCATTCGGAGCAGGTGCACTGGCGGGGGCGATCGAATTCAACAGCGCCGACCTGGAGACGCTCGGCAAATTCGGCGGTCATCTCTACGTCAATGATCGCGGCGAAACCGAAAGTACGGCACATCTTGCTGGCAATCTGGGCAGGGGTTTCGGCGTCGTTTCCGGCCGCTGGGATCGCGGCAAGGGCTTTTTCACCACACCGCAAGCCGAACGCGTCGATGCGTCTGCCAGGGCGCAGTACGATAGCTGGTCCGTGCAGGCGCGCGGCGTCGCACCGCTAACCGATACGATCGAACTGCAGGCACGCGGCTTGGCTTATGACGATCGGCGGACCCTGCGGTTCGAAGGCGCCGACAGTTCGAGCAGCGGTCAGGATGCAAGCCTTCGCCTTGTCGGGCGCGGCGAGTGGAAGTTCGATGCGCTCGCTTACGTCCAGGCGCGCAATTTCACAAATGTCGTCGTCAGTTCGACGCGCTTCGTTCCCGTGCTCGACCAGCGCAACACACCCGCGACCGGTCTAGGTGGCAAGTTCGAGATCCGACCTCCTGTGGGTGACAATAATGTGCTGCGCCTGGGGATCGACTACCGGCGTAGCGAAGGCGAGCTCTACGAAACCGCCATCAGTGCTTTCACCGGCGCGATAAGCGAGCGGCGCAATGCAGGCGGTGTAAATACCGACCTCGGCATTTTCGTCGAAGACGATCTGCTGCTGGGTCGATTGACGCTCACTGCGGGCGCGCGGCTTGATCGTTATACGATCCGCGAGGGCTTCTATACCGCGCGCAATGCCGCGGGTGCGGTTCTTCTCGAGGAAACCTATTCCGATCGCGCCGGATGGACGCAATCTTTCCGCGGAGGAGCACTGTTCGATGCAGGCGGCGGTTTGAAGCTGCGTGCTGCAGCCTACACCGCGCTTCGCCTCCCCACGCTCAACGAACTCTACCGGCCATTCGTGGTCTTCCCCGTCACTACCAATGCCAACGCCGCGCTTGCCAATGAGCGGTTGGAGGGATTTGAGGCAGGGATCGATTTCTCGCCAAGCGATGCGCTTGCATTCTCGGCGACCGCTTTCGACAACCGGGTGAAAGGCGCAATCGCAAATGTGACACTCGATGCGGTGACGCGTGAGCGGCAGAATATCGATGCCATTCACGCCCGTGGGGTCGAGGCGAACGCCGGTCTCGAACTTGGAGCAGTGAGGTTCGACGGCTCGATTGCCTATACCGATGCCGCGGCGGAACAGGCTGGAGCGGCCTTCGACGGCAATCGCCCCTCGCAGACTCCGGCTTGGGTCGGCAGCGCGACACTAAGCTACCGGATTGGCGAGACGGGGCGGGTGGCTGCAACCGTTCGCCATGTCGGAAAGCAGTTCGAAGACGATCTTGAAAGCGATGTCCTGCCGGCAGTCACCACGCTGGATGCATATGTCCAGCTGCCACTGAGCCGCGATATCTCATTCGTCATGCGCGGCGAAAACCTGACCGATGCGGAAATCGTCACGCGTAACCAGGGTGGATCGATCGATCTGGGTACGCCTCGAACCATCTGGTTCGGTGTCAAGCTGGGGCGATAGTCGGACTGGACGATTGCGCCCGCGCACAAGGCCGATATGATCCCGGCGCAAGCGAGGAGAGATAATCGAAATGGATGCGAAGCAGGAACTGGCCGCACGGCATGAAGCGGTACAGCGCGATCCGGAAAGCTATTGGCTGAAGGAAGCCGGGCGGCTCGACTGGGACAGCTTTCCGACCAAGGTAAACAAGAGCTCATTCGAAGAGGCGGATTTCGGCATCCGCTGGTTCGACGACGGCGAACTCAACGTCTCGGTCAACTGCCTCGACCGGCACCTCGATACGAGCGGTGATCGGACCGCGATCGTCTTCGAGGGAGACGAGCCGGGCGAAGGCTACAGCCTTTCCTATCGACAGGTGCACGAGGAAGTCTGCCGCTTTGCCAATGCGCTGAAGGAATGCGGGGTGGGGAAGGGCGACCGTGTCGCGATATACATGCCGATGATTCCGGAAGCCGCCTTTGCCATGCTGGCCTGCACGCGGATCGGGGCTATCCACTCGGTCGTTTTCGGCGGCTTTTCGCCAGACAGTCTTGCCGACCGTATCCGGGATTGCGGCGCCAAGCTGCTCGTCACTGCCGATGAGGGTGTGCGCGGAGGGAAGCGTATTCCGCTGAAAGCCAATGCGGATAAGGCGCTCGCGAAAGCCCCGGTCGAAGCCGTCATCATGGTTCGGCGCACAGGAGGCGAGGTGAATTTCGTCGAGGGCCGTGATCGCTGGTGGCACGATTTGCGTGGCTCGGTTTCTGCCGAATGTCCGCCGGAGCGAATGAACGCGGAAGATCCACTATTCATCCTCTATACCAGCGGTTCCACCGGAAAGCCGAAGGGCGTTATGCACACTACGGGCGGCTACCTGCTGTGGGTTGCCGCGACTTTCGACATGCTGTTCGGCGCCAAGGAAGACGATGTCTTCTGGTGCACCGCCGATGTGGGCTGGGTGACGGGACACAGCTACGTCGTTTATGGTCCGCTCGCCAATGGCGCGACGACGGTGATGTTCGACGGCGTGCCGAGCTACCCCGATTTCGGACGTTTCTGGGAAACCTCGAACAGGCTCGGCGTCACCATCTTCTACACTGCGCCGACTGCCATCCGGGCACTGATGCGGGAAGGCAACGACTGGGTGGAGCGTCATGACCGTTCGCAGTTGCGCTTGCTGGGCACGGTTGGCGAACCGATCAATCCAGAGGCTTGGAACTGGTATCACGATGTCGTGGGCGAAGGGCGCTGCGAAATCGTTGATACCTGGTGGCAGACTGAGACCGGCGGCGCATTGATTGCGCCAGTGCCGGGTGCGACGAAAACCAAGCCCGGCAGCGCGACCAAACCGTTACCCGGTATCTTTCCGGCGCTGATCGATAATGAAGGCGCACTGCTCGAAGGTTCCACCGAGGGTAATCTCGTCCTCACCCAGAGCTGGCCAGGACAGATGAGGGGCGTCTGGGGCGATCCTGAAAGATTTTTCCAGACCTATTTCACGACTTATCCGGGGCGTTACTTCACCGGCGACGGCTGTCGCCGCGACGAGGACGGCTATTACTGGATCACCGGCCGCGTCGACGACGTGATCAATGTGTCCGGTCACCGCATGGGGACGGCCGAAGTGGAAAGCGCCTTGGTGGCCCATCCCAAAGTGGCCGAGGCGGCGGTCGTCGGGATGCCCCACGATGTGAAGGGCCAAGGCATCTATGCTTTCGTCACCCTGAATGCAGATGAACCCGAGAGCGAGGATTTGCGGCAGGAATTGCGGCAGTTCGTGCGCGGCGAAATCGGCCCGATCGCTTCACCCGATGTCATTCAGTTCGCCCCCGCATTGCCCAAGACCCGCAGCGGCAAGATCATGCGTCGTATCCTGCGCAAGATTGCGGAAGGCGAATCCGACAAGGTCGGCGACACCTCGACGCTGGCGGAGCCGGCAGTGGTGGAGGCACTGATCGCGGGAGCCGTTGTCGGCTGAATAAAGGAAGTGGCGGAGACGGAGGGATTCGAACCCTCGATACCCGTTACCAGGTATGGCTCCTTAGCAGGGAGCTGGTTTCAGCCACTCACCCACGTCTCCGCAAGACGCGCATCGGCTGCGAGGGGCGCGCTATAGCCAGCACTCCCCCGCCCATCAAGGAAGAAATCGGCGGGTCTTCAATTCCTTCCAATGGGCGCGGTGCGGACTCGTTTCGGCGCATTTCGGATTCGGTTCATCGCCCTTTCATTGCGAGGCTGCTCGAATGGGATTCTGTTTGCGGTGCAGCGCTTTGCTCGCCAGCCGCGAAGCCGGGAAAAGGGATCGAGATGAACACCGTCACCAAATTCGCCGCCAGCCTCTTGGCTGCCTTCTCCTTCGCCGCAACGCCGCTTGCGGCGCAGGTCGAAAGCGTCGACCCCGATGCCGCTTGGGATGCGCCGATCGACGGCGACCTCGAAGCGCCGGAGGGTGAACTGCCTCCGGCCGACGAGCAGAATCCCGGAACCGGCGAGCCCGGGTTCGGTTGGCAAGAGCCTGCCACTCCGGCCGAACAGCCGCAATGGAACGTACAGCAGGCAGAGACGGCGGCCAGCGATGCGGTGGAGACCGCACAGGTCGACGATCCAGCCACGACCTACCGCGAGGACGACCTCATCGGCGCGGCAGAGGGCGTGTTCGGCAAGGGCGCCAAGGGTGTGGCCGACATGATCCGCAAGCTGCTCGCCGATCAGGGCGAGCCCAATGGCTACATCGTGGGCCGCGAAGCCGGCGGTGCCTTCATCGTGGGTGCCCGCTATGGTTCTGGCACGCTGTTTCACAAGATCGAGGGCGAGATGCCGGTTTACTGGACCGGCCCCTCGGTCGGCTTCGATGCGGGCGCCAACGCGGGCAGCACCTTCGTGCTGGTTTACAACCTCTACGACACCGAAGAGCTGTACGAACGCTTCCCCGCGGCGGAAGGCACGGCCTATGCGGTGGGCGGACTCAATGCCAGCTACGTGCGCAAGGGCGACATTGTGCTGATCCCTATCCGCGTCGGCGCAGGGCTGCGGCTGGGCGTGAATGCGGGCTACATGAAGTTCACCAAGGAGCATAAGTGGCTCCCCTTCTGACGACACAGGGGAAAACAAGCCGCGTTTGAGGGGCCGCAACCGCGATTGAGGTTGCGGCCTCAAACATATCTGCGCAAAGAACGCGGCATGCTGGACAAACTCGACGCACAGGCTCCCGACGCCCTTCTCGCCCTGATCAAGATGCATGCGGCCGATCCGCGCGAGGACAAGATCGACCTCGGCGTGGGGGTCTATCGCACCAATGAGGGCGCGACCCCGGTTTTCCGCGCGATTAAGCAGGCCGAGAAGAAGCTGCTCGAGGTCCAGGATTCCAAGAGCTACCTCGGGCCGGAAGGCGACAGTGGGTTCGTCAAGGCGCTGATGCCCTATATCTTCGGCAAGGGTTCCCCGCTGACCGGTCGGATCGAGGGGATGCAGACCCCCGGCGGCACAGGCGCGGTCCGGCTGGCCGTGTCGCTTGCCGCGAAGGCGGGCGTGAAGCGGGTTTACCTCGGCATTCCAAGCTGGCCCAACCACGCGCAGATCCTCGAAGATGTTGGCGTCGAAATCGTGCCCTTCGATCACGCAAATGCCGACGGGACGGCCAATCTCGACGCAGTGCTTGGCGCGATCCGCGGGGCGGGCGGGGCCGATGCGGTGCTCCTGCACGGCTGCTGCCACAACCCGACGGGTATCGATTACACGGCAGAGCAGTGGGACGCGATCGCGCAGGCATTCGCCGAATGCGATGTGCTGCCGATCCTCGACATCGCCTATCAGGGGCTGGGGCAGGGCATGGAAGAGGATGTCGCGGGCGTACGGACCGTGCTGGCCCGTGTCCCCGAGGCGCTGGTGGCCTATAGCTGTGACAAGAATTTCGGCCTCTACCGCGACCGTGTGGGCGCCTTCTACATGATGGCCCGCGATGAGGGGCAGCTCCCCGCCATCGCCTCCAATGCCAATGCGCTGGCCCGCGCCAACTGGTCGATGCCGCCCGATCACGGCGGAGCGGCGGTGCGCCTGCTGCTCGAAGACGCGGGCATGACGGCCACCTGGCTCGAAGAGCTGGACGAGATGCGCGCGCGCATGCGGCGGGTGCGGGACCGGCTGGCCGCCGCGGATAATGAGGTGCCCGGCGTGGGCCTTGCCGCTCTGGCCGGTCAGAACGGCCTCTTCGCCATGCTGCCGCTCGGCAAGGAGCAGATCGCCAGGCTGCGCGAGGATCACGGCATCTACATGGCCGGTTCCGGGCGCATCAACGTGGCGGGCCTCCATGCGGGCAATACCGAGAAGTTCATCGCCGCGCTGGGCGAAGTCGCCAAGGGCTGACCAGGGGTGACGCTCGACCGGCAACCAAGGCTGGAGACCGAGCGGCTGGTCCTGCGCCCTCTGGCAGAGGATGACCGCGAGGCGCTCTACGAAATCGCCTCCGATCCCGCCGTCTGGGAACAACATCCGATCCACGACCGCTGGCGGCGCGAGGTGTTCGATGCCTTCTTCGATGAAGGGCTGAAGTCCGGCGGCGCGCTGGCGGTCCTGCGCAAGAGCGACGAACGGATCATTGGTCACAGCCGCTATGACGGCTACGACGCGCAGGAAGGCGGCGTGGTGGAGATCGGCTGGACCTTCCTCGCCCCGCAATTCTGGGGGAAGGGCGTGAATGCCGAGATGAAGCGCGCCATGCTCGCCCACGCCTTCGAGGAGGTCGCCACGGTCGAGTTCCGCGTCGGCGACACCAACTACCGCTCGCGCAATGCGCTTGAGGCCATCGGGGCGGTGCGCACGGAGCGGTATGAACTGGAGCGCTATCAGGGCAAACGGGTGGTCCACCTGATCTACGAGATCGGCCGCGAGGGTTTTGCGCAAGGGCCGTTAGGGCAAGGGAAGTAGTGTTACGCCCAGGCATGTTTTCAAACCCGTGACTTTCCACCTGCCCCTGCGTCCACGGCGCCGCGCCATGCAAGGCGGTCAGTGCGTGCGACCAGCCGGAGAAGCGCGGAATCGTCGGCTTTCCGGATCACCCCGGCATATTTCCCGCGCCGCAGGATAACGCTCCAGATCCCCGTTTCGCAGCGCCATGCCAGTTCGGCATTCGTGACTTTTGAAAGGGGCGCCTCTTCGTCGGCAGAGATCGGCCCCGACCGCGCCATGCCCAGCGCCCGTCCGCGCAGCCCGAGCTTCTCCAGTTGCGCCACCATCAGCCCTGCGCCGTCGAACTTTGGCCGGAATGGCATGACCGGCCGCCCCATCGCCGCATCCCACGCCGCTCAGAAGCTGGCCGACCATTTGCGGCGGCGCAGGCGATAGGCCGTCTCGCGCGTCATACCCACTCGCCGCGCAGCCTTGGTTACCGAGCGCGTTTCCGCCAGCTCGCCGATGAACTCGGCCTGCTTCACGGGCGTCCACCCATCGCCGCGCCTGCGGCCGGGCGTGATATGAAAGGAAGGAATGCGGCGAGGTGCCGCGCGGGGGGTGTCGTCGGTCCGGTTCATTGCCCAGCGTGGAGCAGAGGCGGCGCGTGTAGGAAACTGTTGTCGACTACAGGGTGGGAGCGGAGACTGAACCAAGTCGTCCTCCCCACTTTTGCTGGGAATGACGAAGTGGGACATGCTCGCAATACGAAACCGAAGCCGACCGTCTGCTAATGGGACGTGCGGCCCTCGCAAGATAAGTCACGAATGGGGTGGAAAGTAGCCATTATCTGCTAATTGGAAGCCATGAACGAATTACGCGACAAGCTCGGCTCATCAACCCGCCAAAGGCTCCTACAATTTATAGCAGAGGGAATTCATGCCCTGACTATTATGGCGCGAGACCGCGACATGAGCGGAATTAGAAAGGCTCAGATTAACAATAGCATCCACTATCTGTCCGGACGGATGATGCGATTGCTGGATCCGGAGGTAACTTGTTCGGATCACGATCTGGATGATGTTGTGGCTCAGGTGGCCGAGTTGAACCCGACACTTTACCGAGGAATGGTCTCACGCTTGGAAGCTCTTTGACCGCAATTGATGACGTGGACGGCTCTCCATCCTCGGGGGATAATTTCCCTCCAGTGAGTCGGAAAGGAGAGCAGAGA
>NZ_JAIGNT010000017.1 GCF_019711635.1 Qipengyuania huizhouensis | reverse complement strand
AAGGCCGGACACATGGGCGCCTCAACAAGCTAAGCTCAGTTCAAATTATCCCTTGCCAACGGAGAGCCGTCCACACACGTCGTTAGAAGAAAGTCTGCTTTCGGCATCGATTGATGAGTTCCGGTCATCCACGCGCATGAGGTGATTCGCGGGCCGCTCAAGTGATCAATTCGTCGGTGGAATTGCACTCGATACCAAAAAGGGCGGCGCCTTGCGGCACCGCCCCTCGGTGATCTCGCGAAACGAGATCGAAGCGTAAGCGCCCTTGCGGGCCTGATGCTTACTTGAGTTCGACGGTACCGCCGGCTGCTTCGATCTTGCCCTTGATTTCTTCGGCTTCAGCCTTGTTGACGCCTTCCTTGAGAGCCTTCGGCGCACCTTCGACGAGGGCCTTGGCTTCGGTGAGGCCCAGGCCGGTGATGGCGCGGACTTCCTTGATGACCTGGATCTTCTTGCCACCATCGCCGGTGAGAATGACGTCGAATTCGTCCTTCTCTTCGGCTGCGGCTTCACCAGCACCGCCACCGGCGGGGCCGGCAACGGCAACAGCAGCGGCGGCGCTTACGCCCCACTCTTCTTCAAGTGCCTTGGCAAGCTCGGCGGCTTCCATGACAGTCAGCTTCGACAGTTCTTCAACAAGCTTGGCGATATCGGCCATGATGTTTCACTCCAAATAAAAGGCCGGGGCGGGTATTGGAAAATGCCCCGATGAATATGTGTTCTATGCGAGAACCAGCTCTTATGCGGCTTCCTTGGCGCCATAGGCACCGAAGACGCGTGCGAGCATCGAGGTGGGTTCCTTGATCGTGCGGACAACCTTGGTTGCCGGCGCGTTGAGGAGGCCCACGATCGTGCCACGAAGTTCGTCGAGGCTGGGCATCGAGGCCAGCGACCTCACACCTGCTTCGTCGAGCTTCTGCGCGCCCATCGATCCGCCGACGATTTCGATCTTGTCGGTGGTCTTGGCGAACTCGACCACAGCCTTGGCTGCGGCGACCGGATCCTCGGAATAACCGAGGGCGGTCGGACCGGTCAGGAATTCGTCGATTCCCTCATAGTCCGTGTCCTTCAGGGCGAGCTTGGCGAGACGGTTCTTCGCAACCTGAAAGGACGCACCGGCTTCACGCATCTTCGTACGCAATTCGGTCGACTGGGCGACCGTAAGGCCCAGGTTGCGGGTCACGACGACCACGCCAGCCTGGTTGAAGACTTCGTTGAGCTGGGCGACCGCGTCGGTTTTCTGCGAACGATCCATGCCATACTCCTTCACTATGACCGGCCGGGACGAATCCCGGACGATCGGCTACGTTTGTCCATGGCGTCAGACGGCGGGGCCGAAAGTCGACACGGGCGGGTCCGTTGATGGGGAAGGAGTGCGCCACTTGGCGCGAAACGGCGGGCACAAGGCCAGCCGGAAATCTCTGTCCCCGTCTAGGCTGGAAATTAAGACCGGCAAATCCCGGTCACCAACTGTCTCGGACGGATGCAAAGGCGAAAATCGAAAGACCCGCCATTGCGTGGCGGGCCTTTAGCGATTTCGGCGCTCCGGTCAAGTCGAAGCTTGATGGGCGCTGCCTTTATTCGGCAGGATAGGCGGGATCGACCGGATCGTCGGCCATCGGTTCTTCGCCCGCGATCGGCTCCGCGGCCGGTTCGATCGGTTCGGGGGCAGGTTCCATATCGGATTGCAGCAGGCCGTCTTCGCCGGGTTCGTATTCGGGGCCGCCTTCCGGGCCGGGACCGGCTTCGGTCACATCGCTGCCGAGATCGGCCGTGTCGCTACCGTCGATGGGTTCGCCGCAGGCGGCGAGACCGACGGCAAAGGCTAGCGGTATGGTGGCAGTCAGTCTGAGTTTCATGGCGGGCTTCTCCTCGTTGTCTTACCCACCAACGGGGGCTGGCAATCACCGTTCCGGCAGTATTGGCCGCGGGCTTTCCGAGCAGGAGTGCGCAAACGAAAAAGGCCCGGTCCGAAGACCGGGCCTCCCGTCAATTCCGTGCGCCGCTTACGCAGCCTTGCGGAAATTATTCGGCTGCCGGAGCTTCTTCGGCGACCGGAGCTTCTTCAGCCATCGGATCGGTCGCGGTTTCTTCGGTCACGGCTTCTTCGGTGGCCAGGGTTTCTTCAGCCATCGGTTCCACCGGAGCCGGTTCGACCACGGTGGTTTCTTCGACCGGAGCTTCTTCGGTTGCGGTTTCGCCGCAGGCGGCGAGGGTCAGCGCAACGGGAAGGGCGGCGACAAGAGCGATCTTCTTCATGGGGTTCTATTCCTATGCGCCATGATCGGCGCGGTCACAAAATAGCCATATTTGCGCGAGTCGGAAATAGGGAAAAATGCACCGGACACGCGCCCGGCGCATTTTTCTCAGTTTCCGCCCTCAGTATAGGAGAGCAGGTCGCCCGGCTGGCACTCCAGTTCGCGGCAGATTGCTTCCAGTGTGGAGAAGCGGATCGCCTTGGCCTTGCCGGTTTTGAGGATCGAAAGGTTGGCGAGGGTGAGGCCGACCCGCTCCGCCAGTTCGGTGAGCGTCATGCGGCGGGCATGGAGCAGATCGTCGAGCCTGACCACGATATGGGTTCCTTCCGGGCCGGATGTCCTGGGGGCCATCACACGGTCCCCTCGAGATCGTCGCGCATCGCGGCTCCGTGGCGGAACACGCGGGCGAGAATGAAGAGGATGATCACCAGCAGGATGCCGGTGAAATCGATATCGCCGTTAAATTCGACATTGGCGTCTTCGACCTCGTCGGCGAACCGGGCGAAATAGATCCCCAGCGCGGCTGCGGGGATCACGAGCAGCTGCGTGGCGAGCATCAGCCAGCCCATGTGTTGCAGCCGCTCGGCATTGGCGGGCTGGAAGGGGTCACCTTCGCCCACGGTCGAGATGATGCGGCGCAGCTTGCCGAAGAAAAAGAACAGCGCGGCCACGATCGCAAGACCGATCAGGAACAGGCCCATCAGCGCGGCGAGGGGGAAGTCGACGATCGCGCCCTGCACCTCGGCGGCGAATTCGGCGGAAACCTCGTCCTGAAAGAAGAGCAGTGCCGGGATCAGGAGCGCGAGTATGATGCCCCCGAATATCATCAGACCTTGCATGAAGAGGCATATGAACTTGCCTGCCAGCAGGAGGGGATCGTTCGGGTGATGGGTCATGGGAATTCTCCGACAGATACGGATCAGGCGAGGCGCGGCATTGCGACCGTCAGGCTTGCTGCCTGGCCGGGCACGGTTACGACGGCGTGGAGGCTGGCGAAGCCCAGGAGCATGGTGGCGAGGGCGGCCAGCGACGAACGTGTAGAGCGGGTCATTTATCGAACTGCTTGATGGTCAATATCGATAAACAATAAGACAAGCCAGAAATATTGTCAATCGGTAATATCGAAAAAAAATATGTAGATTATCGAAAATCGAGATTCCCGGAAATCCGCCGATCTGGCGTTTGACAAAGGCGGGGCAGCTTCCTACATGCCCCCTCGACCGCACGCTTCGAGCGAGTCCGATTCATGCGCGGGGATCGGACACAGGATGGAAGCGGCGTTTCCATATCGCGACGCTTTTCATGAGCTGCAGCTGCCGCCGCTATTGGTGTGCATTCGCTGCGGCCTTTTTGCGTCTCGCGATACGGCTCTCACGCGCATGAGACATGAAATTACAGCTCCTGTCCGCGCGGGAGCACAGGCACATATCAAGAGGTAACTACCCCTTATGGCTACCAAGGCGAAGGCACCCCGCAGCACCGCGTCGGGCACTGCAAAGCGGCGTATCCGCAAGATCTTCGGCGACATCCACGAAGTCGTCGACATGCCCAACCTGATCGAAGTCCAGCGCGAGAGCTACGAACAGTTCCTGCGCTCTGACAAGGCCAGGGGCCATGTCTCGGGCCTCGAAAAGACGCTGCGCTCGGTCTTCCCGCTGCGCGACTTCGCCGGTACCGCCGAACTCGACTTCGTCCATTACGAACTCGAAGCGCCGAAATACGACACCACTGAATGCCGCCAGCGCGGCATCACCTATGCGGCCCCGATGAAGGTCACGCTGCGCCTGATCGTCTTCGAAGTCGACCAGGAAACCGAGACCCGCTCCGTGCTCGATATCAAGGAGCAGGACGTCTATATGGGCGACATGCCGCTGATGACGGACAACGGCACCTTCATCATCAATGGTACTGAGCGCGTCATCGTCTCGCAGATGCACCGTTCGCCGGGTGTGCTGTTCGATCACGATCGCGGCAAAACCCACAGCTCGGGCAAGCTTCTTTTCGCTGCCCGCATCATTCCGTATCGCGGTTCGTGGCTCGATTTCGAATTCGACGCGAAGGACGTGGTCAACGTACGTATCGACCGCAAGCGCAAGCTGCCGGTCACCGCGCTGCTCTATGCGCTCGGCCTCGATAGCGAGGATATCCTCGATCACTTCTACGACAAGGTTACGTGGAAGCGCGCCAAGGATGGCTGGGAAATTCCCTTCGTCGCCGAAAACTGGCGCGGTCAGAAGCCGGCCTTCCCGCTGGTGGATGCCAAGACCGGCGAAGAAGTCTTCGCCGCCGGTCAGAAGATTTCGCCCCGCGCCGCCAATAAGGCTGCCAAGGACGGTCTCGAAACCCTGCTACTGCCGACCGAGGAAGTGTTCGGCCGCTATGCCAGCGCCGATCTGATCGACGAAAGCACCGGCCGCATCTACATCGAAGCGGGCGACGAGGTCTCGGCTGAGAATCTCGAAGTGCTCGACAATGCAGGTGTCGACAGCCTCGAGCTGCTCGACATCGATCACATCACCACCGGTCCGTGGATCCGCAACACGATGAAGGTCGACAAGGCCGAGAACCGTGACGAGGGTCTGGAAGCGATCTACAAGGTCATGCGTCCCGGCGAGCCGCCGACCAAGGAAACCGCCGAAGCGCTGTTCGAAGGCCTGTTCTTCGATCCGGAGCGCTACGACCTTTCCGCCGTTGGCCGCGTCAAGCTCAACATGCGTCTCGATCTCGACGCGGAAGACACCGTGACCACGCTGCGCAAGGAAGACATCCTTGCCGTGGTCAAGGAACTGGTCGACCTGAAGGACGGCAAGGGCGAAGTCGACGACATCGACAACCTCGGCAACCGCCGCGTGCGTTCGGTCGGCGAACTGCTCGAAAACCAATACCGCGTCGGCCTGCTGCGCATGGAGCGCGCGGTTAAGGAGCGCATGAGCTCGGTCGACGTATCGACCGTGATGCCGAACGACCTGATCAATGCGAAGCCCGCGGTCGCTGCGGTGCGCGAATTCTTCGGATCCAGCCAGCTTTCGCAGTTCATGGACCAGACCAACCCGCTGTCGGAAGTCACCCACAAGCGCCGCGTTTCGGCGCTTGGCCCGGGCGGCCTTACCCGCGAGCGTGCGGGTTTCGAAGTCCGCGACGTTCACCCGACGCACTATGGCCGCATCTGCCCGATCGAAACGCCCGAAGGCCCGAACATCGGTCTGATCAACTCGCTTTCCACCTTCGCACGCGTCAACAAGTACGGCTTCATCGAAACGCCGTATCGCAAGGTGAAGGACAACAAGGTCACCGACGAGGTCATCTACCTCTCGGCCATGGAAGAGCAGAAGCACACTGTCGCGCAGGCTTCGGCCGAGCTCGATGAAAATGGCGGCTTCGTGGAAGAGCTGGTCTCGGCACGCCAGAACGGCGACAACCTTATGGCTCCGCGCGACACGATCACGCTGATGGACGTCAGCCCCAAACAGCTCGTTTCGGTTGCCGCATCGCTCATTCCGTTCCTGGAAAACGATGACGCCAACCGCGCGCTGATGGGTTCGAACATGCAGCGCCAGGCCGTTCCGCTGGTCAAGGCCGAAGCGCCCTGGGTCGGCACCGGCATGGAAGAAACCGTGGCGCGCGATTCGGGCGCTGCGATCACCGCCAAGCGCGGCGGCGTGGTCGACCAGGTCGACGCGACACGTATTGTGATCCGTGCGATCGGCGATGTCGAACCCGGCCAGTCGGGCGTCGACATCTATACGCTTCAGAAGTTCCAGCGCTCGAACCAGGACACCTGCATCAACCAGCGTCCGCTGGTGAAGGTGGGCGAAACGGTCGAGGCCGGGGACATCATCGCCGACGGTCCTTCGACCGATCTCGGCGAACTGGCGCTGGGCCGCAACAGCCTCGTCGCCTTCATGCCCTGGAACGGCTACAACTACGAGGATAGTATCCTCATCTCCGAGCGTATCGTGAAGGACGACGTCTTCACCTCGATCCACATCGAGGAATTCGAAGTCATGGCGCGCGACACCAAGCTCGGGCCGGAAGACATCACCCGCGACATCCCGAACGTCGGCGAGGAAGCGCTGCGCAACCTCGACGAGGCGGGCATCGTCTACATCGGTGCCGAAGTGCACCCGGGCGATATCCTGGCGGGCAAGATCACGCCGAAGGGCGAAAGCCCGATGACGCCGGAAGAAAAACTCCTGCGCGCCATCTTCGGCGAAAAGGCCAGCGACGTGCGCGACACCTCGCTTCGCCTGCCGCCGGGCGTTGCCGGTACCGTTGTCGAGGTGCGCGTGTTCAACCGTCACGGTATCGAGATCGACGACCGTACCCGCGCCATCCAGAACGAGGAAATCGAACGCCTCCGCAAGGACGCCGCCGACGAACGCGCTATCCTCAACCGTGCGACCTACAACCGCCTGCGCGACATGCTTGTCGGCCAGACGGCTTCGGCAGCGCCCAAGGGCGTGAAGAAGGGTGTCGAGATCACGGAAGAACTGCTCGAAGGCATCGACCGTCACGAATGGTTCAAGTTCGCCGTTGCGGACGATAGCCGCCAGCAGCAGATCGAAGCGGTCAAGTCGCAGTACGACGAGAGCGTCAAGGTCATCGACGACAAGTTCGAAGACCGTAAGGAAAAGCTCGAGCGTGGCGATGAACTCGCTCCGGGCGTGCTCAAGATGGTCAAGGTCTTCGTCGCGGTGAAGCGCAAGCTGCAGCCGGGCGACAAGATGGCCGGCCGTCACGGGAACAAGGGTGTGATTTCGCGCATCCTGCCGATCGAGGACATGCCGTTCCTCGAAGACGGCACCCCGGTCGACATCGTGCTGAACCCGCTGGGCGTGCCTTCGCGCATGAACGTGGGACAGATCTTCGAAACGCATCTCGGCATGGCGGCCCGTAATCTGGGCCACCAGATCTCCGATGCGCTCGACGAGTGGCACAGGGCCAATCCGAACGCCGCCGAAGACTATTCCAAGGCCAAGCCTCCAGAGGCAGTCATGGAACGCCTACAAGCCGTCTATGGTGATCGTTATGCCGAAGACCTGAAGTCGCGTTCGACCGAGGAAATCGTGGAACTCGCCGGAAACCTGCGTGCAGGCGTCCCGATGGGTACTCCGGTGTTCGACGGTGCCCGCGAAGGCGACGTTACCGTGGAACTGGAAAAGGCGGGTCTCGACGCAGACGGCCAGTCGATCCTGTTCGACGGTCGTACCGGCGAAGCCTTCGACCGCAAGGTGACGGTGGGCATCATCTACATGCTCAAGCTGCACCACCTCGTGGACGACAAGATCCACGCCCGTTCGATCGGCCCCTACAGCCTCGTCACCCAGCAGCCGCTGGGCGGTAAGGCGCAGTTCGGCGGCCAGCGCTTCGGTGAGATGGAGGTCTGGGCGCTCCAGGCCTACGGTGCAGCCTACACGCTGCAGGAAATCCTCACCGTGAAGTCGGACGACGTGATCGGCCGTACCAAGGTCTACGAAGCCATCGTCAAGGGTGACGACACCTTCGAGGCGGGCATTCCGGAGAGCTTCAACGTGCTCGTCAAGGAAATGCGCAGCCTGGGCCTCAATGTCGAACTCAAGTCGCTGTCCGACGACGAGGACGACGACGGCCTCGCGATCGCGGCGGAGTAAGGGGGCCAACCACCCCCTCCGCTTCCCGCCCTTTAGAATTACCCCGATAGGGAATTAAGTCATGAACGAACTGACCAAATTCACCAACCAGCTCGCGAAGCCCGAAACCTTCGACGAGATCCAGATCGGCATCGCCAGCCCCGAGCGTATCCGCTCGTGGTCCTTCGGCGAGATCAAGAAGCCCGAGACGATCAACTACCGCACGTTCAAGCCTGAGCGTGACGGCCTGTTCTGCGCGCGCATCTTCGGTCCGGTGAAGGATTACGAATGCCTGTGCGGCAAGTACAAGCGCATGAAGTACAAGGGCGTCGTCTGCGAAAAGTGCGGCGTCGAAGTCACCGTGACCAAGGTCCGCCGTGAGCGGATGGGCCACATCGAACTGGCCGCGCCGGTTGCGCACATCTGGTTCCTGAAGTCGCTGCCTTCGCGCATCGGCCTGCTGCTCGACATGCAGCTCAAGCAGCTCGAGCGTGTGCTTTACTTCGAAAGCTATATCGTCACCGAGCCGGGCCTTACCGCGCTCGAAAAGAACCAGCTGCTGACCGAGGATGAACTCCTCGAAGCGCAGGACGAGTATGGCGAAGACGCCTTCTCCGCCTCGATCGGTGCGGAAGCCGTCAAGCACATGCTTATGGATCTCGATCTCGAGCAGGAAAAGGCGGATCTGCTGGAAGAGCTGGCGACCACCAAGTCCAAGCTCAAGCCCGCCAAGATCATCAAGCGCCTCAAGGTCGTCGAAAGCTTCATCGAATCGGGCAACCGTCCCGAATGGATGATCCTCGAAGTCGTGCCGGTCATTCCGCCCGAACTGCGCCCGCTGGTGCCGCTGGACGGTGGCCGCTTCGCGACGTCCGACTTGAACGACCTTTATCGCCGCGTCATCAACCGTAACAACCGCCTGAAGCGCCTGATGGAACTGCGCGCGCCGGACATTATCGTCCGCAACGAAAAGCGCATGTTGCAGGAAGCCGTCGACGCGCTGTTCGACAACGGCCGCCGCGGCCGCGTCATCACCGGCGCCAACAAGCGTCCGCTCAAGTCGCTCAGCGACATGCTCAAGGGCAAGCAGGGCCGCTTCCGTCAGAACCTGCTCGGCAAGCGTGTCGACTATTCGGGCCGTTCGGTCATCGTGACCGGACCCGAACTGAAGCTGCACCAGTGCGGCCTGCCCAAGAAGATGGCGCTCGAACTGTTCAAGCCGTTCATCTACGCCCGCCTCGACGCCAAGGGCCTGAGCATGACGCTCAAGCAGGCGAAGAAGTGGGTCGAGAAGGAGCGCAAGGAAGTCTGGGACATCCTCGACGAGGTGATCCGCGAGCACCCGGTTCTCCTGAACCGCGCCCCGACGCTTCACCGCCTCGGCATCCAGGCGTTCGAACCGGTCCTGATCGAGGGCAAGGCGATCCAGCTTCACCCGCTGGTCTGCGCCGCGTTCAACGCCGACTTCGACGGTGACCAGATGGCCGTGCACGTTCCGCTGAGCCTCGAGGCGCAGCTGGAAGCGCGCGTGCTCATGATGAGCACCAACAACATCCTCTCGCCCGCCAACGGCAAGCCGATCATCGTGCCTTCGCAGGACATGGTGCTGGGCCTCTACTACCTGTCGATGGAACGGCAGGAGAAGACGCCCGAGTTCGTCGAAGGCGAAAATGGGGAGAAGCACGAGAAGCTGCCGCTGTTCAGCGACATGGCCGAAGTGCATCAGGCGCTGGAAACCAAGACCGTCACGCTGCACTCGAAGATCATGGCCCGCGTCCCGCAGGCCGACGAGAACGG
Organism: Qipengyuania huizhouensis; assembly: GCF_019711635.1. Taxonomy (GTDB): domain Bacteria; phylum Pseudomonadota; class Alphaproteobacteria; order Sphingomonadales; family Sphingomonadaceae; genus Qipengyuania; species Qipengyuania huizhouensis. Next base: position 22,322 of record NZ_JAIGNT010000017.1, on the reverse strand, counting down.
CAAGGTCGAGATGAAGCGCTTCGTCACCACGCCGGGCCGTATGCTGATCGGCGAGTGCATGCCGAAGAACCACAAGGTTCCCTTCGACATCGTCAACCGCCTGTTGACGAAGAAGGACATCGCCGACGTGATCGACGAGGTCTATCGTCACACCGGCCAGAAGGACACGGTGCTGTTTGCCGACGCCATCATGGTGCTGGGCTTCCGCCACGCGTTCAAGGCCGGTATCAGCTTCGGCAAGGACGACATGATCATCCCCGACTCCAAGGCGGGAATGGTCGAAGCCACCAAGGCCCTGGTTGCCGATTACGAGCAGCAGTACCAGGACGGCCTGATCACCCAGCAAGAAAAGTACAACAAGGTGATCGACGCGTGGAGCCAGTGCGGCGACCGTGTGGCCGACGCCATGATGGAAGAGATCCGCTCGCAGCCGATCGACAAGGACGGCAAGGAAGCGCAGATCAACTCGATCTACATGATGAGCCACTCCGGTGCGCGTGGTAGCCCTGCGCAGATGAAGCAGCTCGCCGGTATGCGCGGCCTGATGGCCAAGCCTTCGGGCGAGATCATCGAGAACCCGATCATCTCGAACTTCAAGGAAGGCCTCAACGTCCTCGAATACTTCAACTCCACCCACGGCGCCCGCAAGGGTCTCGCGGATACGGCGTTGAAGACGGCGAACTCGGGTTACCTGACCCGCCGCCTGGTCGACGTGTCGCAGGACTGTGTCATCGTCGAAGAGGACTGCAAGACCGAAAATGCGCTGGAAATGCGTGCCATCGTGCAGGGCGGTAGCGTGATCGCCTCGCTCGGCGAGCGTATTCTCGGCCGCACCACGGCGGAAGACATCGTCAACGCCGCTACCGGCGAAGTGATCGTCAAGGCCGGCACGCTGGTCGACGAACCGATGGTCAAGGCGATCGAAGAGGCCGAAACGCAGGTCGCCAAGATTCGTTCGCCGCTGGTCTGCGAAGCCAAGCAGGGCGTTTGCGCCACCTGCTACGGCCGTGACCTCGCTCGCGGTACGCCGGTAAACATCGGCGAGGCTGTCGGCGTGATCGCCGCCCAGTCGATCGGTGAACCAGGTACCCAGCTGACCATGCGTACCTTCCACATCGGCGGTGCCGCACAGCTCAACGAGACCTCGCATCTCGAAGCCGTGTCGGACGGCAAGGTCGAATATCGCGACATGCCGACCATCACCGACAAGAAGGGCCGCATCCTGTCGCTCGCCCGCAACGGCGAACTGGCAGTGATCGACAAGGAAGGCCGCGAGCGCGAAATCCACAAGGTGCCTTACGGTACCGTGCTGATGCACAAGGATGGCGCGAAGGTGAAGGAAGGCGATCGTCTGGCTGAATGGGATCCGTTCTCGCTGCCGATCATCACCGAAACCAGCGGTGTGGTCCGTTTCCAGGACCTCATCGACGGGACCTCGATGGAAGAGCGCGTCGACGATGCCACCGGTATCGCCCAGCGCGTGGTCACCGAAATCCGCACCGGCGGACGCGCCAAGAAGGACGATCTTCGTCCGCGCCTGACGCTGTTCAACGATGCCGGAGACGATAGCGAAGCCGCGCGCTACATGCTGGCGCCCGGTACTGCGCTTTCGGTCGAGGACGGGCAGGAAGTGCAGGCCGGCGATATCCTCGCCCGTGCCTCGCGTGAAGCCGCCAAGACCCGCGACATCACCGGTGGTCTGCCGCGCGTCGCCGAACTGTTCGAGGCCCGCGTGCCCAAGGACAATGCGATCATCGCCAAGATTTCGGGCAAGATCGAATTCGTTCGCGAATACAAGGCGAAGCGCAAGATCGCGATCGTTCCGGAGGAAGGTGATCCGGTAGAATACCTGATCCCCAAGACCAAGATCATCGACGTCCAGGAAGGCGACTTCGTCAAGAAGGGCGACACGCTGATCTCGGGCTCGCCGAACCCGCACGACATCCTCGATGTCCTCGGGATCGAGGCGCTGGCCGAATATCTGGTCGACGAAATCCAAGAAGTCTACCGACTGCAGGGCGTGAAGATCAACGACAAGCACATCGAGGTGATCGTTCGCCAGATGCTGCAGAAGGTCGAGATTACCGATGGCGGCGATACCGTGCTGCTGCCGGGCGAGCAGATCGACCTGGAAGAACTCAACGAGACCAATGCGAAGCTCGGCCGGAACAAGGAGCCTGCCAAGGGCACTCCGATCCTGCTCGGCATTACCAAGGCCTCGCTCCAGACGCGTTCGTTCATCTCGGCCGCCTCGTTCCAGGAAACGACCCGTGTGCTCACCCAGGCTTCGGTCGAGGGCAAGAAGGACACGCTGGTCGGTCTCAAGGAAAACGTCATCGTGGGCCGCCTCATCCCTGCCGGTACCGGTGCGGGCATGAACCGCATGCGCGTGACCGCCTCCAGCCGCGATGCTGCGCTGCGCGCACAGTGGAAGAAGGCCCAGGAAGCGATCATCGCGGCCAATACTGCCGAGGAAGAGCATGAAGCCGAGCTGGCACAGGGTCCTGAAGCGGCGATCGGCGACGATCCGCTGGCGGTCATGGAAGGCGAAGCCAACGGCACTGATGCAGATGCTGGCGAGTATCTCAACGAGGGGGCGAAGGACGGCGAATAAACCGGCCTTTTCACTCTGGTCATTTGGCCCCGCCGGAGCGATCCGGTGGGGCTTTTTGTTCGTGCCTCAGGCTGCGCGGGGCTTCACCGGCCCTACTTGCGCTTGACCCAAGGTATGCAAGGCTGCACCATCGTTCCGCAGTCGGGATGGGGCTGTGCGACGCTTACTACCGGGGGAATGTCGTGTCGCGATACGAATACGTGACCGAATACCAGGGCGACAGGGGTCGTGTGCAGAACGCCGACCGCCTGCAACACCTGCTGCTATACCGGCGGCTTAAAAACTTCAGCTCCGGCGCCACGTTCTCTCTGCTCCCGGCTCTGGTTTCGATCTTTATTCTGCTGTGGACGTTCTGGAACAACGCGCCGCAACTGGTGATCGCCATTTGGGCGACATTACAGGTGCTGCAATTGTGCGTTTTTGTGGTGCTGGATCGCAGCCTCGACCTCGACGATGCTCCGTTCGAGGGAATGCGCCGGCAATGGCGCCGAATACTGATCCTGCAGGCGGTCGGTACGACGATCTGGTTCGTCATCTTTCCTTATTTGGCGCTTTACGCAGTGGGCCTCGAAACTGCCGTACTCGGGATCGTCGGCACTGCTGTCCTGTGCGGTACGCTTCTCGTCCACCGCACGGCCCCGCAAGCGTCGATTTTTCATACCCTGACCATGTCGGGCTCTCTGGCCGCCTCCGCATTCCTGGTCGCGTCCTTGAGCGCCTGGCCAACCATTCTTCTGATCGCGAGTTTCGCCATCGCCTTGCTTGCAGCCACCCGGCGGCAGGAAAGGTATTTCGTCGCGGCCGGAAAAGCCGAAATAGAGCGCCGCGAAAGCACCTCCGTCGTGCGCATGCTGCTCAACGATTACGAAGAACAGTCTTCCGACTGGTTGTGGACGATCGGCCCCCGCGGCAATCTCCGCGACGTGAGCGAACGCCTGGCCAAGGCCCTCGGCAGGGATAGCGGCCAGATCGAAGGGCTACCCTTCATCGATCTTTTTACCCCGGGGGAGGAACGCACCGCCCTTGCCACTCGCGTGAGCGAACGCAGCCCGTTCCGCGATCTTCTGGTGCGGCTGCGGGTGGACGGGGAATTGCACTACTGGCGGCTATCCGCCCGACCCCGGGAAGACGGCAGCATGAGCGGCGTGGCGCGCGACGTAACGGCGGATCGTCTCATAGAAGAGCGGGTCGCCTTCATGGCGCATTACGACAATCTGACTGGCCTCGCCAATCGCTACCTTTTCAACGAGCGGCTGCGAAGCCTGACGGGAGAGCAGAGTTCTTCAGGCTCGAGCATCGCCCTGTTCTATCTCGATCTCGACGATTTCAAGGCGGTGAACGATACGAGGGGACACCTCATTGGCGACCGGTTGCTCCGCGAGGTGGGTACCCGCCTCGAGCAGGAGGTGCGCAGCGAGGATCTGGTTGCGCGGCTGGGCGGAGACGAATTTGCCGTCCTTATCGAAACGCGGGCAGGGGACGGGCTGCTGATCGAACGCGCCCATCGCTTCCTGTCCGTGGTCCGTGCGCCCTATGAAATCGATGGCCATAGTTACCGCGTATCGACCAGCGTGGGAGTCGCACGATCCATAGACGGCGATTGCGACGCGGAAGAACTCATGCGCCGCGCCGACCTTGCCCTATATGCCGCAAAGGAAAAGGGGCGCGACAATCTCGCCCTGTTCGAGCCTTCGCTCGATCGGATCGCGCGCCAGCGCCGGGAAATCGAGAGCGATCTTCGCGATGCGATCGCAGGCGGGCAGATGCGCATGCATTACCAGTCCATCGTCGATCTCGACACGGGCAGGACTACCGGCTTCGAAGCCCTGCTGCGCTGGTACCACCCGCATCGCGGCCTTATCCTGCCGAACGACTTCCTGCATGTGGCGGAAGAAACGGGCATGGTCCTGCAATTGGGCGAATGGGTGATCCGGCAGGCTCTGGCCGATGCCACGGCCATGCCGGGTGACTTCCGCATCGCGATCAACCTCTCCCCAACACAGGTGAAGAATCCCAATCTGGTCGCCACGGTCGCCCAGGCGATCCATGCGACCAATATTGCACCCGAGCGGATCGAACTCGAGATTACCGAGCATGTGCTCATGGATCAGGGAGATGCAGGCCGGAACACGCTGCTGCGCCTGCGCGAACTCGGCGTTCGCATCGCCCTCGACGATTTCGGAACCGGCTATTCCTCGCTCGGCTATCTGCGGCGCTTTCCGTTCGACCGGATCAAGATCGACAGAGGTTTCATTACCGATGTGGCGAATGATCTCGGTAGTCAGGCGATCGTGTCGACGATCACGCGGCTCGCAGACGCGCTGGGCATGGACACTACCGCCGAGGGCATCGAGGAGCGGGCGCAAATGGATCTGTTGCGCAAGCTCGGGGTGCAGGAGGCGCAGGGGTTCTTTATCTCGCATCCGGTTCCGCCGGAAGAAATCGGACAGCATGGCGGGGAATGCGATGCCCAGAAAGGTGCGCCCGATCCGGAACTCGGCCCGGAATTCGTTACTTATCGCAAGGGAAGGGCTGCGGTCGTGGCCCGCCGTGGGAGCGACGCCGCATGAGACTATTATTATTGCCAACTGCGCTCATCATCCTGCTGGGAGCATGCAGCCCGCAATCACCTGCGCAGTCTGGCGATGCGCTGTCATCCTCCGCACCTGGTGCCGGGGAAGTCCCTCAGGCTGTCGATCTGGCCGGATACTGGCGGGTCGCAGGCATCGACGGTGCCCCTTTCGAGGCGAGCTACGGAATCGCGCTATCGGCTGACGCGCAGCGTATCTGGTGGGAGCCCGAATGCGCGCGCCAATATCGCGAATACAGCATTTCCGGCAGCAGATTTGTCGCGCCTGTCCGCAGCAATGACGGCGAAGTCGTATGCGAGATCGGATACCCGGAAGAGCTGCCGGAAATCTGGTCCGCCCTTGAGGCGGCCGATACGATCGAGCGCACACCGGAAAACGGTGTGCTGATTTCCGGAAACGACCGGAGCGTACTCCTCTTCTCGCAATAGTCTCCGGCTTGCGCTATCGGCGCGCTCCATGACCACGATCACCCGTTTCGCCCCGTCCCCGACCGGGCGTCTGCATGTCGGCAACATCCGCACCGCGCTGCACAACTGGCTGCTCGCGAAGAAGAGCGGTGGGCGATTCCTGCTACGCATCGACGATACCGACGCTTCGCGCAGCCGCGAGGAATATGTCGATGCGATCCGCGCCGAACTCGCATGGCTGGGTCTTGAGCCCGATGAGGAGGAACGCCAGTCGCAGCGGCTGGAGAAATACGAAGCGGCCTTTGCGGCGCTGAAGGAAGCCGGACGCGTTTATCCGGCCTATGAAACCGCACAGGAACTCGAACTCAAGCGCAAGATCCAGCTAGGGCGCGGCCTGCCGCCGATCTATGACCGCGCGTCGCTGGCCCTCACCGACGAACAGCGCGCGTCGAAAGAGGCCGAGGGTATTGCGCCGCACTGGCGTTTCCGCCTCGACCACGAAGAACCGATTCACTGGGACGATGGCGTGCGCGGGCCGCAGAAGTTCGACGCGGCGCAGCTGTCCGACCCGGTTATCCGCCGCGCCGATGGCAGCTGGCTCTACATGCTGCCGAGCGCGGTCGACGATCTCGACATGGGGGTCACCGATGTCCTTCGCGGGGAGGATCACGTTTCGAACACAGCGGTTCAAATTCAGATGTTTACCGCACTTATTGCTGCACAATACCAGGCGCAGCAAATTCCCCGGTTTGCGCATGAGGCGCTGCTGGTCGGCAAGGAGGGCAAGCTGTCCAAGAGGCTGGGTTCACTCGGCTGCGATGCTTTTCGCGAACGCGACATAGAACCGGAATCGCTCATCGCCTTATTGGCAAGGCTCGGCACATCGCAACCGGTCGAACCGATTGCCGAGCGCGGGCATCTCGTGGAGACATTCGACCTCGCCACCTTCGGCCGAGCGCCCGCCAAATTCGACGAAGACGAATTGCAGCGTCTCAACGCGGCCATCGTGCACCAGCTCGATTATGCGGATGTCGCGAGCCGGCTTCCCGATGGCATGGACGATACCGGCTGGCATGCCATTCGCCCCAATCTTTCGCATGTGAACGAGGCGGCGGAATGGTGGCGGCTCGTCACCGGGCCGATCGAACAGCCCGAATTCACTGCCGAAGACCGCCAATTCCTCGCGGAAGCGGCAAGGCTGCTGGTATGGAGTGACACCCCTTGGGAAGATCTCACCGGTGTGCTCAAGCAGGAAACAGGCCGGAAGGGCAAACCGCTGTTTCTGCCCTTGCGACAGGCGCTGACCGGGATGGACCACGGCCCGGAAATGAAGGAGCTGCTCCCGCTCATCGGTGAAGGCGAAGCGCGCGCCCGGCTGGAGCGGGCCGCGAAAGCCTAGTCTGCCGATATATTCGCTTGCGGCCGGTCGATGCTCCACGCCCCCGGACCCGCAAAGACAAGGTAGAGGAAGACGAAGCAATACAGGATCGCCGCGTCCCCGCCATTGTTGACGGGGAAGAAGTTCTGCGGTGCGTGCGCGTACCAATAAGCGACCGCCATGGTTCCCGACGCGAGGAAGGCGGCAGGACGAGTGAACAGGCCGAGGGCAATCAGCGCGCCGGCGACGAACTCAATCGCCCCTGCGAATGCCCCGAGGCTGTCGAACGCGAGGCCTGCTCCGGCCCTCTCCCCATCCGGAAAGCCCAGGAACTTCTGCGTGCCGTGGGCCATGAAGATCAGGCCTGAAACGATTCTGAGCAATGCCAGAGCATAGGGTGCCCGTCGCGCGATGCTGGCCTGGTCGAACATGGTTCTCTCTCCTGTCTGTTGTGCGAGCCGAGAATAGGCCGATTAACGGGAAACCCGAAGCTCGCACAGCGAGAAATCCACGAACGGTCGGCAAGTATCTGACGAGGCAGGACATTGATTCAGAAGCGTGCCTTGCAAAGCCGGGACGCATGCTTCTGAATCATTCCTCACGCCCGTCCAGTTCGTCGCCGCTGATCGTGACGACATGAAGCAGGTTGGTGGAGCCGGGGGTGCCGAATGGCACGCCTGCCAGAGCAATGAGTTTGGATCCGGCGCTTCCGAAACCGTGGCGCAGCGCCATGCGCTTGCCCTTGGCGATCATCTCTTCGAAGCTGCCAATGTCCTTGGTCGCCACGGCATGCGCGCCCCATAGAAGGCCGAGGCGGCGGGCGGTGGTCATGCTGGGTGTGAGGACCAGCATGGGTACGCTCGGACGTTCGCGCGCTACACGCCGCGCGGTCGATCCGCTTCCGGTGAAAACCGTGATCGCTTCTATGGTCACGGTATCGGCCACGGTCATGCAGGCATGCGCCAGCGCATCGGCTGTGGTCCGGTCGGGCGGCGTGTCGAGAAAACGCACGCGGGCGAGATAGGCCTCGTCGCTTTCGACCTGCTTGGCGATACGGTGCATGATGGTGACCGCTTCTTCGGGCCAGTCTCCGGCGGCGGTTTCCGCCGACAGCATTACCGCATCGGCGCCGTCGTAAACCGCATTGGCCACGTCGGAGACTTCTGCGCGGGTCGGGGCGGGGCTTTCGATCATGCTTTCCAGCATTTGCGTCGCCACGATCACCGGCTTGCCCGCGGTGCGCGCCTTGTTGACGATCCGCTTCTGAAGCGGCGGGACTTCCTGCGGCTCCAGCTCTACTCCCAGATCGCCGCGCGCGACCATGATGCCGTCGCTCATCTCGATGATCTCGTCGAGACGGCGCACCGCCATCGGCTTTTCGATCTTGGCGCAGAGCGAACCCTTGCCGCCCATCAGCCGCCGCGCCTCGGCAAGGTCTTCCGGGCGCTGCACGAAGCTGAGCCCGATCCAGTCGACCCCCTGGCTCATGGCGAAGGCGAGATCCTTGCGGTCCTTGTCGGTCATGGCGGGGATCGGGATTTCCGCATCGGGCACGTTGACGCCCTTGCGGTCGGAAATCACGCCGCCGACTTCTGCCGAACAGAGGATTTCGTTCTCGTCGGCGCGGATCACCTTCAGGCGGATCTTACCGTCGTTGATCAATAGGCGCTGCCCCTTGCCGAGCAGGCCGAACAGCTCGGGATGCGGCAGCTCGACACGGGTTTCGTCGCCGGGCTCGGGATTTCGGTCGAGCGTGAAATGGCCCGAGTGGCGGATGACTGCCTGCCCGTCCTTGAACTTGCCCACGCGCAGCTTCGGGCCCTGCAAATCGGCCAGGATCGCGATCGGGCGGTGGAATTCCTTTTCGAGTCTGCGGATCGCCTTGATCGTCTGCTCGTGATCGGCATGTTCGCCATGGCTCATATTGACGCGGAAGGCGTCCACCCCGGCCTTGAATAGGCGGGCGAGCATTTCGGGAGAGCGGCTGGCGGGGCCGACGGTGGCGAGGATCTTGACCTTGCGGCCCCGGGGATCGAGCTTTTGCATAAGCACCGCCTATGGCAGAGCCACATGGCAACTCAAGGACAAGTAACAGATGGATACGAATACAGACCCGCTCGATCAACTCGACGATGCCGTAGCGGCACAGGCTTTCCGGCGGCTGGTGCGGCACCTGCGCCATCGCCATGATGCGCAGAACATCGACCTGATGGGGCTCGCCGGTTTCTGCCGCAACTGCCTCGCCGACTGGATACGCGATGCCGGTTTCGAAGGCGACAGGCCGGCGGCGCGTGAACTCATCCACGGCATGCCGCAGGCGGAATGGAAGGAAACGCGCCAGACGCCCGCGACAGACGAGCAGATTGCCCGGATGGAAGCGAGCATTGCGAAAAATCGCGTGGACTAGCGAGTCGCCACCTTCACCCCGCGCGGAGCGATGGCTATCGCACCGCCAACCGATTCTCATTTCACTGGAGTTCCCACGAAAATGGCCGAAGCCACCGACGACCGCCTGCGCCTGCTGATCGAGCGTATCGAACGCCTCGAGGAAGAAAAGAAGGGCATCGCAGACGATATTCGCGATGTATATGCCGAGGCCAAGGCGGTCGGATACGACACCAAGATCATGCGCCAGATCATCAAGTTGCGTAAAATGAAGCCCGACGAGCGCAGCGAACAGGAAACCATCCTCGACACCTACAAGGCCGCACTCGGCATGGGTTGAGCCGCTGTTGCGACGGGCGACGGAACACGTAGTCGCCACAGGTGGTTGATCGGGTGAAAGGAATTCGCCCATGTCCACCGAAACCGTCGACACTGCATTCGTCGAAGAGACCTCCGAAGAGCCCCGGATGCCGGGGTCGGAAACGGACCTGGATCGCAAGCCGAAATGGCAGCCGCGCTATCCGGGATCGGGGCGGCTGAAAGGCAAGGTGGCGATCGTGACGGGCGGCGACAGCGGCATCGGCCGCGCGACCGCCGTTCTTTTTGCGCGTGAGGGCGCCAAGGTCGCGATCGCCTATCTCGAGGAAAGCGAAGACGCGAAAATCACCGCCGAGGCGGTCAAGAAAGAGGGCAGCGAGGCGCTACTCCACGAAAGCGATCTCGGCTGTCCCGACAGCTGCAAGCTATTAGTCGACCGGGTGATCGACAAATGGGGCCGGCTCGACGTGCTCGTCAACAATGCGGGCGAGCAGCATCCAGACGATGACATTACCGATATCACCGTCGAGCAGCTCCAGCGCACCTTCCAGACCAACATCTTTTCGATGTTCTACCTGACACAGGCTGCGCGCCCGCATCTCAAGAAGGGTGCGGCGATCGTGAATTGCACGAGCGTGACCATGTACAAGGGCTCGGGTGGATTGCTCGACTACAGTGCGACCAAGGGCGCTATCACTGCTTTCACGCGTTCGCTGTCGGAGAACCTCGTCGGGGACGGAATTCGCGTGAACGCGGTCGCTCCCGGTCCGATCTGGACGCCGCTCAATCCGATGGGCGGCCAGCCGCCGGAAGAGATGGACGACTTCGGAGAGGATACTCCCATGGGCCGACCCGGCGAGCCGAACGAGGTCGCGCCCGCCTTCCTTTTCCTCGCCTGCGAGGACAGTTCCTATATGTCGGGCCAGGTGCTGCATCCGAACGGCGGTATCATCGTCAACGGTTGACCCGGACGGCAGGCGCTCTATCTAGGCAACACAGTCTAGTGTAGGAGAGAGCGAATGGCCGGACCCTGGAAAGATGCACGCGGCATAACCGTCACCACCACGCCGACGATCGAAGGCAAGCCGATCCAGGAATATCTGGGCATCGTGACCGGCGAGGTGATCGTCGGCGCGAACCTGTTCCGCGATCTCTTCGCGAATATTCGCGATATCGTGGGCGGGCGTTCGGGCAGTTACGAGCGCATACTGCGGGACGCGCGCGAACAGGCGATCGAGGAATTGCAGGCCGAGGCGGCGACGCGCGGCGGCAATGCCGTGGTCGGCGTCGATCTCGACTATGAAGTGATCGGCGATACCGGCTCGATGCTGATGGTCTCTGCCAGCGGAACTGCGGTCAGGGTTTAACCCCGCACGAGGCCCAGCGCCTTGTAAGTTGCGTCGAGCGTCGGAACCGCAATCTCGCGTGCGCGGGAGGCGCCGCGTGCGAGTATGGCATCCAGCGCCTCGCGATCCTCGAGCAATTCGGTGAAGCGCGCCGAGATCGGGCGGAGGCTTTCGACCAGCACTTCGCCCAGCGCAGGCTTGAACTTGCCGAAGCCTTCTCCGCCATATTCACCCAGCACGTCGCTCACGCTGCGATCGGTCAGCGCGGCATAGATCGTCACCAGGTTCAGCGCTTCCGGACGTCCGGCCAGACCGGCTTCCTCGCTGGGAAGCGCCTCGGGGTCGGTCTTGGCCTTCTTGACCTTCTTCATCACGGTATCGGGATCGTCCGCCAGATTGATCCGGCTCATCTCGGACGGGTCAGACTTGCTCATCTTGGCCATGCCGTCACGCAGGCTCATGATCCGCGCTGCCTGCGGCGGCACGATCGGATCGGGCAGGGTGAAGACGGGCGCTTCTTCCGAAGCGAAGTCATTGTTGAACTTCTGCGCAATGTCGCGCGCCAGCTCCAGATGCTGCTTCTGGTCTTCGCCCACCGGCACATGTGTTGCCTGATAGAGCAGCACGTCGGCAGCCTGCAGCACCGGATAGGTGAACAGGGCGACCGACTGGCCTTCGCGGTTCTTGCCCGCCTTGTCCTTCCACTGGGTCATGCGGTTGAGCCAGCCCATCCGCGCCGTACCGCCCAGCAGCCATTGCAGCTCGGCATGCTGCGGAACCTGTGCCTGGTTGAACAGCACGCTCTTCGCCGGATCGATCCCGCAGGCCACCAGCGCCGCCGCCATCTCAAGCGTGCCCTTGTGCAGGTCGGCCGGAACGTGCGGCATGGAGATTGCATGAAGGTCGGCCAGGAAGAAGAGGCATTGGTTCTTCTCTGCGCTACCGCCTGCGGCTGCTTGAGCGCGGTTCGCATCCTCCATCTCGTCCTGCATGCGCACCCAGTTGCGGATCGCGCCGAGGTAATTGCCGAGGTGGAGATTGCCCGTGGGCTGGATGCCGGAGACTACACGCATGATGATCTTACGGAGCTTTCTTCTTGGTAAGGGCGGCAAGCCGCTGCCTGTCGATGGCGCCGACCGCAAAGGCGACGCCGAAATAGACCACTGCCGAACAGCCGACGAGGACGAGCAGGGCGCCCAGTCGCTCGAACAGTCCGGCAGAGAACCAGCCGGTTAGCAAATCACGCGCGAACCACAAGGCGGCGCCCATGGCGGCGGCGGCGACAAGCTGGCGGGCGATCCTGCCGACAAGTGCCAGCGGAATGGAATAATAGCCGCGCTTGACGAGGATCACATAGAGATAGGCGACGTTGATCCACGCGCCGATCACGCTGGCAAAGGCGACGCCGACCACGCCGTAATCGGTCAGGATGGCGAAGTTCAGCCCGACGAAGACAAACAGCGAAATGAAGGCGGCATATACCGGGGTCTTGGTGTCCGAACGGGCGTAGAAATTGGGGACCAGCACCTTGACCAGCACATAGGCGGGCAGGCCCAGCACCAGCGCGGCGAGCACCTGGCCCGTCGCAGCTGCATCGGCCAGATCGAAGCGGCCGCCCTGGAAGATCATGGTCACGAACGGTACGGCGCACACCGCCAGCGCCACTGCCGCCGGTATGGTGAGCAGCATGGACAGCTCGATTGCGTCGGACTGGATGCGATCGGCGCCTTCCTTGTTCTTGCTGCCCACGAATTTCGACAGCGTCGGAAGGATGGCGGTCGACAGCGCAATCCCGATGATTCCCAGCGGCAGCTGGTTCAGACGGTCGGCATAGTTCATGTAACTCACCGAACCGTCGGCCAGCTGGTTGAGGAAATAGAGCTGGACGAGCGTATTGATCTGATACGCACCGCCGCCGATTGCCGCGGGCAGGGCGATTATGCCTAGCCGCTTTACCTCGGGCGTGATGCGCGGCCAGAGCAATTTGGGCCGGAAGCCTTCCACCCGGGTCCAGTAATAGAGCCAGGCGAGTTGCAGCACGCCCGCGCCGGGCACGGCCCAGGCCACTGCATAACCAACCTGCTCCACGTTCCAGCCAAGAGTATCGGCTGCATATTCGCCGCCCAGCAACGCCGCAATCAGTACGAGGTTGAGAATGATCGGAAAGCTTGCACCCGGGGCGAAACGGCTCACCGAATTGAGCATTCCGGTGAACAGTGTCACTAGGCTGACCAGCACGATATAGGGAAACATGACCCGCGCGAAGGCCACGGCCAGAACGAAATTTTCCGGATCGATCGGTTTTTCGGACAAAATCCAGATCACGCCCGGCATGGCAACCATCATCACCGCACACAGCAGGATAAGCACCGGAAGGAATACGCTCAGCACGTCGTCCGAAAAGCTGCGCGCACTCTCCAGCCCGGTTTCGGGGTCTGTGGTGCCATGCAGGCGCTTTGAGAACATTGGCACGAAGGCGGCCGAGAATGCGCCTTCCGCGAAGAGGCGGCGGAAGACGTTGGGAATGATAAAGGCCTGAAACCACGCATCGGTCACCGCATTGGCGCCGAGCACGCGGCTGAAGATCATCTCGCGCGCCATGCCGGCGACGCGGCTCACCATCGTCAGCGAGCCGATCGTCCCGACATGTTTGAGCAGGCTCATGGCCTATTGGGTCTCTGATGCGTCAGTTGTCGCCGGCCGGCGCAGGTGCGCCTTCGCCCTGCTGCGCCGCGCGGGCTTGCAACTGCTGCTGGTAGAGGGCACCGAAATCCATCGGATCGAGCAGCAGCGGCGGGAAGCCGGCATCGCGCACGGCATCGGAAATCACTGCGCGGGCGAAAGGGAAGAGCAGGCGCGGAGCCTCGGCGAAGAGGAAGGCATGGGCGTGCTCGTCGGGCACATTACGAATGCCCACGAGCCCGCAATAGGCCAGTTCGACGATGTAGAGATTGCCCTTTTCGCCATCGGCGCGGGCCGTCATCTTCAGCTCGACCTCGTGGACCTCGTCGCTCACCTTGTTTGCGCCTATGTTCACCTGCACGTCCACACGCGGCTGGTCGTTCCACTGGAAGCTCTGCGGTGCGTTGGGATTCTCGACCGAGAGGTCTTTGATGTACTGATTGATCAGGCCCACCGCCGGACGGTTGTCCGCACCGTTGGCACCGGCTGCAGGGTCCATGTTGAGATCGGTCAGTACGTCGTTTTCATCGGCCATGGGAAAATCACTTCTTTGCGAATGTCGAATCGGATTGGCCGGCGCCCGTGCGGGCCGCCCGGCTGGTTCGGCGCGCGCCTAGCACCCCCTCGCGCGCGGGGCAATGCGGCTGACAGAGCCTCCGGCAACCCGGCGCAAGCATGGTGCGGCGGAGCATTGCCCGTTTGTAATTCCTTCCTATCTAGGGCAGGTAAGTGTGGAACTGCCTGGCCCTCCGGCACGTAGGCAAAACAGAACCTGCAATTGGACTAGTATTTGTGATCTACGAGATCGTCATCCTCGCCGCCATCGCCGCCTTTCTCGGGCTGCGTCTCTATTCCGTGCTCGGGCAGCGTTCCGAGCATGAAGAAGAACCCGCACGGCACCGCTTCGATGCACCCGATTCCCAGGTTCCACCTGTGACCGGTCATCAGTCTGCGGGCCCGCGCGAGCCTGTCCGGCTGCGGAGCGTGGACAATGCCTCTTCCGCCAATGAAAGCGCCATTCGCGCCATCGCCAGTGCCGATCCGCGGTTCGACCTGCTCGCCTTCCTCGACGGGGCGAAGGCAGCCTACGGCATGATCCTCGAAGCCTTCTGGGAAGGCGACAAGGAAACCTTGCGCGAACTGACGGACGACGATGTCTATGCCGGTTTTGCCGCCGCCATCGATGCCCGTACCGAAGCGGGCGAGACGCTGGAAAACCGTCTCATCCGCATCGAGGATGCGACGGTCCATTCGGCGGATATTGATCGGCGCACGGCGCGTATCTCGGTCCTGTTCGTATCCGACATTGCCTCGCTGACGCGCGACAAGGATGGCAACGTCATCGCCGGTTCGCTGGACGATGCGGTGGAAAGCCGCGATATCTGGACCTTCCGCCGCAATGTCGATGCGAGCGATCCGAACTGGGTGCTCGACGAGACCGACCAGGGCTGATCGCCGTCCCATAATTCGGAGAGTATCCATGCATCGTCTCGCCGGGCTGGTAGCAGCCTTCAGCCTTGCGGGATGCGCTGCCATTCCCGATGCCCGTCCCCCGATGGACACGGGCGCAGTGGAGCCGCCCCCGGCGATCCCTGCAGATACCGCTTTGGCGGCCACTCTTTCTCCGGGCCCCGCCATCGAGACCATGCCGTTTGCCGGTTGGGATGCTGCGCCCGCTCTCGCGGCCTTCCGCGCCTCGTGCAGCAAGATCCTGTTTCGCGATGACGCCAGCGGTTTGACGCGGCGGGTCGATTGGCAAGGCCCTTGCGGTGCGGCGGAAAACTGGTCGGGCGATCCGGTGGAATTCTTCAGAAGCCAGTTCGAGACTGTCATTGTCGGTGACGGTGAAGCCTTTGCCACTGGCTATTTCGAGCCGGAGATACTCGGCAGCCGCGTACAGGCGCCGGGATACCAAATACCGGTCTATGCCATGCCCGACGATCTCGTGCGTGCCTGGCCGGAAGACATGCCCGAAAGCGAACGAACCGGTCGCCCACCGCTCGGCCGCTATGACGCAAACGGCGATTTCGTACCTTATTACGAACGCGCCGAGATCGAGACGGGCGTGCTCGACGGCAAAGTGCCGGTGATCGCCTGGGCAGCCGATCCGGTCGAATTCTTCTTTCTCCAGATCCAGGGCAGCGGTTTGCTGCGTCTGCCCGACGGCAATTTGATGCGCATCGGTTATGCGGGACAGAACGGCCGCGAATATGTCGGCATCGGGCGCGTGATGCGCGAACAGGGCCTGATCGGCGACGGCACGCCCTATCCCACCTCGATGCAGGGGATCATCGCCTATATCCGCGACAATCCGGAAAAGGGTGCGGAGATCATGCGGCTCAACAAGAGCTGGATATTCTTCCGCGAACTCGACACCGAAGGTCCGCTCGGCTCGCTCGAAATCCCGGTGAAGCGCGGCGATAGCGTGGCGGTTGATCCGAAATTCGTGCCCTATGGCGCCGCGGTCTGGCTGGACATGGAGCATGACGTGGCCGACGGCCTGTGGATTGCGCAGGATACCGGCGGAGCGATCAAGGGCGCGAACCGCTTCGACACCTTCTGGGGCAATGGCGCGGACGCCCGTGAAATCGCCGGCGGCATGAGCAGCCGCGGCAAGTCCTACCTGCTGCTTCCCAAGGGGACGCTTGCGCGCTTGAAGCCATGACGGCGCCTCGGGGGCTGAGCGCAGAGGAAGCGGCCGCCTGGGAGAAGGTGGCGGCGACGGTGAAGCCCTTGCACCCGCAGGTCATTCGCAAGCAGCCTGCGCCCGTGGTTTCGCCGCCCAAGCCGCAGGCGAAGGCGCCCGCAGCCAAGCCTCCGAGGCCGACTCCGGCTCCAAGGCCAGTCGTCCAGCAGGTCCGGCGCCCGCAGAACAATCTGGATTCGCATTGGGACAAGCGGCTGAAATCCGGCACCATACAGCCCGATTTCACTCTCGACCTGCACGGCCACGGTCTCGACGCGGCCTATGATCGTCTGATGAGCGGCGTGGCGCAGGCCCGCGCCATGGGTGCACGCACTATCCTGCTCGTCACGGGCAAGCCGCGCCCCGTCGATCCGGCCGACCGCGGCATCAAACGCGGCGCCATTCGCGCCAAGGTGCTGGACTGGCTGGCAGCCTCCAGCCACCATTCCGCCATCGCAGCAGTAAGGCGCGCCCACCTCCGCCACGGCGGAGAGGGCGCGCTCTACATCGTTCTCAGGCGAGAACGGTAGGCATACG
This sequence comes from Qipengyuania huizhouensis, assembly GCF_019711635.1. Classification (GTDB taxonomy): domain Bacteria; phylum Pseudomonadota; class Alphaproteobacteria; order Sphingomonadales; family Sphingomonadaceae; genus Qipengyuania; species Qipengyuania huizhouensis. Next base: position 5,378 of record NZ_JAIGNT010000017.1, on the reverse strand, counting down.
GGACAACAAAAAGCCCCCGGCATTGCTGCCGGGGGCTCCTCGCTCCCGAAGGGTCCTCGGCGGCCCTACCGGTGATATTTCGCGTATTCGAGATCGAAGCGGTCGGCATCCATGACCTTGGTCCAGGCCTTGACGAAATCGCGCACGAACTTCTCTTCATTGCCGTTCTCGGCATAGACTTCGGCCACGGCCCGCAGGCGGGAATTGGAACCGAAGACCAGATCGGTGCGGGTTGCGCGCCATTTTTCGCTGCCATGGATGCGGCACCGACCGACGAATTCCTCGTCGCCGCTTTCGTCGACCACTTCCCATACCGTGCCCATGTGGAGCAGGTTGAGGAAGAAGCTGTTGTCGAGCTTGCCGGGCGTTTCGGTGAGCGCGCCGATCTTGTTGCCGTGCTTGGCATGCTTGCTCACCGCGCCCAGCGCGCGCAAGCCGCCGACCAGCACGGTCATCTCGGGGATCGAGAGGCCGAGCAGGTGAGCCCTGTCGATCAGCAGATCCTCGGTCTTCACCGAAGCCTTGGTCTTCAGGTAATTGCGGAAACCGTCGGCAAAGGGCTCCAGGGGCTCCCAGCTTTCGGCGTCGAAATCTTCCCGCTTCGCATCGCCGCGGCCGGTGGTGACCGGGACGGAGATATCGAAACCGGCATCCTTTGCCGCCTTCTCGACTGCTGCCGAACCGGCGATGACGATGGCATCGGCCATCGAAATGCCGCCGCGGATTTCGTCGAGCTTGTTCAGCACCTTACCGAGCTCTTCGGGATCGTTGACGGCCCAGTTGCGGATTTCGTCGAAGCGGATATGCGCCCCGTTGGCACCGCCGCGGTGATCCGAATTGCGGTAGGTCGAGGCCGAAGCCCAGGCTGCCTTGACCAGTTCGGCAACCGACAGGCCGCTGTCCAACACCTTAGATTTGAACGAGGACAGGTCGCTGTCGGATATCTGCGTTCCGGCCGGGATCGGATCCTGCCAGATCAGGTCTTCGGCGGGAACTTCGGGGCCGAGATAGCGGACCTTGGGTCCCATGTCGCGGTGGGTCAGCTTGAACCATGCGCGGGCGAATGCATCGTCGAGCGCGGCCTGGTCGTTGAGGAAACGTTCCGAAATCTTGCGATATTCGGGATCGCGCTTCAGCGCCATGTCCGCCGTGGTCATGATGGTCGGGACCTTCTTGTTCGGGTCCCGCGCATCGGGTGCCAGATCGGCTTCCTCTGGATTGACAGGGGTCCACTGGTAGGCACCGGCAGGCGATTTGGTCAGCTCGTAGTCGTATTTGAACAACAGACGGAAATAGTCATTGCCCCACTGTGTGGGATTCGGGGTCCACGAACCTTCGATACCGCTGGTGGTGATATGGCCCTTTTCGATCTCTTCAGGATCGGTCAGCCAGCCGAAGCCCATGCGATGCAGGTTCTCGCCTTCCGGAGCGCTGCCGAACGTATCCGAAGGTGCCGCGCCGTGGCACTTGCCGAAAGCGTGGCCACCGGCGGTCAGGGCGACGGTTTCTTCGTCATTCATCGCCATGCGGGCGAAGGTTTCACGCATGTCGCGCGCCATGCCTTCGGCATCGTGCGGATTGCCGCCCGGTCCTTCGGGATTGACGTAGATGAGACCCATCTGGATCGCGGCGAGCGGATTTTCGAGCGCCTTGCCCTCATCCGGGATGATACGCGTTTCTGCGCCGGTATCGACCCACTGTTCTTCGGTGCCCCAATAGACGGTTTCCGGATCGAACACGTCCTTGCGGCCGCCGCCGAAGCCGAACACCGGACCGCCCATCGATTCGATGGCGACATTGCCGGTCAGGATGAAGAGGTCGGCCCAGCTGATGTGCTTGCCGTATTTCTGCTTGATCGGCCACAGCAGGCGGCGTGCCTTGTCGAGATTGCCGTTGTCGGGCCAGCTGTTGAGCGGGGCGAAGCGCTGCTGGCCGCTGGAGGCACCGCCGCGACCGTCACCGGTGCGATAGGTGCCCGCCGCATGCCATGCCATCCGGATGAAGAAGGGGCCGTAATGCCCATAGTCCGCCGGCCACCATGGCTGGCTGTCGGTCATCAGGTCGGTCAGGTCTTTCTTCAGCGCGGTGTAGTCGAGCGCATTGAAGGCTTCGCAATAATTGTAATCCTCGCCCATCGGATCGGCTGCGCGGCCGCCTTCGGTGAGGATTTCGAGATTGAGCTGGTCGGGCCACCAATCGCGGTTGGTGCGGCCGAGCAGCGAGCGGGTACCTCCGTCACCGTGGAAGGGGCAGCCGCTGATATCTCCGGTCTTGGCGTCCATGAAAACTCTCTCCTCTAGAAATTAAAGACTCGGTTCCCGTCCGAGGTTGGAGAGCACGTTGAACCCGGTCGGCTTATTCGTCCAATCGATTAAACGGTTCAAATAGATAGGCGGAAGCGATTGTGCGGCGAGGCGTGGCGCACCTACGAAAAACGCCGCCATCCCGCTGGAATGACGACGCTTTCGTGTTCGGTTTATGACGGGTCAGGCCGCTTGGGCGATCTCTTCGGCGGGTTCGGTCCGGATCAGGTAATCGAACGCAGAGAGGCCCGCCTTCGAACCTTCGCCCATGGCGACCACGATCTGCTTGTAGGGCACGTCGGTGACGTCGCCTGCGCCGAAGATGCCGGGCAGATTGGTGCGGCCTTCCTCATCGGTGGCGATTTCGCCGAACCTGGTCAGTTCGAGCCCGCTTCCCTGAAGCCATTCGGTGTTCGGGACGAGCCCGATCTGCACGAATACGCCTTCCAGCTCGATCCGGCGCGTGTCGCCGCTCTTGCGGTCCTTCAGCATCAGCCCGTCGACCTTGCCGTCCTTGCCGGTGACTTCGGTGGTCTGGCCGCTGGTGACGATTTCGACATTGTCCATGCTGCGGAGCTTCTTCTGCAACACCTCGTCGGCACGCAGCTTTTCGTCATACTCGATCAGCGTCACATGGCCGACGATCTTGGCAAGATCGATCGCCGCCTCGACGCCCGAATTGCCGCCGCCGATCACCGCGATGCGCTTGCCCTTGAACAGCGGACCGTCGCAGTGCGGGCAATAGGCCACGCCCTTGTTGCGATACTCCGCTTCGCCCGGAACGCCCAGGTTGCGCCAGCGCGCGCCGGTCGCAAGGATCAGGCTGCGCGTCTTGAGCGATGCGCCATTGCCAAGCTCCACCGTGTGCAGCCCGCCTTCTTCCTTGGCCGGGACCAGCTTTACCGCCCTGGCGAGGTTCATCAGGTCGATATCGTATTCGCCGACATGGCGTTCGAGATCACCCGCCAGCTTGGGACCCTCGGTATAGGCGGTACCGGGCAGGTTCTCGATGCCCAGCGTGTCATGCAGCTGTCCGCCGAAGCGTTCGGCCGCAATGCCGGTACGGAAACCCTTGCGCGCGGTATAGATCGCCGAGGCAGCGCCTGCAGGACCTCCGCCGATCACCAGCACTTCGAACGGGTCCTTGGCGGCGAGCTTCTCGGCGGCCCTGGCATCCGCGCCGCTATCCACCTTGGCGAGGATTTCGGCCAGTTCCATCTTGCCATTGTAAAAGGGTTCGCCGTTGAGGAAGGTCGCGGGCACGGCCATCACGTCACGTGCATCGACTTCGTCCTGATAGGTGCCGCCTTCGATCAGCGTGGCCGTGACGCGCGGGTTTTCCAGCGCCATCAGCGTCAGCGCCTGCACCACATCGGGGCAATTGTGGCAGCTCAGCGAGAAATACATCTCGAAATTGAAATCGCCCTCCAGCCCGCGAACCTGCTCGAGCAGGTCGGCGTCGACCTTGGGCGGGTGGCCGCCTGCCCACAGCAGGGCAAGAACCAGCGAAGTAAACTCGTGGCCCATCGGCAGCCCCGCGAAACGCACCCACTTCTCCGCATCGCTGGCGCGGCGGATCACGAAGCTGGGCTTGCGATCATCGGTGCCGTCGAAGCTGGCGCTGACGTCTTCGTGCAGCGCGGCGATCTCTTCGAGCAGTTCGCGCGTCTGGCGCGATTTCTCATCGTCGCCCAGCGAGGCGACCAGTTCCACCGGCTCGCGCAGATTGGCGAGATAGGTCTTCAGCTGCTGGGTAAGGTTCGCATCGAGCATGGACGGACTCCGGGCGTAGGTTGCGGGCGGGGGTTGCGGGCGTGATCGAAATTCAAGGGGATGGAAAAGACCCGGGGCTGGGGGGGAGGATTGCCCCGGGTCTTCCAGCGACCCGAGATTATTGTCTCGGGCTCTTGGGGCGGGCGAAAACTAGGAACGCCCGCCTTAGCTTATTCTGCCGGCCTAGATCTTGCCGACGAGGTCGAGCGAAGGTGCCAGCGTGTCGCTGCCTTCTTCCCATGCCGCCGGGCAGACCTGGCCGGGGTTGGCGCGGACATACTGGGCCGCCTTGATCTTGCGAGCGAGTTCGTTGGCATTGCGGCCCACGCCTTCGCAGGTCTGTTCCATGATCTGGATCACGCCGTCCGGATCGACCACGAAAGTGGCCCGATCGGCAAGGCCGGCGCCTTCACGCAGCACGTCGAAATTGCGCGCGAGGACATGGTTCTGGTCGCCGAGGAACGGGAAGCTCAGCTTGCCGATCTTCTCGCTGGTGTCGTGCCATGCCTTGTGGCTGAAGTGCGTGTCGGTCGACACGGCATAGACTTCCACGTCCATCTTCTGGAGCATGCCATACTGCTCGCCGAGGTCTTCGAGTTCGGTCGGGCAGACGAAGGTGAAGTCGGCCGGATAGAAGAAGAATACGGCCCACTTGCCCTTCACGTCTTCGTCGGTGACTTCGTAGAAATCTTCACCGGCCTTGAAGGCGGTGGCGTTGAACGGTTTGATCTGGCTTCCGATGATACCCATAGGTTTTTCTCCGTTGTTCGGGTTGAAACTGATGGGTGTCAGATAGGCGATGTTGCGATGCACAAAAGCGATATGTTGCGATTGTTAGCATCGGAATAATCGATTAACTCAATGGAACTTTCGAAAAGCGCAACGGACTCGAGATTTCATTGCGTTTTACGCAATCGGATTGTCGATTGGACGGAGCGACAGTGGCGGTTTTGGGGGGGAGAGCGAACATCAGGTGCTGGTGTCGAAGGTCTTGCTGACCGCTGCGCGAAAGTCCTCCCACTGGGCCGGGTCGCTTGGCATACCATTGACCCACATCTCTTGGCTCAAATCGTCCAACAAAGCAGCGAGATCTTCGGACTTTTTGCTGCCGCGCGCCCAATAAGCTTCGAGAAAATGCCGCATCGCGTCGAAGGCTTGAAGTTCGTCTAGCTTGCGCGGAGGCGTTCCGACCCAATCAGTCATCTGCGGAAGAATGCATCGTTCATCGAATGGCGGCAATTGATGACGTGGACGGCTCTCCATCCTCGGGGGATAATTTCCCTCCAGTGAGTCGGAAAGGAG
>NZ_JAIGNT010000016.1 GCF_019711635.1 Qipengyuania huizhouensis | reverse complement strand
CGGACACATGGGCGCCTCAACAAGCTAAGCTCAGTTCAAATTATCCCTTGCCAACGGAGAGCCGTCCACACAGGCGTTGTAAGCGGAATGGCAGCTTTTTCGCTCCTTAAATCCAGAGCGGACACCCGGCGCGCTCCACAATCCACCTGTCCTACAGCGTCCCTCGTGCATAATAGCGCAGATTCGCCTTGTTTTCCCATATCATGGAGACGCGGATCATGACCGATAATGCCGAGCCCATCACCGAACTTCCCGCTCGTGGCTGGACGCCCGAGCGTAAGATGCTTTTCCTCGATCGCCTTGCGGTCAGCGGGAATGCCCGCGCAGCCTGCCGCCGTGTCGGTCTGTCAGCGGAATCCGCCTATCGCCAACGGCGCAAGGATCCGCTTTTCGTCCGCGCTTGGGCGGCGGCGGTACTGCTGGGCCGCGATGCCAGCCAGCAGGTGCTGGCCGACCGGGCGGTCGACGGGATCGAAGAGGACGTGTGGCATCGCGGCGAAGTGGTCGGTACGCGCCGCCGCTACGATAGCCGCCTGCTACTTGCGCATCTGGCCCGGCTGGACAATCTCGCCAGCGAGGAGGCAGCCGGGGACGCGGCAATCTTCGAGGATCTGCTGACCCGTATCGGCAGCGGCGACAGCGCCGAAGGCGTGCCCGATCGCACGCGCTACATCCAGCGGGAAGTTGATCGGGCCTCCAAAGCAGCACGCCGCACCCAGCTTACCGTGGAACTGGACGAGGAAGACGGCCACCCGGGCGAGACGATCGAGGTGCCCGAACGGGACATCGACCACTTTTTCGGCTCCGATGCCGAAGCTGTACGGGCCGATATGGAAGAGGCCGAGCAGGAAGCGGAAGAAGAGGCCCGCCGCGAGGCTGCGGAAAGATGGGACAGGCTGGAGCGGCTTCGGGACACTGCATTCGATCCGCCCTGCAAGAAACGCACCGATGCCGCATCAGGAAGCCCGGCCGAAGTAATGAAAACGCGTGTAGCATCGCCTCCCCGCAACACGGGTTCGCAGCGATCATTGAACCTAGCTTCTGCAGCTCCCTGGACAGTGTCAACTGTGTCAACTTCAGCCCTGACCCGCGCTATTGCGGGGCCGCCAGCGGGGTATTCCATGAACCCGCGATCTCCGTTCGATGCTCCGAGATCTGTGCCGCACCCATAGCAAGATTGGACTGGCGGAAATCATTTGTTCCGTTTATGTTCTCGGAAATGGAACGTCGCTTCGAACCAGCCATTCCCGGCCGCGGGGCCCAGAACGCCGACGTTCCGACGCGCTTCGGCCTCGCGACTCGGGAGGTGGATGGCGACTGGCGCGATCACATGGAATCCCTCGCCGCGATCGAGGGCGGTCCGCCCGTAAAACTCCGCACCCATGTGACGGAAGAGCATCCCAAGACGATCATCAGCTTCAACCAGTCGCCAGACATAGGTTTCGACCGTTCGATTAACGCCTATCGCGGCTGCGAGCACGGCTGCGTCTATTGCTTTGCCCGCCCTACCCACGCCTATCACGACCTGTCGCCCGGCCTCGATTTCGAGACACAGCTCTTCGCCAAGCCGAATGCTGCCGAATTGCTATGCGCCACGCTGGCAAAACGGAATTATCGGCCCAGGCCGATTGCGATGGGGACCAATACCGATCCCTATCAGCCGATAGAGCGGCAGTACCGCATCACGCGGCAGGTGCTGGAAGTCTGCCTTGATGCGCGCCATCCGGTGACGATCACCACCAAGTCCGACCGTGTGCTCGACGATCTGGACCTTCTTTCAGAGATGGCGCAGCGGCGGCTGGTGGCGGTTGCTATTTCGGTGACCAGCCTCGATCCGAAGCTGTCGGGAAAGCTCGAACCGCGTGCAGCTGCGCCAGCCAAGCGTCTCGCGGCATTGGAAAAACTCGTCGCGGCAGGCGTCCCGACCCATTGCTCGGTCGCGCCGGTGATCCCGGCGATCACCGACGAGTTCATGGAAGAAATCGTCGAGCGCGCCGCGGCCATCGGAGTGGGTAGCGTCGGCTGGATACCCCTGCGCCTGCCGCACGAAGTCGCTCCGCTGTTCCGCGATTGGCTCTCGGTCCACTATCCCGAGCGGGGCGACAAGGTGATGAGCATCGTCCGATCCATCCGCGGCGGCAAGGACAATGACCCGAACTTCTTCTCGCGCATGAAACCGACCGGCGTCTGGGCAGACCTGTTCCGCGCAAGGTTCCGCCTAGCCTGCAAGCGCGCGGGATTGGGCAAGGCAAAGTTCGAACTGGACTGCACCAAGTTCAGGCCGCCAGCGATGGGCGGGCAGTTGCGGTTGTTATGAAAATCAGAACGCGTCGCCCTCGTCATACAACGTGCTTCCTCGGCTAGGAGAGCGCCAATATTCCATAAAGCCAATCTCCCAACCCTCTTCAACGCGAAGATCGAAGTCGTTTCCACCCATGAAGACCGAAGAAATGCCCATGGTGAACTCCCTTCGCAATTTTTTGAGCAATCTCTGTCGCGCCCATTCCTTCGTGGTACCGAAAGCGCGACGAGTAGTGAAAAAGCCGCGCCGGTCCGCCCCTGCAGCCAGATCAATTCCTTCGACCCGAAACACGAAAAATTTCATCCGGTTAAAAACCCTCGCCCGCTGCACCCGGCTTGAACCGCACCAGCCTGCTGTCCGCCAACGCCGCCGTCCGGTTCACCACTGCTCTTTGATAATCTGGATCCTTGATCATCTCGAAGAATGCGCCCGCGTTGGGATATTGCGCAACGAAGCCATCGTGCCAGCGCATTTCTTCCGGGCCGGTCACCACCGTCTGGAACGCCCCGCGCCACACGATCTCGCCGCCAACGCGGCGGAAGATGGGGCCGCTGGTCTTGCCGTATTCCTCATAGGCCCGGCGACCGCTCCAGCCCTTGTCGGCGTGTTCGTGGCCCTCGGGATATTCCGCTTCGTCGCGGTAGAGGAGCAGGTTGAGCATGTGGATCGGTTCATCGCGAGGGAGGTCCTTGAATGCCTCGAAGTTCGCGCGGCTGGGGTCGATATAGGTCTTGGTCACTGCGTTCTCCTCAAACTTGAATCTCACGATATGTGCCCGGCGCAATGCCCTCCACGCTCCAATCGCCGATGCGCCACCGGATCAGTCGCAGCGTGGGCAGGCCCACCACGGCAGTCATGCGCCGGACCTGGCGATTGCGCCCCTCGGTGATCTCGAGTGCGATCCAGCTGTCGGGCACGGTCTTGCGATACCGCACCGGCGGTTCGCGGTCCCAGACAGGCGGCGGATCGATCCTTCTGGCTCGCGCAGGTGCGGTCAGACCATCCTTGAGTTCGACCCCGCTCGCCAGCCGCTGAAGCGCATCGTCATCCGCTTCGCCTTCTACCTGCACGAGATAGGTCTTCGCCATCTTGTAGCGCGGTTCGGCTATGCGCGATTGCAGGCGACCATCGTCGGTCAGGAGCAACAGACCTTCGCTGTCCTTGTCGAGCCTGCCGGCAGGATAGACATCCGGCACGTCGACCAGATGGGCCAGCGTGTCCTCTACCCCCTCCTGCCCCCCGGTGAACTGCGAGAGTACGCCATAGGGTTTGTTGAGCAGTATCAGCAGGCTCACGCCCTAACGCGCTTCAGGCAATTTGTAGTCGCTGAAGCGCTCACGCAGATCCTTCTTGCTGATCTTGCCGGTCGCGGTGTGGGGAATGTCGTCGACGAATTCGATCGCGTCGGGCAGCCACCACTTGGCGACCTTATCCGATAGAAATGCCACCACGCTGTCCGCGTCGCATTCGGCGCCTTCTTTCTTCACTACGAACAATACGGGCCGCTCGTCCCATTTCGGGTGCGGCATACCGACACAGGCTGCCTCGGCCACCGCCGGATGTCCCACGGCCGCATTTTCCAGCTCGACCGAGGAAATCCATTCGCCGCCGGACTTGATGACGTCCTTGGTGCGGTCAGTCAGCTGAAGGGTGCCGTCTGGGTGCAGGATGCCAACGTCCCCGGTGTTGAACCAGCCATCTTCGGTGACTGCATCTTCGTCTGCCTTGAAATAGCGCTTGATGATCCACGGACCACGGATCTGAAGCGCGCCAGAGGTCTCGCCATCCCGCGGCAATACCTTGGTGAAATCGTCCAGGTCGACAGTGCGCAGCTCGACGCCGAAAATCGGGCGTCCCTGCTTCATCGTCTTGGCGACTTTCTCGTCGAAACTGAGCTGGTCCCAATCCTGCGTTGGGCCGCCCACTGTGCCGATGGGGCTCGTCTCGGTCATGCCCCATGCGTGCTGGACGCGCGTGCCGTTCTTCATCAATCGCTCGATCATGAACTTGGGTGCCGCGGACCCGCCGATAGTCGCAGCCTTCAACGGAGGCAGGTCGATGCCTTCCTTGTCGCAATACTGGAAATGGGCGAGCCAGACCGTGGGCACGCCCGCGCTGTCGGTTACGCCTTCCTTGATCATCATTTCGTGCAGCACCGCAGGGTCGTTCACCGCACTGAAAACGAATTTGATCCCGGCCATCGCACCCGCATAAGGCAGGCCCCAGCTCGCCGCGTGGAACATCGGCACGACCGGCAGCATCACGCTGGCCGCGCTGAAATTGAATGCCGATGGCTGGAGGCCGGCCATCGCATGCATCAGCGTGCTGCGATGCTCATATTGCACGCCCTTGGGATTCCCGGTGGTGCCGCTGGTATAGCAGATCATGCACGGATCGCGCTCGTCGCCCTGCACCCACTCGAAGTTGCCGTCCTCGGAACCGATCCAGTCCTCGAAGGCGGTTGTCTGCTCGCCGCTGTCGAAACAGATATAGTGCTCTACCTGCGGCCAGCGATCACGCATCTTGTCGACTATCGGCTGGAACATCGCATCGTAAAGCACGACCCGGTCATCCGCGTGGTTGACGATATATTCGAGCTGATCCTCGAAAAGACGCGGATTCACGGTGTGCAGAACCCCGCCCATGCCCGCAACGCCGTACCAGCTGACGAGGTGACGCGAATGGTTCATCGCGATGCTGGCCACCTTGTCGCCCGGCTTGATCCCAAGCTTTTGAAGAGCCTGTGCCATTTTGAGCGCATCGCGGCGAATACCGGCCCAATCGGTGCGGGTTTCACTTCCATCCGCCCAGCGGGTCACGATCTCGCGATCTGGCGCCTCACGGGCCGCGTGATCGATCACATGCGTCACACGCATGTTCCAGTCCTGCATCGCTCCAAGCATTCCAGTCTCTCTCCTCGCTTGATACCCCTTTATGGGGCCACCCTTCAGGCGACGAGGCGAAGGTGCGTGCCGCCGCGCCGCTTGTCGAGCTGCACCTTGGCAAGGCCGGGAACGCTTGCCAAGCGCTCAGCAAGCTCTCCGTCCAGGGCGAATGTACGGCCCAGGCGCATCACCGGTTCATGATCCCCGCCAATCCGTAGCGTTACAGCGACTTCGTCATTGCCGGTTGAAAGTTCGGACAATTCACGCTGAAGAATTTCCACCGCAGCGATGTCGTTGATCTCGAGCGTCAAGATCATGGGTGTCGAACCTTTCACCTCCGCCAGCGGGGTACCCCCGCGCACGGTAATGCGGGGAGGTTCATCGGGACTGGACGAATCGAGCTCGACCTGAAGCAGCACGCAAGTCTGCTCCTCCGCCCATTTGAGGAAGCGCTCGACCATGCTTTCTTCAAAACAGGCCGCACTGAACTGGCCGGTCGAATCGGAGAAATCGGCGCGAATGAAGGGCTTGCCACGGCGGGTGGTGCCCTTGTTCACCTTTTCGACCATGGCCGCCATAACCGCATTGGAGCGACCACCGACGGGTGCTCCGCCTGCCATCAACGAGGCGTAGGTACGCGCTCCATTGGCCGAAGCGATGTCTTTCCACGCTGCGACCGGGTGGGCGGAGAAATAGAATCCGAAATTCTCGCGCTCTCTGGCCATTCGCTCGGCCCGTGGCCAGTCCTCGACCTCGCGAAGACGCAGAGTTTCGCCCTGGGCGGTTTCACCGCCAAACAGACCTGCCTGCCCGCTGCTGCGCTCGCGGTCGGCTGCATCGGCCACCGCCAACAACATATCCGCATTTGCGAAAACCTTCGCGCGGTTAGGCTCAAGACAGTCGAGTGCCCCGGAGCAGGCAAGCGCTTCGAGCTGGCGCGAATTCATCGAACCCTTCGGAATGCGTTCGAAAAGGTCCTGCAAGGTTTCGAACTTGCCGGAAGACTCACGCTCCGCAACGATCGTTTCCATGGCCCGCTCGCCCACGTTGCGAATGCCCGCGAGTGCATATCGTACCGCATACCCATCGTCGGTCTGTTCGACGGTGAATTCGGCTTCAGAGCGATTGATGCAGGGTGGCTCGACCGCAATCCCTTGCCGCCGCGCATCATCGACGAAGATCGTCAGCTTTTCCGATTGATGCATGTCGAAGCACATCGAAGCGGCAAAGAATTCTTCCGGATAGTGCGCTTTCAACCAGGCGGTCTGATAGGCGAGCAGAGCATAGGCGGCGGCGTGCGACTTGTTGAAGCCATACCCTGCGAATTTGTCGATCAAGTCGAACAATTCGTTGGCCTTGGCTTTCTCGATCCCGGAGACTTCCTTGCAGCCCGCGACGAAACGTTCGCGCTGCGCATCCATCTCGGACTGGACCTTCTTGCCCATCGCGCGGCGCAGCAGATCGGCGTCGCCCAGCGAATATCCGGCGAGGATCTGCGCGGCCTGCATCACCTGTTCCTGGTAGACGAAGATGCCGTAGGTTTCGGCAAGTATGCCTTCGAGTTTCTCATGCGGATACTCGATCGGGACCTCACCCGCCTTGCGCTTTCCGAACAGGGGTATGTTGTCCATCGGACCGGGGCGATAGAGCGAGACGAGCGCGATGATGTCGCCGAAATTGGTCGGCTTCACTGCCGTAAGAGTGCGCCGCATGCCCTCCGATTCCAGCTGGAACACGCCGACGGTGTTGCCTGCCTTCATCAGTTCGTAGACCGCCGGATCGTCCAGTTCGAGCTTCGAAAGATCGATCTCGATATCCCGTTTCTTGAGCAAGTCGGTCGCTTTCTTGAGCACCGACAGGGTTTTCAGGCCGAGAAAGTCGAATTTGACGAGGCCGCTGCTCTCGACATTCTTCATGTCGTATTGCGTGACCGGCATGTCCGAACGGGGATCGCGATAGAGCGGCACCAGCTGTTCCAACGGCCGGTCGCCGATCACAACGCCCGCCGCGTGAGTCGAGCTGTTGCGAGGGAAACCTTCAAGCTGCATCGCGAGATCGATCAGCCGCTTGACCTCGTTATCGTTATCGTACTCGGCCTTGAAATCGGCCGCGCCGTTGAGCGCGCGGGGCAGAGTCCACGGATCGGTCGGATGGTTTGGCACCATTTTGCATATCCGGTCGACATGTCCATAGCTCATCTGGAGGATGCGGCCGGTATCGCGCAGGACGGCACGTGCTTTCAGCTTTCCGAAGGTGATGATCTGCGCGACGTGATCGTGGCCGTATTTCGCCTGCACATAACGTATCACCTCTCCGCGGCGGGTTTCGCAGAAGTCGATATCGAAGTCCGGCATGGACACGCGTTCGGGATTGAGGAAGCGTTCGAAGAGCAGGCCCAGCTTGATCGGATCGAGGTCCGTGATGGTAAGCACCCAGGCAACGAGACTGCCTGCACCTGAACCACGGCCCGGGCCCACCGGAATGTCCTGATCCTTGGCCCATTTAATGAAGTCGGCGACGATCAGGAAGTACCCGGGAAAGCCCATCTGATTGATGATGCCGACCTCGTAATCGAGCCGGTCGAAATAGACCTTGCGCTCGTCCTCGGTCATCTCGCCATAAGGCTCGAGCCGCTTTTCAAGGCCTCGCCGGGCATCCTCCTCGAGCATTCGTGCCTCGCCCTCCATGTCACCTGCAAGGCTGGGCAGGATCGGATCCCGATAGGGCGGCGCATATGCGCAGCGCTGGGCAATCACGAGTGTATTGGCCGTGGCCTCCGGCAAATCTTCGAAGGCCTCTTCCATCATGTGAGCAGTTTTTACGTAGCTTTCGGGGTTCGATTTTGGCCGTTCGTCTGCATCGATGTGAGTCGAGTTTGCGATGCACAACATGGCGTCATGCGTCTTGTACATATGAGGCTCTGCGAAGTTCGCAGGATTGGTCGCGACGAGAGGGAGGTCACGCTCATAAGCGAGGTCGATCAGCGCCGCCTCGGCAGCTTCCTCAACCGGGTTTCCGCGCCGAGCAAGTTCGACATAGAGGCGCCCAGGGAATAGCGCCTGAAGCTTGCCGAGTATTGCGATCGCATGGCTCGTCTGACCTTCGGCGAGCAGCTTCGTCACCCCGCCCTCGCTGGCACCGGTAAGCGCGATCAGGCCTTCGGTTCGGCCCTCCAGATTTTCCATCCGGATATGGGGTTCGAATTCCAGCGGACGTTCGAGATGCGCTTTAGAAACGAGGTGGCAGAGATTGTCATATCCCGCTTCGCTTTGCGCATAGAGCGGAAGGTAATCGACCACCCGCCCTTCCTCGTCACGCGCCACTCCCAGAAGGGTGCCGGTGATCGGTTGAACGCCTTCGGCCTTGCAGGCATTGGCAAACATTACCGCGCCATAGAGGCCGTTACGGTCCGCCATGGCTATCGCGGGAAAGCCGCGCTCCTTGGCCAGCTTTGCCATCGCTTTCGGATCGATCGCCCCTTCGAGCATCGAATAGGCCGACAATACGCGAAGGGGGACAAAGGGCTTGTAGGGCATTCCGCCAAGGTAGGATTTCACGCGCCGAACTCAAAGCGCGCGAATCCGGTTATTCTCCACAACCGGTGGAGAAAATCACGGTTCGCGCACCGCCGCAATTTTGCGGCGTGTGTCGCGGATCGTCGACCATGCTCCATAAACGATCAGCACAGCGAGAAATATCCACACCCACAAAGGTATGTTACGTCCTACAACGGCCAGATAAAGGTAGGCGGACACAAAGAAAAACCCAGCAAGCATCGTGGGAAGAACGGTAGAGCGTCCCGCCCTTGCACGCTTCACCACCCACGCAATCGACGCGAGGAAGAACGGAATTGCACCCACGTAAATAGCCCCGAAGACAAACGGGTTCACGCCGTAGTGCTCGCCAAGCGAGAGGAACCACAGGTTGATTTCAGCAAGCATGGCTGTTCAGAGCAGCTTTTCGATATCCTTGGCGATGGCAGCCGGCGCATCGGCCGGACCATAGCGCTTCACGACGTTGCCTTCCCGGTCAATCAGGAACTTGGTGAAGTTCCATTTTATCGCCTTCGAACCCATCAAACCCGGCGCTTCGGCTTTCATCCAGTCAAACAGTGGGCTGGCATTCTCGCCGTTCACGTCGATCTTCTCCATCAACGGAAAAGTCAGGCCGAAGTTGACCTTGCAGAACTGCTCGATCTCGCTGGCATCCCCGGGCTCCTGATTGCCGAACTGGTCGCAGGGAAAGGCCAGAACTTCGAAGCTCTGGTCGGCATAGTCCTGATAAAGCTTCTCCAGACCCTCGTATTGGGGAGTAAAGCCGCATTTGCTCGCAGTATTGACGACCAGGAGCACGCTACCAAGCTTGCCGCTGAGATCGAGTTGCTCACCCTTGTTGGTTGCGACGGTAAAATCGCCAATCGTGGTCATCAGAATTCTGTCCTTGCAGCAGGGTCCGGACGATAATCAGGCCCCTGGAAAATCCTCACGTGCAGCCAACGACTCTATCTCGGTGCGAGTCAACTTATGGTCGCCAGCCTTCTGTATCACATACTTGTCTCGATCTTCCGCCGGATAGGCCATGAACTGGTCCACCATTTCAGCAAGAGTACCTCCGCGGAGGCCTTTGCCGCCGTCGAAAACTCCTTGTCCATCGTCCGCAAGATGAAGCTCGGCGCGGTCGTCCCACTGGACGCCCTGACGATGTGTGTCGTCGGCTTTGTAGGTGCTGGGATGGTCTGTCATGCAAATACTCCTTTGCATGAACAAACGGCCGAACCCCGCTTGGGGTCCGCTATTCCAGCACGCCTTCGTGCAAACGCACCACTCTGTCCATTCTTGCGGCAAGCCGCTCGTTATGCGTAGCTATCAGTGCGGCACTCCCCTCACCTCGTACAAGCGAAAGAAATTGTTCGAGTACGCGATCCGAAGTCGCTTCGTCGAGATTCCCCGTAGGTTCGTCTGCGAGCACAAGGTCAGGCCGGTTGGCAAGGCCGCGCGCAACCGCGACACGCTGTTGTTCGCCGCCGGAAAGCTGGCTGGGTCGATGATCGAGCCGATGCTCGAGCCCAAGGGCAGTGAGCAGCTCTTCCGCCCGCACTTCCGCATCCTTGCGCGATTTCCCCGCTACAAGCTGCGGTAGAACCACGTTCTCCCTCGCATCGAAATCGGGCAGCAAATGGTGAAACTGGTAGACGAAGCCGAGATGGTCGCGGCGCAAGGTCGTCCGCGCATTGGCATCGCTCTTTTCCGCAGAATGGCCGCCGATCAGGATTTCACCGCCAAATCCGCCTTCCAGCAGACCGACCGCCTGAAGCAAGGTAGATTTACCCGAGCCTGACGGGCCGAGCAGCGCTACGATCTCCCCCGGCATCACATCGAGATTCACTCCGCGCAGGACATCGATGCGCACGCCACCTTGCTCGAAGCTGCGAGTGAGACCGCGAAGTTCGACCACGGGGCGCATCTGACGATCATTCATAACGCAGGACCTGTACGGGATCGGTGCTCGCCGCTTTCAGCGCGGGATAAAGCGTCGCCAGAAAGCTCATGACGAGGGCAAGGCCGACAATCATCGCGATCTCGACCGGATCGGGTTTGGACGGAATTGTACTGAGGAAGCGTACCTGAGGATCCCACAAATCGGCGCCCGTGAGCCAGCTGATTCCTCCCACAATCTGCTCGCGGAAACCGAGCACCAGCGCGCCGAGGATCAGGCCTGCGATCGTGCCGATAGCCCCCACGGTAAAGCCGGTGGTCACGAAAATCTTCGTCAGGCTGCGGCGCGTAGCCCCCATGGTTCGCATAATCGCAATGTCGCGTGTCTTCGCACGAACCAGCATGACCAGGCTTGACAAGATATTGAAGGCCGCCACCAGGACCATGAAGCTCAAGGCAAAAGCCATTGCCGCCCGTTCGACCTGCAAGGCTTCGAACAGGGTCGAATTGATCGTTTTCCAGTCACGCACCACGGCCCGACCCGCCAATGCCTGCTCTACCGGAGCAAGAATCTCGCCAACTTCGTCCGGGTCGGTCACCTGGACCTCAATCATGCCGATCGTATCGCCGGTTAATAGCAGGGTCTGCGCATCCTGCATGGGCATCACCACGAAGGCGCCGTCGTAGTCGTAAACACCGACCTCGAAGATGGCCGCGACCTCGTAGCCCACCTGGCGCGGCACGGTTCCGAACGGTGTCGACCTGCCCTGAGGGTTGATGATCGTTATCGTGTCACCCACGCGAGCGCCGATATTCTCCGCGAGCCGGACGCCAATCGCAACCTTGCTGGCCCCCGACTGCAGCGCGCCCATATTGCCGCTAATGACCTTTTCGCCGAGTTCGCGAATGTCCTTCTGCGTGTTGCCGCGCAGGAGGATGGCCTCTACCCGGCCGTTGAACGTAGTCAGCAGTGGCTGTTCGATAAGCGGTGAAGCTTCCACGACGCCGGGTGTCTGTTCGACTTCCTGCAGAACCTGTTCCCAATCGTCGAGCCGGCCCCCGTATGCCTGGACGATGGCATGGCCGTTAAGCCCGACAATCTTGTCCAGCAATTCTGCGCGGAATCCGTTCATCACGCTCATCACGATCACCAGCATGGCGACCGAGAGCATGACCACGGTGATCGAGATCCCCGCGACCAGCGCGATAAATGCCTCGCTCCTGCCCGGCAGCAGGTAACGTTTGGCGATTGTCCGTTCGAATGGTGAAAGCAGCAAGGCGGCCCTAGATAATAGTTGTCCGTTGGCAAGCGCGTTTAGGCAGAGTTTCATGCAAGCGCAATGAACACGGTCGAGCGAGGCACATCCTCCCAACTCACTAGCCTTGTAATCGGGCCGTAACATCGCCATTGGAGCGGCATTCGAATGGCAGCGCGGACAGCACCATGATTTGCACCCACCCCTTCGTCGATGCGGATGGCGATAAGTTGCGCGAAGAGTGCGGCGTTTTCGGCGCGATCAACGCTGCCGATGCCACGGCTGTGACTGCGCTTGGCCTCCACGCCCTGCAGCATCGCGGCCAGGAAGCAGCCGGCATCGTCGCCTGGGATGGCGCCGAATTTCGCGTCAGACGCGGCCTTGGTCACGTAGCGGATAACTTCTCGTCGCACGAAGCGATTGCTGAACTCCCCGGTCACATGGCGGCGGGCCATGTCCGGTATTCCACCACCGGCGGATCGGGCTTGCGCAACGTGCAGCCGCTCTATGCCGATCTGGCAAGCGGTGGTTTTGCGGTCGCACATAATGGAAACATTTCGAACGCGGGCACCTTGCGCGAAGAGCTCGTTCAACGCGGTGCTATTTTCCAGTCGACGTCGGATACCGAAGTGATCATTCACCTTGTCGCGACATCGCGTTATCCGACCATGGTCGACCGTCTGGTGGATGCTTTGCGCCTGCTGGAAGGCGCCTATGCACTGGTCGTCATGACGCCCGAAGGCATGATCGCCTGCCGCGATCCGCTTGGGATCAGGCCGCTGGTGATGGGCAAAATGGGCGATGCAACGGTCTTTGCCAGCGAAAGCGTGGCCTTCGACGTGGTCGGAGCGGAAATGATCCGGGAAGTCGAACCTGGTGAACTGATCAAAGTGGATTTCGACGGCAACGTAGATTCGCTTCACCCGTTTGGATCGCACAAACCCCGGCCCTGCATCTTCGAGCATGTGTATTTCAGCCGACCCGACAGCTTCTTCGCGGGGCGAAGCGTCTATGAGGCTCGCAAGGCAATCGGCGCGGAACTCGCCAAGGAAAGTCCGGTCGAAGCAGACCTCGTCGTTCCTGTGCCGGATAGCGGCGTTCCGGCGGCCATTGGCTATGCTCAGGAAGCCGGCATCCCTTTCGAGCTTGGCATTATTCGCTCGCACTATGTCGGTCGTACCTTTATCCAGCCCTCGGACGGCGCCCGCCATGCTGGCGTGAAGCGTAAGCACAATGCCAATCGCAACCTCGTGGCAGGCAAGCGCATCGTACTGATCGACGACTCAATCGTTCGCGGCACGACATCGCTCCAGATCGTCGAGATGATGCGCGATGCCGGGGCGAAGGAAGTTCATTTCCGCGTCGCCAGCCCACCAACCGCGCACAGCTGCTTTTACGGCGTCGATACCCCGGAGCGGAGCAAGCTGCTCGCCGCGCGAATGGATGTCGAACCCATGCGCGAATTCATCAAGGCAGACAGCCTTGCATTCGTGTCGATCGACGGGCTTTATCGGGCCGTGGGCGAAAAGCCGCGCGTCAAGGAATGCCCGCAGTTCTGCGATGCGTGCTTCACAGGGGATTACCCAACGTCGTTGACCGATCTGGCCAAGCGCGAGGACAAGCAGCAACAGCTCGCTTTCCCGGTAGGCAAGGTCGCATAGCATGACCAAACCTCTTGAAGGAAAGCTCGCCCTCGTCACGGGTGCCAGCAATGGTATCGGCGCAGCGACGGCCATCGCGCTCGCAGAAGCGGGCGCGCATGTGATACTTACCGCACGCGATGTCCGCACTTTGGAGGCTGTCGAGGACCTTGTCCACAAAACCGGCGGCATGTCCACCATCGCACCAGTTGACCTTGCCGAAAGCGACGGCATCGCCCGGCTCGCCTCGGCGATCGCCAGTCGATGGGATAAGCTGGATTTCCTGATTATCTCAGCCGCATATCTGCCAACGCTTTCGCCTGTCACCCAGATCGACGGAAAACAGTTCAGTCAGGCGGTGACGACAAACCTGCTCGCAACGCAGGCGCTTCTGGCCAATTTCGATCCCTTGCTGAAGCGCGCTGAAGCGGCCCGCGTCATCGGCCTGACCAGCAGCGTCGGGAAAGAACCTCGCGCCTATTGGTCGGCCTACGGAGCGACCAAGGCCGCCTTCGACAATCTGCTCGACTCCTATGCGCAGGAGGTCGAGAAAATCGGCAATGTACGGGTGGCCACTCTCGATCCGGGCGCGACCCGGACGGCGATGCGCGCGAAAGCATACCCGGGCGAAGATCCGCAAACGGTAAAGCCGCCGGAAGAGGTTGCGGCCCGGATTGTCGACCTGTTGGTTAACGACTTCCCGACCCGGCACAGGGAGCGGGTGGGCTAGCGCGTTAACCCTACGCCATGACCATTCCTTAATCTCGCTCAGCGACACTCCGATAAATATAAATATCGCGCGCGCTTCATGTGCGCGTCTTCGGTACTCGAACTCAGGGCAAGGGATCGCCGCTCATGACCTACCAGACGCAAGATCGCTATACGATGGTCGCTCAGGAAGATCGCTGCGCGCCGCGGACCAAGCTGACCATTCCCGGCCAGCTTCGTGCCAGCGGAGGACGTGCCTTCCAGACCGTGGTGCATGATCTATCGATTTCGGGTTTCTCGGCGGCTGCGATCAACCGCATGCACGAAGGGCAGATGTGCTGGCTTACCCTCCCCGGACTGGAATCGCTTCAGGCACAGGTCGTATGGTGGGAAAACTGCATGGTCGGTTGCGCCTTCAACGAGCTGCTTTCGCCGATCGTGCACGACAATATCCTCGCCCGCTACAGCGGCCAGGGTGCCTACCGCCCCTACTGACTTTCACGGGCACGGCGAGAATGCCGACAAAATTGGCGGCGGCCTGAAGGGCCTGGCCTGAACCGTGTCCGGATGGATCGTCGTCGGTGGCGGTGTGCTGTGACAGTCACCGCCACCACTCGTATCGGGTGCCTGCCCTATTCAGCGTTTGACGAAATGAGGCTTACCAGTTCACGAAACTTCGCACGGTTATCCGAACTCGTCGCGGTAGGCCAGTTGCTGACTACCGCCACAACGATATTCCGGCTCGGCACGATTGTTATCGCCTGCCCGAAGATACCCTGAGCGCCGTAATTGCCGCCTGGAAAGGCCCACCATTGGTAGCCGTATCCGAAGCCGGGTGCCTGTGGCCCGAACTCCACCACCGGTGCGCCAGCCCTGTCAA
This sequence comes from Qipengyuania huizhouensis, assembly GCF_019711635.1. Classification (GTDB taxonomy): domain Bacteria; phylum Pseudomonadota; class Alphaproteobacteria; order Sphingomonadales; family Sphingomonadaceae; genus Qipengyuania; species Qipengyuania huizhouensis. Next base: position 39,605 of record NZ_JAIGNT010000016.1, on the reverse strand, counting down.
ACCAACCTTGCGGGACTACACCGTTTCCGCCTTCCAGCACGAATTGCCCGAACCGCGCATAATCGGATAGTCGCAGCGACAAGCAGCAACCGCCGATATTGCCGCCGGTGAGGTCCTGCATCCAGAACAGTGAACCTTCGAAGCCGGCAGGTGCGACGATCTTCTCCGCAGCATATGCAGCCAGCGACTTCCCCGTCGCCTCTTCCACGATAAGACCGAGCAGATTGGTTTCCAGTGTCTTGTAGACCCACTTCTCCCCTGCTGGAGCCTCTCGCTGCAACGTGCGTGCGTAGGTTACGGCCTGCGATTCACCTTCTACGGGTGTGACTGCCAGCATTTTGGCCACATCGCTGTCCGGGTCGGTATAATCCTCGTTCCACGCCACGCCCGAAGTCATTGCCGCAATCTGGCCAACGGTCACGCCCTCATACGCCGTACCTGCGAGTGCCGGGATCACATCGGTAACGGGCGTATCGAGGCTTTCGATATCTCCATCCTCGATAGCCGCACCAAGAAGTGTCGAAGTGAAGCTCTTGGCCACAGAGAAACTGGTCCATCGCTCTTCGGGCTGAAAACCGAGACCGTATTCCTCGAAGACGATTTCGCCATCCTTCAATACCATCAGCCCGGCTGCCGAAGTATCGGCGATGAACTGGCGGGCGCGGGCAACCGTGGCATTGTCGAGCGGGCTACCGGCAGGCAATTCACGCGGGGCCGGAGCAGGCGCAACCTCCAAACCGGGAAATAGCCCTTCCATATCCCGGAAGGCTGCGGAGCGGCGCTCGTCACTCCAGAAAAGGATAGAATCGGAGGGATCCAGGCTCGCAATCTCTGCAGGTGTCGATTGCGTCACCATTGGTACGGCAGTCGGCGCCGGAGGCACCTCGACGACATTCATGCAGCCGGTGAGTGCCAGTACCAAGCCGGAAGCCAGTATCGCTCGCATCTTCATTCTCCCTCCTTCACCAGGGTTACCTGGTGCACATTGATCCCACCGCCGCGAAAACCTCCTTCGCAGTACATGAGATAATAGCGCCACAAGTCGCAAAACCGGTTGTCGAAACCCGGCGGCAGGCGGCCTTCTTTCACAGCACGTTCGAAGCGTTGCCGCCACAGCCACAGCGTTCCGGCATAATCGAGTCCGAAATCGGTCTGGTCCTGCCAATGGAGGCCGCGTTCTTCGGCTAGGCGGCGGAATTCGCTGGTGCGGATCAGCAGACCGCCCGGAAAGATATAGGCCTGGATGAAGTCGGCGCTCTTGGCATAATCGTCGAACAATTCGTCGCGCATCGAGATATACTGGATCGCGGCACGTCCGCCCGCTTTGAGATTTCGCGCGATGCAATCCATATATGTCGGCCAGTATTCGCGGCCCAGCGCCTCGACCATCTCGACGCTGACGATCGCGTCATACTGGCCTGCGGTGTCGCGATAGTCCTGCTTGCGGAAGTCTATGTCGCTCGAATGATGCGCCCTCGCCCATGCCAATTGCTCTTCCGACAGGCTGATTGCCGTAACATGGCTACCCTGCCTCTGAAGGTAATCCGCAAGGGCACCCCAGCCGCAGCCGATTTCCAGAACCGTATCCACATCGCCGATCCGGTCGCGCAATGCGGCCCATTTGCTCCTTTGTGCAGCCTCAAGGTCCTCGCCTGAAACTGCCAGCGCCGAGGAATAGCTCATCGTCGGATCGAGCCATGCTTCGTAGAAATCGTTACCGAGGTCGTAATGCGCGGAGATATTCTTCTGAGCGCCCTTGTGGGTGTTGCGATTGACGAGATGCGCAAGTTTCAGCCCCTGACGAAAGGGACCCTTGGCACGCGCCGTATCCCCTAGACGCTCGGCATGCTGCATGAACAAGGCAAAGAGCGGCACCGGATCGGGACTCCACCACTCGCCCGCCTCCCATGCTTGATACCACCCGACAGAACCATTGCTCGCCAGACGGACGAGCGCGTTGTAGTTGCGCAGTTCGACGATGCATTCGAAGCCCGGCTCCCGGCCGCCAAGCACGCAGGGGTTTCCATCGGGCAAGGTGCCGTGGATCGTACCGCTGGTCAGTGCAGCATCGATTTTCCCAAGGATCTTGCGGAAACCGGGCGCGATCAGCCGTGCGAGCCAACCGGGCTTGCGCGCGAAGGGTTTCGAACCTTCGACGAGATCGCGTCCGCGCTGGCTGGCCTGCATGTCCATGCGGCGCGCTATGCCGCGCTGTGCGCGAGGCGACAAGTCCGCTACGGCTTACTTGCCCTATATGCTTCGAGCGCCCGTTCACGCGCTTCCCTGTGCCCGATCATCTTGGCCGGATATTCGCCGCGCTGCGCATCGGGCGGATCGTGAATGCAGTCGTCGTCCATGTCGGCAAGCTCGGGAACATAGGTGCGGATATAGTCCGCTGCGTCGAACTTCTCGCTCTGGCTTAGCGGAGCCATGATCCGGCTGAACATGTTGCTGTCGACCCCGGTGCCGGAAATCCATTGCCAGTTGACGCCGTTATTGCCGTAATCGGCGTCGACAAGGCAGTCCCAATACCACTGCTCGCCAAAGCGCCAGTCGATCAGGAGGTGCTTAACGAGAAAGCTGGCGCAGATCATCCGGACACGGTTGTGCATCCATCCCGTCTGCCAGAGCTGCCGCATCCCCGCATCGACGATCGGATAGCCGGTCGTTCCGCGTTGCCAACATTTCAGATCTTGCTCGATCAGATGTCCGGCATTCGGGTTACGCCACAAGGTCCGTTCATCGTAATCGCGGTAACTTTCACGCGGATAGTCTGGGAACTGGTCGATCACATTCTGCGCATAGTCGCGCCAGATAATTTCCTTGGCGAAGGTCTGCCAACCTTGCGAGCTCTTGTCCTTGAGCTTGTGCCATACTTGTGCGGGGCTGATTTCGCCCCAGTGAAGATGGGGTGACAGGCGCGAGGTGATGTCCTGTGACGGGAGATTGCGCCCCTCGTCGTAGTCCGCAACTTCGTCTGCCCACCATTGCAGACGCTCATGCGCAGCGGCCTCACCAAACTGCCAGAAGTCACGGATACCGCCTGCCCAATCCGGCTTGGTCGGGAGCAGGTTCCAGTCCGAAAGCTCATCGCTTTCGGGCCAGCTATCGGGCGAAGAGATCGTCTCCGGTTCGCCCAGGACTTCGCGGGGCGGCATCGCCTCCAGCATCGCCTTCGAAAAAGGGGTGTATATTTTGTAGGGATCTCCTGATCCCGTGGTCACCGAGCCGGGGGGCAGCAAGTAATTGCCGTCGTATAGGCACAGCTTGCGCGCATCGCCCAACGCATCCTTCAATTCGTCTTCGGCTTCCTTCCACCAGGGTTCGTAGTGGCGGATAGCATGGATGCGATCAGCCCCAACCTCGTGAGCAAGGGCTGCAAGCACCTGCGGCGCATCGCCTTTGCGCAATACGATCCGCGAACGGCGGCTGCCGAGCGAACTGCCGAGGCTGTCCAGCGAGTGGTGCAGCCATACCCGGGAAGCACCGCCATAGGCATGGTCGCCCGCACGCTCGTCATCGAGCACATAGACCGGGATGACGGGACCTGCTTTTGCGGCAGCATGTAGGGCGGGCTGGTCGGCCATGCGCAGATCGCGCCTCAGCCAGACGATCTGGGGAGAACTCAAACCAACCTCCGTTCGGGCTGAGCCTGTCGAAGCCCCGTCCTTCACTTCCCGCGCAGCACTCGAAGAAGAGCGGTCCTTCGACAGGCTCAGGACGAACGGGTTGTAGTCAAAACAGCATCACTCGACCGGAAGTTCCTCGCACTCCACATCGGGCAGCGCCACGGTGAAGCGGTCGCGGGCACGAGGGTCGTAAAAGCGCGCATCGCGGAGGAGGACCGAACCATCGGGTGCGCGCTCGGCGAAGGGAGTGCGGGACCAGAACAGGAAGGCGCGAGTATCAGCGTCGAATACGTCAACTTCCTTAGCGGTGGGGTTGTAGTAGCATGGCTGTCCGAGTTCTACTCTTTTGCTCTTGCCGGAAATTAAGGACCTCGACGAAATCCACCAAAGCCCTTCTTCACCGTCGATCATTTCACGAGACCAAAATGCAAGCGGTAAGGGCGAAGCGATTACTGAATCCGGGTGTTTATGATCGCGCTCGAACATGGCCGTGATGCCCGCATTCATGCCAATATACGCCAGCGACACCGCAATCGCCACGCGTGCTGGCCGCATCCACTCCCCGCCCCGCCTCTCCCGCCGCAGCGAGAACCAAGTCGCGAAGCCCATCAGCGCCCAGAGCCATACGTCGATGATGAACAGCGTGTCGCCGTAGAACCACTGGCTCGAGAACGGCTCGAGAAGGCGGATGCCGTAAACGTTAAGCCAGTCGAGCGCCGGATGGGTCAGGCAGCCGATGAAGCTCAGCAAGAACAGCCATTTGAAACTGACCGGAAGCCGGCCCTCGGGTCGCTTCCCGCGGCGCATCTGCCAGCGGTCGAAACCGTAGAGCAGACCCGCGAGTATCAGGGGCAAGAGCACCATTGCAGGCGGTCCGTGGGTAATACCGCGGCGAAAGCCGAGATGCTCAACCCCTTCCAGCCAGAAAAAGCATGCCGCATCCACATCGGGCAGGTTCGCCCCGATGATCAGCGCGGGCATGGCGAGCCCGGTGTTCTTCTTCAGTCCCGCCTGCCCGATCAGCGCGCCGACGAGGCTGTGGGTCAGATTGTCCACGAGGCCCGTCCTACAATCCGCCGAGACATGGACCGGGTGTTACACTGTCCAGTGCCCAAAAAATCGCACGGTGCAAAGCGGCGCAGAACTGCGGTCAGCGAAGGGAAAATCGGTCTCATCTGCCGTGGAATAGGCTGCGGCCCTTGCGTAGGAAAGCGTCGAACTAGACCGGATCCTGCGCGGTGCCGCTGACGGTCCATGTCTGCCCCTTGCCGAGCAGCTTGGCGAGATTGGCTTCCTTGCCTTCGCTGGCCATCTTGCGCTCCTGTATCACCGCATCCTCGAAGGTCGGGCGGGGATCGTCATAGAGCACGCCAAGCGCCATGGGGAACACACCGAAGGGCATCTCGATCAGCATGTGGGCCACCGAACGGTTGGTAACGTCGTGCACGATCACGCCCGCGCTTTCCCAATCACCATCGGTCACATCGACCACCTCCAGGCTCAGGCTATCGCGATTGAGCGCGATTCCCTTGCTATCACCGGCGAACAGCATGGGCTTGCCGTTTTCGAGCCAGAGCTGGCGATCCTCCGCACCTTTCGGTGCAGCAAAATCGTCGAACACGTCCTTGTTATAGACGATGCAGTTCTGGAAGATTTCGATGAAGGCCGCACCCTTGTGGGCATGGGCGGCCTTGAGAACGTCGGGCAAATGCTTCGACACGTCGAAGCCGCGCCCGATGAAGCGCGCACCGCTGCCCAGCGCAAAAGCGGCGGGCCGTGCAGGATGGTCGTAGCTGCCGATGGGCGTCGACGGGGACTTGGTGCCCTCACGACTGGTCGGCGACGCTTGTCCCTTCGTGAGACCATAGATCTCGTTGTTGAACAGCATGATCTGCATGTTCACGTTGCGGCGCAGCACATGCATCAGATGGTTGCCGCCGATGGAGAGGCCATCGCCGTCCCCGGTCACCAACCAGATGTCCAGTTCCGGATTGGCGAGCTTCACACCGGTCGCAAAGGCAGGTGCACGGCCGTGGATCGTGTGGAAGCCGTAACTCTCGATGTAGTACGGGAACCGGCTCGAACAGCCGATGCCAGAAATGAACACGGTCTTCGCCGGGTCTGAACCAAGCTGAGGCAGCGTGCGCTGCACGGCCTTAAGGATCGCGTAGTCGCCGCATCCCGGGCACCAGCGAACCTCCTGGTCGGTTTCCCAGTCCTTGAGCGTGGTTTCGATCTTGGTCATTTCATTCATGGTGCGATCTCCTCAACCCGTTCGGGCTGAGCTTGTCGGAAGCGTAGCTGGCGCGAACCGCCAACCCCCGCACTTTCTCTCGAGTGCAGCGCCAAAAGTGAAATACGGCCCTTCGACAAGCTCAGGGCGAACGGATGAGGAGTAAGCGTTATCACTTTGCACCCCCATCGGTACTCGGAAGCTGCTGGTCGTTAGCAGGAACCTGCCCACCCTCGTTGCCAGCGATACCGTCAAAGAACTTGCCGATTTCCTCTTCCAACTCCGCGATCTGGAAAGGCTGGCCGCTGGTCTTGGTGAGCGGCTGAGCGTCGACGAGGAACTGGTCGCGCAGCACTGTCTTGAACTGTCCGGTGTTCATCTCCGGCACCAGCACATAGTCGTAACCGCGCAGCAGTTCGCCCATGTTCTTCGGCATCGGCCAGATATGGCGCACGTGAATCTGGCTGACATCCATGCCCTTGCGGCGGCAATTGTCGACCGCGCGGTGGATCGGACCATAGGTCGAACCCCAGCCAACCACGGCGAGCTTGCCCGAAGTCTCGCCAAGGCAGACTTCCTGATCGGGCACGACAATGCCCTCCACCTTGTTCTTGCGCGCATTGGTCATGCGCTGGTGGTTGTCGGGCGAATAATCGATATTGCCGGTGAGCTCGTGCTTCTCGATCCCGCCGATGCGGTGCATCATTCCCGGCGTTCCGGGTTTTACCCAAGGCCGCGCGCCTTTTTCGTCCCGCTTGTATGGCAGGAAGTTCTCGCCATCGTTGGGCACTTCGAGAAACTTGGCAGGAAACGGCTCGAAATCGTCCGGATCGGGCACCTTCCACGGTTCGGCCGCATTGGCGATATAGCCATCGGTCAGCAGCATCACCGGAGTCATGTATTGCGTGGCGATACGGCAAGCCTCGATGGCGACCTCGAAAGCGTCCGAGGGGCTACGTGCAGCGATCACCGGCATGGGCGCATCGCCGTTGCGGCCATAAACCGCCTGGTAAAGGTCGCTCTGCTCGGTCTTGGTCGGCAGGCCGGTGGACGGGCCGCCGCGCTGCGAATTGACGATCACCAGCGGCAGCTCGGTCATGATGGCAAGCCCCATGGCCTCTGTCTTGAGCGCGATACCTGGGCCGGACGAGCTGGTAATACCCAGCTGCCCAGCGTAGCTAGCACCGATGGCGGCGCAGATCGCGGCGATCTCGTCTTCCGCCTGGAAAGTGGTGACGCCGAATTCCTTGAGCCGCGCGAGGTGGTGGAGGATCGCGCTGGCAGGCGTGATCGGATAGCCGCCGAAGAACATCGGCAGCTCCGCCAGTTGCGCCCCGGCGACGAGACCGAGGCTGACAGCCTCCGCTCCCGTGACCGTGCGGTAAAGACCCGGTTCGCTTGGCACCGGATCGACATGGACCTGCTTCAGCGGCCCGGCGAGTTCCGCCGTTTCGCCATAGGCATGGCCCGCATCGAGCGCCGCGATATTTGCATCGGCAATATCGGGCTTCGACCTGAACTTGGCCTTCAGCCAGTCGTGGATCGGTTCGCGCGGACGATCGAACATCCACAGCGCAAGGCCCAGCGTCCACATGTTCTTGGACCGGAGCGCGTCTTTGTTGCCGAGGCCGTAGGGCTTGACCGCCTCGATCGTCTTCTCGCTGATATCGAAGGCGAGCACATCGAACTTGGCGAGGCTGCCATCCTCCAGCGGGTTGGCATCGTAATGCGCCTTGTCGAGGTTGCGCTTGGTGAAGGCGCCCGTGTCCGCGATGATGAGGCCGCCCGGCTTCAACGCGGCAAGGTTCACCTTGAGCGCAGCCGGGTTCATCGCCACCAGCACATCGGGCGCATCGCCGGCCGTGTTGATCTCGCGGCTGCCAAAATTGATCTGGAAGGCCGAAACGCCGAACAAAGTCCCCTGCGGCGCACGAATTTCCGCAGGGAAATCCGGGAAGGTCGCCAGATCGTTGCCCGCGAGTGCGGTGGAGAGCGTGAACTGCCCCCCGGTGAGCTGCATACCGTCGCCCGAGTCGCCGGCAAACCGCACGACGATGGCTTCTGGGCTGGCGGGAATGCCGTCCTGCGGCGTGGTGGAGGCTGTTGCCATCCGGTCAAATTCCTTGTCGCGCGCCGCGCAATGGCGCTGTTTCATCGGAATGGCGACCTAGGAGTCGCTCCATCCTCTCGCAATGAAGTTTCTCTGCTAGCCGGAAAAAGCGCAGTGGAAAAGCGATGCGAACACGCTAAGTCCCTTTTTGCAACGCAAGGGAGAGAACGATGACCGATACCGAATATTTCGTGCGCGACGATGTGCGCAATTTTCTCGACATGCTCGAACAGATGGGCGGCAAAGGTGTAGAGGAAGTCGGTGCGGTCGAAGGTCGCATGCAAATGAGAACGCTGGGGACGCTTGCGGAGGCGCCTCCACGCGATCTGCCGGTCAAGAAGGATCTGACCTGCCCCGGTCCCGCAGGCGAGATTCCGCTGCGGCTCTATGACACGAAGGAAAACCGCGAGGCCGGCCCGTGCGTCGTCTTCATCCACGGCGGCGGTTTCGTGATCGGCGATATCGAAGTTTACAATTCGCTGTGCACCGAGATTGCGCATCGGCTCGACCTTCCGGTGGTCTCGGTCGAATACCGACTTGCACCCGAACACCCCTTCCCCGCCGCGCCCGACGATTGCGAGGCCGCGGCGCGCTGGATTGCATCCTCGCCCGAAGCGCTGGGACGCGAAATTACAGGGCTTGTCATCACCGGAGATAGCGCTGGCGGCAATCTCACCATCGTGACGACCAATCAGCTCGTGAACAAGCCCGCCGACGTGCCGGTGATCGTGCAGGCGCCGATCTATCCGGTCGCCAGCGATGTGACGCAGCATTCCAGCTTCCGCAGCTTTGCCGAGGGTTTTCTTCTGACTGCGGCGAGCATGGCCTGGTTCACCGACCAGTATGCGGGCGATGCCAGCGATCCGCGCCACACGCCTATGGTTGGCGATTGCTCGAACACCCCGCCAACAGTGGTATGCACCGCCGGGCTCGATCCCTTGCGTGATTCCGGCCGCGAGTATGCTGCCCATCTCATCCAGCAGGGCACCGAGGTGGTCTATCTGGAATTTCCCGGGATCATTCACGGCTTTACGACGCTTAGGAAGGCGATGCCAAGCGGGCAAAAGGATCTCGACGCCTTTCTCGATGCGGTCGAACTCATGGTGGAGCGTTACAGGTGAATGAATTGGGATACCGGCCCTGTGTCGGTGTGATGCTGGTCAATGCCGAAGGGCGCGTCTTCGTCGGTCGGCGGATCGACAACAAGGAAGGCGACTGGTGGCAGATGCCCCAGGGCGGCGTCGATGAGGGCGAAGACCTGAAAGAAGCCGCCTTGCGCGAACTGGCCGAGGAAACGGGTGCGAAGGCAGAACACGTCACTCTCATCCAGCAGTCGAATGAGCCGATCCGTTACGATTTACCCGAAGAACTGATGGGCAAGCTATGGGGCGGCAAGTACCGCGGGCAGGAGCAAATCTGGTTCCTCGCGCGCTTTTCCGGCGCAGACGAGGATATCGATCTCGAGGCGCACGATCCGCCCGAGTTCTGCGACTGGAAATGGGTGAACCCGGAGCAGTTGCCGGACCTCATCGTTCCCTTCAAGAAACGCGTTTATCGCGCTGTTCTTGAAGAGTTTCGCGAGCTCGTCTGAACTTCAGTTCGCTTGTGGCTGCGGCTCGACACTCGCCTCGGCGGTCATCACCGGCTTGTGCGGGGCTGCTGCAATAGCTGCGGCCAGTTCGCGTGTTTCAGGGCAGCTATCGCCGCAAAGCGACTGAACCTTGGCGAGGTTGAGGCGAGCCCTTTCGATCGCGCCCTTCTCTGCCAGCGCCTCTCCCTCGCCAGCAATCGCGGAAAGGTTGTTGGGATCGCGTTCCAGTGCCTCGCGGTAATAGCGGATAGCCTTCCCCTGGAGTTCGTCGGCGCGCGCAGCTTCGGCCAGATGGAGGAAGATCGGCGTGTAACCCGGGTCCACAGCGAGCGCGGCCTCATAGGCATCGATTGCGGCCTGTGTATCTCCGGCGCGCATGGCCGCCTGCCCTTCGGCGATCAGCATGCCCGCGCGGGGGTCGGGATCGCGTTCCTGGCCCACACTAACGCTGGAAGTCATGACAAGCGCCAGCGACAAGGCGGCGGCGGCGGGGGCAAAACGCATTATGGTCTCCGTGAGGGAACGTGTCGCGGAAGGCTGGATGTTAGCCATAATCCCGAAGCTAACACGATCTGGCTGCACGAGCGATGAAAAATCCGTCCGTACCCTCATGATACGGAGTGAGACGAATGCCGTTCCCGCGTTTACGGCCGGCTGGCAGGGAAATGTCCTGCGCAGAGAATGCCTTATTCCTGCCAAGGAAGGATTCGAATTGCCCCGCTCCTTCCTCGTCCAGGAGCGAGCAGGTGACGTAAATCAGCCTTCCGCCGGGCTTCACGAGCCTTGCCGCGAGGTCAAACAAGTCTGACTGCAGAGCCGTCAACCTGGCCAGTTCGCCTTCGTCCAATCGCCAGCGGGCCTCTGGATTACGCCGCCATGTCCCCGTCCCCGAACAGGGGGCATCGACCATGACCGCATCGGCCTGCCCCTCAAGATCTGCCAATATCTCGAATTCCCGCTTCGGGTCGAGCAAGCGCGTCTCGATGCTCGTCGCACCAGCTCGCTCGGCGCGCGGGCCAAGGCGGGAGAGGCGGCTGCGGTCGGTATCCGAAGCTATCAGCCGCCCGAGATTGTCCATCGCCGCCGCCAATGCGAGGGTTTTGCCCCCTCCCCCGGCGCACAGATCGATTACCGTCTCGCCAGGCTGCGCGGCGACCGCGAGGCAGGCCAGCTGGGAGCCGGTATCCTGGACTTCCACTTTGCCTTCACGCCATTCGGCCCATTGCTCGACCTGTGTGCCCGGCTCCAGCCTCAATCCGTGCGGCGCAGCGGTATGAGCCGGTTCTACAGGCAGTGAAAGAGTGGCGCGTTGGGCCTTGAGCGTATTGACGCGGAGGTCCAGAGGCGCGCGGCTCAAGAGGGCGTCAGCTTCGGGACATGTGATGTCCGAACTGGCAAGCTTCTGCACGAGCCAATCGGGAGCGACGCCGCCTTCAGCAGGCTCCTCGCCTTCCGCGATCCGGGCGGGTCCATAGTTGGAACCATCGAACAATGGCGCGATATTCGCGTCTGCCTGAGCCAACCGCAGCATGGCACTCCGCCCGGTCCGAGGGATGGGACCGCACGCACGAATGGCTGCGTAAACCAGTTCGCGGATTGCGCGGCGATCCTTCGAACCCGCGAAGCGATTGTTGCGAAACCACTCGGCGAGGATGCGATCGGCAGGCGCGCCTTTCGCCAATGCCGAGGCGATTATCGCATCGAGCAGTTCGATCGATGTCTGGACGCGCGCGGCGGGCGTCATGGCTCAGCGTGTCGGATAGTTCGGTGCCTCGCGCGTGATCGCGACATCGTGGACGTGGCTTTCGGTGAGGCCGGCATTGGTGATGCGCACGAATTTCGCGTTCTTGCGCAATTCCTCGATCGTGGCACTGCCGGTATAGCCCATGGCCGCCTTGATCCCGCCCACGAGTTGATGAATCACCGCACTGGCCGGGCCCTTGAACGGCACCTGCCCCTCGATCCCTTCGGGCACCAGCTTCTGCTGCGAGACATCGGCCTGGAAATAGCGATCCGCAGAACCGCGGGCCATCGCGCCCACGCTGCCCATGCCGCGATAGGCCTTGTAGCTGCGGCCCTGGTAGATGAAGGTTTCCCCCGGTGCTTCCTCGGTCCCGGCGAGCATCGAGCCGACCATAATGGTCGAAGCACCTGCCGCCAGCGCCTTCGCGGCATCTCCGCTGGTGCGCAGGCCGCCGTCCCCGATCACCGGCACACCCGCCTTCTCGGCCTCCTCGACGCTGTCCATGATTGCGGTCAGCTGCGGCACACCAACGCCCGCGACCACGCGTGTGGTGCAGATGGAGCCCGGACCGATGCCGACCTTCACGGCGTCAGCGCCTGCACCGCACAGTGCCTTTGTCGCTTCGCCCGTCGCGACATTGCCAGCGATGACCTGCACGCTGTTGGAAAGCTTCTTCACCCGCTCGACCGCCTTGGCGACTTCCTTATTGTGGCCATGCGCAGTGTCGATCACGATCACATCGACTTCGGCATCGATCAGGGCCTCGGTACGCTCGAACCCCTTGTCGCCCACGGTCGTGGCGGCGGCAACGCGCAGCCGCCCGGTCGCATCCTTGGTCGCACTGGGATAGGCAACCGCCTTTTCGATGTCCTTGACCGTAATCAGGCCGACGCAGCGCCCGTCGTCATCGACAACGAGCAGCTTCTCGATCCGCCGCTGGTGGAGCATCCGGCGGGCCTCTTCCTGCCCGGTGCCTAGCGGCACAGTGGCGAGGTTATCGGTCGTCATCAGCTCGCTTACAGGCTGGCGCGGATTTTCCGCAAAACGAACGTCGCGGTTGGTGAGGATGCCGACCAGCTTGCCGCCGCGGTCCGTCACGGGAATGCCGCTGATGCGATTGGCGGTCATGATCTGCTGTGCATCGCCCAGTGTGGCATCGGGATGGACAGTGATCGGATTGACCACCATACCGCTTTCATAGCGCTTCACCGCCCGGACGGCAGCGGCTTGATCCTCGACTTCGAAATTGCGGTGCAATACGCCGATCCCGCCAAGCTGCGCCATGGCGATGGCCATATCCGCCTCGGTCACGGTATCCATTGCCGAAGAGACGACCGGGATGTGCAGCTGGATATCGCGCGTCAGCCGCGTGGACGTGTTCGCCATAGAAGGCAGGATATCGCTCTCGGCCGGACGCAGCAAAACGTCGTCGAAAGTAAGGCCGAGGGGGATGTCGAGATGTGCCACTATGAGAATCGCCTGCCGGGGGTTGAGTGGCGGCCCATGTAACGACGGATTGCGAATCTAGCTAGTGCCCCTCCTCAATATCATTTAGCCCGCCCAAAAACCGCAGGAGACATTCTCAATCCGCGGTCCACCCGCCGTCGACGCTCCAGTTTGCGCCGTTCACGTTCTGCGCTTCCTTGCGGCAGAGGAACACCGCCAGCGCTCCAAGTTCCTCCGGCTGGACGAATTTCTTGGTCGGCTGCTTCGCCAGCAGGACGTCGTTGATGACCTGTTCGCGGGTGAGCCCCCTCGCCTTCATCGTGTCGGGGATCTGGTTCTCGACCAAGGGAGTCCAGACATAGCCGGGACTGATGCAATTGGCGGTAATACCGTGTTCGGCCAGTTCCAGCGCGATGGTTTTGGTGAAGCCGTCGAGCCCGTGCTTGGCCGAATTATAGGCGCTCTTGAAAGGACTCGCGACCTTGGAATGCGCGCTGGCGGTGTTGATGATACGCCCCCAGCCCCTTGCCTTCATCCCCGGAACGGCAAGCCGCGTGGTGTGGAACGCGGCAGTAAGGTTGAGCGCGATGATCGTATCCCATTTCTCGACCGGGAAATCTTCGACCGGCGAAACGTGCTGCATGCCCGCGTTGTTCACGAGGATGTCCACTTCCCCAGCATCGGCCATCATCGCTTCGATCTGCGCTGTGTCGGTCAGGTCTGCACCCGAATGGCTGCCGCCGAGTTCCTCGCAGAGCCGGGTAATCTCCTCCTCGTCGCCGAAACCGTTGAGGATTACCTCGGCACCTTCCGCATTCAGGGCCCGCGCAATGGCGAGGCCGATGCCGCTGGTGGATCCGGTGACAAGTGCGCGCTTACCTTCAAGAAACATTTGGCCCTCCGAGCGTTTCGGCTACTATCCAAGTCGCCATTGCGCACAGGGAGCGCAGTGTAAAGCGGCCAATCCAAAGGGGAGTAGGATGCGTCTCAATCCGTTCAATACCGGCAATATCAACGTTCGCGGCAGCAGCGGAGGAGGCGTGGGCAAGGCCGGCGGCCTGGGGTGTGGCACAATCGTGATAGCTGCTCTGGGCTATTTCGTTTTCGGCCTCGATCCGTTCCAGACGGCAGCGACTGTCGAAAGTGTCCAGCAGGGTACGCAAGCGCAAGGCGAGATCAGTACGGACCAGAATGAGGTCTGTACGACAGGTCCCTATGCCCGTGAGGCATGCGACGGCCTGCTCTCGCTGGATCAGACGTGGGGCCGGGTCTTCGAGGAACAAGGATTCGGCGACCGCTTCCAAAGGCCGACGCTGCACCTGTATAGCGGCGCAGTGCGCACCGCCTGCGGATCGGGCAGTTCTTCCATGGGACCGTTCTACTGCCCGGGCGACCAGACGATCTATATCGACACCAGCTTCTACGACCAGTTGGCACGCATGTCGGGCAATAGCGGCGATTTCGCGCGCTATTATGTCCTTGCACATGAATATGGCCATCATATCCAGACCATTACCGGCGTCTCGGACCAGATCCGCAGCGTTCAGGGACAGGTCGGCCGTACGCAGGGCAACCAGCTACAGGTGCGTATGGAGCTTCAGGCCGATTGCTATGCCGGCGTCTGGGCGGGCAGGAACCGCAACCTCATCGAACCCGGCGATATCGAGGAAGGTATGCAGGCAGCGTCTGCGATCGGCGACGATCGCCTGACCCAGGGCCGCGTATCGGCAGAAAACTTCACGCACGGCACCAGCGCCCAGCGTAGCCAGGCTCTGCAGGCAGGACTTCGCGGAGACGACAGGGTTTGCGATGAATACACCAACCTGAGTTGAGAAAGGCGGGCTTCCCTTTGGGGAAGCCCGCCCTCGGTGGCGCAGCCTAGGAGTGCCGCGTCAGCTTGCCCGTTCCATCTCGGCAATCTCTTCATCAAGAGATCGTAGCGCCTCGGCGCGCTCTTCGGCCGAAAGTGATCGCTCGCTCGCGATGCGCGCGCGCGCTTGCTTGATGGCACGCAGCGCGATCTTGTCACCCGCCGTTTCGCATACGAACAGCGTTGTCCTTCCCTGCCCGTCCGTTTCCGAAGTGACGGGTGAGTATTCGTCTTTGCAGGCCACGACGACTTGGGGAGCCATGGCACTTGCATGTGTTGCACCGGCTTGTGCCTCGGCCACGGCGAGCCGGATATCGCGGCGCATTTCGCCATTTTCACCTAACTCGCGGCGAAGTTCGCGCATCTCTTCACGCAATTCGCCATTTTCGCCGAATTTCTCGCGAAGCCCGGCCATTTCCTCGCGAAGCTTGGTGCGGTCGGCCTCGCTCATCTCGCTCCAATCCTTGCCTTTGTAGCGGATCTTGCGCTTGACTTTCTTGCGATCCTTACTGGCTTCGATCTCACGCTCGATTTCGATGATCTCGCGCTCGGCTTTGTCGAGACCGCGTTCCGCATCGGCCAAATCCCGCTCGGCCTGATCGAACTGCCGCTCGACATCGACTTCCGGCTCAGCCTGCTGCTGGCGGACTTCCGAAGCGGTCCATTCCTCTACTTCTGCGGCCTGAGCTGCCGCCGCAAGGACGCGCGGCGCCCCCTCGGCATATACAATGGAAGCGGTGAGCGGCACGGCGAGGAAGGCACTGGTAATCGCGACGCGACCGGCAAGGCGACGGCGCGGTGAAATATCGGACATGGATAAACTCCTCAAACGGTGGATTATCGACTTGTCCCCCAGAACCGGGCAGGCCATCGGCGCGGCCAGAGCGGGGCGCGGCGCAATCGCAGGACGGCGAGCGAAATCTGCTATAACACCTGCATAGGCAGCGCGTTCTTCCCGTGGGCGAGCAGCCACGACACGGGCATCGCAATAGGCTTCCTGGTCGCGCCGCAGCGCATGCCATCCCACCCAGCCCAGCGGGTTGAACCAGTGGATCGCGAAAAGCGGTTGCACCGCCATGTTTACCAGAAGATCACCCCCGCGGTGATGGGCAAGCTCATGCTCGATCGCGAGATCCCGCCGACAACGCTCGCGGCCTGCCATGAAGCCATCGGGCAAGGCGACGACACGGTCGATTACCCCGAAGGCCATCGGACCGGAAATCGCAGGTGTTTCGATAAGCCGGATCGAGCCGACTTCGCCAACCGGCCGCGCATCCAGGAGCAGTTCGCGGCGAAGCTCGAAATAGAGCCAGAAGCGACGGACCAGCATGACTATCGCTCCGCCCAGCCAAAGCACAAGCAACGGGGTAAGAAAATCTACCGGCTGCTCGCTTGCCATCAGGACGACAGGTTCGGCCAAACCGGGCTCCGCAGCGGGAGCCGAGGTCGCATCCAACACCGGCTCAAATGCAGGGTCGGCTACCGAGGCCCCCTGCTCCTCGGGACGCATCCAGCTTGGCAGGATGAACGGGGGAACAACCAATCGGGCCAGCGGAAGAAACCAGAGCGCATAGGCAGTCCCGGCCCCGAAATGGTGGGCCACCGGTCGCCGCAAGACCATTACCAAGGCGATCAATGCGCCGGTCCACAACAGGGTGTCGAACAGGAACACGTCCCACGCTTGCCGCAACAGATCGATCATTTGCGCATCTCCCTCAAGAGCGCTTCGATTTCCTCGAGGTCATCTTCGGTCAGCGCTTCGCTCTCGGCAAGGTGGGCAAACAATGGCGCTGCCCTTCCGCCGAACAGCCGGTCGACAAGGCGGCGGCTTTCCCCGCCGATATATTCGTCGCGCTCGACAAGCGGGCGATACAAAAACTTGCGGCCATCCGGCTCTGTACCCACTGCCCCCTTGGCCACAAGGCGGCTAAGAAGGGTTTTCACGGTCGCGATCGACCAGTCGTTAGCTGTGCAAACTCGCTCACATACCTCGGCGGCGGCCAAGGGACTTTCCTCCCACAGCGCCTCCATCACCGAGTGTTCGGCTTCGCTGATCCGGTCGCCGGGTCCCTGCTTTCTCTGCGCCATTTTCGACTCGCTCCCTGGCTGGCTCTGCTAATTCGATTACGCCTGTAGATAAAACGACTACGTTTGTAAACATTAAGCCGGGATGAATAATTGTTCAGGAACAGCAGGATTCCTGAGCACTGCAAGGGAACTTCGATGAAAGCATTAGTAAGAGCCGATGGGCGACAACGATCGCAAAGATATATGAGAAAGCGCCTGAGAACTGGTATATCTCGGGCGAGGACGCCCGGAACCGGGCCCTGATTGCGAATATCATCTGATTTACGAAGGAGCTATTCTCCCGAAATGCTACTGCGAATCCTGCCTGCCCTCGCTCTCGTCTCCAGCCCGCTCTCCGCTCAGGAAGATGCGGCGAAGGACACGGCTGACACCACCTTGATCGTTCTCGAAACCACGGCAGGCGACATAACTGTCGCGCTCGAAACCGAACGCGCGCCGGCCACGGCTGCAAACTTCCTTCGCTATGTCGATGAAGACCGCTTCGACGGCACCGTTTTCTACCGCGCGATGCATCTCGACTGGGGCGCCCCCCCCAATGGCCTTATCCAGGGCGGCACGCAGAACGACCCGGAACGCATATTGGACGGCGTCGAGCACGAGCCGACCGATGAGACCGGCCTGAGCCACACAGATGGCGCTCTCTCGATGGCGCGGCTGGAGCCGGGGACAGCGACAGGCGACTTCTCGATCATGATCAAGGATCAGACGGGTCTCGATGCACAGCCCGATGCCGATAACCCGGACACTGCTGCAGGCTACGCGGTCTTCGGCTATGTGGTCGATGGAATGGATGTGGTGCACGCGATCCACGCCATGCCGCGTGACCCCGACAAGGGTGAAGGCTGGATGAAGGGGCAGATGCTGGCCGAACCGGTGACCATTGTCGATATCCGGCGGGTAGAACCGGACGTCGCCGACTAGCACACCTCCGCGGTGTTTTCGGGTATGGGGCCCGGAGGCACGCGCGCGTCACTCATGTGGAAGGGATCGGATTTAAGCCTGTGGTTGTCACCATAGGCCTTTCCGAGAGCGGTATAGAGCCTGGGATCATATTTTTCGAGATCCAGGTGGTTGAGTATCCGCCGCCCATCCACCACCACTAGCCGGTTGGAATTGAACCAGATTTGCGTGCCTTCGGCCCAATATTCCTGAATCGTCGTCGTGGCGTATTCATTGAGCCACAGATCATTCGCCAATGCATTGGCGTAGGCCGCTTCGACCTCGGCATAGAGCGCGGGATCGACCGCCTCGATCGCGAAGAGGATATTGTGTGCCATCTCGTGGACGAAGATCGTCTCGCCCCAATATCGCGTAGTGGGTAGGCCCAGCACATCCTCTTCGGACCCGACCGTCCGCTCTCCACCGATCCCCCTTGCCCGTGCATCCCAATAGGCGCGGTCGGTCAGCGCACCGATACGAACGTCGTAATGCTTGCGTTCGCACCGCGTCAGCCGCGGATCGCCGCGCGACGGCTTGGTCCAGTGCGCCTTGTCCGGCAGGTCGAGCAGCGCCTCCTCCTCAGCGATAATCGCAACGCGGTAGTCGTTGGCGGCAAGCCATTCGGCGAAAGCGGGCCGGTGGGCCAGCATGCCCGAGGCCATATCGCGCGCTGCAAGCAGCGCTTCGTCAGGCACGCGATCCGAGGAAAGGATCGGGATCCCGCGAGCAGACACATATTTCTGGTAATACGGTTCTGCAGCGAGAGTCGCGGGCGGGCGGACAGGAGTTATTGTGCATGCGGAAAGCACCATAGCCGCCGCCGCACCGAGTGATCGAACCGCGATGCCCCACAAATTGGCCTGTGCGGTCATCCAGTCGGTTTCCCCTTCCGCACTGTCCGAAACTCAATCTCCCGGCATAGTGCCTCGAAGTCTCCCTTTTCCGGGAAAATATGCGCTGTCAGTTGAATGTCTTTGTCCGTCTGCGTTTTCAGGCGAATGGCTGGAAATCCCTGAATACGATAGCGCTGAACCGAAACTATATTATCCCAGCGCAGCGTGACGTCGCTTGCCATGGGGCGTCCGGAAAGTCTTATGGTGGTGTCGTCCAACATCACATTCGGAGTGCCGCCGCGCAACAATCCGAGCAGAATGAAAACGCCCGGCGCAAGCATTCCGATTGCGCCGAGCAGGAAGAGCAACTGCCAGACCCACGGATCGACCGAAACATCCAGACCCATTCCGCGGTACCGCACGCTACCGGCTACATCGAACAGCGCGCTGTAGCTGAATACGCCAGCGAATGCGAAAAACAGCGCCATAACGACTAGGCTTGTCCATAGCGGGACGTGGGCATTAAATCGCAACGATCCGTCCGGATATCGTTCGACCGACACTTACCCCTCCTTGCCGCAAAGCGCGAAATCCAGTCCGCGAATTTTCGGCAAAGCGGACGTTCGCGTCAATACACCCGCTTCTTCGGCTCGATGTACTTCACATCGTCGGTCAACGTGTACTCGTGCACCGGGCGATAGTCGATTTTCACATCGCCACCATTGCCGCCCCAGCCATCGAACCAGGCGATGGTGTGCTTCATCCATTCGGCGTCGTTGCGATCGGGGAAGTCTTCGTGCGCGTGCGCGCCGCGGCTTTCCTTGCGGTTTTCAGCCGAGGCGATGGTGACGTTGGCTTGCGCCATGAGGTTGTCGAGCTCGAGAGTTTCGATGAGGTCGCTGTTCCAGATCAGCGAGCGGTCGAAGACCTTGATGTCCTCCATCCGCTTGTTGACGTTCTTCAGCACTTCGACGCCTTCGGAAAGCAGCTTGCTGTCACGGAAGACAGCGGCGTGCTTCTGCATGCCTTTCTGCATTTCGGCGCGAACCTCTGCCGTGGGCGAGTCGCCGTCGGCGTAGCGGAAATGGTCGAGACGCGAGAGCGCCATTTCCTCGCTGCCCTTCGGCAATTCGTCGTGGCTTGTGCCGGGCGTGATCAGTTCCTTCAGGCGGTGACCCGTAGCGCGGCCGAACACCACGAGATCGATCAGCGAGTTTGAGCCCAGGCGGTTTGCACCGTGGACCGAAACGCAGGCCGCTTCGCCCACGGCGAACAGGCCGGGGACGACCTTTTCCGGATCGCTCGGGTCGCCCGCCATGACTTCGCCATGGAAGTTACAGGGGATGCCGCCCATGTTGTAATGCACTGTCGGGGTCACCGGCAGTGGCTGCTTCGTCAGGTCGACACCGGCAAAGATCTTGCCGCTTTCGGTGATGCCCGGGAGACGTTCTCCCAGCACCTTCGGATCGATATGGTCGAGGTGGAGATAGATGTGGTCTCCATCCGGACCGACACCGCGGCCTTCGCGCATTTCGAGCGCCATCGAGCGGCTTACGACATCGCGGCTGGCCAGGTCCTTCGCGGAAGGCGCATAGCGTTCCATGAACCGCTCGCCTTCGGAATTGGTCAAGTAACCACCCTCGCCGCGCGCGCCTTCGGTAATGAGCACGCCCGCGCCATAGATACCGGTCGGGTGGAACTGGACGAATTCCATGTCCTGCAGCGGCAGGCCAGCACGCAGCACCATACCGCCACCGTCGCCGGTGCAGGTGTGGGCACTGGTCGCCGTGAAATAGCAGCGGCCGTAGCCACCGGTCGCAAGTACCACGGCTTTGGCGCGGAAGCGGTGGATCGTCCCGTCGTCGAGGCACATCGCCATGACGCCGCGGCATACCTTGCCGTTCGGGCCATCTTCCATGATGAGGTCGAGCGCGAAATATTCGATGAAGAAGTCTGCGGCATACTTCAGGCTCTGCTGGTAGAGCGCGTGGAGCATCGCATGACCGGTACGGTCGGCCGCGGCGCAGGTGCGTTGCACCGGCGGGCCTTCACCCATGTTCTGCATGTGCCCGCCGAACGGGCGCTGGTAGATTGTGCCGTTGTCATTGCGGCTGAACGGCACGCCGGCGTGTTCCAGCTCGTAAACCGCCTGCGGTGCCTCGCGCACCATGTATTCGATCGCGTCCTGGTCACCGAGCCAGTCGGAGCCCTTCACGGTATCGTACATGTGCCAAGACCAGTGGTCGGGCGTGTTGTTGCCCAAGCTGGCCGCGATGCCGCCCTGAGCCGCAACCGTGTGCGACCGGGTCGGGAAGACCTTGGTGATGCAGGCAGTCTTGAGGCCCGCTTCCGCGCTGCCCATAGTCGCGCGCAGGCCGGAACCGCCCGCGCCCACCACGACGGTGTCATAGGTATGGTCGACGATAGGGTAGCTGCGACCGCCGATTTCGAAAGTGTCGGTGCGGGCCATCAGGCGGCTCCTCCGAGGGCGATACGGGCGATGGAGACAAGTCCGAAAGCCGCGCCGCCGATGGTTGCAAGATTGAGAAGGGCGAGCGTGCCGAACCTCGTGCCGGAATCGTGGACATAATCCTCGATCAGCACCTGCAGGCCAAGACGCGCGTGCCAGAACACGCTTACGATCAACAGCGCCAGTGCGGTCGCCGGGAGCGTCTGCGAGGCCCAGCCGCTGACCGTACCGTAATCGTAAGAAGGCAAGAGCGCGAGGCTGACCGCGAGAAACAGCATCAGCACGAGATTGCCGACGGCAGTGAAACGCTGCACCAGCCAGTGATGCACGCCTTCATGCGCCGGGCCAAGCCCGCGCACGCGTCCGATGGGGGTTCCGTCACTCATGGATGAACTCACTTGAGAAGGATCACCGCCCAGAAGGCGGCGGTTAGAAGAATGCCGAGGACCGGCGCAACGACCGAAAAGGTCTTGTTGGTGGTCAGTTCGTAACCGGCGCCGATGTCCATCACGAAGTGGCGCAGCCCGGTCATCATATGGCTGAAGAACGCCCAGCTAAGCCCGACCAGCACGATCATGCCGATGGGAGAGCCCATTATCTCGACGAAGGTGGCGTAGCTTTCCGCTCCGCCTGCCATTGCGCCAAGCCACCAGAGCAGTACCGCAAGGCCGACCAATGCCAAGCCGTCTCCGGTTACACGGTGGAGAATGGATGCAGCCATGTGCGGGCCCCATTTCCAGATTTGCAGGTGCGGTGAAAGCGGGCGGTTTGCCATGGATATTGCGTCCGTTGCGTAAATTTCGTTGCGCCTCCTTAGCGAAGCTGTCGCCACAGGCAAGGCGCGCGGCCTCGACATTTGCCGCAAAGTTTCGAATAGCATGATGCATGACATGCATTCTACTTACCGGCGCATCGCGCGGGATTGGCGCAGCAACGCGCACAGCACTGGAAGCGCGCGGCGCCAAGGTTATCGGGCAATCCACCTCGGGCGAAGGCTCTGGACTCCTTCCTGCCGATTTTCGCGATCCCCAGGCACCGCGGGCTTTATGGGATTCTGCGCTCAACCAGGCCGGGGGCAAGATCGACGTACTGGTGAACAACGCGGGGTTGTTTAATCCCAACCCCATAGAGCGCTCGGACATCGAATGGCTCGATGCTTGGGAGGATACAATGCGGATCAACCTGACCGCATCCGCCCAGCTCAGCCGCTATGCCGTCAACCATTGGCGCGAAACCGGCCGTTCCGGACGCATCGTCCACGTGGCGAGTCGTGCCGGGCATCGCGGCGACTCGCCGGCGCACTGGCACTATGCTGCGAGCAAGGGAGGGATGCTGGCCATGCACAAGAGCATTGCGCGCGCCTATGCGGGCGAGAATATCTACAGCTTCGCGATCACGCCCGGCTTCACCGACACGGCAATGGCGGGCGATTACCTCGATAGCCGCGGCGGGCCGGGATTGCTCGCCGATATTCCGCTCGGCCGTGTTGCCGAGCCCGAAGAAATTGCCCGCATCGTCGAATTCTGCGCGCTCGACGCACCGCCGAGCATGACCGGCACCACCATCGACGCCAATGGAGCCAGCTATGTCCGTTAGAACGATTTCCCTCGCCGCCGCAGCGCTTGTACTTACGAACTGCGCTCCGCCGATACAGATACCCGATCCCCTCCCGCCACAGGAACAGGTTACCCCGCAACAATGGGCAGCAAGCTGTTCGGAATGGGACGATTGGGACAAGCCTGCCCCGCCGTATCGTATCCACGGATCGACCTACTACGTCGGGACCTGTGGGATTTCGGCGATACTGATTACCGGGGACGCAGGGCATATTCTCATCGACAGCGGAACTGAAGCCGGAGCCGAGGTCGTCATGGACAATGTCCAGAAGCTGGGATTCCGGCTGAACGAGATTGCCAGCATCCTCCACAGTCACGAACATTTCGATCATGTCGGGGGCCATGCCAAGCTCAGGCAGGCAAGCGGCGCGCATGTCGTTGCATCGCGCGAAGCGGTCGATGTCTTGCGAACCGGAGAAGATCATCCCCAAGATCCGCAATTCGGTCTGCACGAGCCGATGGCCCCGGTCCAGGTCGACGTGATTGTCGGGAATGGCGGCACGGTACAGACCGAAACCGCAACCGTGACCGCGATATCCACCCCCGGCCATTCGCCGGGCGCCCTCAGCTGGACATGGCAGTCCTGCGAAACCTCGGGGGACTGCCGGCAGATCGTCTATGCAGACTCGCTTTCGCCCATTTCCAGCGACGATTACCGTTTTTCTGATCACCCTGCCTATCTGGACGCATTTCGCGAAGGGTTGGACAGACTGGCGACGACACCGTGCGACATTCTTCTCACGCCTCACCCGTCCGCCAGCGAAATGGTGCGACGCGCGGCCTCTGGATCGCTTGTCGGAGGCCCTTCCTGCGCAGATTACGCTGCTTCGATCGGCACGCGGCTTGACGAACGGCTTGCGAAAGAAAACCCCTGATGAGCGCATGGAAGCTGTCGGTCCAGGGCACGAAGCAGGTCATTCATTCCGCCTTGCTTGCGCATGACGAGGCATGGGATTTTCCCGAAGAGCTTGTGGTTTCGGGGCGCGAGATTGCCGAGGACAGACCGGAAGAGTGGATTCTGGAAGTATGGCTGGATCACAAGCCGACGGCGGCCGACAGGAACGCCGTCGCAGCGCTTTTTGCAGATGGGACACCCCAGTTCCGAGCAGAGAAATTGCCGGATGAAGACTGGGTAACGCTGAGCCAGCACGGTATCGAGCCGATCCGTGCAGGCCGCTTCCACGTCCGCACACCTGCATATCCGGCAGACGACAGCCTCACCGATTTCGTCATTCCCGCCAGTCAGGCCTTCGGGACCGGCCAACATGAAACGACCGCGGCCTGCCTCGCCATGCTCGACCGGATGAAGCGCGACGGACTCGTCGTTCGAAATCACGCCGACATCGGCACCGGCACCGGCCTGCTCTCCTTTGCCGCCATGCATCTCTGGCCGCATGCGAAGGCCACCGCGACCGATATCGACGCTGTCTGCGCCGGGGTTGTCGAGGACAACAGTGCGCTCAATGCTATTCCCTCGGGATCAGGGCCTGGCGCACTCACGATGATAATCGCTCCGGGAACAGACCACCCGCTGATCGGGGCCCGCGGCCCTTACGACCTTCTCATCGCCAATATTCTTGCCGGTCCGCTTGTGGAGCTGGCACCCGATTTTGCTGAAGTTGTGATTCCCGGCGGCAGCCTGCTGCTCGCGGGACTGCTCGAAAAGCAGGAGGTGGAAGTTCGCGCGGCCTATCGGCAACAGGGTTTCCGTCTTGCGCGGCAGATCACCAACGGCGACTGGTCGATCCTGTGGCTGCGCAAGAGCCGCATACGGTGAAGCACCGGCGTGCTTTCCGGTGGATAGGAGGCATTCTCGCCAGCCTGTTTGCCATTGCCGCGCTGTTCTTCCTCTCCGCCTGGATCGGCAGTTCCATCCCGCGCAATGCCGATTGGACCGAGCCCGAGCAGGGCATCGAAATCATGGTCGGCGACAACGGCATCCACACCGAAATCGTGATGCCGCTGGTCTCGCAAGTGAAGGATTGGCGCACGGCCTTTCCGGCCAGCGACCTACCCGATCCCTCACGGCCCTACACCCATGTCGCGGTTAGCTGGGGCGAGCGCGAAGTGTTTCTGAATACCCCCACCTGGGGCGACCTCAGTCTTCCCACCGCGCTCAATGCGGCTACCGGCGGAGACGGCCTGCTCCATGCTGCCCATTATGTGCGCCCCGCCCCCGGCGCTTCGAACCGCCCCTTGCGAATTACCGAGACGGAGTATGCGCGTCTCGTGGCAGCAATCGAGCGGCAGATACCCGTGTCCCCGACCCGCGAGGTATATCGCGGCTATGCCAGCTACGATGTCTTCTACGACGCTCCTGGGACCTATCATCTGGGAAACACCTGCAACCAGTGGGTGAGCAATGTTTTGGCCGAAGCGGGAGTGAAAACCGGCTGGTGGACACCGCTACCCGGCGGCGTGATGAAATGGATCGAAAAGCCGCTCGCGAATTAGGCTTCGGTTATCGAGCGCGCTTCATGATGGCGCACGACCGCGCGCGTGACTTCCTGCATCATCGCCATCCGTTCCGCATAGGACGCGCGCGTCTGACCGATCAGCACGACCAGCGAATATTGCGTTCCGTCAGGGGCAGTCAGTATGCCGACATCGTTGTAACCCGATTGCACGCCGTCGAAAAACTGGCCGGTCCCGGTCTTGTGGCCGAATGTCCAACCGCCCGGAACTCCGCCCTTCAAACGGCGCGGCCCGCTGCGGGTTTCCTGCATGGTGGAATAGACCAGCCCGGTCGATTTCGCGGAAAGCAGGTCGCCACGTGCCAAGCGGGCCAGCGCTCTGGCTATGCCACCGGCGCTTGCTCCATCCATGGGATCGGCAAGATAGGCTTCGAAGGCGCGCCTGCGATCCTGTTCGGGCACAGCATCACGCGCATCGTAAAAGGCTCGGTCGATGGCATAGGCCTGGTTCCATTCAAGCCCGGCAATCTTGCTTTGCTTGGTGCGTTCGTCGGTTCCGAATTGCACTCCATGGATCCGGTTGCGGCGCAGGAATGCCTCGACCGCTGGCGGCCCGCCTATACGGCGCAGGATACGGTCATTAGCCGTGTTGTCGCTTTCGGTGATCGCGCGGTGGATCAGGTCCGCGTAATCGGTTGTAAATGAACCGCGCGCCCTGACGATATTGCGGATGGGCTGGTGGAAGACCGTCAGATCCCCGGCACGGAGCGTGACGGACTCGGTAAGGTCGAGCGCGCCTTGATCCGCCAGATCCAGGGCGGTCAGCGTAACCCATAGCTTGCTGACACTCTGCTGCGGAAAGGGTGTTTTCCCTTTAAAGGACATGGTTGCAAGACTGTCGGCCTCGCTCACGGCAATGCCGACCTTTCCTGCGAAGCTTTCGCCAATCGCGCGAAGTTCGGCTTCGAGCTGCTTCTGCGCGGCAGTCAATTCCGGCTCGGGGGGAGGCGTCTCCTTCTGTTCGGCGAGCAACACGCGCTTCTGATAGTCCTGCGGCGATTCACCCGGCGTGCTGACGGCTGTCGCCAGCGCGAGAAACGCACCCACGATCAGGACGGTAAAGACTAGGACAGGAGAGCGCCTCACAAGGCCCCAACGACCAGTAAAACAATGGTTTCCGACAAATTATTCTAGTCCTTGCTGTCGGGCTCGGAGCCCTCGTCTTCGTCGTCGCCGCTCCGGGAAGCAGTGACACTGAAAGCCGCACCCAAGGCGACACCCAGCGCCATGCCGAGGGCAATCGAATCGAAAACCACCCAGAACATCACACCGAAGACAAGCCCAAGTGAGATACCTTGTGCGTTCATCCTGTCACCCCGCCGCGGCCACGATTTCCGCCCAGCCCGCCTCGTCGATCACTTCGATGCCAAGCTCTGCCGCCTTCTTGAGCTTGCTACCCGCGCCCGGCCCCGCGACGAGCAGGTCGGTCTTCGCACTGACAGAGCCGCTGGCCTTGGCGCCCAGTCGTTCGGCCTGCGCCTTAGCTTCGTCACGGCTCATGGTCTCCAGCTTGCCGGTGAACACCACCGTTTTGCCGCTGACGGGGCTTTCCCTTGTCTCCACCACATATGGCGGGGGCGAGACTTCGGAGAGGATATCGTCCCACACCTGCTTGTTGTGATCTTCGTGGAAGAAATCACCCAGCGCCTCGACGACTGCGCCGCCGATGCCGTCGATCGAGATCAGTGACGCCGCAGCCTCCTCGTCACCCGCCCGCGCCGCTTCCGCGGCTTCGCGCAAGGCCGGCAGCGTATGGAAGTTCTTCATGAGGTCCCGTGCGGTTACTGTACCGACGTGGCGAATGCCGAGGCCGAAGAGCAACCGCGCAGCATCGGGCTCACGCCGCGCTTCTATGCTATCCACAAGGTTGTCCACAGACCGCTCCTTCCACCCGTCGAGTGCCAGAATGGCGTCACGGCGCTGGTGGAGGCGGAAGATATCGGCAGGGCTTTCCAGCCATCCGAGCGCGAAAAACTGGTCGATCGTCTTCTCGCCCAGGCCGTCTATATCGAGCGCACCGCGACTGACGAAATGTTTAAGCCTTTCCGTACGTTGAGCAGGACATATGAGACCGCCTGTGCAGCGCACATCGACCTCGCCCTCTTCCGCCACGGCCTCGCTGCCGCATTCCGGGCAATGATCGGGGAAGTTGAACGGCTCTCTTTCGGCCTCGCGAGTGAGGTTATCCACAAGCTGTGGAATAACGTCACCCGCACGCTGGACCACCACCCGGTCGCCCGGGCGCACGCCGAGCCGCGCGATCTCGTCACGATTGTGTAGCGTGACATTGGTCACAGTCACCCCGCCCACCAGCACAGGCGCCAGACGCCCCACCGGGGTGAGCTTGCCTGTCCGCCCGACCTGGATATCGATCGCCTCCAGCGTCGTCTCGGCCTGCTCCGCGGGAAACTTGTGCGCCAGCGCCCAGCGCGGCGCCTTGGCGACGAAGCCGAGGCGCTGCTGCCAGTCGAGCCGGTCAACCTTGTAGACGACACCGTCGATTTCATACGGAAGATCAGGTCGTTCTGCCGCAATCTTATCGTAATGGGCGAGCATTCCGTCGATGTCATGCACGCGCGCGAACAGCGGCGACACCGGAACGCCCCAGCTTTCAATCCTGCGCACCATTTCTTCCTGTGTCGCCCCTGGCACCTCGCTTGCAGCACCCCAGCCATGCGCCCAGAATTTGAGCGGACGCTTTGCCGTCACGCTGGCATCCTTCTGGCGCAGCGAGCCTGCGGCGGCGTTACGGGGATTGGCAAAGAGCTTGCCTCCCGCCTCCTCCTGCGCAGCATTAAGCGCGAGAAAGTCCGCCTTGGACATATAGACCTCGCCGCGGATCTCGAAGACATCCGGCACATCGCCGTCGAGCTGCTGCGGAATGTCGGCAATATGCGCGACATTGGGCGTTACATCCTCGCCGACCTGCCCATCCCCGCGCGTGGCTGCACGGACCAGCCTGCCGCCCTCGTAGCGGAGCGAGCAGGATAGCCCGTCGATCTTGTCCTCGGCGGTGATCGCCACCCGCTCGCTGTCATCCAGCGCAAGAAACCGCCGCACGCGCGCCACCCATTCCTCGACCTCCTCCGCAGAGAAGGCATTGTCGAGGCTCATCATGCGAACCTCGTGGCGAACCTTGGACAGCGGCGAGGCGGCGATTTCGTGCCCCACCACTTTCGAAGGCGAATCCGCGCGAACCAGATGCGGGAAAGCCGCCTCCAGCTCCGCATTGCGCCGCACCAGAGCGTCGAACTCGGGGTCGGTGATCTCGGGCGCGTCCTTGGCGTGATAAAGCTTGTTGTGCTTCGCGATCTCACGCGCGAGCCGCATCAGCTCATTGGCTGCATCGGCTTCGGTGATGTCCACAGGCTTGCTCGCGGGCATTTGGTCGATTCCCCTTTCCCTCGCTATGCATGAGCCAGCGCAACGGGAAAAGTGCCGCAAACGGGTCGTAGTTCAACCGGTGGGGGAAACCATGATCGACCGTGCATTAAAACCGCTGTTTGTCGCCATTTTCGGCCTGATGGCACTGCTATACGTGATCCATAACATCATCAATCTCGACGCTGCCTACGGCGCCGTCGGCTATGTCCTCGGACTTGAGAACAACGCCGTTTTCACGAACAGCCTTCTGCCCGCAATCGACACGGGCGCTGTTCCAATCTTCGCCTGGATCATCTTCCTGTTCGAGATCGCGACCGGCCTGATTTGCCTGTGGGGCGCATGGAAACTCTGGAGCGCACGCGGCAGCGACGCGGAAGGATTCGAAGGCGCCAAAGGCATGGCGAAACTGGGGCTCGGCCTTGGAGTGGTCACCTGGTTCGGCCTTTTCGGCACCTTTGGCGGTGCTGGCTACCAGATGTGGCAACACGAAATCGGTGCAGGCTCAATGGGCGATGCCTTCAAATTCAGCGTCTGGGCATTGCTGGTGCTGCTATATGTCGGGCAGAGGGAGAGCGCGACCTAAACCCCCTCCAGCAACCGATCAGCCTGCGCCCTCGCCTCTGGCGTAACTTCTGCGCCGCTCAGCATACGCGCGATCTCTTCCTGGCGCCCCGCATCATCCAGCAACGCAACGCTTGTGCGCGTGACGGTACCGTCGGAGGTCTTGGCAATCATGTAATGCGTGCGGCCGCGCGCGGCAACCTGCGGGCTGTGCGTCACGGCGAGCAGTTGACCACCCGAGGCCAGTCTTGCGAGCCGCTCGCCGATGGCGCTCGCCACCGCACCACCCACGCCGCGGTCGATCTCGTCGAAGATCACCGTCGCCGCCCCGCCCTGCTCTGCAAGCGCGACTTTCAGTGCGAGGATGAAGCGCGAAAGTTCGCCGCCGCTGGCGATCTTGTTGAGCGGCGCAAAATCCGCCCCGGGGTTGGTGGCGATGAGAAATTCCACGCTGTCCATGCCCTGCGGCCCCCAGCGTTCTTCGGGCAGTTCGGCCACCGCCGTCCTAAAGCGTGCCGCATCGAGCTTGAGCGGGGCAAGTTCGCGCGCCACCGCTTCGTCGAGCCGTAATGCCGCCGCCACGCGGTTCGCATGGAGGGCCTGGGCCTCTGTGCGATAGCGCTTGCCCGCCTCCGCCGCCGCTGCTTCCAGCGCATCAAGCTCGGCTTCCCCGCTTTCGATGGAATCGAGCTGGCCGCGCATCCTGCGCATGACTTCGGGCAGTTCGTCCACTTCGCAGCGGTGCTTGCGGGCCAATGCGCGCAGTTCGAACAGGCGGGTCTCGGCCTCCTCCAGCGCCGCTGGATCATGCACCAGCGCTTCGGCCGCGGCTTGCAGCTTTTCTTCTGCCTCGCCCGCCTCGATCACGGCACGGTCGAGCGCGCCGAGCGCCTCGGCAAGCAGAGCGTGTTCGGGCGCTATCCGGTCAAGTTTGCGCGCCGCTACCCGCAGTGACGCAAGCGGCGATTCCGAACCTTCCCAAAGATGCCGAAGCTCCTCGAGATCGCCGGCCAGCCGCTCGCCCTTCTGCATATCAGCACGCGTTTCGGCGAGGCGCGCCTCCTCGCCGGCCTGCGGCTCGAGCGTGGTCAGTTCGGCCAGATGCGCCAGCAGCAGATCCTGGTCGAGCTTGGCCTGTTCCAGCGCCCCGCGAGCTTCGGCAAGCTGGCTTTCGGTGGCGCGCCATTTCGACCACGCCTGCTCCACGCGCGCCGTTTCCGCCCCGGCAAACCGGTCGAGCAAGGCACGGTGGCCGCGCGGATTGACCAGCCCGCGATCGTCATGCTGTCCGTGGAGTTCCACCAGAGCACCGGCGATGTCGCGCAGCAGGGCCACGCCCACGCTCTGGTCGTTGATGAAAGCCTTGCTGCCTCCATCCGCCTTCAGCTGGCGCCGGATGATCAGCGGTTCGCCCTTTTCGATCTCGATATCTGCATCGTCGAGCGTTTCTGCGATGGCATCGGGCAAGGCAGCGAATTCGAAACTGGCCGAAACGCTCGCCTTGTCCTCGCCCGCGCGGACCAGCCCGCTATCGGCGCGGTTGCCCAGCACCAGACCCAGCGAATCGAGCAGGATCGACTTGCCCGCCCCGGTTTCGCCGGTCAGCACCCCAAGCCCGCGCCCGAAATCGAGATCGAGCGCCTCGATCAACACGATATTGCGGATGGAGAGGCGGGTCAGCATTTCCGGCATTTCCTAGCCTAGCCGCACCCGCCCGTCATCCTTTCCCGTGCAGTTTCAAACAGGCGGGCGCTCTACCCCTTCCGCCGGTTCGGCAGGCCAGTCTTTCTCTTCCCCGGTCCCTGTCTTCCACAAAGAGTAAAGAACGCCCGCAGCAATCAGCGCAAAAGTGACACCAAGGCTGATCCACGCCGGGAATTTCTCGCCGCCCAGCAGGAAGTCGGCGACAAAGATTTTGGACCCGATGAATACCAGCACCGCTGCCAGCGCATATTTGAGGTAGTGGAACCGGTGCACCATCGCAGCGAGCGCAAAGTAGAGCGCGCGCAGGCCGAGGATGGCGAAGATGTTCGAAGTATAGACGATGAAGGTATCGGTCGTGATGGCGAAGATCGCCGGCACGCTGTCGACCGCGAAAACGAGGTCGGCGAGATTGATGACCACCAGCGCCAGGAACAGCGGAGTTGCCGCGCGCACCATCTTGCCGGTCTTCTCATCCGGGACCTTCACGAAGAAATGCTGTGCATGCAGTTCCTTCGTCACGCGCATGTGATTGCTGATCCACCGCACCGCAGGGTTGTTGCCGACATCCATCGGCTCGTCTCCGGCGAAGAACATCTTGATCCCGGTCACGATCAGGAAGGCGGCAAAGAGGTAGAGCACCCAATAGGCCTCGGCCAGCAATGCCGCGCCGCCCGCGATCATCAGTCCGCGCAGAACGATCACCGCCATGATACCCCACAGCAGCGCGCGGTACTGATATTTGGCGGGGATGGCGAAATAGGTGAAGATCAGGCTGATCACGAAGACATTGTCGATCGACAGCGCCTTTTCGATGAAGAAGCCGGTGTAATATTGCATCCCGGCATCCGGCCCTCGCTCAAACCAGACCCACGCGCCGAACAGCATGGCGACGCCGATATAAAAGGCCGACAGCTTGAGGCTCTCGGATATGCCGAGTTCCTTGTCCTCCTTGTGGAGCACGCCGAGATCGAACGCGGTCAGGATGATGACGATGGCCAGGAAGGCGGCCCAGAACCACACGGGGGTCCCGAGCCAGTCCTGCGTGAGGAATTCGATCATACTACATTACCCTTGGAAGCTGGTATCGAGCGGCAGCATGGTGCACCCGGAAAAGACAATTCCGGCAGGCGGCATCGACCACCCCGATCCTTGATTGGAAATACGGCGATGGGCAGCCGCCGCCTGCGCTATGGGGAACTTGCGCGGCGACGGCCCCCGTGGCCTGCCGTGTCAGGCAGGTTTGCCGTGTTTCGCAAGTCGATGAAGCGCTTCTTTGACACGCAGCTTCATGTGTTTCAGGCGGGATATCTCGCCGGGATCGGGCAGCATCTTGCGCAATTCCATGCGCAGCCGCTCGTCGATCCGCTGGTGAATCTGCGTCAGTCTGAAGGTTCGGGCCGTCATTTTCGGTCTCCATGATCGAGATGAAATCGATCGGACAACCGATGGGCCATCAGGCTGGGAGGGGAGGAAGAGGGGCCTGCCAGCACGCATCGGTTGTCCGATGCGGTCCGACATCACGTGAGCTGGAAAGCGCACGCCAGAGGGGCCCGGTCCGCATTTCCTAAATGCGCCAGGATCACTCCGGTTTCAAGTCTTGGCGAGGAATTTTTTGACGGCGGGACCGCCCTACGTGACCTAGCTTGCTGCCACGCCAGCAGCGTGGTCCTCGATCAGTTCGTAAGCTTTCTCGTACCATTCGTTGCCGGGATAGTTTGCGCCCAACACGGCAGCGTATTTCACGGCTTCGGGGCGGATACCCAGCGCCAGGCTGCTTTCCACGAGGCGATAAAGAGCCTCGGGCGCATGGCTGGTCGTCTGGTATGTATCGATCACGTTCTGGAAACGGATCTGCGCGGCAATCCACTTGCCCGACCGCTGGTAGTAACGCCCGATCTCCATTTCCTTGCCCGCGAGGTGATCTTCGACGAGATCGATCTTGAGGCGGGCATCCGAAGCATATTCGGTCTGCGGGAAACGGCGATTGACTTCACGCAGTGCAGTCAGCGCCTGCTCGGTCACTTTCTGGTCGCGATGGACGTCGCTGATCTGCTCGTAATAGCTGAGCGCGATAAGGTAATAGGCGTAAGGCGCGTCCTGGTTGCCGGGATGGATCGAGAGGAAACGCTGCGCCGAAGCGGTCGCCTTGTTGTAATCGGCGGCGACATAATAGCTGAATGCGCTCATCAGCTGCGCGCGGCGCGCCCAGGGCGAATAGGGATGCTGACGCTCGACTTCGTCGAACAGGGCAGCCGCCAGTTGCGGCCTTCCGCGATCCAGTTGCCGCTTCGCTTCCGAATACAGCGTTTCCACATCGCGCGCGACATAGGCGGTATCTTCCGGCTGATTGGTCCCGCCGCCGCAAGCGGCAGTGAATGCAGTGGCTGCGGCGAGTGCACCGAGGGCGAGCGTGCGGCTGATACGCGAATGGGTCGTCATAGGGCCGAGCCTATAGCCACGGCTCCGCTGAACGCCAAGTGAAGTTGTGCCCGCTTTCCCCGCCGGTTCATAACTCGTTGATCGTCTCGGGGGCGTCCCACAGGAGATGACGCGTCTCCAGCAGGACGAGATTGTTGCTGCGGACGATTTCCCCACGGGTCTTGTAGCCAAGCAACTGCTCCGCTTCCGTATCCGGATTATGGGTCAGGACGCGCAGTTCTTCAGAGGTGAAATCGGACAGGCCGCGAGCGCGCTCGATCCCCTTGCTGTCGTAAATGTGGAGGACATCACCGCGGGTGAAATCCCCATCCATCGAAATTATGTCGCCCCGCCGGATCGGCCGCTTGCCCTCGGCGAGGGCGTCCGCCACCGCTTCCGCGACGACAAGGCTGCCTGCCATTTGCAGGCGGTTGGCAATCCAGCTGTCCCAGCCCGATAGGGGATTGGGATGTGGCAGGACCTTGGTGGCCCGGCGGCTTCCATCAAGCACGGTCGATAGCGGACGATCGACCTCCCCCTGCGCGATCCAGGTGGTGACGCCGGCTTCCTGCGCCATGTTGGCGGCCTGAAGCTTGGTTTCCATCCCGCCCGTGCCCAGCGTGCTCTTGCCCTTGGTCGCCGCCATAAAGGGGGCCACCTCGGTCACTTCGGGGATGAACTTGGCTTCGGGGTCATCGGGATTGCGGTCGTAAAGGCCGTCGACGCCGGTCAGGATGATGAGGTCCGTCGCGCCGACCATCTGGGCGACTTTGGCAGCCAGTCGATCGTTATCGCCGACGCGGATTTCCTCCGTTGTAATCGTATCGTTTTCGTTCACGATCGGCATCACGTTGGCTTCGAGCAGACGGTGAACGGTGTTGCGCGTGTTGAGGAAGCGGCGGTGATCCTCGAAATCGCCGAGGGTCAGCAAGACCTGCGCAATTTCGAAGCCGAATTCGTGGCCTACCTGCTTGTAAGCATTGAGCAACAGCGGCATCCCGCAGGCAGCGGCCGCCTGCTTGTCGGATATTCCTGCGCTTTCGGGCGTTTCCCCGATAATGCGCAGGCCGAGCGCGACCGATCCGGACGAACACAGGATCACGTCATTTCCCTGCGCGCGCAAATTCGCAACGTCTTCGAGGAGGCGCTGGAGGAAACCGTAACGCGGAGTCAGCATTTCCTGGTTGGCGAGGAGCGCCGAACCGATTTTGACAACAATATTACGTTTCTGGGTCATATAATGAAAATGTGCCTACCTTGAAATTTCTGCTATACTACGTAGATAGAGATGGTGCAGTGCACAACCGGATTTTTCAAATTATCGAACTCGCAAGAACTTTATAGAAATGAGCCAAGAAACGTTTAAGACTTCAACGTTCTTTATTGTAGATTGAACCAAAAGCAAGAATTACACAAAGCGCCCGGAGCGCGGAAACGGAATTCTAAAATCGTAAACTCTATTCTTATTATCGGCTGCGGAAAAATGGGCTCCGCTTTACTTTCGCAATGGGTCCACGGGGACGAGTCCATTACCGTCGTCGACCCCATGGCGGGCGACCTTCCGGACGGCGTTAAACTCGTCCGCGAACGCAGCGAAATCTCGTCCGAAAGTTTCGACTGCATTGTCGCCGCCGTCAAGCCGCAGCTGATTGACGAAGTATTGCCCGACTATGCCGAAAACCTGGCGGAAGGCGGGTATGTCCTGTCCATAGCGGCGGGTTATTCCGCATCTCGCCTGTCGAAACTGATGGGCGATGCCCCCGTGGTCCGGACAATGCCCAATCTTCCCGCTGCGATCGGCCGCGGCGTGAGCGGCCTCTGCCCCGGCCCCCATGCGACGGACGATCACATGAAGCACGCGCAAGAATTCATGGGCCGTGCGGGCACTACCATAACCGTCGACAGCGAAGAGAAGCTCGACCGTGTTACCGCAGTCGCAGGCTCGGGCCCCGGCTATGTATTCGAAATCGCACGTGCCTATGCGGAAGCTGCGATGGCGCAGGGGTTCGACGAGGAAGAAGCACGCGAAATGGTGCTCGGCACCATCGGCGGCGCGATTGCCATGGCCAGCGAACCCGGTGCAGCAAGCCTCGAGGATCTGCGCAATTCGGTGACCAGCAAGGGTGGCACCACAGCTGCCGGCCTGAATGCGCTAAACGGCGACAATGGCCTATCCGACCGCCTGCATGCTACACTGCAGGCAGCCTACGACCGGGCAGTCGAGTTGCGCTGAAACCGAAGCGCCTCCAGCCCACCACGAGACGAAGAGAGAACCCATGAACGACCAGACCCTAGACCCGCAGATCCACATTACCACGCTCGGCCAGAACGCACGCAAGGCGGCGCGCGGCCTGCTTTCCGCCAGCACCGAGGCCAAGAACACCGCTCTGCGCGAAGCGGCCAAGGCATTGCGTGCGGCAACGCCCGAACTGCTCGAAGCCAATGCCGAAGACGTGAAGAGCGTCGAAGACAAGAAACCCGACAGCTTCATCGACCGCCTCAAGCTGACCGAAGACCGCATCGAAGGCATGGCCTCGGCGCTGGAAGAAATCGCCGAACTGCCCGATCCCGTCGGCCGCGAACTGGCTACCTTCGAGCGGCCCAACGGCCTTTCTATCCAGCGGGTGGCGGTGCCCATCGGCGTGATCGGCATGATCTACGAAAGCCGCCCCAACGTGGGCGCCGATGCCAGCGCGCTGTGCCTCAAGAGCGGTAACGCCGTAATCCTGCGGGGCGGCAGCGAAAGCCGTCACTCCACCCGCGTGATCGTGGAGTGCATGCGCAAGGGACTCAAAGCCGCAAGCCTGCCCGAGGACGCCGTCCAAACGGTCGGCACGACCGACCGCGCCGCCGTTGCCGAGTTGCTCAAGGCAGATGAATTCATCGATCTCGTCATCCCGCGCGGTGGCCGGGGCCTTGTCGAACTGGTGCGCGACCAGGCCAGCGTCCCCACCCTCCTCCACCTCGACGGCAATTGCCACAGCTATGTCCACGAGGCGGCCGATCTCGACAAGGCAGCCGAAGTCATCCGCAATGCCAAGCTGCGCCGCACCGGCGTGTGCGGGGCCACGGAGAGCATCGTGGTCGACCGTTCGGTGGCGAAGGACTTCATCCCGCGGCTCACCAAGATCATGGGCGGCGATTGCGAATTGCGGGGCGACGAGGAAGCCGTTGCCATCGATTCCAGCATCAAGCCCGCAACCGAGGCCGACTGGAACACCGAATATCTCGATCCCATCGCCTCGGTGAAGGTGGTCGGCGGACTCGACGAAGCGATCGATTGGGTCGACACTCACTCTTCCCATCACACCGACGCAATCATGACCGAGGATGACGAGGCGGCACGCCGTTTCATGACCAGCATCGACAGCGCCATTGTCATGCGCAACGCCAGCACGCAGTTCGCCGATGGCGGCGAATTCGGCATGGGCGCGGAAATCGGCATCGCCACCGGCAAGATGCACGCCCGCGGCCCGGTCGGGCTGGAGCAGCTGTGCAGCTTCAAATACCTCGTCCACGGCCAGGGCCAGACGCGTCCATAACGCGCTACGGCCCCGCTGCCTGAGCGCGGGGCTGTAGGGTTTCGCCTGCGGGCGATCCTATTCCGCTTTCCTACGCGCTGCCGCACCGCCCATTTCGGCGCTTTTCCTACAGGAGCGCCCGCATGACCCGCCGCAAGGACCCCGCCGAAACCCGCACCCCCGTCGCCGCAGAGGACCTCCCTTCGTTCGACACCGTCCCCGTCAAATACCGGCACGACGGGTGGACGCCCGCCAGCGCGCCTTTATCGGAGCGCTTGCCGATACGGGCTGCGTCACCCGCGCCGCGCGTTATGTGAACATGAGCCCCGAGGGCGCCTATTACCTGCGCCGCCGCCCGGGCTCCGAAAGCTTCCGCCGCGCGTGGGAGGCCGCGCTGGACCTCGGCGTGCAGCGGCTGAAGGACATCGCCTTCGAACGCGCGATCGAGGGCCAGCTCAGCCCCGTCTTCATCGGCGGCAAGCTGAAAGGCTTCCGCCGCATCCGCAACGACCGGCTGCTGATGTTCTGCCTGCGGATGAACGCCCGCGACGAACGCGGCAAACGCCTCTCCGCGAGTTACTTCGACTCACAAACAAACCACCCCGCCTCATTCACTACTCCCGCCCTCACCCGGGCCGAGAAGGACGACATGAACGCCGCGATCGTCGAACATTTCGATCCGGTGGACATGAGCCTGGACGAGATCGAGGCCATGCAGACCCAGCTCGCCGAGATCGCGCAGCGCAAGCGCGCCGAGGCAGACGGCTCGCCCGAGCATAATGAGGATGCGTCCTTCCTCCAGCTCGGCCACGGGAAGGACTGGAAAGCAATGGGCGAGCTGGAAGACCTGATCGAGGTCGAGGACGAACTGGAAGAGTGGAACGAGGATGAAGACCACTGGCGGGCCAATCCGGGGAGGGGGTGAGGAAGCAGTGACGCGACTTCCGTTGTGCACTAGTCCGGTCCGCGATCAGCGGACCGCAAGGCCGACCGGCCGCCCGAGCTTATGCGAGGAAGCCAAGCGATGCGGATGCATCGCGCCCGGCGTTTGAGGGCGTAAACAAAGAACCTACTCTTTAGTTAGCAATCGTGGAACGGCGCGTGACGGCGCAGGCGATAAGCTTCAGTCGTAACCCTCCCAGTGCTTCCGAATAAGCTCAAATGGTTGGCCGTTCGAAGGCTCACCGGTCATAATTCCGATCCCGAAACTTTCGCTATCGTCCGGGTACAGACCCATCACATGTTCGAGAAAGTAGCGATACCGTCGACGATGTTCCTCATTCATCACCCAGACCCATTCATCGGCTTCGCCGGAAATTCCCGACACCGCCCCAGTCATTTCACGGTGATAGTCAAACATCTCATTCTCGTCGCTCATCGAACCGGCTCCGTGCCAACATATTTAGTGCTAGAAGCCGTGGAACCCGCGGTGCCACGACAAGAACTTCGGGTGCGGTCGATAGGACTCAATCTCCGGCGCCTTTAGCTTGCCCGTCGAATTGATGATCGCCTCGACACCCTCACGGTCATTGACCTTTCGATGCACGATAATCTCAAGATCATCCCTGAAACCGATCAATCCTCGGTCGAACATCCAATGCGCGGTGCCAGATAAAGCAAGGCCGTTACGCACGCTGTCAGGGCCGCCATGCTCGACCGGGCGGATATGTGCGGCCTGCGCTTCCAACCGGCCACCGCCATTGACCAGCTTCCAGCCTGTCACCGCACAACGGCCATCATAGGCGTGCATCACCGCACGGCGGAAAGCGCGGTCGCGGAACGGCTTGGAGACGAGTGACTGGACAATGGGCCGCTCGATTTCGAACGGTGTTTGATGTTCGCGAACACGGTTATCGTCGACCACTTCGTCATCGCTGCGAGGCAAAAAGTCCTCATCCGGCAGGCCGAGCGAAATAATCCGTGCAAAGTCGGATTGCGAAAGCGGGCGGACGGCGGCTTGGGCGCGGCCAGATACTTTGCCTTCGTCATTGAGAACACCGCGCTCAACCTGCTCGCCATTCACAATATGCGGCACGGTCGGCTCGAAAGGCAGATAGCTACCTTTCTCGATGATCGCGCGGTAGCGGTCAGGCTCTGTTGGGTCGGGTATGATTTCCCCGACCTTCGCCACTGCAAAGAAACCTTTAGAGTTCGGAATTTTGACTGGCTCGCGATAGACGATCCAGTCCCCGACCATCTGCTCGGCGCGACTGAGATAGCTTTTCGGAAACTGGTAATGCACCTCGGGGATGTCGTCGTAGATCGACCCATCTTTGTGCATAAAAACGCCGAAGGTCATGATCGTTTCGTCAACGGCGGCTAAACGACGATTGACCGGTAGAGTGGATTTTGTAGCGGTTCCTTTCCAGCAATGAGTTCGAGCAGCGCAGCGAACCGTGCTCCAAACTCATGCGACTTTCGGCGCCACTGATCCTCATTGGCCTCAAAATCCATCAGCGCCGTAGCCTTATCTTTATGATTCAATTCAAGAAACGCCGAGTAGTCTTCAAGCAACGCACCCGCTTGGTCTGTGATTTGCGCCAAGTTTAGCGCCGTCGAGAAGGTCTTGCCATCTCGAAGATCGGTAAGGCGCTGGACCGGCGTCAAACGAGAAGTCTCAACCACATCGTCGGGAGATACAGTTTTATACTCGCTGAACTTGGCTAAAATATGCGCAATAGCGGAGAAGCAAGTCAAAATACGAAAGTATTTTAGTTTGAGATTTTTGATCCGCCAATCTCCACCACCCTTTTTCCGAAAATACTCATAATTGACGCAAAAGGTTCTCCACATCCGAAGTATGTCGTTGAACAGAAAGGCTGGCATGAAGCTTTTTTGGTTTTCGTCAAAATCTGCGAAGTAGCCACCCACAACCTTTCTTAGGAGCTTGTCGTAACTAGGCCCTGTTGACAAACTGGATTCACAATCGCTGCGAGATGTGATTCAAGATAGCTTTTGCGGAGGTTATCTTGGC
>NZ_JAIGNT010000015.1 GCF_019711635.1 Qipengyuania huizhouensis | reverse complement strand
ATGGGCGCCTCAACAAGCTAAGCTCAGTTCAAATTATCCCTTGCCAACGGAGAGCCGTCCACACAGGCGTCGTCAGCGGAACGTCTCCTTCTGGGCGTCCGCAATAAAATCCAGCCTAACGCGCAAACAGCATCGCATCGTCCGCGAACGCCTTCATCTCCAGCGCATTGCCGCTGGGGTCGCGGAAGAACATCGTCGCCTGTTCGCCGGGCTGGCCCTTGAAGCGGATGGTGGGTTCGATGGCGAATTGCGTCCCTGCCGCAACCAGCCGGTCGGCCAGCGCCTGCCAGTCTTCCATCGTCAGCACCACGCCGAAATGGGGGACGGGGACATCGTACCCGTCGACCGGGTTGCTGGCGCGGTCGCCGCTTTCGCCGCCCGTATGCGCAACGATCTGGTGGCCGTAGAAATCGAAATCGATCCATTCGTCCGACGAGCGTCCTTCCGCGCAGCCCAGCAGGCCGCCGTAGAAGCTGCGTGCTTCCTCAAGGTCGCGGACGGGAAATGCGAGATGGAAGGGGCGCAGGGTCATGCCGCCGTTCTATGCCAGCGCTTTCCAATTTCCTACAGTATCTTGCGCCCGGTCGCCCTGTCACCATTCAGCGTCGACAGCGCGGGGATGAACGATTAGGGCGCAAACCGGACGGGAAAGGTGGAGCCTGCATGAAGATCATCATCGGCAACAAGAACTATTCAAGCTGGAGCCTGCGCGGCTGGCTGGCGGCCAAGCAATCCGGCCTGTCCTTCGAGGAAATCGTCGTTCCGCTCTTCGGAGAGAACTGGGAGGCTTCCAAGCAGGATGGCGAAATCCGCCCTTCCTCGGGCAAGGTTCCCTTGTTGTGGGACGGCGAGGCCGTCGTGTGGGACAGTCTCGCCATAATGGAATATCTTGCCGACAAGGTGGGCCGCGACCGGTTCTGGCCAAAGAACGATACGGCGCGGGGCATGGCCCG
The DNA here is from genome assembly GCF_019711635.1 of Qipengyuania huizhouensis. Lineage (GTDB taxonomy): Bacteria > Pseudomonadota > Alphaproteobacteria > Sphingomonadales > Sphingomonadaceae > Qipengyuania > Qipengyuania huizhouensis. The sequence continues at coordinate 71,453 of NZ_JAIGNT010000015.1, read as the reverse complement.
ATCGATGGTCGCCGAAATGCACAGTTCCTTCCAGGCGCTGCGCAGCGAATGTCCCATGAACGTGCGCAAGCGCTTCGAGGGATTCGAGCCGAGCGAAAACTGCCGGGCGGACATATTGCGCATCCTCACCCTCTGGGCGGAGGCGCGCAGCCGCTTCGGCAATGGCGGCCCCTATCTTTTCGGCACTTTCGGCGCGGCGGACATCTTCTTTGCACCTGTAGTGTCACGTTTCATCAGCTATGAGATCGCCGTTCCCGGCTTCGCCGCAGCCTATATGGAGGCGATGTGGGAACACGAATGGATGCAGGCCTGGATCGAGGCATCGGAAAACGAAGAATGGGTCATAGAGCAATACGAAACCGTTACCTGATCGCATTTGCGGCGCTGCTGGCGCTGCTTCCGGCGCAGGTGCAGGCCTGGGGCTTCTATGCCCACCGCACCACGGCGGCGATCGCGATGGAAAATGTGCGTCCCGAAACGCGCGCCGGGATCGCGCGCCTGCTGAGGGCTGCGCCCGAACTGGGCGTGGAGGGATGCGACCTTGCCAGCCTCGAGGATGCCAGCACCTGGCCCGATTGCCTGCGCAAGGATTACTGGCGCTGGGGCTATACCTTCGCCTGGCACTATCGCACTGCGCCCGTGTGCGAGGCTTACGAGCCGCGCGCCAATTGTTCGGGCCAGAACTGCATCCTCGCGCAGATCGAACGCAACCAGCTGATCCTTTCCGACGAGAGCCTGCCCGCCAATGTCCGGCTGGAAGCGCTTGCCTTCCTCGTCCACTTCATCGGCGATGTGCACATGCCGCTCCATTCGGGCGACCATGACGACCGCGGCGGCAATGATATCGACACCGCCTATGGCATTGCGCCGGGGCTGAATCTCCACTGGATCTGGGACGGGCCGTTGGCGGAACGCGCGATCACCTCTTCGCCCGTACCGCTGGTGCGTCGCTACAACGCCGCAGAGCGCGCCGAACTGGGCGGGGGTACGCCCGCCGACTGGGGCCGCGAGAGCTGGGAGACGAGCCGTGATTTCGTCTATCCCAACGCCTTCGACCGGCCGGCCTGTGAGGGTGAAGATCTGCCGGGCGAAACCGCACTGACGCAGGAAGATATCGAGCGCGCGATCCCCGTTTCGCAGAAGCGCGTCACTCAGGCGGGCATTCGCATGGCGGAGTATCTCGATGCCGCCTTCGCGCCCGGCGCCTTGCCGGAGCCCGAGCGGGACTAGGGCACGCGCTCGGTCGGATAGGGCGTGCCGTCCTTCCGGAAATAGCCCTCCGGCGTGAAGACCATGTCGATATCGGGATATTCGCCGCGGTCCTCGTTGCGGTCGCCGCCGCTGATGGCGATGAAAACGCAGGGCTTGTCGGAGCGGTTGTGGAGCCGGTGGCCGTTCTTCCTGCCGGCGGGCCAGGCGAGGATATCGCCCGGATGGACGGGGACTTCGCCATCGTCCTCGATCAGGATGGCTTCACCCTGCAGCATGACGACGAGTTCGTCCTGCCCCTCATGCCAATGCCGCTGCGAGGAATAGGCACCGGGCTCCAGGACGACATGGCTTGCGCCAAGCTTCGTCAGCCCTGCAGCGGGGGCGAGGCGGCGGTACCAGCGACCCTGGACGTCCTCGTCAAAGGGCGGCGGGTAGCCGGTCGCATTGGTCCGGGGGATGGTATCGAGATCGAGCTTGGGCATCGGGTCGCACTCCTGCTAGCGGAGGGACCATGACCGAAGTCCTCGAACTCGCCAAGCGGCTGATGTCCGCGCACAGCGTAACCCCCGCCACCGGCTCCGTGTTCGACGAGCTTGAAGCAATGCTCGAACCGTTCAGCTTCACGATCAAGCGCTTCATTAGCGGGCATGGCGAAACAGGCAGCCCCGAGGCGCCGGTCGAAAATCTCTTCGCCATCCGCCATGGACCGGCGGGATCGAAGCACTTTGCCTTCGCGGGCCATCTCGATGTAGTGCCTCCCGGCGGCGGCTGGACCTCCGACGCTTTCGCCCCCGAAGTGCGCGGAGACCTGCTCTACGGGCGGGGCGCAGTCGACATGAAAGGCGCGATCGCCTGCATGGTCGACGCGGTGAAAAACGTCCCGGCCGAGGCGGGGACGATCAGCTTCATCATTACCGGGGACGAGGAAGGCCCCGCGCTCCATGGCACCCGCGCGCTGATCGACTTCATGCGCGAGGCAGGCCATCAGCCCGATCTGTGCCTGGTCGGCGAACCCACCAGTGTGAACCGGCTGGGCGACATGATGAAGATCGGCCGCCGCGGTTCGCTCAATATCTGGCTCACGGTTGAAGGAACCCAAGGCCACGTTGCCTACCCGCACCTTGCCGACAATCCGATCCCCAAGCTGGTCGCCATGCTTGCCGAACTTGACGCGCTGGTGCTCGACGAGGGCAATGACTGGTTCCAGGCATCGAACCTCGAAATTACCGATCTCGAGGTCGGCAACCCGGCCCACAACGTCATTCCCGAAGCCGCTAAGGCGCGCATCTCGATCCGCTTCAACGACGAGCATTCGGGCGCCTCGCTTTCCGAAAAGGTCGTCGCCATTGCCGAAAAGCACGGCGGCACTGCACTACCGATCATTTCTGGCGAACCCTTCCTCACCCCGCCGGGCGAATTCAGCGACATCATCGCGCGTGCGGTGAAGGCGGAAACGGGCCTCGACCCCGAACCCTCCACCACCGGCGGCACCTCCGATGCCCGCTTCCTGCGCGCGGTGTGCCCGGTGATCGAATTCGGCCTTGTCAACGCCACCATGCACAAGCGCGACGAAGCTGTAGCCATCGAAGACCTTTCCACGCTAAGCCGCATCTACGCGCGCATAGCCAAGGACGCGCTGACATAACTTACCGGGACGTGAGGGGATACGCATGCTGAGGGTCTGGTTCGAAATTCCGCTGTGGCAGCGTGTGTTGACTGCGCTCATCCTGGGCGTGCTGACCGGCTATGCCTGGGGGCCGGATGCGGAAAGCATCAAGTGGATCGGCGATTTCTTCATCAAGGCGATCAAGATGCTGGTCGTCCCGCTGATCTTCTTCAGCCTCGTTTCCGGCGTCGCCGCCATCGGCGATTTGCGCAAACTCGGCGCAGTCGGCGGGAGGGCCATGCTGCTCTTCGTCGTCACCGGCCAGATCGCCGTATGGCTGGGCCTTGCGCTCGGCACCTTCGTCGCTCCCGGCAGCGGGGTCGATACCAGCGCGATCGAGCGCGGCGAAACCCCCATGCCCAACGAGACCACGGCGGTGGATATGATCCTGTCCATCGTGCCCGAAAGCCCGGTTCAGGTCATGGCCGATGTCGCGGTGCTGCCGCTGATCGTGTTCTCCATGCTGATCGGTATCGGCATATTGATGGCGAAGGAAGACGGCCTGCCCGTGCAGAAGGTCTTCGATAGCGGCGCGGTGATCATGCAAAAAGTCACGATGATCGTGATGGAACTGACGCCCTTCGGCGTTTTCGCGCTGATGGCCTGGGTGGCCGGCACGCTGGGTCTCGATGCGCTTCTGGCGCTCTCGAAGCTGGTCGCGCTCAACTATGCTGGCTGCCTACTGATTATCTTCGTCATGTATTCGGCGATGATCAAGTTCCTCGCCAAGCTGCCGGTGCGCGATTTCTTCCGGGGCATCGTGGACGCGATGGCGGTGAGCTACTCGACTGCCAGCTCCAATGCGACACTGCCCGTCACCCTGCGCTGCACGGAGCGAAATCTCGGCGTATCGAACTCGGTGGCGAGCTTCGTGATCAGCCTCGGCGCGACGATCAACATGAACGGCACGGCAATGTATCTCGGCCTCGCAACGCTGTTCGGCGCGCAGATATTCGGAGTGGACCTAAGCTGGGGCGATTACTTCCTCATCTCGATCCTTGCCACACTTGGCGCGGTTGGTGCGGCGGGCATTCCGGGTGCGGGCCTTATCATGATGGCGCTGGTCTTCGGCGCGGTCGGTGTGCCGCTGGAAACGATTGCTTTCGTGGCCGGTGTGGACCGGATCATGGACATGATGCGTACTACCACGAACGTGAGCGGCGACGTGGCAGTGGCGACAACGGTGGCGGTGATGACGGGAGAGATCGACCGGGGCGAGATGGTCTCGGCGGACGATATTTGAATAATGTCACCCTATGCCAGAGCAATCATCTTCGTCATCTGTGCGCCTTTGCTCGTAGTAGCTCTTTTCCTCACCCTCGGAGCGGTTGGCCTGTGGAGTTTGTTGATTGTCGCGTTTCTTCCAGCGTTATGGCTTCGTTGCCCACGGTGTGACGAATCGCTCTTCATGCGGAATGGGCGGGCTTTGGATTACAGCCTCCCATGGCCCGAGAAGCGCTGCTCAAATTGCGGCGCTGACCATACACTAATCATTTAGCGCCCCTTCGGCTTCTCCAGTACCTTCTTCCGGTAGCTGCACAGGTCCACCACTTTACAGCGCCAGCATTCAGGCGTGCGGGCCTTACAGACATACCGCCCGTGCAGGATCAGCCAGTAATGCGCGCCGAGGCGGAAGGGCTGGGGCACGCGCTTCTCGAGCTTTGCCTCGACCTGCTCGGGGGTCTTGCCCTTGGCGAGGCCGGTGCGGTTGCCAACGCGCAGGATGTGCGTGTCGACCGCGAAGGTCTCCTGCCCGAACCAGCAATTGAGCACGACATTGGCGGTCTTGCGGCCCACGCCGGGCAGCCGGACGAGGTCCTCGCGCGTGTCGGGCACCTCGCCGCCATATTCGGCCACCAGCAACTGGCTCATGGCGATCACATTTTTCGCCTTGGAATTGAACAGGCCGATGGTCTTGATGTGGTCCTTCAATCCTTCCTCGCCCAACTCCAGCATTTGCTCGGGCGTCTCAACTTTGCGAAACAGCGCGCGGGTTGCCTTGTTCACTCCGACATCGGTCGCCTGCGCCGATAGCGCCACTGCCACCACCAGCTGGTAGGCATTGCCATATTCCAGTTCCGTCTCGGGCGAAGGATTGTCCTCTGCCAGACGCCGGAAGAATTCGAAGATCTGGTCCCTGGTCATGAAAGGTGCGTTAGATGCCCAGTACCTGTTCCATGGTATAGCGGCCCGGCTCTCTCCCGCGCAGCCATTCGGCCGCCCGGATCGCGCCGCGGGCGAAAATCGCACGATTCTCGGCGCTGTGCGAGAGGGTGAGCCGTTCCTCGTCGCCCGCGAGGATCACGCTGTGCTCACCCGCCACCGTGCCGCCGCGCAGGGCCGCGAAGCCGATCGCACCCTCGGCCCGCGCGCCGGTGTGACCGTCGCGCCCACTCTCGCGATTGTCCGCTAGCGTGATGCCCCGTGCTTCTGCTGCTGCCTCGCCGAGCAACAGGGCCGTGCCGGAGGGAGCATCGACTTTGCGGCGGTGGTGCATTTCGACGATTTCGATATCCCACTGGCTTCCGAGGCGGGAGGCCGCTTCACGTACGAGATGGGCCAGCAATGTGACGCCCAGCGAAGTATTGCCGGTCTGGAGCACGGGCACGGCCCGCGCGGCGTGGTCGATGGCTTCGTGATGCTTGTCTTCAAGGCCGGTGGTTCCGATCACTATCGGAATTCCCGCACCCACGGCGGCGTGCAGGTTGGACTGCAGTGCGCCCGGGGCGGAGAAATCGACCAGAATGTCCGACACATCGGCCAGCTTGCTGACATCGTCGCCCTTGTCCGCACCCCCGGCATAATCATGGCCCGATGCCTCGATCACGCGCCGCAGTGCCTCACCCATCGCGCCCTTGCTGCCGATGACACCGATATTCGCCATAGCCCCTCCGTTGGTTCCCGTAGTTCATTGGTAGGCTTTAACCTGCCCTACCGCTTCGCTACGTGAGGGCAATGACCAATATCCGCAACATCGTCGTCCTGACCGGCGCGGGAATATCCGCAGAGAGCGGGATCGATACTTTCCGCGATGCCGGAGGTCTGTGGGAACAGCACCGGGTGGAAGATGTCGCCACGCCGGAAGGCTTCGCGCGAGATCCCGATCTCGTCCAGCGCTTCTACGATGCACGGCGCGAGGCGGTCCGGAAGGTTTCGCCCAATGCCGCGCATGTGGCGCTGGCGCGGCTCGATGCGGAATGGGAAGGCGATCTTTTGATCGTGACTCAAAATGTAGATGATCTCCACGAGCGGGCCGGGGCCAAGCGAGTGCTGCACATGCATGGCGAATTGCTGAGCGCACTCTGCTCGCGGTGCGAGGCACGGCACCGTTGGAGCGACCCGCTTTTCGAGCGTCCGGCATGTCCCGGTTGCGGTGAGCACACGTTGCGTCCCGATGTCGTATGGTTCGGCGAGATGCCTTACGAGATGGGCCGAATCTATGCGGCCTTACGCCGTGCGGACCTGTTCGTGAGCATCGGTACCAGCGGCGCGGTCTATCCGGCCGCGGGTTTCGTGCGCGAGGCGAAAGAACTAGGTACCCGCACGCTGGAACTCAATCTGGAACGCGGCGAGGGCTCGTACTGGTTCGATGAATCTCGCCAAGGCAAAGCGGGCGACCTCGTGCCGGAATGGGTGTCTCAGATATTAGGTTCCTGATCCGCAACCCTTGCAAGCCGGGTCCTTTGCAATCGTGAATTGCCGCATTCCGGGCTGTATCCCGTCGAGCAGGTTCACCCGGCTCCATTGAGGGTCGCCAAAGCCGCTGACGTCTTCGAGCAGGATTCGCACCGCCTGCAGTGCAGCGAAGCTTCCCACCCATCCGGCCATCGCGCCGAGCATGCCGTCTTCGGCGCAAGTGTCGCAATCCTCCGCATCGAAGGCATCACCGACAAAGCAGCGGTAGCAGGCTTCTCCCTGCAAATGTCCTGCGAAAGCTCCGACCTGGCCCTGAAAGCGCCCGACTGCGGCTGACAGAAGCGGTACGCCTGCCTTCACGCAGGCATCCGATACCGCGAGACGGGTGGCGAAATTATCGGTTCCGTCGAGCACGAGATGGGCGCCTTCGACAAGCGCGGCGGCGCGGGAAGGATCTATTCGGCGGTCGCTGATTTCGACATCGAGCGCGGGATCGAACAGCTTTATCCAGCGCTTGGCGGAAATGGCCTTGCCATGACCGACATCGCGTTCGTTATAGAGCGTCTGGCGTTGCAGGTTCGAGATATCGACCTTGTCGTCGTCGACCAGTGTAAGTCTGCCTATCCCCGCCGCGGCAAGATATTGCAACGCGGGGCTGCCGATCCCGCCCAGTCCAACCAGCACAAGGTGCTTCCTGGCCAGCGCGACCTGCCCTGCGCCGCCGATTTCCGGCAGGACGATATGGCGTGCAAAACGGTCGAGGCGATCAAGGGACAGGCTCATGGAAAGCCTGTTGGCATCAAGTGGGAAAACTGTCGACAGGCCTCTGCGCCCGGCCTGTCGATCAGTTCTGGCTCCGCGCCTGTGCGATCCGAAGGGCTACGGAGTGGAAATGGGTCAACTTTCGAGCTGACGGAGAAGGCTACGCACGTCGCCATCCATGTCGGCATCGCGCTGGCGCAGATCCTCGATCAGGCGCACGGCGTGGATTACGGTGGAATGATCGCGCCCGCCGAACTTGCGCCCGATTTCGGGATAACTGCGAGGAGTGAGTACCTTGGAAAGATACATCGCCACCTGCCGCGGGCGGACGACCGCGCGCGCACGACGCTTGGAGCTCATCTCGCTGCGGTCGATCCGATAGAACTGGCACACGGTCCGCTGGATTTCGTCGATGGTAATCCGGCGGCGGTTTGCCGAGAGGATGTCGGTGAGTTGCTCCTCGGCCAGCTGGAGCGAGACTTCCTGCCCCGTAAGCTGGGCATAAGCGATCAACTTGTTGAGGCCGCCGACCAGTTCGCGAACGTTTCGGGTGATGGTACGCGCAAGGAAGTCGAGCACGTCCTCGGGCACGGATAGCGGTGCGAACTTGGTCAATTTGGAGTGGAGGATCTTCTTGCGCAATTCGATATCGGCTGGCTGGATGTCGGCGACGAGCCCCATCGAAAGGCGCGAAAGAAGGCGCGGTTCGACCCCGTCGAGTGCTTGCGGTGCGCGGTCGGCGGCGAAGACCAGGCGCTTGCCCTCGTTCAGCAGCGCATCGATCGTATAGAGCAGTTCTTCCTGTGCCGAAGCCTTGCCGATGATGAACTGGATATCGTCGACCAGTAAAAGATCGAAGCTGCGCAGGCGGGCTTTGAACTCGATCATCCGGTTCGCCTTCAGCGCCTGGACGAATTCGACCATGAACCGCTCGGCGCTGCAGTAGAAGATACGGCTGCGGTTGTGCGTCTGAAGGAATGTATGGCCGATGGCGTGGAGAAGGTGAGTCTTGCCCTGACCGGTCGCAGCTTTGAGATAGAGCGGGCTGAACTGCGGTTTCTCGGTGGCGGCCATGCGCTGCGCAGCGTTGAATGCGAGTATGTTTGCCTCCCCCGTCACGAAAGCGGCAAAGGTCAGCGTCGCGTCGAGCCCGACCGATGAGGTGAAGCCGGAATCCCCCAGCGTGTCTGCGCCGATCGCCATCATCGAAGTATCGGCGTCGTTGGCCGGACGGCGGCCATCATTGTGGAGACGCAAATCGGCAACCTGGCGGCGTCCGGGGTGGACTGAAATGGCGACCTTGCGAACTTCGCTGCGCGCAATCTTCCAGGCCAGACTTAACCGGTCGGCGAAACGGTCCTTGACCCAGTTGGCGCTGAATTCGGTCGGAAGATAGAGATCGAGCGTACCGGTCTCTGCATCGATCTTCCCTAGCTGGATCGGCTTGATCCACTGGCTGTGAAGCTGGTGACCCAGATCCTTGCGGAGTCCCTGGCTAATGTCGGCCCAATCCGCTGCCAGGTTTACCGCCTCGAGATCTTCCATGTCGTCAGTTGCCTTCCGCTTGCCAGCAAGCTCGCCCGTTTTTGTCATTTTCTCATTCCCCCAAACGATCCGATACGTGATCGTCTGCTATTTTAAGGCGGTTCGCCAGGAGCGTAGGCACGGCTCCGCCGTTGCCCGGAATCGGTTGATTCACGGGTGGTCCCTCCCCTTGGCCATCGATGTGAATACCCGGGCTGTCCCCCCCGGGCAGAACCATTTTCTAAGTCGCTCTCGGGATGAGTCGCAAGGGGGATAACTGTAAAAAAGTCGAAATAAACTTGTTGACTCGACGCTACCCCGCAGTCCCCCGTTCATGCATTTGAAATTACGTAGATTTCAGAAGACTAGGCCCGCGAATCGCAGGAATCCCGAGGATCACGTTACATTGGAGTGACAGTTCGGTTTTGAAGCGCAACCCTTATAAGACAAAAGGGGCCGCCGGATATTCCGGCGACCCCTTCGAAATTTCATCTGGTAGGCCGCAGCCGGACCCGAATCAGAGAGCGGCGACGCGCTTCGACAGGCGGCTCATCTTCCGGGCCGCAGTATTCTTGTGCAGCACGCCGCGTGCAACGCCGCGAGCCAGCTCGGGCTGGGCGTTCTGCAAAGCGGTTTGCGCTTCCTTCTTGTCGCCAGATTCAAGCGCCAGTTCCACCTTCTTCACGAAGTTGCGGATGCGGCTCATGCGCGAGGTGTTGATCTCTGCGCGGCGGTTGTTGCGACGGATGCGCTTTTTGGCTTGCGGCGTATTGGCCATGTTTGTCCTCGGTCGAGCCGCAGCGAACAGCGGCGAAATTCAATTTGGCGTGTCGAAAAGGGCGGATGGACCGCCGGAAAGCGGCGCACTTAGCGTTGGCCTTGCGAATCGTCAAGCGAAAGCGGAACAGTCCGCATGGCGCCCTGTTCTCTTGATATGGGCAGAACCCCGAGAAAGGACAAGCAGTGACCGAAAAGCTCGTAATGACCGATGAGCAGTGGCGTGAGAAGCTGACCCCCGAGCAGTATCACATCTTACGCGAAAAAGGCACCGAGCGCGCCTTTACGGGGAAGTACGAAAAGAACAAGGCTGACGGCGAATATCACTGTGCGGGCTGCGGCCAACTGCTGTTCGAAAGTGCGGATAAATACGATAGCGGATCGGGATGGCCCAGCTTCACCGCCCCGGCCGAAGACGACGTGGTGGAGCAACACCGCGACGTAACGCACGGCATGGTACGTACCGAGGTGGTTTGCTCCAATTGTGCAGGACACCTGGGACATGTCTTTCCCGATGGACCGGGCGAAAGCGGGCTTCGTTATTGCATCAATTCCGCGGCACTGGAGTTCGAACCGGACGATTGACTGGTGCCATTCTCCACGCGAATTCCGTGTTCACCCGAGGTTACGTCTCGCCATGACAGGCCTTGGCGGATAAAGGGCAATCCAATCGTAAACGAGGGAATTTGCACTCGATGGACAAGAGAGGCAGCCGCCGCAAAAGCAGCAGGCGAGCGGCACGCGCAGCACGAGCGGACGCGGAAGGCAGGCACGGCACCGGCCGAATGAGGCTCTGGCTAAGACGCTTGCTCATATGGGGCGGCGGGGCCGCCGTGCTCGGCCTGGTTTTTCTCGCCATTGCGGTGGCCTTCGCGGCGCGTTCCTTGCCCAGCTACTACCAGCTCAAGGCGACTCAGAATGCGCAGACTATTGTTGTGCGTGCACGAGACGGTACGGAAATCGTGGAGCTCGGACCCAGTTACGGCAAATGGCTATCCAGCAACGAAATCCCGCAGGTGATGAAGGATGCGATGATCTCGGTCGAGGACCGGCGCTTCTATTCGCATCCCGGCGTCGATCCCTATGGCCTGACGCGTGCAGTCTATGTCTGGGCGACGGGCGAAGACCGGCTTGGTGCGACATCGACGATTACCCAACAGCTGGCGCGAAACGTCTTTCTGAATTCCAATCGCTCGCTCGACCGCAAGCTGCGGGAGGCCGTGCTGGCCATGGCGCTCGAATGGAAGTTTTCAAAGGAGCAGATCCTCGAGCTTTATCTCAATAAGGTCTACTTCGGAGGAGGGGCCTATGGCATCGATTCGGCCAGCCGGAAGTTCTTCAGCCATCCCGCGACCGAACTTTCGACGGCAGAGGCCGCGATCATCGCCGGGCTGGTAAAAGCGCCGAGCCGCTATTCGCCCACCGCCGATGTAGATGCCGCCGTTGGGCGGGCCAGTGTGGTGCTGCGGCTTATGCGCGAACAGGGCAGGATCAGCCCGAGCGAAGCGCAGGTCGACGTTTCCGCTGTAAAGCTCAAACAGGAAACCGGCACCAATTCGGTCCGCTACTTCACCGACTGGGCACTGCCACAGCTCGATTTGCTGCTGCCCGAAACGTTCGAACCGATCGAAGTTTGGACAACACTCGATCCGGGTATGCAAAGAGCGGCGACCGCATCGGTTGCAGGCAACACACCGGAGGGTGCGCAAGGCGCGCTTGTAAGCCTGGATCGGGATGGTGCCATCCTCGCTTTGGTGGGGGGCACCGATTACGTCCAGACCAATTATAACCGCGCCACCAATGCGCTGCGCCAGCCGGGTTCGAGCTGGAAGCTCTTCGTCTATCTCGCCGCTCTCGAAGCGGGGTATACGCCTGAAGACCGGGTGGTCGATACCGAGGTATCGATAGGTGGGTGGAGCCCGCGCAATTCGAACGGCCGCAATATCGGCGAGACCAATCTTCGCACTGCCTTCGCTTATTCGATCAATACAGTTGCGGCGCAGCTCGGAAACGAGGTCGGTTTCAGCGCGGTCGCCTCGATGGCGCGACGGTTCGGTATTACCACCCCAATCAATACCTATCCGGCTATGGTCCTGGGCTCGAACGAGGTTCGCCTGCTCGACATGACCCGGGCCTTTGCTGCGGTGTCGGCGGGCGGTTCTTCGGTCGAACCCTATGGTATCGTCAAGGTAACTACTGCGGATGGCGATCTGCTCTATCAGCATGAGCGCGCACGCAGCTCGCAATTGATTCCCGACCATGTCGCGCGCGGGATTACCGACTTGCTGCAGACCGCCGTTCAGACCGGTACCGGACGCGCGGCTCAGATCGGCCGGCCGGTGGCGGGCAAGACGGGCACCACCAGTTCGAACAAGGACGGGTACTTCGTCGGCTTTTCATCAGGCATTACCACCGGTGTGTGGATGGGTCGCGACGACAACGCGCGTGTCGGCGGATTGCAAGGCGGTCGCGCGCCGGCGCAGGCCTTCGCGGCCTATATGCGCTACGCTGTGAAGGATCGCCCGGTCGAGGAATTCGACACCGAGTTGCAGCTGCCTGAATGGCAGTTGGAAGAAGAGGATGACTTCTTTTTCGGAGATCCGGACGATTATTATTACATAGACGAGCAGGGTAATCTCATCGAGCCCGGCCGCAGCGAAGAGCCCGGCGGCGCGCTTCCTTTCCCCGGAGAGGGGGAAGGTCAGGATGGCGTAGGTGATGCGATGCGCCCGCGTTCTCCGGCACCCGGACCGCGTGTTCCTGCTCCGCGCTCCCAATCTTCCGTTGGCCGTGGGGCAGACGGAGCACCGCAGGCGGTGGACGACGATTTCCTCGACGGGGTGATCGGACGTGATGAGACACGACCTTCACCAACTCCGACGCGCACTCCGGGCTGAGCGCAGACACGATAAAGCCCTCCCGGTGCGAACCGGGAGGGCTTTATCAGTATCACCCGCTTAAGCGATTAACGCATGCGTATGGCGACATACTCTGGTGAGCCACCGCGCCGTTGGACGCGAAGCAGCACGGCATCGCGATTATCCGATTGAGCGCTGCGGACGATTGCCTCAAGTTCCGATACCTGAAGTACCGGACGATAGTTCGCCGTCAGAATAATATCCCCGCGCCGCAAGCCTTTGCGTGCGGCATCCGAATTCTGGTTGACCGAAGCCACGACCAGGCCTTGTGTGTCGGCACCTACGCCGAGTTGGCGGGCGATCTGCGGGGTTAACTGAAGCACCTGGAGTCCAAGGCTCTCTTCCAGCACCTCACTGTCGCTGGGTGCCATATCATCTTCCGATTCCACATCGGGGTCGAACATCTGGCTCTGGCGCAATTCCTCCTCGCTCGGACGTTTGCCGACAGTGACGTTGAGGCGGCGTCGCTCGCCATCACGGACTACATCCAGCGGAATGGTCGTACCTGGTGCGATATTTGCGATGAGATAGGAGAGGGTCTGATCCGGTGTCACCTCGCGTCCATTGACCGAGAGCACAATATCACCTGCCTCGACGCCTCCACGATCTGCGGCCTCGCCCGACTGGACCATCTGCACGATTTCGCCGCGGTTGCGTTCAAGACCCAGCGAAGCAGCGACATCATCGCTTACCGGCTGGATCTGGATGCCCAGATAGCCGCGTTCAATCTCGATGCCGCGCACCAGTTTGTCGACAATAGGCTCTGCAGTCTCGGCCGGAATGGCGAAGCCGATGCCTACACTGCCACCCGTTGGCGAAATAATGGCGTTGTTGATGCCTATTACGTTGCCCTCCATATCGAACAGGGGGCCGCCTGAATTGCCGCGGTTGATGCTGGCATCGGTCTGCAAATAGCGATCGTAGGCACCGCCCCCGGTGTTGCGGAGCACCGAAGAAACGATCCCGCTGGTGACAGTGCCGCCAAGACCGAAGGGATTACCGATAGCGATAACCCAGTCGCCGACACGTGCCTGCCTGGAATCGCCAAAGGTTACGAACGGGAACGGCTCGTCGCGATTGACCTTGAGCACTGCGAGATCCGATTGCGGATCCGTACCGATCAATTCGGCTTCATATTCGGTTCCGTCGGGCAGGGTCACGGTAATTTCTTCGACCGATCCTCGCCCGGTGGGGCTGACCACGTGATTGTTGGTGACGACATAGCCATCGGCCGAGATGATAAAGCCCGAACCAAGGGACTGACCCTCGCGATACTGCGGTTCAGTCTCCTGTTGTCCCTGGCGGCTGTTGAACAGTCCCTCGAACGGAGTGCCGGCGAACGGGTTGCCTCCGTTTTGCACTTCGATACGCTGACGCGTCGAAATATTGACTACGGCAGGTTGCAATTGGGCGGTCAGATCCGCAAAGCTCTCCGGCGCTCCTGCACGCGGGACCATGCGGGCCATTTGCGCGTCGTCGTTTTGAGCAACCTGGGCTCCGGCCGGAAAACCGGCGAGGGAAAGGGCGGCGCCACCAGCCAGCAGGGTCGCGGTTACGGAATAGGCATATCGCACTTTTTTCACGTCCTCTTTCTAATCCTCTATCTCACGTCACATTGCGCGCGTGCAGTCAGGCTATGCAGCGCTGAGGCTGCGGTTCCTTGTGCGGCAAACTGCTCCGACGCGCTGAACGCCCCTTGAACGAGGATGCTCGCAGTCCGCCCCTCTCGACCAAAGATCAACGGCGTCCGCGGAACTGCTGCAGATACTCGTTGTCCGGCGAAAGGATGATGCTGCTTGCCGCATCATTTTCCGAAGCGAACGTTGCGTCGTAGCTCTGCATCGCACGGTAGAAATCGTAGAAATCCGCATCCTTACCGAACGCTTCCGCATAGATGCGCGCAGATTCGGCATCGGCATTTGCACGTATGATGCGGGCATCGCGATTACCTTGCGCGCGGATCGTGCGCGCTTCGCGTTGACGGTCCGACTCCATCCGGGTGAACGCCGATTGCAGAGGCGCGTCAGGTAAATCCGTGCGGGTAATCTGCACGCCGACAACTTCGGCGCCGTACTGGCGCGCCTGTCGATCGAGATTAATACGTACATTCTCGAGGGCTGATCCACGTTCCGCGGTCAACATGGCCTGAAAAGTACGGCGTCCGAGCTCCTGACGCAGCACCGAGTTGAGAATCGGTTCGAGTGCGTTGCGCACACCATCGGTCGAGCCGGCGCGTTCCACCATGCGAACCGGATCGATGATGCGGAAGCGAGCATAGGCATTGACAAGTAGGCGCTGCTGGTCGTTGGACAGCACTTCCTCGTCACTCATCTCGAGGTCCAGCAATCGTTTCTCGACGCGCACGACACGGTCCACGAACGGCATGCGGAGGTAAATGCCCGCATTTGTTTTTCCGTCCGGAGTATTGACCGTGCCGATCGGCTCACCGGTCCGGATGACGACTGCCTGCTGTTCTTCCGATACGACATAGACGCTCATCAACAGACCGAGCAGAACGATTGCGCCGACAATGATCGACAGGCGGTGATCTTCCCAGATACGCTGCATCTTACTGTCCTTCGGGCGCGGTTACGGTGGTGGCTGGCTGCGATTGCTGCGCGCGCCGTCGGATCTCGGGGAGCGGTAGGTAGGGCGTAACCCCTTCCGTCTCTATGATGGTCTTGTCAGTGTTGCTCAGAACGCGTTCCATCGTTTCATAATAGAGGCGCTGGCGCGTCACTTCCGGGGCGAGCCGGTACTCTTCGTACACTTTGTTGAAAGCCTGGGCTTCACCCTGCGCCTGCGCCAGCACCTGCTGGGCATACCCCTCAGCCTGGTTGCGCGCGGCATCGGCATTCTGTTCGGCGACCTGCACATCGCGGAAGGCATCGACTACCTGGCCGGGCGGGTCAGCCTTTTCGATTTCGACACCCAGCACATTGATGCCGGCCTGGTAATTGTCGAGAGTGCGCTGCATTCTTTCGCGCACGTCGAGTTCGATAGCCGCACGGCCTTGGCCAGAGAACGTCTCGTCGAGCTGCTTTTCGGCAATTGAGGCGCGCATGGCGGCTTCAGCCACTTCATTCACGGTCTCGATTGGATCGACTACGCGGAACTTGAAATCGGAGAGGTTTCTGATGTTCCAGCGAACGATGTAGCTCAGATCTACCAGATTCTGGTCGCCGGTAAGGATGAGCTTTACCTGGCTATCGTTGCCAGGAATGCGCACGGCGCGCACCCCCTGGACATCTTCCACTTCGACAGACTCGATGGGAAAAGGCGCGGAGAACTGAAGGCCCGAGTCGAGCGTTCGTGTATAATTGCCAAGTGTCTTGACCACAGCCTGCTGTTGCGGACCAATGAGGTGGACGCTGGTGGCAAGCAGACCAAGCGCTATGATTCCGACAACCAGAACCGGGAACCAACTTTTCCCGCCGGGGCGCTGCGGCATGCGGAAACCCGGTCCGCCCGTTCCGCCGCCACCGCGACGACGCGGGCCTTCAGGCCCGCGATTCCTGAAAATTTCCTCGATATTCGGGCCGCGACGTCCATCGCCGCCTGTGCCGCCGGAACCTGGTGGAAGCCAAGGATTGCGCGGCCCCTTGGGCTTGTCGTTGCCTCCCTTATCTCCGTCATCACCCGAGCCCGAAGAGCCTTCGCTCCCCGAACCCCACGGATTGTTTCCTGCCATTGCGAGGCGGATCCTCTGTCCAAGCCCGTCCAAAATTCTCATAAGTGTCTTATAGGAAGGCTTTGGCGGAAAAACAGGGGTTGCAGCGCGCTTTTCGATGCTACAGCAGCGGTCGACATGAGCCGAGCCGACTTTTCCGACCAGTTTTCACCCGAAATCGCAGCCCGCATCACGGGATCGGTCCTCAACGAAGGACGGGCGACGGTGGTGCTCGACGTTGCAGGCCTCTCCGACGAAGAGCGTGCCGATATGGAACGCTTGATCCACGACAAACTCGAAGTGCGCGAAGATGTCGGCGACGTACGCGTTGTCATGACAGCCGAACGAAAGGAGCCGATGATAATTGCCGTCGGTTCGGGCAAGGGCGGCGTGGGTAAGTCGACGCTGACCGCCAATCTCGCCATCGCCCTGGCGCGCAGCGGTGTGAAAGTCGGGCTGGTAGATGCCGATATCTATGGGCCTTCGCAGCCGATGATCTTTGGCACACAGGGCCAAAAGCCCGTTGCCCGCGACAACAAACCGGTTCCGATCGAAGGCAAGTTCGATGTTCCGCATCTCTCGATGGGTCACCTCGTTACACCAGGCAAGGCGTTGGCCTGGCGCGGGCCGATGGCGGCCAGCGCACTCGGGCAGTTGATCGAAGCGCACTGGAGCAAGGACACCGAGGTCTTGCTGGTGGATTTGCCTCCGGGAACGGGCGATGTGCAGCTCACCATGATCCAGAAGTTCAAACCGGCCGGCGCGATACTGGTTTCGACACCGCAGGATTTGGCGCTGATCGATGCCGCTCGCGCCGGACAGTTGTTCGATACCGCAGGCGTGGAAGTCATCGGGCTGGTCGAAAATATGTCGGGCTATGCCTGCCCTCATTGCGGTGAACTGTCCGATCCCTTCGGCGCGGGCGGTGTGGAAGCGGCGGCCGGAAAGCTCGACCTGCCATTCCTCGGCCGTATCCCGCTCGATATCGCGATCAGGCAAGGTAGCGATGCCGGCGATCCACCGGCGGCAGGTGACAGCTCCATTGCCGAACCCTTCCTGCGGATTGCCGAAAGATTGCAGGCATGGATCTCCGCGAAAAACTGAGCGGCCTTCCAGTATCCCGCCGCAAGCTGCTGGTCGGCGCAGCGGCGGGCGGGGGGCTGCTCCTTGCATGGTCGCTCTGGCCGCGCAGCTATGCGAGCCCGTTGGCTGCCCGTGAAGATGAGACCGAGTTTGGCGGTTGGCTTGTCATCGGGCGGGACGGGGTAATCACGGTAGCTCTTCCGCAACTCGAAATGGGGCAGGGCGTGGGTACGGTGCTGGCGCAGGTCGCGGCGACCGAGCTCGGTGCGGACTGGCGCCAGGTGGGGATCGAACCCGTTCCGCCTGCGGGCTTTTTCGCCAATCTTCCGCTCGCCGCCGAATGGGCGCCGCTGTGGGAGGGATTCCTCGGTGCCGGGGATCATCCGCAGGATGGCACGGTGAAGAGATTCGCACGGTCGAACGATTTCACTCTGACCGCTGCAGGCACTAGCCTGGCGGCGTATGAATTGCCTTTGCGAGAGGCCGCAGCCAGCGCGCGCGACATGCTGACCCGGGTTGCGGCCGACCGCTGGGAAATCGAGCCGGAAGAATGCGAAGTAGCGGAAGGCTTCGTAATTCGCGGATCCAACCGCCTGCCTTTCGGCGATCTGGTGGAGGAGGCGGCAGACTACGATCCACCCGATCCGCCACCACTCCGGCCGTTGCCGGCCTTCGAGGAGCCCATACCCGGCGAAGGAGGTGCGCAAACGCTTTTTACGCGGCTCGACTTGCCGTCGAAAGTGGACGGCAGCCATCTGTTCGCGGGGGATATTCGCCTGCCGGGCTTGGTCTACGCTTCAATCCGTCACGGGCCGCATGGTCTGCCGGAACTCTTGCGGTTCGACGAGGACGCTGCAGCCGGGACGCAAGGACTGGTTGCAGTGGTACGATCCAGGCGCTGGTTGGCAGCTGTCGCCGAAAGCTGGTGGATCGCGGACCAGGCCCTGGCAAGAATGCGCCCGCAATTCACCGGACCCGGCGCGCTCGAGCAGGTTGTGATTGAGAGTGAAATGGAGAGAGCGGTCGAAGCGGCGGAGGACCTTGCCGAACGCATCGAAACGATCGGAGAGCCCGATGGTCTGCTCGCAGATGTGCAGTTTACGCGGCGCTATGATGTAGCCGCGGCCGCGCATGCTCCACTCGAAACCGCTTCGGCGACTGCGCGGCTGTCCGACGGGCGGCTCGAGCTCTGGATCGCTACCCAGGCTCCGGCCGCCGCGCGCGATGCGGCAGCAAAGGCCATTGGGCTCTCGGCGGAGGACGTAATCCTCTACCCCATGTCGGCTGGTGGGAGCTTCGATGCTCGGCTCGAAAAGCAGCATGCGATCGAGGTGGCACAGATTGCGGCACAGGTAGGTAGACCCGTCCAGCTGACTTGGACCCGTGCGCAGGAGTTCCAGTCCGTACCGCCACGCGCTCCGGTCTCGGCGGACATTGCTGCGGTCCTGGGCGCGCAGGGTCAGCCCGTCGCCTGGCGCTCCCGCATCACGGCTCCCGCCTGGATGCGTGAAACCGGCCACAGGTTGTTCGACAATTACGTGGTCGAAGCTGCGCAGCGCGAAAGTGCGGGCGAGCCCGACAGCTATGTAGTGGAGGGCGCGATCCCCTCTTATCGGATCGCGCATGTCGCCGTGGAGCATGTGCCTGCCAGCATCGGTCTGCCGACTGGTCGTATGCGCGGAGGGGCGCAGGCATACACCTCCTTCTTCACCGAGTGTTTTGTCGACGAACTCGCAAGGAATGCAGGACGTGACCCGTTTCTCTACCGGATGGCCATGCTGGGCGGAGCTCCGCGCATGGCCGAAGTTCTGAGACGGGCCACGCGGCTCGGGGACTGGGATGGGGGGCAGCAAGGGTCAGGCGAAGGCCTTGCCATGGTCCGTATGGGCCGGGATCCCGAGCGGGCAGGCCATATTGCCTGTGTCGCCCATGTTCGGCGCGGCGAGGGCGGTATAGCTGTGCGGCAATTGAGTGCGGTCGTCGATATCGGGCGTATTGTGAACCTTGATATAGCGCGCCAGCAGATAGAAGGTGGCCTTCTATACGGTATGGGCATCGCTCTGGGCGCGCCGCTGAGCTTCGACAGCGGGCATCCGGTGCCGAGGACATTGGGCGGCATGAGGCTGCCGGGTCTCTCGCATATGCCCGACATGCTGATCGACTTTGTGGCGAGTGATGCGGAGCCCTTCGATCCGGGAGAAATCGGTGTCTCCGTTGCCGCGCCGGCCATAGCCAATGCGCTCTTTGCCTTGACGGGTGAGCGATCTTACCGTCTGCCGCTGGCCCCATGACCTTGCAGCCACAGAAGCTCCCCACAGACCATCCCCCCGTGCAATCGGGACGGGTGGGCTTGCTGCTCGTCAATCTCGGCACACCCGATGCCCCCGAAGTCGGTCCCGTCAGGCGCTATCTTGCGGAGTTTCTGTCAGATCGCCGCGTGGTCGAGATTCCGCCCATCGCCTGGCAGCCCATCCTGCGCGGGATAATCCTCAACACCCGGCCCAAGAAGAGCGCGCACGCCTATTCGCAGGTCTGGACAAAGGAGGGTTCGCCTCTCGCAGTCATTACCCGTAAACAGGCGGAGGCCATGCAGGAGGCATTCGGCGAAGGCGTGAAGGTCGATTGGGCAATGCGTTACGGCACGCCGTCAATCCCTGACCGTTTGCAGGCGCTGATGGACGCTGGCTGCGAGCGTATCCTGATCGCCCCGCTCTACCCGCAATATTCAGCTGCGACGACGGCTACGGTTGTGGACAAGGCTGCGGACAAGTTGCGGACAATGCGTTGGCAACCTGCGCTACGCACTTTGCCGGCCTATCACGACGATCCGGCCTATATCTATGCGCTGGAAAGAGACCTGACCCGCCAACTGGATGCGCTCGATTTTCAACCAGAAGTCCTGCTCCTGAGCTTTCATGGGATGCCTGAGCGAACGCTGCATCTTGGCGATCCCTACCACTGTCACTGCCAGAAGACTTCGCGGCTGCTGCAAGAACGGCTGACAGGCAGAAACTTGCGAATTCGCACAACTTTCCAGTCCCGTTTCGGCCCGGCCAAATGGCTCGAGCCAGCGACAGATACAGTCATCGGCGAAGAAGCTGCGAAAGGGACGAAACGACTGGCCATCGCGGCTCCTGGGTTTTCCGCGGATTGCCTCGAAACCTTGGAAGAGCTGGCGATCCAGGGGCGCGACCAATTCCTTGAAGGTGGGGGCGAAAGTTTCGCTGCTCTTTCCTGCCTCAATACCTCGGAGGCGGGTCTGATCATGCTCGAAACCATCCTTCGGCGTGAGCTGTCCGGCTGGATAGATTGCTAATTGCTACTTAATCCCTGCTGAGGCATAGTCGTCCCATGGCAACCTCGGCAGCACACGATCCCATCCCGACGCACTGGACCGAAGGCAATCTGAACGACGATCAGTTAGCCCACATCCCCGGCGAAGGGGGCTGGCCGCTGGTCGGTAACACTTTCAGGATGCTCAAGGACCCGCACGCCTTCACCCGGCACATGGTCCGGACCTATGGTCGGGTGTACAAGAACAAGGCTTTCGGGGGCTGGAACATCGCGCTGATCGGTGCCGATGCCAACGAACTGGTACTGTTCGACCGAGGCAGGAATTTCAGCAGCGAACAGGGGTGGGGTCCGATCCTCGACCAGCTCTTCCCGCGCGGGCTCATGCTGCTCGATTTCGATCACCACCGCGCAGATCGTCGCGCTCTTTCCATCGCCTTCAAGCCTGAGCCGATGCGGCATTATTCGGGCAGCCTCAATCGCGGGATTGCGAAGAAGGTGGAGAATTGGGGCGAAGGGTCGATGCGCTTCTATCCGGAGATCAAGACGCTGACGCTCGATCTTGCCGCAGACAGTTTCATCGGCATCGAGTGGGGGCCGGAAGCCGATCGGATCAACACCGCTTTCATCGATATGGTTCAGGCGAGCGTAGCACCGGTGCGCAAGCCATTGCCCTTCACCCAGATGAAACGCGGCGTGGATGGTCGTGCCTTCCTAGTGGATTTTTTCACCCGGGAAACGCATCGCCGCCGGGCCGAGGGCGGCGGGCAGGATATGTTCAGCCAGTTCGCTACGGCCGAATATGAGGATGGCAGTCTCATGCCGGTCGATGAAGTCGTCGATCACATGAACTTTCTTATGATGGCTGCCCATGACACGATTACCAGCTCGGCGACCTCGCTCATCTGGCTGCTCGCGAAGCACCCCGAATGGCAGGAAAAACTGCGGCAGGAAGTCGAAAGCGTAACTGGCGGCGCGGGTTCGGACGGCAAGCCGCGCGATCTTGCCTATGAGGACATGGGCAAACTCGAACTCTGCGAAATGGCCTTCAAGGAAGCGCTGCGTATGGTACCGCCTGTCCCATCGATGCCGCGCCGTGCGCTACGAGAATTCGAGTTTGGCGGATATCGCATCCCGGCGGGCAGCCATGTCAATATCAACCAGTACTTCGTTCACCATGAAGAAGAGCATTGGGACGATCCCTTTGCCTTCGATCCGATGCGATTCACGCCCGACAAGGTGAAGGCCCGTCACAAATATGCATGGGTGCCGTTCGGCGGCGGCGCGCATATGTGCCTGGGTCTTCACTTCGCCTATATGCAGGTGAAGATCCTGCTCGCGCAGTTCCTGCCGCGCTATCGCGTCAGCCTCGAGCAGGAGCCGGACTGGCAGCCCTGGCCGATTCCCAAGCCAAAAGACGGGCTCAAGGTCCGGCTCGAGAAAATCTAGAAATCGATCGCGATGCCATCCTTGACCCAGTCGCCGTAGCGGGTGGGGCTGAGGTCTTCGTCGTCGCTACCCTTTTTCGGTTCTGGCGGCGGTTCGCTGTTCCAATGCTTCGGCTTCTCGAAAGTCTCGGGCCGCTTGGTGGCGCGTTTTGTCATGAGTGCAAGATGAGCACGCTGGCGGCTTTGCGCAAGAGCGGGTAGGGGCGCTGTCTCATGGTCCAGCCCACCGGAATACATGCGCGCCGCGCCGCGCTTCGCCTGCTCGATGCCGTCCTGCGCCGGGGCGAGACGCTCGATATCGCCTTCGCCTCCGCGACCAAGGATTTGCGAAAATTCGAGGACAAGGCGCTCGCGCGGGCAATTGCCAGTGAAGTCTTGCGCTGGCTGATCGACCTCGATGCCCTCATAGACAGCACGACGAAGAAGCCGCTGCCCGAGGATGCCAAGGCGCGAGTTGTGCTGCGCATGATGCTGGCCCAGTGGCTGCGCCTGCAGACCCCGCCACATGCGGTCATCGCGACATGCCTGCCTCTGCTCGCTGGGGGACCGCGCAAGTTGGCGCACGGTGTCTTCTCGGCACTGGCCAAGCGCGAAGTGGTCCTGCCGGACATGCCGACACTGCCTGCCGAAGTTGCCGAGCGCTGGGGTGGGCGAAGTGCTTCGATCGCGCGAGGACTTGCCGAGCCGCCACCGCTCGATATCACGTTGAAGGACCCGGCACAGACCGAGATCTGGAAGGCGAAGCTTGCCGCCGATAGCATCATGCCTGGGCACCTGCGCCTTCCGCGCGGTGAAAATGTAGGAAAGCTGGCCGGGTTTGCCGAGGGCGAATGGTGGGTGCAGGATCTGGCTGCTTCATTGCCCGCGCGGTTGCTCGGAAACGGTGAGGGGCGCCATGTGCTCGACCTGTGCGCCGCACCTGGAGGAAAGACGCTGCAACTGGCGGCGCAGGGCTGGCAGGTAACTGCGCTCGATATCTCCAAACGCCGCCTCGATCTGCTCAAGGCAAATCTCAAACGTACCGGCCTCAAGGCAGGCGTGGTTCGTGCTGACGCACTTGTCTGGGAGCCGAAGCACCATTTCGATGCGATCCTGCTCGATGCCCCTTGCACCGCAACGGGGACGGCCCGACGCCATCCCGACGTCATCCATCGCATCGGTCAGCGTCAGATCGAGGAGATGGTCGAACTCCAGGCCTCGCTGATCGAGAGAGCCGGCCAATGGCTGAAGCCGGGGGGGCTATTGGTCTATGCCACCTGTTCACTCGAACCCGCCGAAGGCGAGCAACAGACATTTACAGGCCTGCAAACGGTTCCGATCGCACCAGGCGATCTGCCAGCGGGCCTCTCTCCGGACACAAATGGAAGCCTGCGCACCGATCCCGGCATGCTTGCTCATCTTGGTGGACTCGATGGTTTCTATATCACGAGGCGGCGCAAAGCCGCTTGATATGGGGTCTGATGGAGCGGCGCAGGTTTCAACTCGTCGCACCGACCGACCGAACCGGCCCCAGTCTCGCCACATTCCGGCCATTGTTCATTTGCGAGCAAGGCCATTCTCAACACCGCTCTCCTCTCGTGGCGCCAAGCCCCGGGCCCTGCGCCGTTTCGGCGTGGAGGCAATGACGTAGGATTTCGAGCACCGGGTCGCCGGTCATGACTTCGCCCTTCCCCCTCAAGGCGTCGTCATCGTTTAATAAGGAGTACCAAAGTGACTGCATTTACTAAGAAGGCAGGTATCCCCCTTCTGCTATCCGCAATGGCCCTTCCGATAGTCGCACCGCTTGCGGCGCAGGAAGCCGATAGTGGCATCGACGTCTATGGTTCGGCGCTTACCGAAGGCCCCAAGGTCGAGGGCATGATCACCGCGCGTGAAAACGACCGGATTCAGGTGACCACCGAAAACGGGCAGGCCACCACAATCATCGTGGACGAGGGCACCGAGGTCAAAGCCTCGGGTGGCTTCCTCGGACTCGGTAGCAAGACCCTCAACAATGCCCAGTTGATGAATGGCCTCCCTGTCGAAGTGGAGACGCTCCAGTTTCAGGGTGGCCTCGTCGCCAAACAGGTGAAACTCAAGTCGAGCGACCTCGAAACCGCGTCGATGATCCGCGGCGCGACCCAGCAGCAGTTCGCCGAGCACCGCGCTGATATCGACGAAAATACTGCCGCTGCCGAGGCACTGCGTGGCCGCATGGGCAATATCGACCAGTATAATGTCCGCGGCGTCACCAACGTCTATTTCGACTCCGGCAAGTGGAACCTGACAGGCGAAGGCCAGCGTGAGATATGCAACATTGCCTCGCAGGCGGAGCAGATGGACAATGCCCTGCTGCTCGTCGTCGGCTATACCGACTCGGTCGGCGATCAGGATTACAACCAGGTCCTGAGCGAGCGCCGAGCAAGCCGCGTCGTCAATTACCTCCAGCAGGAATGCGGCTGGGAGCCGTGGCGTATGTTGACCCCGACCGGCATGGCGGAAGCGGATCCAGTGGCGGACAACAGCACTGCCGAAGGTAAGGCACAGAACCGCCGCGTTTCGGTAAACATCCTCGTCAGCAAGGCCGCCGAAGAAGGCTAAATCTGACGCGAGATGTTGAAAGATCAGGGGCGGGCCTTCGGGCTCGCCCCTTTTTATTCATGCATCGTCTTTGAGGTATTTCTGAAAGCTCTTGCGCAGCTTCATCAGCTTCGGTGGTATAACGGCGAGGCAGTAGGGGTTCCGCTGGCCTTCGCCTTCCCAATATTCCTGATGGTAGTCCTCTGCGGGATACCATTCGCCGCCTTCGATGGTGGTGACCGCGGTCTGCCCCGGATGATCATCGTTCCAGCGGGTAATCGCGTTCTCGGCGGCTGCGCGCTGATCCTTCAACGGGAAGATTGCGCTGCGATATTGCGTTCCGACATCGTTGCCTTGGCGGTTGAGCTGGGTCGGGTCATGCGTTCCCATGAATATATCGAGGATCTGGTCCAGCGTGATCTGCTCGCTGTCGAAGGTTACGCGAACGCCTTCGGCATGGCCGGTATTGCCGGTGCAGACCTCCTTGTAGGTGGGGTTCGGCTTGTCACCTCCGATATAGCCGCTTTCGACCTCGCTCACGCCGATCACGTCCTTCATCACCGCCTCGGTGCACCAGAAGCACCCGCCCGCAACTATTACCTGCTCTTTTGCCATCTCGATCGATCTCCTTGTTGGAGGGGCAGATAGGAAGCCGTCTCTCGCTTGTCATCCGGGACGTGCGCGTGCAGAACTCGCCGCACCATACCGAGGGAGAAAATCGATGCGCTACCTGCTTGCCGCCGCCGTGCTGACACTGGCCGTTCCCGCCGCCGCCGACCATCACGAACTGGCGGATCCGGCCGAGTTCGCTGCCACCCATGCAGAAGCGCTTTCGAGTGCGATCAATCACCCCAGCCGCGCCGAAGACCGAGCGCGAGATGAGTTTCGTAACCCAGCCGAAACCCTCGCTTTCTTCCGCGTCGAACCGGATATGAAAGTCGGCGAATATGCTCCGGGGGGCGGTTGGTATACCCGCGTCCTGGGTCATTACCTTGGGGGTGAGGGCCAGCTCGTCGGCCTCTATTTCGATCCGACCAGTGGTCCGTTCAACGCTGAATCGCAGCAGGGTATTCGTGCCGGCGCCGCAGGTTTTCCAGCCGAAGCAGCGGAGTTCACTGGCCTCCCCGCCGAGAATTTCTCCGCCATGACGCTGGATGCCGTGCCCGAGGGAGAGACGGGCACCTTCGATAGGGTGCTGGTGATCCGCATGCTGCACAACATGATGCGTTGGAACAATGCCGACAGCGAGCTGAAGAGAATGCGCGAATTGCTGAAGCCGGGCGGAATGCTCGGCATCGTCCAGCATCGCGCGCCTCAGGATGCGAGCGCGGACTATGCAAACGGTTCGAAAGGTTATCTGCGGCAAGACGACGTGGTTGGTTTCGTCGAGGCGCTCGGCTTCGAATTCGTTGGTAGCAGCGAAGTCAATGCTAACCCGAACGATCCCGCCAACTGGGAAGGGGGCGTATGGATGATGCCGCCTAGCCTGGGCGGCGACGATGAAACGGACGCCCGCACGCGCGATCTTGGAGAAAGTGACCGCATGACGCTGCTTTTCCGCAAGCGCCCGTAATCATTGCCTGAACGGCGGCGGCACCCTATCTCGCGCGCATGAGAAAGCTGACCGTCGCCGTCCTGCAACTGCCGCTCGCCCGTTCGCAAGCGGCAGACAATATCGCTGCCGTTTCGTCGCTGGTCGAGGAAGCGGCGGGGAAGGGCGCCCAGGTGATCCTGCCGCCGGAACTGTTTTCGGGCGAGTATTTCTGCCGAGAGGAAGAGGAGGAGTTGTTCGCTCTGGCGCACCCGACGGCTGCGTCTCCGAGTGTGCTGGCGATGCAGAAATCGGCACGAAAGCTTGGTGTTGCAATCCCGACCAGTTTCTTCGAGCGTGACGGGCATCACTACTACAACACGCTGGCCATGATCGGCCCCGATGGCGAGATCATGGGCACCTATCGCAAGAGCCACATTCCCGACGGACCGGGTTACGAGGAAAAATACTATTTCCGTCCGGGCAATGACGGCTTCAAGGTTTGGGATGTCTTCGGCGCCCGGATTGGCGTCGGCATCTGCTGGGACCAGTGGTATCCCGAATGCGCACGCGTGATGGCGCTCAAGGGGGCCGAAGTGCTGTTCTACCCTACGGCCATAGGCTCCGAACCCTATGATGCGGATCTCGATACCAGTCGCATGTGGCGCAGGGCGATGATCGGTCATGCGGTGTCGAACTGCATGCCGGTCTGCGCCGCCAATCGGATAGGTCATGAAGGTCCCGCCGACCGCCAGCAGAGTTTCTATGGTCACAGCTTCATTAGCAACGAGTGGGGCGACTTGCTGGAAGAATATGGCGCATCGGATTCCGGAACTCTGGTTGCCACGCTCGACCTCGATCAGGCGGCGAGGCATCGCGCGGGTATGGGATTTTTCCGCGACCGTCGCCCACAGCTGTACGGGCGGATCAGCGAGGATATCTAGGCTTGGCCAAGGATCGTGTTATCCGTCAAGATCAGCTTGACCGGCTCTTCACCGCTGCGCTCGAAGCAGCGATCGGACGGGTCGAGAAAGATGGCCATTTTCACCCGCTGGTCTTCGAATTGCGCTACAATGGGGCGATCCAGGCAATAGTCCTTCTCGAAACCGGCGAGGTGAACGACGAGCGAGGTCCTGTCGAAAGGCTCTTCGACCTGCTCAGGCCGCGGGCGCAATGTGGAACTATCTATGGCGTCGCTATTGCCTTGCTTCATTCATCCTCTGCCGTCCTGGAGGTCCAGGTACGCGCTGCCAATTATTCAAGCGATATCCGTGTGCCTTTCACAATGGAAACTACCGGTGTTTTCAAGCGAAAGCGCAGGATCAATCTGGGCGAGTTTTCGCATCGACCGGCGCGGAATAATCTGTTTGGTACGCCAGCGTGATCCATCGCTATCTGGTCGCGATCGGGTCGAACATGCGGGTGCCGGGTATCGGCGCGCCGCATCGTGTCGTGTATGCAGCCGCAATTGCTTTGGCGGAGGCCGGGAATGTTACAGCGGTCTCGTCTACCGGCAGCAGCCGCCCAATCGGTCCTTCCCAGCGCCTCTATGCGAATTCCGCGGCTCTGGTGGAGACAGCGGTCGAGCCGCCGCATTTTTTGAGGCAGTTGCAGCAGCTTGAACTGCGTTTTGGCAGACGGCGGCGCGGAGCGGCATGGCGCGCACGGCCACTCGATCTGGATATCGTGCTGTGGAGTGGTGGCTTTTGGGAATCCCGCGACCTGATTATTCCGCACCCCCTGTTTCGCGAACGTCCCTTCGTCATCGGACCGGCGGCAGAAATAGCCCCCGAGTGGCGCGACCCGGTAACCGGCCTTACGCTTCGGCAAATTGCAAATCACGGGTCGCGCGATTGATTGTCGGATGGCAGCGATGGATGCTTGACCCGCTGTCATCACCTGCCTAGGTGAGCGCCCGTGGTCGGGCCGTTAGCTCAGTCGGTAGAGCAACTGACTTTTAATCAGTAGGTCGCTGGTTCGAACCCAGCACGGCTCACCACCATTTCCACCCATCGCCTCTTTCCCCGCGCTGCCAGTGCGCTATCCTGCACGGTGATGGCTTCTCCGAGACTTTCGATTTTCGCTCGCCTGCCTGTGCCCGGCAAGGTGAAGACACGCTTGTTTCCGGCGCTTGGCGAAGAAGGTGCGGCAAGGCTTTATGCAAGAATGCTGGCGCGGACTGTGGAGGTCGCGAAGGAAAGCGGACTCGAGTTCGAACTTCGCGTCACCGGCGGCGAAGTGGCTGCATTTCATGATTTGTTTGGCGATGATGTTGCGGTGGTTGATCAGGGCGAGGGCGATCTCGGGGCGAGAATGGCGCGGGTGGAAGCGCCCGCTCTCTTGATCGGGAGCGATTGTCCGGGTGTCACTGTGCCACTTCTGCAAGCTGCATCCGGCGCACTGGAGGATCGGCGAGTGGTGCTGGGTCCCGCAAACGACGGCGGTTACTATCTCATCGGCTTTCGCGAGCCCGTATCATTCCTGTTCGAAGAGATGGAGTGGAGTACGCCGCACGTGTTTCCGGAAACGCTCGCGCGGCTGGCCACGCACGGGATCGGTCCGGCGATATTGCCCGAACTGGCCGATATCGACACAGCCGAAGACCTCGCTCAGTGGCCAGAATTCGAATGAGCGTCACTTTACTCGTCCCGACGCTGGATGAGGAGAAGGCTCTTCCGGAATTGATCGAGGCCTTCGACAAACTCGATCCCCGGCCGCAGGAAATCCTCTTGGTCGATGGCGGAAGCTGCGACAGGACGATTGACATGGCGCGCGAAGCGGGATGGCGTATCCTGGAATGCGACACAGGCCGGGCACGACAGATTAATCTCGGCGTAGATCGAGCGATGGGCGAGATTGTCTGTGTTGTTCATGCCGACACGATCCCACCAAGCGATATGGTCCGTGTGATCGAGGATACGCTGGCGGATCGGCGAATTGCGCTCGCCAGCTTTACCCCGATCATTCGCGGGACGGAGAAGACCCGGTGGGTTACGACCGTCCATAATTGGGCCAAAACCTGGTACGCTCCGCTTATTACCCGGCCTCACTTGTTCTTTCGCGGAGTGCGACTGCTGTTCGGAGATCACGTGATGTTTTTCAGACGCAGCGATTTCCTCCGGGTTGGTGGTTGCACGCCGGGAGATGCAGTGATGGAGGAGGCGGATCTGTGTGTGAAACTCGCCGCGCTGGGCCGGGTGAAAATGGTGCTGCGGTGCGTATCTACGTCCGACCGCCGGATCGTCGCGTGGGGTCCGGTCAAGGCCAACTGGATATATTTCAAGGTCGGCATGCTCTGGGCCATCGGCCTCAGGCACCGGATGGCCGAAAACTATCCGGATGTGCGCTAGGCGTCGGGCAGAAAGCCCTCACCGATACAATAATCTATCAATCGCCGGATATAGGCTTGCCCGGTCGCCGGGCATTCGAGGCCGGTGACTTCCCGGAATGCAGCATCGTCGAAATGCGGATTGCGCTGGAAATAGCTCGCGTAGAGGCCAGCGACCTGCCTGAAGAGCCGTCGTTCGATTGCGGGCAGTTTGGCCGGATCGAAAAGCTCAGGCGAGACGAGCTCGGGTTCCTGGAATTGTGGATAGGTCCCAATCGTGCCGGTGAATGCCGCAACGGGCAGCGGCTGACCCGATACTAGGTGGAAGGTGCCTCCCGCCGCTTTGCCCATTGCCTGCAATAATCTGAAAATTCCGCCTGCGACATGATCGATCGGCACGAAATCCAGCGTCGCGTCGAGGCGAGCAGGCATGTGGCGGACCCGCCCCCCGGCAATCAGTTTGAAAGCGGCATAGGTCGTATCGAACTGGCGGATTTGCCCGCTGTCGTATTCGCCTACGACGATGGAGGGTCGCGCTATGACCCAGCGTAGTTGGCTTTCCCGTACCAGCCGCTCGCCCTCGGCCTTGCTTGCTTCGTAACCGTTTGCAAATCCCGTTTCCGGCAGGGGATCGGTCTCGCGGATCAAGCCATCGCGCGTGCCGCAGGCATAGGCGGTCGAGACATGCAGGAAATCCATGTCGCCCGCCTCGGCCAGGGCGAGTGCATGGGTAACGCCGCCTACATTGACTGCACGATAATCCGCTTCTGCGAGATCGAAGCGTACTGTGGCGGCACAGTGAACCAGCAATTCGTGGCTCGCAGCTATCTTGGCGAATCTATCCTTGCTCCATCCGAAGCGCGGGAGCGATACGTCGCCAGGCAGGGACCGGACCGGTACGTGTGAACCGTCGTTGCCAAGAATAGTGGGGTTGCGATGTACGAGGCCGGTGACCTCGTACCCGGCCGCCGCAAGCAGCGCGCAGATCTCGCCGCCCAATAAACCAGCTGCCCCGGTGACGAGAATTCTCACGTGATATCGGCCGTCGAAGGCGGAGTAGCGAACATTCCTTCGCAATGGCAGCATTGTGCGTTAGGCAGCAAGCGATGAAATTCACCCATGACGTGATCGTGATCGGTGGCGGGGCCGCCGGGCTCACCGCTGCAGGAGGCTGTGCGCTCTTCGGCCTGGACGTGGCGCTGATCGAAGCCCGCAAGATGGGTGGTGAGTGTCTGAACGATGGCTGCGTGCCGTCGAAAGCACTACTGGCTGCCGCGAAGCGCGCCGCAGAAGCGCGAGAAAGAACCCGGTATGGCGTTACCTTGGCCAAGCCCGTTGTAGAGTGGGCGGGCGTGCACAGGCACATCCACGATGCGATTGCTGCCATTGCACCGCACGACAGCGAGGAACGTTTCGAGCAGATTGGTTGTGAAGTCATCCGTGACTGGGCCCAAGTGACCGGCCCGCAATCCGTCGAGGTGGCATGGCGCACACTGACTGCGCCGCGCATCGTCATAGCTACAGGCTCAGAACCTGCACTTCCACCCGTCGAGGGATTGGATGAGGTTCCGTATCTGACCAATGAAAACCTGTTCGATCTCGAAGAGCTCCCCGACCATCTAGTAATCGTGGGCGGCGGGGCGATTGGTATGGAAATGGCGCAGGCCTTCCGGCGGTTGGGCAGCGAAGTTACGGTCATAGAGCCGGGCAGTTTATTGGCCCGCGACGATCCCGAAAGTGTCGCGGTAATACGCGAGGTTCTGGAGGACGAGGGCGTCCGGTTCGTCGAGGGCAAGGCGGAAAGAGTCGAAAGCCGTGGGGGAACGATCCGTCTGTTCGCTGGCGGCGAGACAATCGAGGGCAGCCGCCTCCTCCTCGCGACCGGGCGCAAGGCGAGATGCACAGGCTTCGGGCTTGAAGAAATCGGTGTGAAGATGGGAGCCAACGGGATTGCAGTCGACGCACGCCGACGCACTTCGGTCAAAGGCATCTATGCCATTGGCGATTGCCGAGACGGGCCGCGGCTTACTCATGTTTCGGGCTATGAAGGCTCGAACGTCGCGCTAGAGATTACTTTGGGCATCCCGACGAAGGTAGACTGGTCCGCACTGCCATGGTGCACCTATACCGATCCCGAAGTCGCACAAATTGGCCTCACCGAAAAGGATGCGCGCAGGAAATACGGCGATACGATCAGGATCGTGAAGGAAGCTTTCCGCGACAATGAGCGGGCCCTCGCCGAAGGCAAGGACAAGGGGCATCTCAAACTCGTATTGAAGGGCAAGAAAGTTCTCGGTGCGAGCATGGTCGGAAAGGATGCTGGAGAATTGCTGCTGCCCTTCGCGCAGGCGATTACCGGCAAGAGCAGCACTTTTGCGCTCGGCTCGGCGATCATCGCCTACCCCACACGTAGCGAAATATCCAAAGCAGCCTCGTTCAGTGCCTGGGAGCCGACGGTTTTCGGAGCTATCCCCAAGAAATGGGCGCAGCTGGTGGCAAGGCTGCGCAGGCGTTTCGCGTGAGTAGAGCCCGCATGGGATCGCGCAACGCACCTGCCGGACCCTCACCGTTCGCGGTCGAGGCTGCGCCCTTATCCCGAGAAAAATTCAGCGATCCGCAATTAACTGCGAAAGGGGAGAAGCGCGCTCATGTGCCCTTTTCAAGATTGGATACGCTGTGGCTGAATACCGGCACCTTGTGCAATCTGGCCTGCACGACCTGCTATATCGAGAGCAGTCCCACGAACGATGCGCTGGTATATCTTACTGCAAGCGATGCCGTACGCTTCCTTGATGAGGCGGCAGGATTGGGAGCCCGCGAGATCGGTTTCACCGGCGGCGAACCCTTCATGAACCCCGACATTGTCAGGATGATGGATGGTGCGCTCGATCGAGGTTTCGAAGCTCTTGTCCTGACCAATGCGATGAAGCCGATGCGTCGGCATGAAGCGGCGTTGCTGCGGCTTCGCGAAACGTATGGCGACCGTCTGACCTTGCGAGTCAGCCTCGACCACCACAGCCAGCGCGTTCACGAATCCGAGCGCGGCTTACGTAGCTGGCAGCCAGCTATCGAGGGACTGTGCTGGTTGTCCAAGAATGGCTTTTCCATTGCAGTCGCCGGACGTTTGCTCCCCGAAGAAGGCGATGCTCTTGCGCGAGAGCGCTACGCGGCGCTGTTCGAGCGCGAGGGGATTGCAATCGATGCATATGATCGCTCCCGGCTCGTCCTCTTTCCAGAAATGGATGCCGAAAAGGATATTGCGGAAATCACGACCGAGTGCTGGACAATCCTCGGCAAGTCCCCTGCCGATGTAATGTGCAGTAACAGCCGCATGATCGTCCATCGCAAAGGCGAAGCGTCACCGCGCGTGGTCGCTTGCACGCTCATCCCGTATGATGAGGGCTTCGATCTCGGTGAAACGCTGGAAGAAGCATCCTGCGATATCGTTCTTAATCACCCTCACTGCGCCCGTTTCTGCGTGCTCGGTGGAGCCAGCTGTTCCGGCGGAGCGCAGGAGGGATAAATCGCGCGGCGCATTCGTTGGGCCGTTATGTTCGTATCCTCTCCCGAATTCGATGCGGTTCTTCGGGGACTGCTATTGGCGATGCTCGCCCTGAGTTGGGCGGTCGCCCTGGTGCGCATCAACGGTTTGCGCTCGCTCTCGAAGATGACAAACTTCGATTTCATCATGACCATCGCGCTGGGAAGTTTGATCGCCAATGCTGCACAGGCGGCAGATTGGCGGGAATGGCTACAACCCGTAGCGGGTATGGCAGGGCTTTTCCTGCTTCAGCATCTGGCAGGACGCCTCCGGAATTCTTCGGACCGGATTGAAGATATGTTGCAGAACAATCCGGTTATTCTCATGCGCGACGGGAAAATCATTCGCGAGGCCTTGAAGACGACGCGCGTTCCGGAAAACGATCTCGTCGCCAAGCTTCGTGAAGCGAATGTCTTGGACCTTTCCGAAGTGAGAGCCGTCGTGCTGGAAACGACCGGCGACATTTCGGTGCTTCACGGGAACAAGCTGGAAGAAACACTGCTCAAGGGTGTGAAAACGCTTTAGAGGTGGCGTCTGTCCAGCCATTTCGCCAGCGCTACTCCGCCCGTGATGAGGAAGGGCACGAGCACTATGCTGAGGGCGACCTTGGCGATTACCTGCCCGATGAGAAGCGGGGCGATGTCGAATTCGCCATAAAACGCCAGTGTTACGAAAATCACCGAATCGATTGCCTGGCTCAGCGCGCTGGCAATCGCGCCGCGGGCCATGAGTCCGAGAGTGTTACCGTCTCCTGATCCCCTCAGGCGGGAAAATATCCAGACGTTCAATAGTAGCGAGACAATATAGGCTGCAGGACCGGCCGCCATGATGCGGGGAGTTTGCGCAAGGACTGTCTCGAAGGCATTGAGGTCTGAGCCACGGTATTCAAGCATCTCGGAAGAAGCAGGTAACCACAAGACCAGGAATATGAGCGCGGCGGAAAAGGCGAGTGGGAGAAAGCCCCACCAGACCAGCCTCTGCGCGAGCTTTTCTCCGTAAAGCTGTGCGATCGTGCTGGAAATTACCACCAGGCCGAGAAAGGCGAAAATGCCGGACTCCACGGCAAGCCGGGTAGGCCACAGCTGCACCTGTTTGAATGCCAGCACGCCCGCGATCACGGTCAGGCCGCCATAAAGGACCAGGAATACGAACAGGCCCAGCGGCACGGTGGCTGCGGCGATGCGGGTTTGATTGGCCGGTTGCTCGATCATGGTTCTGGAAGCGCTGTCTCGTGACTGGTGATAGCCGAAGCTGGAAGTGCGACCGTAAATTGACTAAGCGGAGCCGCCGCGCAAGGTAGCGGCCGATTTCATCCGCAACTAGTCTTTGTTGCTCCAGTGCAATGCGAAGGGGTCCGCATGCCAGCTGTCGTTATCAATATTCTCGGGATCGTCGCGATCCTGGCCATCGCCTTCCTTCTTTCCACAGGTAAAAGGCGGATCAAGCTGCGCGTGGTAGGCGCTGCGTTTGCGCTTCAGGCGATCATGGCGTTGCTCGTATTACGGACACCGTGGGGAGTAGAGGCGATCCAGGCGATGTCGAACGGCGTTATCGCATTGCTGGATTACTCCAAGGTGGGGATCGAATCCGTTTTTGGCCCGATGGATGCCAACCCCTTCGCCAATACCTTCGTCATCGCGGCACTGCCGGTGATCATCTTCTTTGCCGCTCTGGTTTCCATATTGTATCACTGGGGCATAATGCAGCGGCTGGTCCGTTGGGTCGGCGGGGCGATCGGCTGGATCACCGGGATCAGCAAGGTCGAGGCGCTCGGCAGTGCGGCGAACATTTTTGTGGGCCAGTCCGAAAGCCCGCTGGTGGTGCGCCCCTATCTGGCTGCGCTGACGCCGAGCCGTCTTTTCACCCTGATGGCAGTGGGGATGGCCGGCGTGGCCGGAACGATCCTTGCCGCCTATGCCAGCTTTATCGGCGAGGATGCCGTTCCTTTCCTGCTCGCGGCGGCCTTCATGTCGGCGCCCGGTGGCATATTGATGGCAAAGATCATTATGCCCGACGACGATAGCCCGCTGGCCCGCGATGCGGCGGAACTTTCCGGCGTCGAGCCCGAAGACGAAATCGTTCTGCCGAAGACCCGCATCAGTGCCGAGGGGCCTGCTGCCATTACCGAGAGCGGTAAGCCGCACGAGGTCACGGTTGCCGAAACTTTCGAGGAAGGTCACACGCCCGCCAACGTGATCGAGGCGGCCGCGCAGGGCACGCAGACCGGTGTCAAGCTGGCCGTGGCAGTTGGCGCGATGGTGCTGACCTTTGTTGCGCTGGTTGCGCTCGCCAACGGCGTTCTCGGCGGGATCGGTGGATTGTTCGGCTATCCCGATCTGACATTCCAGTTGATCCTTGGCTGGATCTTCGCACCCGTGATGTTCCTGATAGGCATCCCCTGGGATCAGGCTGGCGCCGCAGGTGGTTTGTTCGGTACCAAGATCGTGCTCAACGAATTCGTCGCTTTCATCCAGCTGGGCGGCATGGATGCCGGTATCCTGAGCGATCGCAGCCGCGCCATCGTCACTTTCGCGCTGTGCGGTTTTGCCAATTTCAGTTCGATCGCGATCCAGATGGCGGTGACGGGCGGCCTCGCGCCGAACCAGAGGCCGGTTATTGCTAAGCTGGGCATCAGAGCGCTGGCTGCCGGCAGTCTCGCCAACTTAATGAGTGCGGCGCTGGCGGGGCTCTTCCTTCCGTATTAAAGGGCGCAGACATTATGACCGATTCTAACACCGATATCGCGGTTGTGTCGCTGGCGCAGCCGTTGGACAGCATTGCCGAAGAACTCGGCCGGAGCTTCGAGGAATATGGATTTGCGGTAATCCGCGACCATGGCATTCCGCAGGGGCTGATCGACAGGGCCGAGGCTATGTCGAAGGAATTTTTCGCTCTGCCCGAAGATGTGAAAAAGGCTTACCACATTGTCGGTGGGGGCGGGGCACGCGGTTATACGCCCTTCGGTACCGAGAAGGCGAAAGACGCGAACGTTCACGACTTGAAGGAATTCTGGCATGTCGGTCGCGAACTGCCCGAAGGTCATCCGCTGTCCGAATATATGGCGGACAATGTCTGGCCCGACGAGGTCGAAGGATTTCGCGAGACCTTCACGAAACTATACGCCGCTTTCGAAGAGGCCGGGGGTCGCGTGCTCGAGGCGATCGCCATCCACCTCGGCCTGCCGCGTGAATTCTTTGCGCCGACGGTAGAAGACGGCAATTCGGTCATGCGTCTTCTGCGCTATCCTCCGCTGGAAGGGGAGGAGGCCGAAGGGGCAATCCGGGCCGCCGCCCATGGCGACATCAACACCATCACTCTGCTCCTAGGCGCAGAAGAGGCGGGCCTCGAGCTGCTGACCCGGCAGGGAAAGTGGAAAGCCGTCGAGGTGCCGGAAGGTGCGCTGGTCATCAACGTGGGCGACATGCTCGATCGTTTGACCAATGGAAAACTGCGCTCGACCACGCATCGCGTCGTGAACCCGCGCGGCGAAGCGGCATACCGGGCACGCTACTCGATGCCGTTTTTCCTGCACTTCCGACCGGATTACGTGATCGAAACCTTACCCTCGTGCATCGACCCGGAAAACCCGTCGGATCATCCAGCTCCCATTTCGAGTCACGACTACCTGATGCAACGCTTGCGCGAGATCAATCTCGCCTGATGCACGGTCTGTCGACAGGCGCAGGCAAACTTTTCTAAAGCTGTGTGCTTTTTGCAACAGCAGTAAACCTCTGAAATCCAAGGGGAGTTTTGTGGTCCGCGAGGTATTGTCCACATTACTGTCACGGTTGTCTTGACTCTGTCATAAAACGATAGCTTTGCCGAAACATCGTCAGCCTAGCGGGGCGGCGCATCTCCAGTGCTACCATGTTTTCAATCCGAAGAGACGAAGGGGTCTTCTCCGATGAAGTTCAAGTATCTTTTGGCCACCTCTGTGGTTGGTCTATCTGCAGTGGCAGCGACGCCTGCTTTCGCCCAGTCGACGGGTTCCGTCGATTTCGAAGAAGACGATGAAGTCATCGTTGTCACCGGCGCACGCTTCGACGGCGTGGGCGGGGTCGAGGTTCCCGACACGTCGAAGGCAAAGCAAGTTCTGAATGAAGAGGTCATCCGTCGCCAGCGCCCTGGGCAAACCGTAAATGACATCGTCAACTTGGTGCCTGGCGTCAGTTTCCAGAACAACGATCCTTGGGGTTCTTCTGGCGGTGGCTTCACCATTCGCGGCTTTGGCTCCGACCGCGTTTCGCAGACACTTGACGGTCTTCCGCTGAACGATTCGGGCAACTACGCACTTTACACTAACCAGCAGGTGGACCCGGAAGTACTCGAAGAGGTTAACGTCAACCTCGGTACCACCGACGTCGACAGCCCGACCGCTTCGGCGACCGGGGGCACGATCAACATTCGCACACGTGAGCCGGGCGACGCACCGGGCATCACTGCTACGATGACCTATGGCGACGTTCTTGCCGAAGGCGCAGAAGACACCCTCTACGTTCGCGGTTTCGGCATGATCGACACCGGCGACTTCACCGGAATGGGCACTAAGGCTTTCGTTTCGGCCAGCTACACCACCTATGGCGTTCCGTACAATCCGTATGGCCGTGTCAACAAGACGCAGGTAAACGGCCGTATCTGGCAGGATATCGGTACGAATGGCGACTTCATCTCTATTTCTGGCCACTTCAACCAAAACCGCAATAATTTCGCTGGTTCGGAATTCATTGGCGATCTGCTCGGCTACTACGAGGGCGATTTCAGCAAAGAAGACCGTTTCAGCGCTTATGAAGGCGCTGGCGAATATCCTTGCTCGGTCGACCCACGGGTTCTGGCTGTCGAGGCTGGCGGCGTGGGTAGCCCTGGTGAAGGCCTCGACTACAGCGATCGCGAGCCGAGCTGTGGCGCAGCCTTTTATCGCCGCTACAACCCCTCGGACACCGGCAACATCCGCGGTTCGTCGCTCTTCTCGATCACTGACAATCTGACCTTCACGTTTGATCCGAGCTATCAGTACGTCAAGGCAAATGGCGGCGGTCCCGACGACCTGCGTGAATCGTTCTTCAATGTGGGCGGCACGGACTACACCGGAGCCTTCAATGGCGGCTACTTCTTCGGCCGTGATCTCAATGGCGACGGTGATCTGGACGACGAGATTGCCGGAAACGACCCAAGTCAGACGCGAACCAATCGTTACGGCGTGGTCGCGAACCTTATCTATGATATCAACCCGGATCACCGCGTTCGTCTCGCTTACACCTGGGACCGCGCGCGTCACCGTCAGACGGGTCAGATCACTTACATGCTCGGCAATGGCGAAATCAGCGATCCGTTCGCCATCGACAATCCGTTGCTTGATGTGAACGGCAACGAAGTAAACAAGCGTGACCGCTTGTCCTTCGCGATCCTGCATCAGGTTTCGGGTGAGTACCGCGGCGAGTTTGGCGATCTCACCGCCATTCTCGGTCTTCGAGCACCGTTCTTCACGCGCGAACTGAACCAGAATTGCTACACGACGTCGGAGAATGGCTTCGTCGATTGCCCCAATCCGGGCTTCGACGTGACTGCCTACGAGGAAGCGAACCCAGATCACGTTGCGCCTCTGTCGCGCGAATACAAGTATGACGAACTGCTTCCGAACGTCGGACTGATCTACGATTTCGGTGGCAGCGGTTTCTCGGTATTCGGCAATTATGCCAAGGGCCTTTCGGTCCCCGGTACCGACCCGCTTTACGACTCGCTGTACATCCCAGACGACGAGCGTGCACGCCCGGTTCCGGAAACGACCGACAGCTTCGACCTCGGCCTGCGTTACACCATGGGCCGCATCGAAGCTCAGATCGGC
The DNA here is from genome assembly GCF_019711635.1 of Qipengyuania huizhouensis. Taxonomy (GTDB): domain Bacteria; phylum Pseudomonadota; class Alphaproteobacteria; order Sphingomonadales; family Sphingomonadaceae; genus Qipengyuania; species Qipengyuania huizhouensis. The sequence goes on along the minus strand of NZ_JAIGNT010000015.1, from coordinate 32,665 downwards.
ACGTACTTCACTCGTTATAACAACCGTCTGGCTTCGGCGTTCGACCCGACGGCGAACAATGGTGAAGGCGCAACTGTTTTCCGTAACCTCGGCGAGGTCGATAAATACGGCATTGACGGCTCGATCGCATGGCGTCCGACGAACAACACACTGTTGTATGTTTTCGGTTCCTACAACGACTCCGAAATCAAGGACGACGTACAGACTGAAGATGGCTTCCTCGCCACAGCAGGAAATGCCGAATCTGGCACTCCCCGTTTCTCCTTCGGTGGTCGTGGCCAGGTCTCGTTCGGAAACTTCGATCTGGGCGCGCAAGTCAAGCGTACCGGTCCGCGGTTTATCAACGACCTGAACACCGATGAAGCTCCTGGATATACGATCGTCGATCTCGACGCTCGCGTACTGCTCGGGGAATTCCCGACTGGTGGCGACGTTGCACTCCAGTTGAACCTGACCAACGTGTTCGATGAATACTATATCGGCTACTTCGGCGGTTCGCTCGACGGCTTCGGCTTCGCGCAGATCGGCGCTCCGCGCGCCGGCAGCATCTCGCTGGTAATCGGCTACTAAGCCGACTTTCAGATCATTACGCAGGAAAGGGCGGTCCTTCGGGGCCGCCCTTTTCGTTTGCAGGAACGCCTAAGGTTATTACCCTGTTCTTATACCATGGCGAAACCGGCGACCAATTTCAGTTCGAGTAAGAAACGGCCCAATCCTTGGACGATCCTCGTGATCGTCCTCTTCCACTTGCTTGTGCTCTACGGCCTTGCACGGGCATTGGCGCCCGAATCGGTCGCTAGCGTGGAGCGATCGGTCGTGTCGGCTTTTACCGTCACGGTCACCACACCGGAGGAAGAAATGCCGGTAGTTGAACCTCAGCCGGATGAGGGCGCACAAGGCGATCCGGGTGAGGAGGCAGTGCCGCAGCCCGTCACCGCCCCTACTCCCCGGCGGCAGGTGCGCGAAGACCGTCCCGTTCCCCGTGCCTCTTCGACCGGTGCTGCAAGCACCTCTGGGGCTACACAGTCGGGCGAGGGCACCGGGGCCGCAGGAAGCGGCCAGGGAACCGGTGCAGGACGGGGTGGCGGTGGCCAAGGCGGCGTCGCGGCGACCAAGCCGGTCCTGACCCGCACGATCACCGATGTTCGTGCCTTTCCGATTCCACCTGGTGGTCGGCAGGCGCGCATTGGGGAGTCGGTTATCGTCAGGCTGGCGGTTTCGGCTGAAGGACGGGTGACTGCCTGTTCGGTTCATCGTCCGAGCCCCTTTCCCGAGACGGATGCCGTTGTCTGCCGACTATCCTACGATCAGATCCGCTTCGAACCTGCGCGCGATACGCAAGGAAATCCGGTGCCCGCGATCTTCTATTACCAGCAACGCTTCTTCAACTGACAGCGCGCCTCTGCACAGCTATCTAGCCCGTAACGCCAATCATGGGGACACGTCGCAAGTGATACAGCCGGTTATCCTGTGCGGCGGTTATGGAACGCGGCTGTGGCCGCTTAGTCGGCCGAACCGGCCCAAGGCGTTCCTCAAACTCCTTGGGGAGCGTACCCTGTTCCAGCAGGCGCTGGATCGTGTCGCCGATCCTGCACATTTCGCGCAACCGATTGTGGTTGCGGGTAGGGATCACGCGAATCTCGTTGCAGAACAGGCCGTTCTCCATTCGCTGATCGTGGAACCCGAGGCGCGTGATACGGCACCCGCAATAGCATTGGCCGCCGCACGCCTTTCGCCCGAAACCGTTCTGCTCGTCTGCCCCAGCGATCATTATATCGCCGATAGGGAAGCCTTCCTGCGGGGGGTCGCGAGCGCGGAAACTCTGGCGGCCGAGGGGTGGCTGGTTTGTTTTGGCGTCAACCCCGACCGGGCCGAAACCGGTTATGGTTATATCGAACTGGGTGACAGCTTAAGGCAGGGAAACCGGATTGCGCGGTTCGTGGAGAAACCCGATGCCGATACTGCACGCAGCTATGTAGCGCGGGGCGATTTTGTCTGGAACGCGGGGATCTTCGTGCTGCGGGCCGGAGATTATTTAAGCGAACTGGAGAAGCAGCGTCCGGAGATGGCGCGCTGGGTCAGGCTGGCGGTGGACGGCGGGCATGAAGACCGCGGTGCATTCCATCCAGCAGTGCAGGAATTTTGCGCCATCGAAGGCGAAAGCGTTGATTACGCAGTGATGGAGAATACGCAGCGTGCCGCCGTTGTTTCTGCCGATATGGGCTGGACCGACGTGGGCAACTGGGACGCCCTGCGGACTGCACGAACGGCCGACGGGAAGCGCAAAGTTGTTTCGGCCGGCAATGCCGAGCTGATCGATTGCCGCGGCGTCATGATCGAAAGTGATGGGCCCAGGGTTTCGGCAGTCGGTCTGAGGGATGTCACAATCGTGGTCGATGGAGACGAGGTGTTGGTTGTCGCACACGGATCGGCCTCGAACGTCGCGAAGCTCAGAGGAATCAAGGGGGAGTGACCCGATGCGGAATTCTCTCGACGACCCGACTGGCCAAGCCTTGGGGGCGCTGCAATCAACCTGCCGTGTTCGCGGACCCAGGCAACGAACCGGTTGGCGAAATCTGGTTCGAAAGCCCCCCGCCACTCGCAACAATTCTGGCCAAATACCTCTTCACAGAGGAGCGTCTATCGGTTCAGGTCCATCCTATTGCCGCGAACTCTCAAACAGGCTCTGGCAAGGACGAATGCTGGCTCGTGACCGACGCGCGGCCGGGTGCGAGACTGGCGGTCGGGTTTCGTGAAACTGCTGACGCGGATGCCGTCCGCGATGGTGCTATTGATGGGTCGATCCTGTCCATGCTCAACTGGATCGACGTGAAAAAGAACGATTTCATTTATGTCCCTGCAGGAACGGTACATTCGATGGGGGCGGGGCTCACGCTGATCGAAATCCAGCAGAACACCGACATTACATACCGGCTGTACGATTACGGGCGCGATCGTACTTTGCATCTAGACCAAGCCATGGCCTCGATCTGCCTTGATCCGCACCCGCCCGAATTGCGGAGACGTATAGACGCAAGCGCCGAACAGCTCCTCGTCGAAGGGCCTTACTTTGCTGTCGCACAAAGTATCGGCAAACCATCGCAAGGTTTGCTGGCGCGTCTTCCGGGGCCGGTGCAGATATTGCCCGTGGATGGCAACTGCAGCATCGATGGAGTCGCTATCGAGCCGGGCGCATCGGGTTGGAGTGAACGACTCGACCATATCGACTTTTTGGATCACGGACGCTGCCTCATCGTCGCTAATCCGTTGCCGATCTAGCCGACTGGTTTACGTATGATCGTGAAAATTTGGCAGCATCCGATCGGTTCGCCGCGGGTTGCAATCTATTCTGCTGCCAACAGCTTCTGACCCTTCTTGCGGATTGCCCCGGCAATGATCGGTTCGACGAACGAGAGGGCAGGTGGCAGGTTGACCTCGAAAACCACTTGCGTCTCCTCGATCAACACCTGTGCCCGCGTTACATTTCCCATGGCATCGATATCCAGCGCCATGCGGTCCTCGTCGGGCCAGCTGGTAGTCACATTCGCCATCCCGCCCGGAATAGCATCGCCGATTTCATGGCTGCGTGCATGGAGGCGGCGACGTACCTCTTCCTTGCCGAGATTATGCTGCAACGGAACTCGCATCAGTCCTTGTTCTCCAGCTGCGGCGAGGTTTGCACGCCTTCCCCGAATTTGTAGTCGAGATAGCGGTGCTTGATCGCCAGATCGTCAAGCGAGCCTTCTGCCAGCTGACGGGTGATACTGTCGATTTCTCCGCTGATCTTGCCAAGGCTGTCGGTCAGTTGTTGGTCCGGGGTGGTTCCCGCACGCTTTTCGGAGCGCAAATGAGCGGGAATCTTCCGATAGCTGTCGATCATTTCCGGCAACTGCTCGCCTATCAGGCTGCGTACTTCACGCGCCTTGGGATGGTTTTGATCGACGCCCTGGAGTTGCAGGCCGAGCGCATCGAGCTGGACGCCCATATCGCTGACGATTTTGGCAGCCGGGGCAGGCAGAGCGGGGCGCTGATTTTCCAGCCAAAGCTCGGTCCGCGCGACCATATCCTTCACATTCCCCTTGTTGAGGCTCTCTCTCTTAGGGGTGCGTAGTTTTGGATAATTGCCCAATACCGCAATGGCGATGACGCTGGCGACGAGCACGGCCATCACTCCGGCGAAACCTATCCCGTCGATCACCATGCCCGCTACACCGGCAGCTACCCAAATCCCGAACAGGGCAATCAGGACGTTGCGAATTCGGCGGGTCCACAGGTCTCGCTTGATCTTGGCGGAGCCCGCACCGATCGAAGGTGCGCGGCGATGCCGCCCGCCCGAACGGTTGTCGTCGCGCACAGTGCGCGCGTCCTGAATGATCCGTTCGCTGTCACGGGTAAGATCGCCCATAGTCAGCCTTCGATGCTCAAGAGGCCGCTTTCGGCCACTTGCTTCTGCGCCTGAAATTGCCCCTCGGCACGCGCAATATAACCCTTCGACTTCTCGACCTCGTCGGACAGAACGGTGACCGTCTGCTTCATGCTTTCGAGTGCACGGATCTTGAACTCGTCCACTTCGTCCATCGTGTCGTAGATGTTCTGGAAGGCACGCTGCAGGGTCTCCAGCGGAATGGTGCTGGCAGCAGCCTGCTCGTGAATCTTGCCGGTCTGATCGCGGAGCATGGTAGACGTACTGTCGATGATACCCGCAGTCGTATCGTTGAGCGCGGTGATCTGGTTGAGGACGAGACGCTGGTTGGTCATTGCCTCGGCTACAGTCACTGCCGTGCGCAATGCTCCGACGGTCGTAGTGCTGGCGCGGTCGACCCCCTTTACCAGCTCGATATTGTTTTTCTTGACCAGGTCCAGCGCGAGATAGCCCTGTACGCTGACCGCCATCTGCGTAAGCAAATCCTGAGTGCGCTGGCGGACATAGAAGAGCGCGGTTTCCCGTATCGCCTTGGCCTTGGCCGGATCGGTCGCGTCGAGCTCGGCTGCCTTATCCTCCAGCTTTGCATCGAGCGTGTTGGAGATATGGATCATCTGTTCCAGATTGCCCATGGCTTCCCACAGCTTCTGCCGTTCGACGTCGATCGCGGCATTGTCCATGATCAGCTCGTCTTTCCCGCTGGCGAGATTGGAGAGGATCGACTGGATGTGCGTCTGCGCGCTCTGGTAGCTTCGAAAGTAATTGGTCAGCTTGTTACCGAAAGGGATAATGCCCAGGATCTTGCGCGTACCCGAAAGCTTCCCGCGCTTGCCCGGATCGAGATCTTCTACGACGCGGCGCAATTCGGCGAGATTGGCGCCGACGCCCTCGTCCTTGTCCATCGCGCGTACCGGGCGGTCCAGAAAGCGGTTGGACATACCCGCCGCAGCCATGATTTCCTTGCGGCCCATATTGGTGAGCTGATCGACCTTCTTTCCGAATTCGGGAGAATTGGCATCCTGCGCGATCAGATCTTCGATGAAACCGTCGACCTTGGTTTCGAGCTTGCTCTTCACATCTTCCGATACGGGCACCAGGCCGGCCGCTTTTTCCGCGGAGACTGCCGGCACAGGATCTGGCGGTGTCAGGTCGAACTCGGGCGGAGCCGCCGTCGTAGCCGGGGCGGACTTGGTCGCGCGGGCGGTTTCTGCCTGCGATTTTGCGTCACTCATGACTGGCGATAACCTCCGTATGAATCCTTTGCCTGTATTAGGTGCGTAAGACGCATTCTTCAAGGCGAACCGAGCCTAGAGGTCAAATGCCTCGGTACAAAGAACAATCCATACTATAGATGAATCGCCGATCTTCGGCGGATTGCAGCTAAATTCCCCGATGCGGATCCCCCAAGGCATCCGCGCAGGGTTCGCCACCGGCCCGGCAGTTACATTCTGTCGGCACACTGCAATGTAGGCGCGAAATCTCCACCAGGATATTTCCGGCAGCGCGGGGATCCATCGCCTGCCGGGTCAGGCGGCGAGGTCGAGCGGTTGAATCTCACCCGCAAGATAGAGGCGTTTGGCTTTTGCGCGGCTCAGCTTACCCGAACTCGTGCGCGGCAGCGTGCGGGGTGGGACGAGTTCCACGACGCAGCTCATTCCAGTAACCCCGCGGACCTTATCGGCGATCTGGTCACGCAGCCTGATCCGTTCCTCGGGCTCGGACACACGGCAGTGGACCAGTACTGCCGGGGCTTCCTCGCCATTTTCGGTATCGATGCTGAAGGCAGCGATATCGCCATGGTTGAAGCCGGGCAATTGTTCGACCGCCCATTCGATATCCTGCGGCCAGAGGTTCTTGCCGTTGATGATGATCATATCCTTCGCGCGGCCGACGACGAACAGATAGCCATCCCCAAGATAGCCCATGTCGCCGGTGTCGAGCCAGCCGCCGACGAGACAGTCCCGGGTCGCCTCCTCGTTGCGGAAATATGAGTGCATCACGCTTTTGCCGCGGCACCATATCTTGCCGATCTGGTGATCGCCCTTGACCATGCCCTGCTCGTCGCGGATCTCGACCTCCATGCCCGGAAGCGCCTTGCCGCAATTGACGATGGCACGATAGCGCGCCGGTTTGGACAGGTCGCGGGGACGACCGGACAATCGCTCCTCCTCGACCAGTTCCACACGGATACCCTCGCCAGGCGGCATGACGGTCACCGCCAGGGTTGCTTCGGCAAGGCCGTAGCTCGGAGTGAAGGCACTTGCTTTGAAGCCTGCTTCCGCGAAGGCATTGACGAAATTCTGCATCACGTCGGGGCGGATCATATCTGCACCATTGCCCGCAGTTCGCCAGCGTGAGAGATCGAAACGCTCTGACACGCTGCTCTGACTGGAGATGCGGCGAGCGCAGATGTCGTAACCGAAAGTCGGCGAATAACTCAGCGTGTTACCTTTGTTGCGGCTGATGAGATCGAGCCAGGCCAGGGGGCGGCGGGCGAAATGTTCGGTACGAATATAGTCTACCGACGCCTGGTTCGCGATCGGCGACAAAAAGCAACCGACCAACCCCATGTCGTGGTACCAGGGCAGCCAGCTGACTACCCGATCGTTCTCGCCGAGATCTACGCCGGTCGCGTGGCCGAAAAGATTGTGAAGCAGTGCCTCGTGGGTCACTGCAACCCCGGTCGGGAAACGGGTCGATCCGCTGGAATATTGCAGATAGCTGATGTCGTCCGGGCTTGCCTTGGGCAAATCGCATTCCGGCCCTTCGCGCTTGGCAAACACATCCCAGCTTTCGCCGTCGCAGCCCTGCTTGTCAGCGGCTGCCTTGGCCATTTCTGCGATTTCGGGAGGATAAAGGAGGATCTTCGGATCGCTGCTTTCAAGTTGCACCGAGAGCTGGTCTATATAGCTGTCCTTGCCGCCGAATGTCGTCGGCAAGGGTAGCGGCACCGGCCACGCGCCGGCATAGATGCAGGCGCAGAACAATGCGGCAAATTCGGCGCTGGTTTCGGCGACAAGCGCCACGCGATCTTCCTTGCCGATCCCCGCGGCGACCATCTTGTAGGCGAGCGAGAGGGCGTCCTCGCGCATTTCGGAATAGGGGTACACCTTTTCGAGAGCGCCCCGCATATCGTGAAAATTAAGGCCCTTTGCGCTGCGCGCAGCGTAATTGATAGCGTCGTTGAACGTAGCGAAATCGCTCCGGCGGCGGGGCAGATCGCAATCGTTCGGCGTCGGCGTCAAAACGGCGTCGGTCATATTTTCTCTTGTATACCTTTTGAAAACAATGCCTTGCGGCGACCCTCACGCAGTTGGCTGCCGAACTCCCACACACGGCAGCCAATCGAACTTTCCCATTCGATAAGGTTTATGGCACGAATATGGCCGATGCCCGACCGTCATGCAACTCCAAGGCGTACCCGTCGCACTCCAAAACCGCTCGACTGCACCCGGTTGAACGACCTCGCGCTACATTATGTCGCCCGCTTCGCCACCTCCTCGGGCAAGCTCGAGAACTACCTAAAGCGTAAGCTGCGCGAGCGTGGTTGGGAAGGTGAGGGCGAGCCCGATATCAAGGAGCTCGTGACCCGATTTGCCGAAAAGAACTACGTCGATGACGAAGCCTATGCACGCATGAAGGCGGGTGGTTTGCTTTCCCGAGGCTATGGCGCGCGGAGGGTGGAGGAAAGACTGCGCGTCGACGGGCTGGACGATGACGTTCGGCAAGCGAATGCTCCGGACGAGAAAGAAGTACGCGAGGCCTTGGTCGCGTATCTACGCCGACGGCGTTTCGGCCCCTTCGCTGTCCCGGCGCAGGATCAAGGCCCGGAAACCGCACGCAAAGCACGCGAAAAGCAGCTTGCTGCAATCTTGCGGGCAGGCCATTCGTTCGAACATGCCCGGCGCGCAGTCGAGGCGAAGACACAGGTGGAGCTAGAGGAATGGGTCGCGGAAGCACTGGATTAATAGCCGGGTTATGCGCTGCTCTCGCAATTGCCTGCTCACCGCAGCCCGGTGCAGATAATGCTATAGCAGAGCAGGCGCGACCAGCCGTACACCCGGTTTCCGGACTTGAGATCATTCCCGTGACGGTTTCGTCCGACGAGGCTTCGCACGAATTCCACGCAGAGCTGGCAGACACACCCGAGCTTCAGAAAAAGGGACTGATGTTCCGCACGGAGTTGGGGCCGGACGAAGCCATGCTTTTCCCTAACGAGGAGCCCACTGCACGCAGCTTCTGGATGAAGAATACTCCGATCCCGCTCGATATCATTTTTGTCGGGCTGGATGGGCGGATTGCCAATATCGCCGCAATGGCGGAACCTTATTCGGAGGAGCCGGTCTATTCGATCGGCTCGACAAGTGCTGTGCTGGAAATTTCCGGCGGCCGGGCCGAAGAACTCGGGATTGAGCCGGGCGATCGGGTATCGTGGTAAGCGCTTGGCGCGCGCGCGCGAATCGGCTAGGCGCGGCCTCATGAATTTCCTCGGCAAGATCTTCACCTGGTGGGAAGGTGCGACCCTCGGCACGCTTCTCTGGAGCTGGCGCAATGGCGAACATGTCGGCACCGATGCACAGGGCAACAGCTATTATCGCTCGAAGCCCAAGAAGGGACAGCGCGAGCGCCGTTGGGTAATCTACGAAGGGTCGAACGATGCCAGCCGGGTGCCGAGCGAATGGCATGGCTGGTTGCACGGCGCTTTCGACGACGTACCCGAAAGCAACCTGCCGCCACCACATATCTGGGAAGCCGATTATTCGCCCAACGCGACTGGTACCGCGACGGCATATCGGCCTCAGGGCGCACTCGAACGGGGTGGCAAGCGCGCCCCTGCAGTGGGCGATTACGAAGCCTGGTCGCCGGACGCCTGAGGATGGTCCGCGCAGTCGCGCTTCTCGCTCCGCTGGCCATGCTTGCGGCCTGTACGGAAGATTCTCCGGAACCCGAAGCGGTCGAAACCGAAATTCCGGAGAGCCTGCAGGACGTCGAACTGCCGGAGGACGTTTCCGAAGAGGCCGCTATCGGGACGCCCATGGAAGAACGGGTCGCTACTATCGGCCTGCTCAACAAGCGCAACAATCTAAGCCAGGAATTGGAACTGAGCCCCGGCGATCAGCAACGCGTCGGAGATGTCATCATCCGCCTGCGCGCCTGTGAGCGGACCGCCCCCTGGGAATTCGACAAGGATGAAGGCGCATTCGTTCAGGTGCTGGTGCGTGAGCGCGGTTCGCAAAGCGATTTCCGTCGGATATTTTCCGGCTGGCTGTTCAAGAACAAGCCCTCGATCAACGTCGTCGAGCATCCGATTTACGATGTCTGGGTCAAATCCTGCGCAATGGAATTTCCCGGCGAAGAGTGAGCGTTGGCTGCCGCAATTGCAGCCGGAATAGTGGATGATGGCTGCCCTCGCGCAGTGAACAGCCGTTCCAGATACGCGGCCTGCGGCATTTCCACCGCACCGAGCGTGCCCAGGTGCTCTGTCATGAACTGGCAGTCCAGCAGCACATAGCCTGCATTCCGCATGGCCGCGACCAGCCAGGCGAGCGCAACCTTGCTGGCATTGTCTGCGCGGCTGAACATGCTCTCACCGCAGAACACCCTGTCGAAGGCGACCCCATAGAGGCCGCCTATGAGAGCTTCGCCTCGCCAGACTTCCACCGAGTGGGCATGGCCTGCTCGCTGAAGAGCGATGTAACTCGCTTCGATCTGGTGGCTGATCCAGCTCTCGGCATGTTCCTCCCGCGGTTCGGCGCAGGCGGCAATGACAGCGGGGAAGTCCTCGTCGCAGCTGACGCGATATCGATCCTGGCGGATGACCTTGCGAAGACTTTTCGACAAGTGGAAGCCGTCGAGCGGAATGACAGCCCGTTCGCGCGGTTCGACCCAATAGACTTCGCGGTCGCTGCGATGGTCGGCCATGGGAAAGACCCCACTGCGATAGGCACGCAGCAGCAACTCTACGGGGATCGTCTCGGGCACGGGGGCATGCATCCTCGCATCCTAGCACTTTGCGCTTCGCCGCGATACGCGTCTTGCCAAGCGCGCGCGGCTCTACTAATGCGCGCGCTCCAAGCTGCAGGGGTGTAGCTCAGCTGGTAGAGCATCGGTCTCCAAAACCGAGGGCCACGGGTTCGAATCCTGTCACCCCTGCCATTTTCCTCTTCGATGACTTGTCGATGAGACGTGCCCGCAGTATCGGGCGCGCCATGACAGAAGAAGAAAAGCAAAAGCGCGATCTCAAGGACCGCAAGTTTTATCCCGCCGAAAAAGAGGCCGAGTTCGAGAAAAAGGGCCTCGCGAAGCACACTCCGCAGACGGCGCACCCTTCCTACAAGCTGGCATTCCAGGATACGGAATTCCTCCTTCGCGAGGAATTGCGGCCGGTTCGCTTCCAGCTCGAACTGCTCAAACCGGAAATGATTCTCGACGAGGCCGGCGTCGGTTCGACCATGGTCATGTACGGCAGTGCGCGTATTCCCCCGCCGGAATCGGTGGAAACGGCGCTCGAAGGAGCGAAAGACCTGCCTGACGACGAACGCAAGGTCGTCGAAAGCCTCGTGGCCAAGAGCAAGTATTACGGTGAGGCCCGCAAGCTCGCTCGGATGGTTACCGAAAAGTCGATAATCGAGGATGGCAAGCGGCAGTTTGTCGTTTGCTCGGGCGGCGGACCCTCGATCATGGAAGCGGCCAACAGAGGTGCCAGCGACGCTGGCGGCGAGAGCATCGGCCTCAATATCATCCTGCCGCACGAGCAGGCGCCCAACCAGTATGTGACTCCCTATCTCTCGCTCAACTTCCACTACTTCGCCCTGCGCAAGATGCACTTCCTGCTTCGCGCCAAGGCGGTGGCCGTGTTCCCTGGCGGCTTCGGCACTTTCGACGAATTCTTCGAGCTGCTTACACTGATCCAGACCGGCAAGATGAAGCCCATGCCGATCCTGCTTTTCGGCAAGGATTTCTGGACCCGCGTGGTGAATTTCGAAGCTCTGGCCGAAGAGGGCACGATCTCGAAAAAGGACCTCGACCTGTTTCGCTGGTGTGAAACCGCCGACGAGGCATGGGAGCATATTGCTGGCTTCTACGAACTCGAACGCTAGTCTTCCTCGTCCCTCTTTAACTTGCGGACCGCTTGATGACCGAGCGGGCCGTTGCCGCTGCCGAAGCCCGGCGCCTGTTCGATTGCAGCGCGGGTGAAGGCACGTGAAATGCGGATGGCATGGGTAAGCGGCTGGCCGTGGGCGAGCATGGTTGCGAGCGCAGAGGACAATGTGCAGCCCGTGCCATGCGTGTGGCGTGTCTCGATCCGCTGATGGCCGAAGCTCGCGATCTTGCCGCTCGAGGAAACGACATAGTCGATGACCTGGTCGCCATCGCCATGTCCTCCCTTGGCCAGAACGATGGTGTCCTGTTCCTCGGCCAATTCGCGCGCTGCTTCGAATACTTCGTCCGGCCTGATTTCCTCGCGCCCAGTAAGCGCGGCCAGTTCGGGAAGGTTGGGCGTGACGACGGTCGCGATCTGCATCAGTGCGCTAAAGGCACCGATGGTGGCGTTGTCGGCCAGTGTCGATCCGCTGGTGGCCACCATCACCGGGTCGAAAACGATTGCACCCGCAAAAGTATCGAGCCGCTCGGCGAGGCGCATGGCGATCTCGGGCGAACCAAGCATGCCGATCTTGATCGCATCGGCACCGATATCGGACAGGCAGCTGTCTACCTGGCCCATGACCAGGTCGGGGTTCAACGCCTCGACTGCCTGCACACCACGCGTGTTCTGCGCGGTAAGGGCGGTGATCGCGCTCATGGCATAGCCGCCGAGCATGGTGATGGTCTTGATGTCGGCCTGAATTCCCGCTCCTCCGGAAGAATCTGAGCCGGCAATGGACAGCACGCGGGGCGGCGCGGGTGTGACGCTCATCCCTTGTGCTTTCGCTGGGCGCTGGGCGGATATTTGGCCTGGAGCTGCTTCGACCTGGTCGGACGATCCATCAGTTCGCCACCGCAATTCGGACAGAGATCGTCGAGTTGGTCCGCGCAATCGGCGCAAAACGTACACTCGAAACTGCAGATGAAGGCGCCGGGATTATCAGCCGGCAGGTCTGTGCCGCAGCGCTCGCAATCGGGACGCATTTCCAGCATCAGACAGCCTCTGTCACGGCAGCGCAGATGCGATCCACAACAGCCTTCACCTGCGCCTCATCGTCGCCTTCCGCCATTACCCGAATTACTGGTTCAGTCCCCGATGGACGGATGACAAGGCGCCCCCTGCCCTCAAGTTCCGTCTCGACGTCGGCGATGACCGATTTTACGGTCTCATCTTCGAGTGGCTTTCCGCCAGAATAGCGCACGTTCTTGAGCAGTTGCGGGACGGGCTCGAAAACATGAAGCAACTCGCTGGCTGGCTTGCCAGAGCGAACCAGACTGGCGAGGACGCGTAGCGCAGCCACGGTACCGTCGCCTGTGGTGCCGTAGTCGGACAGGATCATGTGGCCCGACTGTTCTCCGCCCAAATTGAAGCCTCCCTCGCGCATCCGCTCGAGCACGTAGCGATCCCCCACTTTAGTTCGCTCCAGCGTCAGGCCGATGCTTTCAAGATAGCGTTCGAGGCCGAGGTTGCTCATCACGGTGGCCACCACGCCGCCGCCCTTCAAATTGCCTCGTTCGAGCAGGCGCGAGGCAATGAGCGCCATGATCTGGTCGCCATCGACGGCCCTGCCTTTCTCGTCGATCACAATCAGCCGATCGGCGTCGCCATCGAGCGCTATGCCGATATGTGCGCCTTCTTCGATCACTTTCGCCCTGATCGCGTCGAGAGAGGTGGACCCGACACCCCGATTTATGTTGGTCCCGTTGGGTGCGACGCCCATCGCTATGACATCCGCGCCCAGTTCCCAGATGGCGGAAGGCGCGACGTGATAGGCAGCTCCATTGGCGCAATCGACCACCACCTTCAGCCCATCGAAGCGAATGTCGCTCGCCACCGATTGCTTTACCGCGTGGATGTAGCGCCCACGGGCATCCTCGATCCGCTCTGCACGGCCGATCTTGTCCGGGCTGACCAGTTGTGGTTCCTGCTCCATCAGCGATTCGATCGCGCTTTCGGCCTGGTCCGACAGCTTATAGCCATCGGGCCCGAACAGCTTGATGCCGTTGTCCTCGAATGGATTATGGCTTGCCGAGATCATCACACCGAGATCGGCGCGCATCTCGCGTGTCAGCAGGGCGATGGCGGGTGTGGGGAGCGGACCGGTCATCGTAACGTCCATGCCCACGCTGGTGAAGCCGGCGACCAGCGCGCTTTCGATCATATAGCCCGACAGGCGGGTATCCTTGCCGATGACCACGCGATGACGATGTTCGCCACGCAGGAAATGCGTGCCTGCCGCCTGGCCGACTTTCATCGCGATCTCAGCGGTCATGATACCGCCATTGGTGCGTCCGCGAATGCCGTCGGTGCCGAAGAACTTGCGAGCCATGAATACCTTTCGTTTTTGCCGGTTGCCTTGTGACGCGATTGGCGCCCCAAGAAAAGACCGCTCAACCCCCTTTCCGTTCCGGTTGTCGCAGCCTAGTGCAACCTCGCACGCTTCCGTGCGTTAGGGTCGCGAGTACGGAATTTTTCACACGAACCTACAAGGGGACCACTCAATGGCTTTCGAGCTGATCGACCTTCCTTACGAAGATACCGCACTAGAGCCTGCCGTCTCGGCCAAGACGCTGAGCTACCATCACGGCAAGCACCACAAGGCCTATATCGACAAGACCAATGCAGCCGTTGAAGGCGGCGACCTTGCCGACAAGAGTCTGGAAGAGGTTATTGCGGCTGCGCGCGGCAGCGACCAGGGCCTGTTCAACAACGCTGCGCAGAGCTGGAACCACGGTTTCTACTGGCACTCTATGGCGGCAAAGGAGACTTCCGCTTCGGACGAGCTGAAGAGTATGATCGACGAAGCATTCGGTTCGATCGACGGTCTGAAGGACAAGCTGAAAGAACGCGGCGCCGGCCATTTTGCAAGCGGATGGGTCTGGCTTGCGGTCAAGGACGGCAAACTCTCTATCGAGGAAACGCATGATGGCGATACGCTGGCGGATCAGGACGGCGTAACTCCGCTGCTGGTCATCGACCTGTGGGAACACGCCTATTATCTCGATCACCAGAACGCGCGTCCGTCCTACCTTGAAGCAGTGAGTTCCAAACTGGACTGGAGCTTCGCCAGTGAGAATCTGGCCCGTGGTACTACCTGGCAGTATCCCGGCTGATCACCAGACTGGTGAAATGCGAAAAGCCCGCTGCGCTTTCAGGCGTAGCGGGCTTTTTCATGACCGCTCTTCTTCCTGCGACATATCGAGGATGTTGTTGGCGAACAGCGGCTCTCCGAAGATGAATCCCACCAGGTTCGGCCGGCCGACATGGTCGAAAAGTGCTGTGAGCATCAGCAGGATCGGGACCGACAGGAGAGCCCCGAACACACCCCATATCCATGTAAAGTAGGACAGGGCGATAAGAATCATGACAGGGTTCATGGTGAACCGCGCTCCAAGCACGGATGGGGTGACGACATTGGCCTCGACAGTATGGAGTGCGAGGTAGGCTGCGGCGGGGATCAGGCCGAGAAACACCGTTTCCGCCGTGCCGATTCCGAACAGGGCCAGCAATCCGACCATGATCGTCGGTCCGATATAGGGCAGGAAATTCAGGATCGCGGCAAGCCCGCCCCACATGATCGGCGCCTCGACGCCGAGCGCCCAGGCGCCGAGCGCAACGAATATCCCGACGAAGGCGTTTATGAGACCGACAGTAAGAATATAGGCGGCCACGCGATCCTGCACTTCACGCAGGACCCGGGCGGCCTTGATGCTGGTACCGAAGCTGCTGCGGCCGAATAGAAGGCGCTGTCGCAGCCGGACGCGCGCCTCGATCATAAAGAAGGCCATGAGAAGGGTCAGGATCGTCTCGATCACAAAGCTCGGCGTTGCGAAGGCGAGTTCCTCAAGCAGGCTCGGGGTGGCGACAACCACCTCCTGCGACCCCTCGCTTTCGACCAGCTCGGCCAGCTGCTCGTTGATCTGGGCTATCCAGGCAAACTGGTTGCGCAATTGGGTGAACCGCTCGCCCACCTGTTGCAACAAGTCGGGCAGTTCCTCGAACAGCACGATGGCAGGCTGTAGTATGAGCGCCAGCGCCAAGAGCAGAATCGCGAAGAACACCAGCAGGGAGATCAGCGATGCGAGCGCGTTGGGTAGCCCGAAGCCGGTAAGTTTGTCTGCCAAAGGCGAAAGGATCACCGTCAGGATAATGGCGGTGACAACCGGTAGGAATACGACCGAGCCGATGGAAAGGACGAAGGGAAGGGCCAGGAATAGGCCGAGGCCGATCAGGACGACCAATGCCGAAATCAGCCGCAATTCCTGTTCGGCAAAGGTAAAGCGCCGTCCATGTGCACCCGCCGCGGGCGGAGTGGCGGCCTTTGGCTCGGGATCGACCTCGCTCATCCCCATCCTATCTGCCGTGAAGACATGACCGGGGCAAGCCGGTCACGCTCTCCATCAGTTGCGCGCTGTGACACCTTGTCCCGCAGCGACATCGTCAAGCTCTTCGAGAATGGCCCGGTGAGCAGTGTCATCGTCAAGCGAACGGCGGGGGATAGCCCCTTCTGCCAGCATAGTGTTGAGAGCGGCACGGGCGCGACCGACACGGCTTTTTATCGTGCCGACGGCGCAGCCGCAGATATTCGCGGCTTCCTCGTAAGAGAATCCGCCCGCCCCGACGAGAAGCAGCGCCTCGCGCCGTTCGGGGGGGAGGGTCAGAAGTGCGCGGTGCATGTCCGAAAGGTGGATCGGCTCTTCCTGCCCCGCAGGGGCAGTGAGAATCCGCTCGGCAACCGTTTCGTCATATTCGCCCCGAAAGCGATTGCGCCGCATATCGGTAAGGTAGGCATTGCGCAGGATGACAAACGTCCACGCGCGCATGCTCGTACCGGGCTGGAAGCGCTCCTGCGCCGCCCAGGCCTTGAGCAAGGTTTCCTGAACGAGGTCATCTGCCATGTCTGCGCGTCCGCACAGCCCGCGTGCAAAAGCGCGCAGGTGCGGAACCACGTCCGTGAGCTCTCGCTTGAAATCGGCCTTTTCCGAGGCCGTACGTTTTTCGACCCCCATCAGTCCTTTGTATCCAGTTGCGAGAGAAGATCCTTGAAGCTGTCGGGGAGTTCTTCCTCCACGACGGAATCGTACAGACGGCGAAGACCGTTGGTCCAATCGGGCCGGTCCTTGCCTTCGTGTTTCGCTTCCTTGCCAGAACCCGGAACGGGCTTGTGTCCGGAAGATGAATCTACGGTCATTGTTTGAAGAATATGTCCTTGCCTCGGCGAACGCAACGGCGCGTCATGCGCGTAGCCTCGCCATTCGATCCCAGTGGTTCACGCAAAACGAGACTTTTGTGGATTGGTTCCACCCAATTTCGGAAATAGCGTGGAAAACTGCGGTGAACCGTGGAACTTTCGATGTTTCGGCGGATAGTAGGCACGACTGGGGCAGAACGTATAGAGGCAACCACTGGCACAAAACGATCTCATGCGCAGGGGGAGGCGGAGACGGTGGCTGGTGGACTTTCCGCGTGCGGTGCCGCTCGTCATTTTCCTGCTTGTCGCAGCCGTAACCGTCCTCAGTGTTTTTTCGATCGAGCGCGGTGAACGGGTCCGAGCCAGCGCGGAACTCCAGCGTCAGGCACAGTTGATGGTTTCGGCGGTGGAGCGCCGTGCCTATTCGAACTCTTCCTTCCTCAGAGCCGGCGCGGCACTGTTCGGGGCGCAGGACGAGATAACGGCCGATCTCTTTCGGCAGTTCGTTTCCGAATTACGCCTCGATGCGGATTACCGGGGGGCCGAAGGTATCGGGTGGGCCCCGGCCATTTCCTCCGACCAGATCGAGCGGTTCGAGCAGCAACTGAACCGCGGGAAAATCGGCCTTGCGCACGTTCAGCCCACACTTGCAGAGCAATATCGTCAGCAGCTTGTGCCGATCCTGTATCTCCAGCCCGACACACTGCGCAATCGCCGCGCGCTCGGATATGACATGTATTCGGAACCGACCCGCAGAGCGGCGATGGATCAGGCGACCCGAACCGTTCGCCCGACGGCGAGCGGGCGGGTCACCCTTATGCAGGAAAGCGGCAACGACGAGAGCGGCTTTCTCATCTACATGCCCGTTTTCGATGGTGCAGGAGCGAACCGCTCGTTGAAGGGATTTGTCTACAGTCCGTTCAACGCGTCGCAATTCCTCGATTCAGCTGCCGAGCTCAGCACTTCCGGGCAGGCCAGCGTCCGGCTGTACGACATCGATGGCGATGAGCGTTTGCTGATGGCCGAGACAGGTGGGTGGAGCGCGGAAGGTGAAACCGTCGAGCGTGAGATAGATCTTGCCAATCGCCCAATGCTGCTGGTCGTCCAATCCACGCGCGACGCGGCACTTTCTTCCCTGTCGATGATCACACTTCTCTTCGGACTTGCCGTTGCGAGCCTGTTGCTGGTCGTCGCCCGATTGCTGACGCAGCAGGCACAGGAGGACAGCCGCTCGCTCGAATGGTTCGCGCAGCAGAATTCCATCAGGAATTCCCTGACGCGCGAGCTGAACCACCGGGTGAAGAATACTCTCGCCAATGTCCTCTCGATCGTCTCGCTGACGCGCCGCCGCGCGACTTCGCTCGACGAATTTGCGGAAGGCATCGACAACCGCATTCGCGCTCTGTCGGCGACCCATGATCTGCTGACCCAGTCGGAGTGGGGAACGACGCCCGTCCGTTCGGTCATCTCGGTCGAGCTGGCGCCCTATACGAACGAGCGGGATCACGAAGTCGTGACAGAAGGGCCGGAGGTGGAACTCGCCCCGAACGATGCATTGTCGCTTGGGCTGGCGGTTCACGAACTCGCTACCAATGCTGCAAAGTTTGGCGCTCTGTCGATGCCGGGCGGCAAGGTCTCGATCACTTGGGAACTCGTCAACGAGAGCCTCGCGCGGATCGAGTGGATCGAAAGCAACGGGCCGAAAGTGAACCTGCCTCAAAAGCGCGGGTTCGGGACCGACTTGATCGAAAAAATCGTGGCACATGAGTTGCGCCACCCCGTCGAACTGGAGTTCCACCCCGAAGGTGTCCGCTGCACCCTGCTCGTTCCCGTACGCGAGCCGAGCGAGTTCGCACTGAGAAGCAATCGCCGAACGGCTACGCGCGGCCATTGAAGCGTAGCAGCAAGCGTAGTCTATGCGGCCTGATTTCACATAAGCAGAGCTATAGTGCTTCAGCTGCCCCTTCGGTGAACGCTCAGGCTGGCCGACTTGACCGGAAACACAAAGAAGGGCCGCCCGGATATCTCCAGACGGCCCTTTCCCTTTTTATTTCGGTGGAGTTCAGCCCAGTGGGCGACTGGAGCCGAAGAACAATGCCTGGCTGATAGCCGCGCGAACGGTCTGTTCCTGGAACGGCTTCGTCACGAGGTAGGTGGGCTCGGGACGGTCGCCGGTAAGCAGACGCTCCGGATAGGCGGTGATAAAGATCACCGGCACGCTGTCGATGGCGAGAATATCGTCGACCGCGTCGAGCCCCGATGAACCGTCGGCCAACTGGATATCGGCGAGTACGAGCCCGGGCGTCTTCTGCGCCACGACTTCCTGCGCCTGGGTGCGGGTGGCGGCGGTGCCGCAAACTTCGTGGCCGAGCGACGTCACGAGGTCCTCGAGCTGCATCGAGATCAGCGGTTCGTCCTCGATGATGAGTACGCTGGTCGCGCTTTCGCGGTCGATTTCGCCGACTGCTTCCTGGACGAGATTTTCTATTTTGTCCGGTTCCAGCTCCATGATCTCGCCTGCCTGTTCGATCGAGAAATCTTCCAGTGTGGTCAGCAGCAGGGCTTGACGGTTGAGCGGCGTGATCGATTTCAGGCGATCCTGCGCCGCACCTTCGTGACCGGTATCGCCTTCGCTTTCGGGCACGTCCATATATGCGCTCGACCACACCTTGTTGAAGGCGCGATACAACGGCACACGTCCGCCCTCCAGCGAGGATTTGAGCTGCTCGTCCGCGAGTGCCGCTTCGAGGGTGGCGCGGACAAAGGCATCTCCGGTTGCCTGCGATCCGGTCAGAGCACGGGCATAACGGCGGAGATAAGGTAAGTTTTTAGCAATCTGGTCACCAAGCGACATATAACCCCTTCCGTGGTTTGCGCGTGGAGAACGCCCCGCATCGGGTTCGGTTCCGGTCGGATCAGCTAAAACGTTCGAATTGACAATGGACTGAATTGCGACAACGAATTGCAGGCTCGGTGGTAGCCATCGGAGAGGTCAGGGGGCGCAAATTGACCGAAGTAACCAATCCATATGATTGCATGAATTGTCCGCTGCAGGATTGCCGCGAATTGCGTCCGCTCGAGCCGGGGCAACGCGCCTATATGAATTCCATCAAGCAGGGTGAGCAGCTGTTCGGGCGGGGAGATACCATCCTTCGCGAAGAGGAAGATGCCGGATTTCTTTATACCGTGCTGGAAGGCGTATTGATCCGCTACCTTTCGCTGGAGGACGGACGCCGTCAGATTGTCAATTTCATGTTCCCCGGCGATCTGGTGGGTTTGCAAGGAGCGTTCGACGAGCCTTCCAGCCACTCGGTAGAAGCGCTGACCGATGCGCGTCTGTGCGTATTCAAGCGGAGCGATTTCGTTCACCTGATCACGGAAAATCCGCGTCTCGGCTATGATGTCACCTGGCTGGCCGCAAAGGAAGAGACAGCGCTTGAAGGTCATATCGTCTCGCTCGGTCAGCGAAGCGCCAAAGAGCGCGTGGTATTTCTTGCCGTCTGGTTGCTCGATCGCGCGATTTCGACCGACATAGTGCAGGAGGGCAACGTCCTCCGGATTCCCGTCACGCAGTCGCAGATCGCGGATATGCTCGGGCTGTCCCTGGTTCACACCAACCGCACGATGCGGGCCCTGGATCGGGAGAATCTGGTTCAATGGGATAAGCGTGAAATCTGTGTGCCGGACATGAAGAAGGCCTCCGATTTCGCCAGTTTCGAACTATCGCGCAATGGGCGGCGGCCCTTCATCTAGAGCGCAGCGAGAACGCAAGCGGCGAGAGCGAAAATTTTTCGACCGGGCGGGAACCCGTACCGAGCTGGCTCATTTAGGCTATGTCACCGCCGAGACCCCCCCTCCCGTCCAAGCGGCTGGTGATACGATCCCGAAAGGCCTTCGCTTCAAGAGAGCGAAGGCCTTTTTTTAGGCTGGGGCTCAATCCTGTTAACCCAGCGAGCCGCCATTGCCGAGAGGCGATGCAAAGGTTGGTGTGGAGTGATTGTCAATCCGTGCTGAGCGCGCCGCGCAGTCGCGAGATGATGCCCCTGCGTTTCGGTTCGTGCAGAAGCGCAATCAGGATCTCGGGTTCATAGGGCTTTTCGAGTATGCAACCCATGGCCGCGACATCTTCCGGAATATCGCGGGGCATGCCGGTCGAGAAGATAATTCTCGGGCTGTCCGGGCCGAGTGTACGGACCAGCTCTGCTATCGCCCAGCCATCGTCACGGTCGGCAAGATGGACATCCAGAACGATCACGTCAGGCTGCTTGCGGCGTAGCGCATCTAGCGCCTCCTCGGTCGTCGGGCAGATCTCCACCAAGGGAACGCCTGCGTCGAGCAAGGCCTGTTCGATGGTAAGGCCGATTATCGCATCATCTTCAACTACCAGAACATGGCCGGGAAAGGCTGAGGATGTTTTCGGCTTTTTCACGCGGTCCCTATCGATCCGTAAGGTGTCGGCCCCTAACGCTGGAGCTTCCTCATCATCGGAACGGCAGCGAAGACCGAGGAGTTCCCGCAGCGATCAATCTGCAACCGGTGCGTGTCCATGTCGCAACACCGTCAGGCCGGACTTATCGCCTTTTCGTAAATCGCGTATTCGCGATTGATCTTGCTTTCGATCGTATCGGCGATCGCTATCATTCCCTTGTTGTCGTCCAGGATCCATCCGATTTCGCCGCGCTTGCTTCCGTAATCGGCCACTGCGTTGCGGCGGATGTGTTCGATCATCATGAAAGCCAACTGACTGGCTAGCCGTGAGTTCTGGAATTCCCTGAGCACGCCCATCAACGGCACTCGCATTCCCGCACCCATCGGTTTGCGGAGCCAGCGCAGCAGGTGGAACCATCCAAAGGGAAACAGCCTCCCGTTCACTTTCTTCAGTGTCTCGTTCATGTCTGGCAGGACCATCATGAAGGCAACCGGACGGCCGTCGAGTTCGGCGATCATGTTCAGGCGCGGCTTGATGATCGGCTTCATCTTTTTTGCGGCGTGATCTATTTCGGCCTCTGTAAACGGGACAAATCCCCAATTGCCCGACCAGGCATCGTTGAGGATGTGGAGCACGACGCGGATTTCTTCATCCCATCGCTTCATCTCGATGGGCCGGATACGAATACGCTCGTTCCGTTCCCCCGACGCGACGATGCGCTGCACGAGCTTGGGGAAGCCCGAGGTGATGTCGAGATCGTAGGTCAGCAGACGCTTGGATTCGGTGAAGCCTTTTTTCTCGATCCAGACTGCGTAATGGGCGGGATGGTGGCCCATCATGATCATTGGTGAATGGTCATGCCCTTTCACAAGCAGGCCGGGCTCTTCCCAGATGGAGAGGGAGATGGGGCCGATCATGCGCGTCATCCGTCTTTCGCGCAGCCATTCCTCGGCGCGGGTGAGCAGGGCGCCTGCCACGGTTTCGTCCTCGGCATCGAAATATCCGAACATGCCTGTGCCGGGCCCCATACCCTGTTCGACCGGCAGTTCGAGCGCGAGATGGTCGATATGTGCGGCGATGCGACCGACCGGCCGGCCATCCCTGTAGGCGATGAAAAACCCAACGGTGGCGTGTCCGAAAAACGGGTTCTTGTCCGGATCGACCAGCTCAAGCTGTTCGGAACGTAACTGCGGGATCGAATGCTCTTCCCGCGCGGCGAATTGGCGTCCGAGATCGACGAAGGCTGCACGGCCCTGCTTGCCTTCGACCGGTTCGATAACAATATTTGCGTCCGACACCTGTATTCCTTCATTCAGCCGCGGTTAGCCCTGTGTTGGGCAATTGATCTTTGTCAAGGAATCGCGCGAACGCGATCACTATGATCGACAGCGGACACTGTATTTTCTCGCGTATCTGACCTAAAGGCACCCTCAGGAAAATCGACCATGAATGCCGAACAGCCCATCATTGCCTCCAGCGACGCGAGCGCACCGCGCGAGCGCGGCTGGCATTCGCAGATCGCAGACGACAAGGCGATGCTGCGCGCTGCCCGCGACCTGACCAAGGATATCGCGGAGGCGCGGGCCGCCATCTACTGGCCGGACATGTTGGGATCGGCGCTGGTCGGTTATGTCACGCTGGCAGCGGCAATCCTGATCGAAAATACTGCCTTGGCGGTTGTGCTGGGGATCGTTTCGGCGCTGACGCTGTACCGCGCACTCTTGTTCATTCACGAGATTTCGCATCTTCACCGTGACGCGCTGCCCGGCTTTCGCATGGGCTGGAACCTGTTCGTGGGCATACCGATGCTGACGCCTTCCTTCATGTATGAAGGCGTGCACACGCTGCATCACAAGCGCACCCAATACGGCACCGTGGAAGATCCGGAGTACCTGCCACTGGCGCTGATGAAACCATGGAGCCTGCCGCTCTTCGTGCTGATCGCGCTGCTGGCGCCGGTCGCGCTGCTGTTCCGATTTGCCGTGCTGGTACCGCTTGGTGCGGTCATCCCCCGGATCCGTCAGGTGACCTGGCAGCGCTTCTCGGCGCTCGCTATCAATCCGGAATTTCGCCGGCGTCCGCCCGAAGGTAATCTGAAGCGCCGCGTGTTCTGGCAGGAAGCAGGCGGTTTCATCTGGTCCTGGGTCTTGATCGGTAGCGTTTTCGCGTTTGGCTGGCGGCCGTTGCTGATCGCTCTGGCCGTTGTCTCCGTAACGGCAACGCTTAACCAGTTGCGCACGCTGGTAGCCCATTTATGGGAAAACGAGGGCGAGGCGATGACCGTGACTGCCCAGTTTCTCGACAGCGTCAACGTACCGCCGCCCGGCATGATCGCTGAGATCTGGGCACCGGTCGGCCTGAGGTATCACGCGCTGCATCACCTGATGCCGTCAATGCCCTACCACTCCCTGCCCGAAGCGCACCGCCGACTGGTTGGCGAACTGGGCGAAGATTCGACCTATCACGGGGCCAACCATGCCGGAATGGGCGTGCTCGTCGCCAGAATTGCCCGCAGCACCATGGGCCGTATGCGTTAAATACGAAAAAAGAGCCGCTCCACTCGGTGATTGGAAGCGGCTCTTTCCGAACACGGGCCATGCGATCCAGTGGCCTAACTTTATCAGTCGGCGTCGACCTCTGCCTGAACGCCGTCTTCGCTGATCGTGGCGTCGACATCGGCGCCATCGATGGTCACGCTCGATCCTTCTTCGTCTTCAACCTGCGCAGGCTCGGTAACGACGGTGGTTTCGGTAGGCGCAGGTTCGGTCACCACGGTGGTGTCGGTGCCGTCGGTGCCTTCGTCGGCCGGCGCATTGGCTTCGGCGCAGGCGCCAAGGGTGATCGCAGCGGCGAGGGCGGGAATAACAAACTTCTTCATGCCAAATCTCCTTTGTGGCAGCATTGTGGCAGTAATGCGCCGCAAATGAGGCGGTTCCCGAGAATGTGTCAGTCGAGAAACTTGACCATTGCGCAGCGGCGTTCGCGCGGAAGCCCTGCATCGGCTGCCGCTTCGAGCGATCGCAACAGATGAGGGCGGTCTTCGAGGTTCTCTATCTCGACGAATCCATGGCGTGCGTAGAAGGGTCCGTTCCAGGGGATGTCGCGATAGGTATCGAGCGTTATTGCGCTCAACCCACAATTGCGCGCATCGATTATCAGTGCGCGGAGCAATGTTCCGCCGATCCCGCGCCCTTGTTGCTCCCGGGCGACGCTGAGTTCATGCAGGTGGAGTTCGCGTCCGACCCTGCCCGCAGCAGCAAAACCCACAACCTGGCCTTCGATGGTGGCAGCAAGGCAATTGCCCCTGGCAATCACCCCTCGGTAGTGTTCTGCGCTCTTCGACGGCGGCACCGGAATTCCTTCCAGTGAGGGCTCCTCACGCAAGAGGCTGGCCGCATCTTCTTCGACCCGATGGAACGCATCGGCATCATCCGGCCGCGCCAGCCTGATCGAGAATTCGTTCATTCTTCCGTGCGGATAAGCACGGTTTCACCGATCAGCGCAAACAGGAAGAAGGGTCCCCAGGCTGCCAGCAATGGAGGATAGCCGCCGAAATTGCCCATGGCGAGTGCGGCATTGTCGACCACGAAATAAGCGAAGCCCAGAGCCATGCCGATCAGTGCGCGCACGAAGAGCTGGCCCGACCGGGCGAGACCGAATGCGGCGACAGCGCCCAGCAACGGCATCAGAAAGGACGACAGCGGGCCGGACAGCTTGTGCCACCATTTCGCGCGCATTTCGCCGGTGCGGCGCCCGGCTTCCTCGAATGCGTCGATCTGCGCACCCAGCGTCCAGAAGGGAACTGCGTCGGGATCGATCTGCGCAAGGTCGATCTGATCAGGCGTCAGGCCTTCGCCTACCACGATGCTGCTGGCTTCGTTCGATGATGCGCTGGCGACATCGAAACGCGTGATATCATCGAGCCTCCAGCCCGGACCTGCATAGGTCGCTCGCGCTGCATCCACCTGTTCGATGATCGCACCATCCGGGCTGCGTCGATACCACGTGACGTCGGTCATGCGGATGTCTGCCCCGCTACCCGCCAGTTGGGCTGCGGTCAGCACGTTGGTCCCATCTGCCAGGTACACATTGGCGCGGACGCTTGATTCTTCCGGTATCGGGCCCCATTCCGCCGCCTCCCACGCCTTGAGGGTTGCTGTGGAGCGCGTCACGACGCGTTCGTTGAATGCGAAGCTTGCTCCGCCCACGACAAGCGCGGTGAGCAATAGCGGGGCAAGCACCTGATGTGCGGATAGTCCCGCCGCCTTCATCGCGACGACTTCGCTGTTCTGATTCAGGGTCACCAGGGTGATCAGTGTGGCCAACAGCACCGAATACGGCAGGAAGCGTTGCACCAGCTGCGGTGCGCGCATGCCGGCATAGGTGAGCAGTTCGCCCTGACCGTTACCCGGTACCGCCAGGATTTTTCCGCTGTTGGACAGCAGGTCGAGCATCAGCAGCACCAGCACGAGCATGACCAGCACTGCCAGAATGCGAAGTACGAACATCTTGGCGAGATATTTGGTCAGGGTGGCCGAAGGAAAAAAGTCCAGCTGCATCAGGCTTCTGCCTCATCTTGGACGACACGCTGCCGACGGCGAAACAATCGGCCCAGGCGTTTCGTCATTTTGGCAAGCCAGTTTTCGAGCGCCTCGATCGCCTGCCCGCCGGGCACAAATGCCACGCGGTGATACATCCACAGGATCAGGGCTGCGAAAATGAAGAAGGGCAGCCACAGGGCGATCAGCGGGTCGACTATACCCAGCGCGCCGACATCCTCCCCGTACTGGTTCACCTTGTGATAGGCTACGACCATCACGATGGAAAGAAACACGCCAAGTGCGCTGGTACTTCGTTTGGGCGGTATGCCGAGCGCCACTGCCAGCAGCGGCATCAGGGCCATCATCACCACTTCCACGAGCCGGAAGTTGAAGCTTGCCTGGGAGGCATCGCGCTTCGTTTCGCTGGCCTCGTCCGCCCAGCCGATACGCAGGAGTTCGGGCAGGATATACTCGCGCTCGTCTTCGCCGCGGGCGCGGAATTCCTCGATCGCGGGAAGGTCGATCGGGAGGTCGTGCCGGGTGAAGGTCAACACACGGGGCGTCTGGCTGCCGGTATCCTGCACGATCGTGCCGTCGGTCAGGCGCAGGATGATCGTGTCCGGATCATCGGTCGTCGCCAGGAAGGAGCCTTCCCTTGCACTGATCGAAAGCACCTGGCCCCGGTCGTTGGCGACGCGGGCGAAAATCCCCATTAATCGACGACCGTCGTTCTCGCTCTCCTCGATACGCAGCGCCATGCGATCGGCGATGGTATTGAATTCGCCTACCTTGATGGAAGCGCCCAGCGCGCCGGAGCGCAGGTCGTATTCCAATCTTTCATAGGTGAAGCGACTGACCGGCTGGACGAAGAACACCAGCGCCACATTGACCGCCATCAGCACGGCAGTAATCGCGAAGGGCACCCGCAGGAGCCGTCCGTAGCTCATGCCGACGGCGCGCAGGACGTCGAGTTCGCTGGTGGTGGCGAGTTTGCGGAAGGCCAGCAATATGCCCAGCAACAGTCCCAGCGGGATGGCGAGACTGGCATATTCGGGCAGGAGCGTGGCCAGCATCTTGAATACCACGCCTACCGGGCCGCCTTCGACGGCTACGAAATCGAGGAGCCGCAGCATCTTGTCCAGCACCAGCAGCGAGGCCGCCAGCGCGAACACGCCCAGCATGGGTACGATCACCAGCCGGAAGATGTAGCGGTCGATTGCGGGAAGGAAATTAAGCACTCGGTTTCCGGACTTTGGGTCGCTTGGCCAAAGGCCCTAGCGCGAAAATCCCAATGCGTCATGTCCTAGCTGCGCTGATGGCTTTACGCCTTCTCCAGTGTGCACTGGAGCGGGTGCTGGTTCTGGCGGGCGAAATCCATCACCTGGTTTACCTTGGTTTCGGCAACTTCGTAGGGGAAGATGCCGCAGACGCCGACGCCCTTCTGGTGAACGTGGAGCATCACGCGCGTGGCCTCTTCCATATCCATGCGGAAAAAGCGCTTCAGCACGATGACGACGAATTCCATCGGAGTGTAATCGTCGTTCAGCAGCAGCACCTTGTACTGGCTGGGTTTCTTGGGTTTGGCGCGCGTCTTGGTGGCGATGCCGACCTGGCCGTCGCCTTCGCGAGTATCGTCATCGCCTTTCCCGGCGCGGATCGATTGGAGACGTGTGGGGTGGGTCATCGCAGGCGCCAATATCGTAAGCCTGTCCAAAATCGCAAGCGGTGAGCGACAGGCAATGGCTGATCAGGGTCAAGAAAACGTCAAGAGACGATCGAGCGCCCCCTAAAAGCAAACGGGCCGGACGACACGATTGTGCCATCCGACCCGCCGTTTCCAACTGCCGGGCAAGGGAGAGAGGAGAGAGATGCCCGGCGGGTTGAAGTTCGTATTGGTTATGCGGCCTTGCGGATCTTTTCTGCGGCGAGGCTCATGCGGCTCGACAGCGGAGCGAAGGCTTCGTTGGCCAGCTTGAGCATGGCTTCGGTGTTCTTCGAGGTAGTCGAAACCATGGCGTCGAAGTTGCGGCGCGCGATTTCGCCCTGCAGCTGGAAGAGCTCGGTCGGCGACTTGATCGCGGCGAACTTCTTCACATCGCCCTGGACGGTTTCGGCGGCCGACTTGGCTTCTTCGACATAGGTGCGGCCCATGTCCTGCACGCCCGAGGCGAGAATCTTGCCCGATTCGATCAGAGCTTCGATGTTGCCCTTCTGGAATTCGACTGCGTCCTGGGTGATTTCGCTGCCCTTGTCGTAAGCTGCCTTGGCGCGGGTCTGCAGGTCTGCAGCCATTTCCTTCGCCTTGGCGGTGTAATCGGTGGTCTTGGCGTTCTTGGCGGTGGCCATGATGGTATCCTTCAATTTGATGATCGGGGTCTTCGAGGTCTTGGTGGCGGCCTTTTTGGCCGGAACAGCCTTCTTCGCGGCAATTTTTTTCGGGGCTGTCTTTTTCGGTGCTGCCTTCTTGGCAACCGGCTTCTTCTTTGCCGGCACTTTCTTGGCGGCGACCTTCTTCGCCTTAGCCGGAGCCGCCTTGGCGGCGGGCTTTTCGGCAGGAGCGGCAACCGCCTTGGCGACCGCGTCCGTCTTCACGGGTGCAGTCTTATCAGCGTCCACGGCCTTCTCGACAGCCTTGGCGCTAACCTCGGACGTCTTCTTGGCGGCAGCCTCGGCATAAGCCTTCTCTGCAGCGGCATCGATTTTGGTCTGGCTCTCGGCCATGGGAAACCTCGCTTTTGTTGCAGTGCACAAAATAGGCATTGCAGGTGCGAAGTCAAGGATTTTTTGTGCGCTGCAACATAGGCGGAAAATGTGCCGAATTCCAGAGTGTTATCTGGATTTACCGGGTCGCCACATAGCGCCCGGGTGCATCCTCTATCACCTTGTCACCCTTGCCGCCGGGCTTCCGCTTGCCGCTGGCGGCGACGGTCTCGCCGTCCTGTTCGCGCAGCCAGTCGATCCAGTCGGGCCACCAGCTACCGGGATGTTCTTCGGCACCTTCACGGAATTCGGCAAGGCTGCGAGGCTCGCCGTCATTGGTCCAGTACTGGTACTTGCCGGAGGTAGGCGGGTTCACGACGCCTGCGATATGACCCGACCCGGCGAGCACGAATCTTATCGGCCCGGTGAAATGGTCCTTGAGGCGCCACACGCTTTCGGCGGGGGCGATATGGTCTTCCTTGCCCGCCTGCACATAGGTGGGCGTTTTCACCAGCCCCAGGTCGATCGGCGTATTGTCGATGCTCAGCGCATCGGCCTCCACCAGGCGATTGTCCCTGTAAAGATCGCGCAGATACTGCTCGTGCCATTTGGCAGGCAGGTTGGTGACATCGCCGTTCCAGTGGAGCAGGTCGAAAGCCGGATAGTCTTCGCCCAACAAGTAGTTGTTGACGACGTAGTTCCAGATCAGGTCCGTCCCGCGCAGCAGGTTGAACGTCGCCGCCATATAGCGTCCGTCCAGATAGCCATCGGGGGACAATGCCTTGATGGCACCCAATTGCTGGTCGTCGACGAAGTTGAGCAGTTCGCCCGCCTTCTCGAAGTCGACCTGCGCGGTGAAAAAGGTCGCGCTCTTGATTTTATCCTCTTCTCCCCGCCGGTGAAGCAGTGCCAGCGTGGCGGCCAGCGTAGTGCCAGCGACACAATATCCGATCATATGAACGTTCGGCACGTCGAGACGCGCGCGGATATGGTCGATCGCATCTATCTGCGCGCGGACATAATCGTCCCATACCACATCCTTCATGCTCGCATCGGCCGATTTCCAGCTGACCATGAACACGGTCACGCCCTGTTCGACAGCCCATTTCACGAAGCTCTTCTTCTCGTTGAGGTCGAGAATGTAGAACCGGTTGATCCAGGGCGGGAAGATCACCAGCGGGGTCGCCAGCACCTTCTCGGTGGTCGGGGTGTACTGGATCAGCTGGTACAGCGGGGTTTCATGCACGACCTTGCCCGGAGTGGTGGCGATATTCTCGCCCAGCGTGAAAGCCGATGCATCGGTGTGCGAAAGCTGCCCGCGCCGCATATCGGCCAGGAGATGCTCCATGCCTTTCACCAGGTTCCGGCCACGCGTCTCCATGGTGCGTTCCATCACCACCGGATTCAGGAGGGGAAAATTCGCCGGGCTTGCCGCCTCGGTGATGGCCTTGGTGGTAAAGCGCAGCTGGTCGCGCTGGTGAGGGCTTAGCCCTTCCATCCGGTCGACCATCTCGCCGACGCGCTCGGCAAGGAAAAGATAGGTCTGGTGGATCAATGCATAGGCAGGATGCGCGCGCCATTTCTCGTCGGCGAACCGCCGGTCCTTGCGCGGCAGTTCGATATCGTCACCGGACTTGTCCGAGGCTTTGGGACCCAGGCCGTACTGACCCAGCACGTCCTGCCACAACTTCATGCCTTCGTCCCACAGTGCCTGCTGCTGTTCCGTCTGCGCGAGTGGCATCTGCCGGTACCAGTCGGTAGCAAGCGCCATCCAGCGCGCCGGATCGAAATACGGCACCAGCGCCTGCGGATTGCTCATCTGCTCCGCCTGATATTCGGCCCACAGCGCCTGCAGCCTGGTGTTCGTCTCCGCCCAGGCCTGCACATCTTCCGGCGTCATGGCGGCGCCCGTCATCGCGGAAGGATCGATCGCGCCCGTCATCGGCGCGAACATCGCACGCACCAGTTTGGCCGGGTGCTCGTAGAGGTTGGTGAATGGATCGGGCGTTTCGGTCATCATCGTTCCTTCGCGCGTGGGCCAAGCGCTGTTTGTCACGGACCTAGAAGAATCCGCAAGCCTGCGCATCTATCCCGTTTGCGCCTGCCGCCTGAATAGGTAATCAGTATGACCTAACCAATGCGCCACGGAGCCTAAATGTCCGACGAATTCTACCGCATCAAACGCCTGCCTCCCTATGTGATTGCAGAGGTCAACGCGATGCGGCACGCGGCGCGACGGGCTGGGCGCGACATAATCGATCTCGGCATGGGCAATCCCGACCAGCCCCCGCCGCAGCATGTGATCGACAAATTGTGCGAAGTGGCGGGCAAGCCCAGCGCGCATGGATATTCGCAGTCCAAGGGCATTCCGGGCCTGCGCAAGGCCCAGGCGAAGTATTACCAGACCCGTTTCGGCGTCGATCTCGATCCGGAAAGCGAAGTCGTCGTGACCATGGGGTCGAAAGAGGGGCTGTCCTCGATGGCCACGGCGATCACCGCACCGGGTGACGTGGTGCTGGCGCCGAGCCCGAGCTACCCGATCCACACCTTCGGCTTCATCATTGCCGGCGCCACGATCCGCAGCGTGCCGACGACGCCCGACGAGCGCTACTGGCGCGCGCTCGACAGCGCCATGGCCTATACCGTGCCGCGCCCTACCGTGCTGGTGGTGAATTACCCTAGCAACCCCACTGCAGAGGTGGTCGATGCCGAATTCTACCAGCGGCTGGTCGACTGGGCGCGCGAAAACAAGGTCTGGATCATGTCCGATCTTGCCTATTCGGAACTCTATTATGACGGCAGACCGACGCCCTCGATCCTGCAGGCCGAGGGGGCGAAGGAGGTCGCGGTCGAGTTTACCTCCATGTCAAAGACATACTCGATGGCCGGCTGGCGTATGGGCTTTGCAGTCGGCAACCGGCAACTGATTTCGGCGCTTACGCGGGTCAAATCCTATCTCGACTACGGCGCCTTCACCCCGATCCAGGCCGCCGCCTGCGCCGCGCTCAACGGTCCGCAAGACGTGGTCGAGCAGAACCGGCAGCGTTACCAGCACCGGCGTGACGTGATGGTCGAAAGTTTTGGCCGCGCAGGCTGGGAAATTCCCGTTCCGGCTGCCAGCATGTTCGCCTGGGCGCCCCTGCCGCCGGGGTTCGAAGACATGGGCAGCCTCGAATTTTCCAAGCAATTGCTCGAGCACGCCGGCGTCGCCGTGGCGGCAGGCGTGGGCTATGGCGAAGAGGGCGAAGGCTATGTCCGCATCGCCATGGTTGAGAACGAGCAACGCATCCGCCAGGCCGCCCGAAACGTGAAGAAATTCCTCGCCGAGCATGCACGGTAACTGGAGAAAGCGATGAGCACCGACCGCGTCACGATCGACCTTGCCGACAATGGCGTCGCACAGGTCCGCTTCAACCGCCCCGACAAGATGAATGCGCTCGATCCGGCGCAGTTCGAGGCGATTATCGCCGCAGGCGAGGAGCTAAGGACGATGAAGGGCCTGCGCGCCGTGGTGCTGGCGGGCGAAGGGCGGGCCTTCTGCGCCGGGCTCGACCTGTCGAACTTCACCGCCGCGCCCGATGATGAGCGCAAGCCGCTGACCGAGCGCACCCACGGCAATGCCAACCTGTTCCAGGAAGTCGCCATGACCTGGCGCAAATGCCCCGTGCCGGTGATCGCGGCGGTCCACGGCGTGTGTTTCGGTGGAGGGCTGCAGATCGCCAGCGGTGCCGACATTCGCGTGATCCACCCTGCAACGCGCATGGCGATTATGGAAATGAAGTGGGGGCTGGTGCCCGACATGGGTGGCTACCACCTCTGGCGCGGGTTGGTGCGCGACGATCACTTGCGCGAACTGGTCTATACCAACCGTGAATTCTCCGGGCAGGAGGCGCTCAGCCTCGGCCTCGCCACGCACGTCACCGAAGATCCGCTGGGTAAGGCAAGCGAGATCGCCAACGAGATCGCCAACCGAAATCCCGAAGCGATCC
This sequence comes from Qipengyuania huizhouensis, assembly GCF_019711635.1. Taxonomy (GTDB): domain Bacteria; phylum Pseudomonadota; class Alphaproteobacteria; order Sphingomonadales; family Sphingomonadaceae; genus Qipengyuania; species Qipengyuania huizhouensis. The sequence goes on along the minus strand of NZ_JAIGNT010000015.1, from coordinate 245 downwards.
GCGGAGCGAAACGCCTTTCCGAAGCGATGCTCGAACAATCGGGCGACGACATCCTGATGGCCGAAAGCGTCGAACAGGCCGCGGTGATCCGCACGCCGAACCAGATCGAGGCGGTGATGGCGGGAATGCAGAAACGGGCGGCGAACTTCATCGACGGGTAAGCGGCGGGAATGTCGGCTAACGACGCCTGTGTGGACGGCTCTCCGTTGGCAAGGGATAATTTGAACTGAGCTTAGCTTGTTGAG
>NZ_JAIGNT010000014.1 GCF_019711635.1 Qipengyuania huizhouensis | reverse complement strand
GGCCGGACACATGGGCGCCTCAACAAGCTAAGCTCAGTTCAAATTATCCCTTGCCAACGGAGAGCCGTCCACACATGCCTCAGATCAGACCCAGCCGTTCGAGCTTTCCAGCCAGCTTTCCCGGTAGCACGTCGCCGATGTCTTCGCCTTCGTTCAGATCGCGCGGGGCCTTGTCGTCCGGGAGGTAGCGCCATCCCTGGTGCGCGCGTTTGGGACGGGGATAGACCGGTATCAGCACCGGCTCCAACTCGATCCACCAGCGCCCGTCAGGACGTTGTTCGAAACCCTTGATAGGGCTGCGGCCCACCAGAGAGTGGTTGTGTATCCAGTAAAGGGAGCCGCCCTGCATCTCCTCATGCCGTTTGGGGAGATAGCGAGTCGTCAGGCGCATTTCGCTACGGTTCTCGAACCAAGATCTGAGATCGGCGTGGCTCTTCGCTTCGAAAGCGATCTTGGTCATATGGAGCGGCATGGTTATGAAGATGGGGACATACGGTTCAAGGCTCAAGCAACTTTTACATTGGGCAGGCGGCCAAGACCGACGAGAAACCTTCGGGTAAGCCATCGAATAGGGAACGGGGATGACAGGATATTTGCGGAACACGTGCATGATCGGAGCCATGGTCATATCCACTCCGGCAGCTGCGCAGCAGGTCGAAGGCTATTGGCAAGGCGCGCTCACTATCGGCAGCACCGAACTCTCCATCGGAGTTGCAATCGAGCGGCGGGCGGACGGAACGCTGGCGGGTACCCTCGACAGCCCGGATCAGAAGGCGTTCGACATTCCGCTCTCCGAAGTTGAAGCTGTCGATAGCACTCTGACCTTCGCAGTTCCCACGATCGGCGCCAGCTATACAGGCGAATGGGACGCGGCTGCTGGCTACTGGACCGGGGTGTTCAGTCAGGCTGGGATGCAATTGCCGTTGAATCTCGCTGCTGGCCAACCTCCCGAACGTCCAGCCGCCACCGAACGCCCTACTCTGCCGGAAAACTGGACGATCCCTTCGGACACGCTGATCTCGAGCATGATCGCAGACCGACTTTCCGAACGGCCCGGAGCCGAAATGATCATGGGGATACTGCAGGGGGCGGCTACTCGAACGGTCGCGGGTGACGGAGCAGAGGTCGACGCCGACACCCTGTTCGAGATCGGTTCCATGACGAAGGTTTTCACTTCGCTGCTGCTGGCCGACATGGTGCTCGATGGGACAGTTTCCCTCGACGACCCCGTCGCAAGATATCTACCGGAAGGTGCCCCTGTGCCCCAGCGTAACGGGCGGGAGATAACCCTGCGCAATCTTTCGCAGCAGGATTCGGGCTTGCCCCGATTACCCGACAACCTGAGCCCCGCAGACGTGGCCAACCCCTACGCCGACTACACCGAGCAGGATCTGCTCGCCTTCCTCGCCCGATACGAGCTGCCGAGAGATATTGGCAGCCAGTACGAATACTCCAATCTCGGGGCTGGCCTGCTTGGTTATGCGCTATCCCGCGCCGCGGGCACGGATTTCGAAACGCTGCTCCGGACTCGCATCTTAGAACCGCTTGCGATGGACGACACGACGATCGCGCTTTCACCTGATCAGAAAGCGCGCTTTGCGACCGGCCATGACGAGTACATGCGGCCAACCAGCGCGTGGGACCTTTCGGTCTTTGTCGGTGCGGGAGGCATGCGCTCGACGACAGCGGACATGTTGATTTTCCTCAAGGCGGCACTTGATCCTGCATCCCCGATCGCACCTGCAATGACGCTGTCGTTGGCCGAACGAAGGGAGGGACCGGGATTTGACGCGGGCTTGGGGTGGATGATCGTTCCTGCACCTGAGGGTGAAGTCGTGGGGCATGGTGGAGGGACCGGGGGCTTTCGATCCTACATGGCCATGCAGCCCGCCACCGATCGCGCCGTGGTTGCGCTGACCAATTCCGCTGTCGAACCTGCCGCCCAGGACATCGCGTTGCATACCCTCATCGGAGCGCCGGTCGCGAAGGCTGGTCCCGTTCCTGAGGCGCCTGCGAGCGTGGACAGAACCGAAGCGCAGCTGACGCCGGACCAGCTTGATCGTGTCGCTGGCGTTTACCACTTCGCTCCAAATGCCGCCCTGACGATTACCCGTGAGGGTGACCAACTCTTCGCCACGATCACGGGGCAGGGCGCGTTGCCGATTTTTCCGCGCGCACCGCTGGAATTCTTCTGGCGCGCCGTGAATGCTGAGATCGTCTTTAGCGAGGAAGATGGCGCGATTACCGGCGCGACCTTCACGCAAGACGGCGCGAGTTCGGCACTGGTGAAGGAAAAGTAGCGCGCTTCAGGCGCTCACAATCCCGCTGGCAACCGCGAGGCCGAGGAAGGCAAAAAAGCCCATCGAATCCGTGATCATCGTCACGAACACGCTACTCGCCACCGCCGGGTCTTGGCCGAGCCGGTCGAAGGCGACGGGAACCAGCACCCCGGCGAGCCCCGCGACGGCCACGTTGATGACCATGGCGGCGGCAATCACGGTACCCAGCTGGGGAGTGAAGACGATTGCCGTAGCCAGCCCGATCAGAACCGCGATGGTCGCGCCGTTGAGCATCGCCACGCGAAATTCGCGTATCAGGATGCGGCCCGTATTGCTGCGTGTCAGCTGGTTCGTAGCGATGGCGCGTACCGTCACCGCCATGGTCTGCGTGCCCGCATTGCCACCAATGCTGGCGACGATCGGCATCAGCACGGCAAGGGCGACCAATTGCTCGATCGCGGCGCCGAACATCGCGATAATCAGCGATGCGACCAGCGCTGTGCCAAGATTGGCGACGAGCCAGCGCACGCGGCTGGAATAAGCTTCGCGGATCGGCTCGTTGATGTCGCCTTCGCCCGCACCGGACATCAGCAGGGCGTCCTCGCCCGCCTCTTCGGAGATGATGTGGACGATATCGTCGACCGTCATCTGGCCGACCAGCCGCCCGTCGCCATCGACCACGGCGGCACTGATCAGGCCGTATTTCTGGAACATCAGCGCGACTTCTTCCTGGTCGAGCTCGGCCGGGATCAACGTCTGGTCGCGCTTCATCACGTCGCCAAGAGCTACGTCGCGTGGGGTGCGCAATATCCAGGAAAGCTGGCAGGTGCCGACCGGATGCATCCGCTGGTCGACAACGAAAATCTCGAAGAAGTCTTCGGGCAGATCGCGGCCGTCGCGCAGGAAATCGATGATGTCGCCGATAGTGACGTGTTCCGGCACCGCCACGAAATCGCGGCTCATCAGGCGCCCGGCGGTTTCTTCCGGATAGGATAGTGCGGCCTGGATCGCGATCCGGTTTTCCGGATCGAGTTCGGCGAGAATGGCCTTTTGGTCGTCCTCGTCGAGATCCTCGATCAGCTGGACCGCATCGTCGGTCTCGAGTTGTTCGGCGATCTGCGCCACCCGGTCTGCGGGCAGCGCCTCCATCATCTCTTCGCGGACGTAGTCGTTGAGTTCGGCAACGACTTCGGAGGTCATCAGGTCGGTGATCGCCGCGGCCAGCTGGTGGCGCTCTTCCTTTTCGAACAGTTCGAGAAGGTCGGCGACGTCGGCAGGGTGGAGCGGTTCGACGAGGTCGTAAACCGCGCCGGTTTCGCCTGCATCGAGTGCATCTTCGACTGCGCGGACGAAAGCCGGTTTGAGCGTGTTTTCCTCGTCCATCCGCTCGTCGTCGATGCGGTCGTCCGGACGCGCGCCATCCTCTGGCGGATCGGCCAGCATCACGTCTTCATCGTCGAGGCGCGTCTCGTTGGACATTCCGCCGCTCTAAGCAGGGACGTGCGAAAAGCAAGCGGTGGAACATAGGGGTTGTGTTGGTGATATAATACAGTATGTATGTGCCCATCATACGCTCGGAAGGAAGACATCAGCCAATGCGCCAACCCCTGCTTTGCCTTGCGCTCCTGCTTACCGGAGCATGCACGACGATACCCGATGCCCAGCCAGCTGCCCCCGAGCCGGTCGATCTGCTGGTTCGCAACGTCACCGTGATCGATCCGGAGCAAGCGACCCGCACCCCTGGCCGCGACGTTCTGATCGACAATGGGCGCATTACCGCAGTGATCCCCAGCGAAAGCGCAGCGCATGGCGCAGAAAGCGTGGTGGACGGCACGGGAAAATATCTGATCCCGGGCCTGATGGATATGCACACGCATTCCAGCATCCGTCCGGTACACATCTCCACGCTCAAGTTGATGGCTGCCAACGGCGTTACCGGTATTCGCGAGATGGGCAGCGATTGTATCGAGCGGGGCAAGATCGGCATGTGCATCGACGAGATGCGCGAAAGCCGGGCGAAAATCGAATCGGGCGAGCTGGTCGGTCCGCGCATCCTCGAACTGTCGAGCCTGAAAATCGACAGCAACAGGCCAGAAGACGCGGATGACGTCTGGAAGCTCTATCGGCCTACCGATGCCGAGCAGGCGCAGCAGACGGTGGCGCTGCTGGCCGCTGAGCGACGGCCCGACATCCTGAAGATCGGCGATGAGTTCCAGCCCGAAGCATTCAAGGCGCTCCTCGCTGCAGCGCGCGAACAGGGGACAAAGACCGGCGGGCATTTGCCACCGATGTTCAGCATGGCCGAAGCCGCCGCGATGGGCATGACCTCGATCGAGCACGCCCGCGACCTGCCGCTCGACTGCTCCAGCCACGGCGCGGTCTTTCGTGGACAGGTTATGGCCAAGATAATGGGTGAGGACGTGCCGTGGCCCGATCGGAAGGCAATTCCCGGCAAAGCGCGCGACGGCTTCGACGAAGAATTGTGCGCCGCGCAGATTGCCGCTCTGGTCGAGCACGGGACTTACTATGTGCCGACGCATCTAACCCGCGAGATGGATTATCGCGCGGGCGAAAGCTCGTATCGCGAAGATGCGCGGCGGGCCTACATACCCGCGATGCAGCAGGGGCAGTGGAATCCCGATCTCGACCGTACAGCCGAGGCGCCGCCCGAAATGGTGCGCGATCTCGCCGATTTCTTCCGGCTCGGCCTGAAGACGACCGGAATGGCGCACGATGCGGGGGTGAAGATCATGGCCGGGACCGATGCCAACGACACGATGGTATTCCCGGGCTTCAGTCTGCACGACGAATTACGACACCTGGTTGCAGCTGGTCTTACTCCGATGGAAACGCTCCAGGCAGCGACCAGCGTTCCGGCGGAATATCTCGGTCGCACGGCGGATTTCGGCGGCGTGTCAGAAGGCAAAATCGCCGACCTGCTGCTACTGAGCGCGGACCCCACCGCAGATATCGCCAACACCACGCGGATCGAGGCGGTGATCTTCGGAGGTCAATTGCGCGATCGCGCTGCGCTCGACGCCCTGCTAGCCGATGTGCGCGAGTGGGTGTCGCTGGCCGACGAGCAGATGAAGGGAGCAAACTGAGCCTGCGATCAGGATCGGCGGTCTAGCCAGAGACGGACCGGCTATCTATGGGGAGGGCAACGCAACCCGCAGGAGATTCCCAATGGCCGACAAGCTGACATTCACTCTCGATACCGGCGACGGCGAGAACAAGGACGTGGTGATCAAACTGCGCCCCGACCTCGCGCCGAATCATGTCGAGCGTATCACCACGCTGGCGAATGAAGGCTTTTACGACGGCGTGGTCTTCCACCGCGTGATCCCCGGCTTCATGGCGCAGGGCGGCGATCCGACCGGCACCGGCATGAGCGGCAGCGACAAGCCCGACCTCAAGGCCGAATTCAACAGCGAACCGCACACCCGCGGCACCTGCTCGATGGCCCGCACCCAGGTGCCCGACAGCGCCAACAGCCAGTTCTTCATCTGCTTCGACGATGCCGAATTCCTCGACGGCCAGTACACCGTCTGGGGCCAGGTCGAGAGCGGCATGGAACATGTCGACGCGCTGCCCAAAGGCGAGCCTCCTCGTGAGCCGGGCAAGATCGTGAAGGCGACTGTTTCCTAAATTTCAATCGGCTTGGGGCGATCTGACCAACGTCAGAGTGGTTGGATCGCCCAAGCCACTGCTTTCCATGTAAACTTCACGTCGGTGCAAGGATCCTTCGGGGTTCTGGGTAAACGACAGAGAGTGCGTATGGCTTTCTCCCTTGTCCAAACCGGTCACGTCGCGGAATTCAAAAGCGATTGTCTTAAGATCGCCAGAGCCTGACACGAGGCTCGGCTGGTTGCCTTGCGGGCAGTAATGAGTAGCCACGATTGCGTCGCCGTCGACATGGTAGACAGTCATGGAATGCAGGCCCGAGGCAGTTTCCCAGCGTTCCACCATTGTGTGACCACGGGCGGTTTGTTCGAAGACGATTTGTAGAGCGTCCACTTCTTCGACGTTCCAGCGGCCCTCCCATCCCTTGATTTGCTCGTACCGTTCTTCAGCAGAGCTTGCCGCAGGTTCGTGCGCAGATAGGCTCGAACCGATAAGGGCGACCGGGACGATTGCTGCGAGTGCTTTTCTCATGCAGCGACAATGCCACAATAGACTTTAACCGCAAGCCGCAAGCCGATTGAAACTACGTCCCGAGGGCGCTAGAGCGCCCACTCCCATGAAACCTACCAATTCCCCCAAGACCTACAGGGTCAAGAGCTTCGGCTGCCAGATGAACGTCTATGACGGCGAGCGCATGGCCGAGTTGCTGGGCGAGCAGGGCATCGTGCCTGCGCCCGAAGGCGAGGAAGCCGATCTCGTCGTACTCAACACCTGTCACATTCGCGAAAAGGCGGCGGAAAAGGTTTATTCGGATATCGGGCGCCTCACCAAGGCCGGGCGCAAGGTCGGTAAGGAGCCGCTGATTGCGGTGGCGGGCTGCGTGGCGCAGGCCGAGGGCGAGGAGATCATGGCGCGCAGTCCCGCGGTCAGCATGGTCGTTGGCCCGCAGGCCTATCACCGCCTGCCAGAAATGCTCGAAAAAGCGGTGAAGGGCGAGCGGGCGACCGATACCGACATGCCGGCCATCGCAAAGTTCGCGGCGCTTCCCGCACGCAAGAAGCGCTTTCCTACCGCCTTCCTCACGGTGCAGGAGGGGTGCGACAAGTTCTGCACCTATTGCGTGGTGCCCTATACGAGAGGTGCCGAGATTTCCCGCCCCTTCGCCGATCTGGTCGACGAAGCCCTTCGCCTGGCGGATCAGGGAGTGCGTGAAATCACACTGCTGGGGCAGAATGTGAATGCATGGTCCGGAAGCAATGCGGAAGGTGACGAAATCGGTTTGGACGGCTTGATAAGAGAGCTTGCCAAGATACCGGAATTACAGCGAATTCGCTATACGACCAGCCATCCCAACGATTTTTATAATGGGCTGGTTCGGTGTCACGCGGAAGTTTACAAGCTGATGCCCTATCTCCACCTGCCGGTGCAGAGCGGATCGGACCGCGTGCTCAAGGCGATGAACCGCAGCCACACGGCGGAAAGCTATCTTCGCCTGCTGGAAGAGGTGCGCGCCGCGCGGCCCGATATTGCGCTGTCGGGCGATTTCATCGTCGGCTTCCCGGGCGAGACCGAGGCGGAATTCGAAGAGACGCTCGCGCTGGTGGAAGAGGTGAAATACGCGCAGGCCTTCAGCTTCAAATACTCGCCGCGTCCCGGCACGCCCGCCGCGACTATGGACGGACAGATCCCGCGCGAGGTGATGGACGAACGTCTCCAGCGCCTGCAGGCCGCGCTCAACCGCCACCAGCTTGCTTTCAACGAAGCAAGCGTCGGCAAGACCTGCGAAGTGCTGGTCGAGCGCAAGGGCAAGCTGCCCGGCCAGTGGCTCGGTAAGTCGCCCTGGCTGCAAAGCGTGTGGTTCGAGGGCGAATGTGAAATCGGCGATATGGTTGAAGTCGAACTGGTCGAAGCGGGGCCCAATTCGCTCGCCGGAAAATTGCGCGAAACCGTCGCCGCCTGATTACAAACAGGTGACTTTCCACCGGCCTGTCGCAAGCCGACTTGCCAAGTACCGGAGAGCGCCTAGATTCCGACTCGCAACCCATGCGAAAGGAGCAGATGGCTCGCAAACCAGCTCGGCAGGCCGAACCGGCCCTGACCAAACCGCCCGCACCCCAGCGCGAGGTTCGCCGCGCACAAGTGGATGTGAACTTCGAGAATCAGAGCCTGCTCGGTGCCCTGTTCGGACAATTCGACGCCAATCTGGTGCAGGTCGAGAACCGGCTGGGCGTATTCATTTCCGCCCGCGGCAATGCGATCCATATCGAAGGACCGGAAGACAGTGTGGCCCGCGCGCGAGACGTGCTCAATGAAATGTACGACCGGCTAGCAATGGGTCAGGATCTTGACGCTGGCGCGATCGAATCGCTGATCGCCATGTCCAACGAACCGACACTGGACGGCATCTTGGACGGCAAGCCCGAAGGCCCGCCGATCATGATCCGCACGCGGCGCAAGACCATCGTGCCGCGTAGCGCCATGCAGGCGACCTATATGCGCAGCCTGGTACGCGACGATATCATCTTTGCGCTTGGTCCTGCAGGAACGGGGAAGACCTATCTCGCAGTGGCACAGGCGGTGGCTCAGCTGATCAACGGCAGCGTCCAACGCCTGATCCTTTCGCGTCCCGCCGTGGAAGCGGGCGAGAAGCTTGGCTTCCTGCCCGGGGACATGAAGGAAAAAGTCGATCCCTATCTGCGCCCGCTATACGATGCGCTTTACGATTGCATGCCGCCCGAACAGGTCGAGCGGCGGCTGGCGTCGGGAGAAATCGAGATTGCGCCAATCGCCTTTATGCGCGGGCGCACGCTGGCCGATGCCTTCGTCATCCTCGATGAGGCGCAGAACACCACGCGCGAGCAAATGAAGATGTTTCTTACACGTTTCGGCCAGAACAGCCGGATGGTCGTCTGCGGCGATCCTCGTCAGGTAGATATTCCCGGCGGTGACGGTATGAGCGGCCTGGCAGATGCGGTGGGTAAGCTGGAGGGTGTCGAGGGCTTTGGCACCATCCGGTTTACGGCGGCCGACGTGGTGCGCCACCCCATCGTGGGACGCATCGTCGAGGCCTACGAGGGACCGAACGCCTAAGTGCATTTCGATATCGAGATCGACGGCTGGCCGGAAGACAAGGACTGGACCACATTGACCGAGCGCGCGCACGAAGCCGTAGCCGGGGTCGAGCCAGCGCTCGGGAATCCTAGACTGATCGCCAGCGTGCTCTTTACAGTCGACGGGCAGGTCCACGAATTGAACAGGGAATGGCGCGGGAAGGACAAACCGACCAACGTGCTGTCTTTCCCCATGCTCGGGCGCGACGATCTCGTGGCGCTGAGCGAGAGCGGCCCGCCGGAAATGCTGGGCGACATCGCCCTCGCGTTCGAAACTTGCCAGTGCGAGGCGGCTGAAAAGGGCCTTGGGCTGGAGGCTCACACCGCGCATCTGCTGATCCACGGAATGCTCCATCTGGCAGGACATGATCATGTCGATTCCGACGAGCAGGCAACAGCAATGGAAAAACTAGAGATCGAAGCGCTTGCAAAACTGGGTATTGCTGACCCATATGGGGATCGCGACTAGCTTCGAGGCGAAGCGAACAAGGAGTACGCACCCGGCCCATGGCCAATTCTTCCCCCCCCGCCGGAGACGCGGAGAGTAGCAGCGGGCTGTGGCCCGCGATCCGCAAATTGTTTGACGCCGAAGCCGGCGAGCGGTCGCTTCGCGCCCAGCTCGAAGAGGCCATCGACGAGCACGAGGGCGAGAACGGTTCCGAAGACACCGATGATATCGGCAAGGGCGATCTTTCAGGCGTCGAGCGTCAGATGCTGCGCAACCTGCTGCATTTCAGCGAACATGACGCCGACGATGTCGCCGTACCGCGTGGAGAGATCATTGCGGTAAGCGCAGAGGCCAGTTGGGACGAGGTCGTGGCAGCTTTTTCCGAGCACGGGCACTCGCGCATGCCGGTCTATCGCGGACAGCTCGACGATGTGATCGGGATGATCCACATCAAGGATATCTTTCCCTACCTTGCCGAGCGGAAGGCGCCTCCGACCGATTGGACCGTCCTGATGCGCCAACCGCTATACGTGCCGCAAACGCGCAATGCGCTGGACGTGCTGGCCGATATGCGCGCTCAGCGTATGCACCTGGCCATCGTACTGGACGAATTCTCCGGCACCGACGGGATCATCACGATCGAAGATTTGGTGGAGGAAATCGTCGGCGATATCGAAGATGAACATGACGACGCTCCGGAAGAGTGGATTGCTTCGATCGGTGACGGAATGTGGGATTGCGACGCGCGTGCCGAACTCGACGATGTGGCGGAGAAAGTTGATCCGAGACTGGCCGAGGTGGAAGAATCTGTCGACACTCTGGGTGGCCTGGCATTCGTTTTGGCGGAGCAGGTCCCGCCAGTGGGGAAAGTTCTGGAGCATCCGAGCGGATGGAAGATCGAAGTTACGGATGGTGACGAGACTCACGTCACCCGGCTGCGGCTGCATGCGCCCGAGGTCATCGAACAGACAGACTAGCATCACACAAGTTGCAAGAAAGCGAACATTCGCCCTCGACAGCTTCACATTTCCTGAATAGTTCGCCAGCATGGCTACACGCCGTCTTCCGCCCCTCCGCGCCCTCGAGGCTTTCGTGCGTACCGTGCGGCTCGGCTCGGCCCGTGCCGCGGCGGATGAACTGGGTCTCAGCCCTTCGGCACTGTCGCGGCGGATCGGCAATCTGGAAGAATTTGTCGGCAAGAAGCTTTTTACCCGCGCCCGGCAGGCAATGCAGCTGACCGACGACGGGCACGCCTTTTACGAAGCGGTTAACCCTCAGCTGGAAGCACTGGCAAGGGCCGTCGAAAGCCAATCGGAAAACCTGTCGGTCCTCCGCCTCCATCTCGGTGTATTACCTCTGTTCGGCAGCCAGCGGCTCTTCCCGCGCCTTGGCGAACTGCGTGCCCGGCATCCGTTGCTGCATATCGATATCGATACCGGCCCTCATCTGGAGGACCGGGTGGGCGATACGCTGGATGCAGCGATAATTCTTTCTCGCGGCCCGGCGAGCGGTCTTCATGCGGTACGGCTCGATTTCAACATGGTGCATGCCATTGCCAGCAAGGAAGTGGCGGAAAAGATCGGGAGTGAACCGGATCAGGCATTGTTGGAAAAGCAGACTTTCCTGATCCACAACGAGTTACCCGAAAGCTTTCGGGCGTGGAAAGACGCATTGTCGCTGCACGATCTGGAACCGACAGCGATCGACCACTTCGATTCCGGCCAGTTGATGCTGGAGGCTGCCGCACAAGGACTTGGCATTGCGATTATGCATGACGATCACCTCCGGCGCGCTCGGGATAATCGCCTGACCGATCTGTACGGGGTCGAGGTGGAAAGCCCTTATAGCTACTGGTTCGTCTGTAAACCGACCGCACTCGAGGAAAGGCCGGTTCGGCTGTTCCACGATTGGCTGGTCAAGGCAGGGCTTTAATTCGCATCGCGAGCGTGCGGCGGTCGATAGCGTACTGCCTCTACCACATGGTGATAATCGCGCAGCGGCTTGCCGAGATTGGCAACCAACTGCTCCACGATTTCGGCGCGTGCTTTGGCGGCTATCGCTTTTCGACCGCGATGATGCTCTGGGCTGAAGGGCTCCAGATAGGTAATTCGCAGATCGAAAGAACCGCGCCTGGCCATTACGCGCATTGCATTGTGCAGGCCGTCTTCCTCTCCGATCCACGCAATTTCCTCGGAATTGCTTCCATAATCGAGCACGACCGGTTGTACCATCACTCCCGGGGGCGGCGGCTCCAGGACAGAGAGCATAGATGACTTGAAAGGCAGGAGCGAATGGCCGTCTGTAACCGTACCTTCGGGAAATACGGTCACCGACCAATTGTCTTGCAGTGCCTCCCTCAATGCATTGATCTGTTCGGCTACGCCCATACGGTGCTCGCGCTTCACGAAGACCGTGCGATTGAGGCTGCAAAGCCATCCGATCACCGGGACCTGACTCAATTCCCATTTGGCCACGAAGGCGGTGCCACTGGCACCAGCCATTGCCAGTATGTCGAGCCATGAGATGTGATTGGCGATGAAGAATACGTCGCGGCGAAGCGGCGTTCCGGCAACCGTTACCTTAGCGCCTACCACTCGCGCCGTGTAGCGCAGGAAAAACATCGGGAAGGGTGAGCCATAGGCGAAAATGCGATAGGCATAGTGTAGCGGAACAAATATCAGCAGCAGACCCAATATTCCGATCGTACGCAGGATGAACCGCATCCATCCAGCGATCGTTAGGGGGACTTTCTCTCCCCGCGCTGCAGCCAGCCGTTTGTCGGTATAATGCGCGAGCTTGCGATCAGCTCTCGCGGTCGAGCCGGACGCCATAGAGTTCCATCCGGTGGTCGACGAGACGATAGCCGAGCTTCTCCGCTATCTGCTTTTGCAAAGCCTCAAGTTCGGGATCGACGAATTCCACAACCTTGCCGGTTTCGACATCGATGAGGTGATCGTGATGCGCTTCGGGAGCGGCTTCGTAGCGCGCCCGGCCGTCTCCGAAATCATGGCGGTCGAGAATCCCGGCCTCTTCAAACAGCCTCACAGTTCGGTAGACGGTGGCAATCGAAATACCCGGGTCGATCTTGTTCGCACGATCATGGACCATTTCTACATCCGGATGGTCGTCAGCCTCTGAAAGGACCCGGGCGATTACGCGCCTTTGCTCGGTAATCCGTAAGCCTTTATCGGCGCAAAGCTGTTCGAGATCGATACGCTGGTGCAAATCGGTTTCCTGCAATGAATAACACCCCGTACCCATATCGGGCCGGGGCGTCTATCTCAAGCTGAACCGATAGTCTTTTACGAAGCCTTCTTGCGACCACGCTTCTGGCCGGGTTTGCGACCGAGGCCGATCTTTTTGGCGAGATCACGCCGGGTGTCTGCATATTCCGGAGCGACCATGGGATAGTCAGACGAGAGATCCCACCGCTGGCGATACTCTTCCGGCGTCATATCGTGTTCGGTCGAAAGGTGACGCTTGAGCATCTTCATCTTCTTGCCGCAGTCGAGGCAGATGATGTGATCTTTCTTGACCGAAGCGCGTACCGAAACGGCCGGATCGGGGCGAGCCTCTTCGGTAGCACCGGAACCACCAAGACTGCTAAGAGCGGAATAAACGTTAGAAATCAACGTTGGGACGTCATCTACAGCGACACTGTTATTGGAAACATGGGCAGCAACAATGTCCGAGGTCAACGTAATCAACGTCTCGGTCATATCGGTTTCAAACTGTTCCATTGAGGAGACTCCATTTTTTGTCTGCCTATTCTTTGCTTTTTATACTGTCTATGGAGAATTGTAAATTTGCGTCAAATTTGTTGCGCACCTGCAATTTCCCGCTGTGAAATCGAAGTTTTTAGACTGCCCTGGCAAAGGTAAGCGCGTCGATCCGTTCGCCGGTAATCGTGCGATAGTAATCGCGTCGTCGTCCGATCTGTTCGAAACCTTCCGATCTATAGAGGGCTCCGGCCGGGTTGTTCGCCCGCATTTCGAGAAAGACTCTCGTCGCAGAGCGCGCTCTGGCACTATCGAAGAAAAGGTGCAGGAGCTTGCGCCCCAAACCCAGGCCTCGCCTTGCGGGAACCACAGCAATCAGGAGTAGCTCAACCTCGTCGGCAGCTTGCCGGGCAAGGACGAAGCCTGCCGCGGCATCTCCTTCTCGAAGGACCGCCCCTGCCGTGTCAACGAGAATCATGTAGGTTGAAGAAAGAGAAAGTGAATCTTCTACCTGACGCCGTGTCCATGCTTCGCGGTAGTGCGGGTCGAAGCTCGCTTCCATCACTTCCAGCAGGTGATCGAGATCGGTCATCGGCCTGGTACCTTCGCGTCCGGTGCGCGGCCATAGATGGGAGAGAGTTTATCGGTCAGCAAATCTCGGGGGATCGATGGTACGTGGCGCGCGTCGGCAAGCAAATCGATGGCCTGGACGGTCTCGGTAGATAGTTCGGCGAACTGATTGGCCCGATTACCTGCCACCACCTGCCCGGCTAACGATACCAGAGCCTTGCGAGGAGAAACCGACGAAAGATCGTCGACAGGTCGACCATCTCTATCAAAGCTTTGTACGAACCATTCGCCATGTCCTCCGTTTACGCAAACTCCGACATTCTTCGCACCTCGATCGCGCGCGATTGCCGAGACCAGTGCAAGAGTGGGATATCCCAGAACGACCGCTCCCCATACCAGACCGAGCGCACGTCCGGCGGCGAGGCCGATGCGTACACCCGTGAAGCTGCCCGGGCCAAGCGAGACCAATATTTCCTGAGCCCGGCCTTTCTCCGGCAATCTCTCGATCATCGGAACTAGCCGCTCGGCATGTCCGCGTCCGATCGTCTCGTGCCCGTGGGCGATCAATTCATCGCCGCGGAAAAGTGCGACGGAGCATGCCTCTCCGGCAGTTTCGATGGCAAGTGTGCGCATTTTTGCGCCCTGCATCAGGCGGCGGCGCGCTTCAAGTCAGTCGATACGATTGAACTTGTCGAAATCGGGGCGTGGGCTGCGGTCGAAGATGGTTTCCTTATCGCCATAACCGATTGCGCAGACCCAATCGGCTCGGTGACGCGGTTGGTCGGCGAAGAAATGATGGGTAACCTTGTCAAGGTCGACCCCCGACATCGGGCCGCAATCGAGGCCCAGCGCTCGGGCGGCAATCATTAGATAAGCGCCTTGAAGAGCGGAATTGCGCGCGGCGCCTTCCTTGCGGCCTTCCTCGTCTCCTTCAAACCAGCTCTTGGCATCGGTATGCGGAAACAGCCATGGCAGTTCTTCGTGAAAGTCGATGTCATAGCCGATTATCACGACGACGGGCGCCGTTTTGATCTTCTTCTGATTCCCTTCCGAAGCGAATTCCGCAAGCTTGTCACGCGATCCCTGAGACTTGCACCAGACGAGGCGGGCCGGCTGCATATTGGCAGACGTTGGGCCCATCTTCATCAGCTCGTAAATCTGGTGGATCTGTTCTTCGGTGACGTCCTTGTCATGCCAGCCATTATAGCTGCGCGCTTCTCGGAAAATCTGGTCGAGTGCGTTGGCCGACAGGTGATTGTCGTGGAATTGCTGGGTCATGGAGTTCCTTGATATCGGTTCGCGAAAAAGTCAGGCTGCGCGGACTTCAACGACCTCCGGCACGTAATGTTTCAGCAAGCCTTCGATACCGTGCTTCAGCGTGGCGGTGGAAGAGGGGCAACCGGAACACGCACCTTGCATCTGCAGATAAACCACGCCGTCCTTGAAGCCGCGATACTGGATGTCGCCACCGTCGCCCGCCACTGCCGGGCGAACCCGCGTCTCCAGAAGCTCGTTGATCTGGGCGACGATATCGGCATCGGCCTCGCTCTCTTCGACGAAAAGGGCGTCATCCTCGGCCGGTACCGAGATCCCTCCTGCAGTTCCAGGTACGAAGAGCGGGGCTTCGGATATGAAATGGTCGAGAAGGATAGATAAAACCTGCGGCTTCAGATCGGACCAGTTGACGCCTGGCGCTGTCGTTACCGAAATGAAATCGCCCCCGAAGAAGACGTTGACGACTTCTCCGGTGTCGAAAATGGCTTGTGCCAGGGGACTGGCCTCAGCTGCTTCGGGTGTGGCGAATTCGCGCGTTCCCTGGCCCATGACCGGGCGGCCGGGCAGGAACTTCAAGCTGGCTGGATTGGGCGTGGTTTCGGTTTCGATGAACATGGGTGTGATGTAGGAGTGCGGGGAGGACGGAACAAGCCATTCTTCTTCCGCCAACCAAAGCATTTCCTTCATTCACTGGCGCTTCAGAACCCCCGTCACTATATGTCGCGCTATGTTTGATCCCATGCGCGCCGTGCGGCGTCTCGCGTTCGTTTTTCCTGTTCTTCTGCTGGTTCCGCAGACACTTCTCGCTCAGGACTCACCGCGCCCTGAATCCCTTCAGGCCGAAAACGAGGTCCCCTGGATTTACGAGAACAGCGATGTTCCGCAGGATGAGGAATGGCTCTTCGGCGAACTGGACAACGGCGTTCGCTACGGTGTGCGCGAGAACGGTGTCCCTCCCGGCCAGGTCTCGATCCGAGTACGGATCGATGCCGGCTCGCTCTATGAAGAGGACGACGAGCTGGGTTATGCCCATTTGCTGGAGCACTTGTTATTCCGCGAAAGCAAGTATCTTGGGCGTGCCGAAGCCATTCCGACCTGGCAGCGTCTCGGCGCGACTTTCGGCAGCGATACCAATGCCGAAACCAGCCCGACGCATACGGTTTACAAGCTCGATCTGCCGGATGTGGATGCGCAGAAGCTCGATGAGAGCATGAAGCTTATTTCAGGCATGATACGCGAGCCGGTTCTTTCCGATGCCAACGTTCGAGCTGAGGTCCCGATCGTACTTGCCGAGAAACGCGAACGCGGGGGTGTCGGCGAGCGGGTCAATGAACGGACCTTGCAGACGCTTTTTGCCGGCCAGCGGCTGGCGGAACGCATCACCATCGGCACCGAAGACAGCCTGAACGCAGCCAATGGAAAATCTGTCAGCGAGTTCTACAACCGGTGGTATCGGCCGGAGAAGACCGTGATTTCGGTCGTCGGCGATCTCGATCCATTGCTGTTCGCATCGATGATCGAAAAACATTTCTCCGATTGGAAGGTGACAGGCCCTTCGGGGCAGGCACCGGATTTCGGCGATCCGGCGGCCCCTGCAGACGCGGATCCAGCCAATCCCGTCGGTGAAGTTGCAGTAATTGTCGAGCCGACAATGCCGCGTGCCTTCACGTTCGGCTATTTCCGGCCGTGGCGGCAGGTCGACGATACGGTTGTCTACAACGAAGGACGCCTGAGAGAGCAATTGGCGCTTGCGCTTATCAACCGGCGTCTGGAAGCGCGCGCGCGCGCTGGCGGCAGCTATCTCTATGCTCAGGCGAGCGAGTCCAAGATCAGTCGCTCGACCCATGCGACGCTCGTCCAGTTTGCCCCTTTGACCGAGGACTGGGAGGCCGGACTGGCCGATGTCCGCGCGATCATTGCCGATGCGCTGGCCAACCCTCCCACCCAGGAGGAGATGGAGCGTGAACTTGCCGAGATGGAAGTCGGCTATGCAAACATGGTCGAACAGCGCTCGGTGCTTGCCGGATCGAATTATGCCAACGATCTAGTAAACGCGGTCGATATCCGCGAAGCCATCGCCGCGCCGGAAACTTTCCTGATGGTCTTCAATTCGATGAAGGCCAAAACGACCCCGCAGAACGTGCTTGAACAAACCCGCAAGCTTTTCGACGGCAGTGTCATCCGGGCAGTCTATGTAACGCCCGAAGCTCTCGATACGAGCGAAACAGCGGTCAAGTCTGCGCTTCTCGAACCTGTGGTTGCAGCAGACAATGCGCGCCTTGCTGCGCAGAGCATAAGCTTCGACGATCTTCCGCCGATCGGAACTCCGGGCGAGGTCGTGGCGCGCGTGCCACATGGTATCGGTGATGTCGAACGGATCGAGTTCGCCAATGGCGTAAAGGCTCTGTTGATGGCGAACAGTCATGAGCCTGGTCGTGTGGCGGTGAAAGTGCGGTTCGGTGCGGGGCTGCGTGCCTTCGATCCCGAAGATGCACCCTATATCGATCTTGGTCAGGTGGCGTTGATCCAGTCGGGGCTGGGCGAGCTCGGGCAGGAAGAACTCGACCGCATCTCGACCGGGCGAAAGATGGGCTTTGATTTCGGTATCGAAGAAGGCACGTTCACCTTTGGCGCCCAGACGCGGCGCCAGGATCTTGCCGACCAGCTTTATCTCTTCGCTGCGAAGCTAGGTATGCCGCGCTGGGACCCCAACCCGGTTATCCGGGCAAAGGCTGCCGGGCGGCTGGCCTACGAGAGCTATGCTTCCAGTCCCGGCGGCGTCCTGAATCGTGACCTCGAATATTATATCTATGACGAGAATCCGATCTTCCGCACGGCTTCGCCCGAGGAACTCGAAGCCACCACGGTCGAAGGCTTCCGTCAAGTGTGGGAGCCGATCCTGTCTCAAGGTCCGGTGGAAGTGCTGATTTTCGGCGACTTCGACCGCGAGGAGGCGATCGAAACGCTTTCGCGCACCTTTGGCGCTTTGCCAGATCGCAAGCCTATCCCTCCTGCCATGCTCGACCGTGCGATCGAGATTGCCCCGGCGGGGGAAACGGTGGTGCGCTATCACAAGGGCGAAGCGAACCAGGCAGCGGCAGTTATCTCTTGGCCGACGGGTGGCGGCATGGGCGAAATTCGCAAATCGCGCCAACTTTCTATCCTGACCGAAGTGTTCAGCAATCGGCTTCTCGATGCCATGCGAGAAAAGGCGGGGGCGAGCTATTCACCTTCGGTTCGACTGGATTGGCCAACCGATGTCGATAGCGGCGGGTCGATCACCGGTTTCGCCCAGCTACAGCCCAAGGACGTGCCGGTTTTCTTTGCCGAAGCCGACCGGATCGCACGTGAACTGACCGAAACGCCGCCGTCTGCCGACGAATTGGCGCGCGCCACCGAGCCGCTGCGCAACTATTACGAGCGGATATCGAGCGGGAATTATTTCTATTTGCTCGAACTCGAAGGCTCGACGCAGGACCCGCGGCGGATGCAGGCGCTAAGAGGTCTGATTAACGATTACTCGCAGACCACGCCAGAAGCCATGCTGGCGCTGGCGCGCGAATATTTCGGCGGAACTGCCGGCTGGCGTATGGCTGTGATACCCGAGGGTCAGCAACTCGCCACCCCGTCTGCCAGAGCCGGTTCGGCGCAAAGCGGTCGCTGAGGCGATCAGCGCAATCGCTCTTTTGCGCTGGCCAAGTTTATGCTGCTTGCGCGAAAAGGGCGTGTCGGCTTGGGTTTTGGCCTTAATTGATTGCAACTGGAATAATGATGGCACGCGAATGGGCACCCGATAGCTGGCAGACTTTCGAAGCGAAGCACCTGCCACGCTATGAAAGCGCCGAAGCTCTGGACGAGGCGACACAGGCGCTCTCCAGCCATCCACCGCTTGTCTTTGCGGGTGAAGCGCGTGCGCTCAAGGCGGACCTTGCTGAAGTAGCGCAAGGCAACGGATTTCTGTTGCAGGGCGGCGATTGTGCGGAAAGCTTCGCCGAATTCCATCCGAACAACATCCGGGACACTTTTCGTGTGCTGTTGCAGATGGCGGTCGTAATGACCTTCGCCAGCAAGAAGCCGGTGGTTAAGGTCGGCCGTATGGCGGGCCAATTCGCCAAGCCGCGCAGCTCTGATACTGAAACGCAGGGCGATGTGACCCTACCCAGCTACTTCGGCGACAATGTCAACGGCATCGAATTCGACGCTGAGACCCGTACCAACGATCCCCAGCGCATGGTCCGCGCCTATTTCCAGGCTTCGGCCACGCTCAACCTCCTGCGCGCGTTCGCTGGCGGTGGCTACGCAAACCTGCGGCAGGTCCACCAGTGGACGCTGGACTTCATGGGGCGTAGCCCCTGGGCAGACAAGTTCTCCGACGTCGCCGACCGGATCGGGGAATCCCTCGACTTCATGGAAGCTTGCGGGATCGACCCTGCAACCGTGCCCCAGTTGCAGGGCACCAGCTTCTACACCAGCCACGAGGCACTGCTCCTGCCCTACGAACAGGCGCTGACCCGCCGCGACAGCCTCACCGGCGACTGGTACGATACCAGCGCACATATGGTCTGGATTGGGGACCGTACGCGTTTCGAGGGCAGTGCACATGTCGAGTTTGCGCGCGGAATAGGCAATCCGCTGGGTATGAAGTGCGGACCGAGCCTGGAGACCGACACCATGCTGCGGTTGCTGGATACGCTCAACCCAGCACGCGAACCAGGTCGCATCACGCTGATCAGTCGCTTCGGACATGACAAGGTCGCAGATGGCCTGCCGCGCCTTGTCCGTGCGGTGAAGGCGGAAGGTCATCCGGTCGTGTGGAGCTGCGATCCGATGCATGGCAATGTCGTCAAATCGGAGAGTGGTTACAAGACCCGCCCATTCGACCGCATCCTGACCGAAGTGAAGGACTTTTTCGCCGTGCATCGTGCCGAAGGCACGCACCCGGGCGGCATCCATGTCGAGATGACCGGGCAGGATGTGACGGAATGCGTAGGCGGAGCTGTTGCCATTACGGACGAAGCGCTCAAAGATCGTTATCACACGCATTGCGATCCGCGTCTTAATGCTGCGCAATCGCTGGAATTGGCATTCCTGATCGCGGAAACGCTCAATGCCGAACACGCGCAGAAGCAGGCGGACGCAGCCTAGCGCAGCGCGCAACCGCCGGAACCTCTTGGCCTTTCGACCGTCTGGTTCGAAAGCTCGCTCGATCTCGGAATTGGCTTGACCAAGCACCGGACCCATGGTGGGCAACGTTGAATAGCGGCCTTTAAACCGATACTTAAATACGCCATGGTGCTCGCCGGTTGTCGCTGCCGGCAACTGCAAGAGGAGAGCAGGGCTATGCCCGGCGTTCAGGCCAGACAATCCGCGGCCACAGGGGATCTTGCAGAACGATACGCCAGGGTGCGCTCCCTGAGCGAGGCTCTGGTCGGACCCCTTTCCGAAACCGATGCCACTTTGCAGTCGATGGAGGATGCGTCCCCCGCCAAATGGCATTTGGCGCATGTGACCTGGTTCTGGGAAACCTTCCTCTTGCGCGACCACGAGGACGGCTATTCGCTTTATGACGAAGATTGGCCTTTCGTCTTCAATTCCTATTACGAAGCGGAAGGTAAGCGGATCGCGCGCTTTTCCCGGGGGATGCTCTCGCGACCCACATTGGAAAACATCCTTGCCTGGCGCGCCCATGTCGATGACGCCATGCAGCCCTTGCTTGAGCGCGAAGAATTGCGCCCACTTGTCGAACTCGGTTTTGCGCATGAGCAGCAGCATCAGGAACTACTGCTAACCGATATCAAGCACGCCCTCTTCCAGAACCCGCTTGGCCCCGCCATGTGGGACACACAGGTTCCTTCGGCGCGAAAACAGGCGGATGATTGGTATGAGCATCCCGGCGGCATTGCCCGGATCGGACACCAGTCGGATGGTTTCGCTTTCGACAACGAAGGCCTCGCACACCGTGTCCTGCTCGAACCTTTCGCCCTGTCATCGCGCCTCGTCACGAACGGGGAATGGTCCGAATTCATCGCGGATGGTGGCTATGATGAGGCGACTCTATGGCTGTCCGATGGCTGGGCCTGGGTCCAGGAAAACGGGGTTCGCGCGCCTTTGTATTGGCGTGAGCAACAGCATTTCACGCATAGCGGCTGGCAGGAGCGCGATCCTGACGCGCCGGTCACTCACATTTCCTATTACGAAGCAGATGCGTTCGCGACCTGGGCGGGCAAGCGTCTGCCGACGGAATTCGAGTGGGAAGCGATCGCCCGTGGTCAGGAGGGCGAACTGGCGGCACATGATCCGGCAAGCGGCAACCAGTTGGACGATGCGTCCCCGCCTCTCCCGATCGGCTCCGATAGCCTGTTTGGCGATTGCTGGCAGTTCACGCGTTCCGGCTATCTACCCTATCCCCGCTTCCAGCCAGCAGAAGGCGCGGTGGGTGAGTACAACGGTAAGTTCATGAGTGGGCAGTTCGTTCTGAAGGGCGCCAGCTGCGCCACCGCGCGGGGGCACTCGCGCGCCAGCTATCGCAACTTTTTCTATCCCCACCAGCGCTGGCAATACACGGGGCTGAGATTGGCAAAGGATTTATGAGTACCGAACAGGGAATAGCGCTCGTCGATCGCGATGAGGATGGTGTGGATCGTGCCTTTCGCGAAGATGTGCTTGCAGGCTTGCACCAGCGCCAGAAGGCCATTCCCGCGCGTTGGCTCTATGACGATGCCGGTTCGCAGCTTTTCGAAGATATTACCGAACTCGAGGAATATTACCCAACCCGCGCGGAAACCGAGATTCTCGAAGCTCGCGGTCAGCAATTCGCCGAGCTGATCGGCAAGGGCAGGGCAGTGGTCGAGTTCGGTTCGGGTAGTTCGGTGAAGACCCCGCTCCTGTTGCGCGCCATAGAGCCCGCCGCCTATGTCCCGCTCGATATTTCGGGCGATTTCCTGCGGATGTCGGCAGCCGCATTGGCGGAGAAGTTTCCCGCACTGAATGTCTATCCGGTCGAAGCGGATTTCATGCGCCAGGTGGAATTGCCGAGCGAGGTTTTCGGCGCGAAAAAACTGGGGTTTTTTCCCGGATCGACCATCGGAAACATGGTGGCCCGAACGGCGGTGGACCTGCTGCGCTCGATGCGCGCGACACTCGGGGCCGGACGGGACGAAATGCCACTGCTGCTCATCGGGATGGATCTCGTGAAGGACCGGCAGGTACTCGAAGCCGCCTACGATGATGCGCGGGGGGTAACTGGCGAGTTCAATCTCAATCTTGCTCGCCGGATCAACCGCGAACTCGGCGGAAACATTCCTGTCGATGCGCTACGACATCTGGCCCGATGGAACGACGATTTTGCGCGTATCGAGATGCATCTGCAGGCAGTGCGCGATATCGCCTTCACGGTCGCAGGCGAGAGCTTTACAATGAGCGAAGGCGAAACCATCCATACGGAAAACAGCCACAAATTCACGCGTCGAAGCGCGAACATGCTGTTGTTGGCGGGGGGCTGGGCTCCTAAAAAGCGTTGGACCGACGAGCAGGGCCGCTTTTCGCTAATCCTCGCCGAAGCAACGGAAAAGCGGGACGCGCCCTGATTTTTCCGGCCCATTCATCGACGCGATCAGTTCTGCTCCCTATATCTGCGTGATGGACCCGCAAAGCGCCTTCGACGCCATCGCAGAAGTCATCCGTGCAATTCCGCGATCCGGCCTGCTGGCCGGGACGATAGCCGCCCTTTTACTCGGCTGGATCGGCGCTCTGATGCTGCGCAACAAGATTGCCGGAGGGCGGCTGGTTCGCTCCGTCAGTACTATTGCACTGGTGGGGATACTCGCCACCGTATTCCTTCAACTTGCTCGTTTTGATCCGCGGCTGGACGCCGTGACCCAGATCGGCATGCCCGAACAGCGCATCGTGGGCGAAGAGACGCTCGTGCCCATGGCGGCAGACGGGCATTATTGGGTTGTGGCCGAAGTGAACGGCGTACCTACGCGGTTCTTGATCGATACCGGGGCCACGCTGACGGCCTTGTCCGGAGAAGCGGCGGCGCGTGCCGGTCTCGAACCTCGCACGGGCGGCTTGCCGGTCATGCTTAGCACCGCCAACGGAACGGTCACCGCCGAACTCACCACTCTCGGCCACCTGAGCTTCGGGAACATTGCTGCGGAGGGACTGGACGCAGTGATCGCACCCAATCTGGGCAATACCAATGTGCTGGGTATGAATTTCCTTTCGCGTCTAGAGGGTTGGCGCGTCGAGAACGGCGACCTGATCCTCGATCCGGGAGCTATTGCCGATAGCTGATCGTTTGACCTCGGCGGCAAGGTCGCTAAGGCCCCTTTCGATGGCCAGCAGCACTCCGCTCCCATCCCCGCCGCCCTTTGCCGAGCTGCTTGCAGCCGGGTCCGTGGCGCTGTTTCTCGATTTTGACGGCACGCTGGTGGACATCGCGCACGAACCTGGCGCCATCGACGTGCCCGATACGCTTGCTGATTCTCTTCACTCGCTGCGAGACCGGCTCGAGGGACGCCTGGCTTTGATAACCGGTAGGGCGCTCGACGATCTGGCCTCGCATTTGGGCGATATAACTCTATGCCGGGCAGGGTCGCATGGTGCTTCGAGGCTATTGCCCGACGGTTCGAGGCTCGGTGATGAGCCAGCGGCCCTCTCCGAGGAATGTGTGAGGGAGCTTCGTGCCTATGCAGAACTGCATGAACTCTTCTACGAGACGAAGTTGCATGGAGGAGCGCTGCATTATCGTGGGAGCCCCACCAAAGCCGAAGCGACCTTATCGTTTGCGCGTGAAGTTGCCGAGCGTCACGAACTCTGCGTTACCAGCGGTAAGAGTGTTGCTGAACTCGTCCGACCGGGCGCTGACAAGGGCGGTGCCGTGCGCGCTTTCATGGCGGAGCGTCCTTTTGCCGGATCGGTCCCGATCTTCATTGGCGACGACACGACCGATGAAGACGGAATGACTGCTGCAATCGAATTCTCGGGTTTCGGTATTGCCGTCGGGGAACGGGATAGCGAGGCTGCTCGCTATCACCTCGAAGATGTCGCTGCAGTGCACAAATGGCTGGATCTATGACCGAACCTAACCTCGAACTTTCTCCTATCGGCAATTGCCAGGTCAGCGCCCTGGTCGACGAAGCGGCAGGTTTTGTGTGGGGCTGCGTCCCCCGCGTGGACGGTGACCCGGTGTTCTGTTCGTTACTGAACGGCGACCGGCAGGACGAGGGCGTATGGCGGTTCGAACTGGAAGGACAGGTTTCCGCCACGCAGCACTATGTCCGCAACACACCGATCCTCGTCACCCGTCTCGAAGCGGAAGATGGTAGCGCGCTCGATATTTACGACTTCGCCCCGCGTTTCGAACGATCGGGGCGCATGTATCGGCCCGTGGCATTCATCAGGATCGCACGACCGGTGTCGGGCGCTCCCCGCCTGCGTGTTCGCCTCAAGCCGATGCGCAACTATGGCGAAGAACTGAGCAAGACTACGAGCGGAACGAACCATATCCGTTACCTGCTCGGCGATCAGACGATGCGGCTTACCACCGATGCGCCTGTCGGGTATATTCTCGAAGATTGTAGCTATCGCGTCGAAAGCGACCAGCATTTCTTTCTCGGGCCGGACGAGCCCTTCGTAGGCAACATCCGCAGCGAAGTCCGCGGAATGGAAGCCAATACGAGGAAATATTGGCAACACTGGGTTCGAGGCCTGCACATCCCGCTCGAATGGCAAGAAGAGGTCATCCGCGCAGCCATCGCATTGAAGTTGTGTCAGCATGAGGAAACCGGGGCGATCGTGGCCGCGCTGACCACCTCCATCCCCGAGGCGCCGGCTAGCCAGAGAAACTGGGACTATCGATTCTGCTGGATTCGCGACAGTTACTACACGGTCCAGGCCCTGAACCGGCTGGGCGCGTTGGATGTGCTGGAAAAATACCTCGCTTATCTTCGCAATATTATCGATCAGGCGCGGGGGGGACAAATTCAGCCGCTCTATTCGGTGATGGGCCTTGCCGAACTGCACGAATTCGAGGCCGAGAATCTTGCGGGCTATCGCGGCAACGGCCCGGTACGTATCGGCAACGCGGCTTACACGCAGGTCCAGTACGATTGCTACGGCCAGATCGTGATGCCGACCGCGCAGGCATTCTTCGACACGCGGCTCCTGCGGATGGCGGACGAGCGGGATTTCACTCATCTTGAAGAAGTAGGCGAGGCGGCGTGGGCCAAGCACGACAAGCCCGATGCCGGCCTCTGGGAATTTCGCACGCGACAAGAGGTCCATACCTATTCGGCAGTCATGTGCTGGGCCGCCTGCGACCGTCTGTCCAATGTGGCGGCACGGCTTGGCAAGGCCGATCGAGCTACCTTCTGGAAAGAACGCGCGGAGACCATCCGGGCCACCATCGATGCCCGGGCTTGGAGCGAAGAGGACGGACACTACGTCGCAAGCTTCGAGAGCAATTATCTCGACGCCAGCCTGCTTCAGATGGTCGAACTACGCTATCTGAAGCCTGACGATGAGCGATTTCTCGCTACATTCGAGGCTGTGGAGCGCGAATTGCGGCGCGGGGATCACATGCTGCGATATGCTGCCGAGGATGATTTCGGGGCGCCCGAAACAGCGTTCAATGTCTGCACCTTCTGGCTGATCGAAGCATTGCACCTGACCGGCAGGAGCGAAGAAGCGCGCAAGATGTTCGAAGCCATGCTGGGACACACGACGCGTTCCGGAATGCTAAGCGAAGACCTGGACTACACGACGGGCGAGCTTTGGGGGAACTTCCCGCAGACCTATTCGCTGGTAGGTATTATCAACTCAGCCGGTCATCTTTCGAAAAGCTGGAGCGAAGTGCGATGAGCGCCGACGCCCGCCTTGTTGTAATTTCCAATCGTGTTGCCGTACCGAAGGCGCGTGGAGCAGCGGGGGCGCAAGGTGGGCTTGCCGGCGCACTGCATTCCGCGCTCAAGAACCGCCAGGGTTTGTGGTTCGGCTGGTCGGGCAAACAAAGCGAAAGCGGTCGAACAGGGAATATCTCCACGCAGACCAGCGACGATGTCACCACGGCCACCATCGACTTGTCCGAAAGGGATATCGAGGAATATTACAACGGCTATGCCAACTCGACGCTATGGCCACTGTTCCACTACCGGCTCGATCTCGCCAAATTCGAACGCGAAACGGGGAAGGGCTACGAGCGCGTCAATGAACGTTTTGCGGAACTTGTCGCCCCGTTGATCGAACCTGACGATGTCGTGTGGGTGCACGATTATCACCTTGTTCCCCTTGGAGAGCGCCTGCGTTCCCGTGGGTGCAAGAACCGCATCGGTTTTTTCCTGCACATCCCTTGGCCCGCGACCCGGCTGTTCGTCTCGCTGCCCTATCACGAGCGTTTGGTACGCACGATGCTGCATTACGACCTCGTCGGCTTTCAAACACAGGAATGGCTCGATAGCTTCCTGCATTACTGCCGTGAGGAACTTGGTGCTGATGTGGACGAAGAGAGCGGGTCCGTTACGCTGGATGGGCGAACCACGATTGCTCGGGCCTATCCTATCGGGATCGACTGGGAACATTTCAGCAAACTCGGCGAGAAGGGAGAGGCCCGGCAAGCCCAGCAGCGCCTGATGAGTTCGACCCGGAGGCGCACCGCCATGATCGGTGTCGACCGCCTGGATTATTCAAAGGGACTGCCCGAGCGCCTCGACGGAATTTCGCGGTTCTTCGACAAGCATCCCGAACGGGTGCGCGACCTTGTTTTCGTGCAGATCGCCCCTCCGAGCAGGGAAGATGTCGAAAGCTATCAGGTAATTCGCGCTACGCTCGAACAGAAGACCGGCCAGATCAACGGTGCGCGCAGCGAAGTCGATGTCGTACCCGTACGCTACGTCAATCGGGGCTATACCCATGAGGAATTGTTCGGGTTCTTCCGGGCAGCGAAAATCGGGCTCGTTACACCTTTGCGCGACGGGATGAACCTCGTCGCCAAGGAGTACATCGCCGCACAGGACCCGGAGGATCCGGGAGTGTTGATCCTGTCGCAATTCGCCGGAGCGGCAGCGCAATTGCCGGACGCGGTGATGGTCAATCCGCACAGCCCCGACGATCTCGCGCATGCAATCCGGGTTGCTCTCGATATGCCGCTGGAAGAGCGCAAGGAGCGTCACGAGAAGCTGATAGGGACGGTGCGGGACGACAATGTCCAGAACTGGACCGAGACATTCCTCCGCGATCTCGACAACGTTCCGCACTGATCTCATTCTCCGCAATGATTATGTAGCTGGCCCCCCGCAAGCGTGGCTGCCACGGTCCTGTCCATGATTCGCAAACCTTTCCTCGACACCGAAGGCATTCACAACTTCCGCGATTACGGCGGCTGGACGACTCCTGGTGGGAGAAAGGTGAAGACCGGACTGTTGTGGCGTTCGGGGCAGCACATCGGCGCCAGCGACGCCGACCTGCTTGCCGTGAAGGCGCTGGACATCAGGACCGTCATCGACCTGCGCGGTATTTCGGAGCGTGAACGCAATCCTTGCCGGCGACCGTATGGCTTCGATGGCGAAGTTTTCTTCCATGATGGCGAAACCAGTTCCAGTCCGCCGCATATGGACGTCGACGAGAGCACCACGACCGAGGAATTCGCCCGCCAACGAATGATCGGTGTCTATACCCGTATGCCGCGCAATAAGGCGATGGTCTCGATGTTCGCCCGCTACTTCCGCCTGTTGGCGGAGCGGGACGGAGCCAGCCTTGTTCACTGCTTCGCGGGCAAAGACCGCACTGGCGTCGCCGCTATGCTGATGCTCCATGTTCTTGGGGTTAGCAGAGACGACCAGATGGCAGAGTTCCTGCGCACCAATGACGCGCCGACGCTCGAAGTGCTCGCTTCCCAGTCGGTACCGGGGATCGAGCAAAGACTTGGTCGCAAGCTGGACGAGGGTGCGATCCGGGCGCTGCTGGAGGTGAATGAGGACTATCTTCACACCTTCTGGCGGGAGGTCGAGGACGAGCATGGTTCGCTCGATGCCTTTGTCCAAGGCGCCTTAGGTGTGGACGAGTTGTTGAAGGACCGGCTTCGCGAACGCTTCGTGGCGTGACTCCGGCAAAGGCAATCCCCATATAGCCGCCTCACACAATTCCCATACGATCACGAGACAAGACATATGGCTACCCATCGCACCAAGATGCTGATCATCGGCTCCGGCCCGGCGGGTTATTCCGCTGCCATTTATGCTGCGCGTGCGATGATGGAGCCGATCGTGGTGCAGGGCCTCCAGCCTGGCGGCCAGCTCACCATCACTACAGATGTCGAGAACTATCCTGGCTTCGCCGACGTCATCCAGGGTCCTTGGCTGATGGAGCAGATGCAGAAGCAGGCCGAGCATGTCGGCACGCGGGTGATGTGGGACACGATCGTCGATGTCGATATCGGGGGCGGCTCGCCCTTCCGGGCAGTGGGCGATAGCGGGGACGAGTACATTGCCGATGTGCTGGTGATCGCTACAGGCGCGCAGGCCAAGTGGCTGGGCGTGCCGGGTGAAATGGAACTGGGCGGCAAGGGCGTATCGGCCTGCGCAACCTGTGACGGTTTCTTCTACCGCGGCAAGAAGGTCGCGGTGATCGGCGGCGGCAACACCGCGGTTGAAGAGGCGCTCTACCTTACCAACCATTCGGACGATGTGACGCTGATCCACCGCCGCGACGAATTGCGCGCGGAGAAGATCCTTCAGGAACGCCTGCTCAACCATCCGAAGATTTCGGTCATCTGGAACAAGACGGTGGAGAGCTTCGAGGCCGGCCCGAACGGCGCGCTGCATCATCTCAACCTGCGGGATACCGTGACCGGCGAAGACAGCACTTTCGAAGCCGACGGGGCCTTCGTGGCTATCGGTCACGCGCCCGCGACCGAACTGTTCAAGGGCAAGCTGCCGATGGACGATGGCGGCTATCTCCTCACCGAAGCGGGTTCGCCCAAGACCGACGTCCCGGGCGTGTTCGCGGCGGGCGACGTGACCGACCATGTGTACCGTCAGGCGGTCACCGCCGCTGGCATGGGCTGCATGGCCGCGCTCGATGCCGAGCGTTTCCTCGCCAATCTCGAGATTGATGCGGACGGGCATGCCCACGCCGCAGAGGCTGCCGAGTAAACCCCGGCTGAAGAAGGGCTCGCCCGCTGGCGAGCCCTTGCCAGCTCACATGTGAATGTCGAACGCCCAGATTGCGGCGTGGAAGATCAGCGCGATCAGCACGAGGCTCGACACCGCGAACAGCACGAAGCGCACCATCACCTTGTTGGCGGTGACCTGCACGACCGAGTGTATGATGCGCAGGCCGACGTAGATCCACGCCAGCAGCGCGTTCATCCCTTCGCCCCATCCGACCATCGCCAGCAGCAGGCAGACTGCGTAGAACAGGGTTGGCTGCTCGTGCAAATGGTTGTAATTATGCGCTTTCCACTGAACCTGATCGGGCAGCGCATCGTCCAGCCCCTTGGTCCTTCGAGCATCGTCGGGCTTGATGTTCGCCTTGCTCATCGCGGGGATACGCGTGGCGTACATCCAGAGCCACATGACCATGGTCCATGCCATGAGGACCACAACAGGTTGCAAGATGGCGGATTCGGTAATCACATTCATTCGTCAGGCTCCCATCATATCGGGGCGAGGGAAGGGTTGAAAAACAGCGTGGCCATCACCGCGCGAATGGCGAGAATGGTGAGTGCCAGGCTCGATAGCGCGAAGAACAGGAACCGTACCTTCACGACGTTGACGGTGGCCTGGTAGACCGAGTGAATGATGCGCAGGACCACGTAGATCCAGGCCAGCAGCACGTCCCACGATCCGGCTCCCATGATCGCAAGGATGATAACCGTCGGATAGAAGATCGTCGGCTGTTCCATCAGGTGAGCGTAATTATGCGCCTTCCAGTTGATCCTGTCGTCGATCACACCTTCCAGATCCTGGCCCCGACCGCCGGGCTTGGCTTCGCGCAGACCGCCGCCGCTGCCAAGCTTCTTCATCGCGGGCAGGCGTGTGAAAGCCATCCAGAAAAGCATGACGATAGACCACAGCACCAGTACTGCGGCAGGTGCGAGCATTTGAGCCTGCATCGTGAATTCCCTCCCTGTTACTTGACTGAACTGCTTCGAGATCGTCGCAAAGTCAAACGGCTGCCAGCGTTGCGGCAAAGCTTTCCGCATCAGTGTTTCCGCCAGTCAGCATGATGACGGTATCTTCGTCCAGCGGAACCTTGCCAAACAATGCTGCGGCGAGGGCTGCTGCGCCGCCCGGCTCCGCGACGAGGTTGAGCCGCGAAAAGGCGAAACGCTGGGCTTCGCGCACTTCCTCATCGGTGACGGTCACACCGGGTTCGGCGCGGCCATGCAAGACCTGCAGATTGATCGGCTTGGTCGCATCGGGCTGAAGCGCGTCGCAGATGGTAGCTGGCGGCTTATCGCCCACCCGCACGATTTCTCCTGCGGCAAGGGCCTGGCCGACCATATCCCACCCCTCGGGTTCGACAATATGGATCGCGCTTTCCAGGCAGGCGATAGCGAGCCCTGCCGCAAGGCCGCCACCGCCGCAGCACGCGACGATGCGAGAGGGCGTACGGCCCAGCTGCGTTTCGATTTCGACACCCGCGCTGCCCTGTCCCTCGATCACCCAAGGATCGCCGAAAGCATGAACCAGTGTAGCCCCGCGCGCCTCGACTTCGCGTGCGGCCACTTCGTCACGGTCCTCGCCGGGGCGGTCATAAAGCACAACTTCCGTCCCAAGTGCGCGGGTTGCCTCCAGTTTCACCTTCGGCGCATTGCGCGGCATCACTATGACAGCGTGGATTCCCAGTCGCCGCGCTGCCCACGCAACGCCCTGCGCATGATTGCCCGAAGATACGGCGACCACGCCGCGCGATCTCTCTTCCTCATTCAAGTTCGAAAGCCGCCACCAGCCTCCGCGGATTTTGAACGCGCCTACTGGCTGGAGGCTTTCCGCCTTTACGTGACAGCGCACTCCGGCAATCTCGACCGGAAGCAGGGGGCTGGGCGGGAGGATCTCGGTGATCGATCTGGTCGCGGCGAGCACACCGTCGCGATTCGGTACACGGAGATCGCTCATCGGTTCGTCGCTCCCAGGCAACACATGGACCGCCTGTTACACAGTCCAAGGCGAAAAAAGTTCACGGGTTCAGAGCCCTGTTTCGAATGCAGGGGAGAGGTGGGAAGGGCGATGGTCATGGCGTGCGCTATGCCTGATCCGGGCCCGTTAGGAAATGCGGCGAGCGGATCGTTTGGCGTGGCCTGCGCATTTCGCTAGGGGGCGCTAGATTCGCATTTTCAGGAAAGAGGTTTCATCCATGTCGACAGTTCTGGTCATCGGTGCGGGCGGCGTCAGCTCGGTCTGCGTTCACAAGATGGCGATGAACAAGGATATCTTCACCGATATCCATCTCGCCAGCCGCACCAAGTCCAAGTGCGATACGATCGCCGCAAGCGTGAAGGACCGCACCGGCGTCGACGTGGCGACTTACGAGATCGATGCGGAAGAAGTCCCGGCAATGGTGAACCTGATCAAAAAGGTGCAGCCCAGCCTCGTAGTGAACCTGGCTCTTCCGTATCAGGACCTGCCGATCATGGATGCCTGCCTCGAAGCGGGAGTGGATTACCTCGATACGGCGAATTACGAGCCCAAGGACGAGGCCAAGTTCGAATACCACTGGCAGTGGGCCTATCACGACCGGTTCAAGGAAGCCGGATTGATGGCGCTGCTGGGTTCAGGCTTCGATCCGGGCGTGACCAGTGTCTTCACCATGTGGCTGAAGAAGCACAAGCTGAAGAGCATCCGCCAGCTCGATATCCTCGACTGCAACGGCGGCGATCACGGTCAGGCCTTTGCCACCAACTTCAACCCGGAAATCAACATCCGCGAAGTGACCGCGCCTGCACGTCACTGGGAAAACGGCGAGTTCGTCGAAACCCCGGCAATGGGCAAGAAGGTCGAATTCGACTTCGAGGCTGTCGGGCCCAAGAACATGTACATGATGTACCACGAAGAGCTGGAAAGCCTCGCCAAGTTCAACCCGGAGATGGAGCGTGCGCGCTTCTGGATGACCTTCGGCGATGAATACATCAAGCATCTGACCGTGCTGCAGAACGTCGGCATGACGCGGATCGATCCGGTAAGGTATCAGGGCAAGGACATCATCCCGCTGCAGTTCCTCGCCGCCGTACTGCCCAAGCCCGAAACGCTGGGCGAAACGACCAAGGGCAACACCAATATCGGCGTGATCGCCACAGGCGAAGCACTCGACGGATCGGGCGAGAAGACCTTCTACATCAACAATATCTGCAGCCATGAGGCGGCTTACGAGGAAACCGGCAACCAGGCTGTTTCCTACACCACTGGTGTGCCCGCGATGATCGGATCGGCCATGATGGTTACCGGCAAGTGGAGCGGCGACGGCGTCTTCAACATGGAGGAATTCGATCCCGATCCCTTCATGGAGATGCTGAACCAGCATGGCCTGCCTTGGCAGGTGAAGGAACTGGATGGTCCGGTCGCATTTTAATGGAGTCCGGTTCACGCGAAGACGCGAAGATGTTGCGCCCGGACGAGATCGAGCGCACTGCCCGGATCGCCGTCGATTGCGGTTTTCATATTCATGACGATCTCGGACCGGGGCTGCTTGAAAGCGCCTATGAGGCATTAATGGCTGAAGCGCTGCAGCAAGCAGGGCTTGAGGTTCGGCGGCAGGTGTCGGTCCCCTTGCGGTATAAGGGCGTCGTCGTAGACAACGCGTTCAAGATCGATCTTCTGGTGGAAAATCGACTCATTCTCGAACTCAAGTCGGTCGAAAAATTAATGCCGGTTCACGGCAAGCAGGTCCTTACCTATTTGCGACTGACGCATTTGCCACTCGGCTTATTGATGAATTTCGGACAGCCGATGTTTAAGGACGGCCTCAAACGCATCGTCAACAAACATCGCGGTAGCCGTTTCGGAGACTGACCTCTTCGCGTCTTCGCGTGAAATTTATAGGAGCAAGGTCGAACTGTGGAAACTAGAGCTGGCGATCCGGGCGCCTTTGCCCAATTCGACCTGAACCGCGTCGATAGCCCCGCCTTCGTGGTGGATGCGGCGAAACTGCGCGCCAATTGCCAGGTGCTGGCCGAAATCCGGGACGAGGCGGACATCAAGGTTCTGTCCGCACTCAAGGCCTTTTCCATGTGGAGCGCGGCGCCGATCATCGGTGAATACCTGGACGGCGTATGCACATCCGGCCTGTGGGAAGCGCGGCTGGCGAGCGAATACTACGATGGCGAGATCGCCACCTATTCCGCCGCCTACAAGCCCGAGGAACTGGAAGAGGTCTGCCGCCTGTCGGACCATGTCATCTTCAATTCGCCCGGCCAGATGCAACGCGCCGCGCTGATCCTCGAAAATGCGCGAGCGAGTGGGCAGGATTTCGATACGGGCCTGCGCATCAATCCGCAGGTGCCGACCGGCGAGGTGCCGCGTTACGATCCGTCCAGTCCCGGCAGCCGTCTCGGCTTTCCGATCGACCAGCTGACGCCCGAGATCATGGAGCATGTCGAGGGCATCCATTTCCATAATCTGTGCGAGCAGGACCTCGAGCCGCTGCTGAGGACATGGGACCGCGTATTCGACGCGATCGAACCGTGGTTCGGCCAGCTCAAATGGATCAACATGGGCGGCGGCCATCACATCACCCGAGCCGATTACCAGCGCGAGGAGCTGATCGAATTCCTGCGCGATGCGAAGGAAGATACGGGCGCGGAGATCTATCTGGAACCGGGCGAGGCGGTTGCGCTGGATGCAGGTATCCTCGTCGGTACGATCCTTGATACCGGCTTCAATGGAGTGCCCGTCGCAGTCGCGGATATATCCGCCACTTGCCACATGCCCGACGTGATCGAGGCGCCCTATCGCCCGGCGATGCTGGGGGAGGCCAGCGAGCGCGAAATCCCGGAAGTGCGCATCGGCGGCCCTTCCTGCCTCGCCGGCGATGTGATCGGCGATTACCGAATTCCCGGCGGCGCAGAGATTGGCAAGCGCTTCGCTTTCCTCGACCAGGCGCATTATTCGATGGTGAAGACCAACACCTTCAACGGTGTGCAATTGCCGAGCATCTGGATGTGGGACAGCGAAACCGACCAGCTCGAGCTGGTGAAGGAATTCGGCTACGAGACCTTCCGCGACCGGTTGAGCTAGGTGCGTCCCGCCGCAACTCAGGCTCTGTGCGACCCGCGCAAACTTGCGGATATCGAGTCACATATTCACTTGCGTTTCATGACCGACAATTTATATGCGCCGCTCCCGCTGCCCCAAGGGGACTTCCTAACCGCAAGGCAGCTTGTCGTTTCATGGTCCGCCAGGACCGTTTAGGGGGTCCCTTGAGTTGCAGCATTTTCCTGACGCCCGGTCCGTAGTTCGCGCGCTCGCGCCCGACGAACCCATTATCCTCAACCGCCCGCATGCCGCGGCGCGCGCTGCCCGTTTCTTCGTCGAGAAGTTTCCGGGCAAGTCGCTCTATGCGGTGAAGGCCAATCCCTCGCCGGAGCTCGTGCAGATCCTCTGGGATAACGGCGTGACGCATTACGACGTCGCTTCGATCGCCGAAGTGCGCATGGTGCGTTCGGTGCTGCCCGAGGCGACGCTGTGTTTCATGCATCCGGTCAAATCGCCCGGCGCGATCCGCGAGGCCTATTTCCAGCATGGCGTGAAGACCTTCAGCCTCGATTCGAGCGAGGAGCTGGCGAAGATAGTCGACGCCACCCGCGCAGAGGACGGCAGCGAGGCAACCGACCTGCGCCTCTGCGTGCGCCTGCGCGTATCGTCGGAACACGCGGCGTTGAGCCTTGCCAGCAAGTTCGGCTGCGATCTCACCGAGGGACCGGCGCTGCTGCAGGAAAGCCGCCAGTATGCGGACTGGCTCGGTGTGTGCTTCCATGTCGGCAGCCAGGCGATGAGCCCGTTCGCTTATGTGCAGGCTCTGGACCGTACCCGTGCGGCCATTGCCGAGGCATCGGTGGTCATCGACATGATCGACGTGGGCGGGGGCTTCCCCAGCGTCTATCCGGGCATGGAGCCGCCGCCGCTGGAAGATTACTTCAAGATTATCCACCAGCACTTCTACGCGCTGCCGATCGCCTATAACGCCGAGCTGTGGTGTGAACCGGGCCGTGCGCTGTGCGCCGAGTACAGTAGCCTCGTGGTAAAGGTGGAGAAGCGCCGCGGCGAGGAGCTCTATATCAATGACGGCGCCTATGGCGCGCTGTTCGATGCGGCGCATGTGGACTGGAAATTCCCCGTTCGCGCGCTGGAAGACGATCTGATCAAGCCGGAAATGGACTTCGCCTTCTACGGCCCAACCTGCGACGATGCCGATTACATGCCCGGCCCCTTCGCGCTGCCTGAAGATATCCAAGCGGGTGATTATGTCGAAATCGGCATGCTCGGCGCTTACGGTGCGGCGATGAAAACCGATTTCAACGGCTTTGGCGCTGCGGAACGGATCATCGTGACGGACGAGCCGATGGCGAGCCTTTACGATGGCAGCCGCATGCGCCCGGCAGCGGACAATGTGGTGAGCCTGCGCTGAGCCCCGGCTCACCAGCACTTCCTATCCGATATTGAAACGAAAGCGGCCCGCACATTTCTGCGCGGGCCGCTAGCCGGTGAGAGGTCCGGCCGGGACGCCTGTTGGGGAGGGGGAGAGAGGCGTCCCTATTGGTTGCCGGTAGCTCAGTTGGTTTCCGGCTTATCGTCACCTTCTTCGCTATCTTCCTTCTTGTGCGCCGAATGATCCATCCTGGTATGGTCGACCGTGGTGGTGGTCTTGCCATCCGCGTCCGTGGTCCGGTCGATTGTCGTGCTATTGCCGGATGGCGTTTCGACCGACTGCATGGAATCGATCTCGGTCTCGACCTCTCCCATATCCGTTGTGGCGGTGGTGGTGGTCGTTTCGCGTGTGACTACCGCGCCTTCGCCATTGGCCGCGGGCGTGGCCGTGGTGGTTTCCGTCTCGATGCTGGTTTCCGCCGGGGGTGTTTCCTGCGCCGCCGCAGATACGCCGTGTAGTGCCATGAAAGAGCCGCTGGCGACCAAGAGAATGTTCTTCTTCATTTCTACTCTCCGCTTGCTGCCGGGAGGGGGATTTCCGGGCAATGGGGAGGGTCGCCTCGCGTTCCGCGCATGAATTTTGAATTAATGCAAAATGCGCTCGTCGCATGGAGAAAACCGCTGGCGGTCGGGCCGTTTTTGGGCGGCTGCGAGCGGAAAAATTATTTCGGTCGTGTGCAGTCCAGGCTCACGCCAAAGCTGCTGCCTATTGGCGAGGCCAAGCGACTCGTAAGGCCCGTATGCGAACCCTGCTGATCGACCTCAGCTGTGCCGGGTGCGATGCTTTTCGAGCACCGGAGCTACCCGTCCCAGCGCTTCGCCGATCAGATCGGGGAGTTTCTTCCGATCAAGCGGAAGTACCGCATTGTGTGCGGCAGCGATGCGGCGGGCTTCGGCCCATTCGATCCCCAGGTTGATCGCCCACTCGCGAAATTCGTCCGCCGCTCCGCTTCGCGGATGCAATGCCTTGGCAAGCGTGGGGTGGAACCCGAAGCGCCTGGTGAAGGGAAGCAGCGAAAGCGGAAAGCCCTTGCGCAGATAGACGAAGGTATCGTCGACATGGATCGTCCCGCTCGCCCGGTGAAAGGCAAGGATGGAGGAGAAATGCACGCTGTCGTCTTCGCAAACCAGCGGCACTCCGGCGGGCACGGAAAAATCGAAATCTGCCGAATATTTCTGCGCAAGTTCGTCCTGCTCGCAGCGGGTGTCGGACCACGGCAGGTCGGGAAGAACTTCATGGTGCCGGGCAGTACCGTAGAGAACCGCGTTCGGGAAAGCCTCATGCATCCATTCGCAGTGGACCGTGTGAAAGGGGTGCAGGTTGAGGATCGCCTCGACCTTGGCCCCGCCATCGGTCAGCGCGTCGACCTGCGCACGGATTTCGTCATCGAGAGGATAGCTGTCGAGAAAGACGAAATTCCCGGATGCGAGCCGGACGAGCGCACATTGCGTACCGATATCGAACAGCCCGCCGATGCGGAAACTTCCGCGTACGGACCAGAAGCCATCGCCGAAATCGATCAGTCTATCGCTCATTCAAACCCCACGAATCGCACTGCCTCGTCGACATTCTTGCGCTTGCTGACAACGGCATTGGCAGGAAAGCTCTCGTCCGGCCAGCCCATGGCGACGGCTTTCATGATTACCTGGTCGTCGGAGATCCCGGCATGTTCGCGGACGACGGGGCTTTGCATGATGCCCTGGCTGTTGATCACACAGCCAAGCCCGCGGGACCAGGCGGCGTTGACGAGCGAGGTCGTGACCGCTCCGCAATCGAATGCAGTATCATCGCTCCCGGAAAGTTCGCGGTCATAGGTGACGATTACGCAGACCGGTGCATCGAACTGCCGGAAGCCGCGCAGCACCCAGTCCTGACGGGCCTCCTTGTCGTCACGCGCAATTCCCATCGCTTCGAAGAGCTGTTTGGCGACACCGATCTGCCGTTCGCGGTGCACGCCGGCAAAGGGCTCGCCCCGGCGAAATTCGCGGCTGTCCGGCTCGCCTGCAAGTATCCGTTCGGTATTGCCCTTGCGGATACGGTCTAGCGGCTCGCCGGTGATGACGTGGAAATGCCAGGGCTGCGTATTCATGGAAGTGGGCGAGCGCATGGCGAGCGCAAGAACTTCCTCGATCAATTCGCGCGGGACGGGTTTGTCCAGATAGCCGCGAATGCTGCGGCGGCTTCGCACTATTTCGTCATAGGGTTGGTCAGGGCTGCCGCTCATAGTCTCTCCTCGATTTGAGGGAGGGATTAGCGCAGCCGGTTACCCCGGTAAAATCCGTTACGGCCTCGCGTTCGGCAGGCAGGTGCCGCTGCCGGGCGCAGTGAACATACGGCAATCGAAGAACACTGCTTCGCTTCCACCGGCGCCCCCTGCCATGAAGCTGAATCGCAGCGTGCGCCGGGCCTCCTCTGCCAGCGGGAGCCTGGATGGAATGTTGGCGGCATCGGTCCATCCCTGCACCCGGCAATACCCTTCGCCCGAACAAAGCTGGCGCGCGCGAGCGACAAGTTCGGACGGGGCATCGGTGGGCGAGATCAGCACGAAATGGACGCCCGCTCCCGGCGAAGGCGAAGCTTCTGCATCAGCGTCAGCCGCAGGCGTTTCCGCTACCTGTTCCTGCATGATGCTGCGCACTGCGGTGCCGCTTTCGAGCAGGGTGGGGAGAGGATTGGCTGCGGCCACCGCCTCGGCGGTCGCGCGCAGTGCCATCGGGTCTGGCTCGCCGCCGCTATACCGGGCGGAAAGCGCGCGCGCCGTCCCCCAGAACCCGCGCCAGCGGAAGAAGATGTGCGAGCCGACCTGGGCCACCTTGTCGAGCTCGTCGCTCCACCAGGGATACACATAGTCTGCGTGGAAATGGGTGCTGTTGCCGACCGGCGGATAGGTCGCACCGCCAAGCATTTCTTCCGCCCGGCGGCGCGATGCCTCCCACAGCTTGTCGCTATATCTGCGTGCAAGGGAGCCATCGCACGTGAAGCTGAACTGGCAACCGGTCGGGCGCTGCGATCCTTCGAAGACTACGCCGCATACCGAATTGGAAAAGGCCGGGTGGCGCACACGGTTGAGGATGACCTGCATGACCGCGCGCTGGTTGCCGTCGCCGCCACCGGCCTCCGCCATGCCGGCCAGCGCAAGGCAGTCGCGCGCGCGGAGCCTGTCTGCGGAGGAGCCATGAAAGGCGAAGGGGCGCGGATTGCCGGGTCCGACGGCAGCGAATTCTATCACCGCGTTGCGGGCCCGGGCCTCGTCCGGGGAAAGCCGGGAGAGAATGACGGTATCGTCCGCGGCGGCCGGAAGATCGTCGGTGGCCGGCAAAGTCTCATCCGTTGAGGCTTCGGCGAGACGCGAGTCAGTTATTTGAGATGCCGCCGTGTCCTTCGGTCCCCCGATTGCAGCCAGAGATATGAACACGGCGAGAAGGATGGCACTCACACCATAGAGAGGTCCGTTATTGCTGGAGAGGAAGGACGGCTGCAGTCGCATCGGACGTATTTAGGAAGCCGACAGGCACAAAACAGATGCCCTGCCTCAGGCATCTACCCACTTGCGGGCGGATTCGCGCCTGTGCGGACATCCCGGCCAGCAACAGGGGCGCTTTTTACCGTCGAGGACTTCTTCGTGGAGCCGAACTCGTCGTTTCTCGCGGGTGGCCTCCTGCTTGGCCGAGATTGCCCAGCAAATCCATTCGTTGCGGGCCAGCGGCGTCAGGGCCTGCCACTTTTCGGAAAGCGCCTGGTCCGATTCGAGCAGGGCCTTGATTTCATGCGGTGTGTCATGGCGAAAATCAGGATCGGCTGCCTTTGCCATCTCTTCCGCGCCTATGCCGCCCGGGCGAGTTCCAGTTCCATCCGATCCCAGATTTCGACCAGCGCGGCGACCAGTTCGTCCATCATGGTTTCGGTATGGGAAGGCCCGGGGGTGAAACGCAGGCGTTCGGTGCCGCGCGGCACGGTGGGGAAATTGATCGGCTGCACGTAGACGCCGTATTCGGCGAGCAGAATATCGCTGATCTTCTTGGCGCGGACCGGATCGCCCACCATCAGCGGGACGATGTGCGTGACCGAATTCATGACCGGCAAGCCGGCATCACGCATCTTGCCTTTCAGCAATGCGGCCGCCGCCTGCTGCGCGTCCCGTTCTTCGGAAGAACTCTTGAGGTGCTTCACCGCGGCGAGCACGCCCGCGACCAGCACGGGGCTGAGCGAAGTGGTGAAAATGAAGCCGGGCGCATAGCTGCGGATGCAGTCGATCACGCGCGTATCGGCTGCGATGTAACCGCCCATCACGCCGAACGCCTTGCCCAGCGTGCCTTCGATGATGTCGATCCGGTGCGCCGCTTCGTCACGTTCCGAAATGCCGCCCCCGCGCTTGCCGTACATGCCGACCGCGTGAACTTCGTCGACATAGGTCAGCGCATTGTATTTTTCCGCGAGGTCGCAGATCGCGTGGATCGGGGCGACGTCGCCATCCATCGAATAGACGCTCTCGAACGCGATCAGCTTGGGCGTGTCGGCATCCTCGGCCTCGAGCAGCTGTTCGAGATGCTCGAGATCGTTGTGACGGAAGACGCGCTTCTCGCAGCCCGAATTGCGGATGCCGGCGATCATGCTGGCGTGGTTCAACTCGTCGGAAAAGATCACGCAGCCGGGCAGCAGCTTCGCTAGAGTCGAGAGCGTTGCATCGTTCGAGACATAGCCGCTGGTGAACAGCAGCGCGCCGTCCTTCCCGTGAAGGTCGGCCAGTTCGCGTTCCAGCTCGACATGGAAGTGGGTGTTGCCGCCGATATTACGCGTGCCGCCTGAACCCGCGCCCACATCGTGCAGGGCGGCTTCCATCGCCTCGATAACCTTGGGATGCTGGCCCATGGCGAGATAGTCGTTGGAACACCAGACGGTGATCGGCTTCGGGCCATTATGGCCGTGGAAGCAGCGCGCATTGGGATAGGCACCCTTGTTGCGCATGATGTCGATGAACACGCGGTAGCGGCCCTCCGCATGGAGCCGTCCGATCGCTTCGTCGAAAATCTGGTCGTAGTTCACGCGGGATTACCCGTCACAGCGCCGCCCGTCTGCGGCAAAATATGGCGCTGCACATAGGCAAACGCGCCGGGCTTTGCCACCGCGATCTTTGCGAACGACTCGCAAATCCTCAGAACTTTTCGAGGATATCGATTCCATAGTTCGCAAAGGCCCGGTCGAGCTTCTCGAAGTCTGCCAGTTCACCGGTGGTCACGGCGAAATCGGGCTTTGCGCGGGCGAACTCCTGACCCTTCGTCAAGAAGGCGATCCGCTGCGCAATTCCCTGCGCGCCATGGACGAAGGTGATGTCCTTGCCCATCGCCTCGCGCAGTTCGGGTTCGAGCAAGGGGAAATGGGTGCAGGCAAGCACGACGGTGTCCAGTTCGCGCCCGCCGGGCTGGAGAACCAGAGCCTTCACCTCGTCCGCAACGGCACCGATGCTGACCTCTTCGCCGCGCAGTTTGGCCTCCGCGATCGCGACGAGGCCGTTGGCACCATGCCGCAACAGACGCTTGCCCGAGGCAAACTCCTGCTCGAGCTTGTCGACATAGGCCTGACGCATGGTCGCTTCCGTGCCGAGCAGGCCGAATGTGCCGGTGCGCGTGATGCTTGCCGCCGGCTTGATCGCAGGCACGGTGCCGACGATCGGCGTTTCCAGCACCTCGCGCACCATTCCGAGCGCAATGGTCGAGGCGGTGTTGCAGGCGATGCAGATCAGGCGCGGATGGTAACGCTCGGCCATACGCCCGAGCAGGCCGGCGACGCGTGCGGCGACCTCGGCCTCGCTCTTCGCACCATAGGGAAGCCCGGCGATGTCGGCCGCATAGATTACCGGTGCTGCGGGCAGGAGCTTGCGCAGTTCGCCAAGGACCGTGAGTCCGCCGACGCCGGAATCGAACAGCAGGATAGGGGAATTTTTGTCCAAAGCTTCGAATCCGTTCGGGCTGAGCTCTTCGAAGCCCTGCTTTTTCTTCCAAAACGGTCTTAAAAGGAAGTACGGCCCTTCGACAAGC
This sequence comes from Qipengyuania huizhouensis, assembly GCF_019711635.1. Taxonomy (GTDB): domain Bacteria; phylum Pseudomonadota; class Alphaproteobacteria; order Sphingomonadales; family Sphingomonadaceae; genus Qipengyuania; species Qipengyuania huizhouensis. Next base: position 33,344 of record NZ_JAIGNT010000014.1, on the reverse strand, counting down.
TCAGGGCGAACGGTTAGGGAAAAGAAATGGATATCGGGACCGATTTTAGCATCAACATGCTCTGGGCCGCTCTGCTAGGCTATGCTTTTGGCTCGATACCCTTCGGCCTGATCCTCGCGAAACTCGCGGGCAAGGGCGACATCCGCCAGCAGGGCAGCGGCAATATCGGTGCGACCAATGTGCTGCGAACGGGGAGTAAGGGGCTGGCTGCGGCGACCTTGTTGCTCGACCTCGCGAAAGGCCTGGTTCCGGTTCTGCTCGCCTATCGATATTTTCCGCAGGAAGTGGGCTTTGCGGCGCTCTTCGCGGTGATCGGGCACTGCTTCCCGGTGTGGCTCGGCTTCAAGGGCGGGAAGGGCGTGGCGACCAATGCCGGGGTATGTTTCGGGCTCGCCTGGCAGCTGGGTGCGATTTATGCGGTAGTCTGGATCGCCGTCCTGGCGATCACGCGGATAAGCTCGCTGGCGGGGATGGCCGCGGTCGTCGCCGCTACAGTCGCTGCGGTGATATTCGGCTGGACCGCCTTGTCGGGATTTCTCGCGATTATCGCCGTGCTGGTAATCTGGCTGCACCGCGAGAATATCAAACGTCTGGCTGCTGGCACCGAACCCAAGGTCGGCTCGAAAGGGTGAACGAGGTCTGCCATCCTTCTCCTGCAATGTTGACGCAGGAAGAGGCTTTTGCCCGCATTCGCCTGCTGCGTTCGCCCAATATCGGGCCGGTCAGCTATTCCATGCTGCTGGCGCGATTTGGCACGGCGGCAGAAGCGCTGGCCGCGTTGCCCGATCTGGGTGGGCGGGGCGGAAAGCAATATCGTGCAGCGCCAGCCGACCGGATCGAGCGCGAAGTCGAGGCCGTCCGGAGGGCAGGCGCGAAATATCTCTTCCACGACCAGCCCGATTATCCGCGCCTGCTGGGCGAAATGGACGGCTCGCCGCCGATACTGACATGGCGGGGAGACATCTCGCTTGCGTCGAAGCCCTGCGTGGCCATGGTCGGCGCGCGCAACGCCAGCGCTGCCGCCGTCAAACTGGCGCGCGATTTCGCCAAGGGTCTTTCGCAATCGGGGTTCACCGTTGTATCCGGCCTTGCACGCGGGATCGACGGCGCGGCCCACGAAGGTGCTTTTCCGCAGACCACCGGGGTGATCGCCAGCGGAATCGACATCGCCTATCCACCGCAGCACTCCGAGCTTCAGGAGCGGATCGCGCAGGAAGGTCTGCTGCTGGCGGAACAGCCGCCGGGGACCGAGCCGCGCGGCAGCCACTTCCCCAGCCGCAACCGCATCATCGCGGGACTGGCGGCAGGTACGCTGGTGGTCGAGGCCGCAGTCAAGTCGGGCAGCCTGATCACCGCGCGGCTGGCAGGCGAGGCGGGCAGGGAGGTGATGGCGATCCCCGGCAGCCCGCTGGAGGCGCGCAGCCATGGCTGTAATCACCTCATTCGTGAGGGCGCGGTCCTGGTTCAATCGCCCGAAGACGTCACCGAACTGCTATCGGGTTTCGAAGGTGCGCCGCGCTCGACGTTCCGTGAGCCCGTTTCCCCATTCGAGTATACGCCCGAGGATCTGGCCGACGTAGAACCTGCGGACATTGCCAGCCTCCTGACCACGGCACCAGTCTATGTTGACGAACTCGTGCGCCAGTCGGGGCAAGGGGCCGCTGCGGTGCAGCTAGCACTGCTGGAACTCGAAATCGCAGGGCGTTTGGAGCGTCATGCTGCCGGGAAGGTCAGCCTGTCATCCTGACATTTGCCGCTCGTCAGCAACGGTTCATCTTCCCTACGCATTGTTATGTGACAGAATATCACGAGGTCTGCCGGGGAGAGTCGAGATGAAGAAGCTAATAGCCGGAGCCTGTTGCCTGTCCCTGCTGGCGCCGGGACCCGCAATATTGCAGGCGCAGAATAGCACGACGCCTATCACCGCATCATCGGTCCGTACCTATTGTCACACCCCTGCACCGCTACCCGAACTGGGCCGGGAAGCCGTCGTCAATCAGCAGCAGCCGCGCCGCACTCCGCCCCCACCGGCCATGGCTGTCGCTCCTACAGCCGATGTTGCAACGGAAGGTGCCGTACCGAGCGCGCCTCCGCCTCCGCCACCACCCCCACCGCCGCCTCCTGCCTCCGCTGGCGAGCGTGATGGAACCAGCGTCGTGGTCACCGGCAGCCGCATCGAGCGCGAGGAAGGGGCTGCCGCATCGGACGTCAGCCGTTCCATGCCCGGCTACCCGCCGCCCCCCTATCCCCCGCGTCCGCCGCAGCCGCGTCCGCAAAGCGGGTTGCTGACGGCGGGCGAACACGACGACCTCCTCAACCCCGAACTTTACGCCGATTACGTCCGCAAATCCGATCTCGGCCAGCGGGTGCAGGCACTGCCGGTGCTCGACACATCGCGCATCCTGCGGGTCGAAGCGCGCGATAGCCGCGGCCGGGCCGTTCCCTTCATGCCGATCGAGCTGCGCTGCGAGGATGGCAATTCGATCATCCTCAATTCGGTCGCCGATGGCAGCGCGGTGTTCTTCCCCGGCCTCGACCGGTTGAGCAATACAGTCTGGGTGCGGGCAGGCGGCAGCGAGTGGCGCATGCTGCGCGTTGCCGATGCCCCGGGCGCGCAGAGCGTCACGATCCGCAGCGACGATGCCGCCACACCAGTGCGCCAGCTCGACCTTGCGCTGGTGGTCGACGTGACGGGCTCGATGAGCGACGAGCTTCGCTTCCTGCAAGCGGAACTGCGCTCGATCATCGACTCGCTCGAAGCGCGGCACAGGGACATCGATATCCGCGTCGCCTTCAGCTTCTACCGCGACGAGGGGGACGATTTCGTCACCCAGACTTTCGACTTCGACAGCGATATCGCACGGGCGCAGACCCGGCTTGCCGCCCAGCATGCCAATGGCGGCGGAGATTACGAAGAAGCGATGCAGGATGCACTCGTCCGCGCCGCGCAGCTCGAATGGCGCGGAGATGCAGTGAAGTCGCTGCTGCTGGTCGGCGATGCACCGCCGCACGACGAGGATATCCCGCTGACTTGGCTCGCTGCCGAGCACCTGCGGGCGGAGCGCGTGCACGTGGTCCCGGTCGGTGCTTCCGGCGTGGCCGATGTGGCCGAATACGTCATGCGGGCGATGGCCGCGGCCACCCAGTCGCGTTACACCTTCCTTACAGACGACAGCGGGATCGGCAATCCGCATGCCGAGCCGGCAATCGATTGCTACCTCGTCACCCGGCTCGACCAGTTGCTGCGCCGCGTGATCGACAGCCAGATCTCCGGCCGCCGCATCGAACCGGAAAAGAACGAGGTTATCCGCGCGGTGGGACAATATGATGCAGGCAAGTGCATCCTGCCGCCCGATTTCGCACGCCGGTCGAAAGCGAACGAAGATGCTTGACGCTGTGTGAGGCCGATCCCCATTTTCGCGCGTATACGCACGTACACACGTAAGGGATTGCCTCACACCTCATGCAACTGGTCATCGTAGAATCGCCGGCAAAGGCGAAGACAATCGAGAAATACCTCGGCAAGGACTTCAAGGTCCTCGCCTCATACGGTCACGTCCGCGACCTGCCGCCCAAGGACGGCAGCGTTCGCCCGGACGAGGACTTCGCGATGGACTGGGAGCTCTATCGGGACAAGCAGAGCCGCTTCAAGGAAATCGCCGACAACGCCAAGAAGGCGGACCGGCTGGTTCTCGCGACCGACCCTGATCGCGAGGGCGAAGCGATCAGCTGGCACGTTCGCGAGCTGTTGCAGAAGCGCAAGGCCCTGCCTGCGAAGGTCGACCGCGTGACTTTCAACGCGATTACGAAGCAAGCGGTTACCGATGCGATGAAGGCCCCGCGCGAGCTCGACCAGGACCTGATCGATGCCTACCTCGCCCGCCGCGCGCTGGACTACCTTTATGGCTTCACCCTCTCGCCGGTACTCTGGCGCCGCCTTCCGGGTGCGAAGAGTGCGGGCCGCGTGCAGTCGGTCGCGCTGCGCCTGATCGTCGACCGCGAGATCGAGATCGAGCATTTCCGGGCCGACGAATACTGGTCGGTCCTTGCAAAGCTGGAGCAGGACGGGACCGAGTTTGATGCCCGGCTGGTCAAGTTCGACGGCAAGAAGCTGCAGAAGCTGACGCTGGGCGACGAAGGCAGCGCCAAGGCGGCGAAGAAGGCGGTCGAGGATTCGCGCTTCATCGTCGAGGAGATCGAAACCAAGCCGCTGAAACGCAGCCCCGCGCCGCCGTTCACCACCTCGACCCTGCAGCAGGAAGCATCGCGCAAGCTCGGCTATTCGGCCAGCCACACGATGCGTCTGGCGCAGTCGCTCTACGAGGCCGGACACATAACCTACATGCGTACCGACGGCGTGCAGATGGACGGCAGCGCGATCGATGCCTGCCGCAAGGCAATCGCAGATCGCTACGATGCCTATTACCTTCCCGACAAGCCGCGGTTCTACGCCACCAAGGCGAAAAACGCGCAGGAGGCCCACGAGGCAATCCGTCCGACTGATTTCAAACGCGACCGCGCGGGATCGGGGGATGAGGGCAAGCTCTACGACCTTATCTTCAAACGTGCGATGGCCAGCCAGATGGCTTCCGCCAATCTCGAACGCACCACGATCACCCTTCGCGACGGCACGGGCAAGCACGAGCTGCGCGCGACTGGTCAGGTGGTGAAATTCCCGGGCTATTTCGCGGTCTATCAGGAAGGCCGGGACGAACCCTCGGAAGATGACGAGGACGGTCTGCTGCCGAATGTGAGCAAGGGCGACAGCCCGCTCAAGAAATCGGTCGAGGCGAACCAGCATTTCACCCAGCCGCCGCCGCGTTTCAGCGAGGCCAGCCTTGTGAAACGGCTGGAGGAACTCGGCATCGGTCGTCCATCGACCTATGCCTCCACCCTCCAGACCCTGCGCGATCGAAACTATGTCCGGATGGAGAAAAACCGTTTCTTTGCAGAAGAATCGGGGCGTCTTCTCACGGCGTTTCTCGAACGGTTCTTCGAAAGATACGTGTCCTTCGATTTTACCGCCGGGATGGAGGGCGAACTCGATACCGTCTCCGATGGGCGCGAGGAATGGAAGAAGCTGCTCGCCGATTTCTGGCGCGACTTCAAACCCAAGACCGAAGAGGTGATGGAGAAAAAGCCTTCGGAAGTAACCGAGGTGCTGGACGAGTTTCTATCCGACTATCTTTTCCCCGAACGCGCCGACGGCAAGGATCCGCGCCATTGTCCGCTGTGCGAAACGGAGGGTCGCGAAGGCGGACGGCTGGCGCTGCGCGGAGGCCGCTACGGTGCGTTCGTCGCCTGTGCCAACTATCCCGAATGCAAGTTCACCCGCCAATTCGCCAAGCCCGGCAGCGATGGGGACGATGGCGCGAACGATGGCGCGATGGGCGAGGATCCGGAAACAGGCCTGCCGGTCGAGCGCAAGACGGGCCGTTTCGGCCCATATATCCAACTGGGCGAGGGTAAGGATGCCAAGCGCGCCAGCATTCCAAAGGATATCGACGACTTCGATCTCGAATGGGCGCTCAAGCTGCTCAGCCTGCCGCGCATCGTCGGCATGCATCCGGAAACGGGTAAGGAGATCGAGGCGAATATCGGCCGATACGGCCCCTATCTTCGCCATGATGGCAAATATGCCAAGCTGACCAGCACCCGCGATGTGTTCGACACCGGCATGAACGCCGCCGTTTCGCTGCTGGCCGAAGCGGCCAACCGCAAGGGCGGCGGACGCGGCAAGGCCGAACCGATCAAGACGCTGGGCGAACATCCGACCAGCGGCGGCGAGATCAAGGTGATGCCGGGGCGCTATGGCCCCTATGTTACCGACGGCACCACCAATGCCACGATCCCCAAGGACGTGAAGCCTGAAGACGTGACCGAGGCACAGGCCATCGAACTCATCGATGCCCGCGCAGCCAAGGGTCCGGCGAAGAAAAAGGCCAAGAAGAAGGCGGCGCCGAAGAAGAAGACCGCTGCGAAGAAGAAAGCTCCGGCCAAGAAGAAGGCCCCGGCGAAAAAGGACGCGGACTGATGGCGAAGGAGCGTTTCGAGCGCCACAAGCAACCTTGGAAATCCGAAGAGGCCGGCCAACTCCGCACGCTGGCCGGCAAGGGCAAGGGCCTCAAGGAAATCGCCAAGGCCATCGGCCGCAGCGAGGAATCGACCAAGGACTTCGCCAAGAAAAACAAGATCGAGATTATGAAGAAGCGGTAAGTGGCGGGGTTAGAGCCGGGCGTAGCCAATCACGACGCTCGCTGCCAAAGCCACCATGCTGGCTCCTAGCGCCAAGGCGGCCGGGCGGGCCTCGCGCTTCCCATAGGCGAGCGTCACGCCCAGTTTGACAGCCATATTAGCGAGGATCGTGCCCGCGATGGCCAGTGCTGCGAGGCCGGGTGCGATTGTGCCCGGTTCCAGCCCGCCTGCGGTAACGATTGCCGCATCGACGTCCATGCTGCCCATCAGCAGCAGGAGCACGGCGATGCCCTGCTCCCCGAATTCGCCCTGCGCCCAGCGCGCCGCGACGGCGGCGGTCGCCACGAAAATTACGAAGGTGAGCGCCGGCACCAATGCGATGGGATTGCCCGGCGGTGCGGGGCCGGTCGTTGAAGGAGCCTTGCGATAGAGCCACCAGGCCGCGGCAAAGCCGACGATCAGCGCTGGTGCGACGACGATCACGAAATGGGGGAGAAGGCTCGTCGCGAGGACCGCGACAAGCACGACGACCCGTAGATACATCACTGCGCTTGCCAAGGCGATTCCTGCGTTCTCTGCTCCGCCCCCGTTACCCACACCGATTTTCTGGGCGAAGGAATGGGTGACGGCTGTCGAACTGTAGGCCCCACCGATCACGGCGGTCGCGATCGTTCCGTGGCGAGCACCGAACAGGCGGTTGGCGACATAGCCGGCGAAGGAGAAGCCCGTGACGATGACTACCACGAGCCACAGATTGCGCGGCTCCCAGGCGTCGTATGGACCGAAGCGGCCCTCGGGCAGAAATGGAAACACCGCGAGCGCAATGACCGCATAGCGCGCAAAAGCCTTGATATCGTCTTCGTCCAACGCCCCGACCCAGCGATGCACCTCGTTGCGCAGCGCGAGGAGTAGCGTGACCACTGCTCCTCCTGCCACGGCCAGCATCGCCTCGCCCGACCCGGCAATGAAGCCGAAGCCCATAGTCACCATCGCGGCAATTGCCGATGTGGCATCGGGCCGGCCGTTGGCGCTAACCGCACGGGAATAGCCGATCGCCACTATCGCCGCGGCTCCGGCGACGAGCACACCCGCGACGATTTCATAACCCGAGAGTGCAAGCCGACCGGAGAGGCCGGCGGTGACTGCAAGCAGGGTAAAGGTCCGGATACCCGCAACTCGCTGGCCATCCTGGGCTCCGCGCAGCTTCCAGCCACGTTCCAGACCGATCATCAGACCGACGGCAAGTGCCGCGCCAAGATGGCTCAGGGTGTCTGACCAACCCATCGCCGCTAAAGCCTCAACGTGTCCAGTCGAGGCCCATTTCCTCGAACATTTCCTTGTCTTCGCTCCAGCGCTCGTCGGTCTTGACGTGGAGGAAGAGGTGGACCTTCTGGCCCAATAGTTCGCTCAGCTCCTCGCGCGCGGCCTGGCCGATGGCCTTGATGCGGCTACCGCCCTTGCCGAGCACGATGGCGCGCTGGTTGTCGCGCATCACGACGATCTGCTGGTGGATCTCGACGCTGCCGTCCTTGCGCTGGATGTATTTCTCCGGCCTCACGGCGCTGTCGTAGGGCAGTTCCTCGTGCAATTGCTGGTAGAGCTGCTCGCGGGTGATCTCTGCGGCCAGCAGCCGTTCGCTGGCGTCGGAGACCTGGTCTTCGGGATACATCCACGGACCTTCGGGCATCAGCTCGGCAAGCGCCTGCTTCATCTCGGGCACGCCGTCGCCGGTGAGCGCGGAGACGAAATAAACTTCGGAAAATTCGACCTTCTCGCCCAGCTCCTGCGCCAGTGCGAGCAAAGGCTCCTTCTTCGCCACGTCGACCTTGTTGAGCACGAGGATCTTGCGTTCGGGCCGGTCCTTCAGGGCCTCCACCAGAGGCTCCAGTTCGTGCCGCCGCTGCTTGATCGGATCGACCAGCAGCAGCACCGCATCGGCACTTTCCGCGCCTTCCCATGCGGCGCTGACCATCGCGCGGTCGAGCCGGCGCTTGGGCGCGAAGATGCCGGGCGTGTCGACGAGGATCATCTGCGTATCGCCGTGCAGGGCAATGCCCAGCATGCGGGCACGGGTGGTCTGCGCCTTGGCCGATGTGATCGCGACCTTCTGGCCGACCAGCTGGTTCACCAGCGTGGACTTGCCCGCATTGGGCGCGCCGATCACGGCCACGAGGCCGCAGCGCGATTCCCGCTCACCCTGAGCCTGTCGAAGGGTCATCCGAACTTCTCCATGAATTCCTTGGCTGCGGCCTTTTCGGCTTCGCCCTTGCTGTTGGCGGTGGCGGTGGCCTCGCCTACCTTGTGGACCTTTACCCGGACGGTGAACTGCGCCGCGTGATCGGGGCCGGAACGGTCGACCACTTCGTATTCGGGGGGCTTGCGGCGGTTACCCGCGGCCCATTCCTGCAATGCGCTCTTGGGGTGCTTGCTTTCGCCCGCGCCGCTTTCCAGCGCCGGGCGCCAGAGCTGGTGAACGAGATCGCGCGCCGCTGCGAAGCCGTTGTCGAGAAACTGCGCGCCGAGCAGCGATTCCATCACGTCGCCCAGGATATTGTCGCTATCCGTTCCGCCATCGGCGCGGGCCTGCTTCGAAATGCGCATATGTTCGGACAGGCCGATCCCGCGGGCCACGGTGGCGCACATCTGGCGGCTGACGATGGCGTTGAGGCGCTGGGCGAGCTTGCCCTCGGGCGCCTCGCTCCGTTCGTAGAGCCAGTGCGCTATGGACAGGCCCAGCACGCGGTCGCCGAGGAATTCGAGCCGCTCGTAATCGTCCTTCTCCCCCATGCTGCCGTGGGTGAGGGCAGCCAGCCAGAGGCTATCGTCGCGGACCGTGAAGCCGGTCGCCTCCAGCCAGCCGCGCGTTTCGGGCTTGAGGCCTTTCATATGTCGCTGCCGATCCGGTCCCAGCGGGCCGCGGTGAACCACGTCCAGGGCAGCAGCCATTCGGCGCTGCCATCGGTCGACCACAGTACCATGCTGGCGCGCGCCACCAGCAGGTCCGCATCGACAAGCCCCACGCCCCCACCGGGTGTGGCCGGGAAGCGGCTGTCGAGCGAATTGTCGCGGTTATCGCCCATCACGAAGATCTTGCCCTGCGGCACCACGATCGGCTCGAAATCGTCCTGCATGGAGCGCCCGAAATCGATCGTGGCATAGCTTTTACCGGAGGGCAGAGTCTCGATGACCTGGCGATAGCGACAGGTGCTTTCGCCCACGATAATTCCGCCATCCGTGCGGCACTGGGTGTTGGCGCTCATCGGGATGTCGACGAATCCGCCGCGTTCCTGCGGCAGGGGGTCGCCGTTGAGATAGACCGTTCCGCGCCGCACGGCGACCGTATCACCCGGCAGGCCGATCGCGCGTTTCACATAGTCGGTGCCGTCGACCGGATGCTTGAAGATCACCACGTCGCCGCGCTCGGGCAGGTCGGCGAAGATGCGTCCTGGGATCAGCGGAGCCTCGAACGGCAAAGAGAGGCTGGAATAGCCATAGGGCCATTTCGCCGCGACGAGATAATCGCCGTTGCGCAGGCCGGGCAGCATGCTTTCGCTGGGAATGGTGAAGGGCGAGAAGATGAAGCTGCGGAAGATCAGCACCACGGCCACCAGCTTCAGGACGAACTTGAGGAAATCTCCCCAGCTTTCCTGCTCTTCCTGCGGCGTGTCGGTTGCGGCGGTTTCTGCCGGATCGATATCGGCATCCGGCTGTATATGGCGGGGGTTCTCATTCATCGCCGAAAGCCCTAGTCGCACAGGCGCGACCATCAAAGGATTTTTGCCCGCCATGACCAAATCTGCCGCCGCTATCTGGACCGATCTCGCCAGCCTGCCGCAGCCTACCCTGCTCGAATTGTTCAGCGCCGAACGCGATGGCGGCGAGGGTGTGGACGAGCCGGGCGGGGCGGAGCGTGTGGCGATGCTTTCGGGCAGGATCGAACTGGCCGGCGATACCGCAGAGGACCTGATGGCACCGGGCGGCATACTGTTCGACTGGTCGAAGACCCATCTCGACCGCGCGGTTCTGGCGAAATTCGCCGAACTGGCCGAGGCGATGGACTTTGCGGGCCAGCGCCGCAAGCTGTTCGCGGGCGAGGTGGTGAATCCGACCGAAGGCCGCGCCGCCGACCACGCCACCCTGCGCGGGGTGGGCGACGAGGCGAAGGCGGAAGAAGCCGCCGCGCTGATCGACCGCATGGGCATGCTGGTCGAGGCGATCCACCAAGGGGCCCTCGGCGAGATCGAGCATCTCATCCATATCGGCATCGGCGGCAGCGCGCTGGGGCCCGCGCTGGGCGTGGACGCGCTGAGCCGTGACTTTGCCCGCTGCGATGTCCATGTCGTCTCGAATATCGATGGCGTGGCGCTGGAAGCGGCCTTTGCGAAATGCGATCCGGCCAAGACGCTGATCGCGGTGGCGAGCAAGACCTTCACCACCATCGAGACGATGACCAATGCCCAGAGCGCGCTCAAATGGCTGGCCGACAACGGCGTATCCGATCCGGGTGGCCGGGTGGTGGCGCTGACCGCCAATCCCGAAGGCGCGGTGGAATGGGGCGTCGACGAGACGCGCATCCTGCCGTTCCAGGAAAGCGTCGGCGGGCGCTATTCGATCTGGTCCAGCATCGGCTTTCCCATCGCCATGGCCGTGGGGATGGACGATTTCCGCGAAATGCTGGCCGGGGCAGCAGCGGTCGATGCCCATTTCCGCGACGCGGAGGTGGCCGAAAACCTCGTCCTGCGCGCGGCCTTCGCCGATCTCTACTACACCCGGGTGCGCGGTTGCCAGACGCGCGCCGTTTTCGCCTATGATGAGCGGTTGGGTCTGTTTCCGGACTATCTCCAGCAGCTGGAGATGGAGAGCAACGGCAAACGCGTGACTGCGGACATGCAGCCGGTCGACGGCCCGACCGCGCCCGTCACATGGGGCGGGGTGGGAACCGATGCGCAGCATGCCGTGTTCCAGCTCTTGCATCAGGGCACGCACCTGATCCCGGTCGATTTCATCGCCAGCATCGCCCCGGGCGACGCTCTGGACCCGGCGCATCATCGCATCCTGCTGATGAACTGCTTCGCGCAAGGAGCGGCGCTGATGGCGGGCAAGAAGGGCTCTGACCCGGCGCGCAATTATCCCGGCGATCGCCCCTCGGCCACGATCCTGTGCGACGATCTCGATGCCGCCACGCTGGGCGCGCTGATCGCCTTCCACGAACACCGCACCTTCGCCAATGCCGTGCTGATGGGGATCAATCCCTTCGACCAGTTCGGCGTCGAACTGGGCAAGCAGATGGCGAAAGCGATCGAACAGGGTGGCGAGGAGTTCGATGCGAGTACGGAGGGGCTGTTGAAGGTGGCGGGGTTAGGTTGACGAGGTGTCCGATTACGACGCCTGACCCTTTATCGTCATCCCAGCGAAAGCTGGGATCGCTATCGGTCAGGCGAGCCGTTCGTAGAGATCGCTCCATTCGGGATTGATCTGCTCGATCAACTCGATCTTCCACGCCCGTTTCCACGCTTTAAGCGCCTTTTCGCGCGCTATGGCAGCCGCGATGTCATCGTGCTTTTCGGCGTAGACGAGCCGTTTCAACCCATAGCGACGGCAGAATGATGAACCTTTGCCCGTTCGATGTTGCTCGATGCGGGGCGGAAGATCGGAGGTGACGCCGATGTAGAGTACACCGGCGCGCTTGTTCGTCATGATATAGACCCAGCCGCCCATTTTTCGGCCTATACACCAGGCGGAGAGCGATCCCAGCTTTCGCTGGGATGACGGGAGAGGGACGCTGTCGGCACTTTGACTAACACCGTCACTTCGCAATTCGATTGACTTTTTGCACTGCAGCATCCACATGACGGCCATCGAAGCGCGCTAGCCAGCGTGAAGTGGCGATTGGCAGACATCCATCGCCCCGGCCGCGCCTCGGTCAATTTTCCAAAGACTTCCCTTTTCACGCGGGTCGTTTGACACCCGCGCCGCGCGAGCTGTGACTCTGCGCGCCGCATATTATGCGAGCTAAACACTCAAACATGACACAGTTTACCGATCTCGGACTTTCGCAGCCCGTGCTCCAGGCCCTCGACATGAAGGGCTATACCACGCCGACGCCGATCCAGGCGCAGGCCATTCCTCCCGTGCTCGAAGGGCGCGACCTGATGGGCATCGCCCAGACGGGTACCGGCAAGACCGCCGCCTTCATGCTCCCCAGCATCGACCGGCTGCGCGATGCCGAAAACCAGACACCGTTCAAATCCTGCCGCATGCTGGTGCTTGCACCGACGCGCGAACTGGCCGGACAGATTGCCGAAGCCGCAAAGGACTATGGCGCACTTGCCGGTCTGAAGGTGCACAGCATCGTCGGCGGCACCTCGGTCAACAAGGACCGCAACAAGCTGCACCGCGGCACCGACATCCTCGTCGCCACGCCGGGCCGTCTGCTCGACCTGATCGACCAGAAGGCGTTCACGCTCGACAAGGTCGAAATCCTCGTCCTCGACGAAGCGGACCAGATGCTCGACCTCGGCTTCATCCACGCCCTGCGCCGGATCAGCGAGCTTGTACCGGACAACCGCCAGACGCTGTTCTTCAGCGCCACCATGCCCAAGCAGATCCAGGAACTGGTCGGCAAATATTGCCGCAACCCGGTCAAGGTCAGCGTGACACCCGAAAGCACCACGGCCGAGCGGATCGACCAGTATCTCTTCATGGTCCAGCAGGACGAAAAGCAGACGCTGCTCGAGATGATCCTGTCCGAGCGCCATGCAGTCCCCGGCAAGTTCGAGCGCGTGCTCATCTTCGCGCGGACCAAGCATGGCTGCGACAGGATCGTGAAGAAGCTCAGCCAGAGCGGCATCCCCGCCAACGCCATCCACGGCAACAAGAGCCAGCCGCAGCGCGAGCGCGCGCTGGACGAGTTCAAGCGCGCCAAGACACCGATCCTCGTCGCGACCGATGTCGCCGCGCGCGGGATCGACATCCCGGGCGTCAGCCACGTGCTCAATTATGAGCTGCCGAACGTGCCCGAACAGTATGTTCACCGTATCGGACGTACCGCGCGTGCGGGCCGTGACGGGGTGGCCATTGCCTTCTGCGCCGAGGACGAACGCGATTATCTCAAGGATATTCGCAAGAAGACCGACGCGGAATTCGAGCGTCTGCCGCTTCCCGACAATTTCCGCGCAGTTGTGGAAGGCGTCGGGCCGACCAAGCGCGAACAGAAGCCCAAGCTGGCGCGGCCCAGGGTCCGTCCCACGGGCGATGCAGCGGCCAGGAAGCCCAAGCAGAAGCACCCGGCGCGCAAGGGCCGGCCTGCAGGTGCGGGCGAAGGAAAGCCGCAGGGCGGTCGTCCGGGCGGCAACCGCAACCGCAATCGCAACCGGCGCCGCAGCCAGGGTTGATCGCGCAAGCGGTTGCCCTTGTAACTCCCACTCGCCATATCGCGCGCTCACGCTGACAGGAGCGCCGTATGGCTGACGAATACGATTACGACCTTTTCACCATCGGTGCCGGGTCCGGCGGCGTGCGCGCAAGCCGCGTGTCGGCGGCGCATGGTGCGAAGGTCGCGATTGCCGAGGAACACCGGGTCGGCGGCACCTGCGTCATCCGCGGCTGCGTGCCGAAGAAGATGCTCGTCTACGGCGCACATTTTGCCGAGGACCTCGAGGATTGCCGCCGTTTCGGCTGGGAGATCGGCGAAAAGAAATTCGACTGGAAGACCCTGCGCGACAATGTCCTTGCCGATGTCGACCGGTTGGAAGGGGCCTATACCGACACGCTCGAGAACCACGATGTCACGATCTTCAACGAACGTGCGGAGATAACCGGCGCTCACGAAATCACGCTCGCCAGCGGACGCAAGGTCACGGCGAAGAACATTCTGATCGCCACGGGTGCGCGCCCACGGATGCCGGAATGCCAGGGCGCGGAACACGCCATCAGCTCCAACGAGGTGTTCCATCTCGACGAACTTCCGAAGAAGATCATCATTGCCGGCGGCGGCTACATCGCGAATGAATTTGCGGGTATTTTCAACGAGTTCGGCTGTGAAGTTCACGTGGTAAATCGCGGCGACCGTCTCTTGCGCAGCTATGACGAAGCGGTCCGCGACCGGCTGCTCCAGATCTCGACGACCAAGGGAATCCAGTTCCGCTTCAATACGACCTTCGAATACATCAAGCCGTGCAAGGATGGCGGCTACTTCGTGAAGCTGTCGGATTGCGACGAGGAGAAAGCCGACCTCGTGTTGTTTGCCGTCGGGCGCATTCCCAACACCGAAAATCTCGGCCTCGACAAGGCCGGGGTCGTTATGGGTGAGAATGGCGAAATCAAGGTCGACCGCTTCTCCAGGACCAGCGTCGATCACATCTATGCCGTCGGCGACGTGACCGACCGCGTGCAGCTCACGCCGGTCGCCATCCGCGAGGGGCAGGCCTTCGCAGACACGGTATTCGGCAAGGGCGAACCGGTGGCGGTCGACCATAGCTGCATCCCCAGCGCAGTCTTCAGCCATCCGCCGATCGCGGCGGTCGGCATGACCGAGGGCGAAGCCAAGAACAAGCTCGGCAGCGTGAAGGTCTACCTCTCCGACTTCCGCCCGATGAAGAACGTCCTGGCGGGCCGCAACGAACGCAGCCTGATGAAGATGGTGTGCGATGGCGATAGCGGAAAGATCGTCGGCATCCACATGATCGCGCCGGAAGCGCCGGAGATGATGCAGGCCGCGGCAATCGCGGTGAAGGCCGGACTGACCAAGGCCGATTTCGATGCGACGACGGCGATCCACCCGACCATGGCCGAAGAACTTGTCCTGATGCGCTAGATGGCTAGGCTGCCGCCAAACACAGGTGGGAGCGCAGCATGACAGGCACGATACTGGTAACAGGCGGCACCGGCTACATAGGCGGGGAGGTCATCGACCAACTCCTCGCCAGGGGATACACCGTCCATACCACGGTGCGAGATGCAGCGAAGAGCGAAGCGAAACTGCGCAGGCGCTGGCCCGATGCAGGTGAGAAGCTGAAGGTCTTTTCTGCCGATCTCCTGTCGGACGAAGGATGGGCACAGGCCAACGCCGGGTGCGATGCGGTGATGCATGTGGCATCGCCGTTCCCGCTCGACGTTCCGAAGAATGCGGACGATCTCATCATTCCGGCTAGGGATGGAACACTTCGAGCGCTAGAGCATGCGCTCAGTGCCGGTATCAAGCGCTTCATTCACACCAGTTCTGCAGCGGCTATCGCCTATGGGCAACCACACAAGAACCATTTCGATTACACCGACTGGACCGACCTGACGAAGAAGCCACCGCCCTATATCCAGTCCAAGACCGTCGCCGAACGCGCCGCGCGCGACTGGGTAGCCATGAACGCGCCGGACATGGTATATTGCTCGATCAATCCGGTCGCCGTCTTCGGTCCGGTCTATGACGACGACATGTCCACCAGCGTCGAAATGGTGAAGAAGATCGTTGACGGCTCGATTCCGCTGATCCCGAACATGGGCATATGCATCACCGATGTGCGCGACGTAGCCGAGGCGCATATCCGCGCGCTCGAAGCTCCCGCCGACACGGTCCGCGGCGAACGCTTCCCGACTTCCCAGAAGTTCATGTGGATCAGCGAGATGGCCGATACGATCCGCGCACGGGTGCCAGAGCATGCCGGCAAGGTGCCTACCCGTCGGATGCCCGATTGGCTGGCGAAATTTCTCGCGCTTTTCATGCCCGAGATGCGGCAGATCAAGGGTGAGCTGGGAAATGTTCGCGACGTGTCGGGCAAGCATACCGAGGAGAAGCTGGGCTACCGCTTCATTCCCGCCGAACAGACGCTGGAAGACACGGTCCGCAGCCTCGTCGCGAAGGGTATAGTGAGGATCTGAGGTGTAGCGGGGTGCGTGCCGGATCGAGCGTGATTGCGCTCATTGCTGCGCCGCGTCACAAGGAAGCATGACGATTCGGGGCGCTTGAGGGACTTTATGCCATGAACATGCTGGCTTCACGCGGACAGCTTCGCGCCAGTTTCATTCGCTGGGCGCTCTTCACAGTGCCGCTATGCGTGTTGCTCGGTTTCCTTTCCGGGCAGCTAGGGGCTGGTGCGGATAGCGCGTGGTTCCAGGCTCTCGAAAAGCCGTCTATTTTCCCCGAGCCAAAGTGGTTCGGCATCGTCTGGACGATCCTCTACGTGATGATCGGGCTCTCGGTTGCCCTTGTTGCTTCGGCATGGGGAGCGCGCGGACGCACGGCGGCGCTGTGGATGTTCGCCGTTCATTTCGTGCTCAACCTCGCATGGACGCCCGTGTTCTTCTCCATGCAGCAGATCACTGCTGCCTTGGTCGTCATCGCACTGATCGTGCTGACCCTGCTGGCGGTGATCGCCCTGTTCTGGAAGGTGAGGAAACTCGCCGCGCTCCTGCTTCTGCCCTATCTCGCATGGGTCTGCTTCGCCACGCTGCTCAACTACGAATTCATGCGCCTCAATCCCGATGCGGAAAGCGCGGGACGCGGCGATGCGATCGAGCGGGTGCGCATCGGCAATTGAACTGCAATCGTTGCCAGCCTAGATAGCTGTTATGCAAAGCCAGAATCCGATGATCGCCGATTTCGTCAAACTCGCCAATTCGGCGGCCGGAACGCTTGCCGGCATGACTCGTGAAGCACGTGAGACGGCACGTGAACGCGCCAAAGAAGCTTTTGGCGGGATGGATTTCGTTACTCGCGAGGAATTCGACGCGGTCAAGACGATGGCGGCCAAGGCACGCGAGCAGGCCGAAGACCTTGCCGCCCGTGTCACCGCGCTGGAAGCCAGGCACAAGTGAAGTATGCCTCTGCCGCAGGGTAGGGGTTCTCAATGCAACTTCGTGCACCCGCTATCCTGATCGCTGCCCGCTCTCATGGCGAGACGGCGGTAATAGCGCGGTTATTCACCGAGAAAAGCGGAGTGGCGGCGGCCTATGTCGCAGGCGGACGTGGAAGACAGCTACGCCCGGTCGTGATTCCGGGCAATCTGGTCGAAGCCGAGATCCGTGCGAAGTCCGACAGCCAGCTACCTTTCGCGCGGCTGGAGCTGGCACGAAGTCGCGGCCCCTGGTTGACCGAACCGCTACCTGCCGCTGCCATTGCGTGGACCTGCGCGCTCACCGCGAGCGTCCTGCCGGAACGCAGCCCGTATCCCAGCCTTTACCGGGCGCTCTCCGCCCTGCTCGACGCGATCTGCAACGCGCCGTCGGCGCGGGGTTGGGCACCGGCGCTCGCATCCTATGAAGTACTGTTGCTGCGCGAGATGGGATATGGCGGCGCCAAGCCGGAGATAGCGGGGCTTGAGCAAGCTCTGGAAATTCTGCGTGCCAGTGAGGCCCCGATTGCCCGCTATCTGCTTGCCGATACCCGCGCCGACGTTCTAGCCGCTAGGTCTCTCCTGATGCAGCGGCTCGAACGGATGGCCTGAATGAAGATTGCGATTTTTCCCGGTGACGGGATCGGCCCCGAAGTAACTGCCGAGGCGAAGCGCGTGCTAGAGGCGCTCTCGCTACCACAACTCTCGCTGTTCGAGGGTGATGTCGGAGGAATAGCCTACCGGCGGCATGGTACGCCCCTACCGGAGGAAACGTTGAAGATGGCTCGCGCTGCCGATGCAGTGCTTTTCGGTGCAGTCGGCGATCCTACCTGCGATGAGTTGCCGCGCGAGCACAGGCCCGAACAAGCCATCCTCGGCTTGCGTAGCGAGCTCGGCCTCTTCGCCAATCTGCGACCTGCGGCGGGCTATCCCGGGCTCGAGGATATGTCGTCGCTGAAACCCGAAGTGGCACGCGGGATCGACCTGCTCGTGGTGCGCGAACTGAACGGCGATGTCTATTTCGGCGAGAAGGGAGAGCGTGCCAGCGAGGACGGACGCGAGGGGTGGGACGCCATGTCTTACAACGAAACCGAGGTGCGGCGCATCGCCCATATCGGATTCCAGGCCGCGCAGAAGCGGCGAAAGCGCCTCACCAGCGTGGACAAGGCGAACGTGCTGGAAACCAGCCGCATCTGGCGCGAGACGGTGATCGAGGTCGCGCGCGAATACCCCGACATCCAGCTCGATCACATGTATGTCGACAATGCCGCCATGCAGATGGTGCGCAGTCCTGGCCAGTTCGACGTGATCCTGACCGGAAACCTTTTCGGCGACATCCTTTCCGACCAGGCGAGCGCATGTGTCGGCTCCATCGGCCTGCTCGCCAGTGCCAGTCTCGGCGAACGACGGACCGAATTCGGCACGTTCGGCCTTTATGAGCCAATTCACGGCAGTGCGCCCGATATTGCCGGGGAAGGAAAGGCCAACCCCGTCGCTGCGATTCTCAGCCTGGCTATGCTGCTGCGCCACTCGCTCGGACGGGAGAGCGATGCGGGCCGGATCGAACGCGCCGTGGCGCAGGTCGTGGCCAGCGACGTGCGCGGCGCGGACCTCGGGGGAACCGCTTCTACCGGTGAGATCGGTGATGCCGTCCTGAGGGCGCTTGCCGCAGTGTCTTGAATTCCCGATTGATCCGCGCCAGTCCGCAACCATGGCGCTCGTCCTCGCGATCATCCTCCCTACGCTGAATGAGCGCGACAACCTTGCTCCGTTAGTAGAACGGATCGAACAGGCCCTCGGCGCCCACGGCTGGGAAGTGCTCATCGTCGATGACAATTCGGCAGATGGGACCGCCGATGAGGCACGCCGTCTTGCGCGCAGCGACAATCGAATTCGCGTGATCCAGCGGATCGGCAGGCGCGGCCTTTCAAGCGCCGCCATCGAAGGTTTCTGCGCCACCGCCGCGCCCTTCGTTGCCGTCATGGATGCGGACCACCAGCATGATCCCGCGCTGCTCGCGCCGATGCTGGAGGCGGTGAAGTCCGGCGAAGTCGATGTCTCGGTAGCAAGCCGTTTCGCAGAAGGCGCGAGTACGGAGGACTGGGCAAGCCCCGAGCGGGAAAGGATATCCGGCCTTGCCAATCGGTTGGCGAGGAAGCTGACCGGCGCGGAGCTATCGGATCCGATGAGCGGCTATTTTCTCCTGAAGACGGATACCGCGCTGGCACTCGTGCCGAAGCTTTCGGGCATCGGGTTCAAGATACTTCTCGATCTGCTGGCGACGTCGGACCGGCCGCTCGAGGTGCGCGACTTTCCGATGAATTTTGCGCAGCGCCGCGCGGGCGAAAGCAAGCTCGATCGCGCCATAGCGCTCGATTTCCTCGCCGGACTCTACGACAAGACATTCGGGCGCGTCATACCTACACGATTTGCCCTGTTCGGGACGGTCGGGGCGTTGGGGGTGCTGGTACACCTCGCCACCCTCTACCTTTGTTTACTCGTCGCAGGGGCGCAGTTCGCCTGGAGCCAGGCCGTTGCGACTCTGGTTGCGATGACTTTCAATTTCTGGCTCAACAATTTCCTGACCTATCGCGACCGGCGTCTGAAGACCGTAGGCGAGATCCTGCGCGGCTGGGCCAGCTTCGTCGCAGCATGTTCCATCGGCGCCCTTGCCAATGTAGCTGTGGCAAGCCTGCTTTATGCCCGCGACATCCACTCGCTTCTTGCCGCACTGGTCGGGATCGTGATCGGATCAGTATGGAACTACGCGCTATCGAGCCGCTTCGTCTGGGGCCGATACTGATAACCTAGATCCAGCTGGTGAGCCAGGTCCAGGTGCGGAAGCTGTTCGCGTGGGCGAGAGGTTCTGCCGCCAGCACCTCGTAGAAGAACGCGAACAGGAGTACGCTTGCGACCAGCACGCCGCTGGTAAGGCGTTTCCAGCCAGCCTCGCGCAAATCGCTCAGGGTAAGTGCCAAGCCGATCAGCATGACGGTGCTCGGCAGGAAATAGTGGTAGTAGAACTGAACCGGTTTAGCGGCGAGGATCCAGAAACCGAGGCTGATAGTATAAAGCAGCGCCACAGCGCCATGCAGCGGTTTTCTGGCTGCAATCCCCTGCCACGCACACCACAAAAGGGCGGGCAGCCCAATTAACATGGTCAGCGGGTTGCCGATCAGGATCACCCCGCGCTGCGCCCCGTCTATCGGTTCGTAAAGGTACCAGATCGCGCGCCAGTTGATCACCCATTCGGGCCAGGTCGACTGATAAGGATGGGCTTTGAGCACCTGCGTCTGCAAATCGAGCATCAAAAGGTGATGCGCCACGATTCCGTCGGTTATCGCATTCGTCGTATAGAAATAGCCGGGGAGAAAGGTTGCTGCATAAATCGCAAGCGGCAGCAAGCCGAGCCAGACGAATGCCTCGACCAATGTTATCCCCGGCACCGGCATGCCGCGCCGGCTTATGAGCAGGCGGCGGCGACCGGCAAACCAGCGCAGAACGAAGAAGGCGAGGCCGGGCAAGGCTGCGATGACCAGCGCATTCCATTTCGAAGCCATGGCCAGGCCGAGCGCAATCCCGGAGGCGATCAGGCGCCTGCGCCCCATCTCGGGTTCGCGCATGGCAGCGGCCATCTGCCAGAAGGCCACTGCCAAGCCGGCAATCATGAAGATATCGAGCATTGCGATGCGAGAATGGACGAAGAGGTGAAAACCGGTCGCCACAAGTATACCGGCGGCGATCGTCGCATAGCGATCAAGCGTCCCGAACCAGACGCATCGCATGATTGCTAATAGTGCCACGGCACCGGCCACCGATGGGATGAGGCGCCAGCCCCAGGGATTGTCGCCGAAGATCGCGATACCCATTGCGATCATTTCCTTGCCGAAAAGGGGATGCTCCCGGTTCGAAAAGGTCGACAGGTCGAGCAGGTCTCGCGCAGCAGGAAGGTAATGGATCTCGTCGAAATAAGGCGCACTGGGAATCGCGAGATTCCATAATACCAGCACCCAGAAAGCGAAGGCCAAGGCGGCGCACCATCGGATTGGGTCAATCGGTTGCTCGGGCGCGCGGCTCATCGGTTATCGCGATTAAGCGAGCGTATTGATGCTGACAACAGCCTTTGCTTGCCGCGCTCCGGCTCCGTGCTATCCCGCTTGCCATGAAAAAGACTACTGGCACCGACCGCAAGATCACCAGCAACTGGCGTCCCGCCACCCAAGCCGTACGGGGTGGAACCTGGCGGAGCGAGCATGGGGAAACGAGCGAGGCGTTATTCCTTACTTCCGGCTACACTTATGACGACGCGCAGACGGTGGCGGATCGCTTCGCGGGCGAGGTCGAAGGGATGACCTACTCGCGGCTGCAGAACCCGACTGTCGCGATGCTGGAAGAACGAATAGCGCTGATGGAAGGCGCGGAGGCCTGTCGCGCGCAGGCGAGCGGTATGGCCGCCATGACCGCGGCACTGCTATGCCAGCTCTCTGCTGGCGACCATGTGGTCGGTGCACGCGCGGCTTTCGGTTCATGCCGGTGGCTGCTCGACCATTTGCTGCCGCGCTTCGCGATCGAGACGACTATAGTCGACAGCGCGGATAACGAGGCCTGGGAAGCGGCGATCCGTCCGAACACTAAGGTGTTCTTCTTCGAGACGCCAGCCAATCCCACGCTGGATGTGGTCGACCTCGCCCATGTCTGCGGCCTCGCGAAGTCGCGCGGAATCACAAGCGTTGTCGACAACGCCTTTGCCACCAGCGCTCTGCAACGGCCAATGGATTTCGGGGCCGATGTAGTCGCCTATTCGGCGACCAAGCTGATGGATGGCCAAGGCAGGGTGCTCGCCGGCGCGGTATGCGGTTCACGCGAATGGATCGAAGAAGTGCTGTTGCCATTCCAGCGAAATACCGGACCGAATTGTGCCCCCTTCAATGCCTGGGTGGTGCTGAAAGGTCTCGAAACACTCGGCTTGCGTGCGCAACGGCAAAGCGAGAGCGCGGTCGGGCTTGGCCGTTTCCTCGAAAGCCGGGTCCCCCGTATCCTGCATCCCGGCCTCGAAAGTCATCCACGCCACGCGCTCGCAATGAAGCAGATGAGTGCAACCGGACCGATTTTTGCGCTGGATGTCGAGAGCCGCGAGAAGGCTTTTTCCCTCCTCGATGCGCTCGAACTGATCGACATCTCGAACAACATCGGTGACGCGCGCAGTCTCATGTGCCATCCTGCGAGCACCACGCATGCCGGAATGAGCGACGAGGATCGCGCCGACATGGGTGTGACAGAGGGACTTCTGCGCATCAATGTCGGGCTGGAGGATATCGAAGACCTGAAGGAAGATCTCGATCAAGCCCTCAAGAAAGCCGGGTTTTAGACCAAGACTTTCATGTCTGTGATTTTCGGGTCAGATTTTTTCCCGGAACGATCTCGACAAGGTCGAAAGCTATCCTTTCGGAGCAAGTCCTGAGCCGGCCGGGGCTCTGCTATCAGAGAGCGATTGCGGCGAGCACGACCTGCGCGGCGAGCATCAGTTCGATGCGTCCTTCACCGTCTTGGTCTGCAATCAACCGGTTTATGAAAGCGAAAAACATTTCGCGTCCCCTTTCCCGAAATGCAATATGACCCTTGCTGCTTATGATTTCTTGATACAATCTGGTTAACCGATCTTAAGACGTTCGGATAAGCATGCGTCATACCCTTGCACGTTGGTGCGCAACCATTAGGTTGAGCGAGTGATCAAGGAACTCTTCCAGCATAGCGCCATGACCGATGGCATTACTGTCCGGGTTGCGGTGAACTTCCTGCCCGAGCAATCGCAGCCGGAAGCTCAAAAGTGGTTCTGGGTCTATCACATCCGTATAGAAAACGCATCTCACGAGCGGGTCCAGTTGATGACCCGTCACTGGCGGATTACTGACGGTATCGGGATGGTCGCCCATGTTGATGGCGACGGCGTGGTTGGGGAGCAGCCGGTCCTCAATCCGGGCGATAGCCATGATTATGTTTCGGGTTGTCCGCTCGATACCCCTCACGGCACGATGGAGGGCTTTTACACCTTCCACCGTGAGGATGGAGAGCCGTTTGAAGTCCGTATTCCGTTCTTCCCGCTTGCGGCCCCCGCAACCGCCAACTGACCGCTAATCGTCGCTTTCGAGTTCGTCCTCGAAATCATATGTGCCGATCTTGATCTTCGGTTTGCGGTCCATCCATTCAGCAAGAATCTCGAGCTCGTTGGTCAACGGCCAGGTGGCCAGCGCGGCGCGACTTTCGTCGAGGTAGAGCACAAGCGACTTTTTCTTCAGTCTCAATCTGCTGTTGCCGAGCGAGTTGCGTGAGCCGGCTCCGAGACGGCGAGCGAGGCGGAAACTGAGGCCCCACGTCAACCCTTCGCGCAAATCCTCGTCATCGGCGAGTTCTCGGAGCTTTGCCGGCAGTTCTGTCCGTCCAAGACTTCCGAACAGGGCGGCGCAGATCATCGCACGGTCCCGTGCCGAACATTCGATCCAGCGCTTGTCGAGAGCCCATTCGGTGGCATGATTGACTCGCAGATTGGGCTCGACCCGCTGGAGCGCTGCGGCGAGCTGGGCTGCAGCCAGACGCAGACGTTCGTTACGCTTGCCCTTGCCGTTGGCAAGTTCGACCGTCCAGCCCGCGACCCGCGCTGCGTCGGTCACCGGCGCATCACGCTGTTCGGCGAAAGCATGGACACCCGATAAAAGCGGATCGTGCGAGCGCTGTAGCTCATTTAGTCGCGAATAGAGCAGGCCCTCACGAATGCCCCAGCTCGAAAAGACAAGTTCATCCGGCTGCAATTCGTCCAGCAGCGGCAGCAACAAGGCGGCAGCGTCGGGGAGATACGCAGCACGCATGTCGCTGATCCCGGGAATGGTTTCGAGCTCTGCCGGATCGGAGTTGCACAAGGCCTTGGCGTGGCGCTTCGTATCTTCGACCGAGAGACAGAAGCCATGAGGGTCGGTAAGCGGGTAATCGACCGCCTGCATCGCGTAATGGGCCAGGGCGCGCCATGTTCCCCCGATCATGTACAGCGGGCCGGAATGGGTCTTGGCCCAACCGACACTTTCCAGCTTTTCGTGTACGGTATTCGTCAGATTCCGATCCGTTGCTCGGAAGGAGGGTAGGCGGAGCGTGCCGAAAGGCAGGCTGACTGCATCGCGGCAATCACCAGCTCCGATCGAGACCAATTCAAGACTGCCGCCCCCCAGATCGGCGACGATACCCTCCGCCCCCGGGAAAGCCCCGATCGCACCATAGGCCGACGTGCAGGCTTCTTCTTCGCCGGTCAGCAAGCGTGGTTCCAGACCCAGGTCGGCCACCTTGTCGAGAAACTCCCTGCCGTTCTCGGCGTCGCGTGTTGCGGCTGTCGCTACTGTCTGGACATCTTCGATCCCGCGATCCCGGATCAGAAGCGCGTAGCGGCCAAGCGCGGCGAGGGCTTCCTCGCTCGCTTCGTCGGGAATGCGGCCGGTTTCGGAAAGATCGCGCCCCAGCCGTGCCGCGACCTTTTCGTTCCAGACGGTTTCAGGGGCACGCCCGGTCCCTTCATAGATCACGAGGCGAACGGTGTTCGACCCGATGTCGATAACTGCACGGGGCGGGTGGATCAGGCGGCGCTGCCACTTGGGGCTGCGGGTTTTGGATTTGTTCACGCTTCACGCCTCGGCAGGGTTAGGTGCGGCACGTCATGGCTGTCCAGTGCAGATCCGCGCCCCGATAGAGAGGGGTTGGACATGAAGTATTCGTGGCAGTTGAAGCCGCTCTCGCCCTTGCGCATCCGCCGGTACTGACCGTCCGTATCGAGCTGCCAGCTTTGTTCGGTATCGAGGATGTTGGCGAGCATGACCTGTTTGAGCAACTGATCGTGCACTGTCTTGTTCGTTACCGGGACCAGCACTTCCACCCGGCGTTCGAGATTGCGGCTCATTGCATCTGCACTGGTCAGGAAAACCTTCGCCTGGCGGCTCGGCAGTTCTTTGCCATCGGCGAAGACCCACATCCGGGCGTGTTCCAGAAACCGGCCGATGATCGACTTCACACTGATGTTTTCGCTCAGGCCTGGAATACCTGCACGCAGCGAGCAGATACCCCGGACTACCATGCGGATCTCCACGCCGGCCTGGCTGGCTTCGTAGAGCTTGTCGATCATGGCACGATTGGTGATGGAGTTCAGCTTAACCCAGATACCGGAAGGCTTGCCCGCCTTGGCGTTGGCGATCTCCACATCGATCATGTGGTAAAGTTTCTCGCTCAGTCCGATAGGCGAAATGGCAAGATGCTCCAGATCGTCTGGTTCGATATAGCCGGTGATGAAGTTGAACATCTTGGCGGCATCGCGCCCCAGCGCCGGATCGGCGGTGAAATAGCTGAGGTCGGTGTAGATCTTGGCGTTTACCGGATGGTAGTTGCCGGTGCCGAAGTGGCAATAGGTGCGGTAGCCATCCTCTTCGCGCCGCACAACGAGGCTGACCTTGGCGTGGGTCTTCCACTCGGTGAAGCCGTATATGACTTGTACGCCTGCCCGTTCCAGTTCGTTGGCCCAGCGGATGTTGCGTTCCTCGTCGAAGCGCGCCTTCAGTTCCACCACAGCCGTCACAGCCTTGCCATTCTGTGCTGCCTCCACCAGCGCGGCGATCACGGGAGACTGGTCGCCCGCGCGATAGAGAGTCTGCTTGATCGATACGACATTGGGATCGATCGCGGCCTGATGGAGGAAATCGACCACCACCTCGAAACTTTCGTAAGGGTGGTGAATGACCATGTCCTTCTCGCGGATCGCGGTGAAGACATCGCCATCATGCGCCAGCACGCGCTCGGGATAGCGCGGCGAAAAGGGGGTGAACTTCAGATCGGGCCGCGGCTCGCCGCAGATCGCGTCGAGATCGCGCAGGCCCAGCATGCCGCCTGTCTTGACGATCATGGCTGCATCGACGTCGAACTGATCGCGCAGGAGCGCTTCGGCCGCTGCATCGCACTCGTCATCCAGTTCGAGCAGGACAGCGCGGCCGCGTCGCCGACGCTGGATAGCGGTGCGGTAGAAGCGGACCAGATCCTCTGCCTCGTCCTCGACCTCGATATCGCTGTCGCGCAGCACGCGAAAAATGCCGTCGCCGAGAATCTTGAAACCGGGGAACATCCGGTCGGCGAATTTCGTGACGAGCTGTTCGATGGCAACATAGATCGCCTGTTCGCCCGGCACACGCACATAGCGCGGCACACCGCTCGGGATCAGGACCATCTCGACCAGCTCGCCCTTGCGCTTGCCGCGCTTCAGGCGGAAGAGGACGCCCATCCCTCCGCTGGCGACAAAGGGGAAGGGGTGGGAAGGATCGATCGCCTGCGGTGTGATCAGCGGGAGGATATCGGTCTCGAAATATTCCTCCAGCCATTGCTGCTGCCCTTTGGGAAGCTCTTCGACCAGGGCAATGACGATACCTTCCTCCGCTAGCAATCCGCGTAGGATCTCGAGGCTTTCCTGCTGGCGATGCTCAAGTTCGAGAACCTGTTCGCGAATGGCGTCGAGCTGCTGCCGGGGGCTGCGACCATCGATTCCGGTTGTCTCGATACCGCGCTGCAGTTGTCCTTCCAGACCCGCGATACGTACCGTGGTGAATTCGTCGAGGTTGCTTCCCGAGATTGAAAGAAAGCGAAGTCGTTCGAGTAGCGGGTAATTGGCATTCTCGCTCTCGGCTAGCACGCGGCGGTTGAAGCTTAGCCAGCTCAATTCCCTGTTCACATAGCGATCTTCCGCCGCATCCGGTGCGGCGGGAAGATCGCGCACCGGTGTTTCGTCACCGGTAGTGCCGGTGGCGGGATTCATCGCATCGCCAAGGGTCACAGGAGGACCTTTCGTCTCATTTCAGCGCAGGTTAGGACGCTGGCTGGCTATTGAAAAGACTTTCGCCCCGCCACCGGTTCTGCCGCCCTGTCAGAAGAGGGTCACATTTCAGCGTAGCGCGCAGCCAGCTCGTCCCAGAGTGCGGGTGTGGCGGCACCGAGCAGGCCCTTGCGGTCCCATTCGTCCACCCGATAGGACGAGCCATCGGGCCGCGCGACCCTGCCGCCCGCTTCCTCCAGCCACAACGCTCCCGCAGCATGGTCCCAGGCCAGCGTGCGCTCGAAGATCGAAACATCGTTTTCGCCCAGCGCGAGACGCGGATATTGTTCGGCGGCGCAGTAGGGGATGTCGACCAACTGGTAATTGGGCGAAATATGCCGGCGGGTGGCCTGCCGACGCGCTTCTTCCATGAAGATCAGCGAAATGGCGGCAACGGGCGGGTTCTTGCCTGAACCGCGCGAAAATATCCGCTCGCCGTCGATGAGCGCGCCTGCTCCTCTGTGTGCGACGCAGAAGCGGCCCGACAGGCAATCGTAGATCCAGCCCGACTGCGCCAGACCGCCATCGGCACGCGCGATAATGATCCCGAAAGGCGGCTTGCCGCAGGCAAAATTTCGAGTTCCGTCGATCGGGTCGACGATCCAGCAGGGAGAATCGAGCCGCGCGAGGATCGTGGGATCGGCATGGGCCGCTTCCTCGCCCACGAAATCGATTGTGTCATCCAGCCGGGACAACCCCTCGCGGAGCAATACTTCGGATTCCTTGTCGGCGATCGTGACGGGATCGTTACCGCCCTTGTCCTCGACCTCCCCCTCGGCGAGCTTGCGGAAACGTGGCAGAATCGCCTGCTCGGTCACACGCTTCATCAGCGTGAGAATTTCGTCGTCGAGTTTGCTCACGAACGATAGTCCGCGTTGATCGAGATATAACCGTGCGTCAGGTCACAAGTCCATACGGTCGCGTGGCCATCGCCCATTCCGAGGTCCACGTCGATGCGAATGTCCTGCCCCGCGAGATGCGCTGCCACGGGCGTCTCGTCGTAATCGGCCAGCGGCTGACCGTCCTTCGCCGCCCAGGTGCCGCCGAACCCGATCGATAGCCGATCGCGGTCGGCCGGCTCGCCCGCCTTTCCTATGGCCATGACCACGCGGCCCCAATTGGCGTCGCCGCCAGCGATTGCGGTCTTCACAAGCGGTGAGTTGGCGATAGCAAGCCCGACGCGCCGTGCACTTGCGGCACTCGCTGCGCCGGTCACGGCAATCTCTATGAATTTCTGCGCACCTTCCCCATCGCGGACCACGAGCTGGGCCAGTTCCAGACATACACCGAGCAAGGCGGCATAGAAGGCATCAGCTCCGGTATCTTCCCACGAGGAAAGCGCTGTATTTCCTGCCTTTCCGGTTGCGAATGCCAGCACGGTGTCACTTGTCGAGGTGTCCCCATCGACGGTAATGCAGGAAAAGGTTTCGTCATTCGCCTTGGACAGCATTTCTTGAAGGAATGCCGGTTCCACCGCAGCGTCAGTGAAAATATACCCGAGCATGGTCGCCATATCTGGCGCGATCATTCCGCTGCCCTTGATTATTCCGGCAAGTTCGACCCGCCTGTCGCCCAGCATCGCCATGGCGGCCGATCCTTTGAGAAACGTGTCGGTGGTGCCGATGGCCTCGGCAGCTTGTTCCCAACTGCATGGTTCGGCTGCCAGAACCGCGGCCACTCCGTTTCGCGCCTTGTCCTTGGGGAGTGGGACGCCGATTACGCCGGTGGAAGAGACGAACACTTCGCTCGGCTCGCAATCCAGCGCTTCGGCGACTTGCGCCATGATCTGCTCCACCGCCTCGCGCCCGCGGACTCCGGTAAAGGCGTTGGAATTACCGGCATTGACGATCAGCGCGCGCGCCTTGCCGAGCTTGGCCTGCTCGCGGCCCATTTCGACCTCGCTCGATGCACACGCCGACTTGGTGAAAACCCCGGCCACGCTGGTGCCCTGGGTCAATTCTGCAAAGGTGAGATCGGCGCGGTCCCAATTCTTGTAACGAGCCTGCGCCACGCGCAGCGTCACACCGTCAATGGCGGGCAGGTCGGGAAAGGGGCGCGAGAGGGGCGAAGAGGGTAGATCCATCCTCAGTGCGCTATACCGCGCTGCATCGACCTGCAAGCACCGCTCGCCGCGGAAAAATCACGCTCTGCTCTTTAATCCTTGGCCTTTGTGCGCTATCTCGACGGGCAATCATGCTGCGCCAGCTTCTTGCCCTTCTTGCTCTTTTGACCGGCCTTGCCGCCATTGGCGCGCCTGTCCAGGCTGCGGTGAACAGTGCTGTGGGTGTTGGTGTTGAGCAGCCGTCGGACTCCCGAGATACCGAGACCCGCGATGCGCAGAATGTCTGTGCTGACAAGCAGCGCAAGCAAAAGCTGCGCGGCGAGAAGGTAACGCCCTGCAAGAAGCAGGAACCCGTTACGGTTTATATTCCCTCGGTGATGTTCGGCGTCGACCGCGCTTACGAATAGCCCTTCCGGCACATTCAGATACGCTTGCCCGGCACCGACTATGTGCGCGGGTATTCCGCATACGATCCCCCAGATATTCAAGGTCTTCGCCCACCCATGTTCAATACGCTCATGAAGTCCGTTTTCGGCTCGTCCAACGACCGTTACGTCAATTCCATCCGCAAGATCGTCGATCAGATTAACGCGCTCGAACCCCAGATACAGGAACTCAGCGACGACGAACTCCGCGCGCAGACGGACAAGTTTCGTCAGCAACTGGCAGACGGCAAGACGCTGGATGATATCCTGCCCGAAGCCTTCGCAACCGTGCGGGAAGCTTCGGTTCGCGTCCTCGGGATGCGTCACTTCGATGTGCAGATGATCGGCGGTGTGGTGCTTCATCGAGGTGAAATCGCCGAGATGCGCACGGGTGAGGGCAAGACGCTGGTGGCTACGCTCGCCACCTATTTGAACGCGATCGAAGGCAAGGGCGTGCACGTCGTCACGGTAAACGACTATCTCGCCCGCCGCGATGCGGAATGGATGGGCCAGTTGCACAACTTCCTCGGCCTGACCGTAGGTGTGATCGTCCCCAATCTCGGGGAAATGCAGCGCCGTGATGCCTATGGCGCCGACATTACGTACGGAACGAATAACGAATTCGGTTTCGATTACCTGCGCGACAACATGAAGCACGATCGCGGCCAGATGGTGCAGCGGCCCTTCAACTTCGCCATTGTCGACGAGGTAGACTCCATCCTCATTGACGAAGCCCGGACCCCGCTGATCATCTCTGGTCCTACAGAGGACAAATCGGACCTCTACGTGTCGATCGACGAGATCGTGAAGAAGATCGAGCCCGAGTGGTACGATGCGGACGAGAAGACCAAGAACATCACCTGGACGGAAGAAGGCACGGACGCGATCGAGGCAATGCTGACGGAAGCCGGCCTTCTCGAAACCGACAATCTCTACGACGTCGAGAATACCCAGGTGGTCCACCATCTCGACCAGGCGCTGAAAGCGAACATCATGTTCAAGCGCGATACGGACTACATCGTCAAATATGAGAAGAAGATGCAGCCCGACGGGACCATGGCTGAAGAGGGCAAGGTCGTTATCATCGACGAATTCACCGGCCGCATGATGGAAGGCCGCCGGTGGTCTAATGGCCTGCATCAGGCGGTTGAAGCCAAGGAAGGTGTGAAGATCGAACCGGAGAACCAGACTCTCGCTTCGATCACGTTCCAGAACTACTTCCGCATGTATCCTAAGCTGTCCGGCATGACCGGTACTGCAGCCACTGAAGCAGCGGAATTCTGGGACATCTACAAGATGAACGTGGTCGAAATTCCGACCAATGTCCCCGTCCAGCGCATCGACGAAGAGGACGAGTTCTACAAGAACACGCAGGACAAGTTCCAGGCAATTGCCAAGGCGATCAAGGAAAAGAACGAAATAGGGCAGCCGGTACTCGTCGGTACGGTCTCGATCGAGAAGTCCGAATTGCTCTCCAGCTTCCTCGACAAGGAAGGCGTGAAGCACGAAATCCTCAACGCGCGCCAGCACGAACGAGAAGCACATATCGTGGCGCAGGCTGGCCGCATCGGGGCGGTAACAATCGCGACCAACATGGCGGGACGCGGCACCGACATTCAGCTGGGCGGCAATGCCGAATTCCGGATCGACGATGAACTTTCCGAACTTGCGGAGGATGATCCGAAGCGTCAGCAGGCAGTGGATCGGATCAAGGCTGAGGTCGCGGCGGAGCGCGAGCGTGTGCTCGAGGCAGGAGGCCTGTTCGTCCTGGCGACAGAGCGCCACGAAAGTCGCCGCATCGACAACCAGTTGCGCGGACGTTCGGGTCGTCAGGGGGACCCGGGTCTCAGCCGTTTCTATCTCTGTCTGGAAGACGACCTGCTGCGTATCTTCGGTCCGGACACGCTGTTTGCTCGCATGATGAACTCGAATCTCGAAGACGGTGAGGCAATCGGCTCGAAATGGCTCTCCAAGGCCATTGAAACTGCACAGAAAAAGGTCGAGGCGCGCAATTACGAGATCCGTAAGCAGGTCGTCCAGTACGATGACGTGATGAACGATCAGCGCAAGGTTATTTACGAACAGCGCGCCGAAATCATGGACAGCGAGGCAGTGGACGATGTCGTGGTCGATATGCGCCACGATGCTATCAACGCGATCGTTGGCGAACACTGCCCACCGGGTTCCTATCCCGAGCAATGGGATATGGATGGTCTCAAGGCCAAGGTAGAGGACGTCTTCGGCATGTCCTTCCCGATGGAAGAGTGGCTTGAAGAAGATCATATAGAGCCCGAACTGATCGAAGAGCGCATTCGTGAGGAAGCCGACAGGCGCATGGAGGAGAAGATCGCCAAGGCTGATCCTTCGATCTGGCGCCGGATCGAAAAGAGCCTGCTCCTCCAGGAACTCGATCACCAGTGGAAGGAGCACCTCGCCACTCTCGACGCGCTGCGGCAGGTCGTGGGTTTGCGGGCCCATGCGCAGAAACAGCCACTGAACGAATACAAGCAGGAAGCTTTCGCGCTGTTCGAAA
The DNA here is from genome assembly GCF_019711635.1 of Qipengyuania huizhouensis. Taxonomy (GTDB): domain Bacteria; phylum Pseudomonadota; class Alphaproteobacteria; order Sphingomonadales; family Sphingomonadaceae; genus Qipengyuania; species Qipengyuania huizhouensis. Next base: position 1,417 of record NZ_JAIGNT010000014.1, on the reverse strand, counting down.
GCATGCTCGACAAGTTGCGTGAAGATGTGACAGCGAAGCTGCTAACAATCCAGTTGGCAGAGCCGGCCCCACTCCCTCAGGTGAACCTACCGGATCTGCCCGACTTCCTTACCGGCCATATCGACCCACTCACTGGCCTGGACGATTCAAACGATGGCGACGGTTCGGACCAACGCGCTGCTCTGTTTGGCGCACTGGCGGGCAGCGCGCGCGCTGCCGTGGGCCCCGGTGGCTCGGTTACCGAAAACCCGTATGCCGACAAGCAAATTAGCCGTAATGACCCGTGTCCGTGCGGTTCAGGCAACAAATACAAACATTGTCACGGAGCGATACGCGCGAAGGTATGATGAGCACCTTTCGCGCGATGCGTGAATCGAACAAGGCAGCGTGGGTTTGATCTGGCTCATCGCCGCCTTTTTCATTACGGCTTTGCTCTATGCGAGTGTCGGTTTCGGAGGCGGATCGACCTACAACGCTTTGTTGGCGCTATATGGTGTGGATTATCGTATCCTTCCGTTGATCGCGCTGTCCTGTAACATTGTGGTTGTGGCGGGCAGCACTGTTCGGTTCGCTCGCGCAGGCGTTACACCCTGGAGAGAAGCGCTGAAATTAACCGCATTCGCGGCTCCGGCAGCAATTCTCGGCGGCCTGACTCCGATCGGTGAGGGGACTTTCCTGACTATTCTGGGCGTCAGCCTTGTTGTGACCGCGATGACCATGGCGTTTCCGATTGCTAGTTCCGAGGGTGAACCCCGTCGCTGGGCTTGCTCGGTCCTATTCATGGCGGCTCCGCTGGGGTATCTCGCCGGGCTTGTCGGTATTGGCGGCGGAATTTTCCTGGCACCGCTTCTCCACCTGACGCGTTGGCAAAACGCCAAAGCCATAGCAGCGACTGCGAGCCTGTTCATCCTGGTCAACTCGTCCTTCGGTCTCGCAGGCCAGATATTGAAAGGCGGAGAGGGGCGTTTTCTGGCCGCTGTTGATTATGGACTGCCTTTAATCGTTGCAGTCGCAATCGCTGGACAAATTGGAAGTCTACTGGCGCTAAAATTCCTGCCGCAGCAATGGATACGGTGGGGAACCGCCTTGCTGACCGCATGGGTGGGCTTGAGGCTGCTCTTAGCGATCCGAGTTGGATTATAACCCAATCCCACTAATACATTGCTACATTACAAGTATATGCGAGAATTGCGCGTAAGAAAATGAGGCGTTCCCCACGTGTTCCCCCCACCGAGTTTCCGATAAGCCGCGTATACTAACGGACGCGTGCGGCTGGCGACGAAAGTGATTTGAAGTCCAACTTGTCGCTGGCTTTTAACTGACGCACGTCTCTAAGCCATTTAGGCCCTGTTGACAAACTGGATTCACAATCGCTGCGAGATGTGATTCAAGATAGCTTTTGCGGAGGTTATCTTGG
>NZ_JAIGNT010000013.1 GCF_019711635.1 Qipengyuania huizhouensis | reverse complement strand
CCTCAGCAAGCTATCTCGGCTTCATACATATCGCCGCCGCCCGCCTCTGGACCAATCAGTTTGTCAACAGGGCCTAGTGCTTCGCTATAACCGTGTCGCAATGACCATAATGGGTCAGACCCTTGTGGCATTCGACGCCCGTGCAGCGCAGTGAGGGCAGAAGAAATCCAAAGGTGGGCTGCCAAGCGTATAATTTTGCGGTTACTGGCGATTGGAATGGAACGTGCCTCCAAAGATACGCCCAACTATTCACTCCAGACGCAATTTCGGGAGCTTGGAAACGCTCGCCATTTGCTCACAGCCCCAATAGACGCGAATGATTCAACCCATCCGTCACTTAAGCTCCCAGACTTGATATTCTGCGGCCTGGCCAACTTGGCGATAATCTTGCCAAAGGTCTGCAAAGCCGGGGTCTTCAAGGAGAAACGCAATATAGTCGAACTGCACGTCACCGAAATAGGATTTGCGATCTCGGTCATCGATAAACACGAGGTCGGGCCGACCGCGAATAAAGTCTTGGACCATTGCCGACCGAGTTTCTGATAGGATTTCTCTATATCTCAGGCAGAGTCCGCGCTCCTCGCGGCAATTTGATTGGGCGAGCAATCTTATCGCTCCAGGAAGTATCCACTGGGCAGAATATCGACTGGTCCATTCTCCATTAACTTCATTAACGAAGGGAAAGGACGCAGAAACATTGGTGGAAAGAACCAGAATTCGCTCACCGGGAGTTCGAACAAAAGGCTCGAACTTTGCCGTCGTGTAAGCATCGTATGGACCCTTTGCGAACTGAGAGCCCAAGCTGAAAATGATTGCACTCATTGCAAGCGCGCCAAGCAAGACATTTTCGCGCACGCGTTCGCGGGAACGTAAAATCACCCAAACTGCCGCAAAGAATATGAAAAAGGAGACCGGGACGACTTGATAGTTCCAGCCTTTGAATTGAAGTAGATAGGTGGCAACGGCTCCGGCAAGCGCACCAAGAATGGCATAAGCAGCTAGGTCCAGTTTTGTGCGACAAGCGAACGCAAGCGCCATAAGGGCGGTCAGTGCGAAAGTCTCAGGCTTAACGAAAACTCCAAGCCAAGACGTTTCAAATGCAGAATAAACTATTGATGCAACTGGAACAATTTCTTGGATATAGAGGGGGTGAACCAGCCAGATAAAGGCGAGGTAGGCGAATAGTATTAGCCCAAGTGTCACGTTCGAAAGATTCCAAAACTCTCTGACGTCACGGGTCGCTGCAAAACGAGCCAGGATAAGACCTGCCGGTATAAGGAGAAAATAGGGCTTCAGAGCCAAACCAAGGAAGGCCGTGATGCCGAGCGCAGTTGCCTCCGGCGGATTCAATGATCTAAGATTTTCACGGAATATCAGAAACGACAGATAGGGCATTGCAAATACCAGCAGCAGATGCTCGCGCTGACCGAACTCATGGATAACTACAAGGAAATTGCCGGCGATCGTTGCAACGAAGAGGGTTGTCCTCGCAACCAAGCCAAAGCCTGCCCGGCGGACGAGAGTATATGTCCATAACGTCGTTATACCGCCAAGGACGGAGACGTATATGTTTAGCGCGGTCGCCGGTTCCAGCTGCAGCAACTCTGCGATTTTGAGTGTTGGTGCGGTCAGGTAAAATGCGAGAGGAGGATTGATCTCGACGACATCCTGATAGAGCGTGGCTCCATCTAGAAACATTCGGGTGGACACCAGGTACCAGCTTGCATCGTGGTTGAGCGAGAAATGAGAGTAGAAGAGCGAGCTTGCCACCACGCAAAGAACCAATACGCCCGTAACCCACCAGGTTTCACGAACTTTCGACAAAGCGCCACTCCTGAAATTGGGCATTCTCTTACAGGCCATTAACCAAAGTTCGACTAAGAGATTGCCGGCCAATAGCTGACGAGGTCATCATGACAACCTTGAGTTTGATCATACCGGTTTTCAACGAGGATGACGCCATTCGTCCGTTCCTTGATCGGATGGCACAGTTGCGGTCACAGTTTGAGGTTGAATTGGGCTCTCCGGCGAAACTGGAGTTCATTTTCGTTAATGATGGCAGTCTGGACAACACGAGAAGCACTCTCGAGCATCTCTGCCGTAACCAGGCTGAAATAAAGGTTATCAATCTGTCGCGCAATTTCGGCAAAGAGGCCGCTTTGTCGGCTGGTATGCATCACGCATCGGGAGATGCAGTCATACCGATAGATGTCGATCTACAAGATCCACCACAGATCATCGTCGAGATGATCCGTCGATGGAAGCAGGGGGCTCAGGTTGTAAACGCGAAGCGGGTTGACCGTTCCAGTGACGGCTTATTCAAACGTGGAACAGCAAACCTGTTTTATTCGATTTTGGAAAAGATCGCCGACCAGCCAGTGCATGCGCATGTCGGGGATTTCCGCCTGCTGGATCGGCAGGCCGTCGAAGCGCTGAACCAGCTCAATGAGAACACCCGTTTCAACAAGGGCCTATTTTCCTGGATCGGCTTCAAGGTGGCGGAAGTTGAAGTGGTCCGCCCGCCGCGTGAAAATGGAACAACGAAGTGGAAACCGACGAAGCTCTGGTCTCTGGCTCTGGACGGCGTAACCTCGTCATCGACATTGCCGCTGCGCATCTGGACATATCTCGGCGCAAGCATTGCATTTCTTGCTTTCCTGTATGCCGGCGCGCTTATTGTTTACACGCTCATTACTGGCGGTGACATGCCGGGATACGCGTCGATCATGGTCGCGGTGCTGTTTCTGGGAGGGCTGAATTTGCTCAGCCTTGGCTTGATCGGCGAATATCTTGGTCGCATCGCGCTCGAAGTGAGGCGACGGCCCCTTTACATTATTGAGTCGAAAGAGGGCTTCTGACGTGGAACGTCGAGCTTACGAAGCCATGGCTGAAATCGAGGGCAGCCACTGGTGGTTTGTCGGGCGTCGTGCGATCCTTGAGGCACTGATCAAGCACCGCATTCGCCCCGACAGATCTTCCAGAATTCTTGAAGCGGGCTGCGGCACGGGAGGTAATCTCGCATTGCTGCGACAGTTTGGAACTGTCGAGGCATTCGAGTTTGATGCGCAGGCACGCGAGATCGCCAGCCGGAAATCTTGCATAGACGTTCAGGCGGGAAGCCTTCCCGATGGCATTGAGCATTTGTCTGGTCCTTACCAATTGATCGCGCTGTTCGATGTTCTGGAGCATCTGGATCGCGATGAAGATAGCCTCCGATCATTGCGTCGGCTGCTTGCGAAGGATGGGAAGCTGATACTTACAGTGCCAGCTCTGCAGTTTCTGTGGTCGCAGCACGATGTCCTCCATCACCATCGCCGGCGGTATTCCGGAAGACGTCTGCAGGACGTGCTGGAGAGGGCCGAATTGCAGGTGAACTACATGTCCTATTTCAATTCTTTGCTCCTGCCCGCAGCGGTCGTTCAGCGCCTTGCCAGCCGCTTCGGAAAGAGCGAGGTTTCTCTGGATGGTGTGCCGCCCAAGATTGCCAACACGATACTGGGGCGGATATTTGCAGTTGAGCGCCGCATCCTACGTCACGCACGATTGCCGATCGGACTCTCACTCTGTGCAATCTGCAGCGCCCGATGAAGGGTCTTCTTGCCGAATGGTTCCGGTTCGGAATGGTCGGAGCGGCCGCGACCTTGACCTATCTGCTCGCCAGTCTTGCCGCCAACTCAGTGGGCGTTGGAGCCTATTGGGCAAATCTTGTGGGATATGTATCGAGCGTGGCGATTTCCTATTTCGGCCATGCTCATATTACCTTTCGCTCGACACAGGCACACCGGGTGCAGGGGCCAAGGTTTATCCTGGTTTCTCTTTCAACTTATGCGCTTACGAATCTCATCGTATTTTTCGTCGTGGACGTATTCAATTATAGCTTTGTCGCTGCCTCAGTGGCAGTTGCCTGCTCTATTCCCGTGGTGACTTGGCTACTGTCCCGCTTCTGGGTCTTTCGCCCCGCTTGATTAGTATGCAAGTTAGACCAAAACCTAAAAGAGTAAAAATCAGGCCGATCCATTCGGCAGGCAAACGCCTCAAATTCGGCTCACCCGCTAAGAACAGTCCATCATCTGTTTGGCCGATAGATGGGAAATAGAAAGTCTTGTGCGGATACCTTTTTGCCGTTTCCTGAGCCCACTCGCTGTAGTTTGATACTCCTCGCGGAACAGCGGGGGGTAGGTATTCGGCTACATCAACATGTTTTTCAATATATCGGTCAAGCCCACCCGCTTGCGACATCGGATGCGGCGGGATCAAAACTGCAATCAAGAGCGGCGAAAATGCTGCAGTGGCTGCTCTAGAAAGTGACGCGCTAGCCAACGCTGTGACGAGAGCAAATTCAGCAAGTGGCAAAGCTCGCCAAGGAAACTGGACCATCGCAAGCAGCGGGATTTCCCAAATTGGCAGGGCGCCAGATATGACAATACAGACGGCGAGAGATAAACTCGGCCAGAAGTCACGCCTCCAGAGCGTTAAGGTACCAAGGGCGATCGCGCTTGTGATTAGAATGAGTCTGGTCATTGTGGCGGGCTTTGGCCAGTTTGCAGGGTCGAAAAAACTCCAGGCGACGGCTTGGAACTCTTGAAAGCGATATAGCTCGTCAGTTTTGCGAAAATCGTGCAGTGCGAGAGCGGGATACAAATATACCCCGGACATAAGTAAGCCAGCTGTTAACCCCAGCGTTATGGGCTTTAAGTTATTAAAATCTTTATATATAATCCATATTCCATAAGGTGCGATAAAGAATAGACTGGCTAGCAATGCCAATGGCAAGTGGGTTATGATGATCCCGGCATATGCGATGGCTAGAATGATCGGTTGCCTTTTCATTCCAATAGCCAGAAGTGGTATAAATGCGATTGCCATGTGTTCTGCGAGTGCGCCACGAAACCAAAAATCGAATAAGTGATATGGCATCAGCATAAAGATTATTGAGCTTAGAAGCCGATGCTTTTTGTCTTTGAGCCACCAATACATGGTCGCTCCTGAAGCGAACGAACCAAATGTAAACCCAACAAGGGTCGCACTGTAAGGAGAGAGTCCCAGCAAATCGGGAATAGCCGAAATGTAAAAGGCAAGCGGCGGATAATAGTAGAAAACGGGAGAACCCAGTCCGTTATGTGAGTCCGGTAACCACCGTGGGTAGAAATTCCCGGCAGCCAGTTGCTCGCTAAATTGCTCGAGCCAAACTGCATTAATCCAAAACGATTGGAACGCTCGCGGTGGTTGAAACGCCACTGGAAGAGTTATCGCTAATGCGATAACGGCAAAAATTAGGAAGGGGAGAAGTCTTCGCGCTTGTGTCATGCTCGGACTTTACGACTCTTCCAAATCATGACCTGCGCTCCTGTTGTGAATAGAGTCAGGCAGCTTTGTTACTCATGAGTACGGTTGAAGCAATGGCTTGCTTCGCTAAGCCGCCCGGTCGCGTTATCAGCCCACTGTATCAAGCGCTGCCAATAGGCGAGCCTTTTCGCTTTGATTGGGGGCATTCACCGTATGCCTTGCCCGTACCAACTCCTCCTGCTTGTGAGCCGGGACCGTGCCGTAGTTGGTGAAGGTTGTCAGTATATCGCTATGGTCGCCGTTTTAGCTTCAGGCCTTCATTTCTTCCGCAGACAAGACCAGTGTCATGGCATGACCCTCAGCATATCGCGGAACGAATGTGGGTTGAGATAAGGTAGGCCAGCCCCCTCAAAGGCGCGGTGAAATATCTCGCGGATCGGCGCGCTGGTGGACCAGTCGTGGTACACTAAGTGGATCGGCTGAAATGCGATGTTATTGCTAAGATCCACGGCGTTTGCCGGGGGAAACGGATCTGCCGGCGCCCAAAGTCGGTCTTCCTAGTTTCGCATGCCTATTCTGTGACGATATCAAGTCCTACCCTCACATACGGGGGTGCGTCCTGCTCTACATTACTGCCCGCACTGTCGAGGCGCCAGTCAACTGCACTAGCGCTTTGTTTTGCGCTATTTGCTGAGAAATCGCAGGAAGCGGCACTAAATTTGACCCTACATAATGTGATAGTTTTTCCGTTGTTTACTGGGCTGTTCCGGCATGTGGCATGGTTCGCAAAGGCCGTGTGCTGCGCTATGGTAAAGAGTGTGAGAGCGGATTGGCGACAGGTCTAAGAAGGCGAGGCAATTAAAAACTCTAAGAAGAGTGAATGGCTCCCCGAGTTGGATTCGAACCAACGACCAAGTGATTAACAGTCACCTACTCTACCGCTGAGCTATCGGGGAGCAGCCTCTCGGCAGGGGTGCGCCTATATGGGCGGCATTCCGGTTTGGCAAGCGGGCTTTTGCAATTTTTCGCCGAGCATTCTCCAGCACCGTTTTGTCAAACGACAAATTGCTCCGAAACAATGCGTTCGTCCAGAGCGTGGCCGGGATCGAACAGCAAGGTCAGGACATTCTCCCTCGCGATCTCAAGGCGGACTTCCGTTACGTTGCGGATTTCTCGCTGGTCGGCGACAGCCGAAACGGGGCGCTTCTCCGCTTCCATTACACGGAAGGTCACACGGCTGCGGTCGGGCAGGATTGCCCCCTTCCAGCGGCGCGGCCGGAACGCCGAGATCGGCGTCAATGCCAGCAATTGCGAATCCAGCGGGAGGATTGGCCCGTCAGCGGAGAGGTTATAAGCGGTAGAGCCGGCTGGGGTCGATAGGAGCACCCCGTCGCAAACCAGTTCCTTGATACGTATCTTGTCATCCACTGCGACTTCGATTTTTGCTGTCTGGCGTGTCTCACGCAGCAACGAGACTTCATTTATAGCACAGAAACGGTGGATGCTCCCGTCCTGCGTCTCTGCTTCCATCGCCAAGGGAGCGATAGTGTGCAGCTTCGCACGGGCGAGCCTGCCCAGCAATTTCTCCGGTTGACGGTTCTTGTTCATCAGAAAACCGACGGTGCCGAGATTTACCCCATAGGCCGGTAGAATACGGCCAGCATCCAGCATCGCATGCAGGCTTTGCAGCATGAATCCGTCGCCGCCGAGGACCACCACGGCATCCGCCTGGCTCACAGGGACCCAATCGGCCAGTGAAGCGAAAATCGTTTCGGCGGCCTCCTGTGCCCGCTCGGAATCGGATACGAGGAGTGCAAGTCGCTCAAATTCGGCCATATCCGTCCCGTTAGGCTGCACACTCGATTTCGGCTGTAAGGTTCGCATCCCTATGGGTGGCTGTGCCGTTTGGCAACAACGTCGATTTTTTGAGATTATCTTGCAAAGCAATGGTAAGGTGCACAAATGGCAACCGTGCACCATAATGTAGCTCACGAGTCGAGCGACGCCTTGACCGGGCTGGGCGGCCTTCCCCAGATACGACGTGTTGTCAGCTCTTGGGTTGATAATTGGCCGATTTCGGCTGGAGCGTGCCCGGTCCATGCGATGCTGATTTCGCTCGGCCGAATTGACACCGTCAACGTTGCATTCGGTGAAACGGCAGGCGATGGTGCGTTGGTCGAAGTCGCGCATCGTATCCGCCATTTTGCAAATGACGAACTCGAAAGTCATCCGTGGCTAGCCGCTCGACTATCCGGCGGGACATTCATGTTGGTGGCGCATGCAAATGCCAGCCAAGAGCGCTGGCAATGGCTTGCGGAGGCGCTGGCCGACGCGATTGCGGCGCCTATCGCAAATCCGGAAGGCGGCGGCAGCTTGCGTCTGTGGCCCCGGATCGCCCTGATGCGCGCAGGGGAACATGACGATGTCGATCGAATGCTCGACCGCTTGTCCGAAGTGACGGCCTTGATGCGCCAATCCCACGGTCGTCGGATCGAATGGTCCAGCGGGACACTGGAAATGGCGCCTCGATCCAATATCGAGCTCGAGGCGGACCTTTTGGCAGCCATCGATCAGGGCGAGATCGAAATCCTGTTCCAGCCTCAATATTCACTCGTAGATGGTCGGATTATTGGTGCGGAGGCATTGGCCCGTTGGCATCATCCGATTGTCGGAAGAATCGGGGCCGCTGCGCTTTTCCAGATTGCAGAGCGTGCGGATCATGTCGCACATCTTTCACGTCACATAGTCCGGCGTGCGCTCGAGGCGGCAACTTTCTGGCCCAGCGACCTCCGCCTTTCGATCAATATCACTCCGGTAGATCTGGCCGCAGACAATTTCGCAATCGACTTTGCCCGGTTGGCGGACAGGATCGGATTCCCGCTGTCGCAAATCACGCTTGAGATTACCGAGCAGGTGCTGCTTGCCGATCTCGATCGTGTCAGCCGTGTGCTTCACCAGCTTAAAGTGCTTGATGTGCGCATAGCACTGGATGATTTCGGAGCCGGCTTTTGTAATTTCCGATATCTCAAGGTGCTGCCGATAGACTGCATCAAACTCGATCGCTCGATGGTGGAGGGCGTTCTCGAGGATGAGCGCGATCGGGCAGTGTTCAGGGCAATTATGGGTATGGCCAAAGCGCTCGAACTAGGCGTTCTGGTAGAGGGAATAGAAACCGATCGCCAGCGGGACTTCGTGGCGGCGGAGGATTGCGAGTGCTATCAAGGTTTTCTGGGTTCCGAGCCGATTGCGCCGCAGGAGTTCCTCAACTTGGCAAGGCAATAGCCCGCTTCGTCAAGCCGCCTGTTTGCCCCGTTTTTTCGCTTTCCGCGCGATCCCCGACAAGCCTTTGGTAAGTTGGAACAGCCCGTTGAGACGGCTTTCAGGGGAATTCCATGCACGGCTGATCACAAGCTTCATATCAGGGCGCAGCTTGGCCGTGCCCCGAAGGCGATCTACATAAGCGATCAATCCCGGACCGTCCGGAAAGTCGTCCTTATGGAAGGTGACCAGCGTACCTGCTGCGCCAACGTCGATCTTGGAGATGTTGGCTTCGACTGCCTGCAGTTTGATCTGGATGAGGCGAACGAGATTCTCGGTCGCCGACGGCAGCGGACCGAAACGATCGATCATTTCGGCGGCCATTGCTTCGACCTCGCCTTGGGTTTCGGCATCATTGAGGCGGCGATATAGTGCCATTCGCACAGCCAGGTCCGGCACATAGTCTTCCGGAATCATGATGGGCGCATCGACCGTGATTTGCGGGCTGACCGTTTCGCGCTTGGCCTCCAGACCCAGTTCGCCTGCTTTGGCAGCAAGGATCGCATCTTCGAGCATCGACTGGTAAAGTTCGAAGCCGACCTCGCGGATATGGCCCGACTGCTCGTCGCCCAGCAGGTTGCCTGCACCTCGGATGTCTAGATCATGGCTGGCAAGCTGGAAGCCCGCGCCGAGACTGTCGAGATCGCCGAGTACCTTGAGCCGCTTTTCCGCCACTTCGGACAGGGCGACGTCTTTCTCATAGGTGAGATAGGCATAGGCGCGCAATTTCGCGCGTCCCACGCGTCCACGCAGCTGGTAAAGCTGAGCGAGGCCGAAGATGTCCGCACGGTGGATGATAATGGTATTCGCGCTCGGCAGGTCGAGCCCGCTCTCGACGATGGTCGTGGCGAGCAGGACGTCGTACTTGCCCTCGTAAAAGGCACTCATCCGCTCCTCGATCTCGCCCGCGCTCATCTGGCCATGCGCAGAGACGAATTTCACCTCGGGCACGTTCTCGTGAAGCCAGTCGGAAATCTGCTCCATGTCCGAGATCCGAGGGACAACAATGAAGCTCTGCCCGCCACGATGATGTTCGCGCAGCAGCGCCTCGCGCATGACCATGTCGTCCCATTCCATGACGTAGGTGCGAACGGCGAGGCGGTCGACCGGTGGGGTCTGGATGGTGGAAAGTTCGCGCAGGCCTGTCATCGCCATCTGCAACGTGCGAGGGATGGGCGTTGCTGTCAGCGTCAGCATGTGAACATCGGCACGAAGCTGCTTCAGCCTTTCCTTGTGCGTGACGCCGAAGCGCTGTTCCTCATCGACAATGACTAGGCCGAGGTTCTTGAAATTCGTCTGTTTGGACAGGATCGCGTGTGTGCCGACGATGATATCGACATCGCCTTTCGACAGACCTTCCCGCGTTTCCTTCAATTCCTTGGTCGGTACGAGGCGTGACAGGCGACCGACATTCAGCGGGAAACCGTTGAAGCGCTGACTGAAATTCTCGTAGTGCTGGCGGGCGAGCAAGGTAGTGGGAGCCACCACCGCGACCTGCTGGCCGTTCATTGCCGCGACGAAGGCGGCTCGCAATGCGACTTCGGTTTTCCCGAATCCGACATCGCCACAGACCAGGCGGTCCATCGGCTTACCGCTTTCGAGGTCGCTCAAAACGTCCCGGATTGCACGTTCCTGGTCGTCGGTCTCTTCGTACTGGAACCGGTCGAGGAACTGGTTGAACGAGGCCTCGTCCACCTCGAACACCGGCGCCTTCTTGAGCGCTCGCTGGGCAGCGACCTGCATCAGTTCACCGGCAATCTCGCGGATGCGCTCCTTGAGGCGTGCTCGCCGCTTCTGCCAGGCTTCGCCGCCAAGCCGGTCGAGCATGACTGCTTCTTCGGAAGAGCCATAGCGGCTCAGTACGTCGATATTCTCGACCGGAATGAACAGCTTGTCGCCGCCTTTGTATTCCAGCTGGACGCAGTCGTGCTTGGACTTGCCCACCGTGACTGGCTCGAGGCCGAGGTATTTGCCGATGCCATGCTCGGTATGGACGATCAGATCGCCGATGCTGAGTGCCTGCAGTTCGGCAAGAAAGGCGTCGGCATCTTTTCGCTTCTTCTTGCGCCGCACAAGCCGGTCGCCGAGAATATCCTGCTCGGTGAGCAGCTCCATTTCGTCATTGGCGAAGCTGGCTTCGAGAGGCAATACCATCGCCGCTGGCTTGCCCTTGGCGCTCAGGCCGAGCGCTTCCTGCCAGCTATCGGCCAATTGCACTGGCGAATCAGCCTCGGCAAGGATCGAAGCAATGCGCGCGCGGCTGCCGGGCGAATAGGCGGCAAGTAGAGGACGCTTGCCCGCCTTGCCGAGCGCTTTCAGGTGTTCGGCAAGAACGGGATAGACATTGTCTCCGCGCGCACGCTCGGGCGCAAAATCGCGGCCTGACTTGAAGCCGAAATCGATGACCGTGCCACTTTCCGGTTCGTCGAAGGTCGTAGCGCGGTGGACGGGCGTTTCGGCGAGCGCTGCCTTGAACTCGCCTTCGGTGAGGTAGAGCGCTTGCGGTTCCAGTGGGCGATAGCTGCCCTTGGCCTGTCCGCTCGCCGCCTTGCGCTGTTCGTAATAGTCGGTGACATCCTTTATCCGCTCGTCGGCGGCGGCAAGCGAAGCGTTGTCGATGACCACCGTATCGTTGTCGTCGAGATGGTCGAACAGAGTGACCAACCGTTCCTCGAACAAAGGTAGCCAATGCTCCATCCCTGCAAGGCGCCGGCCTTCGCTCACGGCCTCGTATAAGGGATCCTGGGTGGCATTCGCACCGAACATCTCGCGATACCGGCTGCGAAAACGTTTGATGCTGTCCTCGTCCAGTAGCGCTTCGCTGGCAGGGAGCAGGAGATGGGTATCGAGGCGCCCGGTGCTCATCTGCGTATTGGGATCGAAACTGCGCAGGCTTTCCAGTTCATCGCCGAAAAAATCGAGACGCAGAGCTTCGTCCAGCCCGCTCGGGAAGACGTCCACAATCGAACCGCGGATGGCGTATTCGCCCTTGTCGATTACCGTGTCGGTTCGGCTGTATCCCTGCTTTTGAAGCAGGAGCGAGAGGCTGTCGCGCCCAATCTCGATGCCGGGTTTGAACTCGCGCACGCTTTCGCGGATGCGGAAGGGCGTAAGCGTGCGCTGAAGCACGGCGTTCGCGGTGGTTACGACCAATTGCGCCTTCGCTTTTCCGGTCTGCAAGCGGTGTAGTGCGGCAAGACGCTTTGCGCTGACCGACAATGCGGGACTGGCGCGATCGTAAGGCAGGGAGTCCCAAGCTGGAAACTCGATGACTTCCAGCTCCGGTGCAAAGAACTTCGCGGCTTCGGCAATTCCGCGCATCGCTGCATCGTCGGGTGCAATGAAGATCGCGCGTCCGGTTCCGGCGCGGGCAAGGTCGGCCATTACCAGCGGCTGCGCGCCGCGAGCGACCTGCGCCAGCGTGAGCGGTTTGTCGGCTTTCAGGATACGGGAGATATCGGGCATCACGGGGTCAGCGCCGTAGCGCCCGCGCCGTTCCCGTCAACGCGGAATGTCGACGTAATCGAGCTTCTGCATCTTTTCGATCAAAGCGCCCTGGAAGCGCGGTGGGGTAACTTGGGTTTTCAGCGCCCAGGCCATGATGTCCACATCGTCTTCCTCGAGCAGTGCCTCGAACCAGGCGAGTTCCGCTTCGCCCCAATCTGCGTGATAGCGGTCGAAGAAGCCCCCGATCATGTAATCGGCTTCGCGCGTGCCACGATGCCAGCTGCGGAACTTGCAGCGAGCGAGACGACCTTCGGTTGTAAGCATTTCGGGCATGGGGCGCGGGTAGGGCACTCGCCAAAGCGGCGCAAGCGGCTATAGACTGGCCATGATGCGCCCGGACGTTCTCAACCCTCTTTTCGCTGAAACGGAAACGCTGGATGGCGTCGGGCCGAAGCTCAAAAGGCCGCTCGACAAGCTCGGGCTCAAGCGCGTGAAGGACCTCGCCTACCACCTGCCCGAACGCTTCGTGATGCGCCGCGCGGTTGATAATGTCGACGAAGCGGGCGAGGGCGAACATATCGTCCTCAAGCTTGCAGTTATCGAACACCGTGGAGGGCGTTCGCCTCGCGCGCCCTATCGTGTGCTGGCGCAGGACAGTATCGGCAACGTACTGGCACTCACCTATTTCGGACGGGCATCCTACAGCGCGAAAAAACAGCTTCCGGTGGGCGAGACGCGCTGGGTAGCCGGCAAACTCGAGCGCTATGGCGACATGTTGCAGATCGTCCATCCCGATCACGTGGTGGAGGAGGGCGGCGACACCCTGCAGCGTCTCTGCGAACCGGTTTATCGCCTCTCGGAGGGGCTCACCCAGCCACGTGTGGCGGGACTTGTCGAGCAGGCTCTGACGAAGTTGCCGGAGTTGCCCGAATGGATCGAACCAACCCAATTCGAGAAATCCGACTGGCCCCAATGGCAGGATGCACTGCACCTGGCGCATAAGGGCGAACACAAGGCGGCTCGCGATCGGCTGGCTTATGATGAATTGCTGGCAAACAGCCTCGCGCTGATGCTGGTGCGGGCCGACAATCGCAAGCGGAAGGGGCAGGCGCTGCAGGGCGATGGTAGCTATCGCGGCAAGCTCGACCTGCCGTTTCCGCTTACCGGTGCCCAGAAGCGTGCGATTGCCGAGATCGAGGGCGACATGGCGCAGGAAGCGCCCATGCTTCGATTGCTTCAAGGCGATGTGGGCGCAGGGAAGACCGTAGTAGCACTGGAAGCCATGCTGATCGCCGTCGAGGCCGGGGCGCAGGCTGCATTGCTCGCACCGACCGAAATTCTCGCCCGCCAGCATTACGAGAGCCTGCGACGGATGGCCGAGTCCACCGGTGTGCAGGTCGCACTGCTGACGGGGCGCGATAAGGGCAAGGCGCGCGAGGGTACGCTGATGGGGCTGCTCGACGGCAGCATCGACATAGTTGTCGGAACCCATGCAATTTTTCAGGACACTGTCGCCTATCGCAATCTCGCCATGGTGGTGATCGACGAGCAGCACCGGTTCGGCGTGGGCCAGCGTCTGATGCTCGCAAGCAAGGGCAAACGTGCGCCACATGTCCTTGCGATGACCGCTACGCCGATCCCGCGCACCTTGACGTTGGCGCAATATGGCGAGCTGGACGTGAGTAAACTGGACGAGCTGCCCCCCGGGAGGCAGGCGATCGACACGGTGGTGATGGGGCAGGACAGGATCCCCGCGCTGGTCGAGCGGCTCGCGGCGCAATTCGCCGAGGGGCGGCAAGCCTTCTGGGTCTGCCCCATGGTGCGTGAAGTAGATGGGCCGGAGGAGATTGCTGCTGCCGAGGCGCGTTATGCGGCGCTGAAGGAAAGGTTCGGGGACGATGTGGTCATGGTCCACGGCCAGCTTGCGCCCGAGGTGAAAGATGCCGCGATGGAACGGTTCACCCGGGGCGATGCCAGCTTGCTCGTCGCCACCACCGTGATCGAGGTAGGAGTGGACGTTCCGAACGCCACTTTGATGGTGATTGAACAGGCGGAACGGTTCGGCCTTGCCCAGCTGCACCAGCTGCGCGGCCGTGTCGGTCGGGGGAGCGCAAAGTCCTTCTGCGTGTTGCTGCATGGCGAAGCGCTGCCCGAAACAGCGCAGAAACGACTGGCGCTGATGCGCGAAACGCAGGACGGTTTCCTCCTCGCCGAGGAAGATCTGCGCCTGCGCGGTGGCGGGGAACTGCTTGGTACGCGCCAGTCGGGCGATACGCCCTTCGCCATTGCCAGCTTTGAACAGATCACCGAACTGCTTCCCAAGGCGCATGACGATGCCCGGCTGCTTATGGAGCGGGATGGCGGGCTCGAAGGAAAGCGAGGTGCGGCCGCGCGGATCCTGCTGTATCTCTTCGAGCGCGATTTTGGGGTGAAGACATTGCGCGGGGGCTGACGGCCGCCAATATCCGCTTCAACCATGCTCCTCGAGTAACACCTCGAGCAGCGCGCGCGCTCCTGCATCGACTTCTTTCCAGGTGGCGGAGAAGCCGTCCAGTTCCCCGAACCAAGGATCGGCCACCTCGCGCCCTTTCTGTCCAGGAACAATATCGAGCAGCATCGCCACTTTCGCCATGCCATCGCCCGGATCGATCCGGGCTATGTTCGCCATATTCGAACGATCCATCCCCAGGATATAGTCGAATTCGCGAAAGTCCTGGGGCCTCAACTGGCGACCGCGATACTCCTTGATATCTATCCCGTACTTACGTGCTTCTTCGATTGCGCGCGGGTCCGGGGCTTCCCCCACGTGGTAATCGGCAGTGCCTGCGCTTTCGATGTCGACCTCGAACCCGGCTTCTGCGGCAGCTCGACGCAAGGCGGCTTCGGCGAGCGGTGACCGGCAGATGTTGCCGAGGCAGACGAAAAGTACTCTGGGTTTGCTCATATCGGGACGGCAACCGTTACGCGGTACGGCACGGAATGTCATTCATGCATCTGTGCTTGTACCAGTTAGCGTCGAGTCTTCTTCAGCATCTCATCGAGAGCGGGCAACATTGTCCGTGCGAAGATCCGGGAAGCAACCGAAGTAGCGTTTCGATCGGTTTCGTCACCAACTTCGAGAGTGTATGCTGGGATGCCGAATTGAGTATGGAACCAGTTCTTGGATGTCCCTGAGCCGGGGTTCGCATTGCGCCTCTCTATATCGAATGCGTAGCCTTCTATTCTGTCCTTATTGCGTCCCAGCCAATCTTCCAGGAAGGCCTCTTGGACGGCATCGTTTTCGTCGGCTCCTTGTACATAGAACAGATTTGATCTGGTAGAATGGAAGTCAATCATGGCGGTAGGTCTGACTGCAGGATCGAGCTTTTCCAGCCAGGCTGCGATTGCCCTGGTTTCGGGCTGCGAGAATGAACCCCAGTCGCGATTCAGGTCTTTCCCCCCGAGATTGGCGCGCCAGTGCCCGCGCATCACTCCATCGGGATTGAGCAACGGTACTGCCAGCACCTGGTATTTTGCGGGATTGATTTTGCTTCTGTCGTAATTTGCTACCAGCTCTTCCAGAAATGCTTCCATAGCGACGGCACCGCTCACTTCGGGTGGATGCGCCCGACCAAGTAGAACGATGAGGTGAGGCGCCGCGGGATTTCCCATCCTTAGCCCTACAATCGGGTTTCCATCCAAACTCCGCCCAAGGGCCTGGCGACTCACATGCTTGGATTGCTCCATGCGGTCGTAAAATTCGGTATAACGCGTGGCGTCAAACAACTCCTGCCCGCTCACAATTCCCGTACCGGTTCGGAGGTGGAAAAGAGCCGATTTCCCCTCGTTTCCCTCGTCGACCTCAAATACATTTGTGGCACTTTTGGTTGCCACTTTGGGCGGGTAGCGATGCCTTCCGACCGGATAATCCAGCGTAATCGCCACATCTACGCCCGGCTTTGCCTCGTAACGAAAAGCATACCATGGACTAGGATTGATCGGCGGAGCATGCTCGGGTGTGACAACAATCCGGAATGCGCGCTCGCCCTCGATCACGCAGTGCGATTGCGATGCTCCTTCAAAGTCGAAGGCAATAGTCACTGCGCTCGTCGAGCACGGTGGAGCCGCAATATAGGCACTATCGGAGAGCGGCGCGAACCTGGCGCACGCTCCTGCAGCAAAGGAGAGCGCAAGAAGGCCAAGCGCTCTCCCCCAGTTTAGCACGTCAGAACTTCTTACGTAGCTCGACATGGAAGACGCGGCCCCGCGCGCTATGCAAGTCGCTGAAGAAGCCATAGGTTTCATCGGCCAGGGGCGGATCCTCGTCGAACAGGTTGTTGATGGCGAAGCGTAGCCGCGTGCCATCGAGAGCGGTATCATTGTTGATTGTATAAGCGATCGAGAAATTTACAGTGAACATCTCGTCGACGGGGAAGTAATTGGCGTTGAGATCGTCGCTTTCGATCGGGTCGTCGCGTGATACACTGGTGTCATAGACACTGCCTACATAATGCCCGAACAATCCGACATCGACCGGGCCATAATCCCAGTTGATAGAGCTGCTAAATCGCCACTTGGGACGGCCGTTCTGTTCCAGCAACTCACCCAGCCCGTCGACCGTGATTTCGTCGGGCAGGATGCCGGCTTCGACTGCATCGAGCAACTCCTGACCATCAGTGCCTGCCGATTGTACGAAGCTTTCGAGCCGCGCTGCATTGAAGCGCAGCCGGAAATTGCCGAGGCCGAAATCAGGTACGCGGTAGAACAGGCCGAAGTCCCAGCCCTTTGAGATACGACCGTCGAGGTTGAGGTAATCATCCAGCACGAAATCGATCTGTCCGGCCGGAGCGAGCCCGGTGCCGACGAAAAGGTCGATTTCGTCCTGAGTAGGGTCAAGGCGGATCACATTGGGATTTGTGCTGCCGTTCAAGCGGCGAAGAAAGTCGAGGGCAATCGCATTATCGTAACCGAAGGTGCCGACCAGCCCTTCCTGCTTCACACGCCAGTAATCGGCAGTAAGAGTGAGGCCCGGAATGAATTCCGGTTCCAGAACCACGCCCAGATTGATGCTCGTGCTGTCTTCCGGGACAAGATTTTCGGTGCCGGAACGGAAGCTTATGATGCCTCCGCGGGCACAGTCGCCCAAGTCGTCAACAATGCCCTTCTGTACCTGCGCCTGGCAGATGACATAGTCTGCATTGGTGTTCGACCGCGTGGTGCCCTCGTCATTGACCTGCACGAGGTTCGGCGCACGGAAACCTTGCGACCACGCACCGCGGAAGGTCACGCCCGGCAAGGTCGTCCACGACGCGGCAATTCGGGGGACTGCGGCAGTCTCATCGATGTCGGTGAAGTGCTCGAGACGCCCTGCGATCTGAAGGTTCAACTCCTCGATCAAAGGAATGTCCATTTCGGGTGCGACAAGTGGCACAAAGACTTCGGCGTATGCCGAATAAACATCGCGCCTGCCATTTGTATCGGGTGAGGGACTGGAGCCGGCAACGTCGCTACCGTTGAACTCGCCCGTCACACTGTCGGTGAAGGTTATCGTGCCGTCGAGGCGCGGATCGCGATCATCGTAGAAAGTCTCGCGGCGCCATTCAATGCCGGCTGCCACGCCAAGATCGCCACCCGGCAAGCTAAGCAAATCGTCTCGGCTGAGCTTGAAGTCGGCCAGTGCCAGCGAAGTACCGCCCTTGCGATAGACATCGATGCGGAACGGATCGATCGACGATTGTGGATTTGGTGTGCAGTCTCCTTGGCCCGGATCGTCAAGGCACCCCCCGTTGAAGGGGTTGTAGGCGTCAGGCGTGGTCAGATTTATCTGCTGCTGCATTAGCGTGAGCGAAACGCGGTTGCGGGCAAGGTCGATGGTGTCGGCTTCCGAATAGAGCAAGCCGGTATCGAAGTCCCACGCGCCGAAATTGCCGCGCAGGCCCGTGACGATACGATAAGTGTTTTTAGTAACCGACACGTCGCGATTACCGACATCGACGAAGCGATACCGCTCCATGATCAGATCGGCGCCATCGTCGCTGATGGCGGTGTCGGGCAGTCGGTTAGGACTGTCGATCGGCCCGAAGGGATTCCAGTAAGCATTTCGCGCAATGCCCACCGGGACTGCGCTCAATATGGCTGATGGAGTGATGTTTCGCCGGTTTTCCGACCGATAGTAACTTGCCTCGACATAAGCCTTGAGGTTGTTGGTGAGCTCGTAGTTGAGCAACGCCATTGCGTTGTAGCGGTTCTTGCGGCTGATCAGGTTATTGCCGAAGTTCCGGTTATACCGCACATCCCTTGTCGGCGTTGTTCCACCTCTGGCACAAATCCCGTCGCCGAAATCCAGATCGCAGCCGGGAAAATAGTCGGGCTGGAGGTAGAAGTCGTCATCGCCGATCGGAGTAGCGCTGCGCGGGGCCTGGATATCGAATTGACCATAGGGACCGAAAGTGTTGCGATTGTTGAACTGGGTATCGCCTTCGAAGTCGGTTCCTTCAAGCAGCGCAGTCCGGTCGTCGTCGGCTGCATAGTCGCGCTCCGAAGCGGGCATTCCGTTCTCGTGGAAATATCCGCCATACACGGTCAGGTTGCCGCGTCCTTCGGCAAAATCGAAGCCAAGGCCTCCGCTGAGACGGTAGTTGTAGAGGCTTGTACCCTGCGATCCCCGCCAGTCGGCTTCGAGGAACCCGCCATTCATGTTACCTTTGAGGACGGTATTGATAACGCCAGCGACAGCATCAGCACCGTAGATGGCCGAGGCTCCATCGCGAAGCACTTCGATCCGGCGAACGCTGCCCGGTGTAATTTCGTTCGTGTCGGATGAGACGACCGGCACCAGGAGTTCCGTCTGGAAGCCCGGGTGTAGGGTCATGCGGCGACCGTTGATCAGCAGCAGCGTGTTGCCGGTGCCCAAATCGCGCAGGTTGATCGATCCTACATCGCCGCGGGCATTGTTGACCGTGGTTTCATTCTGTTCGTTGAAAGCGACCGTCCCGGCCTGCGGGATGGCGCGGAACAACTCGTCGCCCGAAGCTGCACCGGTGTTTTCGATCGCCTGTTCGTCGAGCACTGTCACGGGAAGTACGTCGTTGATCTTGGCTCCCCGGATCTGGCTACCGATTACGACGATAGTATCCGCATCGCTCGGCTCGACCTCCGGCACGGTATCTACGGCCTGCGGTTCCTGTTCGGGTTGAGGGGCATCCTGTGCGGAGGCACCCGTAGCCGTTACCGCAGCGAAAACGCTTGCGCCGCACAGCAGTGCAAGCTTTGTGTTACTCTTGGTATTCATGGGCTTTCTCCCTCCCTTCAAATCTGTTCTGTCGTGCGCCTGGTTTGCCAGGCCTCGAAAATGTCCGGCCATTGGCTCAGGATTTGCTGTGGTTTGCCGAGTCCCCAGCCGTGGCCTCCCTGTTCGAAAATGTGCAATTCTGTTGGCGCGCCCTTGGCAACCAGCGACTGGAACAGGGCGATACCGTGACCCGGCGGCGTGATCGGATCGTCAGCGGCAGAAAATATGATCGTAGGCGGTGCGTCCGCCGACGCGTGCGTGTCGAGCGACCATGCTTCCTGTGCAGCCAAGCTCGGGTCGGTACCGATGATCTCGCGGCGAGTCCGCGTCGTATCGTATGGCTTCCGAAGAGACACGACTGGAAACAGCAAAACTGCGAAATCGGGGCGGGCGCTTGCCGCCTCGTACCTGTCGTTCCCCTCGTAGAACGCTTTTTCCCGCTGAAGCGCGGTGTAGCCTGCCAGATGCCCACCGGCGGAGAATCCCATGATACCGATAGCGTCAGGCCTGATGCCGAAGTCACCGGCGCGGGTCCGAATGATTTTCATCGCGCGCTGGGCATCGGCAAATGGGGCACTGGCATCCCAACCGTCGTTGGGCAGACGGAAGATCAGTTCGAAGACTGTGTACCCTTGATTCTGCAGCCACTGTGCTGCGGGCGTCGATTCCTTCCAAAGCTGGATACGAAAATAGCCGCCGCCGCCGCAAACAAGCACTGCTTTGCCGTTAGGATGATTGGGCCGATAGACCCGCATGCGCGGCTTCGAGATGTTGGATACGGCACCATAGCCGCTTCCTTCGCCCCCGATTTTTTCCGGTCCGGTTGTTCCGCCCCTGCCCGGCGGGGTGCCGGGCCAGAGTTCGATTTCCTCTAGCTGGTGCGCCAACGCGGGAGTGCCGATCAGCGTGACCCCAGCAGCTCCAGCAGCAAGCGCGGTGGCAGAAATAAAGCGCCGTCGATCGATCATGATGCGATTTCTCCCAAAGATTTGTTTATCGCTTCACTATGCGGTCCCGTACGTTCGTGGCGCTCGATATCTTCTTCCGGCAAAGGCATAGGGCTACCGGCCATTGCGGCGCGCAACCGGTCGCGATCCAGCGCGTTCTCCCACTTTGCGACGACTACGGTTGCTACCGCATTGCCCACGAAATTCGTCAAGGCGCGGCATTCGCTCATGAACCGGTCGATCCCGAGGATAAGCGCCATTCCCGCTACGGGAACCGAGGGAACGACCGAAAGAGTCGCTGCAAGGATAACGAAACCTGCTCCGGTGACGCCAGCTGCGCCCTTCGAACTGACCATCGCCACCAGCACCAATGCGATCTGTTCGCCCAAGGTGAGGTCGATGCCCACTGCCTGCGCGATGAAAAGCGCAGCCAGCGTCATGTAGATATTTGTTCCATCGAGATTGAAGGAATAGCCTGTTGGCACCACGAGCCCGACCACGGTCTTGCGGCAACCGGCGACTTCCATTTTCTCCATCAGGCTGGGCAGCGCCGCTTCGGAGGATGAAGTGCCCAGAACAAGCAGCAATTCCTCTCGCAGGTATTTAATCAGAGCGAAGATCGAGAAGCCGGCGAGGCGCGCGACTATGCCCAGCACAACGATCACGAAGAGCAGCGAAGTCAGGTAGAAGGTCCCCACCAGCGCCGCGAGGCTAGCCAGCGAACCGATACCGAATTCGCCGATCGTGAAAGCGATGGCACCGAACGCGCCGATTGGCGCCAGTTTCATCAGCATGTGGACCAGCTTGAAAATCACCTGCCCGAACGAACTGAGCACGTCGAACACGAGATCGCTGTGCGGCCGGGTGGCGGCTATCGCCACGCCGCTGAGTATGGCAACCAGCAGAACCTGGAGGATGGACCCGCTGGTAACGGCACTGAAGAGTGTGGTCGGAATGATCCCTAGCAAGAAGCCTGAGAGCGTTTGCTCCTCAGCCGTGCTCGCATAATTTTCTACCGCTGCTGTATCGAGCGTTGCAGGATCGATGTTGAGGCTGGATCCCGGCTGGACAATATTGGCTACGATCAGTCCGATGATCAGTGCCAACGTCGAAAAGAAGAGGAAATAGGCAAAGGCCTTCCAGGCGACGCTGCCGACCGCGGACATGTCCTTCATCCCCGCGATGCCGGTGGCGACGGTAATGAAGATTACCGGCGCGATAATCATCTTCACCAGATTGATGAAAGCATCGCCAAGTGGCTTAAGCGAAGCTCCCAGTTCTGGGTAAAAATGACCCGTCAGCGCGCCGACTACGATGGCTGCCAGAACTTGCGCATAGAGGCGCTTGTAGATCGGCTTACCGCTGTCCGACAGACCCGCAGCAGCAGGTGCTTGCTCGCTCACGACCAATGATACTCTCCCTTTCGTTGCGGCTTCACACCGCATTTCAGCCATTTTGTGCAGGGAGAGTGCATTCATGCAATGTCGTGGCGCACGAAAATAAAACACCCTATTTTCAAAAAATTACTTCTATTTATCTTTCATATTGTGTGGATTTTCGCACAATTATGTTGCAAAATGTGCGGAAATCCGCACTCCTCCTGCTGTGTCAAAGCCAATCATCGGTCCCGGAATTAAGCGCTGGCTTGTCATAGCCGCGATCTTCACTGGCGTTGCGTTTGGCACTTTGCTGCTGGTCGACAGAACGATGCGCTCTCGAGCCATAGCCGAGGAACAGCTCGCCGCGCGCGATGATGCTGTGATCCTCGCTACCAGTCTCACCAGCGAGCTCGACAAGTTCAGTCTCTTGCCCTTGGCACTGGCCGAAGATCCGCAGGTCGAAGCGCTTGTCGCCGGAATGTCGCAGGAGGCGCATTCGCTCGACCTGCGGCTGGAGGCCCTCGCAACGCAGTCCAGCGCCGCTGCAATCTATGTAATGGACGGAGATGGTCGAACCCTGGCAGCGAGCAACTGGAACTTGCCGACCAGTTTCGTCGGCTCAAACTATGAATTCCGGGAATATTTTCGCGAAGCAATGCGGAATGGATCGTCGACGCAGTTTGCGCTCGGCACTGTGAGCCGCAAGCCCGGTCTCTATATCGCGGCCAGCATCGGTCCGGCCTCTGCACCCTTGGGTATCGTTGCCGTGAAGGTGGAATTCGACAGGACCGAAGCGAACTGGCGGCGCGCGACACGAGGCGTCTATGTTACCGATGCGGAAGGCGTTGTCCTGCTCAGTAGCAACGAAAGCTGGAGGTTCCATCTGGCGAGCGGCGGGGTGTCGAACAGCCGCAATGCTGCCAGCGACTTGCAGCAATTCGGGCGTTCTCCGCTACTTCCCTTGGCGCCGCAGCTCTCGGGTCTCAGCGAAACAGTGGTGCAGGTTCCGGTGACAAGGACGCAGCAGAATATTTCGCCTGCAGGCTGGGACCTTCATCTTGTTCTGGACCCTGGCCCCCGGGTAGCGGCAGCAGTGGCGACGGGCCGGCTGGCATTGGCACTGGCGCTTGGAGTACTCATAGCGTTGGTTTTCGGGGCCCTGCTGGTCCGGCGCCGCAGACTTGCTCGCGAGGAAGCGATCGTGGCTGAACGCACCGGAACCCTTCGCGACCAATTGTCGCAGGCCAACCGTCTTGCGACACTCGGACAAATTTCGGCGGGAGTTAATCACGAAATCGGTCAGCCGGTCGCAGCGCTGCGCGTTTTCGCCGAGAGCGGGGAGAAACTGGTTGCTGCAGGCAAGTTCGAACAGGCAGCGGCAAATTTCCGGGAAATCATGGGGCTCGCCGACAGGATCGGACGGATTACGGGCGAATTGCGGCGCTTCAGCAGACGACAGCCCGGTGAAACCAGAGTCGTCGCTATTGGCGAGATCATAGAGGGTGCACTCATGCTGCTTCGCGATCGCATAGTCACTCGGGGCAATCAGGTGAGATTGCCGGATGAGAGCTTGCGCGCAGTGGAAGTCGCAGCAGAGCATGTCCGGCTGGAACAGGTGCTGGTCAACCTACTTCAGAATGCCCTCGACGCGACCGACGACGAAGGCAGTATTGCCATAGAGATCGAACTCGATGGAGAGCAATTGCATGTTAGTGTTGTCGACGACGGCGAAGGAATTCCCGTCGGCCGGGAGGACAAGCTGTTCCAGCCTTTCGCGACCAGTAAGGAGGACGGGCTGGGCCTCGGGCTGATCATTTCGCGCGATATCATGCGCGACCTTGGCGGCGAGCTGCAATTCGAACGCCGTAATGACGCGACTTGTTTCACCATGATCATCCCACTTGCCTCATGAGCGAACAGTCACCCGATGTGATCTTTGTCGAAGACGACGAGGCGCTCCGCATCGGCGCGAGCCGGGCGCTGGAACTTGAAGGGTTTGCAGTATCTGCGTTCGCCGAGGCCAGCCTCGCCCTGTCTGAAATCGACGTAGATTTTCCCGGTGTCGTGGTCAGCGACGTGCGTCTCCCAGGAATGGATGGAATCGAGTTCTTCGCCCGCCTGCGCGAGCGTGACCCCGATATGCAGGTGATCTTTACGACGGCCCATGGCGATATCGACATGGCAGTCGATGCGATGAAGAACGGCGCTGCCGATTTCTTTCCGAAACCCTATTCGGTCTCGCGATTGGCCCACGCTATCAGGCGTGCCAGTGAGAGGCGCTCCCTCAAGATTGAAAACCGCAAATTGCGGGCCGAACTGAAAAGCCATTCGAAGACCGCAATGGTGGGGCGCGCACCTGCATCGATCCGCCTCAATACTATCGCGCAGGAAGTGGCTCGCACCGAAACCGATTTGCTGCTTCAAGGTGCTCCTGGAACCGGCAAAAGTTTTCTCGCGCGGCGTATCCACGATCTGAGCCACCGCGCCGACAGGCCATTTGTGGTGGTCGATCCGGGTGTATTCGCAAACGCAGAGGCCGATCTTCTTCTCTATGGCCGTGATCCCTCGGCAGCCCTCTCGCGGTCCGGGATGATCGAGCGTGCCAACGGCGGAACTCTGGTGCTTGATGCGATCGAGAGGATACCATCCCAGGCGCGTGCACGTCTGGTGAGCATGATCGACAATCGTAGCTTTCTAGCACTTGGTGCAGAGCGGCCGCGAAAAATTGATCTGCGTATAATTGGTACCAGTAGCTCAACCGAGGTTGACGCTAGCGGTCTCCGTGACCGGCTCGGCGGGATAACATTAGGACTCCCCTCTCTGATCGAACGAAAAGAGGATATTCCCGAACTCTTCCGTCTATTCGTGCGCGAGTATGAGGAAAGCCTCGGCCGGAAGGCCGAACCCGTAAACGAAATGGAATGGAAGCACCTCATCTCGCACGACTGGCCAGGAAATTTGCGAGAATTGCGGATGTTTGCGCAAAACTTCGTACTCGGACTGACCCATCTGGCCACTTCGAGCACTGTTTTAGAGAAGGACGTGAGCCTTCGTTCAATGATCGCAAATTTCGAAAAAGCGATCTTGGAGGACGCTATGGTCCGAACCAACGGCAAAATCTCAGAGGTGCAGCGTAGTTTATCGATCCCACGCAAGACCCTTTACGATAAACTTAACAAGTACGGCATCAAGCCCGACACTTTTCGAGATTGATATAGATTGTTGCCGAAGCCGATATTCCTGGCCGAAGGCAAAGGGAAATGAAAAGTTCAGCAATTTCGTGACGTTGTGATGGTCGGGGAGAGAGGACCCCCCAACACCGTTCTTGTAACTTGTTGAGTCTGATAAGTTATTGATTGGACTCCAAAAAATATGATCAGGATGTATATGAGATTGTATACTTTCCGCCATCCTACGAGGCTACTTTGACCGATAATATCATATTGCTTCGTCTAGCCAGTCTCGCATTCACTCATCCAATCAAGTTCAAAACCAAGCTCGGTTTCCCGGCACGGTCTGCGAGCATAAAGGCTTGGGGATGAGCACGACACGCAAGCGGGCGAAGCCTACCACCCCTGAAAAATACCTCTGGCTACGCGGAGCGATTTACTGGTTTCGCTACGGTGTGCCGAAGCGGTATCAATCCGTCGAAACACGGAAGATTATCCAAGCATCGCTGAAAACGTCTGACATTCGCCAAGCCTCTTTGTTGGCTGGTAAGATGAGGGCCGATCTACATGCGGAATGGGAAGGGCGCTTAAAGGGCATCCCAAGCGCAATTCCATACCAGCCGGACAATCTTGAACTCATGTTGGCGGCGACAGAGACTGCGTATTTGCGCATTCAGCCGAAGCTTGAGCAGCTAGTCAGGCATAAAAAGTTAGACACCAAGGTAGCCTACGATGGCTATCTAAAGACTCTTCGTTCAAGTCGTGACCACTACCTTCGGGCGAAAGCATCAGAACCTTTGCCAATATGGTTAGAGCTAGCTGACAAGCAAATTCAGCGATGCAACTGGAAGTTACCGAAAGACTCGGAAAGCTATCGTTCCTTTGTCGGGATGATTGCCGAAGCAGCTATCGAGGTTATTTCGGTAGAGCTTGCGAAGCGACAGGGAAGCCTCGGAGCAGAGCCGACAAGTCTCGTTGTGAAGTATGGTCTTGAAGCGAAGGAGCAGACTGCTGAGCAAGGCGAGACCATTTTAGAACTCTTCGACCGTTATGCAGCGTATCGGCTGGCAGAAGGGCGAAAACGCGAAGACGGGGTGGCGCAGGACAGAAAGGTCATCGAAAGCTTTGCCAGCTTTGTTGGCGGTAAACGCAGCGTAGGTTCCATAACACCAATTGAGATACGGAATTGGCGCGATACGCTCGCAGCACTGCCCCCTACCTACCGCAAAGCGAAAGCCTACGAAGGCCTTTCGATGCAAGATGCTGCGGCCAAAGCGAAGGCCATCGGTGTGAAGAGCATTAGCCCTGTTACAGTAAACAAATATCTTTCTACCGTTTCACCCTTTTTGGGCTGGTGCGTTACAAACGCCTATGCAGAACGTAATCCCTGCGACGGCTTGTTCTTCGATGTAGCCAAGGGAAAGAATCCGAGGCCCCCATTCACGGCAGAACAGCTTCGGCAAATCTTCTCGTCGCCTCTATTCACTGGCTTCTTACGGAACGGGAAAGAGCATAAGCCTGGAGTCCAGAAAGCAGACGATTGGCGATATTGGATTCCGATTATTTGCTTTTTCACCGGAGCACGTATCGGGGAAATCGCTCAGCTACGGATTGACGATGTTCAATCTGAGGAGGGCATTCCGTTTCTGCTCATTCGGCATGACGAAAAAACAGGCCAGCGCACAAAGTCTGGTTTTAGCCGCGTTGTTCCAATTCACAGTGACTTGCAGCGGATAGGTTTCCTGAGCTTTGTCGAGAGGCAGCTTAAGGCCGCCAAAGACACAGGGAACAGCCAACTCTTCCCCGAACTGAAAGAGAATGACCGGGGCCACATAGGAGCCAAGCCTTCTAGGTTCTGGCGCGATTATCTCAAACGGATTGGCATCAAAACCGGAAGCGATGGTTTTGGCGCGCATTCTTTCCGGCATACCATGGCCGATGCATTGCGAACCGCAGGCTATCTCGATGATGAGATTGAAGTAGCTCTAGGGCACAATCAAAAGACTGTGACCGCTGGTTACGGCAAGGTTCGACAGGGAACGGTGGGGCGCATTAGCACGATGATTGAGTCAGTCCGATTCGAACTGTATTGTACCATTTAATATAAAAGTAATTAATTAATTTCAATATACTAAATTATCCAGTATAAAGAAAGTAAATATACAAATTAAGCTCCTATTTTGTCGCAAAATACGCACGCTACGACGGAGAAACGTGCGAGAAGCATTGATGATTACTTCGATCATCCGATTCTTGGTGTGCGCCGCGCTTAAGGGGTGCACATTTTAAAGGATCACAAATGAAAATTAAAATTGAACCGCGAACGGATAGAGCAGATTCTAGTCCTCTTATGAAGGGACTTGTAGATTTCGCTGGCTCCAATGATTTTGTCTACGATAGCTTTTCAGATCATTTTCAAAAGACAGGCGTTGATAGAAGCGGGGCTTCGAAAATATTAAGTTCATTTTTTAGCCACCTATCATCATTTGATGATTTAAGTGATTTAAGTTTCATCAAGGTTTCATTGGAAAACGAAAATTCCCCACCTTCAATTGAATCTGAATATTGAATATAACATTGAATATATTGAGTCCGTTCTAAATGAGCGGACTCAATTTCATATCCCCTATTCATGAGATAAACTTTAATATTTATATTAAAGGGGGAGGGAGGGGGGAAGGGCTATACTAGAAACACTTTGGGAATTGTCATTGGAAACAGGACGGGAGAACGCATCCTATTTGAACCTGCGCCTAGAACCTTATTCGGGTGAGGCTGAGGCGCTTGTCAGTAGGGTTTCAAATCAGACTTGGGCTTTGGGTGGTGGCAAGCGATCTAAGCCTTCGAAACTGCACACAGAGGCTACAGGGGCTTTCGTAGCTGATTTGCTCACCTGTTATGCTCAAGACCCAACAAGGTGTCTCTACCGGCCCATGATGGCATCCAGCTTCACAGGGGAGCGCATCGGTTATCGTGTCTTCAAACGGCTGGTGGAAGGCTCAGTATTTGCAAAGCTTGTATCGGTTCTAACGGGAACTGGTGGAGGCAACGAGATTGGGATGGCAACTCGCTTCAAGGCAAAGGCATCACTGATTAGCCTAGCTCGGGAATGCGGGGTTGAACTGGAAAAGCTGAACACGCATTTCCGCCCTATTCCTCGCCCTGAACGCATTGCCTATCCCTTGTTGCTGAGAGCATCATCTAGACAATTGGGTTGGAAGAAGGAGCAGGGGCGAAACATCCCGATCGATTACGGAAGGCCTGAAGCGGCTGGGCTTGCTGAGCAAGTGAACGACCTGAATTCCTTTTTTGCAGACATTCAAATCGAACCCGCAGGCCATCACTTCGCTTTCCATCGCATTTTTAATGAAGGGGATTTTCGGGGGTTTGCTTGGAACAAAGGTGGTCGCCTCTATTCCATGGGCGATAGTTACCAGCAACGGAAGCAGGAGGAGCGCTCCTTCATGAAGCTAGATGGCGAGCCTGTTGTGGAGATTGATATTAGGGCCAGTCACCTAACCATCCTCCACGCCAAATTAGGCCAGGAGTTCGACCCAAGTTCTATCGACCCTTATTTCCACCCTGTTATTCCGCGCGAAGTCTTGAAGGGCTGGGTGGCGATGACTCTAGGGCATGACCGTTTTCATCGAGCTTGGACGAAGGATAAGAAGGCAGATTACCACAACAAGACAGGGGGCGACCTTGGCAGAGACTTCCCAATCAAGAAGGTTCGGAAAGAGGCTTTGCAACTCCACCCAGTGCTGAGCGAATGGCCCACCTGCGATATTCGGTGGGGTGATTTGCAATTCATCGAAAGCTGCGCGGTGATTGATACCGTTCACCTGCTGGCCCTTGAAAATAGTGTTCCAGCGCTCCCGGTGCATGACTCAATAATTGTGCCAGCATCGAAACAGGAGTTGGCGTGCTCGGTGTTAAAGGCCAACTTCAAAAAGCATGTTGGAGTTGAGCCAGCTCTTGCGACCAAATGAATTGATAATCAGCGTCCGCGAAAAGTATGCGCTAGATGCCCCTAAAATGCCTCAAGAATGCGTTTTCATAGCATTTGGCTACTTGGGTAGCTCAGCAACAAGAAAACGCACAGAAGGGGCCTTAAATCGCAATACAGGGCATACTGTTCAAGTAAGAGCTATTTAATGGAAATGTATTGGTTGGGAAAGGCGATGCCTTAGAGTGAATAGATATATGTCATACTATCTCATTTACAGCCAACGGTTAAAAATATTCAATTTTCACACTCTACCGAACCTTATTTAGGTTCACGTATGTTCAGATATATTCAGGTATGTTCAGCCATGAATGAGTAATCCGTCCTCACAGGCTTTTTTGCTAACCGTATTTGTGCTGAATTTGTGAGTTTATGGGGTTGTTGGCAGTCAGTTGCTCGAAAACTTTCTGAGTTCACAAACCGAATGACTGCTTTTCCGCATCGAAGAAACGGAAGAGAATGACTGATTTGGGGTGGGGAGCAGACCTTAGCTCTGGTTCCAATATGCTTTAAAACTTGGGTGCTCAGCGAAGAGCTGATCAAAGCTCGGCTCATAGATGCCGACGATATGAACTTCCCGCTCGTTGAGTGAAGGATAATCCTCAATAGAGATCGCTTCACTTTTCATCGACGAACCGTCCGCCATTTCAAGGCGTAGGATGTCGCTACGGTCGCCAACATAATCTGCGTCGATCACATTTGCGTGTCTTGTCGCATCATAATCCGCTGCCGGATCAAACTTCGCCGTTGCGACACACATTGGTGGGTCGAGCGCATAGACTTCTGCGTCGCCGATCAGTTTGTCGGCCTCGAAAATTTTGAGCTTCATTGCTGGTGTATGCACCGATTGGCGGATGTCAGCTATGGCGTCGCTAGCAGAAAGTCGGCTTTTGGGGGAAAATTACCAATTCCGGCCATTCGAATTTCTAAGGCTCGAAACTTGTAACTTAAACTCCTATCCAAAACTAAGTGAAAAACTAGTGCACAAGGTAGCTGGACTCTTTTATGCGCTAGGCTCATAAAATAACTCTAACTTATGAGCGAGTCGGAGTTTAATATGAGCCGCATTGCATATTTCAGGGTATCTACCGAAGGTCAGTCGATTGAGAGCCAGCGCAAGGCCCTTGGGGGTAGCTTCGATAAGGAGTTCGTCGACGAAGGTGTGTCTGGTGCGACAAGGGCCGTTGATAGGCCAGGATTCGGAAAGCTTCTTTCCTATGTGCGAGAAGGCGACACGGTGTGCGTAACGGCCATTGACCGTTTAGGCCGCGATGCTTTGGATGTTCAAAGCGTAGTCCGTGATCTTATCAGCAAGGGCGTTGTCATTGATGTGCATGGCCTAGGGCCAATAGCCAAAGGTGTTGGTGAGCTTGTAGTGGCTGTGCTTGCCCAGATTGCCGATATGGAGCGCCAGCGTATCAAAGAACGCTGTGACGCTGGTAGAGCGGCAGCTAGAGCTTCTCTCGCTGCAAATGGGAGAACCCATAGGGGCAAAGCTAGCCTAGGGCGCCCATTTGCTGCTGATGCTTCCGCTGTCACTGAGTGGCGCAGAGAGAACGGCGCAAGCATAGCTAAGACAGCACAGGAGTTTGGATTGTCTGCTGCTACAGTGAAGCGCTATTGTGCGGCCCTTTCGTAATGCAGATATGAATCTCTTTACGGAATAAGGATTTGGTGATTTGGCTCGTCCATGTAAGCCAACCTCTGACAAGGAATTGGGAATTTTAGATGGCTGTTTCGTCTAGGTATCGTTGGGTTGCGGTAGGCAGTTTAAATATTCGAAACCGACTAAATGCATCTGAAAATGCACCAGAATTTCATATAGATGACTTGATAGCCGCGTTGAATGACCGGATAGAAAAGGAAGATCATTTTCGCTTTTACAATGGCGAAAATCGAGTGATGTGGTGTTCTCACGTTATCGAGTCTGACGATTTCTTCGAGCTCCTGATACAAACTGGCGATAAAGATGTGACAGGGTTTTCGTTCTTTCATTTCGAGAATCTCGATTTTCGGGATATCGAGAAAGATGAAGAGGAGGGGGGGCACTATTCAGCCCACGTCATCATTACTAAAGTTGCCGATGCCGAAGGGCGTCACCCCATATTAGTGGAAAAGGTCCCGGGAATTTTTCTTGGCTCGGTAAGGGATTACTTCACGTGGGCCTGCCACGATGCTGCATACGAGAAAGAGGCTGAGGGGCCGGACGGTAAGCCAAGAAAGTATCGGGCTCTTTTTGACATAGATGGTTACAAATCACGGACGATTGGCGAGGCGCTAACCGAAGGTGTTTTTGCTGACATTGAATTTGTCGCAATCGAAGAGGACTTTACGCTGGGTCACGATGAATTGCCCAATGTTGATGAGGTGGTTCGCCAAGCAAGATGGAAAATAGGTAAGAAAGTCACGGGAGAGGTGGCTAAAGGCATTTTCGAAAAGGCAAAGGAATACTTTTCTGATTTTTCGGATGACCCTGAAAACTCCCGCACATTTGTTAGAATAAAAACAGAAAACGGTCAGATAAAAAGAACAGAGATCGACTTGGATAATGCTCAAATGCTTGAGCAATCGTTCATTCAAAATGAAGTGGTGACTGACTTCAACGAACCTCTGCCTCCTCGATATGCCACCTTTCATCCTGAGCTCTTAGCAAAGGTTCGGACATTGGGGGCAAATCTATAGATGCGAAGCGGGGCTCGCCATTTCTTCCGTGCTCTTCCTGCCAATGTGAGTAAGCTCTTTACTCCGATTAGTTTCCTGCGCCTAAAGAGCCCAGATCTGATCCTCTATCAGTGGGTTCTCCCCACATTTGGTACAATATTTCTCTACATGTTCGTCCTGAATCCCTTCGGCTGGGGGCTTAGTTTTCACATTCCGACACTGTTGCGCGACGTGAATAGTTTAGTCGGCGTCTTGGTGGGATTCTACATCGCGGCACTTGCAGCGGTTTCAACCTTTCCAAATAGTCTGCTTGACCAGCCACTTGAAGGTGTTCCCACAACGTTGAAGAGGCGCGCAAAGGGCGGCATGGTAGAAGACCAACTGTCGAGACGCCGTTACCTCGCGATGGTCCTGGGATACTGCGCCTTAGTTTCTGTGATTATCTATATTTTTGGTGTTTTGCAGCTAAACGTGTCGTTCACGATTGAAGGCCCTTCCTACGCCAAGATATTTAATGAGTTGGCCTTTTATGTCCTATGGTTTTTTTATCTTTGGCTACTGATAAGTCTTCTGGTCGCTACTCTGGTGGGTTTGCACTATCTAGTTGACCGGATGCACCGTTAATTCTCACGAGTTGTTATTAAGGGGGCGGGATGGGAAGAGTAATGCTACTGTGCTGTTTAGCGCTGGGGGCATGTAGCAGCCCTTCATCAGACGACGCTGCGTATCGCTCACTTGAGGCGGAGATACGAGAGCTCGAAACGCGGCTTCAAGCGTCCGAAGACCGGCTACTCAGACACGTTATCGAAGATACACCCGGCTCTGTATGGCTTCGGCAATCGGATGATGGATATTCCTACCTCAGAAATGAGCTGGGTTCGCTTTCTTTCCAACTGGAAGGAATTGAGGCGAGTGGGCAGGGGTCCCGTGTCGCAGTCACGATTGGAAATCCAACAACCGCGAGAATCACGAAATTGTCGCTGTCCGGAGAGTGGGGGCAGCTTAATGCCGAAGGTGCTCCGGATATGGACACCGCAAAACCATTTGATTTGAGCGTCTCCGCTGTTTTGCAACCGGGGAGCTGGAACGAGGTGGAGTTTGTGTTGGATTCTGCCAAACCCAGTGAGCTTGGGTATATCAATATTGAACAAGCTGAACCTCAGGCAATGACGCTGAACGCATTATAAGCGCCCTTAGTCCTGCCGAGGGTGCACCTAAAAAACCTTACGGGGGCCCACGCGTAGCGCTATCTGCGACCGTTTTGGCATCCGCTTCTCGCCACATGCGGCTGGTCTGATCAAGATCAGTCCCTGTGGTGCAAAAAGGCGCGAGTTTAGTCGCTAATCAGCCCCGTAGAATGTATAGAAGAATGTATAAACGCCAAGCGATAAAATCCATTATCTAACTGAAATATATCACTTTTGCGAAATTGGTCGGGGAGAGAGGATTCGAACCTCCGGCCCCTGCCTCCCGAAGACAGTGCTCTACCAGGCTGAGCTACTCCCCGACCGGATCGGCCCGTGGCGTTTAAAAGCCAGCGGGTGCGAAGCAGGCGCGGCCTATAGGTGTGGATTGCAACTGGCGCAAGCGCGCTTTTGCCTTATTTTGCTCCTAGGGTCTGTACCGACCACAAGAGTATCGATTGCCCGTGCCCGACACCCATTTCGAACAGCAATATCTCGACCTCATGCGCCTCATCTGGCTCGAGGGAGACGAGCGGCGTGACCGGACGGGCGTTGGCACGCGTTCGATCTTCGGCGCGACACTGCGGTTCGACCTTTCCGATGGCGCGATGCCGCTAGTCACCACCAAGCGGGTCTATTGGAAGACCGCGACCCGGGAACTTCTATGGTTTCTCACAGGGGAAACCAACATTCGCCCGCTGGTGCTACAGGGCGTCAAGATCTGGAACGAGTGGCCCCATGCACGCTATGTGGAGGAGACGGGCAAGGATATCGCGATTGACGACTTCGTTCAGCGGATCGCCGACGATGTAGATTTTGCCGCACAATGGGGTGATCTGGGCCCGGTTTATGGCAAGCAATGGGTCGACTGGCCAACCTATCAGCCGGTGAAGGGCGGCCTGTTCCGCAAAGGTCGGGGTGTCAACCAGGTGGCCGAAGTAGTTCGATCTCTACGCGAGAATCCCGGGAGCCGCAGGCACATTATCGAGGGATGGAACGTCGCCGAGGTTCCGCAAATGGCGCTCCCCCCCTGCCACAAGACCTACCAGTACCATGTGTCGACCGGGATCGATGGAGAGCCGCGCCTCAACGGCATCCTTTATCAACGCAGTTGCGACGTGGCACTTGGCCTGCCGTTCAATCTGTGGTCGGCTGCGTTGCTCCAGCGCATGCTGGCGCAACAGGCGGGTATGGAGCCCGGCGAGTTCGTCTGGATGGGGGGCGATACGCACCTCTATCTCAACCACGAACATCTGGTGAAGGAGCAGTTGTCGCGGGAACCTCAAGGCCTGCCACGGCTTGAAATCGTGCGACGTCCATCGACTATCTTCGACTACCGGATTGAGGATTTCGCGGTTCACGACTACACGCCGCACGGGCCGATCAAAGCCCCCGTAGCGGTGTGACACGAAGCGGACTCAAGCTTCACTTGACCGCTACGCTCGCGCGAAATAAAATAACGCGCAAGCGTAAGATTACGTCTGGGAGACGATTCTATGGCCGACAGGCCTCAAGGTACTGCGAAAGCCGGTGATAACCGTCCAAAGCTTTCGCTTCACGTACCCGAACCCAAATTCCGCCCTGGTGATGCGGTCGATTTCTCGCATATCGTAGTTCCGGAGGCGGGGGCGCAGCCACGGCCCGACGAAACGACCGATCCCAAGGATATGCTCGATTTCGCCCATGGGCTGATCCGGGTCCTGGGCGAAGACAACAAGGCGCACGGGCCGTGGGACCCGAAGCTCGACCCTGAAACCTTGCGAAAAATGCTCGGTCACATGGCCATGACGCGGGCCTTCGACGAGCGGATGTTCCGCGGGCAGCGCCAGGGCAAGACCAGCTTCTACATGAAGTGCACCGGGGAAGAGGCGACCAGCGTTTCGGCCTCGATGGCGCTCGCGGCGGACGATATGGTCTTCCCCAGCTATCGCCAGCAGGGCATCCTGATCCAGCGTGGTTATCCGATGATCGAGATGATCAACCAGATCTACTCGAACAAGGGTGACAAGCTGAAGGGCCGCCAGCTGCCGATCATGTACTCCAGCAAGGAGCACAGTTTCTTCACCATCTCGGGCAACCTAGCCACGCAGACCCCGCAGGCAGTTGGTTGGGCAATGGCATCGGCAATCAAGGGCGACAGCCGGATCGCAGCGACCTGGGTAGGCGAGGGCAGCACCGCGGAAGGCGACTTTCATTCCGCCTGTCTGTTTGCTACCGTCTACAACGCGCCGGTTATCCTCAACGTCGTCAACAACCAGTGGGCGATTTCCAGCTTCAGCGGTTTTGCCGGGGCCGAACGCGCCACTTTTGCTGCGCGCGGGGTGGGCTATGGCATTGCTTCGCTGCGGGTGGACGGTAACGATCCGCTGGCCTGTTATGCGGCGGAGCAGTGGGCTGCTAATCGCGCCCGTGCCAATGCCGGACCGACCCTGATCGAGTTCTTCTCCTACCGCGCTGAAGGCCACTCTACCTCCGACGATCCCAGCGGTTATCGCAGCGCGCAGGAGCGGGAAGAATGGCCGCTCGGCGATCCGGTCATGCGTCTCAAGAACCACCTCATCGAGCTCGGCGAGTGGGACGAGGAGAGGCAGGAAAAGATGGATCTCGAGGCGGCGGAATACGTCAAGAAGACCACCAAGGAGGCCGAGGCCAACGGCATTCTGGGGCATGGTCTCCACCACCCGTTCCGCACCATGTTCGAAGACGTTTTCGAAGAGCTGCCCTGGCACCTCAAAGAGCAGAGCGAGCAGGCAATTCACGAGCGCAAAACCAAATTCCCAGAAGGGTTGCCCGAGGCATGAGCGACACCAAGACCAAGGACGCATCCGCCACCGAGGGCCAGACAGACCGCCGACTGAACATGATCGAGGCTGTCAATGAAGCGCTTGATGTGATGATGGAACGCGATCCGAACACCGTCATCATGGGCGAGGACGTGGGCTATTTCGGTGGTGTCTTCCGGTGCACGGCGGGCCTGCAGGAAAAATACGGCAAGACCCGCGTTTTCGACACGCCGATTTCCGAATGCGGCATTATCGCTGCGGCAGTGGGGATGGGGGCATACGGCCTGCGCCCGGTGCCGGAAATCCAGTTTGCCGATTATATCTACCCCGGTCTCGACCAGCTGATTTCGGAGGCGGCTCGCCTGCGCTATCGGTCTGCGGCGGAATATACTGCGCCCATTACCGTGCGCAGCCCCTTCGGCGGCGGCATTTTCGGCGGCCAGACGCACAGCCAGAGCCCGGAGGCGATCTTCGCCCATGTTTCCGGCCTGAAGACGGTCATCCCGGCGACCCCCTATGACGCGAAGGGCCTGTTGATCAGTGCGATCGAGGATAACGACCCGGTCATTTTCTTCGAGCCCAAGCGCATCTACAACGGCCCGTTCTCGGGATATTACGACAAGCCGGTCGAACCTTGGAAGCGCTTCGAGGCCAGCATCGTGCCCGAAGGCTATTACAACATCCCGCTCGGCAAGGCGCGCTATGCCACGAAGGGGGACGAGCTTACCATCCTCGCCTATGGCACCATGGTCCATGTGGTCGAAGCGATCTGCCGCGAAAAGGGCGTGGAGGCCGACATCGTCGACCTGCGCACCATCGTGCCGGTCGATATCGAAACGATCGAGGAATCGGTCAGGAAGACCGGGCGTTGCCTCATCGTCCATGAAGCGACCCGAACCGCCGGTTTCGGTGCGGAGCTTTCCGCGCTGGTCACAGAACGCTGCTTCTACCATCTGGAAGCCCCGGTCCTGCGCGTGACCGGCTTCGACACGCCTTATCCCCACAGCCTCGAGTGGGCGTATTTCCCGGGTCCGATCCGCATCGGCGAGGCCCTCGACAAGATTCTGAGCGAGTAACCGCAATGGCCAAGTTCACATTCAACATGCCCGATATCGGCGAAGGCATTGCCGAGGCGGAAATCGTCCAGTGGCACAAGAAAGTCGGCGACACCGTCCAGGAGGACGAGGAATTCGTCGACATGATGACCGACAAGGCCACTGTGCCGATGGAAAGCCCGGTCACCGGCAAGATCCTCGAAGTGGCGGGCGAAGAAGGCGACATGGTCTCGATCGGCTCGATGCTGGTGGTGATCGAGGTCGAAGGCGAAGTGCCCGACGAGGTCATCGAAGAGAACGAGGCCGCAACCGAAGCGACGCCTGCTCCTTCGCCGAAGGCCAAGGAAGTCGAAGAGCGTATCGAGGTCGAGAATTCGGACGCCGGCGATGCCGACGATGCGATGGCGGCCGACCCCGCACCGCCGCCTGCGCCCGCGCCGACCCCGGCACCCGAACCGGCACCGGCAGCTGCCGCCAAGGTTCTTGCCAGTCCGGCCGTGCGCAAGCGTGCGAAGGAACTCGGCGTCGATCTGGGCCAGGTGAAGCCTTCCGAAGAAGGCCGCATCCGCCACGGCGATCTCGACCAGTTCCTGTCCTACAATTCGGGTTACGCGCCTGCCGCGAGAACGCGCGAGGACGAGGAGCGGAAAGTCATCGGGATGCGCCGCCGCATCGCCGAAAACATGGCCGCTTCGAAACGCAATATCCCGCATTTTACCTATGTCGAGGAATGCGACGTCACCGATCTGGAAGTGCTGCGCGCCCAGCTCAACGACAGCCGCAGCCGCGGCGACAAGCCCAAGCTCACCATATTGCCGCTGCTGATCACGGCGATCTGCAAGACGCTGCCCGACTTCCCGATGATCAACGCCCGCTATGACGACGAGGCAGGCGTGGTGACACGCCACGGTGCGGTCAATCTGGGCATGGCGGCGCAGACCGATGCCGGGCTGATGGTCCCGGTCATCAAGAATGCGCATTCCAGGAACCTGTGGCAGCTCGCCAACGAGATTTCGCGTCTCGCCGATGCCGCGCGCAACGGCACTGCGAAGAAAGAAGACATGGAAGGCGGCACGCTGACCGTGACCTCGCTCGGCCCGCTGGGCGGCGTTGCGACCACGCCGGTCATCAACCGTCCCGAAGTGGCCATCATCGGCCCGAACCGCATCATCGAACGCCCGATGTATGTGACAGGCAGCGATGGTGCAGAGCGGATCGAGAAGCGCAAGCTGATGAACATATCGATCAGCTGCGATCACCGCGTTGTCGACGGCTTCGATGCGGCAAGCTTCATCCAGGCCTTGAAAAAGCTGCTGGAAACCCCGGCGCTGATCCTGGTCGACTGATTTCGGAAGCTTCCGCTTCGGCGGGAGTTTTCATTTGGCAGGCGGTTCAGACACGGCTGAATACGACATGCCTATCGCCGATATCGCCGCCCAGCATGACGAGATATACGGCGAGAATGCCTTCGTCAGCCCGTTTTGCCCCATACGATTTCGTCCGCCCGAAACCGGCCCGAAGAGAAAACTTCGGGTAAATTTCGGCCGCCCGTCCAGCTCCGGCAAAAAGTGCGAATTTTCCCATCCAATTTGCGTTGACAGGAATCGGAGCCTCCACTAGATGCGCGGCTCCCAAGGGGCGCTACAGCGCAAATGCGCGGGTGTAGCTCAGTTGGTTAGAGTATCGGCCTGTCACGCCGAGGGTCGCGGGTTCGAGTCCCGTCACTCGCGCCACCTTGGGATATTACCTCATTCCTGATGCTTGTCGCAAAAATAGGCGGTTCGTCCGCCGACCTTCGCGCTCGAGCGTCGGGCGCCAAGATTCGTTTCTGACAGTTCCGCTCAACCCGCTGCGCGCAGGCGGCGCAGGTTCTCTTCATGACCGGCCCTGTCGATCTTGTAGCGAGAAACGCAGTACAGCGCACTCAGCCACAGCAGGAGGAGAGTGGGGGCATAGAAAGCCCCCAGACGCCACAACGTTTCCGACGAAACAGTGTCGGGGTCGGCGCCTTCGGGAAAGGCGATGAGCGACAGGATCACGCCGGCAGCCGCCACCCCGATTCCCTGGGTAACTTTCCGGGTAAAGGTCATCGCTGCGTAATAGACCCCTTCGCTCCTGCGGCCGGTGCGCAGCTGGTTCGATTCCACGAGATCGGCAATCATCGAATAGGACACCGCCTGCACCGCAATGATGAGAGCGAGGTCGATCACGTTGATCCCCAGCACCAGAGGGAAAAGCAGCGGATCTCCATTCTCTGGCATCAGGTCCGCGAGGCGGAGGAGGACGGGCGCCGGCTGGATGGTGAAGGCAAGCAGCCCAAGCGTAATCGTGGCGCGTTTCTTGCCCAGTCGCCGCGTTGCCCAGGGGGCGAGCAGGAAACCCAGCAGCGCGGAGAAAAAGACGGTGCAGGTCCAGATGAAGATCTGGAATTCGCCGAAGCCCCAGAAATACCGCAGTATCAGGAAGGCGAGGGCAGCCGAGAGCCCGGTGGCAATGGCGAAGAGGACGGTGGCGAAAAACAGGGCGAGGAAGCTCTTCTCGCTCAGCGTTTCGATCATTTCGCGAAAGATGCGCGTGACGCTGTATCGCTCGCCCGTGGCGACGGGGCGGTGGAGGAAGGGTATCCGGCTGTGGGTGCCAAGTGCCGATACCATGATCGCGGCGAAAATCAGGACCGAGGAAATGATGCCGTAGGTGGCATAGGCTTCCCGGTCGAGCATGCCGAGCGGGCCGGTCAGCAGGGCGCCGAACATGACTACGCTCATGATGCTCCCGCCGGACCAGCCGAAAAACAACCTGTAGGACTGGAGGCTGGTACGTTCGTCATAGTCGGTCGAAAGTTCGGGGATGAGCGCAGAACTCGGCGTTTCGTAGAAAGTGATGAAGGTGCGGATAAGCACCGCGAGGCAGGTCAGATAGAGGAAGAGACCCGTCTGGCTCAGTTCGGGTGGGTTCCACAGCAGGAAATAGCTGAATGCGACGGGCAAAGCGGCGGCATACATGAAGGGATGGCGCCTGCCCCATTTGCTGCGGAAATTGTCCGACCAGTATCCCACCAGCGGATCGGATACCGCATCGAACACCAGTGCAATCAGGATGGCGAGCCCGACGAGGCCCGGCTCCAGCCCGATGACGGTGCCGTAGAAGAGCAGCAGGAAATAGTCGAAACCGTTGTTCTTGATACCGAACGCCGCGGCGCCGAAGCCGTGCGCAAGTTTCAATCCCACCGACGGTTTGTCGGCGCCCGCGCCATCACCTGCCATAATCTCTCCCTCGGGAGGGACGCTATCGGAGCAGGTTGCCCTTGGCAATCAGCGCCAGTTGCCGGTTTCCATCCATTTGAGGAAGCGGCCCAGCGGCAGCAGCCAGACGAGGCCGAGGAATAGATAGATCGCAGTTTGAACCAGCGTCGGCCAGTCGCCGATCAGGTCCGGCATGTAGCGCGCGACCACGATGCCATAGACGATCAGCACCAGAAGCAGGCCGAGCAGGCCGACGGGGATGCGCCAGGTCGGTTCGGTTCTCATGCGAAGGGTCCGTAAATCCGGGTGGGGGTCACGACAGCCCGCAGGGGCTGGTCGTGATCTTCGGTGGGCAGGTCTTCGACCAGCTGGCAGTCCCAGGCGAGACCGATGGGCGTGGCCTCAGGATGGTCCGCCAGCCACCGGTCGTAATGTCCGCCGCCCTGGCCAAGGCGGTTGCCGCTGCCGGAAAAGCCGATGAGCGGCACGAAGAGCACGTCGGGGATGAGCACGGGCGCGTCTGCGAAGGGCTGGAGCAGTCCGAACGGCCCGACCTCCAGATCCTCTTCGTCATAGGGATCGGAGAAACGCGCGAATTCCATTGCGGCATTGCGGCTCGCAAAGCGGGGCAGGGCGATCTCGTGGCCGCGATCGAGGAAGAACTTGGCATAGGATGCCGCCGGTGCCTCGAACGGGTTTGCCCGGTAGAGGCCGACCACCGCGTCTTCGGGCACAAGTTCGAGCAGCGGAGCAGGCGGGCGGTGGAACACCAGCGCGCGCATGGAGTCGGGCAGCGCCGCGACCTGATCGCGCCGGGCGGCGCGCAAATGCTTGCGGAGAGACTGTTTGTCCAAAAGCCGTTCGTCCTGAGCTTGTCGAAGGACCGGTCTGCCTTCTTGAGTGGCACATAAAGCGAAGTGCGGGGGGTGGGCAATGCCCAGCTTCGCTTCCGACAAGCTCAGCCCGAACGGCTATCAAACGCACAGCCGAAATAGAACTTCCGCGCTCAAGCGGCGCAGCATTAGCGCGAATATAAGTGACGGGACCGCCATGGGTCGTTGCCGGAAAATCCTCTGACGCCTTCACGTCAGGTGGGCGCCGTATATCCAGATTGCCAGGACGAACCCGCCAATCCGGTAGGGACAGCTCCCTTGGATTGCTTATAGCCTCAGGGATGTTCATGCGGCTCGTGCCGGGCAGCCCCGCCGCTGCCCTATTTAGGAGGTGTGCGAGCTACCCTCAAGCCTCGTCGCTGCATTTTCGAGCGAGGCTGCGAGCCGTTCGAGCTTTTCGGCGACGCCATTGGTGTCGATGGCTGGCGGCGGCGGCGCGCTTGACTGTGCCGCCGTGCCCTGAGCTTCCTCGAGTTCGTCGGCCAGTATCAGCGCGGCAAAGAGCAGGTTCTTGGCCTCGTTGCTCGACAGGTTCG
Organism: Qipengyuania huizhouensis; assembly: GCF_019711635.1. GTDB lineage: Bacteria > Pseudomonadota > Alphaproteobacteria > Sphingomonadales > Sphingomonadaceae > Qipengyuania > Qipengyuania huizhouensis. Next base: position 40,638 of record NZ_JAIGNT010000013.1, on the reverse strand, counting down.
GGCCCATTGACGCCAGCTTGCTATCGATCACCGCTGCGAGCCGCTGGACGTTTTCTTCCTGCCCGTCGGCGCAGGAAACGGTATAGTGCCGTCCGCCGACCTTGAGCCGCACGTCACTCATTTCTCGAGGCTTTCGATGAGATCGTCGAGCTGCGAGAGGCTTGCCGATACACGGGCCTTCAGCGCCTCGTGCCGTGCGGCGATTTCGCCATCGCCGCCTTGCTGGCTTGCCTGCGCCTCGATCCGCGCAAGCGCGCGTTCGATCCTGTCGATAGCGCCGGAGATACGTTGCTCGCTCATACCTGCCCCGAATTAACGCCAAGAGGCTGTCTTGGCAAAGGCTTGCGGCTGCCTGTTGATAAATCGCGCAAGCAAGGCGGAGTGGTCTTCCTCACCGCGCCTCGGGTTGACCTTGCGCGCGCCCTCCGCGAAGGGTGCGCGCGCGTCGAATCGCCCCATATTTTCGGAGAATGATCCCCATGAGTCTCGACACCGCTCGCATGGTCCGGATGGCCAACGCCATCAGGGCACTTTCCATGGATGCGGTGCAGGCGGCAAACTCGGGGCATCCCGGCATGCCGATGGGGATGGCGGATGTGGCCACCGTGCTGTGGAGCGAATTTCTCCGGCACGATCCCAAGGCGCCTGACTGGGCCGACCGCGACCGCTTCGTTCTGTCGGCCGGTCATGGCTCGATGCTGATCTACAGCCTGCTGCACCTTTCGGGTTATGAACGCCCGACGATCGACGATATCCGCAATTTCCGCCAGCTGGGTTCGCCCTGCGCTGGCCATCCGGAAAACTTCCTGCTCGACGGCGTCGAATGCACCACCGGTCCGCTGGGGCAGGGGCTTGCGATGGCAGTCGGCATGACGATTGCGGAGCGTCATCTCAACGCGCTGTTCGGCGATGATCTGGTTGACCACCGCACCTGGGTGATTGCTGGCGACGGCTGCCTGATGGAAGGCATCAACCACGAAGCGATCGGGCTTGCCGGACATCTCAAGCTCGGCCGGATGAATGTGCTGTGGGACGATAACCGCATTACCATCGACGGCGATACCGACCTTTCGACCAGCGAGGATATCAAGGCGCGCTACGAGGCGACCGGATGGCACGTTACGACGTGTGACGGGCATGATTTCGCCGATATCCGCCGCGCGCTGGCAGAAGCTGCCGCCGATCCGCGCCCGTCGCTGGTCGCCTGTAAGACGGTGATCGGCAAGGGTGCGCCGAACAAGGGCGGGACGCATCATGTCCATGGCGCTCCGCTGGGGGCAGAGGAAATCGCCGCCACGCGCGAAGCGCTGGGCTGGACCTCCGCGCCGTTCGAGGTTCCCGCAGAGATACTCGCCGACTGGCGCGCGACGGGCGAACGTGGAGCAGCTGCTCATGCCGCATGGCATAAGCGACTGACAAGCGATGCTGATCGGCGCGCGCGGTTCGAAAATCACATGATGGGCGTATCCGATCTCGCCGCTCCGGCACTCGAGGCCTATATTCAGGGTATTGCCGCCAATCCTCCCAAGGTGGCAACGCGCAAGGCCTCCGAAATGGCACTCGGCCCGCTGACCGAGAAGCTGCCGCAGCTGATAGGCGGTTCGGCCGACCTGACCGGCTCGAACAACACCAAGACCCCTTCGACCACGCCTTTCAGCGCTGATGATTACGCGGGCCGCTATGTCTATTACGGTATCCGTGAATTCGGCATGGCAGCCGCGATGAACGGTATGATGCTGCATGGCGGCGTGGTACCATATGGCGGTACATTCCTGATTTTCAGCGATTATTGTCGCAATGCCATCCGCCTCTCCGCACTCCAGCAGATCGGCACGGTCTATGTGCTGACGCATGACAGCATCGGCCTGGGCGAAGACGGACCGACACACCAGCCTATCGAACAGGTGATGAGCCTGCGCCTTATCCCCAACCTCAGCGTCTATCGCCCCGCCGATGCCATCGAGACGGCGGAATGCTGGGCACTGGCGCTGCAGACTCCCGAAACGCCTTCGGTGCTGGCGCTGACCCGCCAGAACCTCACCCCCGTGCGTGGCGAGGGTGACGAAGACTGGACCGGCGCAAGCAACCGCTGCGCGAAGGGCGGTTATCGCCTGCGTTCGGCCGAGGCGACGCGCAAGGTGGTGCTGCTCGCTTCGGGCTCCGAAGTCGAAGTGGCCGTCGCTACCGCAGAGGCGCTGGAAGCGCAGGGCATTGGCGCCGATGTCGTCTCCATGCCCTGCACTGAATTGTTCGATGCGCAGGACGCGGCCTATCGTGCAGACCTATTGCCTGCCGATGCACTCAAGGTTTCGATAGAAGCGGGCGTCACCATCGGTTGGGAGCGTTACACGGGCGTGGACGGGCTCAATATCGGTATCGATCGTTTCGGCGCCAGTGCACCGGCAAGCGATCTCTTCGAGAAATTCGGCATCACGGCGGACGCCATCGTTCCGCAAATCATGAACAAATTGAACGGTTAAGCAGGAGCTTTTCGCATGACCACCAAGGTTGCAATCAATGGTTTCGGACGTATCGGCCGCCTCGTGGCGCGCGCAATCCTGGAACGCGACGATCACGATCTCGAACTCGTCAGCATCAACGATCTCGCCGACACCAAATCCAACGCCCTGCTGTTCCAGTATGACAGCACGCATGGCCGTTTTCCCGGCACCGTCGAGGTTGGGGACAACGCCATCATCGTGAATGGCAAGTCGATTGCAGTGACCAGCGAACGTAACCCGGGCGACCTGCCTCATGCAGCGCAGGGCATCGATATCGTGCTCGAATGCACCGGCTTCTTCCAGAGCCACGAGCAGGCCGAACCGCACCTGAAGGCGGGCGCCAAGCGTGTGCTCATTTCGGCTCCGGCGAAGAACGTTTCCGCCACTATCGTTTACGGCGTGAACCACGAAACGCTGACGGCGGAAGACGTAATCGTCTCCAACGCCAGCTGCACCACCAACTGCCTCGCGCCCATGGCGAAGGTGCTCCACGAAACCGTGGGTATCGAACGTGGCTTCATGACCACGATCCACAGCTACACCAACGACCAGCGCATGCTCGACCAGATGCATGGCGACATGCGCCGCGCACGCGGCGGTGCACAGAACATGATCCCGACCACCACCGGCGCAGCGCGCGCGGTCGGCCTGGTTCTGCCCGAGCTGGCCGGAAAGCTCGACGGATCGTCGGTCCGTGTACCGACGCCGAACGTCAGTCTCGTCGATCTCGTTTTCACCTCCGGCCGCGATACGAGCGCAGAGGAACTGAACGCAGCGCTCAAGGCTGCTTCGGAAGGCAAGATGAAGGGCGTGCTCGACTACACCGACCAGCCGCTCGTCTCTTCCGACTTCAACCACTATCCGGCCAGCTCGACCATCGACAGCCTCGAAACCAGCGTCATGGAAGGCAAGCTTGCCCGCGTCGTCAGCTGGTATGATAATGAATGGGGCTTCTCGAACCGCATGATCGACACCACCGGCGTGATGGCGAAGTTCCTCTGACAAATCTCACCCGTTCGCCCTGAGCTTGTCGAAGGGCCGTCCTTTCTTTGAGTGCTGAGCCGGAAGTAAGAACGGGGCTTCGACAGGCTCAGCCCTAACGGAACCGGACTCATGGCGAAATTCAAGACCCTGGACGACCTTGGCGACATCACCGGCAAGGTCGCGCTCGTGCGGGTCGACCTGAACCTTCCGATGAAGGACGGGTCGGCCACCGACGTCACAAGGGTCGAAGCTGTGAAGCCAACCATCCTCGAACTATGCGAGCGCGGAGCGAAAGTCCTGCTGCTTGCGCATTACGGGCGTCCCAAGGGCCAGCGCTATTCGACAATGAGCACCAGCTTCGTGCAGGGCGACGTCGAGAAGGTCCTTGGCAAGGAGATCATGTTCATTCCCGAGGTCATGGGACCGGTAGTCGAACAATCGATCGGCATCCTGTCGGATGGCGATATCGGATTGCTGGACAATGTCCGCTTCTGGCCCGGCGAAGAGGCGAACGATCCCGACTTCGCCAAAGGCATCGCCACTCTCGGCGATTTCTATGTGAACGACGCCTTTTCCGCCGCGCACCGCGCCCATGCCACCACCGAAGGCCTGGCGCACCATCTGCCGGCCTATGCGGGCCGCGCGATGGAGGCCGAACTCAAGGCGCTGGATGCTGCTCTCGGCAGTCCGGAGCAGCCGGTCGCTGCGGTCGTTGGCGGAGCAAAGGTTTCCACCAAGCTCGATGTGCTGGAGAACCTTGTTGGCAGGGTGCAGCACCTGATAATCGGCGGCGGAATGGCGAATACTTTCCTCGCCGCGCGCGGTGTCGATGTAGGCAAGTCGCTATGCGAGCATGATCTCACCGATACGGCGAACCGCATCATGGACCGGGCCGACCATGCCGGTTGCACCGTCCACTTGCCGTATGACGTCGTGGTCGCGAAAGAATTCGCGGCCAATCCGCCGAGCATGCGGATCTGCAACGTACACGAAGTCGCCTCGGACGAGATGATCCTCGACGTCGGCCCACAGGCGGTCGAGGCACTGGGCGACGTGCTCAAGACCTGCCGCACACTGGTTTGGAACGGCCCGCTGGGCGCATTCGAGACCGAGCCTTTCGACACGGCGACCGTGGCACTCGCCAAGACGGCGGCTGCACTGACGCAGGATGGCTCGCTGACCTCGGTCGCAGGCGGGGGTGACACCGTCGCCGCACTCGCGCATGCTGGCGTGAAGGACGATTTCACCTTTGTATCGACTGCCGGAGGGGCATTTCTCGAATGGATGGAAGGCAAACAGCTACCCGGGGTCGCCGCGCTCTCTCGCTGATCGGCGCGCTGTTGCTCGCTCCCGCTGCCGCCTTGGCACAAGAGCCCGAGGAGCAGTTCGACGCCTTCCTCGAAGAGTTCCGTAGCGAGCACATGATCCCTTCGTTGAGCGCCGTCATCGTGCGCGATGGCGAAGTCGCCTGGGAAGGCTATTACGGCTATTACGACGACGAGGGCGAACGGCCGACCAACGCCGATACAACCTACAAGATCGCCTCCACCACCAAGCCGATATCGGCCACCGCCATTCTAGCCGAGCATCTGGCAGGGGGCCTCGATCTCGACTTGCCCATGCGCAGCGACGAAGGGTGGCAGGAATTGTGCGATTACTTCGCCACCACGCCCATTCCCTTCATGAAAGGCGGCACAGACCGGCTCGGCAACACGATAGCCCCGGTGGACTGCAAGAAAATGACGACTCTTGCCGAGATGCTCGACATGCGGGCGAACGGTGAGACATTCGTTTACAACCCGATCCTGTTTGCCCGCATCGATCGTGCCATCGAGGGTGCCGGGGGGCGGTCCTTGCGCGCCATCGTGCGCGAACGCGTGGCGGATCCGGCAGGCATGCATGATTCGGCGCTAGGATGGCATGATCCCAAGGGCGGGGCAGCGCTACGCAATTTCGCTTTCGCATACCATGTCGTCGATGGCCGCGTGCAGAAGCAACCTTTGTCCGATGACGATTTCCGCGCAGCTGCCGGGATCATTGCCAGCCCGCGTGCGCTGGCAGCATTCGATATAGCCTTCGATGCGGGAACGCTGATCCCACCGAGCTACAGGCAGGAACTGGTCGAGCGCGAAATCGGGCCGCTCGGAGATTATCGTCTCGGCTGGTTCCTCGAGGACTGGGAAGGAAAGCGCCTGTTGTGGCACTCCGGATGGGATGAGCAGAAAGGATCGGCGCTCTATCTCAAGGTGCCGAAGAAGAACCTGACCCTGATCGTGCTCGCCAATACCGAAGCAATCTGGTGGCATAATTCACTGGTCAAGGCGGAGGTGGTCGAGAGCATCATCGCCCGAACTTTCCTCGATATTTTCGCAAGCGACGCGGCACTGAAGAAACCGGCTTAACGATAATCGGGATTGGGCGCGTCGAAGCGGCGGCCATCTTTCCACAAATCGACCGAATTGCCCCATGCCGGGATGCCGCCCGCATCCTTCAACATGCGCGCCATGTGCATCAGGTTCCATGTCATGAAGGTAGTGTTACGGCGGGTGAAGTCGTTGTCGAAGCCGACATAGCCGCTGCCGTCTTCCTTGGCATCGCCATAGCTCGGGCCTGGTCCCGCTTCGCCGATCCAGCCCGCATCGGCCTGCGGCGGGATGGTATAGCCGACATGCTGGAGCGAATAGAGGACGCCCATGCCGACATGTTTGATGCCGTCTTCGTTACCCGTGACGATGCACCCTCCGACCTTGCCGTAGAAAACATATTGGCCCTTGTCGTTGGTCTGGCCCGAATGAGCATAGAGCCTTTCGATCAGGCGTTGGCAGACGGAGGATTTTTCGCCCAGCCAGATGGGGGTGCCGATCACGAGTATGTCGGATGCATCGACCTTCTTCCAGATTTTCGGCCAGTCGTCCCGTTCCGCCCCATGCTCTGCCATGTCGGGATAGATGCCGGGCGCAATTTCGTGATCCACTAGCCGCACCTGATCGAGTGAGACATTGTTCCGCACCAGGATCGCCTCGACCACGCCGAGGAGCTTGTCGGTATGCGAGCCTTCGGGTGAGCGTTTCAAGGTGCAGTTGATCGTCAGCGCCCTGAGATCCGAATAGTCGTTCGAATGGTCGTCGCACAGCTTCTTCTGGGTCTCGTCGAGCATGGATTCTCCTGTCTCTATCAAGGATTACGAACGGCATTGCGAATTGTTGCACCCCGGCTGTTGCAGGTGCGAAGGGCCTTTTGTATGGGCCGCGCATACGAATGCAGACCCACGGGGATTCTTACATGACTTTCGACGAAATGCGCGACCGGATCGCACACGGGCAGGGCTTTATTGCGGCACTGGACCAGTCGGGCGGTTCCACCCCCAAGGCGCTGCGTGGATACGGCGTGGAAGATGGCGAATGGGACGGCGACGAGCAGATGTTCGGCCTCATCCACGAAATGCGCCAGCGCATCATCGAGGCACCCTGCTTCGGCAATGGCAAGGTCATCGGGGCGATCCTGTTCGAAAAGACCATGGAAGGGACAAGCGGCGGAAAGAGCGTGCCGGCGCGCCTGAAGGAACGCGGCATCGTGCCCTTTCTCAAGGTCGACAAGGGCCTCGAGGACGAGCGCGACGGTGCGCAGTTGATGAAGCAGAACCCCAATCTCGAGGCGATGTGCGCGCGGGCGAAGGATCTCGGCGTGTTCGGCACCAAGATGCGCAGCGTGATCAAGTCGGCCAATCCGGTGGGGATCAAGGAAGCCGTGCGCCAGCAGTTTGCAGAAGGCGCACGCATACTGTCCTGCGGCCTCGTGCCCATGCTCGAGCCCGAATACGACATCACCTCTGCCGACCGTGCCGAGGGCGAGAAGATCATGCTCGAAGCGATCGAGGAAGGGCTTGTAGCGCTTCCCGAGGGCCAGCAGGTCATGCTCAAGCTTTCGATTCCGAAGGAGGCAGGGCTTTACTCCGGTCTGACGAAGCATCCCAGGGTGCTGCGTGTGGTCGCGCTTTCGGGCGGGTATTCGACCGACGAGGCTTGTGCCGAGCTGGCGAAAAACCCGGGCATGATCGCCAGCTTCAGCCGCGGCTTGCTGCAGGATCTGCGCAAGCAGCAGAGCGATGAGGAATTCGACGGCACGCTGTCAGGTGCGATTGACCGCATTCACGCAGCCAGCGTGGCCTGATCCCTCGCAGCGAGCGGGCTAGCGCCGCTCGTAAACGAAGCGGTATTCGCCGGGCTGCGTTTCGCGGTCCTGCCGTTTTTCGGGCAGGCCGGAGACGAGCACGTAGGTGCGGCTGAGGACCTCGTGCGGTTCGCCCAGCGTCAGGTCCACCGTCTGCGCCCAGTGGGTCGAGGTAATGCGGGTCGAAACGGTGAGCTTGCCGGCCCATACGCAGCGCGCATTCTCCGGGCACCTGCTGTCCTCCACCACCGCGAGCGGGGTGAGGATCGCATCGCCCGTCCAGACGGGTTCGCCAATGCCGACCGGGGTCCCCTGTGCCGCCGCATCCTTCCCGACGCGGGGCGTATCGGGGATTACCGCGCAGGAAGCGAGCGGGAGGGCGATGAGCGCGAGCGCGAATATTCTTGCCATGGCTGTGAGATAGCGCCCGCTTCGCTTTCCCCAATCTGAATGTCGACGAACAGCGTTCTTGGCGATACGGAGCGGAGCGATGGCCCAAAAGATAATCACGCAGCTTTACCTGATCTCGCCGCTCGACGTTTCGGGCGACTTTCCTCGCAGGCTCGAACGCGCGCTCGAAGCGGGGAAGGGCGTCGTCACCGCTTTCCAGTTCCGGGTGAAGGGGATCGACCAGCACGAGGCCGCTGCGCTTGCCGTACCGTTGCAGGAAATCTGCGCGGCGCACGAAGTGGCCTTCATCGTCAACGATTCGATTGCGCTGGCCAAGAGACTGAAGGCCGATGGCGTCCATCTGGGCCAAGGCGATGGCGATGTGAAAGAGGCACGCGAGGAACTCGGCCGCGAAGCCCAGATTGGCGTGACCTGCCATGCATCGCGCCACCTCGCGATCGAAGCAGGCGAGGCCGGTGCCGATTATGTCGCCTTTGGAGCCTTTTTCCCGAGCGAAACCAAGGAAACCGAGCATCGTGCGGAATTGCAGTTGCTCGAATGGTGGAACGAAATGGTCGAAATTCCCTCGGTCGCCATTGGCGGGATCTCTCCGGAAAATTGCAGGCCGATCATCGAAGCCGGGGCAGACTTCCTGGCGGTATCCGGCGCAGTCTGGTCGGGCGATGAGGTTGCAGCCGTGAAAGCCTTTGCGGAGCAAATCTCCAAGGCATGAGTTGTCTCACTGAACGGGGCGGGTCGCCTCCCCAAATTTCAGGAGATACCTCGTGCGCACATTTCTATTTGTTGCAGCTTCTTCGATCGCCCTCGCGGCATGCGGTATGAACGGTGCCGAAGAGGAAAACGATACGGGCACCGTCCAGGCCGAACCTGCCGAAGATTACGGATACGAAACCTACGACGAGAACAATCTCGCCGACTCCATGGCATCGAACGACGAAGAATCGCGCCAGGATGACGTGATCCCCGATCCGGAAGAGCGCCCGATCATGCAGGCGCAGGTCGTGCTGGACCGGCAAGGCTGGGGGCCGGGCGTGATCGATGGCAAGATGGGCATGAGCACGGAAAACGCATTGCGCGGTTTCCAGGAAGCCAACGATCTGGAAATCACCGGCGAGCTGGACGAGGCGACCGAAACGGCGCTGGCGGACTGGGATTCAATTCCTGCGACACGTGTTGTCACCATCCCGGAAAGCTGGGGAGACGCCCGGTATTACGAGATTCCGGAGGACCCGGCAGAGAAAGCCGAGATGGAAAGGCTTGGATACAAGTCGCTCGACGAGCGGCTGGCAGAGCGCTTTCACACGACGGTAGAGGTGCTCCGCGAACTCAACCCGAACGGCCGACCTGCCGGGGCCGGTTCGCCTGCGGAGGCAAGCGAAGGAAATGCCGATCAACCTGCACCCGCTGGCTCGAGCGATGGCTATTTCAAGGCTGGTCAGCAAGTCCGCGTGCCCAATATCGGTGCCGACCGGATCGAGAAGGGCGCGATAGAAGATCGGGACTGGCAAACAACGCTCGCAAGTCTTGGAGTGGGCACCGAGCAGCCCGAAGTCGACCGTATCGTGGTCAGCAAGGCGGGCAAGACGCTGAAAGCGTACCAGGGCGACGAACTCGTCGCACTTTTCACCGTCAGCTCTGGCTCGAGCGAATTTCCCCTGCCATTGGGCGAATGGGACATTGTCGGCGAGGCATACAATCCAACTTACCAATATGATCCCGAGGTGCTTGGCAAAGACGATGCGGAGGGTGGTGTCCATACTTTTCCGCCCGGCCCCAACGGCCCGGTCGGAGTGGTCTGGATCGATCTGTCGAAGGAACACTACGGCATCCACGGCACGCCTGATCCGGAAACGATCGGCCGTGCACAATCGAGCGGCTGCGTGCGGTTGACGAATTGGGACGCCGCCAGGCTCGCCGGAATGGTGTCTCAATCTACCAGAGTGATTTTCGAAAGCTGACAGGCTAGGAAGTGCGAATGAAAATCATCGATCGAATACTTACCATCGTCGTCACGGCTACGATTACCAGCGCGATCTGGATCGTGGCGGGTGGCAGCCTGATCGAAAACGCCACGGCCGATAGTCAGCGCGAGAATACGCGGCCTGCCGAATCCGCGCCAAGCCCTTCGCCAACGCGGGCCGGCCCTGCCGAACCGGGTACGGAGACGCCGGTCTCCGACGAAGCCCGCAATGCCAAGCCCCTCAACACCGAATTCGCCCGGATGATCGAAGAGGGAGCGGCAAAGGATCTGATCATCCCCGTACTCAATGTGAGCTCCTCCGAACTATCCGATACGTTTACCGACTCCCGTGGCGGCGGCGAGCGATTGCACGAGGCGATCGATATCATGGCTCCCAAGGGTACCAGCGTGATTGCAGCGGGACCGGGAATTGTCGAAAAGATGTTCGAATCCGATGCCGGGGGGAATACGTTGTATATCCGCTCGTCCGACGGGCGCACGATCCATTATTATGCCCATCTCGACCGATATGCGAGGGGGCTCAAGGAAGGACAGCAGGTGCGGCGGGGACAGCGCCTTGGCGAAGTGGGATCAAGCGGGAATGCCTCGGAGGACGCTCCGCATCTTCATTTTGCAATTCTTCAAACGACACAAGATGCGGAGTGGTGGGAACCAGCGAACGCGATCAATCCCTATCCACTTCTGAAGGGTTCCCAGGACAACTAGTCGCTTATCGGACCAGCCCTGTGACAGCGCAAGCGGCCCAGCTTGCCGCTTCGGTCGATTTCCTGAAGCATGCCGGAAGACACGCGCATCATGCGCATGCCTTTCATGGGGCCGCGGGTGAAAGTGATGCGCTTGCCTTCCATCAGGTAGGTCCCCGATCCATTGCCGGCGGTGTAGCTCGACGCGCCGGTAATAGCGAAATTACGCCCCTCGACCTCTCGCCAGGCTGGGCCGTCTGCACTGCCCGGCAGCGCGCAGACGTATTCGCCCTGCGGTAACAGGCCGAGGCGACCCTGCGCCAGTACGGGAGATGCGGTAAGCGTCGCAGCGGACGCCAACACGGCGATTGCAAACGATTTCACGTCATACCCTCCAAGACCCTCTTATAGGGATATTGCCGCAAAATTTCCACCGCCTTGCCGTGCGCCCTGCCAGCCTGTAAGGGCGCTCACGCACGACCGTTCGATGCCGGACGGCGCTCTTTCACATCGAGGCAGACTCCCATGAAAATCAGCGGCGTGGACATCCGTCCGGGCAACATCATCGAATATGAAGGCGGCATCTGGAAAGTCGCCAAGATCCAGCACACCCAGCCGGGCAAGGGTGGTGCCTATATGCAGGTCGAAATGAAGAACCTGCAGGACGGCCGCAAGACCAACGTCCGCTTCCGTAGCGCCGACACGGTCGAGAAGGTCCGTCTCGATACCGAAGAATACCAGTTCCTTTATGAAGATGGCGATATGCTCGTCTTCATGGACCAGAACACCTATGAGCAGATTACTCTGCCGAGCGATCTTCTGGGCGATGCCCGTCCGTTCCTGCAGGACGGAATGCAGGTGAAGCTGGAACTGTGGGAAGAGAAGCCGATCTCGGTCGAGCTTCCGGCGCAGATCGAAGCCGAAATCGTCGAAGCAGATGCCGTGGTGAAGGGGCAGACCGCCTCCTCCAGCTACAAGCCTGCCGTGCTGGACAACGGCGTGCGCATCATGGTTCCTCCGCATATCGGAAGCGGAACGCGCATCATCGTCGACGTCTACGAACAGAGCTACGTCGGCAAGGCGAGCTGAGGGGCGCAGACATGGGCAAATCCATCGCCAGTCGTTTCGATAATGTCGACATCGCCAAAAGCACGCTGCGCGCGGTCATCATCAACGATGACGAGCTGACGCTGGAGATGGATTTCTGCCTTGAGCCTGCACATCCGGACTATGAAGAGCCCGGCGCGGGCGAAGAGTGCTGCTGGCATCCCGGCCTGCTCAAGTTCGCCGGGATCAGCAAGCTGCAGCTCGACCGGCGCGAAACCGCCGGCGACGGGATGCAGCGCCGCTTCGCTATCGAAACATTCAACATCGAGGGCACGAAGTTCGACATGGCCTGCGAGTGGGGCGACATCCACCTGCAGGCGCGTTCGATCCGCGTCCTGACCGAATAAGAGAGTATAATGGCCGCAATTTCCGGACTGATCCGCGTGATGGAGAAGGCCGCGCGCAAGGCGGGTGGCCGCCTGCGCCGCGACTTCGGCGAGATCGAGCACCTGCAGGTAAGCCGCAAGGGCCCTTCCGACTTCGTGTCCAAGGCCGACATGCGGGCCGAGCGCGCAATCTACGACGAACTTCTGGCCGCGCGCCCCGATTGGGGTTTCGAGATGGAAGAAGCCGGAACGATCGAGGGGAAGGACGGCATGCCGCGCTGGATCGTCGACCCGCTCGACGGAACCAGCAATTTCCTGCACGGCATCCCGCATTTCGCGATCAGCATCGCGGTGCAGGAGCGCAAGCTGGGCAGCGACGATTGGGGCGATGTCACTGCCGCGGTGGTCTATAACCCGGTTACCGACGAGACTTTCTGGGCCGAGAAGACGCGCGGCGCGTGGCTGCATGACGGCCGCCTGCGCGTTTCATCTCGCCGCAATCCGTCGGAAGCGCTGGTCGCCACCGGCATTCCCTTCTCCGGTCATGGCGATTTTTCCGAATGGTCGAAGATATTCAACGCCATCGGGCCCAATGTGGCGGGCATCCGCCGGTTCGGCGCCGCTTCGCTCGATCTCGCCTGGCTCGCCGCCGGACGTTTCGACGGCTTCTGGGAGAGCGGCCTCAATGACTGGGACACAGCGGCCGGATGCCTGATCGTGCGCGAAGCGGGCGGCTTCGTTTCCGACTTCCGCGGCCGTTCGGAGCAGATTCACTCGAAGCAGATCCTCGCAGCGAACGATCAGTTGCATTCCAAACTGCACAAGATGCTCGCGAATGCGCTCAAGTAGGGTGGCGATTGCGGGCGATTTTCATTGAAAGCTTGATGCGGCAAAGACGCGCGGCTAACGCGTCGCGCTCCAGCACAGTGCCCCTGTGGCGGAATTGGTAGACGCGCTCGACTCAAAATCGAGTTTCTTACGAAGTGCCGGTTCGAGTCCGGCCAGGGGTACCATCCAGGACAATCGGTATTCGGCTCTAAGATCCGCGGGTGCAGCCCCGATATCATCGCGAAATCGCTTGATATTCGGCGATAGCGGTGGGATTGATCCGACCGGATGATCGGGATGCCGTCCTACCACGCGATTGCAGCCATGGCGGTGACAATCGCCATGTTCATCGCCTTTGCGCGTGGGCGAATGTCGGTGGAGATCATCTCGCTGATGACCATCGCCGTGATTGCGGTGGGGCTCTATTTTTTCCCGCTCGAAGGCACGGCACCTACCGACGGCCTCTCGCTTGCGTTCTCAGGCTTCGGACATTACGCACTCATCACCATCTGCGCCCTCATGATCATGGGGCGCGGTTTGGTTGTTACCGGTGCGCTGGAACCTGCTGCACGCCTCCTTGAACGGGTCTTCAAGATCAACGGGCAACTCGGCCTGTTGATTTCGCTGGTAGTTGCGATGGTCCTGTCGATGGCGGTCAACGACACGCCCGTCCTCGTGCTTCTCCTGCCCATCTTCGTCGCGCTGGCGCACCGCGGAGGCATGCCGGCGTCGAAGACGCTGATCCCCATCAACGCTGCGGTACTGATTGGAGGAATGGCCACGACGATTGGTACGTCCACGAACATTCTCGTCGTATCTATCGCCGTGGATCTCGGGATGCGCGAAATGGGCGTATTCGATTACACGCCGATCGTCCTCTTTGCGGCCGTGTTTGCTCTGCCGTACCTCTGGCTGGTTATGCCGCGCCTGCTTGGCGATAACCGGGTGTTCGACCAGCATGAATTACGCCGCTTTGTGACCCGGTTGAGAGTGACCGAGAATTCGATGCTCAACGGGCGCGAATTGGCCGAAGTGGTCAAGCGCCTCCCGGAAGGAATCGAGTTCGAGGAAGTGCCACCCGGGTTAATGCGGGCGAATCAACGCCTCACCATGACCGGCACTCACGAGGTGATCGAGGAAGCGGCAAGAGTTCTGCGCGGGGACGCTGCGCCTTCTTGGGTGATGGAGCGTATCCGTCGGAGTTCCCAGGAAAAGAGCATCGATATTGCCGTCGTCGAAATGACCGTCACGGCCGACTCTCGCCTCATCGGCCGGACGCTGCCTACCTCCGGGATTGCGGACCTCTATGGGGTAGCGGTGATTGGCCTTCACAGGCCCAAGCGGCTGGTAGGGGAAAAGGATAAGTTCTCTGTCGGCGGGGACATGCGTATCGTCGAGGGCGACGTCTTGCTCGTCATGGGCCTACCTGACGACCTGCAAAATTTCGCCCAAGGTGACAGCCTCCTCAAGCTCGAAGGCATGCGCGAATTGCCGCGCCGATCGAAGGCGGTGCTGGCCGCGGCCATCATGATCGGATCGGTTGCCTTGGCTTCGGTCGGGCTACCCTTTTTCGGGAACGAGGGGTTCTTTTTGCTCAAGGTCCCGATCGCCATTTCAGCGCTGGCGGGTGCGATCTTGATGTTCGTGACCGGCTGCGTGAAGTTCGACCGGGTCGGCCGTGCCTTGTCCGGCAAGGTGATCGTACTGGTCGCCGCCAGTATTGCGATCGGACGGATCGTTCTCGAAAGCGGGGCGGCAGACTGGCTGGGACTGCTGATTTCATCCGGCCTGCAGCATCTGCCACCTGCAGGCGTACTCGCTGCGATCATGCTGTTCGTCACTCTTCTCACCAACTTCGCGTCGAACGCGACTGCGGCCACCGTCGGTACGCCGATTGCCTTCAGCATCGCTGCGCAACTCGGCTTGCCGCCAGAGCCATTGGTGCTGGCCGTGCTGTTCGGCTGCAATCTCTGCTATGCGACGCCGATCGCATATCAGACGAATATGCTCATAATGGCCGAGGGTAGCTATGAATTTGGCGATTATATCCGCACCGGAATCCCCTTGGTGGTGATCATGGTTGCTGCGCTTTCCGTGGGACTGGTCCTGACCTACCAGCTCTAAGGGCCTTTCCTATCGCGCGTGCCTCTGCCAGTCTTGCGGCACAGAACGCGGGGTGGACCGAAGGCAGGGATTTTTCCCCTTCGGGTCCGTGTTGTATGTTTTCCATTCTGGAGGGGTAACCAGACCATGTCCTACATTCGTCCTACAGCCATCACTGCCGCTTGCGTGACAGCGCTCGCTTTCGCTTTACCGGCCAACGCGCAGGACCTGCGCACTTCGCTGGACGAAGATATGCCCGGCCTGATGGAGCTTTACCGGGATCTCCACGCACATCCCGAACTCAGCTTCGAAGAACACGAAACTGCCGCCAAGCTGGCCAAGCGGATGCGCGCGCTCGGTTTCGAGGTGACCGAAGGCGTGGGACAGACAGGCGTGGTTTCGGTCATGCGCAATGGCGATGGGCCTACCGTGATGCTGCGAGCCGACATGGACGGATTGCCCGTTGTCGAACAGACCGGATTGCCCTTTGCCAGCAAGGAAACGGCCACGCCCGCCAGCGGTGTGACGACGGGTGTCATGCATGCATGCGGTCATGATACGCACATGGCCGGATTCATCGGGGCTGCCCAGTTGCTGGCCGAGAGGAAGGATGAATGGCAAGGGACCCTGGTCATGATCCTCCAGCCCGCCGAGGAGCTGGGGCTGGGTGCGCTCGCCATGCTGGAAGACGGATTGTACGAGCGGTTCCCCAAGCCCGAATATGTGATCGCTTTCCACGATGCGGCCGCGCCCGTCCCGGCGGGCACTATCGGTTTTACACCCGGGTATGCGCTGGCGAATGTCGATAGCGTCGATATCACGGTGAAGGGCGTTGGCGGACATGGAGCCTATCCGCACACGACCAAGGACCCGATTGTCCTTGCCAGCGCGATCGTCATGAAATTGCAGACGATCGTCAGCCGCAATTCCTCGCCGCTCGATCCCGCCGTTATAACTGTCGGCAGCTTCCATTCGGGCGCGAAGCACAACATCATTTCCGACGAAGCGAAGTTGCAACTGACCGTGCGCAGCTATTCGGATGAAAGCCGACAGTTGCTGCTCGACGGCATTCGGCGCGTAGCCCGGGGCGAGGCCATTACTGCCGGGCTGCCGGAGGACCTCTATCCCGTAGTGACGGTGGAAGAGCCCTATACACCCTCGACCTTCAACGATCCCGATTTCAGCGAAGAGCTTGCAGCCGGTTTTCGCCAGCGGTTCGGCGAAGACCGGGTGATGCAGTGGCCCGCGGTCATGGGGGGCGAGGATTTCAGCCAGTTTCGCCGCGCTGCGCCGGATGACGTGAAGTCGATGATCTTCTGGATCAGCGGGACCCCAGCCGAAATGCTCATCGCGCTGGAAGAGGAGGGCAAGCCGCTGCCTTCTCTGCATTCGCCGTTCTGGGCGCCAGATGCGGAAGCGGTTGTGCGGACTGGCGCCGAAGCACTCGCTGCTGCGGCACTCGACCTGATGCCCGCCAACGGCGGATAAATTGACGGCTGCCGGAGCGTTGGGGCACTCCGGCAGCCGCTTCTCCTCCCCAGGAGAACTGATTTGAGGGTAGGCGTGTTCTCGCGCTACCGCTTCGTTACTTGACCACGGTCAGCCGTCCGAAGGGACGTATGTGCCGAGACGGTGATGCAGAGCGTTGATCCTGGCCAGTTCTTCGCGGTCTTCCGTCTGGCGGGCGTAGCTGGTGAGAGCGGTGCGCAGCAGGCGGAAATCGGCGGTCGAGAACAGGGCGCGGGCGCGGCCTGGCTCGGTCTTCGGAGTGTCTTCGGTCATCGTAGTCATCCTTCCTCTCCTTACGCCGCAGCGAACTGGTTCATGGTATTGTCCTTACCGCCGGCCTTGAGAGCCGCTTCTCCGGCAAAGTATTCCTTGTGGTCATCGCCGATGTCCGATCCGGCCATGTTCTGGTGCTTCACACAGGCGATACCCTGGCGGATCTCCTCGCGCTGCACATTCTTGACGTAACCAAGCATCGCCTGCTCGCCGAAATATTCACGGGCGAGGTTGTCGGTGCTCAGCGCTGCCGTGTGATATGTCGGCAGTGTGATGAGGTGGTGGAAGATGCCCGCCTCGCGTGCCGCATCCTTCTGGAAAGTCCGGATACGCTCATCGGCTTCGGCGGCGAGATCGGTCCTGTCGTAATCCACGCTCATCAACTTGGCGCGATCATAGGCCGAGACGTCTTTGCCTGCTTCTTCCCATGCGTCGTAGACCTGCTGGCGGAAATTCAGCGTCCAGTTGAAGCTGGGTGAGTTGTTGTAGACCAGCTTGGCATTCGGGATCACCTCGCGGATACGGTTTACCATTCCGCCGATCTGGCCGATATGCGGCTTTTCGGTTTCGATCCACAGTAGGTCTGCACCGTTCTGGAGCGCCGTGATGCAGTCGAGCACGCAGCGGTCCTCGCCCGTTCCCGCACGAAACTGGTAGAGGTTCGAAGGCAGGCGCTTGGGGGCAAGCAGCTTGCCATCACGGCTGATGAAGACCTGTCCGTTCTTGATGTCCTCAGCATCGACCTCATCGCAGTCGAGGAAGCTGTTATACTGGTCGCCCAGGTCCCCGGGTTCCTTGGAGAAAGCGATCTGCTTGGTAAGGCCGGCTCCGAGGCTATCGGTGCGCGCAACAATGATGCCGTCCGGAACGCCAAGTTCGAGGAACGCATAGCGGATAGCGCGGATCTTCTGGAGGAAGTCCTCATGCGGCACTGTGACCTTGCCGTCCTGGTGGCCGCACTGCTTCTCGTCCGAGACCTGGTTCTCGATCTGCAGCGCGCAGGCGCCCGCCTCGATCATCTTCTTGGCGAGCAGGTAGGTCGCCTCGGCATTGCCGAATCCGGCGTCGATATCGGCAATGATCGGCACGACATGCGTCTGGTGCTCGTCGATTTCTTTGAGCAGGCGGTGCGTATTCACCGCGTCGCCCCCGGCCTTCGCCTCGTCGAGTTCACGGAACATCATGCCGAGTTCGCGGGCGTCCGCCTGCTTGAGGAAAGTGTAGATTTCTTCGATCAGCCCCGGAACCGACGTCTTCTCATGCATCGACTGGTCGGGCAGTGGACCGAAATCGCTGCGCAGCGCGGCAACCATCCAGCCCGAAAGATAGAGGTACCGGCGCTTGGTGCTGCCGAAATGCTTCTTGATCGAAATCATCTTCTGCTGCGCGATGAAACCGTGCCAGCAGCCCAGCGACTGCGTGTAGTTTGCCGGATCGCGATCATAGGCTTCCATGTCCTCGCGCATGATCTTCGCGGTGTAGCGGGCGATATCGAGACCGGTGGGGAAGCGGTTCTGGACAGCCATGCGGGCAGCGCTGGCGGCATCAATCGCGGCCCAGCTTTCTCCCTTCCGTCCGATCGCTTCGTTCATTTCCGCGATGTTGCTCTGATAGGTCATGGCGTCGTCTCCTGATACGTCATCGCCCGATGAGGCGTTGCAGCGACAATGCGCATGAGACGATCATTTTGGCAGAGTAATTTACAAAATATCTTGTCTATATCGGTGAATATACCCTAATATCGATGTGAATATGTAAAGAAAGTTACAAACATGGCTGACGACAATGTGCGTGCCGGGCCGGCTATTCGCCGTCTTCGAAAGCGTGAAAAGCTGACGCAGGCGGCGATGGCCGGTCGATTGTCGATTTCACCCAGCTATCTGAATCTCATAGAGCGTAACCAGCGGCCCGTCAGCGCGCGGGTTATCATGGCTCTGGTTGAGCAGTTCGACTTCGATCCGCGAAGCATCCGCGAAGATGAGAGCATTGGCGGGCTGGATGGTCTCGTCCGCCGCTTCGCCGATGCGCGGTTCGCGGATCTCGCCATCGATCGCGAGGAACTCGACGAGCTGCTCGCAACGGCCCCTCATGCGGCCGCAGCCTTTGTACGGCTCTATGACAATGCCGGACCCGGCGGCGATACCGGAGACGATCCCCTCGCAGCCTCGCGGCGGGAGATCGAACGCTGGCGCAACCATTTCGCCGACCTCGATCACGCCGCCGAAGAACTCGCGGACGAAATGCGTCTCTCACGCGGGGACATCGGACTTGCGCTGACGGAACGTCTGCGCGAGCGCCACCAGCTTTCGGTGCGAATATTGCCGCAGGAGGTTTTGCCCGACAGCCTCAGCCGGCTCGATCTGCATGCCCGCCAGATCCAGCTTTCGGAAATGCTTGGACCAGCCTCGCGCAATTTCCAGCTCGCCCTTCAGGTCGCGCAACTCGAAAAACGCGACGAGATTATGGCCGTGGCACAAGGGGCTCAATTCAAGGACGAGGCCGCCCGGGCACTCTTCAAACGCCATCTCGAAGGCTATTTCGCAGCCGCCCTGCTCATGCCCTACGGCCGCTTCCTGAGAGCCTGCGAAGCGACAGGTTACGATCTTCCCGTACTCGAGCGTCGTTTTTCGGTGAGTTTCGAGCAGCTTGCCCATCGCCTCACTACGCTTCAGCGCGTGGGCCAGCGCGGTTTGCCCTTTTTTATGGTTCGGCTTGATCGAGCAGGGCAGTTCTCCAAGAGCTTTATGGGCGCGAGCACCGCCCGTTTTGCCGGAGAAGATGTTTCCTGCCCTCTCTGGGATGCGCACCGCGCCTTCGAGCGTGGTGGAGAACTGGTGGTGCAATTTGTCTCGCTTGAAGAGACGAGCGAGGGACAGGGAGGATGGCTGACCATGATGAGGAGCGTCGAAGGTAGCGGGGCTGCAGGCTCGGCGCGATTTGTCATAGCGGTCGGGATCGAAGCTGTGCTTGCCAGCGAGTTGGCCCAGGCGCGCGGAATATCTCTACGGCCTGCCGATGCCCAACCCATCGGCCCCGGCTGTGCACGTTGCCACCGCGAGAATTGCTCTCAACGATCTTTGCCGCCCCGTGGGCGAAAGCTGCGTTTCGACCGTATGCGCAGGGGGACGACGCCGTTCGAGTTCGGCGAACCCTAGATTGCGCGGTTAACCCCCTTCCTGCGGAACCGCACTGCAAGTCGCCGCGTTTTCGTCACAATAGGTTTCAGGAAGGACTATTGAAATGACCGAAGAACGCATTACGGAAACGCGCACTCCCTCGGGTGACACGCATACAACCCATACGGTGGTAACCGACGGTGAAAGCCGAAGGGGCGGTGGATCTGGCTGGGTAATCGCGCTCATCGTTCTGGTACTGGCCGTTGGTGCCATCTTCATCTTCTCGCAGATGAGTGGGGCCGAGGTTGCCAAGGACAATGCAGTCGCAGAGGCGGCGACCGAGGTAGGTGAAGCGGCTGGGCAGGTTGGCGACGCTGCACAAAATGCTGGCGAGGCAGTGCAGGACGCGGTCGAAAACTGAGATTTCCGCACCCGATAGTACATAAGGGCGAGGCTCGTCTCCGGACGCGCTTCGTCCTTTTGATTCGTATGTTGTAAAATTTACCGACATTTCACCAATCTCCCGCTAGGCAGAGAACAGCATGTTCGGTTGCGCAGGTGAGGAACGAAAATGGTGAGCCTGGCGAAAGAAGGGGCAGGACCGGTCTGATGGATTGGGCCGCATCCCTTTCGTACATATGCTATTCGATCGGTGCGATTGTCAGCGGGATCGCTGCGTTCTGGATCGCTCGGAAGGGCGCGGCTGATCGATCGGACCGCTGGGCGGGCGCCGTTGCACTGGTATTCACTGCAAACTGGTGCATTGCGGCTGCAAGTCTCGCGTTCGACCATCCCATTGTCGGGCTTACCGAAATATTCGCTAATCTCGCGTGGATTTTCTTTCTCTTCCGTATCTTTGCCAACGATGGCCGCGATGAAAGCCTTCGGCTCGTCAGGCCGGTCGTGGCGGCTCTGGCATTCGTGGAGATACTGCAATTTGCGCTTCTCGGCATCGAACATCGGCATCCGTTTGCTGCCGATGTTCAGTTACTTGCCACGCAAACTTCTGCGCTTTTTCGCGTTCTCGTGGCAGTCGGGGCCCTGGTATTGCTGCACAATCTTTATGTAGGCGCCGCCCCGGAATCACGCAGGATCTTGCGCTGGAACGCAGCAGCTATGGCGGGATTCTGGGCTTTTACGCTGAATTTCTACACCATCGCATATCTTGTCGGATCATTTCCGATCGAGCTGGTGGCTCTTCGGGGACTGGCAGTGACGATCATCGCCGTTCCCTTTGCAACAGGCTTCAACAAGAGTGTAGCCGGATTGACTTTCAGGCCGTCGCGGGCCGTGACCTTTCATTTCCTGTCGCTGTTGGTGATCGGTGTTTATCTGCTTGCGATGGTTGGCCTTGCCAGCTGGCTGGATGTGCTATCCGGCAGCGTTGCGCGAATGACCCAGGTCGGTCTCGTCATTGCAGCGGGTGCATTGGCACTTATCTGGCTACCTTCGCACAGCTTGCGCGGCTGGTTACGGGTCACGGCGGTGAAGCATCTGTTCAAGCACCGCTTCGATTATCGCAACGAATGGATCCGTTTCACACATACCATCGGCCTCGGAAGCTCCGAAGAAGCCAGCTTGCCGGAGCGTGCAATCAGGTCACTGGCAGACATCACGGACAGTCCTGCCGGTCTGCTTCTGCTTGTGAACGAGGAAGGACAGGTCGAGCAAGGTGCGAACTGGCGTTGGCCGCAGCTGGAAGTACCTGCTCATCCGATCCCTCCCGCATTGGCAACCATTTTCGAGAAGGAAGGACTGATCCTCGATTTAGACGAAGCTCGTTCGGGGATAGAACATCAAGGTGAACTGGAGCATGTGCCTGCATGGCTGTTGGAAGATTTGCGGGTGTGGGCGGCGGTTCCGCTTCTGCATTTCGATCGACTGATCGGGATCATCATTCTCGCACGGCCTGCAATCGAACGAAAACTCGATTGGGAGGACTTCGATCTTCTTGCGATTGTTGGCCGGCAACTGGCCAGTTATCTGGCGGAGCAGGCCAGCCAGGAAGCGCTTTCCGAAGCCGCGCGGTTCGATGAATTCAACCGCCGCATGGCCTTCGTAATGCACGATATCAAGAATCTCTCCAGTCAGATGTCGCTCTTGCTGCGCAACGCCGAAAAGCACGCTGACAATCCTGAGTTCCGCAAGGACATGCTGATCACCCTGCGCAATAGCGCAGATAAGCTAAACACGATGCTTTCACGTCTTGGCCGCTATGCCAAAGGAGGGCAGGAAGAAATGGGCGCATTCGATATGTCTGCGATCATCCGTGCAACCTGCAAAAGATTCGCGAAAAACCATCAGGTTCTGCTCGTTCGAAGCGAGCCGATGCAGGTCAATGGCCAGCCGGAAGCTTTCGAGCAGGCGCTCTCGCATATCGTGCAGAATGCCATCGATGCCAGCGTCGACGGCAGTGCAGTAATGATTGAATCCTATAGTGATGGAATTTCCGGAGTGGTCCAGATTATCGATAGCGGACGAGGCATGACCCCGACGTTCCTCCGTACGGGCTTGTTCAAGCCTTTTGTTTCCTCAAGGGAGGACGGTTTCGGTATCGGTGCATACGAAGCGCGCGAGATGATCCGTTCGATGGGCGGCCGTGTAGAGGTGGAATCCCGGGTGGATCTCGGCACTCGTTTCACCCTCAACCTGCCTCTCCAATCGGCGCATGAACTTCTTGGGAATTCCTGCTCCGCCGAGCGAAAGGAAATCGCCTGATGGCCCAAAACGCACCGAAGCTGCTGATCGTGGAGGATGACGAGGGCCTGCAGGCGCAGCTCAAATGGGCCTATGACGATTACGAGGTGATTATCGCGGGCAATCGCGATCAGGCATTGGCGGCCCTGCGCAGCGAGGAGCCGGCGGTGGTTACGCTCGATCTCGGACTGCCGCCCGATCCTGACGGGACGAGCGAGGGTTTTGCCGTCCTCGATGCGATCATGGCGATGAAGCCGGATACCAAGGTCGTCGTCGCATCGGGGCATGGCGCTCGCGAGAGTGCCCTGCAGGCAATCGAACGTGGAGCCTATGATTTCTATCAGAAACCGGTCGATATCGAGGAACTTGGGCTAATAGTGAACCGGGCGTTCCGGCTCAGTCAGATCGAGGGAGAAAACCGTCGCCTGGCCGAGAAGGTGGGCGAAGATAAGACCGTACTTGGCACAATGATAACGGCCGCACCGGAAATGGCGAAAGTGGCTCGAACCATCGAACGCGTGGCCCCGACCAACGTCTCGGTCATGCTGCTGGGAGCGAGCGGGACGGGCAAGGAACTCCTGGCAAAGGGACTGCATCAGGCCAGCGATCGCAGAAGCGGCGCGTTCGTTGCGATAAACTGTGCAGCCATCCCGGAGAACCTCCTCGAGAGCGAATTGTTCGGACATGAGAAGGGGGCTTTCACCGGCGCCGTCAAAACGACTGAAGGCAAGATAGAGATGGCAAGCGGCGGTACGTTGTTCCTGGACGAGGTGGGAGACATTCCCCTCCCGTTGCAGGTGAAGTTGCTGCGCTTTCTACAAGAACGCGTGATCGAGCGTATCGGCGGTCGCAAACCAATTTCGGTCGATACCCGCATCGTCTGCGCCACCCATCAAAATCTCGAGGCCATGATCGGCGAAGGAACCTTTCGCGAGGATCTGTTCTATCGCCTGGCCGAGGTGGTAGTGAAAATTCCTACCCTGTCCGAGCGTCCAGGTGACGCGGTTTTGCTGGCCAAGCATTTTCTCGCCCGCTTTGCCGCCGAGATGAATCCGCAGGTTAAAGGTTTTGCCCCGGATGCACTCGCAGCGATCGACTCCTGGAATTGGCCGGGTAATGTGCGCGAGCTTGAAAACCGTGTGAAGCGCGCGGTGATCATGGCCGATGGCAAGCTGGTAAGTGCGGAAGACCTTGATCTTGGGGAACGCGCCGAGGATGGCGAAATGGCTCTGAACCTGAAGCAAGCGCGAGAGGCTGCCGATCGAAGGATGATCCGTCAGGCTCTGGCCCGCAGCCAGGGCAACATTTCGATGACCGCCAAGCTGCTCGGTATTAGTCGCCCCACACTCTACGATCTGCTCAAGCAGTACGATTTGCAGACCTGACTTCGGCAAACGCCGTCGCTAGCTCAATTATGGCACTACGCAGTATCATCTCCGATCCTATGCTGCGCATGCTTGCGCTGGCTATTGCCTTGGCAGCCCTTTTGCCAGCGACGGGCACAGCGCGAGGCGTTGTTCAAGTAGCCGCGAATATCGGCATCTTTGCGCTGTTTCTGCTCAACGGTATGCGCATCCGACGCAGCGAGATTGCCGCCGGTGCCGCCAATTTGCGCTTCCTGCTGCCACTAATATTTTGGGTATTCGGGGCTATGGCGCTTGTCGGGTTAGAGCTTTCGCGTCTGGCACCGGCTGACGTCCCTCCTATCGTTGCGGCCGGTTTCCTCTATCTCGGCGTACTGCCGACTACGATCCAGTCGTCGACTTCCTATAGCTCGCTTGCGCGCGGCAATGTGGCCCTGTCGATCATCTCAGCTGCCTTGCTCAGTCTCATCGGAGTATTTCTGAGCGTGCCTTTGTTTCTGGCGCTGGGTGGGGCAGGCGAAGGAGTGGTCGGGTCCGATGCCGTTCTCAAGATCATTGTAATGCTGATTGTGCCCTTTGCCATCGGCCAGTTGGTGCAGAACCGCATCCAGAGTTTTATTGCGCTCCACAAGCCACGAATCGTCACGCTCGATCGGATGGTAATCGCCCTGGCTGTTTACGTGGCGTTTTCCGGTGCGGTCGAGCAGGACGTCTGGACCCGCATCGATAGCACCGGCTGGTTATGGACCGGCATCCTGGTCCTCGTCTTTCTGGTCGTGGGCCACGGCGGGGCATGGCTGGCAAGCTCGGCCCTACGACTGGAGCCACCCGACCGCATCGCCTTTCTTTTCGCGGGCGGGCAAAAATCGGCGGCGATCGGTGCGCCGTTGGCGACGGTGCTCTTCGCACCGGAAGTGGCAGGCTTTATCGTTCTGCCACTCTTGCTCTACCACTTTTTTCAGCTGGTCTTGGCAGCTCCTATGGCTAGCTATCTAGCTGGATCGGTTCATCACCATGCTTCCGGTTATGATGGACGGACCACAGAAAACTGAGGCCGATCAGGGTCGCTCCGAGGAGCCCGGTGATGGTTTCCGGTATGTGGTAGCGCGCCGACAGAAGCATGATCATACCGAGTACAATGATGGCCCAGAAGGCGCCATGTTCGAGATAACGATACTGGGCAAGCGTCCCGGTGCGAACGAGGTGGATGGTCATCGAGCGAACGAACATCGCGCCGACTGAAAGGCCGAGCGCGATGATCACCATGTTGTTCGAGAGCGCGAATGCGCCGATGACGCCATCGAAACTGAAACTCGCATCAAGTACTTCAAGGTAGAGAAATCCACCGAAACCGGACTTCACGATTTCGCCCGCCGCTTTCTTGCGTGCTTCACGCTGTTCGATGATCGCTGCAATGGCGTGCACACCGATAAAGGTGACGAGGCCGAGAATCCCGGCTGTCAGGAAAACGATCGCATCGGCAGGCGCGAGCATTGTCGAGACGCCATAAATCAGCAGCAAGACAAGCCCGATCTCCACAGCCGGGACATTGGAAAACTTGTTAATTGCCCGCTCGAGTACAGCGATCCAGTGGACTTGTTTGTCGCTGTCGAAAAAGAAAGTCAGACCGACCATAGCGAGGAATGCGCCGCCGAACCCCGCAATGCCTATGTGCGCCGATGAAACAATCCGCTCGTATTCCTGCGGATCGTTCAGCGAGAGGGAAATCGCCTCGACGGGGCCGACGCCCGCCGCAATCGCAACAATCGCGATTGGAAACACGATCCTCATGCCGAACACTGCAATCAGGATTCCGATGGTGAGGAAGCGTTGCTGCCATACCGGATCCATCTCACGCAGCACCGTGGCGTTGACCACGGCATTATCGAAGCTGAGCGAAACTTCGAGAATGGACAGTACCAGCACGATCCAGAGGATGCCCAGGGTGGCTGTGATCGATCCCGTGCTGCTCCATCCGTACCAGGCAGCCAGGGCAAAGCAGACTGCCGTGAAGGCGAGCGAAAAGGTGTAGTACTGGCGTATCGTGTTCATTGGGGTGGGGTTCCTCAGCCCTTGGGCTGGTAGGTTTGTTCGGACGTCGGGAAGCTTCGGTCACGCACTTCTTGTGCATATTGTGCGACGGTATTCTCGATGACCTCAGCGATATTTTCGTATTTCTTCACGAAGCGGGGCACACGTTCGAACATGCCCAGCATGTCGTCAGTCACAAGAACCTGTCCGTCACATTGGGCCGAGGCCCCGATGCCTATCGTGGGACACGACACTGCCTTTGTCGCTTCGATGGCTATGGGTTCGAGAACACCTTCGAGAACGATGGCGAAGGCCCCGGCCTCGTCCAGTGCCTTTGCATCGCCGACGATCTTGTCCGCTTCGGCATTGTCGCGCCCGCGTGCCATATAGCCGCCCAGCACGTTGACTGCCTGCGGGGTCAAACCGACATGCCCCATTACCGGGATGCCGCGATGGTTCAGAAACGCAACGGTTTCGGCCATCTGCTCCCCACCTTCGAGCTTCACAGCTGCAGCGCCGCTTTCCTTGAGGAGGCGCGATGCGCTCGCGAAAGCCTGTTCTTTCGAAGCTTCGTAAGAGCCGAATGGCATGTCTACCACGACCACCGAACGATAGCTTCCGCGTACCACAGCGGCTGCATGGTTCGACATCATCTCCATCGTAACGGGAATGGTGGAGGGAAGGCCGTAGATTACTTGTCCCAGCGAATCGCCCACCAGCAAAAGATCGCAATGTGCATCGAGTAACTGGGCCTGTCGCGCCGTATAGGCGGTGAGCATGACCAGCGGTTCCTTGGTTTCGCCGTCCGCTTTGTGGGCGCGGATTTTCGGCACGGTCAACCGCTTCATCGGTTGCGGAGTGGGATTGGCCCGGCTGGTGCTCGTATCGAGCTGGAAGGTCGTCGACATGGGGGCTGCCCTAGCAAGCCCTGTCGACAGTTGGAAGCGAGGCTTGGACACTGGCGGATTTCCGTGCTTTAAGCCTCTCGTACATAAGGGCGCGGCAAGCGCCGACAACCGAGAGGGATATCACGTAAATGGTCGCCGCCGGCAAAACCACGGGTGAGGGTTGGTCCTCACGTTCCGCATTCATTCTTGCTGCCGTCGGTGCAGCGGTTGGTCTTGGAAATATCTGGCGCTTCCCGACGCTTGCCGGCGAAAGCGGAGGCGGGGCCTTTGTGATCTTCTATATTGCTTGCGTTTTTCTCCTCGGATTGCCGCTGGTGCTGTCCGAAATCTTCATAGGGCGTGTCGGGCAGACCGATGCGGTTGGCTCGATTCGCAAGGTGGCGCAATCCTCAAACGCCTCCCACAAGTGGTCGATTTTCGGTGGAGTCGGTGCGGTTGCCGCCTTCCTGATCGTATCTTTCTATTCGGTTGTTGCCGGTTGGGTGCTTTACTACGCCGGCTTGATGGGCTGGGATTTTCTTCAAGCTATCATGGCGGCCGATCCATTCCGCGGCGCACTGGCAGGTGAAAGCGAAGCCCAGATCCAGCAAAGACTTGGCGATATGTTTGCAAGTCCCGGCTTGCTGCTTGCCATGCATCTCGTCTTCATGGGTATGACGCTTTACATCGTCGCGCGCGGGGTGAGCTCGGGGATCGAAAAGGCGGCAACCTATCTCATGCCTGTATTCTTCATGCTGCTGCTGGGCCTCGTGGTCTATGGCGCGATCGAAGGCGATATCGCCGAAGCATTCGCCTTCCTGTTCACGCCAGACTGGTCGAAGCTGACCCCCGAGGTGATGAACTCTGCGCTGGGTCAGGCGCTTTTCTCGCTTTCGCTTGGCGTGGCCGGCCTCATCACCTATGGTTCTTACATCAAGGAAAAGAGCAATCTCGGCGGCACGGCTGCGATAATCGCAGTCGCCGATACCAGCGTGGCGCTGCTTGCGGGCCTGATGATCTTCCCGATCGTTTTCGCGGTGGGTCTCGACCCGGCGGCGGGTCCAACCTTGGTATTCCAGACTCTCCCCTTTGCTTTCCAGACCATGCCGGGCGGCGCCCTGTTCGGCTTCCTTTTCTTTGTTCTGATCCTTGTCGCGGCGATCACCAGCTCGATTTCGCTACTCGAGGTGCCTACTGCATGGGGTATCGGAGAACTGGGCTGGAGTCGGACGAAATCCGCCTTGGTGTTCGGCGTCGGTGCCCTGCTGATCGGGGTGTTTTGTCTGCTTGGGTACAATGTGCTGTCGGACGTACGCCCGCTCGGTTTCTGGCCGCTGTTCGAAAACACCGATATCCTTGATACGATAGATGGCTTCACCGGGAAGGTCATGCTGCCGCTGGGCGCCTTGCTGACCTCGATCTTCATCGGCTGGAAGGCCGATGCCAACCTGTTGCGGACGACTACCGGTCTTTCGCCGCTGGCGTTCGGCCTGTGGCGCTTTCTCATTGCATGGCTGTGCCCGATTGCGGTTACAATCATCCTGGTGACCGGACTTTTCCCGAGCATCCTCGGCGCCTGACGAATCTCTCTTTTCCAACCGGAGAATCGCGCGTAATGAGCGCACTCCGGTTGGCAGAGCGGGGAGGGCCCGCTGCGGGCCGGTGGAGCCCATCGGCCAGAAATGATCCTCGACAGAGTGAAGCCGCTCGACGCCATTCTGGCGGCGGCGCAAAAGAAGTCGCTGCACCGTTCGTTAGGCGCTCTGCAGCTCATGTTGTTCGGCATAGGTTGCATCATCGGCACGGGGATATTCGTGCTCACTTCTGCCGGGGCCCAGAAAGCGGGTCCCGGATTGATGCTGGCGTTTGTCATAGCGGGGGCGGTCTGCATCGTTGCCGCATTGTGCTACGCCGAAATCGCCTCGATGATACCCGTGGCAGGCTCGGCCTATACCTATAGCTATGCCACAATGGGTGAATTGCTCGCCTGGACAGTTGGTTGGGCGCTCATCCTCGAATATGCCATTGCCGCATCGGCAGTGTCCGT
Source organism: Qipengyuania huizhouensis (assembly GCF_019711635.1). GTDB lineage: Bacteria > Pseudomonadota > Alphaproteobacteria > Sphingomonadales > Sphingomonadaceae > Qipengyuania > Qipengyuania huizhouensis. Next base: position 11,620 of record NZ_JAIGNT010000013.1, on the reverse strand, counting down.
AGGCTGGTCGGGCTATTTCAGCGGGACGATCCTGAACGAATTTCTCGGCATTGAATTGCCACAATGGTTGTCCGCTGGTCCTCTTGCACTGGGCGGCGAGCCTGGAGGATTGATAAACCTCCCTGCGCTCGTCATCGCTCTACTCGTGACCTGGCTACTGATGATCGGCACCAGTGAAAGCGCCAAGGTCAACGCGATCCTGGTGGCGATAAAGGTGGCGGCGCTCACAACCTTTATCGGACTGACCTTGACCAGCGCTTATTTCGATCCCGACAGGTTCAACCCGTTCCTGCCCGCCGGCATTTTTGGCGGTTTCGGAACGGGCGTGGGAGCCGTCGGCGCGGCGGCGACGATCTTCTTCGCCTATGTCGGTTTCGATGCGGTTTCCACGGCCGCGGAAGAAACCAAGAATCCGCAGCGCAATGTGCCGATAGGACTTGTCGGTTCGCTCGTTTTCTGCACCGTCTTCTACATCCTCGTCGCGGCAGGTGCGATCGGCACTATCGGCGGGCAACCGATCATGGGACCGGGGGGAATTCCCTTCCCGGCAGGGTCGGAAGAACTGGCCCGTCAGTGTGCGCTTCCGGCCTATTCCGATGCGCTGGTCTGTTCGAACGAAGCCTTGGCCCATGTCCTTCGCCAGATCGGTTTTTCGGGCATCGGCAATATGCTGGGTATTGCCGCTTTCCTTGCTCTGCCCTCGGTAATTCTCGTCCTGCTGTTCGCGCAGACCCGTATCTTCTTCGTGATGAGCCGTGACGGGCTGTTGCCCGAAGGTCTTTCCAAGGTGCATCCGCGTTGGAAGACTCCTTACGTCGTAACTATTCTGACAGGCTTAATCGTAGCCGTGGGCGCGGCTTTCTTCCCGGTCGGCCAGTTGGCGGATATTGCCAATGCAGGCACGCTGTATGCCTTTCTGATGGTGGCTGTTGCAGTGATGGTGTTGCGCCGTACTGCGCCCGACAGGAAGCGCGATTTCCGTACACCCATGCTCTGGTTTGTCGGACCCGCCACCATTGGCGGATGTGCCTACCTCTTCCTCAACCTGCCGAGCGCTGCCATGCTGGTGCTGCCGGTGTGGACGGCGATCGGGCTGGTTGTCTATTTCGCCTACGGTCGGAGGAACAGCCATCTCGGACGTGGCATTGTGGAGGTGGTCGATGACGTTGCAGGTGAGGAAACGATGATCCCCATCCACCCACCCAAGGCGTGAGGTAACAAGAAAGGGCCGCTCCAATTCGGAGCAGCCCTTTCGATTTTTATCATTGCTGCCGGGCCGGGTTAGATATCGACTTTGTCGACATGGCGTTCTTCGGCCTCTTCATGAACGGTTATGCCGAGCGCCATTTTTGCGGTGTTGAGCAGGCCGAGATCACTGTTCCAGATTTCGGCGTCGCCCAAATCCATGCGCATGAAGAAGATGTCGGGATCGTCTTTGCCGCCATCGTACCAGGCTTCGACGAAGTTGTTCCAGAACTGGTCGAAGCGTTTCTGGCTGGTTTCCCTGACCAGATTTCCGTTGAAGCGGGCGAAGATATCGTGGCCCTTGCTTTCGAAGGTAGCGGTCACCGGCCCGAGCCTGCAGAAGTCGCTCTTGGTATGGGTAAAGAACCAGATCGAGCTGTTTGCGTCCTTGTCAAGTTGGGGGCTCATCGGCACGGCTGTTGAACTGTCACCCTCTAGCTGCAGAAAAAGAACCGGGCTGTCGGCCAGCGCTTGCCAGAATTTCTTCTTGAGTTCGTCGGGATTGCCTTCTGCGTGTTTCATGATGGTCTCCTGAGAATGGGTTTATCTTCTCAATGAGTGAGGCGTGGGTTCGGTCCCGCCATGAGGTACGATTACGTCAGTCTTGAAACGGAACCAGACCAATAGAGTCGGACTCTTCATGAACTGTCGACTTATCGACTGACCGTACATCGGCGGAGGCAAGAGTTGGCAAAGCGATGGAGCACGCTGCCACGCGTCGCTGGATCGATCTTGGCATCGGGATCGTATTTATCCTGATAGCGGTTGCAATCGCGGTCGATCTCTATGGGACGCAGCTTTGAAACTTACGATCTCGCGGCGCATCGGAAAATTCGTCTTTGACCGGCGGGTATTGCTGCTGCTGGTGCTGGTAGGGCTGTTCATTGCCGGACGCAGCTGGCTTGCCGTGCACCCCGAACATAATCCCTGGGCACCGCTCGACCTCAATGATCCGAAGGGCTGGGCTACGCAGCAGAAACTGGTAGCGCTAAGGGACGACGTATTGGCCTGCCGCGCAGTACTGGAACGAAGCGATGTGCCTTTCGACGTGCTCGAGCCGGCAGGGGAAGGCGGATGCCGTCGAGAAGACCGCACCAGGCTGACATATTATCCACTCGGCCCGGACGTTCCCGCCTCAACGTGTCCAATTGCTGTTGCCATGGAGCTGTGGAGACGCGACACGCTCGATCCGCTGGCATGGGAGATATTCGGCAGCGAGGTCACACTTATCGAGCATCTGGGCGTATATTCCTGCCGCAGATTGTACGGCCGAAGCGCAGGCCCTTGGAGTGAGCATGCCACCGCCAATGCACTCGATATCGCCGGATTTGAACTTGAAGACGGCACGCGAATTAGCGTTTTGGCAGACTGGGATGGCGAAGGCGAAAAACAGCGTTTTCTGCGCGAAGTGCGAGATGGTGCCTGCGGAGCCTTTTCCACCGTGCTTTCACCCGATTACAACGCTGCCCATGCCGACCATTTCCATTTCGACATGGACGATAGCTGGACGAGCGTCTGCCGCTGATCAGGCGGCTTCGAGCGAATAGCCTGCGCTGCGCACGGTGCGTACCGGGTCCTTGGCGCCGTCGATCTCGAGCGCCTTGCGCAACCGGCGAATGTGCACGTCGACGGTACGCAATTCGATGTCGCTTTCGGTACCCCAGACCCCGTCGAGCAACTGGTTGCGACTGAAGACGCGGCCCGGGCTTTCCATAAAGAACTTGAGCAGGCGATATTCGGTAGGGCCTAGCTTGAGCACCTTGCCTCGGCGCGTCACCTTATGCGCCACCGGGTCGAGGGTAAGATCACCGACCTCGATCGATTCTCCTGCCAGTACCGGACGGATGCGACGCATCACCGCTGCGACACGCGCGAGCAGTTCTCGTGGCGAGAACGGCTTTGTCAGGTAATCGTCGGCACCGGTTTCGAGTCCGCGGATACGATCGTCTTCCGCTTCGCGTGCGGTGAGCATGATGATAGGAACATGGGCGGTAGTCTTGTCTCGCCGAAGACGGCGGCAGACTTCGATCCCGCTAGTACCTTCGATCATCCAGTCCAGGATGACCAGATCCGGCACATCTTCGGAAGCGAGGAGCAGTGCTTCATCGCCATCCGCGGTGGTGCGAACGCCATAGCCCTCGTTCGAAAAGCGGTATTCGAGAAGTTCCGAGAGGGCGGGATCGTCCTCTACGAGAAGTAGCTTGCCAGCCTGCACCTTGGCCCCTTCCTGCAGTTTCTTCGACACAGCAGTATGACCCTCAAGCTACAGAATTGTGTCAACCGTCCTCGTCGGGCGGATAAGTGCCCGTGGCGGCGAAATGAACCATTTCGGCCACGTTGGTGGCATGGTCGCCGATGCGTTCCAGATTGCGAGCGACGAACAGCAATTGCGCAGCACTCGAAATCGTGGAAGGATTCTCGACCATGTGGCTGACAAGGTTACGGAAAATGGAATTGTAGAAGGCGTCTACCTTCTCATCCGTTGCGATGACCTCCCGCGCGAGTTCGGCATCTCTGGCAGCGTAGGCGGTCAGCACGTCATGAACCATTTCGCTGGCGACTTCGGCCATTGCCGGGAGCAGGGTCAGCGGTTCGAATTTCTTGCGATTGTCGCCGATCTGGCGGCTCGCCTTGGCGATATTCTTCGAATAGTCACCGATGCGTTCGACGACGCCGGCGATCTTCAGCGCGGCGATCACTTCGCGCAGGTCGTCCGCCATCGGCGCCCGCAGCGCGATGATGCGAACCGACAGCTTGTCCACTTCGCTCTCGAGCTTGTCGATCTTCTTGTCGTTCTTGACGACTTTCTTGGCGAGTTCGTCGTCGCCTCTGACCAGCGCATCGAGCGCTTCCTGAATGGCGACTTCGGCCAGTCCGCCCATTTCCGCGATCAAGCCGCGAAGGCGGGTAATGTCTTCGTCGAAGGCTTTTACGGTATGTTCGTTCATAGTCTCAGGGCCTTAGCCATAGCGTCCGGTAATGTAATCCTGGGTCCGCTGCTCGATCGGGTTGGTGAATATGTCAGAAGTACGCCCATATTCCACCATCTTTCCCAGATGGAAAAACGCAGTGCGCTGACTGACGCGGGCTGCCTGCTGCATCGAGTGGGTAACGATCACGATGGCATAACGACCATTCAGTTCGTCGATCAATTCCTCGATCTTGGCCGTGGCGATCGGATCGAGGGCAGAGCAGGGTTCATCCATCAGGATGACCTCGGGATCGACTGCAATGGCCCGTGCGATACACAGGCGCTGCTGCTGTCCGCCTGAAAGCGCAGTGCCGCTGTCCTGAAGGCGCTCCTTTACCTCTTCCCACAGGCCTGCACGGCGGAGCGACTTCTCGACTATCGCATCAAGTTCGTCCTTGCCCTCTGCAAACCCATGGATTTTCGGGCCATAGGCCACGTTTTCATAGATCGACTTGGGAAAGGGGTTGGGCTTCTGGAACACCATGCCGACGCGGGCACGAAGCTGCACGACGTCGAGCTTGGGCGAGTAGATGTCTTCGCCGTCCAGAGTGATTTCGCCTTCGACCCGCGCCGAGGGGATGGTGTCGTTCATCCGGTTCAGCGAACGCAGGAAGGTCGACTTGCCGCAGCCAGAAGGACCGATGAAGGCCGTCACGTATTCTGTGGGGATGTCGATCGAGACATTGTCGATCGCTTTCTTGTCTCCATAGAAAACGGAGACGTCCCGCGCACTCATCTTGGCTTCGGTGCTCTCAAGGTTTTCGTGAACTACAGTCACCATTTTTTCTCGAATTTGTTGCGCAGGTAGATTGCGAGGCCGTTCATCACGAGGAGGAACAGCAATAGGACAATGATAGCAGCACTGGTTCGCTCCACGAAACCTCGGTCGATCTCGTCCGACCAGAGGAAAATCTGCATCGGGAGGACCGTTGCGGGCGAAGTGAAGTCGTCGGGTGGTGAAGCTACGAAGGCACGCATGCCGATCATCAAAAGCGGAGCGGTTTCACCGAGCGCGCGGGCCATGCCGATGATCGTGCCGGTTAGGATGCCGGGTAGGGCGAGGGGTAAGACATGGTGGAACACCACCTGCACCGGGCTCGCACCAACAGCCAGTGCGCCGTCACGAATGCTTGGCGGGACTGCCTTAATCGCGTTGCGACCGGCGATCACGATAACCGGCATGGTCATCAGCGCCAGCGTCATACCCCCGATAAGGGGTGCGGAGCGGAAATTGGGAAAGACAGTCAGGAAGACCGCAAGGCCTAGTAGACCGAAGATGATAGAAGGCACTGCGGCGAGGTTGTTGATCGAAAGCTCGATCACATCTGTCCACTTGTTCTTGGGTGCGTACTCTTCGAGATAAAGCGCCGCGAGCACCCCGATCGGAAAGGCGAGCGCCAGCGTCACGATCATTGTCAGGATCGAGCCTTTCAACGCCCCCCAGATGCCGACTTGCTGGGGATTGGTTGCATCGGCGCGGCTGAAGAAACCTACGTCGAAGTTCTTCTCCAGCTTCCCCTCGGCGGCAAGGCTGGCCGCCAGCGCCTGCATTTCCTGCGATCCTTCGCCCTCGTATCCCGAAGCGAGATTGGCGCTTGCTGGAAGCCAGAAGGTCTCTTGTCGCTCGACAATTCCCGGATCGGCTGCAATCGCAGCCGCGACATCGCGCCAGGCCTGACCGCCTATCTGGGCAGCCCCCTCTTCACCGAGTGCTTCATCCGCGAAATATTGTACAACCTGCGGCAAGCCCTGGTCTTCGAGCGACTGCATCGCCCCGGAAGAGTCCATTACAGCGGGATCGGCAGAAATGCCTGCCTGTGTGAAGTCGATTGGCACGGCCACTTCGGCGCGCTGGAAGCCCCCGATGCCGTTCAGCGTCATCGTTCCCAGAAGGTAGAGGAGCACGGTGATCGAGAAAACGATCGCCCCAAGGCCCATGGTCCTGAAGCGTTTCTCAGCTGCGTAGCGCTTTTTCAGCCGCGCCTCGAAGACGGGCGTCCGCGTGGGGGCGATTTGCTCACTCATAAGCTTCGCGGAACCTCTTCACGACGCGCAGGGCGATGAAATTCAAGCCGAGAGTAACAAGGAACAGTACGAAACCCAGCGCAAATGCGCTCAGCGTTGCCGGGTGGTCGAAACTGCCTTCGCCGGTCAGCATTGCGACGATCTGCACGGTCACCGTAGTCATCGAATCCAGTGGGTTCGCGCTAAGGTTCGCGGCTGTCGAAGCTGCCATGACGACGATCATCGTTTCCCCGATTGCCCGGCTGATCGCCAGCATCACGCCAGCAACGATACCTGGAAGTGCAGCGGGTACGAGAACCCGGCGAATAGTCTCGTTGGTGGTGGCTCCCATGGCGAGGCTCCCATCTCGCATTGCCTGTGGTACGGCTGCGATGCTGTCGTCGGCCATCGAGCTGACGAAGGGAATGATCATCACGCCCATCACGAGACCTGCAGCGAGCGCGCTCTCGCTCGAAGCGCTCGATGCACCGAGCGAGATCGCAAAATCGCGGATAGCAGGCGCAATAGTAAGTGCGGCGAAGTAGCCGTAAACCACTGTCGGGACGCCGGCGAGGATCTCAAGCGCAGGCTTCACCCATGCGCGGAACTTCGGATTGGCGTATTGCGTAAGGTAGATCGCGCTCATCAGTCCAAGCGGAATGGCCACGATCATCGCAATGATCGCACCTATGAACAGCGTCCCCCAGAAGAGCGGAATTGCGCCATAGCGGCTCGAATCCGGATTCTCCGCATTGGACATGGGGTCGGGACCCCAATGAAGACCGAAGAGGAAATCGATCGGATTTACCATTCCGAAGAAGCGAATGGTCTCGAATACGAGACTGACGAAGATCCCCAATGTGGTCAGAATGGCAACAAGGGATGCGCCAAGCAGGATCGCCATGACGATCTTTTCGACGCGGTTGCGCGCGGCGAAATCGGGCTTGAGGCGGAGGAAAGCATAAACTCCGCCGAGGAAGGCGATCGCCAGTGTGACGATGACACCAATCCAGTTATAGCGGCCAATTGCTTCCCGATAGGGTTCCACAAACTCGCGTGCAAGGGGGTTGAAGACCCCCTGTGCGGCCCCGGTAGCGACAGCGCGCGCTTCGTTGAGGATAGTCTGTCGCTGGAAGCCGAATGCGGGAAGTTGGTCGGCCGCTGGCGCAGTCAGGACCGCTTGGGTGATAAGACCCGGTGCGATCGCGCTCCAAATGCCGACAAAGATCAGTACGGGCAGGATTATCCAGAGCGCTACATACCAGGCGTGGTAGGTTGGGAGACTCGCCAACCGCCCGTTGGGGCTGGCGCGCCGGAACGACCAAGCACGCGCACGAGCCGCCAACCATCCGGCGAGCCCGAGCCCGAGGGCCAGGAGGAGCAGGAGAGTCAGCGACATCGTGCGTGCATTCAGCCTTTAATTGAGTTCTGAACCGTCGAGGGTGTCGAAGTTGGTGGCAGCTGACATCGAACGGGCCATCACATCCTCCGGATTGGTGACGAGCCCGATCTTGGCAAGCTGGCCGTCACGTCCCCACATCGTGGTCCACTGGGCGAGAAATTCCTTGAGACCCTGGATGGCTTCCAGGTGCGCCTTCTTGACATAGATGTAGAGGGGACGGGCGCCCGGATATTCGAAGCTGGCGATATTCTCGTAGGTCGGGGCGACGCCGTTCATGTTGAGGCCCTGCACCTTGTCGGCGTTTTCCTCAAGGTAGGAGTAGCCGAAAATCCCCACGGCATTGGGATTTCCTTCGATCTTCTGGACAATCAGATTGTCCTGCTCGCCCTGATCGACGTATTTCCCGTCACTTCGGACTTCTGTGCAGACCTGCGCATAACGATCTTCGTTGCTTTCCTTGAGCGCTTCCATTTCAGGATTGGTTTCGCAGCCGATCTCGAGGATCAATTCCTTGAGTGCGTCGCGCGTACCGGAAGTGCTCGGGGGACCGTAGACGAGGATTTCCACATCTGGGAGTGAAGGATCGACGTCGGACCACGTCTGATTGGTCTGTTCGCCGCCATAGGGCGCTGCTGCCAATGCCTCGTAGACCATCTTCGGGGTTAGATCCATCTGGATGCCACCCTGTGCAGAAGCAAGTGCAATACCGTCGAGACCAACCTGAATTTCGATGATGTCGGTCACGCCGTTCTGCTGGCAGGTTTCGAATTCGCTCGCCTTCATGCGGCGCGATGCATTGGCGATGTCGGGTGTTTCCGCACCCACGCCCTGGCAGAACAAATTCATGCCGCCACCGGTCCCGGTCGATTCGATGATCGGCGATTTGAAATTCGGGTTTGAGCGGGTGAAGGTTTCCGAAACCGACTTGGCGAACGGATAGACGGTCGAAGAGCCAACGGCCTTGATCTGGTCACGCGAGGCGCCGCCGCCTGCTCCATTACTGCCGCAAGCCACAAGTGCTAGGGCCGAAGCCGCAGCGAAAACGAATTTGAAAGTCTTGGTCATTGGTAGGTACCCCTTAGATGTCCACTAGCCGCGCAGAAGCGCGAAATTGTTACATGTTGACGACAAGAGTGTGACTTTCGTTGTGAGGCGACACGAATCTGTGGGCGCCCCATACGGTTGTTGGGATCAGAAATCGACCTGCGCGCGTACACCGAACGCGTCGACACCATAATCGGTCTCGTCTCCTTGGGTCGGCAGCACGGCGTTCTCATAATCCATCCTGCCATAGTTCAGGCTGATGAGGGTATAATCGGTCGGCTTCCATACAAGCGATGCCAGGTATCCGTTCTGGATTCCGCCGATGATACCGGCGTCGCTGAGATCGAGGTGGTCATAGCGAAGGTTCAGTTGGACCGATCCGATTCCACCTTTGCCGACCGGATCAACTGGCTTGGTGCGATCGAACTTTCCGCCCTTGTAGCCGCGCGAGTCGCCCTTGGTCAGGAAATAGCCGACTTCGGCGTAGCCCCCAAAAAAGGTCAGGTTGTCGTCGGCCAGCGGCAGATCGACATTTTGCCAATAGCCCTCGGCTACAGCGTGCAACCGGCCGGAAATAATTGCGGCTTCAAGACCAGCACCGAATTCGCTGTTTGCAGCGAGAGTGTCCGTGTCGACGAAACGGGTCGAGGTGAAATGGACCAGTGGGCGCTGTCGATAGCGAACTGCTGCTGCGTCCTCCTCGCCGAGATCGTTGTAATGCAGCGAACCGCCGAAATGCAGCTGGGTATTTTCCGTATTCGGACTGATCACCAAGCGTCCATCAACACCGCGATTGTTTGTACCTGTGTCGGCGAAATTATCGGTGAAAGCCCCGACCTGCGCGAGCACGATACCTGCTTCGTAGCTAGCCGAAATACCGATACGCCGTTCGAAGCCGAAAGCATCGGTGAAAGCCGCGCGTTCGATGAAGCTGGTATGGAGCGAACTGGTCAGTTCTTCGAGTGACTGAAAATTGTTGTGATGACCGACGATCACTTCCAACGGCCCGTCGCCATAGGAAAGATAGGCGTCGGCGGCCTCGACTTCGTTTCCGGCAAAGTCGAGCTCGAACTTGTATCCAAAGCCGCCCGGGATGTCGCCCGAAGCGCCGAGGCGGGCGCGGCGCACTTCATTGCCGAAGCCATCGTCGGCACCGATCGTTTCGGGGGCGCTCAGCGTACCGGCATCAAACATCAGCCGACCGCGAGGCTTGAAGCTCCAGCCGTCGGAATTCGCGAGTTCGTCAGCTCGCGTGGAATTGGCAGTGGACTCGGCGCTTTGCGCCTGGGCCACGATCACAGTGTCCCGCTCGGCATTTTCGGCTCTGGTTTCCGCGAGCTCGCTTTCGAGCTGATCGATGCGCGTAACCAAAGTCTGAAGTTGCGAGCGCATCGCCGCCAGTTCGTCTTCGGCGGGGACAGTCGTATCTTGCGCAAGCACCGGGGTGGCCACGGTGCAACTCAGTGCCGTCGTGAGGACGGAGAGCCGGTATGCGGTACTCATGTTGCGAATCTCTTACAAGGTTACGATCCGGCGTCGCCTCTATGACCACTCTATTACGTCTTTGTGACATAGTTCGTGTAGCGTCGCGCCCGGTAGCCAGGGCCAAACCGAAACATGCATATTGTCGACCCAGAAGGTTCAACAGTCCAGCGGAAGCGTGACCTTGACGCGCGTGCCTTCGCCGAGCGCGCTTTCGATCGCCAGTTTGCCACGGTGGCGCTCGACGATGTGCTTCACGATGGCGAGTCCGAGACCCGTACCTCCCGAAGCGCGGCTCCGGCCAGGATCAGTTCGATAGAACCGGCGGGTCAGGTGTGGAAGGTGTTCGGGGGCGATCCCGTCGCCGCGGTCCTGGACCGATAGCACCACACGCTTGTCGCCCTGCGGCTGGAGGCGGACGGTGACCATCTTGTCCTCGTCTCCATATTTGAGACCGTTGTCCACGAGGTTGCGCACCAGCTGCTCCAGCTGCTGTTCATCGCCGCAGACGGTGAATTGCCCATGCGCTTCGATATCCAGTCTTTCAACGCGGTCGCCCGCAGCGTCTCGGGCGGCGCGTTCGACCAACCTGCCGAAATCGAGCGCATCGCTGGGCAAATCGTGCTTTTCCGCCTCGATCCGCGAGAGCGACATGAGGTCGCTGACCAAATCCTGTAGGCGGCGCCCTTCGCGCTGTATCGTGGCCAGGAACTTGTCGCCGATTTTCGGATCGAAATTGTCGACGTCCTCGCGCAGTGTTTCGACATAGCCGAGGATCGAGGCGAGGGGTGTGCGCAACTCGTGGCTGGCATTGGCCACGAAATCGGTGTGCGCGCGGCTGATGTCCGCCTCGGCCGTCTTGTTCACGAATTCGACAATGGAAAGCCCGCCATCCAGATTCTTGCGGTTGATCCGCCAGATGTCCTTACGCCGTGCAAGTCCCCGGACCACTGCCGCTCCATCTTCGTCGCTTTCGAGCAGGCTGACTGCTTCGGGCTGGCGGAGCGCCATACGCACGTCCTGGCCGAGAATGTGCGAACCAAGAAGACGCCGCGAGGCGAGATTGGCGATGATCACGCGGCCAGCCTCCGTCACGATCACCGGAGTCTCGGAATGCTCGACTAAGTCGCCCATCATATCGCGCGAAATACCCCCGTTTCCATTCGTAGGCGCTGGTGGTGGCGGGGTCGATCCCACGAGCCAGAGCGAACCCGCCCAGACGAACAGCATGAGAAGTATGGGGAGCGGAGGAAGACCAAGCGCAACGAGGCCAACTGCCGTTGCGAGAGCCAGCGCAAAACCGGACCAGGGAAAGGGGCTTTCGCTCATTGCGTGCTTGCGCTTAGCGAGGCAGAACCGGGCGCGCTAGTGCGAGCGTCGATTTGTCATCAAAGAGATGGTGACCCCTACGGGAATCGAACCCGTGTTTCAGCCGTGAAAGGGCCGCGTCCTAACCGCTAGACGAAGGGGCC
>NZ_JAIGNT010000012.1 GCF_019711635.1 Qipengyuania huizhouensis | reverse complement strand
CAAGATAACCTCCGCAAAAGCTATCTTGAATCACATCTCGCAGCGATTGTGAATCCAGTTTGTCAACAGGGCCTAAGTCGAGCTGCCCGACCATTCCCCACACGGCAATCGGCGAAAAGGCCAGAAAAACCAGCAATACTGTCCAAAAGTCCATCATGCGCCTAACTAGCCGCAGAGAAGGCTTTGTCACAAATCCAGCGAGGCATATTCCCGCGGCGGGGGAAGCCCGTCCATCTTCTCGCTCAGCAGCGGTCGGAAGCTGGGGCGGCTTTTCATGACCATGTACCAGCCCTGCGCCTGTTCGTGTCCGCGCCAGTCCACCGCACCGAGGTAATCCACAACCGAGAGATGCGCCGCGCAGGTCAGGTCGGCGAGGCTCAATTGCGGTCCGGCGAGCCATTGCCGCGTGTCGACCAGCCAGTCGATATAATCGAGATGGCCGTGCAGCATCCGGCCCATCTGGCGCAGCACCTGCCCGTCGGGCGGCTGGCGCAGGACAATTCGCTTCTTCATCTTCTCATTGAGGGCGGGCCCGCTCACGTCGGCGTAGAAATTCTCGTCGAACAGAGCGACCAGACGGCGGATTTCGGCCCGCTGGGTTGCGCTGCCCGAAATCATCGGATTGCGTTCGACAGTCTCTTCCAGGAATTCGCAGATGGCCTGGCTGTCGCACAGGGTGATCCGGCGTGCAGCATCGTGCAGCACTGGAGTGCGACCTGCCGGATTGAGCTGCCAGAAAGCGTCGCGTCCCTCCCAGGGATTTTCGCGCACCAGCTCATAGGCGACCGACTTCTCGCCCATGAGCAAGCGGAGCTTCCGGCTGAAGGGACACAAGGGGAATTGGTGGAGTTGCCACATGCTGGCCCACCCCATGCATCACCCGCGCGCCAAAATCCACATCGCGGCGTACCTGTCCGCCAAAATTTCGGCGTGAAGTCAGTCGGCTTGCGGCGCGGCGTCCTTTAACCGTTCCGCCATCTGCTCGAGCGCGGGCATCATCTGTTCGAAAGCGCCGGCCATCGAGCCCATCGTATCGAGAGCGCGCGGCAGGTTCTTTTCGATTTCCTCAGGCACGCGGTCTGCCTCCGGAGCCACCGATCGCAAGGTCGCGTCCGGATCGACCCTGGGCGCATCCTCGCCCGCGATTTCGCCCACCGAGTTCATCAACGGGGCGAGCGGTATGTCGAGCAGCACTTCGCTCATCGTGCGCAGCATCAGCGCCATCTGGCGCTGCTTCTCGGGGTCTCGCATCCGTTCGGCCATTTCGGAGAACGGGCTTTCCCGCTCTTCCAGCGCCACAATAGTTTCATCGCTGGCGTCCTGCGCAAGCAGGGAAGTCGGCGCGACAAAGGCAACGGTGGCAAGGGCGGGGAGTATAAGTTTACGCATGGTTTCACCCAGGTTTTCCGCGATTCGGGACGATATGCCCGAACGCCAATGACACGGGGCTGAACGCGCTTCAGAGCCCCGAAGCGTCCAGCATCATCATGCAGGCTGGCATAATCTCGCGAAGAGCTTGCGGATCGTTCTTCAGCGATTTCACTTCACGGATCACCAGCATTCCGACCGCTTCGCGATTCGCACCGGTCTGCTCCATCAGCTGGGCCGTCGTGCGCACGAAGAATTCCCGGCCCCGTTCGCCCGGTTCGGGATAGTCCTGCACTGAGGCGTCGCCTGCAACCTTGCCGTTCTGGACCAGTGCGAAGGCCACGCCGCAACGCAGCGCGGTTTCCTGCTCCATGGTAAGGTCCGGCAGCGACGGAGCCACCTCGGCCTCCTGCGCGGTGGAAGAGGCTGCAAGGGTCAGTGCGGCGAGCGACATCAATGACTTGATCATGGCGAGCATCCTAGACCCGCACCGATGAACCGCAAGCAACTTGCGGGGCCGCAGGAGCTTCACTACCCCAGCCCGAAAGGAGATTCGTTTCATATGAAAACCAGAGCCGCCGTCGCCTTCGAAGCCAAGCAACCGCTGGAGATCGTCGAACTCGATCTCGAAGGGCCGAAAGACGGGGAAGTGCTGGTCGAAATCAAGGCGACGGGCATCTGCCACACCGATGCCTATACGCTCGACGGGCTCGACAGCGAGGGGCTGTTCCCAAGCGTGCTGGGCCATGAAGGCGCAGGGATCGTGCGCGAGGTCGGCAAAGGCGTGACTTCGGTGAAGCCCGGCGACCATGTGATCCCGCTCTACACGCCGGAATGCCGCCAGTGCAAAATGTGCCTCTCGGGCAAGACCAATCTGTGCAGCGCGATCCGCGAAACGCAGGGCAAGGGCCTGATGCCCGACGGGACGACGCGGTTCAGCTACAACGGCAAGCCGATCTATCACTACATGGGCTGTTCGACCTTTTCGAACTTCACCGTCCTGCCCGAAATCGCCGTGGCGAAAATCCGCGAGGACGCGCCCTTCCACACCAGTTGCTACATCGGTTGCGGCGTGACCACGGGGGTGGGCGCTGTCGTAAACACGGCGCAGGTGAAGCCGGGTGACAATGTGGTGGTGTTCGGGCTGGGCGGGATCGGTCTCAACGTCATTCAGGGCGCGAAGATGTCGGGCGCCGACCGCATCGTCGGTGTCGACATCAATCCGGACAAGAAGAGCTATGCCGAACATTTCGGCATGACCGATTTCGTCAATCCGAAAGAGGTCGACGATGTGGTGGCGACGCTGGTCGAAATGCTCGACGGCGGGGCGGATTACAGCTTCGACTGTACCGGCAATACCGACGTGATGCGCCAGGCGCTCGAATGCTGCCACAAGGGCTGGGGCACCAGCATCATCATCGGCGTGGCGGAAGCGGGCAAGACCATCGAGACCCGCCCCTTCCAGCTGGTGACGGGCCGCAACTGGCGCGGGACGGCATTCGGCGGGGCCAAGGGACGCACCGACGTACCCAAGATCGTCGACTGGTACATGGACGGCAAGATCCAGATCGACCCGATGATCACCCACGTCCTCAAGCTCGAGGAAATCAACAAGGGTTTCGACCTCATGCATGCGGGCGAAAGCATCCGCAGCGTGGTGGTTTACGATTAATACGTCATCCCGGCGGACGCTGGGATCCGGCGCGGCAACGCGCGGCGAATTTGAAAGAGATTCCAGCTTTCGCTGGAATGACGATGAGGAGAGAAGTTATGTTCAGCCATGTTATGCTGGGGGCCGACGATATCGAGGCCTCGAAGAAGTTCTACGATGCCTGCTTCAAGGCGCTGGGCGGCCGCGAAGGCCAGATCGATCCCAAGGGCCGCGTGATCTACATGCATAATGGCGGGATTTTCCTGCTGACCAAGCCGATCGACGGCCAGCCGGCGAGCTGCGGCAACGGATCGACCATCGGTTTTGCCGCCGACAGCCCGGAAATGGCCGATGCCTGGCACAAGGCCGGCAGCGAGAATGGCGGCACCGAGATCGAAGATCCGCCGGGCATTCGCGAAGGTGCCGGCATGAAGCTCTACCTCGCCTATCTGCGCGATCCTGCAGGCAACAAGGTCTGCGCGATGCACCGTCCGGGCTGACGGCTTGGGACATCGCGGAGAAGCGGGATTGCGGGAGGACCTTCGGGCGCTCGCGATCCCCTTCGAGCATCACGAGCACGAGGCCGTCTTCACGGTCGAGGAAAGCCGCGGGGTGAAGGAAGCCATCCCGGGCGAGCATACCAAGAACCTGTTCCTGAAGGATGCGGGCGGCGCCTTCTGGCTGGTCACCGTTCCGGCGGAAATGCGGGTCGATCTCAAGGCGCTGCCTGCCGCCATCGGCTGCAAGCGGGTGAGCTTCGGCAAGCCTGACGACATGGAGCGGTTGCTGGGCCTTAAACCCGGATCGGTCACTCCGCTGGGTGCGATCAACGCCGAGCCGGGCAGCATCGCCGTGGTTCTCGACCGAACACTGGCCGAGGCGGGCCGGATCAACGTCCACCCGCTTCGCAATACCGCGACCATCGGCCTGTCCGGCGCGGATTGCTTGCGGCTGATCGAACATTGGGGCCATGCGCCGCGCATTGCAGACATTCCCTCACAGGACAGTTGATGAACCTCGAATACCTTTCCCAGAACAAGGCCTATGGCGGCGACCAGTTCGTCCTGTCGCACCAGTCGGAAGCGACGGGGACGGAAATGACCTTCTCCGTCTATGTTCCGCCCCATGCCGAGGGAACGAAGCTGCCGGTGCTGTGGTACCTTTCGGGCCTCACCTGCACGCATGCCAACGTCACCGAAAAGGGCGAATACCGAGCGGCCTGCGCCGAACACGGCGTGATCTTCGTCGCGCCCGACACCAGCCCGCGCGGTGACGATGTGCCCGATGCCAAGGACGAATACGATTTCGGCAAGGGCGCGGGTTTCTATGTCGATGCGACACGGCAGCCGTGGTCGAAGCACTACCGGATGCGCAGCTACATCGAGGAGGAACTGCCTGCGTTGGTGGCCGCGAACTTCCCCGCCGACATGGGGCGCCAGGGCATCACCGGCCATTCGATGGGCGGCCACGGCGCGCTGACCACCGCCCTGCGCAATCCGGACCGCTTCCGCTCAGTTAGTGCCTTCGCGCCGATCGTCGCCCCCGCGAAAGTGCCATGGGGCGAAAAGGCCTTGTCGCGCTATCTCGGGGACGACCGCGATGCGTGGCGCGCATATGATGCTGTTGCGCTGATCGAGGATGGTGCGCGGCTGGACAACCTGCTGGTCGACCAGGGCACGGCAGACAATTTCCTCGAGGAACAGCTCAAAACCGGCCTGCTATCGATGGCTTGCGCCAAGGCGGGCATAAGCGCCGACATCCGCATGTGGGAGGGGTATGACCACTCCTATTACTTTATATCGACCTTCATGGGCGAGCATGTGGCGTGGCATGCGGAGCGATTGTGTGCATAGACGGGCAAGCACCCGGCAGACTGGCAGGTCTTTCAGCTCTGTGAGTGTTACTCCTCTTCCGGTGATGCGATACGGACCATGAGATGCGCGTAAGGCGTCCCTTTCCACATCACATATACCGGCTGCGAGACGTCGTTCGACATGCCCTCATATACGCTCGGATCAGGGAGGATCAGCATCATGTGGGGGCCGTCTTTGATCCACATATTGTCGGCTGTGGGTTCGGTCGCCGCAGGGTCGAGATTACTTACTCCGGGCGCATCGCCCTCTCCGGCGAGCATATAGGAAACCCCGAAATTGCCAGTCGGGAAAGGCTTTCCAGTCTGTAGGGCACCGAGCGCCGCCATCCAGGTTTCGTCGTTACACATTGGCCCCATGCCGGGCGTTTCCGCTATACAGGTCCAACCGTTTGTCCCCTCACGGACGACATTTCCATCCGCATCGATCACCGTCGCATTGTCGGTCACGTCGGCAGGACCGGCGGAAATGGCGCTTTGAAGAGGTGTCTGGTCTTCAGCCTCAACGGTGGCTTGGCCTTCGGTGCCATTCTCCGCGTCGGGTTCCACGCGGTTTGCACTGTCGCACGCCCCGGTCAGACTCAGTATCGCAATTGCCGCGAAAGCGTCGAATTTTCTCATGGCTTCCTCCCATCGAACGACCCTTTCGAAGGAGGGAAACATACGCCTTCGCGTCGACTATCGCAAATCGGCTACAGGCCGTTTACCTTGCTAGGCTTTCCGGAAGCGACATCGCCTCATGCGACGATGCAGTGGTTCACGGACTGACGGAGCGAACCTCACCCATGCGCAGCGATGAATTCCTCCACCACCGGAGCGATCTTGCCGCGCCATTTGCTGCCGTTGAAGATGCCGTAATGTCCGGCGCCCTCGGCCATGTAGTAGCGCTTTTTTCCGGCATTGAGATTGGGCGTCAGTTCCAGCGCGGCGCGGGTCTGGCCCAGGCCTGAAATATCGTCACGCTCGCCTTCGATGGCGAGCAGGGCGGTCTCGGTGATGTCGCCGAGGTCGATGCGCTTGCCGCGGTGCATGAAGGTGCCATTGGGGATCGAATGGTCCTGGAACACTTCCTGCACCGTCTGCAGGTAGAATTCCGCCGTCATGTCGCACACGCTGCGATATTCGTCGTAGAAATCCTTGGTCGCCTGCGCGCTCGCCTCGTCGCCTTCGGTGAGGTGTTTGAACATCTCGTAATGGCTCATCATGTGATTGCCGAGATTCATGCTCATGAAACCGGCCAGCTGCATGAAGCCGGGATAGACCCGTCGGCCATGCCCGCGGTATTGCATCGGCACCGTGGCGATCACGTTCTGGCGGAACCACTCGATCGGGCGGTCCATTGCCATGTCGTTGACGCTGGTGGGCGAACAGCGGGTGTCGATCGGTCCGCCCATCATGGTGAGCGTCCTTGGCGCGCAGGGGTGCTTGTCGCGGTTCATGATCGCGGTCGCGGCGAAGACCGGGACCGAAGGCTGGCACACCGCCATCGCATGTGCGCCCCCCCCGTTCTTATTGGGCCCGATATGCTCGAGAAACTCGATCACATAGTCCATGTAGTCGTCGAGGTCGAAATGCCCTTCATGCAAGGGTACGCTGCGCGCATCGGCCCAGTCGGTGACATAGACGACGTAGTTTTCCAGCATCCGCTCGACCGTACCGCGCAGTAGCGTGGCATAGTGCCCGCTCATCGGCGCGACGACCAGGAGGCGCGGTGCATCCTTGGGCAGGCCTTCGCGGTGAAAGCGCTTGAGATCGCCGAATGGCTTGTTGAGCACCGTTGCTTCGACCACGGGAAACGCCTTGCGTCCGACGGTCACGCTTTCGATACCCCAGGCAGGCTTGCCGTAGGTGGCGGTCGCATGCGCAAAGACCTCGAGCGCGCTCGCCGCCATCGGGCCCATGCCCATATAGCCGAAGGGCAGGGCCGGATTGGAAAGCATCTCGGACCCGATCGAGGCCCAGGTACTGGCGCTCGACAGCCAGCTGCGTTGTAGTTCGTAGGCGTGATAGAGCATCGTATTCCCCTGCGGCCCGCCAATTGTGTTGTCGCGTGCGGGATCGTCCAAAGAGGCGGAGTGTGCCGCGGCGTTCGTGATTGTGCAATGCACAAATAGGGTAAAAGTGCCGACGGGCCTCCTGCACTGTGGATTTTGCCCGAGGCGCGCACTAGGTGGGCGGTGATGGACGAGACCTCAACCGAGACAAGGCCGCAGCGCAGGATCTTCCGGCGCCGGCGGGGCGAGAAACGGTCGCTTAAACCGCTGCGCATGGTTTTTGCCGCAATGCTGCAATATCCCGGCCATGTTGGCATGGCGCTGGTTGCGCTGGTGATTACGGCGGCTGCTACCCTGGCGATACCGGCCGGTTTCAAGATGGTGATCGACAGCGGCTTCGGTTCAAGCGGGGATCCCGAACAGATGGGGCGCTGGTTCCGCTATCTGCTGATGATCGTCTGCGTCCTGGCGTTGGGGACGGCGCTAAGGTTCTATTTCGTGAGCTGGCTAGGCGAACGCGTGATCGCCGATGTGCGCATGCGGGTTCAGGAAAACCTCCTCCGGCTTGCTCCGGGCTTTTACGAAGAAAACAGTCCCAAGGAAATTTCCAGCAGAATGACCAGCGATACGGCGCTGATCGAAACCACGGTCGGCACCACCGTCTCGGTTGCCTTGCGGAACACGCTCGTGGCGATCGGCGGAACGATCTATCTGTTCTATCTCGTACCCAGCCTGACCATGGGCATGCTGCTGATCATCCCGGCAGTCGTAATGCCGATAACCCTGTTCGGACGAAGGCTGCGAAAGGTCAGCCGGACGAGCCAGGACCGCGTGGCGGATATCGGCGCGATGGTGACCGAAGTGCTGTCGGCGATGAAGATCGTCCAGGGTTTCAACCAGGAGAAACGCGAGCATGCGCGCTTCTCCGAAGCGGTGGAGCGCACCTTTACCGTTGCCAAGCGCCGCATCCTCATCAGGGCGGCACTCACCGCAAGTGTCATCCTGTTCGTTTTCGGCGGCATCACTATGCTGATCTGGCGCGGGGCGGAAGCCGTCAATGAAGGAACGATCTCGGGTGGGACCATTGCAGCCTTCGTGCTTACCGCCGGGCTAGTCGCAGGCGCATTCGGCGCCCTGACCGAGGTTTATGGCGACTTGTTACGTGCCTCGGGGGCCGCGAGCAGGCTGTCCGAACTGCTTGTCGAAGAGCCGGGCATAAGCGCGCCCGAAAAGCCTCAGGAACTACCCAGTCCGCCACGCGGCAGCCTGTCGTTTCGCAATGTCACCTTTCGTTATCCGACACGGCTTGAAAGTCCGGCCCTCACCGATTTCACGTTGGAAGTCGAGCCGGGTGAGACGGTAGCGATCGTCGGCCCCTCGGGCGCAGGTAAATCGACCATTTTCCAGCTGGCCGAGCGTTTCTATGATCCGCAGGCGGGCACGATCCGTCTCGACGGCATTCCGCTGACCAAGGCCGATCCCGCCGAGATACGCAAGCGGATCGCTTTCGTCCCGCAGGAAGGCGTGTTGTTCTCGGCCAGCGCGCGCGACAATCTGCGCTATGGCAACTGGGACGCCCGCGAGGACGAGATCTGGGCCGCCGCACGGGCCGCCAATGCAACCGAATTCCTCGAGAACCTGCCCGATGGACTCGATACTTATCTTGGCGAGAACGGCACGCAATTGTCGGGCGGCCAGCGGCAGCGTATCGCCATTGCCCGGGCGCTGTTGCGCAATGCGCCGATCCTCTTGCTCGACGAAGCGACCAGTGCGCTCGATGCAGAAAGCGAACGGCTGGTGCAGGACGCGCTCGAGCATTTGATGCAGGACCGCACTACGCTGGTAATCGCCCACCGCCTCGCCACCGTGCGTGCGGCCGACCGGATCGTGGTGATGGAAGACGGGCGGCTCGTCGAACAGGGAGCGCACGACCAGTTGGCGGCCAATGGCGGGCTCTATTCGCGGTTGGCGAGCCTCCAGTTCGGCAACGAGGCCGCCTGAACCTTCGACCAAGTCCGTGCGCCGTCCGACGAACGGCGACTCCCCTCCCTGAAATCTGCTAGCCAGCCTGCACGAGGTCGCATGCGCGCGAGGGGCGCGCCCGATCGGTTCGAATTCCGGAGGCTGCATTCATGAGCAAGACTTTTTTCACCGCCGGCGTGTCGGCTATCGTGCTGGCTTTTGCCGCACCTGCCATCGCACAGGACACGGCCAGCGCGGCGCCTGCCGCCGAAGAAACCCCGCTGCCGACGATGGAATTCGGCGACTGGGGCTTCGATCCGGCTTCGCTGTCGCAGGATATCGATCCGGGCGACGACTTTTTCGCCTATGCCAACCAGAAGTGGCTCGATGCAAACCCGCTGCCTCCCGAATTCAGCCGCTTCGGCGCGTTCAACCTGCTGCGCGAGAAGTCGACTGCCGACGTCCAGGCCCTGATCAACGAGCTCACCTCGAAAGACCCTGCTGCGCTGACGGCGAACGAGAAGCGCATCGTCGATGCCTATAATGCCTATCTCGATACGGACGCGATCAATGCGGCGGGCCTCGCCCCGGCACAGCCTTATCTCGACGAAATCAAGGGTGCGGATACTCTTGCCAGCCTCGCCGTATTGTGGGGCACGCCGGGTTATGCTTCGCCCATCGGCGGCGGCGTCAGTGTCGATGCCAAGGAGCCGACGCGCTATTCGGTCTATTTCGGCTCGGGCGGTCTCGGCCTTCCCGACCGTGACTACTATCTCGACGAAACCGAGAAGGGCCGGGATATCCAGGCCAAGTATCGCGATTACCTGACCTTCCTGATGACCGAGGCGGGTTTCGGCGATCCGGCCGCGATGGCGCAGGCGGTCTATGATTTCGAAGACAGCATCGCCCGCAAGGTGAGCTGGGATCGCGCCACGCGCCGCAATCGCGACCTCACCTATACGGCCCTTTCGCCTGACGAACTGACCGAACTGGCCGACGGATTCCCGCTTGCGCCGGTGCTGGCCGCTTCGGGCTTCGATGCGACCGACCGTTTCATTGTCGGCGATATTCCGCCGAGCGCCGAACGTGCGGCAGAGCTTGGTCTCGACGAGGCAACACTGGCCAAGATCGGCGGCGGCACCCCGGCAATGTTCGAACTGCTTCAGGATACGCCGATCGAAGTGCTGCAGGCGTGGACGCTCAAGGAATTCCTGACCGACAACGCTTCGATCCTGCCGACCCGTTTCGATGATGCGAACTTCGCCTTCTACGGCACCACCCTCAGCGGCACGCCCGAACAGCGCCCCCGCTGGAAGCGGGCGATCGCCGCCACCGAAGGCCAGTTGGGCGAACTTGTCGGCGCCTCTTATGTCGAGCGTTATTTCCCGCCCGAAAACAAGGCCGCGATGGACGAACTGGTCGCAAACCTGCGCATCGCCATGGGCCAGAGCATCGATGAAATCGCCTGGATGAGCGAAGCGACCAAGGAAGAAGCGCGGGCCAAGCTCGACAGCTTCACGCCGAAGATCGGGTATCGCGACAACCTCGACACTTACGAGGGGCTTGAAATAACCACCAACCCATTGGCCAATCGCATGGCGGTTGCCGAATGGAACTGGCAGGACAATCTGGAGAAGCTTGGCGGGCCGATCGACCGGACCGAGTGGTTCATGCTGCCGCAGACGGTCAATGCCTATTACTACTCCACGCTCAACGAGATCGTCTTCCCGGCAGCCATCCTGCAACAGCCGTTCTTCGGCCTCAGTGCCGATCCTGCCGTGAACTATGGCGCGATCGGCGGCGTGATCGGACATGAAATCGGCCACGGCTTCGATGACCAGGGCTCGAAATCGGATGCTGCCGGTGCACTGCGCAACTGGTGGACCGATGCCGACAGGCAGGCTTTCGACGAGCGCGGCGATGCGCTGGTGGAACAGTACAATGCGTTCTGCCCGCTCGACGATGGCGAAACCTGTGTGAACGGACGTCTCACCCTGGGCGAGAATATCGGCGATCTGGGTGGGCTCAGCCTTGCTTATCGGGCCTACAAGATCGCCACCGAAGGACAGGATGTGCCCGTGATCGACGGTCTGACCGGCGATCAGCGTTTCTTCCTCGCCTGGGCGCAGGTCTGGCGTTCGCAGCAGCGTGAAGAGAACTATCGCAATCGTCTGCGGACCGACAGCCACAGCCCCGAAGAGTTCCGCACCAATGGCGTCGTGCGCAACATGGACGCCTGGTACGAAGCATTCGGCGTGACCCCGGAAGACGATCTCTACCTGCCGCCCGAGGAACGGATCAGCATCTGGTAAGAGCATTCAGGCTCGGAAATTGCGAAGGGCGGAGCAGGCCGGTTGACTTGCTCCGCCCTTTCTTCATGAGAGCGCCCCTATGGACAATACGATCACCGCAATCCTGCTGGGCATACTTGAAGGCCTGACCGAGTTTCTGCCGGTTTCCTCCACGGGTCACCTCATCCTGGCGCAGGCATTCTTCGGCTACGATCCCGAGCAGTGGCGCCAGTTCAATATCGTCATCCAACTGGGTGCCATCCTGGCAGTGGTGGTGTCGTACTGGTCACTGTTCTGGCGCATGGGCACCGGCTTTCTGACCGGCCAACCGGAAGCCCTGCGCTTCGTTCGCAATATATTCCTGGGGTTCGTACCGGCGGCGATCATCGGATTGCTGGCCAAGGACGCCATCGATGTCATGCTCGGCAGCCCCATGGTGGTTGCGATTGCGCTGGTCCTCGGCGGCATCGCCATACTCGTTCTGGAAAAGACCATCCCCGCGCGCGAAGATACCGGGGTGGCGGCGCTTTCGTGGAAAGTCTGCATGGCAATCGGTTTGGCGCAATGTCTGGCGATGATTCCGGGGACGAGTCGTTCGGCCTCCAGCATCCTCGGCGCGCTGGCCATGGGCGTCGGGCGGAAGACCGCGGCGGAATTCTCCTTTTTTCTCGCAGTGCCCACCATGCTCGGGGCTGCCACGGTCAAGATATTCGACGAACCGGCCCTGCTCCGCGGAGAGGCGCTCATAAGCTGGACCGAGATCGGGCTCGGCTTCTTGGCGGCCTTCCTCACCGCGCTACTGGTGATCCGCCTTTTCGTTGCCTATGTCAGCAAGCACGGCTTCTCGCCTTTCGCCTGGTACCGCATCGTTCTTGGAACGGGTGCAATCGCCTGGCTCTGGCTCGCCTGACAAGAGGCAACCTGCCATTTTTTCGTCATATTCCCGGAACCATCCGTCTCTCTGTGGTTTGAACCCTCAAGTATAAACCGCAAGGAAGCATTGATGGGTTTGATTATCCTCGTTCTTACCGGCGCTCTTCTGGGCTGGATGGGGACGATCGCCCTGCAGATCGAGGACGGGCGAAGCATTCTCCGGAATATCGTCGCCGGCGTCATCGGATCCTTGGGGCTGGGACTCGCCACTTCGGGTGGAGTGTTTCTGGGCACCATCCAGGCAAGCACTCTCCTGTATGCGATCATCGGGGCTATCGTGCTGATCGGTCTATACAATTTCGTGCGTCAAAGGGTCTTGCCCTGATTTCGCCATGCATTATCCAATAAATCTGGAAGCATGGGCATCCGCCCGTGTTCCGTAATCAAGGGGAAGTAACAATGAAATTCACCAAAGCTATGCTCGTCGCCTCGGTCGCTACTCTGGGACTGGGCCTCGCCGCTTGTGACAGCGCTGCCGAAAACCAGGCTGAGGACGAGATCGAAGCCATGGAAGATACGCGTGACGCTGAAGTCGACGCCATGGAAGAAGGTGGCCAGATCACTGAAGACCAGGCTGACGCGATGGACGATCAGACCGACGCCATGGAAGAATCGATGGAAGACGCTGTCGACGACGCCGATCCGGCAACCGCAGCTGAGGCGGATGCTGCAATGGAAGAAGGCATGTAAGCCTTTTACGTTTCACGAGAATGGGCCGGCCGGAGCGATCCGGCCGGCCTTTTTCTTGCCGTCAGTTTAAGCGAGAGGCACTCAGACCGGCTTCGCGCCTGATCCCCTGCCACCGCGCAGCGTATATTCGAGCGTGCCGCGATGGACCACGTAATCGACGTCGATCACCGCCGTATTGGCATAGGTGAATCCCGGCCCCAGGTTCCTGTAGAGCTTGTCGAAATCGCGCTCCACCGTCTGGCGGTAGAGATCCTCGAAGCTCGAGATAACGAAATAGGTCGGCTGCAGGTCGCTGATGACGTAATCGGTGCGCATCACCCGGTCGACATTGAGCATGATCCGGTTGGGGCTTTCCGCCTCGACCGAATAGACCACCTCTGTCGGCCCCGAAAGTATGCCCGCACCATAGGCGCGGATGTCGCCCGGCCTTTCCTCGATCAGGCCGAATTCCACCGTGTACCAGTATAGCGCGCCCAGCGCCTTCAGCCGGTTGTAGCGCATCGCCTTCCAGCCGGCCTTGCCATATTCCTGCATGTAATCGGCATAGACCGGATCGGTCAGCATCGGCACATGGCCGAAGACATCGTGGAACACGTCGGGTTCTTGGATATAATCGAACGTCTCGCGCGTGCGGATGAAATTGCCCGCCGGAAAGCGGCGATTGGCGAGGTGCCAGAAGAATACGTGGTCGGGGATCAGCATGGGCACGGGGACCACGCTCCAACCGGTCAGCCTGTCGAGTTCTTCGGAAAGCTTACCGAACTCCGGCACGCCGCCGCGGCCCAGGTCCAGTTTCTCCGTTCCCTGCATGAAGGCCGTCGCCGCCCTGCCGGGCAGCATTTCCATCTGGCGCTTGAAAAGATCGTCCCAGATTGCGTCTTCTTCGCTGTCGTACTCGGCCTGCCTGGGCTCGAGCCAGTCGTCGCCCACATGTCCGGGCTTCTTCAACGGCGCGGTGAAGACATCTGCCGGCATTTCCGGCAGACGGGTAAAATCGTGTTCGGGTTCTGCAAGTGTGGCCATATTGCTCTAATAGATAGTAGCTTTGCCGATACCATTCAAATCGGGAGATAGGCGGAGGATGAAAGGCAAGGAATACAAGGCCGCGCTTGAAGCGATGCGCGAAGAGCTGGTGGCGATGGCGCGCTGGGTGCGGGTGACCGGCCAGCGTATCGTCGTCCTGTTCGAAGGACGCGACACGGCGGGCAAGGGCGGGGCAATCCGTGCAATGTCGGAAAAGCTCAATCCGCGCCAGTGCCGCACCGTGGCGCTGGGCACGCCGACCGAGGCCGAGCAGGGCCAATGGTATTTCCAGCGCTACATCGCGCATCTCCCGACCACAGGCGAGATCGTGCTGTTCGACCGCAGCTGGTATAATCGGGCGGGCGTCGAGAAAGTGATGGGCTTCGCGACCGATGCCCAGGTGAACCAGTTCCTCGACCAGGTGCCGATATTCGAAAAGATGCTCGTCGACGACGGCATACTGCTGTTCAAATACTGGCTGGGGGCCGACCAGGAAAAGCAGGAAGAACGGCTGCGCGAACGGCTGGATGACCCGCTCAAGCGCTGGAAGCTCTCGCCCATCGACCTCGCCGCGCGCGACAAATACGATGCCTATACCGCCGCGCGCGAGGAGATGTTGCTGCAGACGCATACCGAATGGGCGCCATGGACGCTGGTCGATTTCAACGACCAGAAGCGCGGACGGCTGACGCTGGTCCGCGATCTGCTCGACCGCCTGCCTGACACTGCGGTGGAGCCGCCTGCCATCGATTTTCCCGATCTTGGTCGCAAACCGCTCGCTGAGAGTTATGGCGCGATCCAGCCGATAGCGAATTATCCGGAGAACTAGGCCGCGCGCTCGAACACCGCGGCCATGCCCTGACCGCCGCCGATGCACATGGTTTCCAGGCCGTAGCGCACCTCGCGCCGCTGCATTTCGTGCGCCATGTCGGCGAGGATGCGGATACCCGTCGCGCCGATCGGGTGGCCGAGCGAGATGCCCGAACCGTTGACGTTGACGATGTCGCGGCGGCTATCGTCATCGGCAAAGCCCCAGCCCTTGAGCACGGCAAGCGCCTGCGGAGCGAAGGCCTCGTTCAGTTCGATCAGGCCGATGTCGTCCCAGCCAAGGCCGTTCTTTGCGAACAGCCGCTCTACCGCCGGGACCGGGCCGATACCCATGCGGCTGGGATCGCAGCCCGCCGCGCTCCACGAATGGAACCACAGGATCGGTTCGAGGCCGAGTTCTTCCACCTTGTCTTCCGCCACCACCAGGCAGGCGGCCGCGGCATCGTTCTGCTGGCTGGCATTGCCTGCGGTGACCACGGCTTGCGGGTCACGCTTGCCGTCGATCGGGCGCAGCGCGGAAAGCGTCTCCATGCTCGCATCCTCGCGGAAGCCTTCATCCTTGGCAAAAATGGTGGGATCGCCCCTGCGCGAGGGGATTTCGACCGGCACCAGCTGTTCGTCGAACTTGCCCTCTACCCACGCCTTCGCCGCATTCTGGTGGCTGCGCACCGCAAACTCGTCCGAGGCCTCGCGGCTGATGCCATAGTCCAGGGCGAGATTCTCGGCGGTTTCGATCATGCCGGTGATGACGCCGAAACGCTCGATCGGCTGGCTCATCAGCCGTCCCCGCGTCAGGCGGTCCCACAGCGCCATATCGCCCATCCGCGCTCCGTGGCGCGCTCTGGTGGTGTAATGCTCCACATTGGACATGCTCTCCACCCCGCCCGCCAGTACGCAATCGGCAGCGCCCGTCTGGACCATCATCGCCGCGGTCGCGACCGCCTGCAGGCCGGAGCCGCAGCGCCGGTCGAGCTGGAAACCGGGCACTTCGATGGGATAGCCTGCCGCCAGCCAGCTCCACCGCCCGATGGCGGGTGCCTCGCCGCTGCCATAGCCCTGGCTGAACACCACATCGTCGACGCGCAGGGGATCGATGCCCGATCGTTCGACCAGCGCCTTGATGATGACCGCCCCCAGAGCGCCCGCCTCCAGCGGGACGAGGCTGCCGAGGAACTTGCCCACGGGGGTGCGGAGCGGTTTGCAGATGGCGACGCGGCGGAGTTCAGTCACGAAAATACCTCTCGATCCGTTCGGGCTGAGCTTGTCGAAGCCTCGCCCTTTTTCTTCAGTTCCACCGCCCAAAGGAAGTACGGCCCTTCGACAAGCTCAGGGCGAACGGTGATCATGGCCGTTGGTCCGACAATCGTGCCACGTCGCGGTCGACCAGCTGGCCGATTGCGCCCGAAGACAGGCCGAGCCTCGTCGCGAGCACTTCCTCGGTATGCTGGCCGAGATAGGGCGCGGGTGCAGGCGCGCCTGCCTCGCGACCGGGGATATTGGCGAAACTGCGGGTGGCGGGATATTCGAACCCCGAGGGGTTGCCCGATGAGCGGGTAAAGAGCGGGTTTTCCCCGACGAGAACGGGGTCGTTCGCTGCTTCGTGCATGGTGCGGTACCGCTCGAAGGTGCAGCCTTCCGCCCCCATCCGGCGTTCGAGCTCGTTCCAGTCTATCGAACCGGCGCGCGACTGGAACAGGTCGAACAGCGCGCGGCGATGTTCGAAACGGGGGCGGTCGCCATCGGCGAAACGTACGCCCTCCCGTTCTTCCAGAGCGGCAATTTGCTCCGCCACATCGAAGGCTTTCACCAGCCCTGCCCACTGCTTGGCGGTCAGCGCAGCGACCATGAAGCGCGTGCCGTCACGCGTGCGAAAGTCGCGCCCGAACGCACCCCAGATCGCATTGCCCAGCCGTTCGCGGTCGCCGCCGCGATAGAGCATTTCGGCCATCGCGCCGCTATTGGCGACCGTGCCGATCGCCACATCGCCCAGCGGCACGCGCAGTTCGCTGCCCTCGCCGGTACGATCGCGGTGGCGGATCGCCGAAACCAGCGCAAAGGCGCAGTAGGCGCCTGTGATGAAATCCCAGGCGGGCAGCACCTGGTTGACCGGCGGCGCGGTCTCCATGTCCCAGTCTTCCGGGCCGCACATCAGCGGATAGCCGCTGGCGGCGTTGACGGTAAAATCCATCGCCTGCCGTCCGTCATGCCAGCCCATGATGCGTACGCTGACGAGATCGGGCCGGTCAGCCGCGACGGCATCGTGCGAAAGGAAGCTCTTTTCGGGCAGGTTGGTGATGAGGTTGCCGGTTTTTGCCGACAGTTCGACCAGCAGTTCGCGCCCCTCTGCGCTGCGCAGATCGAGCGCGACCGATTTCTTCGCCCGGTTGAGGTTCTCCCAGCTCAGCGAGCGTCCCTCTTCGGTCAGCATGTAGCGATCGTAATCGAGCCCGCCTTCCTTGTGATCGACACGGATCACCTCCGCGCCCATCTGCGCGCAATAGAGCCCGGCGGTGGGCGAGGCGACGAAGCTCGACGCCTCTATGATCGAGAGATCGTCCAGGAGGTTATACATGAGTCATCCCCGCGCAGGCGGGGATCCAGAGCGCCGAAGTGCGAACGCTCCGAACTGGTTTCCCGCCTGCGCGGGAATGACCAGTGAAATTACAGACCCGCCGCATATTCGCGCAGCATCCGCTTGGCGATCTGCAGCTGCAGAATCTGCGTGGTGCCTTCGTAGATGCGGTAGATCCGCGCATCGCGGAAGAAGCGTTCGGCGTCATATTCCGCGAGATAGCCCGCCCCGCCATAGATCTGCACCACGCGGTCCACCACGCGCCCGCACATTTCGGAGGCGAAGACCTTGAACGCCGCGGCGTGCTTGACCGTGTCCTCGCCGCGGTCGACCCGCGCGGTAACGTCGGCCATCATGGCTTCGGCGGCATAGATTTCGGTCCAGCTTTCGGCGAGCATCTGCTGGATCAGCTGGAAGTTGGCGATGGGTTCGCCGAAAGCCTGCCGCTCGTTGGCGTATTTCACCGCGGAATCGAGCGCGCGGCGCGCATAGCCCGCGCTTGCCGCGCCGACCGAGATGCGGCCATTGTCGAGGCTCATCATTGCAAAGCGGAAGCCCTGACCCGTCTCGCCGCCGAGCAATGCATCACCCGGCACATGCACGTCGTCGAGCATGACATCGGAGATATGGCTGCCTGACTGGCCCATCTTCTTGTCCGGGCTTCCGGTCGACACGCCGGGAGTATCCATCGGAACGATGAAGGCGGAAACATGCGCGTTCTTGGGCAGCGCTTCCTTCTCGGTACGCGCCATGATCAGCGCGACATTGGCGTGCGGCGCATTGGTGATGTAGCGTTTGGTGCCGTTGAGGATCCAGCCGTTCCCGTCCGGATCGGGTCGAGCCATCGTCTGCATGGCAGCACTGTCAGAGCCGCTGCCCGGTTCGGTCAGGCCGAAACAGGCGATCTCTCCGCTGGCGATGCGCGGCCACCATTCGGCCTTCTGCGCTTCGGTCCCGCCGTTCTTGATCGCGGAATTGAACATGCCGACGTTGATCGAAAAGATCGAACGAAAGGCAGGTGCGGCATAGGCCATGGTCTGCACGACCTTGGCATATTGGGTGATGTTCAGCCCCGCGCCGCCATAATCTTCTGGAACGGTGAGGCCGAACAGCCCCATGTCCTTCATCTCGGCCAGGATATCGTCGGGGACCTTGTCCTGTTCGATGACGTCCTTTTCCGCCGGAATCAGCCGTTCGCGGACATAGCGTTCGAGCTGTTCGAGGAACTGGTCGAATGTGTCCTGATCCATTCCGGGATTGGCGGCGGTGCTCATTCGCTCTCTCCAGTCGATGGCGTTGCTTCGGGGTCGGGCGTTTCCTCGGGCATCCGCTGTTCTTCCAGCATCGAGGCAGCGTCTTCGAGCGCTTCCGCCTCTTCCTGCGTCACGGGGCCGGGGTCGGTGCCCTCGGTCGAGGAATTGCATCCTGCGAGGATAAAGGCACTCGCGGCGAGCGGAAGGGCGATTCGGTTCATGGCGGCGATGCTATCTCCCCGGGGCGCGGTAAACAAAGCCGTTACGGAAAAGGGGCGGGCGCGGCGCATGGCCGGCCCACCCTCCAGGCGCGGAAACTTACTCGGCCGATTCTTCCGCCATCGCGTCCATCGCGGCTTCGGCCGTCGCGGCGGCATTGTCGCCTGCAGCTTCGACCGAGGCAGCTTCGACTTCGGCTGCAGCTTCAGCCTGCGCATCGTCGGCCACGACATTGGCGTCGGGGTCGGCGACCGGCTCGTCGGTTACCGGTTCCATCGCCTCGTCGGCGGCGACTTCTACGGTGTCGGCTTCGGCTTCGGTCGAAGCATCGTCGGCGCTGCCGCAGGCGGCAAGTACGAGCGAGGCAGTGGCGGCGGCGGCAATACGGAACTTCATGGCATTCTCCTTTGATGGTTTCGGCAGGGTTAATCGTTCCGGCACCAAGAGGCCAAGGGAAAAAACGCCTTGGCCGGTTGCGCAGGGCGGCGCGGGCGGCAACAGGGGTGCATGGCCTCCAGCCCGACCCTCGATATGCCGAACGCCCGCGAAACCCTGCGCGCCACCTTCGGATTCGACGATTTTCGCGGTCGGCAGGCGGAGGTGGTGGAGCGCACGCTGGCGGGCAAATCGAGCCTGGCGGTCATGCCGACGGGGGCCGGAAAATCGCTGACCTACCAGCTTCCCGCGGTGATGCTGAAGGGGACCTGCGTGGTCATCAGCCCGCTCATCGCGCTGATGCACGACCAGTTGCGCAGCGCACGGGCCAACGGCATCCGCGCTGCCACGCTGACCAGCGCCGACGCCGACTGGCGCGAAACGCAGGACGCCTTCCGCGCAGGCGAACTGGACCTCCTCTACATCGCGCCCGAACGCGCCAGCCAGCCGGCATTCCGCGACTTTCTCTCCTCTTCCAAGCTGGCCCTCTTCGCCATCGACGAAGCGCATTGCGTGTCCGAGTGGGGGCACGATTTCCGCCCCGATTACCGGATGCTGCGCCCCCTGATGGACGCCTTCCCCGATGTCGCACGGCTCGCGCTGACGGCAACGGCGGACGGGCAGACCCGCGTCGACGTGATGGCCCAGCTCGGCATTCCGGAAGAGGGGCTGGTGCTGGCGGGCTTCGACCGGCCGAACATCCGCTATGCCATCCGCCCGCGTGACAACCCGGTCCGCCAGATCGCCGCCCTCATGGCCGAACGCCCCGGCCCCGGCATCGTCTATGCCCAGACCCGCCGCAAGGTGGAGGAGCTGGCCGAAAAGCTCGCCGCTGCCACGGGCCGCAAGGTGCTGCCCTATCACGCCGGGCTTCCGGCAGAGACGCGGGCCGCCAACCAGGCCGCCTTCGTCGCATCCGAAGACATGGTGATCGTAGCCACGGTCGCCTTCGGCATGGGGATCGACAAGCCTGATGTGCGCTTCGTCGCCCATGTCGGCGTGCCCAAGTCGGTCGAGGCCTATTACCAGGAAACGGGCCGCGCCGGGCGTGACGGGGATCCGGCGGCAGCCGCCATGTTCTGGGGCGCGGGCGATTTCGCCACGGCCCGTGCGCGGCTCGCCGAAGTGGACGAGGATCGCCGCAATGCCGAACGCGCCCGCCTCGATGCGCTGGCGGGGTTGGTCGAGACGGCGGGGTGCAGGCGCGCGGTCCTGCTGCGCCATTTCGGGGAAAGCCCGCCCGAGAGCTGCGGCAATTGCGACAATTGCCTCGACCGGCCCGCGGTCACGCAGGTCACCGAGCTGGCGCGCAAGCTGCTGTCCGCCGTCTACCGCACCGGCCAGAGCTTCGGCTTGGGCCATATTCAGAAGGTCCTCACCGGCGCAAACGACGAGCGCATCCGCCAGCGCGGGCATGACCGGCTCAGCGTTTTCGGTATCGTCGAGGGCGAAGATGCGCGGTTGCTCCAGCCGCTCGGGCGTGCATTGCAGGCGCGCGGGGATCTCGTCCCCACCGAACACGGCGGACTGGCGCTGGGCGGCAGCGCGCGGGAAATCCTGACGGGCGCGCGCGAGGTAGAGATCGTAGTCCCGCCGAAACGCCAGCGCCGCAGCCGGGGAGGCGGGAGCGGCGAGGCCAATCCCGTGGGCGATCCGCTGTTCGACGCGCTGCGCGAACTGCGCCGCGAACTCGCCGCCGAAGCGCAGGTTCCGCCCTACGTCATCTTCCACGATTCGACCCTGCGCGAGATGGCCGCCAGCCGGCCGTCGACCATTGCGCAGATGGGCCGCATCACAGGCGTGGGCGGCAAGAAGCTCGAAGCCTATGGAACACGCTTCCTCGAGGAAATCTCCCGCCACTGACCGCTTCCGCTTGACCTGCGGACCTGACGATATAAATATGATATCATAATTATATCGGAGGAACGATTCGTCATGTCGGTAGAACTCAAGGGGATGAACACCAGCCGCGAAAGCGCGGCGTCCAGTTACAATGGCTATATGATGCTGATCATCCTCGTGGTGGTCGTCGCGGGGCTGGCCTTTCTCCTGCCCGGGATTTTCCCGGAAGGCGAGGCATCGAAGGGGGCCAAGCTCACCTTCATCGGCGCGCTGATCGTATCGTTGATGGGCGTGCTGATCCTCGCCGCGGGCTTTTTCATGATCCAGCCGAACCAGGCCGTCGTCATCACGCTGTTCGGCGAATATCGCGGCAGCGAGCGGACCGAGGGGTTGCGCTGGGTCTGGCCATGGATGGGCCGGAACAAGATTTCCGCCCGCGCGCACAATATCCATTCCGAACGCGTGAAGATCAACGATCTGCGCGGCAACCCGATCGAGATCGCCTGCAACGTGGTGTGGCGCGTGGCCGATACCGCGCAGGCGAGCTTCGATGTCGACGATTACAAGACATTCGTGAACATCCAGATCGAGGCGGGCCTGCGCACGGTCGGTTCGCGCCATCCCTATGACGATTTCGAAGGCGAGGAAGTCACGCTGCGCAGCGGCGGGGACGTGGTCAACCGCGAACTGCTCGAGGAACTGAACGACCGGCTCAAGGTCGCGGGCATCGTGGTCGACGAGGCGGGCCTCACCCACCTCGCCTATGCCAGCGAAATCGCCAGCGCCATGCTCAAGCGCCAGCAGGCGGATGCGATCATCGCCGCGCGCGCCAAGATCGTGCTCGGCGCGGTCGGCATGGTCGAGGACGCGCTGACCAAGCTGAGCCAGGACGGCATCGTGGAGATGGACGACGAACGTCGCGCCGCGATGGTTTCCAACCTGATGGTCGTCCTGTGCGGCGAAAGAGACGTGCATCCGGTGGTCAACGCCGGTTCGATCTACTGACGGCCAAGAGCCCGCGTCCATGTCCAAGAAGAAAGCCTTTGCCCTGCGTCTCGACCCGGCGGTTCACGCCGCGGTCGAGCGCCTGGCGGCGGACGAGCTGCGCAGCGCCAATGCGCAGATCGAAATGCTGCTGCGCGAGGCGTTGAAGGCGCGCGGGGCCGAGGTGAAGCCGTCCCCGCCTCCGCGCAGGGGGCGTCCTCCTGCCGAGGGCTGACCGTGGTTACGGCGTCGCCCGTCATTTCGGTCGGCCTGATCCGCCTCGCCGCCTTGTTCTTCTGACGGAACGAGAGCAGGTTCCTGTCCGTTATTCGGGTGAAGGAGTTTGCAATGGCAGGCGGATGGGCGCGTGACGGCGCAGTTCAGGACCAGATCGACGATACGGTGAGCGACGCAGTGAGCGCCGCCCGCGCACGTATGCCCAAGGGCGAAAGCGCGAAATTTTGCGACGAATGCGGCGAAGAAATCCCCGAGAAGCGGCGGCTTGCACTGCCCGGCGTGCGGACCTGTGTCGCATGCCAGTCGGGCCGCGATGCATCCTCGCGGCAGACCGGCATCAACCGGCGCGGCAGCAAGGACAGCCAGTTGCGCTGAGCCGCGGCCCCGCTAAGGCTCCATTCCATGACATCCCCCTTCATCTGGCTGCAGCACGCGCTTCCGCACCATCTCGTTTCGCGCGGCGCCGGCAAGATCGCCTCCAGCGAAGCCGTCTGGCTCAAGAACCTCCTGATCCGCCGGTTCATCGACGCCTATGATGTCGACATGGGGGAGGCCGCCCGACGGGTGGAGGAGTTCAAGAGCTTCAACGATTTCTTCACCCGCGAACTCAAGCCCGGCGCGCGTCCGCTGGCCGACAGCCGGACCCACATCCTCAGCCCCGCCGATGGAGCGGTCAGCCAGATCGGACGGATCGACGAAGACCGGATCTTCCAGGCCAAGGGGCGGCATTTCACCGCCAGCCAGCTCCTCGGCGGCGATGCCGGGGCGGCAAAGCGTTTCGAAGGCGGCAGCTTCGCCACCATCTATCTCTCCCCGCGCGATTACCACCGCGTCCACATGCCTGCTGCGGGTTCGCTTGCATCGACAGCCTATGTGCCCGGCGATCTCTTTTCGGTGAACCAGGTGACGGCAGAGAATGTCGATGGCCTCTTCGCGCGCAACGAAAGGCTCGCCTGCCTCTTTACCGGCCCGGACGGCGTGTTCGCCAGTGTGATGGTCGGCGCGATGATCGTGGCGGGCATCGAGACGGTGTGGAGCGGGCTGGTCGAAACCCACCATCCGCGGCTGGTGCGCGAAAGCTTCGAACCCGGCGCCCATGCGTTCGGCGCGGGTGACGAAATGGGCCGCTTCATCCTCGGCTCGACCGTGGTGCTGCTGTTCGAACCCGGCAGGGTGGAATGGGACGCGGGGCTCAAGGCCGGTGACGCCGTCCGGATGGGACAGGCGATCGGCAGGCGGCTTCAGCCGAACGCCGCAGCGTAGGTCACCGTGCCAGCGGGCGGTTCGCCCTCGAGGACCAGCCGCTGAAAATACTCGGGCGGCGGGCCGGGATAGACCAGCCGCGGATCGTGCCGGAAACCGAAGCGCGCATAATAGGCCGGATCGCCCAGCAGGACGATCCCGCGCGCGCCCGTCTCACGCAAATCGGCGATGCCGCGGTTGATCAGTGCCGAACCCACGCCTCCCCGCTGGCAGGCAGGCAGGACGCTGACCGGTCCCAGCCCGAACCATCCTTGGCTTCCGTCCGATATGCGGACCGGCGAAAGCGCCACATGGCCGACGATGCGCTCACCATCCTCGGCGACCAGCGACAGGGCAAGATCGCCATCGGCGCGCAGGCGTTCGACGATATTCACCTCGCTCCCGTCGCTATGTTCGACATCGGCAAAGGCGGCCTCGGTGACGACGCTGATCTGCGCGCAGTCGGCCCGCGTCTCGGGCCGGATCGTGAGCGCGCTCATGGCAGCAGGTGTCCCGCCCGGTCACGCTTGGTGGCGAGATAGCGGGCGTTGTGAGGATTGTCGGGCAGCGAATGCGCCACGCGCTCGGACACTTCCACCCCTTCGGCCTCCAGCGCTGCGACCTTCGCGGGATTGTTCGTCATCAGTCGGATCTCCTTCACGCCGAGCAGGTCGAGCATTCGCGCCGCCGTGGGGAAATCGCGCGCCTCGTCGGGCAGGCCCAACCGCGTGTTGGCATCGACCGTGTCGAAACCCTGATCCTGCAAGCGATAGGCCCGCAGCTTGTTGACGAGCCCGATCCCGCGCCCTTCCTGCCGCATGTAGAGCAGCACGCCCCAGCCGCCCCTGTCCGCTTCCTGCGCCATGGCGTGCAGGGCGGCGTCGAGCTGCGGGCCGCAATCGCATTTCAGGCTGCCGAGGATATCGCCGGTCAGGCATTCGGAATGCAGGCGGACGAGCGGCGGCCGGTCCACGCGCTGTTCGCCGATGATCAGCGCAACATGTTCGCGCGTATCGTCCGGGCTGCGGAAGGCCACGATATGCGCGTCCTCCGCCGCGGCGACGGGGAGGCGTGCGCGCGAGGCGATATGCAGTCGGGTAGGATCGGCAAAAGCGACCAGATCGCCGACCTCCAGCGATGCCGGCTCTGTCGCTCCCGCCGGATCGACGAGGAAGGCCGGAAGGATGCCCGCAATCCGCGCCAGTTCGAGCGCGGCCCGTGCCTGTTCCTCCCACGCCAGCGGCAAGGCCTTGAAGGGCCCCTTGAGCGGGCTTTGCAAATCGAGCGCCGGATCGGCGATCGCCAGCGCGGCGGACAGGTCGAAGCTTTCCGCTCCGCGAAGCAGGACAGGCGTGCGCGGCACCGCGGCTTCGCGCTGGTTGGCCAGCTTGAGCGTGGCCGCGCGGGTGGCGGAGACCAGTATTGCCTCCCCCGATATTTCCGAGAATGCCGTCTCGACCGGTTGCAGCAACGGCGCACCTTCGATCGCCAGCGGCCAGCCGTGGCGCAAGGCATCCACCGCCAGCGCCGCCCGGCGAGAAGGCGACGGGGAAGTCAGATGCTGAACTCCGTCACCAGCGGTACGTGGTCGGACGGTTTTTCCCAGTCGCGGGCATATTCGTGGACCGAATGCCCGGTCGCCTGCCGCGCGAGTTCGGGGCTGGCCCACATGTGATCGAGCCGGCGGCCGCGATCGTTCGCCTTCCAGTCCTTCGCGCGGTAGCTCCACCAGCTGTAATAGCGTTCGGGCGCCTTGATATGCTCGCGCCCGATGTCCGCC
The DNA here is from genome assembly GCF_019711635.1 of Qipengyuania huizhouensis. Lineage (GTDB taxonomy): Bacteria > Pseudomonadota > Alphaproteobacteria > Sphingomonadales > Sphingomonadaceae > Qipengyuania > Qipengyuania huizhouensis. The sequence goes on along the minus strand of NZ_JAIGNT010000012.1, from coordinate 60,273 downwards.
CAGCCGTGGGCATCCATGAACCGCTGGAGGCTTTCGACCTCGATCGGCGTATGGCTCACGACCTTGAGCAATTGCTTGTGGTTCCACACGTCGCTTTCCAGCGGCGCGATGTTGAAATCGCCCACGATCAGCGTCGGCCGGTCCACCGCATCGGCCCAGCGGGTCATCCGCTCGAGGAAATCGAGCTTCTGGCCGAACTTGGCGTTTATCTCGCGGTCCGGCTCGTCACCCCCGGCGGGCACGTAGACGTTCTCGACGATCATGCCGTCGTGCTCGGGCAGTTCGACGCCGACGTGGCGCGCCTCGCCATTGTCCTGCCAGTCGTGACGCGAAAATTCGCGGATCGGCACCCGGCTGACCGTGGCCACGCCGTGATAGCCCTTCTGGCCGTGCACGGCGATATGCTCGTAGCCCAGCGCCCTGAACGCCTCATAGGGGAACTGGTGCTCCTGGCACTTGATTTCCTGCAGGCAGAGAACGTCGGGCGCGGCATCTTTCAGGAAGCGCTCGACGATGGGCATGCGGAGGCGAACGGAATTGATGTTCCAGGTAGCTACAGAGACCATGGCGCGGAGATAGGGGGACGCGGCGCGGGGGTCTAGGTTTGAGTCCCTGTTTTTCGCACCCGCATCCGCGGGCACGCCCGATCCGCAATTGAATATACCGCCCCCGGGATACGGAATAACGCTCGGGCTCATCGTCTGAAATTAGCAGGCTGTTCCGACCCAGCCGCGGAAAGAGAATGCGGCATAATATAGCTCGACATTGGTAAATCCCGCCTCACATAGAAGTTCTTCTTCCCGCGCGGGAGAAAGCAGGGGCAGTCGCTCTGTCATCAGCTTGGCGGTGGCTGCGGATTTTGCCGGATCAGGCCCCTCGCGACCGCTAAAGGCAACCGAAAGCCTCATCCAGCGCCCAGGATCAGGACCGGGCGCCGTATGCTCTGCCACCACCAGATTGGCACCGGGCCTCAGGCGGTGATGAATCCCTCGCAAAGTCTGCAGACGTGAAGTGCGGTCGAGATGATGCAACGTGAGAAGGCATGTTGCACCGTCGAAAGGGCCATCTGGTGCCTGATCAATGGCGCCCTCAATCAGATCGACTCGCTTTGCAAATGGCGCCAGTTTCCGGCGCGCAAGATCAAGCATTGCCGATGATGGATCGACACCTGTGAAATGCCAGTCTGGCTGCGCTTCGGCCATTGCTTTGGTTTCCATTCCGCCGCCTGCACCTACGACGAGTATATGCGCGTCTGTTCCAGCCCGTTCGGCAAGCAGCAGCATCACCATGCGATGGAGGTCGGCTAGCCCGGGCACGTTGCGAACGGCATTCACTTCATAGGAAGCGATAGCGTCCGGATGGTCGAAGGGTGAATGCTTGCGCTCCATGACGGCTAGCCTCCGAACACCAGCGAACGATGAATTGCCAGCGCGGCCGTGACGCCGTCCGCACAGGCGAAGGTGACGGTATGTCCCATTCGCGTGATATCGCCGGCGGCATAGACCCCGGTGATACTGGTCGCCTGCATCTCGTCGACCGCTATCACCGATCCGAGGGGGCCGTCCTCGATCTCGCACCCGAGCCCTTGTGCAATATCGCTGTTGAAACGGCTGCGGGGACCGATAAACAGAGCGTCGATCGGTTGCTCGATGCCGTTGCGCAGACGGATTGCCGACAGGGCTGCCCCTTCGCCGACAAGACTATCCACGGGCTCGGCTTCGATTGTGACGCCGCGCTCGTCGAGCTGGGCCGCAACGTCCGGCTCTATCGTGCCGCCGTTGAGAAAGAAGGTCGTTGGTCCCCATTCGGGGATCAAACCTGCCTGATGCGCCGATTTTGGCGAGGTATTGAGGACGCCAAGCCGCTTGCCGCTGAATTCATAGCCATGACAATAGGGGCAATGGATAACGGTTTGCCCCCAGCGTTCGGCGAGGCCGGGAAGCTCGGGCAGAATATCGCTGATTCCGAAGGCCAGCAGCAACCTGGCCCCTGCCACCGCCTCGCCATTCGCCAGCGTCACCCGGAACCCGTCTTCATGCCGGGCAGCCTCCACGGCTGCGAGCTCGCGGAACTGCACTGTCGGATAGGCCGCCACCTGTCCGCGCATGGCTTCGAGCATGATCCCGGGATTGCTCCCGTCCTGGGCAAAAAAGCCGTGAGAGGCGGCGGCAAAGCGATTGCGGGGGGTGCCTGTGTCGAGCACCAGCACCGAACGGCGCGCCCGGGCGAGATAGAGCGCGGCCGATAAACCCGCAAAGCTCCCGCCGACAATGATCGCGTCGAAAGTCATATGTATCTCCTTGGTGCAGGGGCGGACCGTCCGCAGTGGACTGCGAGCATCCGCTCATGTAACATTTGAAGATACTATAGCTGCGATGGCGTCATGTATCAACAAGTGATACAATCTTTTTGCATTGTCACGCGCTATGGCAGTGTCCGACGCCGAACGCGCAACAAAGGCTTTACAATGAATCGAGATACCCGCCTGTCCGATGTCCTCCATGTGCTTCTCCACATGGATCAGACGAAGGAACTGCTTACATCGGATGTGCTGAGCCGGAGCATGGGAACCAATCCGGCGGTTTTCAGGCGGACCATGGCGGGGCTGCGCGAGGCAGGTCTGGTGCGTTCCGAGAAGGGGCATGGTGGAGGATGGCAATTGGCGCGTCCGCTGTGCGAGATCACGCTCCTCGACGTTTACGAGGCGCTCGGTCGGCCCAATCTTTTTGCTATCGGCAACCGCAGCGGGAACTCCGACTGCCTGGTGGAAAAGAATGTCAACGCCGTGATGGTGGATACCATGGAAGCGGCCGCAGCACTGTTTACTGAGCGCTTCGAAACGATCACGCTCGACAAGATTGCGCCGCGAGAGCCGGTACCTTTGAACATACATGCCGACCGGTAATATCCGCGGCCATGCCGCGCTCGTTTACCCTCCATTGGCCCGATCAAGAGAGTGAGACCGCTGTCCAGGGAAGTGGGTTCCCGATCACGGCAGTCAAAGGCCGACTGGCGCGAAGCCAAGCGACGCGGATGCGCCGCGCCCGGCGTTTGAGGGGGCACACAAAAACCCTCGAGCCGGGGGCATTGGCTCGAGGGTTCCTTGTGAGCGTTCGTCACGCTTGGATATCGAGCGGTTTTTTGGGCGGGCAATCAACAGGGGGGAAATTGCTGCCACCGCTTCGATAACCCGGTTCTAGGCCTGCCCGGCTTGCTGCTCAATGAACATTCGACATCGGGGAATCGCAACAATCGAACGGCCTGTCGCCGAAATGGTATTTACGGGCGACGGGATGAACGGCGCGGATCCCTGAAGGTGAATGCGCTGTCGGCAACCGACACCCCGTAGCGGTTGTTGCTCAGGCGAACCGTGGTGCGGTGATTCTGCGAATCGAGCGCCACCCAGTGCGTGAGACGCAGACCGCCCGGAGCCGATCCGTCGCGTGCGAAGATCAGCGTGATTGTGCCGAATTCCGGGCGATTTGGATCGCGGACCTCGATGCTGACGACATCGCTGTGACTGGTCGGGACCAGCTTGCCGTATTTCTTCACGTCGCGGCTCGGGTCGAGCAGCGCGCCCAGCGGCGAATTGCTGATCGGCCAGCGCTGGACCTGGTTCACCTCGTAGTCGATCATGTACATCGACTTGCCGTTCGAGACGACCAGCAGCGGCACGCCCTTTTCATATTCGAAACGGATCTTGCCGGGGCGCTTCAGCGTCATCACGCCCGAAACGGCCTGGCCGTTGCGGTCGGTCTGGACGAAGTTCGCCTTCATGGTGGAAATGCCGCGCAATGCCGCGACCGCACGGTCGAGATCGCCGGCCGCCGCCTCGACGGGGGCCGGTGCGGCATAGAAGGATGCGGGGACGCCCACGGATAGCGCAAGCGCCAGTGCGGAGGCGACGGGACGATTCTTGAAGATAGACAAGGTGCTCATGCTCCTGAATTACAGTCGGAGCATTGAACTGTCACTGAACTAAAGGCGTTCCCGCCGTTCAGCTTCCGGACCGCACGGCCCGGCAAGATCACTTGATCTTGGCTTCCTTGAATTCGACGTGCTTGCGCGCCACCGGATCGTACTTCTTGAAGACGAACTTTTCGGTGTGGTTGCGCGGATTCTTCTTCGTCACGTAATAGAAGCCCGTGTCGGCGGTCGAGACGAGCTTGATCTTGACGGTTGCGGGCTTCGCCATGGCGTGTTCCTAAAGATCTTTCGAAAAGGGTCCGCCCCACGCGATGGAGAGACGGCCTAAATAATAAGGGCGGCGCGTGTCGCACCGCCGTCCGGCGCGCCCTTTGTGTGATTCACGGGGAAAAGTCAAGCGCCGGGCGCAGCAGGCATTACCATTCGACCTTGCCGCGTTTGGCCTTCACGTCGCCGCGCACCTTCTTGGCCTTGAGGCGTTTCACCTTGCCCACGCGGTTCACCCTGCTCTTCTTGCGTTTCCTGGGCGGATCAAGCGCTTGATTGACAAGTTGGATCAGACGCTCCCGCGCCGCCTCGCGGTTCTGTTCCTGCGTGCGATACTCGTTGGCGGTGAGGACGATTTCGCCGTTCTTGGTGAACCTGCTGCCCGCGATTTCCTTGATTCGCTCGAAGGTTTCCGGGCTCAGGCCGAGCTGGAATACGTCCACCCGGAGCTGCACCGCCGTGGCGACCTTGTTCACATTCTGCCCGCCCGGGCCGGAGGAAGCGATGAATTTCTCCTCGGCGATCTCCAACGCACGGTCGACGATTCTACCCATCCGCGAACCCGAGCGCCGCGAACTCGCGCGGCAGCGGCGCGGCCGCCTCGATGGCGGGCTTCTTCTCGCGCGGGACCACCAGGCCTGCCGCATGCAGCATGGTGCGCGGCGCGCCCTTGCCACTCCCGTAAACCGGATCGCCCAATAGCGGCACGCCGAGTCCCGCCTCGCAATGAATCCGGATCTGGTGCGTCCTTCCGGTTTCCGGACGGAATTCGAGGAGGGCCTTTCCATCATTTTCCATCAACTTGCGCCAGTGGGTGATGGAGGGCTTGCCCTTCCTGGCGGCGATCATGCGCCAGCCTTTTTCCGCGCTGCTGATCTTGGAAAGCGAGAGCTCGATCGTGCCCTCTTCGCCCTCGGGAATACCTGCAACGACACCGACATAACGCTTGGTCACGAGCCGGTCCTCGAAGGCCTTGGCGAATCGCTTCAACGCCTTGGGATTGCGCGCCAGCAGCAGGCAGCCGCTGGTGTCCGTATCCAGCCGGTGGACCGGCGAGGGATCGCGCTGGAAGCCGAGACGGAGCTGTTCGAAATGGTCTTCCAGACACGGCCCGCCGCGCTTGGGGCGGTCCACGGAAATGCCCGCAGGCTTGTTGATTACCAGCGCTTCGCCGTCTTCGAAAATAATCGGGATGTCGGTCATACGGCTTTCAGTTCGGCGCGCACCATCTGGCGTAGCGCATTTCCGAGGAAGAAACCGTCCTCGAGATCGGCAATGGTGAGTTCGGCTTCGCGCGCCTTGCCCCCATCGAGGAGCGACTGGCGGAACACGCCGGGCAGGAGGCCGAGTGCTGCGGGCGGGGTCAGCCATAGGCCATCGCGCTCGACAAAGATATTGGTGACGCACCCTTCGGTCAGCAGGCCGTCCTCGCGCACGAACAATGCCTCGGTCGCACCATGCCGCCGGGCGATGGCCTGCGCATCTTCATAAAAGCCGCGGTCGGTGGTCTTGTGGCGCAGCCGCCAGTCACCGGAATCCACCGGCAGCGGGAGGATGATGCACGTGGCGGGATTGGGCCAGGCATCGGGCATGCCCTGCACCTCCAGAGCAATGGCGCCGCTGCGCGAAGCCAGCAGACGGATGCGGCCCGGCTCGTCGAGGACGAAACAGCAGGCGTGAAGCTGGTTGCGCGCTTCATGGCGGTCGAACACGAAGCCCAGCTCCGCGGCGCTGTCCTTCATCCGCGAAAGATGGGCTTCGAGCAGGGGGATGCCTTCCTCGGGGGTGAAGCGCATGGTCTCGATCAGGTCGAACTGCGACGCCTTGTGTTCGGGCGACGACTTGCTGGCGAATGCGCCTTTCAGGAGCGCCTCGCGCCATTCCGTACGCGGCTCGCTGTCGGCAACGATCGCGCCGCCCACGCCGAGCACGGCCTTGCCGCGCGCATTCTCGATTTCGGTCAGCCGCAAGGTGCGTATTGCGACGTTGAAAGCGGCATCGCCGTCCGTCCCGATCCGCCCGATGGCACCGCAATAGGGACCGCGTGGTTCGCGCTCCACCGCGTCGATCAGCTCCATTGCGCGGATCTTCGGCGCACCGGTGATCGAACCGCAGGGAAAAAGCGCACGCACCAGATCGACTGCACCCATATCCTCGCGCAGTTGGGCATGTACCACGCTCACCATCTGGTGGACCGTCGGATAGCTCTCGATCGCGAAGGGCTCGTCCACCCGCACGCTGCCCGCCTCGGCCACGCGGGAGAGATCGTTGCGCATCAGGTCGACGATCATGAGGTTTTCGGCCTTGTCCTTGACCGAATTCGCAAGTTCGTCGGCCAGGGCTTCGTCCTGCCCGGCATCGGCGGAACGCGGACGCGTGCCTTTCATCGGCTTGGCCTTTGCCTCGTGGCCTCTCAGGGACACGAACAATTCGGGCGACAGGCTGAGCAGCCAGTGCGATCCGTCGAAGATCACCCCACCATAGCCAGCCCGCGCCGCAGGTCGCAGCGCGGCATAGAGGCCCAGCGGGTCACCGGTGAAGTTACCTGCCAGCGGAAAGGTCAGGTTCGCCTGGTAGATATCGCCTGCACGGATCGCTTCCTGCAACCGCTCGAATGCAACCTCGTAGCCGCCGGGCGAGATTTGCGGCTCCAGCGGGCCGACGCTCCCCGCACCCTGCGCGCGAGCAGCAAGCCATGCGGGCATATCGGTGGCGGCAATGCGCTCCGGTGCGTTGAAAAGGCCAAGCCAGACCAGCGGCCCTGCGCCGCCCGTCTTGCCTTGGGCAAGCTTTGCCAGCCGTTCTTCCAGCGCCAGCCCCGCCTCATAGGCGATATAGCCTGCCAACTCCCCGCCTTCACGTCGTGCGGTTTCGGCAGCGTGAAGCACGGCTTCGACCTCGCCGGGACGATTGGCGATGAAAACCTGCTGCGGGTTCTCATACAGCAGGGCATCGGCAGCGCCGCTCTCGCGCGCATCGTCCAACAGTATGAAAGGATGCCGGCCCGCCATCGTGCCAATGCCTTTACAGCCCTCGTGCTCCAAGTCGAGCCATTGCTTGACCTTGGCGCCCTGCCTGCGCCACATCGGCACATACATCGAAAAAGAACGGGAAGAATATGAGCACGATTTTCCTCGGGTTGGATGCGCATGGCGAAAAGCAGTATTTGCGGCTCGAACAGGCCAATCGCCACGGGCTGATTGCGGGCGCAACCGGGACCGGAAAGACCGTGACATTGCAAGGCCTGGCCGAGAGCTTTTCCGCCAACGGCGTGCCTGTATTCGTTGCTGACGTGAAAGGCGATCTGGCCGGCATATCCATGGCCGGTTCCTCGCAATTCAAACACGCCGACAAGCTGGAAGGCCGCGCGAAAGAACTGGGCATGGACGACTATGCCTATGCCGATAACGCCGCGGTCTTCTGGGATCTCTACGGCGAACAGGGTTTCCCGATCCGCACGACGATTTCGGAAATGGGGCCGTTGCTTCTCGCCCGGTTGCTCGATCTGAACGAGACGCAGGAAGGCGTGCTCAACATCGTCTTCCGCTATGCCGACGAGAACAAGCTCCTGCTGCTCGATCTCGGCGACCTGCAATCGATGCTCAGTTTCGCCTACGACAATGCGAGCGAGCTTTCGGGCACATATGGCAATGTCTCCAAGGCCAGTGTCGGGGCAATCCAGCGGCAGTTGCTCAGTTTCGAAAGCCAGGGCGCGGATATGTTCTTCGGCGAACCCGCGCTGGAGATCGACGATTTCCTGAAGGTGGACGAGCAGGGCCGCGGCATCATCAACGTGCTCGCCGCCGACAAATTGATGCGCGGACCCAAGCTTTACGCAACCTTCCTTCTGTGGCTGCTCGCCGAGCTGTTTGAGACCCTGCCCGAGGTTGGCGATCCCGATAAGCCGAAGCTGGTGTTCTTCTTCGACGAGGCGCACCTGCTGTTCGACGACGCTCCTGAAGCGCTGGAAGACAAGGTCGAGCAGGTCGTGCGTTTGATCCGGTCGAAGGGGGTCGGCGTCTATTTCGTGACGCAGAACCCGATCGACATTCCCGAAAAGATCGCCGGGCAACTGGGCAACCGTATCCAGCACGCATTGCGCGCCTTCACCCCGCGCGACCAGCGCGCGATCAAGGCGGCCGCCGAGACTTTCCGCATCAATCCCGAGCTCGATGTCGAAGAAGCGATTACCGAACTCAAGGTCGGCGAGGCTCTGGTCTCTACTCTCGACGAGGACGGTGCGCCGACGGTGGTTCAGCGCACGCTGATCAAGCCGCCGCATTCTCGCCTTGGCCCCGTCACCGAAAAGGAGCGCAAGATCGTCAATTCGGTTAGCGAGCTGGACGGGAAATATGACGATGCCGTCGATCGCGAGAGCGCCGAGGAAGTGCTTGCCGCCAAGGCTGCCGATGCTGCCGCGACCGCCGAAGAGGTGGCGGAGAAGGGGCGGGAAGAAGTGGCGAAGCGTAGCCGCAAATCGACTTCGATGTGGGGCAGGGCGGGCAAGGCCGCGGCCACGGCTGCGGCAGGGTCGCTGACCTCGATCGCGGTGGCGACGGTACTGGGCAAGAAATCGAGCGCCAATCCGCTGCGGACCGGCGCCACGGCATTCGTGCGCAACATTATCGGCGGATTGATGCGCTAGAGCGGGAGGCGGAATTCCGCCCGCAATCCGCCGCCGGGACGGTTCGACAAATGCAGTTCTCCGCCGTGTTGTTCGGCCACGGCGCGTGCCAGCGTCAGGCCTAACCCCGCCCCGCCGGTGGCGCGGTTGCGGCTTGCCTCGCCGCGGGTGAAGGGCTCCAGCATGTCGGCGATGCGGTCTTCGGGGATGCCCGGCCCGCTGTCCTCTACGCGCAGCACGGCGGCATCTCCTTCTTGCAATACGGATACCCGGGCGCCGCCGCCATAACGCAGGGCATTCGAGACGAGGTTGCGCAGCCCGCGCTTGAGCCAGGTGAGGTGGATGGTCGCGACGATGCGCTGCGTTTCCAGATCGACCGTCTCTCCCATGTCCTCGAATTCCTCGACTACCGAGGCAGCCAGTGCAGCAAGGTCGGTCCTTTCCGGCGCGGCGTCCGACTTGCCGACGCGGGCAAGCGCAAGGATTTCGTCGAGCGTAAGCGTGATGTCCTCGATGCTGTCGACCATGCGTTCGCGCGCCGCGGCATTCTCGACGCTTTCGACGCGCACGCGCAGGGCGGCCAGCGGAGTCTTGAGATCGTGCCCGATCGCGCCGAGCATGACGTCCTTTTCGGCCAGCATGGCACCGATCCTTGCCTCCATCGCATTATGCGCGCCAATCAAACGGCGGACATCTTCCGGCCCGTGTGGCTCCATCGGCTCGGACTGGCCGGGCCGCCGCGAGAATTCCTCGGTTCGCGTCGTCAACTGGGCGAGCGGTCCGGTGATCCGGCGCAGGACGAGCCAGAGGACGAAGGAGAGGAGCAGGGTAAGTATCCCGGCCTGGAGCAAGGGAAAAAGCGGGCCGTATCTTTCATGCGGCTTGCGGATCGGGGCGCGGACCACGTCCCAGCCATTGCCGTCCGTAATCCCGGCGACCGCGATGGAATCGGGCAGGTCTTCCGGCGCATAACCACGGCGAAGGGCAAGGCGCTGCAGGAAACGCTGCGCGATCGGATCTGCCGATACGGGCCGCTCGACCAGCCTGATATCGGTGAATTCGCGGCCGTTCTCGCGCAATGTCTCCGCAAGGCGTTCCTGCAGTTCGGGCATCGCGCGATCCTGCGGCAAGGTCTGGAAGCCGGTTTCTCGTGTGAAATCGGTGCCGGAGAACCGACGGCCCATCCGGCGCGGGCGGTCCTGTTCGCTACGGCGGGACACTTCCCGGCCAGGGCTGATCCGGGCCACAAGTTTTTCCGCCCCGCCTTCCCGGATGCGGGCCGAAGCGACGAGGCGCAGGCCCAGCGTGTTTACCAAGCCGGTTTCGGCGCGATCCTTTTCGATGCTCCACGCCAGAAATCCGTTCACGCCCTGGACGATGAACAGCGTGAGCGCGACTGCCAGCGTAACCTGGCCGAGCAGGCTCTTCGGAAGCCAGCGCGTCACCGGCTATCCTGCGCCATCCGCGTAACTTCGGCGGCGAAGCGATAGCCGCCACCGCGGACGGTCTGGATGAAATGCGGGTTGCGGCTGTCTGCTTCGATCTTTCGGCGTAGCCGGCTGATCTGGTTATCGACCGCACGGTCGAACAGGTGCGCTTCGCGGCCTTGCACCATATCGAGCAGCTGGTCCCGATCGAGGACGCGGCGCGGATGATCGCAGAAGGCGCGCAGCATACGGAATTCGGCGGTCGAAATCGGCACGAGAGTGCCTTCGGGATCGATCAGGCGGCGCTTCAGCGGGTCGAGCTTCCAGCCCTCGAATGCGTACAGCATGTCCTCGGCAGCATCTTCCGGAACGCGCTCGGCACGTCTCAGGACCGAACGGATACGCGCCACGAGTTCGCGCGGTTCGAAGGGTTTCGTCACATAATCGTCCGCGCCGATCTCGAGACCGACGATCCGGTCCATTGCTTCGCCCTTGGCGGTCAGCAGGATGACCGGCGTTTTCTTGGTCTCGGCGAGGTGGCGACAGAGCGAAAGGCCGTCCTCTCCCGGCATCATGATGTCGAGCAGGACGAGGTCGGGCGTTTCCGTGCCGAGCAGACTGCGCGCCATGGCTGCGCTGTCCGCTTCACGCACGACGAAACCCTGGCCGGTGAGATATTCGGCCAGGGGCTCGCGTAGCGTTCGCTCGTCGTCGACGAGCAGGAGGGTGGTGGGCGCGTTATCGTTCATGGATCGGCTTTCGCGCCTACCGTGAGGCTTGCGAGATGCGCAAGCGCCTTACCGGTCGGCTTCGCGCTTCGCCTTCCCTTCGGCGCGCATCTTCTGATGGGCGGCTTCGCGCTCGGCGGCGGTAATCCTCCCGTCGCCATTGGTATCGACCCTAGCGAAATGGGCGGCCTGTGCGGCGTCGAACTCGGCTCGCGTGATCGATTTGTCGCCATCGGCATCCGCCATGCGGATCATCATCATGCCGCCGCGACGACCACCGCGTTTGCCGTGATGGCCACGCTTGCCACGCGCTTCGCGATTTGCCTGCATTTCTTCCTGGGTGAGGCCGCCGGAGTTATCCGTATCCATGTTGGCGAAGCGCTCTGCCATGCGCTCGGCGCGGCGTTCGGCGCGTGCTTCCCGGCGTTCCATCCGCGCATCGCGCCGTGCTTCCATCTCGGCTTGCGACAGTTCGCCGTCGCCATTCGTATCGGCCTTGGCGAACATTTCAGCGCGGCGGGTGGCGCGGTCTTCGGCGTTGATCACGCCGTCGCCATTTGCATCCATTCTGGCGAACATGGCAGCGCCATGGCTGGCCATTTCGGCGCGGGTGACACTGCCATCGCCATCGGTATCGACCTTGCCCATCGGCCCCTGCGAAAGAGCAGCGGTTCCAGCCAATGCCAGTGCGGCGGCGGAAAATCCAATTGCGGTCTTTTTCATCATTCTCTCCAAACTGGGAGAGCTGCGGCGGTCCGTCGGGAGGAGGGGGAGAAACAGGAGGGCCCGCCGCAGCTCGTGTTCCCTTCTAGAGAGGCATTGTCGCAGCTTTATCCCGAAGACAGGCCGAATTGTATCGAAGTGTCGCGTTCAGCTGTCCGCGTTCATTGCCGCGCAAGCCTCAGCGCGGGCGGTGCTGCGTTCCTTCGCCTGCGGTTACGAAAATGGCGGTCGCCCGTTCCGCGACGTCGGCGATGTGCCATACACCGGGCGGATTGATCGCATATTCGCCTGCATGGAGGGTCATGCTCTCGCAGCGACCGTCGGGGAATTCCTGATGCAGTACCATCTCGCCCTCGGTACAGATCACCAACTCGTCGCCAGCCGGATGCATTTCCCAGCTCGGCCAGCCTTCCTCGAAAGTATGCTGGCTGACCAGCCGTCCTTCCCGGCCATCGGCTCCGTGCCGCTCGTCATAGGCCTCGTACCACTCCATCCCGTCAAAAGGAGGCTGGGGCACGGCGGTAGCGCCGAGGCCCAGATGGACGAAGCTGTCGGCGAGACGGCGCGGGCCGGTCATCAGGCGACCTTGTCCATCAGGAAGGCATTGAGCTTGTTGCCGTCAGGATCGCGGAAATAGGCGGCGTAGAACAGCATTCCGTTCTCGTCCGGCTCCCCGCGCGGACCCGGCTCTCCCTCGTCGCTGCCACCATTGGCAAGCGCTATATCGTAGAGGCGCTGGACCTGGGCACGGTCCTTCGCCTCAAGCGCCACCATCGTGCCATTCCCTACGGTCGCCTTTTCACCATCGAAAGGTTTGGTCGCAGCGATACCGGCACCGCCATCCCATTTGCCCCAGGCGATGAAGGTTTCGAAATCCATCATTCGGCCAACCCCGAGTTCCGCAGCGATGGCATCGTAGAACTTAGCTGCTCTTTCGAGATCGTTGGTACCGACCGTAACGTAACCGATCATTAGCTTACTCCTTGGAAAACGACTCGCGACCAGCGGAACGTTACGTGAACAAATGCCGTCCTACAAGGGCTGACATTCGCGTTCGAGCCAGGCAAGATCCTCGCCCTCGAGCTGCGGCGCCAGGATCTCGCGCGTTTTCGCGTGATAGTCGTTCCACCACGCTATTTCACGGTCGGTAAGCATCGATTTGTCGACCAGCCGGCGATCGAGCGGGACATGCGTCAGCGTTTCGAAGGTGAGGTACTTGCCTTCGCTGCCATCTATCTTCGCATCGATGACAAGCACCAGGTTCTCGATCCGGATGCCGAATTCGCCTGCTTTGTAATAGCCCGGCTCATTCGAAAGGATCATGCCCTCCTGCAATGGAGTTTCGGTGCCGGGAAATGCGCCGCCCGGCTTAGAGATACGCTGCGGACCCTCGTGAACGGAGAGATAGCTGCCCACACCGTGGCCGGTGCCATGGCCGTAATCGACCCCGGCCTGCCACAGGTGCATGCGCGCAAGAGCATCCAGCGCGCCGCCCGATGTCTTGTCCGGGAAACGCGCAAGGTCGAGCTCGATATGGCCCTTGAGGACGCGGGTATTGCGATCGACCATTTCGGCGGTGGGCTCACCCGGACCAACCCACACGGTACGGGTGATGTCGGTCGTGCCGTCGGGATACTGCCCGCCCGAATCGCACAGATAGATGCTCGACGGCGGGATCTTGATATTGCTGTCTTCGTCCACCTTGTAGTGCGGCAGCGCGGCATGGCCGGCTGCGGCGCTGATGGTGTCGAAACTGGTATCCTTCATATCCGGGCTCAGGCCGCGAAATTCGCGAAGCTTGGCCGCCGCAGTGAGTTCGTCCACCTCGCCCGAGGGCGCGTTTTCCGCGATCCAGCGCAAATATTTCACGACAGCCGCACCGTCGCGCGCCTGCGCGTCGCGGTGGCCCTGCTGTTCCGCGGGATTCTTGATCGCCTTGGGAAGCACTGCCGGATCGGCATCGCGCACCACCTTCGCGCCGCCCTGTTCGAGCGCGTGGAAAATGCCCGCCACTGCGTGATTGGGATCGACCGCGACGGTCTTGCCCTGGAGACCTGCAAGCGCAGGCTGGAAATCGGCCCGGTCCCGCACGCTGACGGCATTGCCGAGGTGCTTGGTCAGTTCGGGGGTCACCTTTTCAGGGGCTATGAATAGCTCCGCCGTGCCATCGGCATGGGCGAGCACGTAGGACAGCGCGACGGGCGTATTGTCGACATCGGCACCGCGCATGTTGAGCACCCAGGCGACCGAATCGAGCGCGGTGATAACCGTGGCGTCATACCCTTCCTGCTTGAGCCAGTCGGCGATCTCCGCGCGCTTGTCGGCGCTGGAACGACCTGCGAACTTGTCGTCATGCGGCACGGCGGCTGCAAGCGAAGGCTGCGGACGGTCGGCCCAGACCGCATCGATCGGATTGCCGTCGACCGGAACCAGTTCGATACCCTTCTTCGTGAAGAGCTTCTGCGCTTCTTCCGCCCATTCAATGCCGTGAAGCCAGGCATCGTAGCCGATTTTCGCCCCTTTCGGCGCATGTGCGGCGATCCATTTGGCGGGCGAAGTCGCAGGCACATCTTCGTAATCGTAGAGCTTGCCGTCCACCTGCTCGCGCACCTGGACGGTGTAACGCCCATCGGTGAACATCGCCGCCCTGTCCTTCAGCACGACGGCGCTGCCCGCGCTGCCGCCGAAGCCGGTCAGCCAGTGGAGGCGCTGGGCATAGGAGCCGACATATTCGCTCATATGCTCGTCGGAGATCGGAATTACGAAGCCATGAAGGCCGCGCTTGTCGAGTTCGGTGCGCAGCGCATCGAGGCGGGCTTCATGTGTCTGCATCAGCATTGGGAAGAATCCTTTCGTCGGGGCCGCTCGGCATTTGGGCGAAGCGGCGCTTGTCGCGGCTTGGTGCCGCGCATAATCGCTCCCCATCAATAGGGAATTGCGGCCTCTCTTTCCACCTTTGCGCCGCATGAGGAGGGACCATCCGTGACTTTCATTCGACTGGCTGCGTGCCTATCTGCCGCAACGCTGGCATTCGCCGCGCCTGCATATGCCCAGAATAGCGAAGGGAACTCCGTGACCTCACCCACCTCTCCGCCCACTGCCGAGAAGCGCGACTACAGCTACACGCACCACGGGATCACCATCTCCGATCCCTATCACTGGCTGAAGGACCAGAGCTATCCGACGATCGACGACGAAGATGTGCTCGATCATCTGAAGGCGGAAAATGCCTGGTTCGAAACGCGCATGGCGCCGCAACAGGCGCTGGTCGACGAGCTGTACGAGGAAATGAAAGCGCGTGTGAAGGAGGACGATTCCACTGTCCCGCAGCGCCGCGGAGAATGGCTTTACTGGTCGGAATTCGAGGAAGGCAAGGAGTATCGGAAGCATTACCGCAAGCCTGTTTCCGGGGGCGATCCGGTCTTGATCCTCGACGAAAACGGGATGGCCGAGGGTCACGACTATTTCCGCCTCGGCGCTTTCTCGATTTCGCAGGACGGGCGTTATCTCGCCTATTCCACGGATACCAACGGGTCGGAACGCTATACTGCGCGCATCAAGGATCTCGAAACCGGCGAATTGCTGGCCGACGAAATCCCCGGCATCCGCACAAATCTCACCTGGGTCGCGAACGACAAGGCACTCGTTTACGGCGAAGCCAATGAAAACTGGCGCACGCTCAACGCGAAGGTCCACTACCTCGGCACTCCGGCGTCCGAAGATATCGAGATCTACACGGAAGCCGACGAAAGTTTCGGGGTGGGCACCGGCTTGTCCGCACAGGAAGACTGGCTGATCATTGGAACCGGGGACAACGAAACGAGCGAGGTACGCCTCGTGCGGGCAGACGATCCGACCGGTGAGCAGATCCTCATTTCTCCGCGCATCAAGGGCCGCGAATACGATGTCGATGTGCGCGACGGCACACTCTACATCCACACCAACGACGATCATGTGAATTTCCGCCTCGCCACTGCGAGCCTCGACAATCCCGGCGATTGGACCACGCTGATAGCGGGTTCGGACGAATTCTATCTCGACGGCTTCGAACTGTTCAAGGACTTCTACGTAACCGAAGGTCGCCTGCGAGGCCTCGACCAAATCCAGCTCCGGAGCTACGCCGATCCCAATCTGGTGAAGCCGGTGGCCTTCACCGAGGCCAGCTTTTCGACCGGCCTTTCCAACAATCCGGAATACGATCAGGACAGACTGCGCCTGTCCTACGCCAGCATGGTCACGCCGGACTCGGTCTATGATTATCATGTCGCGACAGGCGAACTGGAACTGCTGAAGCAGCAGGAAATACCGAGCGGCTACGATGCCAACCTTTACGAGGTCGAACGCATAGAAATTGCCGCGCGTGATGGAACGATGATCCCCGTCTCGATCGTCAGCCGGAAGGATCGCGAACAGGGCGGGCCGCTGCATCTCTATGCATATGGCGCCTACGGTTTCGCATATCCTCCCAGCTTCTCGACCACGCGCCTGAGCCTGGTGGATCGCGGCTATGCCTTCGCCATCGCGCATATCCGCGGCGGCGACGATCTGGGCCGGAACTGGTATCTGCAGGGCAAGCTCAACGAGCGTACCAACACCTTCAACGATTTTGTCGATGTGGCAAAGGGACTGATCGCGAAGGGGTACACGAAGCAGGGCAAGATCAGCGCGAGTGGCGGTTCTGCCGGGGGCGAACTGATGGGAGTGGTGGTCAACACCAATCCCGAGCTCTGGGGTGCGGTTGTGGCGCATGTCCCCTTCGTCGATGTGCTGAGCACCATGCTCGACAAGGACCTGCCGCTGACGCCGGGCGAATGGCCCGAATGGGGAAATCCGATCGAGAGCAAGCAGGCCTTCGCCTATATCCTGTCGTACAGTCCCTATGACCAGGTGGTCGCACAGGACTATCCGCCGCTGCTCGTAACCGCCGGTCTCAACGATCCGCGCGTAACCTATTGGGAGCCCGCCAAATGGGTCGCCAAGCTGCGCGAACTGAAGACCGACGATAACGAATTGCTGCTCAAGACCAATATGGGCGCGGGACATGGCGGCAAATCGGGACGTTTCGCATCGATCTACGAAGTGGCCGAGGAGTATGCCTTCATTCTCTGGCAGATGGGCGAAGCGGATTGAGCTCGAAGTACCAGCAAAGATTTAGGGCAAGGCCCGAGCACATCGACGAGCTCGGGCACGTCAACAATACGGTCTGGGTCCGCTGGATCCAGGATATTGCCGTGGCGCACTGGGAGAGTGCGGCACGACCGGAAGACAGCGCCCAGTTCTTCTGGGTCGTGACGAGGCACGAAATCGATTACCGCGGGAACATATCCGAGGGGGAGAACGTCACCGGCGAGACCTGGATTGAGGGAGGGCCGCGCGGGGCGACTTCGATACGCCGTGTCGACTTCCGCAACGAGGCAGGCAAGGTGATTGTTTCTGCCGCCACGACCTGGGCCATGCTGGATCGTCAAACCCAGCGGCTGGTCCGCGTGAGGCCGGAGATACTCGGCCCCTTTCGTTCCTGACGGCTAGGCTGCGGCCGGGCGGGGATGTTCGGCGAGAGCCTCTACCTCTCCCAGAGTCTCGGAATGGGTCCGGTTACGTCCCGCGCATTTCGCCGCATAGAGCAATCGGTCGCCCTGGGCGTAGAGCGTCTCGAAATTCGCTTCGGGCTCTGCGGCGATGGCCTTGAAATCAAGATAGCCCATGCTGGCCGTGACGGGGAATTGGACTTCGTCCACCTCGGCCATGATGCGTGCGGTGACGGCCTTTCGGCGGCCTTCCGCCTTTTGCGCCGCATCCTTGCCGCGCAAGAGGAGGAGGAATTCTTCGCCCCCGATGCGGAAAGCGATGAGATCTTCCTCGTCCCCGGGGCTGAGTGCCCAGGCCGCGCTGCGGATTACGCGGTCGCCGACGGGATGCCCCAACTTGTCGTTGATCGCTTTGAATTGATCCAGATCGACCACAGCCATCGCATGGAATCCCTGGCGAACCAGATCGGCATAGCGCGCCTCTAGTGCACGCCGATTGAGCAAGCCGGTAAGATCGTCCAATTCGCTCAGAACTTCGAGATCGCGAGCTGCCATAAGTGCCTTGTCGCGTTCGCGGCGCAGAGTCATGAAGCGTTCGGCGACCGCTAGGGCCGTCGCGACGACTTCGAACAACAGGGCGAAGTTCTGCGGCCAGGTTTCATCGAATTCGAGACCTAGCACCGGCAGATATACACTGATCGCCTGAATGACGACGATCGAGGCGAGAGGCGCAAAGCCGAGGATAAGGTACGGCGCCATCTTGCTGCCGTGCCGTCGCGCTTGCCCCAAGATGGCGAAATAGGCGGCAAGAAGGATCAGGAATACGCCAAAATAGACGTGGTCGATCCATAATCCGAATGCTTCGGGAAAAAGCGTGGTCGACAGCCCGTTGAGTAGCGTCAGCGCCACCATTCCCACTAATATCTTCCTGTGTCCTCGGGTCAGGTGCAGGGGCTCGACAAAATTCAACGCGAACAGGAAAGTCGCGATCACCATCAGATCGAGGCTGAGATAGGTAATGATCAGCTCGGCCTCGAAAGACAGTCCCGAAACGAGCGGAAGCAGGCCGGAGACTGCCGCGGTCTGCAACGAAGCCATGATGCAGAATGCGGCATGGAACAGAGGAAAATTCTCACGAAGCGCCCTGAAGAATACGAAATCGAAGATCATCGGGGCGAGGAACAGGCCGCATAATAGCGCTGCGAAAAGATGGATTACCCCGGCCGTTGCGCGCACCGAGGGTTCGACAACCAATTCGCCTTCAACCAGAGCTTCGGGCCAGTTGCCGTTGTCGAGGACCATCACCATGGCTTCGGTCGGTTCGTCCAGCCGGGGTAGCTCGGCAAGCGACTTCAGGCTCGAGGTGCCTAACTGTGTATCCCTGAAGGTGTAAACACGGGTGGCATGCCCTCCGTCACTGCCCAGCGCGATAATGGTGAGTTTTTCAAACGGATAACGGTCGAACTCTATGAAATGCGGCGGTTTCTTCGACCATGGCCCCTTTTCGAAATCGAAGCGGATGAAGTGCCGTTCCTGCTCCCAGTCGAATTTCGCTCCTTCGCAGGTCCAGCCTGCAGCGTCGACCGCGCGCACCTCAACTCCGACTGAACTCTTGTCGGAGGTATGGCAGATGGATCCGGCAGGGAAGGGTTCACGCGCTGAAACAGGCGATGCCGCAAGCAACTGCATCGCCAAGAAGGCGATACAGATGAGGCGCATCACGCGCATAATCGGTATGGAGAGCACCCCGCCCATTGCTGCCGTTTACATGGCGGCACTTAAAGGAAGGTTACCGAAATACGCTGAGGCGTTAACCCTTGCTGGAGAGCACCTCGGCTACCGGACGGTAATCGTAATTCAACTCCTGCGCCACAGCCTCATAGGTCACCTCGCCTTTATGGACGTTCAGCCCCGCGGCCAGGTGGGGATCGTTGGCCATGGCATTCTTCCAGCCCATGCGCGCGATTCGAAGGGCGTGGGGCAGGGTAACGTTGTTGAGGGCATAGGTACTAGTGCGCGCCACTGCGCCAGGCATATTTGCAACGCAATAGTGCACGATATCGTCAACGATATAGGTCGGTTCAGCATGCGTGGTGGGCTTGGAGGTCTCGAAGCAGCCACCCTGGTCGATCGCCACGTCGACGAGGACCGCGCCCTTCTGCATGTCCTTGAGCATCTCGCGCGTGATCAGCTTGGGTGCGGCGGCGCCCGGAATCAGCACGGCGCCGATGACGAGGTCTGCCCCGCACACGGCATCGTGAAGGTTCGCCTGGTTCGAAAAGCGTGTTGCGGCGCGCGCTTCGAAATGCGTGCCGACCTTTTCCAGCACATCGGGATCGCGGTCGAGGATGGTTACATCGGCACCCAGCCCGACCGCCATTTGCGCCGCGTTGAAACCGACCACGCCGCCGCCGATCACCACGACCTTGCCCGGCATCACGCCGGGTACGCCGCCAAGCAGTACGCCGCGTCCGCCATGCGCCTTTTCCAGCGCCGTCGCGCCCGCCTGCACGCTCATCCGCCCGGCGACCTGGCTCATGGGCTTGAGGAGGGGAAGCTGGCCGCGCGGCCCGGTGACGGTTTCGTAGGCGATTGCGGTCACGCCGCTTTCGACGAGATCCCTGGTCTGCGCGGCATCGGGCGCAAGATGGAGATAGGTGTAAAGGATCTGGCCTTCGCGCAGTTTCTTGCGCTCGCCCGCCTGCGGTTCCTTGACCTTTACCACCATTTCGCATTCGGCGAAGATTTCATCGGGCGTATCGACGATTTTCGCGCCTGCTTCGATATATTGCTGGTCGGTCGCATCGATACCGCTTCCGGCCTGCGTCTCGATCCAAACCTCGTTGCCCTGAACGATCAGTTCCTTCGCGCTCTCCGGTGTCAGACCGACGCGATATTCATGGTTCTTGATTTCCTTGGGACAACCGATGCGCATGGGGAATACTCCTTCTCTGCGCCGGGCCGTTACAAGTGATACCATCGCCCTGCAAGCACGGCAAAACCACTCGCAAGCTTATTGCGGCAGCGCAGCCCATTCGATTTCGATACTGTCGGCTTCGACGCTCTGGACTTGCGAAATCTCGATCCCGGCATCCCGCAAACGGATCGCCAGTTCTTCGGTTTCCTTCTCGGGTCCGCGCAGGACCAGAGGCAGCCCGATTCGCCTTGCGGCCCAGGAAATTGTGCGTTCTGCAACTGCGCCCCGATCGGTAATTCCTTCTTCGTCCAGGCCGATCTCGGGGAGCCTTTGAGGAGGAGGCCGCAAATGGACCGTCCATCCGGGAGTCTTGTCGGCGACGCGTTGTTCGAGTTCACGATATCCAGCAAGCGACAGGCCGGGCAGTGGCCTTGCCGCCGCCGATACCCTGCGTGTCTCCCGGTCGACCAGCACATCCCCGCGCTCGACCCCTGCGGCCATCGCCATGCGTTCGATCATTGCGGCAATCTGGCGTTCGGTCGCAGCAGCCTGTTCTGCCGCGCGGGCACGCGCGAGCTCTGCCTGTTCCGCTGCGCCGGGATCGGCACCGACGCGGAATTGCTCGATCCTCACCGTCAGGTTCGTGCCCAGCCGCTGACGCAGAACGCGGTCGATATCCTCATTGGCATCGGTATCGAATTCGGGGGTTAGGACCGTCGCCGTTATGTTCAGAGGATCGCTGTCCCAGTCGATAGATTGTTCGCTGATCCTTGCGCGCTCTCCGAATTCGGCCTGAACGACATTGGTGACGATCCGCTGTGCATTGGCCTCCCAGGCGATTTGCCGGAGAGACAGGCCAAGCGGGATGGCGAGAGCTACCAGAATAGCGAAAATGCCGAAGTTCTGGAACCAGCCCTGCCTGCTGGAAAGGGTGGTCCGGAAGCCATAGAGACGCGCCATGATCGTTGCGGTCAAAGCTATGGCGAGGAAGTTCGTGAAGAACAGGCCCAGGGCCCCGAAGAACACCGTCCAGTTAAAGGTCGCAAGACCGAACCCGACTACGGCAAGGGGCGGCATCAGCGCAGTCGCGATCGCCACGCCGACGATCGTCCCCTCGCGTCCCCGGATCATGGCGTAGGAGCCCGCGATCGAGGAAAACAGCGCCACCATCAGATCGAACAGGTTGGGCCGCGTACGCGCCGCGATTTCCTCGGTAACAGTTTGCAGAGGTGAAACCACCACGATGAGCGCCGCGAACAACACGGCCGCAATGCTGCCAAGTGCAAGTGACCGAGCGCTGATCTTCAGCCACTTTTGCTTGCCCGTTGCCAGGGCGAATCCGACCCCGAGGATCGGACTCATCAGAGGCGAGAGAAGCATGGCGCCGATCACTACTGCCGGGGAGGACAGCAGCAGTCCGAGAATTGCTATCCCGGCCGACATCATCACCATCAGAATGTAACGTGGCGTAGCCGGGCATTCGGTCGCAATCTTTGCGACAACGTCCTGGTGATCTACTCCCGATCGCACCCTGTTGCGCCAATACTGGCGCAATGGAGCGATTGCGCGCCCGATCGGGGAAAATACCCAGCGTGCGGCACGTTCGGCCTCTTCATCGGCGGATGGATCTGCAGCGTTGACGTTCATCGGCGCTCTTTAGATCGGGTTTCCGTCCTGGTCGCGGAATATCTCGCGGCGGCCGACATGGTTTGCCGGTCCGACCAATCCTTCCGATTCCATTCGCTCGATCCACTTGGCCGCGGTGTTGTAACCCACGCCCATCTGGCGCTGTAGCCAGCTGCCCGAAGCTTTCTGGTTTTCGATCACGATCTGGCAGGCCTGGCGATACTTGCGCTCTTCCGGATTGTCGGAAGCGGTGAATTCGTCTTCGAAATTGAACCCGCCATCCTCCGGTTCCTCGGTCACGGCATCGACATAGTCCGGCTTGCCCTGTTCGCGCCAGTGATCGGCAACACGCTCGACCTCGTCGTCGGCCACGAAAGGACCGTGAACCCGCACGACCGCCCCGGTATTCGGCTTGTAGAGCATGTCTCCCTTGCCCAGCAGCTGTTCCGCCCCCTGCTCGCCGAGGATCGTGCGGCTGTCGATCCGGCTGGTCACCTTGAAGCTAATGCGGGTAGGCAGGTTGGCCTTGATCACGCCGGTGATGACATCGACAGAGGGGCGCTGTGTCGCCATGATCAGATGGATGCCTGCTGCGCGGCTCTTCTGTGAGAGGCGTTGGATCAGAACTTCGATTTCCTTGCCCACGGTGACCATCAGGTCGGCCAGTTCGTCGACAATCAGTACTATCAAAGGCAGCGGTTCGTAATCGAGCTGTTCTTCTTCGTAGAGTTCCTCACCCGTTTCCGGATCGAAACCCGTCTGCACGCGACGGCCGAGCGGGCTGCCCTTCTCGATGGCCTTTTTGACCTTCTCGTTGAAGCCCGCGATATTTCGGGAATTGACGCTACTCATCATCCGGTAGCGCTTTTCCATCTCCTCCACCGCCCATTTGAGCGCGCGGACCGATTTGGCCGGTTCGGTGACCACCGGGCTGAGGAGATGCGGAATGTCGTCGTAGGTCTTGAGTTCCAGCACCTTGGGATCGATCAGGATCAGGCGGCATTCGTCGGGCGTGAAACGATAGAGCAAAGACAGCAGGATTGCGTTCAACCCAACCGATTTGCCCGAACCCGTCGTACCGGCAACGAGCAGGTGCGGCATGGCGGCAAGGTCGGCGATGATCGGTTCGCCCGCAATATCCTTGCCGAGGATCATCGGCAGGCTGCCCTTGTGATCGACGAAGGCGCTCGAAGTCGCCAGTTCCTTGTAACTGACCATCTGGCGGTCGGCATTGGGCAGTTCGATCCCAATCACCGTCTTGCCGGGGATAGGACTGACGCGTGCGCTGATCGCACTCATGTTGCGGGCGATGTCTTCCGCAAGCCCGACGACGCGGCTGGCCTTGATGCCCGGCGCGGGCTCGAGTTCGTACATGGTCACGACCGGACCTGCGCGAACGGCGGTAATCTCGCCTTTCACATTGAAATCGTCGAGTACGTTCTCCAGCAGGCGCGCGTTTCGCTCCAGCGCAATCTTGTCCAGCTTTGCGACCTTCTGCTCCGGCTGGTCGGCCAGCAGTTCATGGCTCGGCAATTGATAATTGGCGAACATATCGCGCTGGCTGGGCTTGGCCGCAACGGAAGTCGCAGGCGCTGAAATGGGGTCTGCGATCTCGGGCACGCGGCGCGGGGCGCGTACCGGCTCGTCTTCCTCGGCCTGTTCGGCCGGCGGTTGTTTCGCCCGCTTCTGCTTCTTGGGGGCTAGCGGAAGATCAATGTCCGACAAGGGCGTGCGCCGTTTGAGGAATTCCGGCAAGGTGAAGAATTGCACCCAGTCGATGGCGAAAACCCTTGTGACGAGCGCAAGCCCACCACCAAGCGCAGCAAGTCCGAGCGCAGCAATGATCCAGCCCGAGAAATCGCCGCCGAACCGGGTGGCAATGGCTTCGATGCTCCCCGCGCCGAGAAGGCCGGCAGTCCCCCCGCCGCCCGCAGGGAATGGCCCGGGGCTTCCTTTGAAGAGCAATGAGATGACCGTGCCGAGCAGGACCATCGCGAGGAGGAGCATGGCGAACGGGCTCCACCATTTCCCCGGGGTTTCTTCCTCGTCGGGGTCTTCGACTCCGGTCCACAGCCTGCGCGCAGAAATCCAAAGCAGCGGCAAGAGCAGGAGTGCCGGCAATCCGAACCACAGGTAGGATTGATCTGCGGTCCAGGCCCCACTCGCCCCCATCCAGTTTGCGATATCTGCGCCAGATGCAGCGGTTGAAGCGCTGGGATCGGTTTGGGTGTAGCTGACAAGCGCCAGGGACAGGAACAACAGCAGCGCAAACAGCGCGCCCGCGCCGACCATATGTATGGCACGCCTCAGCGAGCGGCGAAAAGCCGCGCGCCAATCCGGTTTGGCGCCTGCGCGCGTTGCCATCTCGAATTTCCCTTCTGCCGCCTGAACTACATTATGAATCCTCGGAGAGTCCGAGGTCAAGCGCTCTTCGTCGAGGCGAGACCGTCGATCGCACCCCAACGCGGCCAGTGGAGTTCACGGGCCCGCTCATGCGTCATGCCGCCGAGGGCAATGACCGGTACGGGCGATTGCTGCGCCAGAGCGTGAAATCCCTTTATGCCGAGCGTCGGCGCATCGGGATGCGATGCAGTCGCGAAGACGGGAGACAGGAAAATCGCATCCGCCTCCACCTGGGCTGCCCTGCGTAACTCGTCCTCATTATGCGCTGTCGCCAGACGCAATCCGGGCCCTGCGCGCCTGACATCGCCATAGGTCCCGTCGGCGCCCCAATCCTCCTCACCCGAGAGAATGACCACGTGTCCCATCTCACGAGCGCATTTCGAAAGTTCATCGAAGCGATGCCGGCGCGCTTCGGATTCCAGATGATAGTGGCGAAAAACGAACCCGGAGTCACGGGGCATCGCCTTGAGGGAATCCTGCAGCACGGTGTCGTTGCGTGCATCGGAAAGCAGCCATAGCAGGGGAAGGGTCTGGTGCGAGGACATGCACACGCTATAGCGCGGGGCGATGGAAAAGGCAGACACACCGCTCCACAGCGTACAGCAAAAAATCCGGGAGGCCTGCCGCCGGGCGCGGCGCGGCGCGGATGAGGTGACATTGATCGCGGTCAGCAAGCGACATCCTGCTTCTGCGGTCGAACCGCTTCTGTTCGAGGGTCATCGCCACTTCGGCGAGAACCGCGTGCAGGAAGCGCAGGAGAAATGGCCCGCGCTGCGGGAGCGACATCCCGGGGTGCAGCTTCACCTCGTCGGCCAACTGCAATCGAACAAGGCGGAAGATGCTGCGGCATTATTCGATGTGATCCATTCTCTGGACCGGCCCAGCCTCGTCAAGGCGCTGGCTAAAGCATTCGACAAGACCGACCGGCAAGTACCATGCTTTGTGCAGGTAGATATCGGTGATGAACCGCAAAAAGGCGGTTGCCCGGTCAGCGAACTGCCCGCCCTGCTTGCGCAGGCGCGCGATGCGGAAATTCCTCTCGCAGGTTTGATGTGTCTGCCGCCTGCCGATATCGAACCGGCCCCGTTCTTTGCGCTGCTCGACAAGCTGGCGCGCGATCACGGTCTGGAAGGTCGGAGCATGGGCATGAGCGGCGATTACGAAACCGCGATCATGCTCGGCGCAACGCATATTCGTGTCGGAACAGCGCTATTTGGCGAACGGCCAGCCAACTAAAAAGGGGCACCCGAAGGGCGCCCCTTTCCTCTCCAGATCCGGGATCAAGTTAGAATTCGGCCCGCACCGTCACACCATAGGTCCGCGGCTCCGCAAGGAACGCAGAATAGGTCTGCTGCGGGGCAATGAACGGCGTGTTGAAGGCCACCTGGGTGTAGTCCTCGTCGAACATGTTCTGCACCCAGCCTTCGATCGAGAAACGATCCGCAATGTTGGTCAGACCGATGCGTCCGTTCACTACGATGTAACCGTCCTGTTCCTTGCCGTACAACAGGTCGGAACCGGTATTGTAATCGCCGGTCATGCGACCATTGATGAAGACCAGACCCTTCATGCCCGAATTTCCGATATCCGGGGTCCATGTGAACGAGCTGGTAGCAACCCATTCGGGAGCGTTCGACAGATTATCGCCGGGAAGCAGGCGGAGCGCCGGGTCGAGAGGGGCACCCGAATCGCTGCCGACGAGATTATCCTCATAACTCGTGTCAGCGTAGGTAATGCCCATCGTCATATTCACATTGCGCGTCGGGCTCAGGCTCGTTTCGAATTCAACACCCTGTGAAATCACGCCGGGCCCGACACTGTCCGGATCGCAGGCGCCCGTTGCGGGACTTGCATCCCGATCCAGCCCGCCAAGATCGTCGTCACAGCCATTGATGTTCTGCACGAGGAAGACCGACCCGTTGAAGGTATTCAGCTGGAAATTGCTGAACTCCTGCCGGAAAGCGGTGAGCCCGAAACCCCAGAGTCGCTCTGAATACTTGAGGCCGATTTCAAAGGCATCGACCGTCTCTTCATCGAACTGCAGCGAGGCAGGATCGATGTTCGCGACGTTAAAGGTCACCGGGTTGCCGAGCGCCGAACGGTCGAGGTTGAAACCGCCCGCCTTGTAGCCACGCGAATAGGAGCCATAGACCATGAGATCGTCGACCGGTTTCCAGCTCAACACCGCGGTTCCGGTAAATTCGTTCTCGTCACGCGTGTCGGCGATGGAGACGCCATCCAGCTCGGCAGTCGAGTTACCCTGGCACGACAGGGCGATCAGGCCGCCGGCAAGACCCGCAAGGGGCGTTGCCAAAAGGCCCGAAAGAAGTGCGCGGTTCTGCGGGCAGATGACGTTGTCGTTGCTGAATGTCGCGTCGAAATCCTTGGTTTCGCTGGTGTAACGCAGGCCAAGGGTAAGATCGAGCGTGTCGGTGATGTGGAAGATATTGTGCGTGAAAAACGCGAAATTTTCGCTCGTTTGATTGTAAACATCTCCGGTGCCGCCAAGATCGTTGACATTCGACAAATTGGTGATGCCCTGAAGGATAACCGGCGTAGCCGCGCCGAACGCTCCTGCGCCGCCATTGGCCGCCTGCAGTGCGCCACGCCCGAAGGCGCCGAGGCAATCCTGCTCGGACGGATTTGCAAGAGCCGGATTGATTGCCAGGGCGATACGGCAGCTCACGAATGTGCCATACTGGTCGCCGAAGCGCAGGTTGTCGCGCACCTGCAGCTCTTCGTTAGCGTAATAGCCGCCGATCAGCCAGTCGAGGCGGTCATTGAAGGCAGTGCCGTTGAGCCGGAGTTCCTGCGTGAAGGTACCGAACTCGCGCGCGCCGGCATTGTTGCCGGGCTCGCGATAGAGAATATCCACCTGCGTATAATCGGTATCCGAACCCTGCGTGTTGGAATATTCGCGATAGGCGGTGATCGAAGTGAGCGTGGCATTGCCCAGGCTCCAGTTCAATTCGCCGGAAATGCCGTAGTCCTCGGTTTCGCCGGCATAGCTGCGGCCAGGGGTGACATAGATATCCCGATTATAGGTCGACTGGTTGAGGGCCGCCGGGTTCTGCCCGAGGCCGAGCAGGATATTGGTAATCGGGTTGCTGGTGCTCGTCAGCGCCGGGGAGCCTGGCACGGGACGGGCGAAGGGATCCAGACCGGGCGAAACGCGCGCAAGCGGGGCAACCTCGGGCTGTACGAAAGTCGCGGCGCAGCAAGCCTCGTCCTTCTTGGAATAGTCTCCGACCAAGCGGAAGCTGATATCCTCGCTGGGCTCGAAAAGGGCCTGCGCGCGCACGAGATAACGGTCACGATTGTTGACGTCCGTATCGTTGACCACGTCGTTGTAAAAACCGTCGCGCTGGAAAAATACCCCATCGATCCTTGCGGCGACTGTCTCGCCGAGGGGGGCGTTTACGCCGCCTTCTACACGAATGGCGTCGAAATTCCCGTAGGTGAAATCGGCATAGCCGCCGAAGTTGAATTCGGGTTCGGCGGTGTAAATCGAGATAAGACCGGCAGATGCGTTGCGACCACCCAGAGTTCCCTGAGGACCGCGCAGGATTTCGATGCGGTCAAGCGGTCCGAGTTCGGACAGGGCATTGCCTGAACGCGAACGATAGACGCCATCGACGAAGACCGCGACCGAGCTTTCGAGGCCCGGGTTGTCACCTACTGTGCCGATGCCGCGGATACGGGCGGAGCCATTGGCCTCGTTACCGGTCGAAGAAACGAGCAGCGACGGTGCAACCTGGTTGAGTTCACGAATGTCGCTGGTGCCGGAATTTTCCAATGTCTCGGAAGATACGGCGGAAATCGCGACCGGAACATCGGCCAGAACCTGCTCGCGCCCCTGTGCGGTCACGACGATCACGGGCGCCCCGTCATCTACGTCCGCATTGTCGACCATGTCGCCTTCTTCGGCGACTTCCTGTGCCATCGCCACCTGGGGCAGCAAGGTGAAGCCAGCGCCCAGAATGGCGAGTGTGCGCAACGAATGCTTAGTCTTCCTCATCGGGAAACCCTCTCCTCTGTTTATCTCTCGCAATAATCAGTGGCTGATTCGCAACCCAAGTGCAACAATGTTCCTGCAAACGTATGCTAAGCGTCTTCCAACCGTGCCTGCATTGCATCACCTGCCGCCTCTGCAAGCCTCGCTTCGAGCCGGTTCTGGCGTTCGCCCTCGGCCAGTTTATCGCCCGTCAGGTCCGTTACGTAGAATGTATCGACCGCACGTTCGCCGTAATTGGTGATATGGGCCGAATGGACCACCAGCCGGTGCTCGAACAACACGCGGGCAAGGCGATTGAGCAGCGCCGGTCGGTCGCGGGCATTGACCTCGATCACCGTAAACCGGTTCGAAGCCTTGTTGTCGAACAATACACGGGGGCTCACATCGAAGGCCTTCGACCTGCTGTGCGGCAATGGCCTCTGAGCCAGCCTGGGTGTCAGGTCGATCCGGTTGGCAAGCGCATCGGCAATGCTTTTCTTCAGCCGGTCGAGCTGTTGTTCTTCGCGGAATGGTGCACCATGCGGGTCCTGCACGAGGAAGTTGTCGAGCGCCCAGCCGGATCGCGTGGTGTGAATGCGCGCATCGATGATGTTCCCTCCGGCGAGGTGGATACCGCCCGCAATCCGGTAGAAAAGGCCCGGATGGTCCGCAGCAATCACGGTTACCAAGGTCGCGCCGCGCGCTTCGTAGAATTCGCAGTGCACCGATAGCTGGTGTTCCTGCTCGCGCGCCGCAGCATAATGCACGAGATTGAGTGCGATGATATCGACCGGTTCCGCGATCCAGTAGGCATCGTCGAGCGCTATGCCGAACTCCTCCACTAGGGCTGCTTTTTCTTCCAGGAGGTCGGCGACCTGCGCCTTCTTCGCGGCTACCTTCTCTGCGCGCCCTTGCCTCATGTGGCCGAGCCGGAGCCTTTCCGAAGACGCATCGTAGAGTTCGCCCAGCAGTTGGCCCTTCCAGCTGTTCCACGTGCCCGGCCCGACTGCCCGGATATCGACCGCCGTGAGAATGGCGAGGTGGCGCAGACGCTCGATGCTCTGCACCTGCGCCACATAGTCCTCGATCGTCTTGGGATCGGTGAGGTCGCGCTTCTGTGCGGTATGGCTCATCAGCAAGTGGTTCAGTACCAGCCAGGCGACGAGTTCCGTTTCGCTCTCCGACAAGCCGAACCGAGGGCACAATTCCTGCGCCACATCCGCACCCAGTACCGAATGATCGCCGCCGCGCCCCTTGGCGATATCGTGCAGCAGGACCGCAACATAGGCGACCCGGCGCGAGCCTACCTTGTGGATCAGCCGCGAAGCACGCGGATGATCGTGCTTGAGCTCGCCCTTCTCGATCTTGT
The DNA here is from genome assembly GCF_019711635.1 of Qipengyuania huizhouensis. Lineage (GTDB taxonomy): Bacteria > Pseudomonadota > Alphaproteobacteria > Sphingomonadales > Sphingomonadaceae > Qipengyuania > Qipengyuania huizhouensis. Next base: position 30,740 of record NZ_JAIGNT010000012.1, on the reverse strand, counting down.
TGAGCAGGCCGATCGCGCGGATGGTGTGTTCATCCACTGTGTAGTGGTGATACATATCGAACTGCATCTGCGCATTGACCCTGCCGAAATCCGGCACGAACCGGCCGAAAACGCCCGCCTCGTTCATCCAGCGCAGCACCAGCTCGGGATCGTTCCGCCCGCACAGCAGGTCGAGGAATATGGCGTTGGCACGCGGGTCTTCGCGCACCGCCTGATCGATCAATTTGGCATCCCTGTTGGCCTGCCGCATGGTCTCGGGGTGAATTTCGAGACCTTCGGCTTCCGCAATCTGGAATATCTCGATCAGCCGCACGGGATCCCTGGCAAACCAGTCGTCCGAAGGCGCGGCGATACGCCCTCCGAAGACCCGGTATCCCTTCACCATGCGCGGCTTGGGCTTGAACCCGGCGAAAAACCCTTTCCGCGCAGATCGCTGGGCAAGATCGTCCTCGATATGGGCGAGAAACACGCCCGTCAGGCTGCCCACGCGCTTCGCCTGCATGAAATAGAACTGCATGAACCGTTCGACCGCGCTCTTGCCGGGGCGGTCCGCGTAATTCATGCGCTCGGCCACTTGCCGCTGAAGATCGAAGGTCAATCGGTCCTCGGTACGCCCGGTAAGGATATGCATGTGGCACCGCACGGCGAGCAGGAAACGCTCCGCCCGGCGGAAGCTGCGGTATTCCGCATCCGTCATCAGACCGGCATCGACGAGTTCGGAGGCGCTGGAGACGCGGTGGATGAACTTCCCGATCCAGTAGAGCGTCTGCAAATCGCGCAGGCCGCCCTTGCCGTCCTTCACATTGGGTTCGACGACATAGCGGCTGTCGCCCATGCGCTTGTGGCGCGCGTTTCGCTCTTCCAGCTTCTGCGTCAGGAACGCCTGCTCGCTGCCTCTGACGACCTCGCGCGTATAGCGCTGCTCTCCTTCATCGTAGAGCGAACGATCGCCCCAGACATAGCGCCCCTCGAGCAATGCGGTACGGATGGTAAGGTCGTCCTTCGCCAGCCGGATCGCCTCGTCGAGAGTACGGGTGGAATGGCCGATCTTGAGGCCAAGGTCCCACATCAGATAGAGCATGGCTTCGACCACCTGCTCGCACCAGGCGTTCCGCCGTTCCCCCACGAGGAAGGCGATGTCGACATCCGAATATGGCGCCATTTCGCTGCGGCCATATCCGCCGACGGCCATGACCGCGAGCCGTTCGCCGGCGCTGCGATTGGGGTTGGGATAGGTGTGCTGGGTGACGTATTCGTGGATTACGCGAACGAGCTGGTCGACGAGAAAGGAATAGCCGCCGGCCACGGCATGACCCGCTGACGGATGCTCTTCCAGACGCCGCTCCATTTCGCCGCGCCCCCGGTCGAGTGCCTGCTTCAGCAGCTCGACGACCGGCTGGCGCGACGAATTTCCATGCTCCTCGACCAGCGCTTCGATCCGGGAAGCAATTTCGCGCCGGTCGAAGATCGCGCGCTGGTCGGTGATGACAGGTTCGGTCAAGCGGCGGTGATACTCTGGGCGTAGGTGGATTTCACGCTGCGCTTGTCGACCTTCTGCGTACCGAGGCGCGGCAGGTGGTCACTCGAATGCCAGACGTGGGCGGGAACCTTGAAAGCCGCGATATGCTCGCGCAGGAAATCCTGCAGTTCTTCGGGGCTCAGATCCTTGCCTTCATGGGTGAAATAGACCGCCGCCGGGATTTCACCGAACCGTTCGTCGGGAACGCCGAACACGCTGCATTCCGCAACTGCCGGATGCGCATAGATCGCTTCTTCCACCTCGATACAGGAGATATTCTCGCCGCCGCGGATGATGATGTCCTTCTTGCGATCGACGATGAAGAGATACTCGTCTTCATCGAGATAACCCAGGTCGCCCGTGCGAAAATAGGCATCCTTGGTGTAAGCCGCTTCTGTCGCCTTGTCGTTCTTCCAGTATCCGAGGAAATTGGCAACGGACCGGATGCAGACTTCGCCCACTTCGCCCGTTGCCAGCTTGTTGCCGTCATCGTCGAGGATGGCCATGTCGACCAGCGGCTTGGAGGGCATGCCGGTCGAACCGGGTTTCGCCATGTAATTCTCGTTGAGATTGCCGCAGCCGACCGCGTTCGTTTCGGTAAGGCCATAGCCGAGCAACGGAAAACCGTTAGGGAAGGCCTCCTTGATCTTGGTTACATGCTCGGGCGGACGCGGGGCGCCGCCTGCGGCAAAGCTCTTGCACTGCGACAGGTCGAACTGGTCGCGTTCCGGATGCGTTGCCATTTCGTAGCTCATCAGGGGAACGCCAACGAAATAGGTGATCTTTTCCTCGTCGAGAAGTCTGAGCGCCTCGCGCGCATCCCATTTGGGCATGAGCACCAGCTTGCGCCCGAGCGCGAAGCTCTGGAGAAACAGCGGCACTTCGCCGGTGACGTGGAACAATGGCACCGCAACAAGCGCGCTCGGCTGGACGGTCGGCGCCTCGCCGCGCTCGGTCAGGATCTGGAGGATCATCGCGGTCTGCGCGACATAGTTCATGGTGCCGGACACGACACCGAGATGATCGGAATAGGCACCCTTGGGATTGCCGGTCGATCCGGAGGTATAGAGAATGGTGGCGAGATCGTCAGGCCCGATCTGGCCCAGCATCTGCATTGCGGTGTCGCCTTCCGCCCAGATCGGGGCAAGCCCTTCCGAAGGGACGCCATGATCGAACACGACGATCTTCGACTTGATGTCCTGGCCTTCCATCCGTTTGGCGCGCTGCGGATCGGCAAGCACCAGCGAACATTCGCACAGGTCGATGCCGTAGGCCATTTCCTCGCCGGTCCACCAGCCGTTGAGCAAAGTGGCGCAGCCGCCCGCCATCAGCGTGCCCATATAGGCCAGTATCCAGTTGACGGAATTGCGCGCTGCGATGCCGACGCGGTCTCCCTTCTTCAATCCGTGCTTCGTTACCAGACCATGCGCAACGCATGCCGCGGCGCCATAGACTTGTCCGAAGGTCAATCGCAGCTCGCCATCGACGATGAAAAGGTCGTCCTTCTTCTCATTGGCGAAATGCGCGAAATAATGCGCCAGGCTGGGCGGTGCGTTCTTGAAGGCGGGCATCTCCACGCCGCGGCGTTCGATGGGGGTGGTTTCGAACATCTGGCCCGGTGCAGTCACGGCGGCGGTGAAGCGATGGATATCCTTGTCGAGATCGGTCGGCATTTTCGTGTCTGGTCCTCTCCATTGACGAGCGCGGGCAAAATCGCCCCGTTCCCGCCATAAGCTGGGAACAGTGCGAGACAGGCTTTCCCCAAAAGGCCTGCTATGCCAAAAGCCGCCCCCGAGACGGGTCGCGCGATGCGGCTTTCGATATTCTCTAAGGGGATAAGACCTTGCTGTCACTACTGGCTGCGACTGCGGCTGCATCCGAACCGATCCAGTGGGCGGAACTGGGCCTGCGCCCCTATCTGTTCGAGATCGGCAGCTTCCAGCTGCGCTATTACTCGCTGGCCTATCTGCTGGCGATTCTGTTCGCCTATTGGCATTTGTCGAAAATGATCAAATCGCCCGGCGCGCCGATGGCGCAGCGCCATGCCGACGATCTGTTCTTCTACTGCACACTGGGCGTGATCATTGGCGGCCGATTGGGCTATGCCGCGTTCTATCAGCCCGACCTTTTCGGCGGTGTAGAGCTGTTCCAGCTCTGGAACGGCGGAATGAGCTTCCACGGCGGGGTGATTGGCGTGCTCGTCGCCATCACCTGGGTTGCCTGGCGCGGCGCGCTGAACTGGCTGCGCGTATGCGATTACATCGCGGTCAACGTTCCGATCGGTTACATGCTTGGCCGGATCGCCAATTTCATCAATGGCGAGCTCTACGGCCGCCCGGTCGAAGGCGATCTCGCTTGGGCGATGGTCTTTCCCGGTGGTGGCGAGATCGCCCGCCACCCGAGCCAGCTCTATCAGGCGGGGCTGGAAGGATTGCTGCTCGGCGTGCTGCTGATCGCGCTCTTCTGGACGACACGGGCACGTTATCGTGCGGGCCTACTGGTCGGACTGTTCACGATCGGAATGGGTGCCGGGCGTTTCATAAACGAGTTTTTCCGCGAGCCCGACGCCCATCTTGCCTACCGGGTGGCCGAAACAGGCCTCAGCCAGGGCCAGTGGCTTAGCCTTCCAATGATCGCAGTCGGCGTGGCGGTGATGATCTATGCCTTAGTCAAACCTCCGGTCGGCGGGACAAAAGGCTCGACCACACCCCAGACGGCATGAGCGGCGCCGGGTCCTCAACCGACCTCGCCGCTACCTTTCGCCGGTTGATAGAGCGACACGGGCCCATGCCCGTGTCGCGTTACATGGGCGAAAACAATGCGCGCTATTATGCGGCTCGCGATCCTCTTGGCAGCGCAGGCGATTTTACTACCGCGCCCGAAATCAGCCAGATGTTCGGGGAGATGGTGGGATTGTGGCTGGCCGATCTCTGGAACCGCTCGGGTCGGCCCGATGCTACCTATGTCGAGCTGGGTCCCGGACGCGGGACGCTGGCACGCGACGCCTTGAGGGCGATGGCCAGCCAGGGAATCGCTCCCCCGGTCCATCTGGTCGAGGGGTCTGAGGCCCTGCGGAAACTGCAGGCCGACACGCTAAGCCAGGCACAGTTCCACGACAGTATCGATACCCTTCCCGAAGACCGGCCGCTTTACATCGTGGCTAATGAATTTCTCGACGCGCTGCCGATCCGGCAGCTTGTCATGACGGAGCGGGGCTGGCGCGAACGGATGGTCGCTCTCGAAGACGACCGTGTCGTCTTCGCCGCCGGGCGCAGCCCGATGGACGATGCCGTGCCCGAACATCACCGCAGCCATCCCATCGGTACGGTGATCGAAACCTGTCCCGCCGCCGCCGCCACGGTCGAAGAGATTGCCCGCCGGATCGACATTCAGGGCGGCGCTGCACTGTTCATCGATTACGGTTATCTCACGTCGCAGACCGGCGAGACGTTGCAAGCCGTCCGCGCGCATAAGAGAGTGGGCGTATTCGATGCTCCGGGCGAAATGGACCTTACCGCGCTGGTCGATTTTGCGACTCTCGGGGAAATGGCGAGACGCGCAGGCCTCGCTGTCAATACTGCCACGCAAGGGGCGTGGCTGAGCGCAATGGGAATAGACCTGCGCGCGCAGGCGCTTGCACAACGTGCCCCGGATCGCACCGAGGAGCTTGCCCGCGCGCGCGACCGGCTGATCGGACCGGACCAGATGGGCGAATTGTTCAAGGTCATGGCGCTTACGCCGCGCGGTGCGCCTCGCGGGGCGGGCTTCGGCTGACGTTCGTCCCCTATCTGGCATTTCCGCGACAAGCAGATCGAAGGAATTCCATGAAGAACCTCCTTGCCTTTGCCGCCCTGGTCACAGCCTCACCCTTGCTCGCCGCGCAGCCGGTCGAAGGCAAATGGATGACCGCCGAAGGCGACGCAGTGATCACTATCGGCGATTGCGGAGAGCGTCTTTGCGGGCGGATCACGAAATTCCTCGTTACACCGCCGCAAGGCGCGGACCAGCGCGACGTCAACAATCGCAATCCCAAGCTCCGCAACCGCAAGCTCCTAGGTATGCCTGTACTGACAGGTTTCATCGAGGATGGCGACGAATGGCGCGGCGAAATCTACGATCCGAAAAGCGGCAAGACCTATCGCTCGATCATCCGCAGGAAGAATTCGGCCACGCTTGAAGTGAAAGGCTGTCTCGGTCCCTTTTGCCAGACCCAGACCTGGAAACGCACGCGCTGATCTACAATCCGGCTCGCTCCGCCAACTGCCGCGCCGCTTCTTCGAAGGACAGTTTGTCTTCCTCGCGGTCGACGGAATAGTTGGCCTCGCGCATGGCACCGACATCTATGGCACCGATCAGGGGTTCGAGCGCGGCAATGATTCCCTCATTGCTCCCCGCAGATGGGCTAAGCAGGAGCACCGCGTCGTAGTTCGGAAATGCCCCGCGCGGATCGTCGAGGATGGTAAGATTGTCCGCCTCGATTCGCCCATCGGAGGTATAGGCCCCGATCACATCCGCTTCTCCCGACCGGAGCGCGTTATACATGAAAGTGGGTGAAAAGTTGCGGCGTGCGGCGAAGCGCAGACCATAGGCGTCGCGAACTGCGATCCATTCGGGCCGTTCGAAGAATTCCGGATCGCCGCCAACTGTAAGCTGCGGCGCGACCCGTGCCAGATCCTCGATCGAACCCAACCCGTAGGTTCGCGCACGTTCGCGCGTCACGGCGAGGCCATAGGCATTCTCGAAGCCCAGCCGCCCCAACACATGCATTCCGGTGTTTGCCGTCTCCCACTCGGTAATCTGCCGGTACATCTCCTCACGCGGGAGATTGTCTTCGCGGTTCATCTGGTTGGCCCAGATCGTGCCCGTATAGTCGACATAGATATCGACTTCGCCGCTCGCCGCTGCACTATGCGCCACAGCCGAACCCAGCCCGTCGCGATATTCGACGGCAAACCCTTCCTCCTCCAGCCGCTGCCCTATGAGACGCGCCAGGATATATTGCTCGGAGAAACCCTTGGCCCCGATCACGACCGCATCTTCATCCTCGCCGCTGCCGAATTGTGCGAACAGCGCCGCGCCAATGCCCAGTGCCACAGCCACGAGACCCCCGAGCCAGAGGCTTCGCCGCCGATCGCGAAACCCGCGTTCGATCGTTCCGAGAATGGTGTCTGCCAACAGCGCCAGACCTGCGCTGGCGATGCAGCCAGCAAGGACCAGCGCCCAGTTCTGCGTCTGCAGCCCGGCGAAAATCGGATCGCCCAGGCTTTTCTGTCCGATAGTCGTCGCAAGCGTTGCAGCCCCGATGGTCCAGACCGCTGCCGTACGAATACCTGCCATGATATAGGGGGCGGACAAGGGTGCCTCGACCAGCCACAGGCGCTGGCGGAAGCCCATTCCGACCCCATGCGCCGCTTCGATGACGCCCGGATCGAGATTGGCCTGTGCGGTCACGGCATTGCGCAGGATCGGCAGCAGGGCATAGAGCGCCAGGGCGAGCAGAGCTGGAAGGAAACCCAGCGTCGGCAGTCCTTCTCCTAACACCGATCGCAGCGACAGCAGGATCGGGAAAAACAGCGCAAGCAAGGCCAGGGCCGGAATAGTCTGGACGAGGCTGGCGAAGGCAAGCGAAATGCGGGCCACTTTCTCCGACCGGCTCGCCCAGATAGCCAAGGGCAGCGCGACCACGATCCCCAGTGCGATGGCAGCGGCTGACAGCAAGACATGGGCGGCCAGCTGGTCGCCAAGACCCATCAAGGCGCTCCACACCCCGTTCACCGCGACAGCTCCGCCAGCCGTTCGGCCTGGTGCCGGGGCACCGCGACAAGCGCCTGCGCTATCTCACCGCCTCCACCGCCTACCAGCGCCTGCGGATGCTCGTCCGCGACGATTTGCCCCTCATCCATCACCAGCACGCGATCGGCCAGCAGCAAGGCTTCGGCCATGTCGTGCGTGACCATGACGCTCGTCAGGCCGAATTCCTTGTGAAGCCCGCGTACCCGCTCGCCGAGCGCGTCGCGCGTGACAGAGTCCAGTGCGCCGAAGGGTTCGTCCATTAGCAGCAAGTGCGGATCTCCGGCCAGCGCACGCGCCACGCCGACGCGTTGACGCTGCCCGCCCGAAAGCTCCTCGGGCATTCGCCGGGCCATCTCTGCTTCCAGTTCCACCAGCTCGAGCAGCTCTGCAACGCGCGAAGTGTCGATTTTCTGGCCAGCCAGCCTCGGCCCGATACCGATATTCTCGGCGACCGTCATATGCGGGAACAGCCCGATCGACTGGAAGACATATCCGATCCGGCGGCGCAGGGCGGCCAGCGGGAGACCGGCAACATCCTCGCCCTCGAACAGCACGCGTCCCGCGCTGGGGTCTACCAGCCGGTTGACGGTCTTGAGCAGGGTCGACTTGCCCGAACCGCTTGCCCCGACAAGCGCAACGAACTGGCCCGGCTCGATTTGCAGAGAAACACTCTGAACGGCCTGCGTTTCTCCATAGGATTTCGCGACGTTCTCGAATGCGAGCGCGGGGCCTTTCGAGCCCCTCACTCTTCTTCGTCACCTTCGCTCGGATCCGGTGCCCGATAGGTTATGCGCGTCAGTTCGATCCGGCGGTCTCCCTGCCCGGTAGCAACCATCCTGTCGTCATTCACGCTGCCCGGCTGCCAGCAGGTTTCAACACTATTTTCGCCATCTGGTCTCAGGCATATCTGTTTGCCGTTGGGGCCGTCCGAATAGGTCCATTCCCCCTCCTGCCAGGGGTCGCCGTTACGCAAGTCGCGATAGCGCCCCCCGGCGTCGAAAAAGGTGGCGTAGCGCGCGCCGTCTTCGGAAGTGACGCGCCATGCCGTCTCGGCGAAGCCCTCCGGAGCAGATTCGCCGTCTGCTTCTTCTCCAGACATTTCGAGCGCGGTATCGTCCTGAGAGACTGGCTCGTCCTCAGGCGGCGTGCAAGCGCCCAGACCCAGCGCCATGATAGTCGAAATCCTGAAAAAACCCCGCAAACTTCCCTCCATCCGGTCGAATGGGGCGAAGCATAGGAAAAGGAATGCGGATTGGCGAGTGTCAGTCGCTCAGCGACGAGACCGGGACCGAAATCTCTACATCGAGCCCGTCGTCGGAATAAGAGCGTGTGAACCGCCCTCCCAATTGTCCTTCGATCGCCATCCTCAACAGCCGCGACCCGAAGCCTTCGCTGTCTTTTTTCGGCGCGGTTTTACAGGGCGAAGCCCGTTCTTCCCAGTCGACGCGGATCTGGCCCTCGGCTTCGGTCACAGTCACGGCAACATGACCTTCCTTACAGGATAGTGCACCGTACTTGGCCGAATTGGTGGCGAGTTCGTGGAAGATCAGCGCGAGCGGTGTCGCTGCACGCGCACCTATCTTCACGCCGGGCCCCTTGATCGAGAAACGCTCGCCGCCCTTGGTGTCATAGGGAGCGAGCAAGTCGGTCAATAGCCCCGAGAGCGTTTCTCCGCGCCTATCGCTCATCGGCCTGACATAGTCATGTGCCGTTCCCAGAGCGCGGATGGCATCGGTCAGCTCAGCGGCAAAATCCGCCACCTCTTCACGCCCTCGCGAACGAATGGCGATCAGGCCGGAAACCACGGCGAAGATATTCTTGATCCGATGCGAGAGCTCGCGTGCCAGGAGATCCTGCGATTCCATCATGCGATGGGACTTGTCGATATCGAAGACGGTACCGAACCAGCTGATCGCCTGCCCCTCTTCCACCACAGGTACAGCACGGGACTGGACCCAGCGATAGGACCCGTCCGCCAGGCGGAGGCGCCATTCGTCCTCGAACAGTTCGCCCGCCCCGACCGCGGCTTCAAACTTGGCCAGCGTCGATTCCCAATCATCGGGATGGATCGCTCCCTGCCACCCGGCGGTCGTGGTCGGCGGTTCGAGCCCGGTCAGCTCCTTCCAGCGCGCATTGATATAGGCGAAATTGCCCTTGTCGTCGGCGCGCCAGGCGATGCCGGGGACGGAATCGATCATCCGGCGAAGCCGCGCTTCGCGCAAGGCGATTTCGCTCCTTGCTGCCTCGCTCGCCCGCCTCTGGCCGAAGCGACGCATTACGGCGGCCGCCAGTACCGTCATTCCCTGATGCTGGAGTTCGGTAAGTCCTTCCGGCCGCGGTTCGGTATCGATCACGCACAGCGCGCCCAGCGGAGCGCCTTCTTCGGACACGAGCGGGAAACCGGCGTAGAACCGGATGTTCGGTTCACCGGTAACCAACGGGTTGTCCGCAAAGCGTTCGTCCTGCGTGGCATCGCTCACTATCATCGGCTGCGTTTGCAGCATCGCATGGGCGCAAAAGCTCGTGGAGCGCGGTGTTTCACTGACTTCGAGACCGACCTGGGCGAGAAAGCGCTGCCGCGTCTCTTCGACCACGGTGACTGTGGAGACCGGAGTCTGGCAAAGCGCAGCCGCAAAGGTAACGAGCTGCTTAAGTTCGGGATCGCCGAGGAGCCCTTGTGTGCCAAAGGCTGCAAGCACGTTCAAACGCTCGCCCTCGTCGCAAAATGGCGGAGCAGGTGCGTTGCCCTGGGGCCAGAGAGTCTCTTCGGAAGTGAACATGTCCATCTGCGCACGCTGCAATAGGCGATAAATAGCAGAGATACAACGGTTTTACCTATCGAAGAGGGAGCGCTTGGCCAACCTTCTTTCGGGCGCCGATTCAGAGATTTGCGCCCTTCATCACGCTCGGCTATCGGGCGGCGTAGAAAATGCAGGACCGATTGCCGTCCGCCAAGGAGAGACGATTTTGCGCGCTACCCCCGATTTCGATTTCCAGCTCGGCGAAAGTGCCGACATGATCCGCGAGAGTGTCGGCCGCTTCGCCGATGAACAGATCGCGCCGCTGGCCGAGAAGGTCGACCGCGAAGACTGGTTTCCGCGTGACGAACTCTGGCAGCAGATGGGCGAGCTGGGCCTTCATGGCATCACCGTTCCGGAAGCGGACGGCGGACTGGGCCTCGGCTATCTCGAGCATGTGATCGCGGTCGAGGAAGTGAGCCGCGCGAGTGCATCGGTCGGCCTCAGCTACGGCGCGCATTCCAACCTCTGCGTCAACCAGATTGCCCGCTGGGGCAATGCCGAACAGAAGGCGAAATACCTGCCCAAGCTCATCAGCGGCGAACATGTCGGCAGCCTAGCGATGAGCGAAGCGAGCGCCGGTTCCGACGTCGTTTCGATGAAGGCCAAGGCCGAGAAAGTCGAAGGCGGCTACGTACTCAACGGCACCAAGTTCTGGATCACCAATGCGCCCTATGCCGATACGCTGGTGGTCTACGCCAAGACCGCGCCCGAGGCCGCCAGCCGCGGCATCACCACTTTCCTGATCGAGAAGGAGTTCGAGGGCTTTTCCATCGGCCAGAAGATCGAGAAGGTGGGCATGCGCGGCTCGCCGACGTCGGAGCTGGTGTTCGACGATTGCTTCGTGCCGGACGAGAACGTGATGGGTCCCGAAAACGGCGGCGTGGGCGTGCTGATGAGCGGGCTCGATTACGAGCGCGTGGTGCTCGCCGGATTGCAGCTCGGCGTGATGCAGGCCTGCCTCGACACGGTCATTCCCTACCTTCGCGAACGCACCCAGTTCGGCAAGCCGATCGGGTCTTTCCAGCTGATGCAGGCCAAGGTGGCCGACATGTATGTCGCGCTGCAATCGGCGCGCGCCTACACCTATGCCGTCGCCAAGAGCTGCGACGCTGAGAAAACCACGCGTTTCGACGCGGCAGGTGCGATCCTGCTGGCGAGCGAGAACGCTTTCCGCGTGGCGGCCGAGAGCGTCCAGGCGCTGGGCGGGGCAGGCTACACGCTCGACTGGCCGGTCGAACGCTACATGCGCGATGCCAAGCTGCTCGATATCGGCGCGGGCACCAACGAGATCCGGCGTATGCTTATCGGGCGTGAACTGATCGGGGCGGCGGGATGACCGCACCCGTTCTCACATCCACGCTCGACCGCGAGGCGCCCGACGCCAAGGCACGTTTCGAGCATAACAAGTCGCTGGCCGCCGATTTGCGCACTACCGTTGCCGCCGCCGCGCTGGGTGGTTCGGAAGGCAGCCGCGAGCGCCATGTGGGGCGGGGCAAGCTGCTCCCGCGTGAGCGTGTCGAGCGCCTGCTCGATCCGGGTAGTCCTTTCCTCGAAATCGGCCAGCTCGCCGCCAATGGCATGTATGGCAAGGACGAGATCAACGGAGCGGGACTGATCGCCGGGATCGGGCGCGTGTCGGGCCGGCAGGTGATGATCGTGTGCAACGATGCCACCGTGAAGGGCGGCACCTATTACCCGATGACGGTCAAGAAGCACCTGCGTGCGCAGGAAATCGCGCAGGAAAACCGCCTGCCGTGCATCTATCTCGTCGACAGCGGCGGGGCGAACCTGCCGCATCAGGCCGAGGTCTTCCCCGACCGCGACCATTTCGGGCGCATCTTCTTCAACCAGGCGAACATGTCGGCGCTCGGCATCCCGCAGATCGCCTGCGTCATGGGCAGCTGCACAGCGGGCGGCGCCTATGTGCCCGCCATGTCCGACGAGACGGTCATCGTACGCAACCAGGGCACCATTTTCCTTGCCGGCCCGCCGCTGGTGAAGGCCGCTACGGGCGAGGAAATCAGCGCCGAGGACCTCGGAGGCGGCGATCTGCATGCGAAGAAATCTGGCGTGGTCGATCACTTGGCCGAGAACGACGAGCACGCGCTCACCATCGTGCGCGATATCGTCAGCCATCTGGGCGAAAACCACGCCGCGGCCCAAGGCATCGCACTGCGCGAACCGCGCCCGCCGAAATTCGACGGTGAAGACCTCTACGCCATCGTGCCCGAAGACGTCCGCGCACCCTATGACGTGCACGAAGTAATCGCCCGCCTTGTCGACGGCAGCGAGTTTCACGAGTTCAAGCAGCATTACGGCAGCACGCTGGTCTGCGGCTTTGCCCACATATGGGGCATGCCGGTGGCGATCCTCGCCAACAACGGTGTGCTGTTCTCCGAAAGCGCACAAAAGGGCGCGCATTTCATCGAGCTTGCCTGCCAGCGCCGCATTCCGCTGCTGTTCCTCCAGAACATTTCCGGCTTTATGGTTGGCGGCAAATACGAGGCGGAAGGCATCGCCAAGCACGGCGCCAAGCTGGTCACCGCAGTCGCCACCGCGACCGTGCCCAAGGTCACCGTCGTCATCGGCGGCAGCTTCGGCGCGGGCAATTACGGCATGTGCGGGCGCGCCTACTCGCCCCGCTTCCTGTTCACCTGGCCCAATGCGCGGATCAGCGTGATGGGCGGCGAGCAGGCGGCCTCCGTACTCGCCACCGTCCACCGCGATGCCGACAGCTGGAGCGATGAGCAGGCGGAGGAATTCAAGGCCCCTATCCGCCAGAAATACGAAGACGAAGGCAATCCCTATTACGCCACCGCCCGCCTGTGGGACGACGGCGTGATCGACCCGGTCCAGACGCGCGATGTCCTGGGCCTCGCCTTTGCTGCGACACTGGAAGCCCCAATCGCGGAACGCCCGCAATTCGGCGTGTTCAGGATGTAAGCGAGGAACTTCACAGGCCTTTCAGACATTCCTCTTTCATGCCCGTGGGGGTTGGGCCGCGAACAGGAGAATGCCCATGGAAGGCCAGGAAGTCACCATTGCCATCGTGCTCATCGTCCTCGTGGTGGGGGCATTGCTTGCGTGGCTTTTCATCCAGCGCAACCGCACCAGGGAATTGCGCGACCGATATGGCGAGGAATATGATCGCACGCTCGAAGCCAAGGGTGGTCGGCGCAAGGCCGAATCCGATCTGATCGAGCGCGAGGAACGGGTCAAGAAGCTCGAAATCCGGCCCCTTACGTCGGAAGAGCGTGATCGCTTTGCCGGGGAATGGAAGGATACCAAGGCGCTGTTCGTCGACAGTCCGATGGAAGCCGTCAGCCGGGCGGATCGCCTGCTCACCGACATCATGAATCTCCGCGGATATCCGATGGCCGATTTCGAGAAGCGCCATGCCGATCTCACCGTCGATCACGGCGACGTGGCCAAACACTACCTCGCCGGGCACGAAATCGCCGACCGGTCGAGCGATGCCACGACCGAGGAATTGCGCCGCGCCATCAATCACTATGAAGCGCTCTATGGCGAACTGACCAGCGAAGTGGCCGACCGCGACGGGAACGGTGTGGATGACCCGCTGGAATCCGGCACCGGCGCACCCACAAGGCCCAGCATCGACCCGTCATTGGCGGAGCGCGACCGGGTCTGACGCCGCAGTTCCTCTCGCTTTCCCGCCCGGACCTGCTAACCGGACGGGAGGAGAGAGAATGCCGAGCGCCACGAATCGCAAGCCATCGCTGCTGAGCCGTCTCGTTCGGCGACTGCTGATCTTGCTGTATCGCTGGAAGGGGTGGCGCATCGACGGGCGGCGGCCCGAGGCGCGCAAATTCATAATCCTCGGTGCACCGCATACCTCCAACTGGGACTTCATTTTCTTCATCGGCGCCACGCACGAACTCGGCATCCGCCCGAGCTTCATGGGCAAGAGCAGCCTGTTCAAATGGCCGATGACCGACTTCATGCTAGACATGGGGGGCATCCCGATCGATCGCAGCAGGCGGGCGAATTATGTCGAACAGGTCGCGGCCGCATTCGCCGCGGCGGATGACCTAGCACTGGTGATCGCGCCCGAAGGTTCGCGCACCTTCAAGGGCGACTGGCGCAGCGGTTTCTACCACATCGCCATGGCCGCAGGCGTGCCCATCGTGCCCGCATGGGTCGACAATGCGAAACTGGTTGGGGGCATGGGCGAGCCGATCATGCCGACCGGCGATTACCGCGCCGACCTGGCGAAGATTGCCGCCTTCTATCGTGAAAAGCGGCCCGATTGCGATCGCTTCGTCGCACTCGAAAAGAGCACCCAGACCGTGGGAGAGATGAAGAAATGATCGACGCCCTCCTCGTCAACGCTGCGATTCTGGTGGGCGTCACGCTGATGCTTTGGCTCGTTTCCGTGAAGATCGGCGATGTCTCGTTCATCGATTCCTACTGGGGCGCAGGCATGGCGCTGATGGCGCTCACAAGCTGGCTGCAGCTCGAACAACGGGGACTACTCGCTCACCTGCTTCTAGGAATGACCGCGGCGTGGGGACTCAGGCTCGGCATCTATCTCTTCCGCAGGTGGCGCGCGGAGGGCGAAGACAAGCGCTATGCCCGTATGCTCAGGAAAGCGCGTGAAGAGGGCCGGTTCGCTTCGACCACGCTGACCAAGATCTGGCTGGGGCAGGCCGTCCTGCTGTTTCTCGTAAGCTCACCGGCGCAGGCTGGGATCCTCGCCGCAGGGGGAGAAAACCGCCTGACAGTTTTGGCCATCGTCGGCACGGTGCTCTATCTGGTCGGCATCTTCTTCGAATGGGTGGGCGACTGGCAACTCGCCCGGTTCAAGGCGAACCCTGCGAACAAGGACCTGGTGATGGACAGGGGGCTGTGGCGTTACACCCGCCACCCCAATTACTTCGGCGATGCCTGCGCCTGGTGGGGTATCTGGTTGGTCGCTTCCGGCATCAGCTGGGAAGTCGCCCTGTGGACCGTGGCGGGTCCGATCTTCCTTACCTTCACGCTGATCAAGTGGTCTGGCGCGGCCCTGCTGGAAAAGGGAATGAAGCATTCGCGCCCCGGTTACGAGGAATACAAGCGCCGGACCTCGGCCTTCGTCCCGATGCCTCCAAAGAATACCGATTGATTCGATGCACGGGGGTTTAACCCCGCTCCTGATCCTCTAAATGGGCACGAACACGCTTCCAATGGAGCCGGGACAGGTGGGCGAGAAGGATATCGATCAGCAGCGGAGGCGCTTTGCCCTTGAGGCAATGCAGCTTCTCGAACGCACGGGCGAGGAAGTTACGCGTGCGCGGCTCGCGGCCGAGCTCAAGATGGCACGCGCGCGGGTGGAAGCTATCTTTCCCGAGGAAGGCGATTTGTTCGAAGCGATCACCGCCGAATGGTTTGCACCCAAGATCGCGGTGATGGACGCTGTGATGGGGAGCAATCTTCCGCCGCGCCGCAAGATGTACGAATTCTTCGCGCGCCGCTTCACGCTGCTGCGCAAGAATTTCCAGGACGATCCCGCCACCTTCCGCCTCTATGTCGAAATGGGTGAGCGGTATTTCGAATATGCGCAGAGCTATATCGATCTCGGCGACCACTATCTGTGCGAACTGATCGCCGAAGCGCAGGCGGACGGCCACCTCGCCGGGATGGACGTCGACTATGCCCGGTCGGTCATCAACCAGATGGTGCTCAGCTATATACAGCCCTATCTCATCGCGATGATCGGAGACCGTCTTTCCGAGGACAAGCTGGCCCATATCGTCGATGCGATCTTTGATGGTCTCGACGCGAAGGACGGCGGTGCTCGGGGGACCGGTAAGCTCCACGCCGCTTAGGAGGGGGATTAAATCCCGCCTCCGCTTGATGCATGCGCTGCTTTGCGGAATCACAGGTGCATGGCGATTCTTTCCGACAAATGGATCCGCGAAGCGGCCACGACACGCGACATGATCGAACCCTTCGTCGAAAGCCAGCGGCGTGACGGGACCATCAGCTATGGCCTGTCTTCCTATGGCTACGACGCACGGGTGGCGGACGAGTTCAAGATCTTCACCAATGTCGATAATGCCGTGGTCGATCCGAAGGATTTCGCCGCAACCAGCTTCGTCGATCGCCAGACCGATGTCTGCGTAATCCCGCCCAACAGTTTCGCGCTCGCCCGGACAGTCGAATATTTCCGCGTGCCGGAAGATGTACTGGTCATCTGCCTCGGCAAGAGCACCTATGCCCGCTGCGGCATTATCGTGAACGTGACGCCGCTGGAGCCGGGCTGGGAAGGCCATGTGACGCTCGAATTCTCGAACACGACGCCATTGCCTGCGAAAATCTACGCCAATGAGGGTGCGTGCCAGTTCCTGTTCCTGCAGGGTAACGAGCGGCCCGAAGTGACCTATGCCGACCGCGCAGGCAAATATATGGGCCAGCGCGGAGTGACGCTGCCAAGGCTGTAAGCGCCTCCGCCGCTGTGTCTTCTGCCAGCGATGGACCGGCCGTTTTCCTACAGGTCGCCAAGGCGCTATCGCATCGGCTTTTGCCAACCGGCGGTGAAGCCCATGCCTCGCATTCCTATGCTCCCCATCCCAGTCGATGACCGAGCCGTCCATCTGCAAAGGTCACACCCGCTGCGCCAAGCTGACACTCAAGCCCCTGATTATGCGCGAAAACCGCGAAAGGTCACGGGTCTGAAAAGAACGTCCACCGTCAACACTTCGCCACTGCTCCCGGCCTCGCAAGCGCTCATGACGTAGCGGCTTTGACTCCCGCGGTTTCACGGCGCATCACCTCGTCCGAAGGAGAGATTGCATGACCGATGCCAACCATGAAAACAGCCGCGAATTCGATATCATCGTATATGGCGCGACCGGTTACACGGGCCGCCTCGTCGCCGAACATTTCGTGCGCGAATACGGCAATAGCGATCATGGCCCGAAATGGGCGATGGCCGGTCGCAGCGAAGACAAGCTCACCGCGGTACGCGAAGAAATCGGCGCGCCTTCGACCACTCGCATGATCGTCGCCGATGCCGACGATCCGGCCAGTCTCGAAGCCATGTGCCGACGTACCCGGGTGGTCCTCTCGACGGTCGGCCCCTACCAGCTTTATGGCAATGCGCTGGTCGAATCCTGCGTGAAGACCGGGACCGACTATGCCGATCTCTGCGGCGAACCGGCCTGGATGGCGGAGAAGATCGTCCAGCATCACGAAGCCGCCAGGGCCAGCGGAGCCAGGATCTGCTTTTCATCAGGCTTCGATTCGATCCCCTTCGACCTCGGCGTACTGATGCTTCAGAAAGAGGCAGCCGCGCGCCACGGTTCTCCGGCGCCCCGCGTAAAGGGCCGGGTTCGCACGATGAAAGGCACCTTTTCCGGCGGGACCGCAGCCAGCCTCGGTGCGACTATGAAGGCCGCGATGAAGGATCCGAAGGTCATTAGCGCACTACGCGATCCGTTTGCGCTCACGCCCGGATTTGAAGGGCCGGAGCAGCCCTCGGGCATGGTGCCGCACTATGAGGAAGACACTGGCAAATGGGCGGCTCCCTTCGTCATGGCGCCGATCAACACCAAAAACGTCCACCGCACCAATTTCCTCCGCGGCCACCCCTACGGAAAGGATTTTCGTTATGACGAGATGGTGCTGACCAGCCCGGGGGATGCAGGCAAGGCCGCCGCCAACGCGATGGTCGAATTAATGAAGAACCCCTTCGGTGCCAAACCGCCGAAGCCGGGTGAAGGGCCGACACAGGAAGAGCGCGAGAACGGGTTCTATGACGTGCTGTTCATCGGCGAGTGGCCCGATGGAAAGCAGATCAGATATGCGGTGAAGGGCAAGTTCGATCCGGGATACGGTTCGACCAGTCGCATGCTCGGCGAAACCGGCATGGCACTATTGCAGAGCAAGGCCGAAGACGGGGTAGGAACACCGGGATCGTTTCTGGGGGAGGAACTGGTCGAAAGGCTGCGCGAACACGCGCATCTCACCTTCGAGATCGAAGAATAGAGAAGGGGGGCGGCGCCCCCCTCTCACAGTTACAGGCTCATGCGCACCGCGACGCTGATGTTGCGGCCGGGGAGCGGGACGAAATCCTTCGTGAAGCTGGAATGGCGCCTGCCTTCCTCATCGAACATGTTCTCGGCCTTCAGGATCACCGCAAGGGCGGGGTCGCTCGCCAGCGGACGCCATGTGGCCGATGCATTGACGAAGGTGAATCCTTCGGTTGCCGTCTCGAACGGCGCGACATCGTTCTGATCGTCGAACCATTCGACCTCGCCGCGCAGCGTGAGGTTTCCGGTATCCGCTTCCAGCGCGCCCGTCAGGCCTAGCGGCGGAATGCGCGGCACGTTGAAGCCGTTATCCAGTTCGGCATCGATATACTCGCCGCGCAAGTCGGCGGTGAGGTCGAAGCCGGGGGTGTCGATAAAGGTCCAGGCAATCTGGCCTTCGACGCCGGTATAGGTCGCATCCTGCTGGAGGTATTCGAACACCGGAAGACCGTCTTCTTCCAGGCCGGTTTCGCTGAGGTAGATGTAATCGTCGAACCATGACCGGTAGGCGGCCACTGAAAGGTCGACAGGGCCAAGGCTGCCACGCGCAAATAGTTCGACACCCCAGGCTTTTTCCATGCCGAGGTCGGGATCGCCGATCTCGAACTGCTGCGTCGCGATATGCGGCCCTTCGGAGAACAGCTCTTCCGCACTTGGAGCGCGGGCCACTCGCGAGAGGTTCACACCGGTACGGAAGCTCGGCGTTGCCTGATAGGCCAGACCGACCGCGCCGGAGACGCTGTCGAAATCGCGTTCGATGCCGAGCGGGACGGAGTCCACGTCGGTCATCTCGTAGCGCAGTGCCCCTTCTAGCTGGAGCGGGCCGTTGCCGTATTCCTGCAGGGTGAAGAATGAAATCTGTTCGGTCCGGTTCGGCGCGACATAGGCTTCCGCACCTTCGGCGGCGAAATCGCGGAAGTAGTATTGGGTCCCGATCGACCCGCGCAGGATGCCGTCCTGATTCTGGAGCAGTTCGGCCCTGGCCTCGATGCCCTGCACGTCGAATACGGTGCCGACTTCATCGCCCTCGAATTCGGTATGCGTGTAATCGGAATATCCGGCACGGATCTTGAGGCGCTCGAAGATACCGTCGCCCAGCACGATGTCGCCGCGCAGGTCTGCGCGGTACTGGCGCAGTCCGATGCTGACCGTTTCGGGAGCTTCTTCCTCCTCTTCGGAGTGGTCCTCACCTTCATGGCCTTCCTCGCCTTCTTCCTCGTGGTGATGGTGGGCGCCGGGCAGGATGGGGACACCGTAAAAGGTATCATAGACCCCCACGGAAACGCCGAGGCTCGAATCGTTCCGGAAAAATGCGAGGCCACCGTTGGCCGACCAGGTTTCCGTACCGCTGTTGAACAGCGTGTCGCTGGCGTTGGCCACCTCGCGAAGCTCTCCCGCCTCCTCGAGATGCCCCTCGTCTTCCTCTTCGGCAGCATCGGCGAGCAGGTCGGCGCGAAGATCTTTGGACAGCACGAAACCGGGGACCTCGAGATCATCGGTCTGGCGATAAAGCCCATCGGCATGAACCACGAAGCCGCCACCTAGCGGGACATCGAGCGAGGCACCGCCTTCGCGTAAATCCTTCACCGTATCGGCGCGGACCAGGGCATCGAGGTGGAAGTCTTCAGCTGGAATCCGGCGCGGGATTCGTTTGTCGATGACGTTAACGGCACCGCCGATGGCCTGGCTGCCATAGAGAAGCACTGCCGGGCCGCGAAGTACCTCGATGCTTTCCGCCGTTAGCGGGTCGATCGAAACCGCATGGTCGGCGGAGGTATTCGATACGTCGATCGCGCCGATACCGTCGACGAGGACCTTGACCCGTTCGCCCGAGAAGCCGCGCAGGATCGGGCGGGAAGCGCCCGGTGCGAAACCGGTTGCCGTAACGCCGGGAATGCTGGTCAGGACTTCGCCCAGCTGGCCGTCCATATTGGCATCGAGCTCTTCGCCTTCGATCACGTCGGTGCCGGCGAGAAGATCGAACTCGCGCAAGGCTTCGGCACTGACGATGATCGTACCGTCGGCAGCAATGCGGCGATTGTGCAGATCGTCTTCTGCGCTGGTGACCTCGGCCTCGTCTTGCGCGGGGGCATCCTGTGCAATCGTCGGCGCAGCTTGGGTCAGTGCGATCAGGGAAATGGAAGTGGCAAGGCCACGGCGAAGCGAAACGGTGTGATACAACATAACGCGCTTCATAGCGACGCGAAGTCGGAACGCAACCATTGCCGCGATAAAATGCAAATTAGCGCGACGAACGACTTCGCACAGTAAGCCGGACATCTCTTGTCGATAGGAGAAAATGGAGCGGGCGAGGCGATTCGAACGCCCGACCCCAACCTTGGCAAGGTTGTGCTCTACCCCTGAGCTACGCCCGCTCACTGACGCTCGCCGAACCGCGTGGTCCGGTGGGGAGGCGCGCAACTAGCAACGGCTTGTGAGTCCCGCAAGCAAAAAAGTGCGGTTTTCGCATGAGGGTTGCGAGCGACACTCCGGCCCTTCACATTGGCGGAGAAAGGCCCACATGGGCAGCCTGGATTTCAACGCGCAGAAAGGCGGTTTACGTGGCGAGCATGGGATTGAGCATCGACGAGCAGAAGGCTGTCGAGAAGTTCAAGCAGGATGTTGTCGAACCATCGACGACAAAGCTCGTCATCCTCGATTTTTATGCGGAGTGGTGCGGCCCGTGCAAGGCGCTTGCCCCGATGCTGGAAAAGGTCGCGGGCGAATATGCCGACAAGGGCGTTGTGCTGGTGAAGGTCGATGTCGACAAGGAACAGTTCATCGCCGCACAGTTTCAGGTCCAGTCGATCCCGACAGTGTATGCCATGTTCCAGGGGCAGCCGGTTGCTGACCTCACGAATGCCCGCAGCGAATCGCAGCTGAAGCAGACCCTCGACCAGATCCTGTCGCAGCTCCCGATCGATGGAGGCGACGCAGACAGTCAGCAGGCACAGGCCGCGCAGCAAGTAGACCAGTTCGTCGCGATGGGCGAGCAGGTACTGTCCGAAGGCGATGCCGCGCGCGCCGCGGGTATCTTTGCGCAGGTTGCCGAAATGGCGCCCGACAATGCCGCCGCGCATGCGGGCCTCATCCGCGCACTCGCGCTGGCCGATCGGGTCGAGGAAGCGAAGGCGGCGCTCGCCGCTGTCGAGGCCAACCCTGCATTGGCGAAAGATCCGCAGGTCGAGAACGCCAAGGCGGCACTGGAACTTGCGGGCAACAAGGTCGATGACGACGAACTCGCCGCCCTGCGCGAGAAAGCGCAATCCGATCCTTCCGATATGGATGCGCGCCTGGCCTATGCCGAGGCTGCTTTCGCTGCAGGCGAGCGCGATGCCGCCGCCGACGAATTGCTCGCGATGATCGAAACCGACCGCGAGTGGAACGAAGGCGCGGCACGGACCAAGCTGATCGACATTTTCAACGCCGTAGGTCTCGAAGATCCATGGGTCGTGGCAACCCGGCGGCGGCTGTCCAAGCTGCTGTTCGGATGAGGCCGGTTTGAGCGTCCGCCTGTCCATCTTTCCCCTGCCCGGGGCGATACTGTTCCCGGCGCTGCAATTGCCGCTGCATATCTTCGAGCCGCGCTACCGCGAACTGGTCGGCAGCGCACTTGCCAAGGACCGGCTGATCGGGATGATCCAGCCCCAGCGAAATTCGGAGGGCTCGCCCCTTTACGAAATCGGCTGCGTCGGTCGCATCGGCGATGTCGAAGCGCTCGAAGACGGACGCTACAACATTGTTCTCGAAGGCGTATCGCGTTTCAAAATGGTGCGCGAACTCGATGTCACCACCGCATTCCGGCAGATCGAAGCGGAGTTGATCGAAGACCCGAAGGACGAAGTACTCGCCAGCGTAGAACGGGCGGGGTTCGAATTCGAGGCCAAGCGTTTCGCCGCGATGCAAGGCTATTCGGTGGACTGGGATTCGGTCGAGCGCCTCGATGACGAGACACTGATCAACGGCGTCGCGCAAATCGCCCCGTTCGATTCTGCCGCCAAGCAGGCGCTGATCGAAGCGAAAACGCTGTCGGAGCGCTGCGAACTGATGATCCAGTTGATGCAGTTCTTCGCCCTGCGAGACGATGGTGACGAGATCGTTACCCTGCAGTAGGGTTCAAACCCCGAAGCTGCCACGCAGGCCGTCGATCACATATTGAGCGGCAAGGGCTGCGAGCAGTACGCCGAGCACGCGGGTGATTGCCGCTTCCACCTTGTCCCCGAACAGCCGCATGATCGGACCTGCCGCCATCAATGCGAGCATGGTGATTATCAGCACCGAAGCGAGCGCTCCGAGCACGGTGAATGTCCCCGTCACATCTTCGGCCTCGTTCATCAGCAGCATGATGGCCGCGATGGCGCCGGGTCCTGCCAGCATCGGTATGGCCATCGGGAAAATGGAAACATCCTCGACTTCGGGTGTGGCGGCCACTTTCTCGGCCCGCTCTTCGCGCCGCTGAGTGCGTTTCTCGAATACCATCTCGAAGGCGATCCAGAACAGCATCAAACCGCCCGCGATGCGAAAGCTGTCGAGTTCGATGTGCAGCGCCGCCAGCAACTGTTCCCCGAACAGTGCGAAGATCAGCAGGATCACACCTGCGATCACCGCCGCGCGGATCGCCATGATACGCCGCTGGGCAGAGGTGGCGCCTTTGGTCAGTCCGGCATAGATCGGGGCACATCCGGGAGGGTCGATCACCACGAACAGGGTGATGAACGCCGACAGGAAAAGCTGGGTCACTTGCTACCCTCCATCGGCCATTGCCTGTCCAGAACAAGTTTCCAGGCACCTTCCGTCCAGGCGTAAAGGCGGAAGATGCGCTGAGGTCCGGACATGCTCCAACGCCAGGACAGACGGCCATCGGGCGAAAGCGTTTCGCGCATCGACGCTGCGTGTGGTGGAGGCGAACCGGCAGGTCGTTCGCAATCGGTCACATGACCCTTCACCGAAATCAGAGCTTCGACCACGATCTCGTCGTCTCTCGGGGCTTCAAGCGGGGTATTCTCCGGCTGCGGATCATCGAGGGCTTTCGCATTATGAACCCAGACATAGTCGCCTGAAGAGTCTTCGCGCCAAGTGGTTACATAGTCGCCCACCTTGCCGTCCGCCGCAGTGAACCGCCCGTCGGAAACGGCGAAGCGGGCATCGCAGCTCACCCAGACAGTCTTGGGAGTCCACGCGGCAACACGGCCATCATCGCGCAGCGTACGCAAGTCCGATACCGGGATCTCGCCTGTCTCTGCCAGAACCATGGCGCCATCCGCTGCGAATTCGGCCATGGCCTCGACCTGTCCGATTTCCTTGGCTCGCTGGAGCATCGCAATCTCGCTTGCCACTATCTCGCTTGGTTGGGCAGCACCCGGAGCATTCGCAAGCACCCGGGAAAATTGTCCTCGAGGTGCCCCAGCCGCGCAGCCAGCCACCAGGCTTGCGCATGCAGCCACCAGGAAAGCGCGGCCGATCATAGCCCGTCCGGAACCTGGAGATCGGCGTTGCGATAGGCAGCAACCAGAGTGTTGCGCAGCAGAACCGCTATGGTCATCGGCCCGACACCGCCGGGCACTGGCGTAATCGCGCCCGCCACACTCTTTGCTCCGGCATAGTCCACGTCGCCGACCAGACGCCCTTTCTCCTCGCCGTCGGTGGGGGGGAGGCGATTGATGCCGACATCTATCACCGTGGCGCCATCCTTCAGCCAATCGGCCTTCACCATCTCCGCGCGGCCCACGGCGGCGACGACGATGTCCGCGCGTTTCACCACGCTGGGCAGATCCTTCGTCCGGCTATGCGCAATCGTTACGGTAGCATTGGCGTCGAGCAGAAGCTGCGCCATCGGCTTGCCGACGATATTCGATCGGCCGATGACCACTGCCTCGAGGCCTGACAGATCGCCAAGACGTTCCGTCAGCAACATCATGCAGCCCAGCGGAGTGCAGGGCACGAAACCGCTTTGCCCGACAGCGAGACGCCCGGCGTTCGTGACATGAAAGCCGTCGACATCCTTGTCGGGGCTGATGCTGGCGATCACCGCCTGCTCGTCGAGATGGTCGGGCAAGGGAAGCTGCACGAGGATGCCGTCGACCGCTTCATCGGCATTGAGCCGATCGACCAGCGCAAGCAGGTCCTCCTCGCTCGTGTCAGCGGGCAGCCGATGCTCGAAGCTCTCCATGCCTGCGGCCACGGTCGCCTTGTGCTTGCTGCGCACATAGACCTGGCTGGCCGGGTCCTCGCCCACCAGCACCACGGCGAGCCCGGCCTTTCGCCCCGCCGATGCCTCGAACTGCGCGGCGTGTTCGCCGACGCGTTCGCGCAGGCTGGCAGCGAAAGCTTTCCCGTCGATCCGCTCTGCTGTCATACGGACATGATGATATTGCGGAGAACGATCAGGATGATCTGCAGCAGGATGATCACCACCAGCGGCGAAAAGTCTATCGCGCCGGTGTTGGGCATCAGGTTGCGGATCGGCCGCAATACCGGCTCGAGCAGGCGATTGATCGCGTCGTAGAACCCCATCAGGAATTCGTTGCGACCCACCACGTTGAAGGCGAACAGCAGGCCGATGATAAACTGGATGATGATCAGCATCACGAAGATGGACGTGATCATTTCGATGATCTGGTAGAGGGTAATCAGCACTTAGGTCGAACCCCGTTTTCTAGAAAAATGCAGTCCCGATGGTCATGCCTCTACAAGAGCGGATGACGCCTCGCCACCCCTAAGGCGCGCTTATCAGCGTTCCCGCGCCGCGTGCGGTGAAGAATTCGAGCAGCATGGCGTGGGGGACCCTGCCGTCGAGCACGACTGCAGCCTCGCAGCCCGCTTCCACAGCGCTGACACAGGTTTCCAGCTTGGGAATCATCCCGCCGCTGATCGTGCCATCTTCGCGCAGCTTCGCGATGTCTACCGGGGTGAGGTCGGTAAGAAGCTTGCCCTCCTTGTCCAGCACCCCGTCGACATCGGTGAGCAGGAGCAGGCGCGCCGCCCCCAGTGCCGCGGCGAGCGCGCCAGCCATGGTATCGGCGTTGATGTTGTAGGTATGCCCGTCCTCGCCGCTGCCGATCGGGGCGATGACCGGGATCATCCCCGCCGCCGTGGCGGTTTCGATGATCGTGGTGTCGATCGCGCTCGGTTCGCCCACGAAGCCGAGGTCGAGCACTTTCTCGATATTGCTTTCCGGGTCCTTCGTGGTGCGCTCCACCTTGCGGGCGGTGACAAGGTTGCCGTCCTTGCCCGAAAGCCCGACGGCCTTGCCGCCTGCGCGGGCGATGGAGCCGACGATCGCCTTGTTGATCGCGCCCGAGAGGACCATTTCCGCAACTTCGGCGGTCGCCTTGTCGGTTACGCGCAGGCCGTCGACGAAGCGGGTCTCCACGCCCAGCTTCTCCAGCATAGCGCCGATCTGCGGGCCGCCGCCGTGGACCACCACCGGGTTGATGCCGACCGCCTTGAGCAGCACGACATCTTCCGCAAACTCGCGCGCGGCATCATCGTCGCCCATGGCGTTGCCGCCGTATTTCACCACGAAGCTGCGCCCGGCATAGCGCTGGAAATAGGGCAGCGCCTCGATCAGCGTCTGCGCCTTGGCGCTGGCATCGCGCCTGTCGGTGGCTTCGGTCTGGGTCATCAAATGCAAATGCCTGCGCTATTCCATGGTGGAGAGCGCAGGCGTTAGCCCGACCTTTTCACCGGCGAAAGCCCTTTGGCGTCAATCGGGCGTTTCGTTCGCTTCGGGCGGGTCCACCACTTCGACTTCGCCGCCTTCGGCTGTGACGGTGTTATCGCTTTCTGCGCCGCGGACCGGGGGCAGGTCATCACTGGGTGCCAGAGGCAAGTCCTGGTTCAGCCGCTCTTCCTGCGTCGTGGTCGCATAATCGGGGATGTTCTCGATGTCGCCCTGCTGCGATCCGAACAGAATGAAGCCGATGAAAGCGATGGCGAGCAGGGCGATGACCCCCACCCACATCCAGCGGGTCTTGGGAGCCTTGGTGTCGGGGACGGGATCGGTCATGGCGATGTTTCTCCTTCGTGTCCTACCCAACCAATGAGTCGCCATGGCGCCCGTTCCGTTCTTTGGCCCTTCCGCCGCGAGGCAAAGGCGCTAGGGTGGCCATATGAGAACCCTTCCCCTGCTCGCCGCGCTTGCCCTGACCGGCTGCGCCTCCGCCCCCGACGCACCGGCGCTGCCCGCTTCGCAGGAGGCGTTCTGGTCCGCGCTGCAAAGCCATTGCGGGAACGCCTATCGCGGCGAACTGGCCAGTAGCGACAGCCGCGATGCCGATTTCCGCGGGCGCGCCATGATCGCGCATTGGGCGGAGTGCAGCGAGACGCGCACGGCAATCGCCTTCCATGTCGCAGCGGCTGACGGTTCCGGCTGGGACCGGAGCCGCACCTGGCTGGTCACCCGCACTGCCGACGGCCTCCGCCTCAAGCACGATCACCGGCACGAGGACGGCACCGAAGACGCGGTCACCCAATATGGCGGCGATACGCTGTCTGCCGGCACCGCGCGGGTGCAGGATTTCCCGGTCGACGCCTATTCCATCGCCATGTTCGAGCGCGAGGGGCTGGACGTGTCGGTCACCAATGTCTGGCGCGTCGAGGTCGATCCGGCGGGCACCGCCAATGCGCGCTATGTCTATCAGCTGACCCGCCGCAACGATCCCACCCGCCTGTTCCGCGTGGAGTTCGATGCGAGCGATCCGGTGGAAGCGCCCCCGCCCGCCTGGGGGTGGTAAACCCGCCTGTCCCGCGCCGTTGTGGAACGCATAATCGGGTTTTCGAACCCGTGACTTTCCCCATTCGCCGCCCGTTCCCTGATAGCCGCGGCGAAGCGCGACGAGATCGCAGAACAGCGCAGAATCGCCGGATTTCCGCCGTATCGCGGTGAAGCGGCTGCGGTATATTGCAGTCTGCAACCGGACCGGGCGATGGCGCCTTCCGGCATCGAACCCTGTGACTTTCGCGGAAGGCACGTCCGCGGGCCGATGCGCCTTTCCCGGCACCATATCCCACGCCGCGGCAAGATCCGGCGCGCAGGGCCACGCCGCCGGTTACGAGACCGGAGCGCGGCTGGCGGGGCGGATAATGCGTCATCGGCAAGGATGGAGCAGATTTTGCAAGTGTAGGAAATCCGCCCCCCGAACGACAGCGGCCGCCCCGATATGGAGCGGCCGCCGAATTGCGCCGACTGGCGTGGCGCTATGGTATGAGCCTACCTGTTCTGGTTCGGCTTCCGGTCGGACTGGCCGCCACCCTGCTGCTGCTTGCCGCCTTCGTTCTGCTGGCGCTGCTGCTGGTCACGGTCGGTCTGGTTCTTGTCGCCCTGCTGGGGCTGGCCGGGTTTCTGGTTCTTCTGGTCCATGGGTTCCTCCTTTGAAGGAATGTGGCGCGGGAAAAATGCCGACCACACCGGATCAAGCCACGGATGACGTTACGGTTTCCTGCCTTGCGCCAGTACGGGCGGGGAATGAGGCAAGTGACGGGAAAGGCGTGAAAGAGGGGCCGCGCTGCCCGCTTCAGGGCACCTGCGCGCCTGCAGGCGGATATTCGGCGGCGGCGGCGTGATCGTAGCTCAGGCTTTCGGTCAGACGAAGCCGCCCCTCTTCGGGCATCCAGCGCCAGACATGGATATAGCGTGCGCCGCCGGTCATCACCCATCCGCGATCCGCACCGCCCCATTCGAAGAAAATATGCGCACCTTCTTCGAGCGCGCCCCAATCGCCGAGCGGGCGGACGATCCGCGAAGCCGGGACGGACAGGCGGCGGTTGCTATAGCCTTCGTTCTCTCCTCCCGGACCGCGAGCGGCGCATTGCTCTTCGAGGATGGCGATAAAATTGGCGCGGTCGGTCACTGCCAGCCCCCCCAGATCGTGGAGCATCCGGAAATCTTCGGTCAGCAGGTCTTGCAGCGCAGCCGGGTCGCAATCTTCGAATGCAGCCCAGAACAGGGCGGAATCCCTGGCGACGATTTCTGTGCGAAGCTCTTCGAGATCGGGGATCGGCGCCGGAGCCGGTTCGAGGGCGGCAGTCTGCGCAAGCAGGGGAAGAACAAAACTGAACATTGGGTCGATCCTCTCGATGTGTATTGCAAGACTAATACACGCAGCGGCATCGAGGTCAATGGAGGACGGTTCGCGGTTTGGCCCGGCGGTCCGCCCGCAGCATGGATGCAGGGACCGGCTTTCGCTTGCGCCGGTGCGACGGGCGCGTCATTTCGTGCGGGATGGGCAGACGCGCACGCTTCAAACCAGCCGGATTTCGCCCGCGCAAGAGGCGTGGCGGGGCGAGGTGGATAGTGGTGCTGTTGCTGGTCGCGGGCGCGTGGCTGCTGCTGCGCGACGTGTTGCAACCCCCGCCGCCGGTAAGCGCGGTGGATATGCGCTTCGGGATTTGCGGGGAAGGCGCAAGCGCGGCCTGCGTAATCGACGGCGACACGCTGGCGATCGGCCAGCGCCGCGTCCGCCTGACCGGCTATGACGCGCCGGAAATGGACGGGGCCTGCGCGGCGGAACGGGCGAAGGCGGTGGAAGCGCGCGATGCGCTGTCCGGCTGGCTGGCGCAGGGCCGCTTCAGCTGGACCGGCGGCGCGGAGCCGCCCCGCGACCAGTATGGCCGCGAACTACGCGAGGCGCGGCGGGGGGAAGACTTGCTGGCGGACCACATGATCGCTGCCGGACTGGCCGAGGGCAGCGGATGGGGTGCGGAAGAACGTGACTGGTGCTGAGGATCGAGGACGCAAAAACGCTAGGAGCCAGCGTCCTCGATGTTCTGAGGCCGGAAGTACTCTACACCGCCGCCGCAATCGACCGACTGCCCGTCTGCCGAGAGTTCGCAAGCCAGCAAGGCTTCCTCTTCCATGATCTCCGCCTCACCCTCGATCGGCATCTCGCAGGTCATGGTATCGCCTTCCACTGAGATGGCGCATTCCTCCTCCATCACCTCGGCTTGTTCAGAGTCCATGATCAGATCAGCCACGGCTGAGGCGGCGGCCTCCGATTCTGCACCCGGCGGAATTTCGCCTTCACCGTCGATTGCGCGACGCATGATCGTATTCCATTCCTCGTTCGGCCCGGCCAACTGGCGTTCGATGTCGCTCGCCATCAGGGCGGCGACGGGATCGTCTTCGCGGGCGCGGAGCCGGTCGCGCTCTGCCTCGAGCAGGGCCTTGCGTTCCGTCGGATCGGATTCCAGCACATTCGCGTAGAAGCGGGTCAGTTTCATCCAAGGTGCATCGTCACGGATGACGTCTTCCGCCCAGCGCGAGAAGGCGTCGCCCGCCGGAGCCCAGTCGCCATCACGTCGTTCGAGGAAGAACAGCGCGGTCGTGCCTTCAGGGAACATATAGCGGATGCATCCGCCGATATAGCTCAGCGGGTGCGCGCCTTCGAGTTCGTACGGATTGCTGAGAAGGCCGAAGCCGCGCTCGTCCTGCGATGGGACCAGTCCGCTGCCGGAAATTTCGATGGTGCCGGAAGGCATCTCTCCCTTGAGCGCCTCGACCGGTTCGACCAGCAGGCCCCTTTCCCATTGGTCCTCGCCCGTAGTTTCGCCGACCACACGCGCGCGCAGGATTAGCTCCGACTGGCCGACCAGTTCGAGATTGGTCGGCACGCGGTAGTCCGAGACAACCGAACAGGCCTGCGCCGAAGCAGGCAGGATCGCGCCAAGCGAAAGCGCGGCGGCGGCGAAGATGTGGTGGTGTTTCATTCGTGAAAGCTAGCGGAACAGCTTACTCTGTAAAGAGCCTACTCAGGGCGATAGTTCGCTTATTGGAACAGACACCCGCCTACCTATCGCGTCGGATTGAGTGAGTTGTTGAACGCCAATGCTAGAATGGCCTCTTCGGTGTAGCGGCGCTGAAACTTTAGATATGCGACAAGCGAAAAGACCGAGAGTGTCGAAAGAGAAAACCATTCGATCAATCCTGCGCCTCTCCCGACCCCCATTTCAGTGAGGCCAAGGGGCCACGTACCGAAAAATACGTTAGTAATTAGAAAGATTATTGTTAGCCAAGACGACCACAAAAATAGAAAGCTCAAGCTACGGAATAGACCGGCCATGACGAGATAATTGTACATTCTGGGAACAGCATCCGGAACGTTGTTAATCACATAATACTCTAGGGATTTATACCATTTGGTATCCCTCCGAATATGTGAGCCAGGCACGACCAAATTTGTATATCGGAGTTTTGCTCTGTCGAAAGCATCCGGGGGAATTCTCGTATCGAGGTATCCGAATATACCTGTCTTATATACTAACAGGTAGTGTAATGCGTTCGGGAGGTGAAAAAGGCCTCTGATGACAGAGGGGAAAATAGCGTTCTCTATTTTAATACGTTCGGCCTGCTTCTTGAACATTTCCCTTAATTCAGTGTCTCGTTTAGCCTTTGAACTCTCTAGCGACACGATTATCGCAGTACTTATCTTTCTAATGAAACGGTCTACAGTTTTTTCGACTAATTGGCTGCTCAAGTAAGCGATCAAATGACCGGTCACGTATACAGCCATCAAAAGAGCTAGGCCCTGTTGACAAACTGATTGGTCCAGAGGCGGGCGGCGGCGATATGTATGAAGCCGAGATAGCTTGCTGAGG
>NZ_JAIGNT010000011.1 GCF_019711635.1 Qipengyuania huizhouensis | reverse complement strand
ATGGTGACCCCTACGGGAATCGAACCCGTGTTTCAGCCGTGAAAGGGCCGCGTCCTAACCGCTAGACGAAGGGGCCACATGCGCGGCACTTTATGCAGATTGCAGATGCAATAACGCCACCGATGGTGACCCCTACGGGAATCGAACCCGTGTTTCAGCCGTGAAAGGGCCGCGTCCTAACCGCTAGACGAAGGGGCCAGTCCCGTTACCGGGTCGGTGGCGTGGCGGCGCACTTAGGCGGGAGGGAAAAAACCGTCAACCCTCAATCGGGCGATTTGCAATCAATCGGCGAACGCAGCATCTTCCAAATGCAGTTCCGCCTGGGGACGGCTGCCCCAGTCGTCGATCTTTACGCGGCCCGCCAGCCATAGCCTCCGCCCGCGCGAGGCATGGAGCAGAGCCTGACCCATATCGCTCTCCGCTGAGCGAAAGGCGATGCCCTTGAAGCTCTTGCCGTCGTCACCGCTGGCGATCAGGCGGACGTGGTCCGTCCCGACGATGTCGCATTTTACCAGCCGCACCGGGCCGACAGCCACGCGCGGCCCCGGCCAGCCCACGCCATAGGGGCCGCCGCCGTCCAGCGCCTCGACCAGTTCAGGGGTGAGTCCGCCTGGGGCTACAGCGAGGTCGAGCAGCATTTCGCTATTCTCGCCCGCACGGGACACTGCGCCTGCTAGATGGTCGTCGAGCCAGTCGGCAAAGGCATCGAGCTTGTCTTCCAGAACAGTCAGTCCTGCTGCCATGGCGTGGCCGCCGCCCTTGACAAGCAGACCTTCTTCGCGCGCCCTGATAATGGCCGCACCCAGATCCACCCCGGAAATCGAACGCCCCGATCCCTTGCCTTCACCATTTTCTTTGTCGAGCGCGATAACCAGCGAAGGTTTGCCGGTCTTTTCCTTGATCCGTCCGGCGACGATCCCGATGACGCCCGGATGCCATCCGCGTGCGGCCAGCACGTGCACGGCACGATTATGCTGGCCGGCGAGTTGTTCCTCCGCTGCCTGTTGCACTTCGGCCTCGATCGCGCGTCGTTCGTCATTGAGGGCCGAAAGCTGTGCGGCGATGCTTCGCGCTTCCTCCGGGTCCATTGCAGTCAGCAAGCGTACGCCCAGCGTGGATTCTCCCACACGGCCGCCCGCATTGATGCGTGGACCGAGCGCGAATCCGAGATCGGAACAGACCGGCGCGCGTTTCAGCCGGCTCGCGTCGATCAGTGCGGACATGCCGATATTGTCGCGCCGTGCCATAACCTTCAACCCCTGCGCCACGAACGCCCGATTCAGGCCATGAAGCGCCGCGACATCGGCCACTGTGCCCAGCGCGACGACATCGAGCAGGGCGAACAGATCTGGTTCCTTGCGATCCTCGAAAAAGCCTTGGGCGCGAAGTGTACGCACCAGCGCAATCGCCAGTAGGAAGGCCACGCCGACCGCCGCCAGATGGCCGTGCGCCGCCGCAAGGTCGTTCTCGTCCAGGCGGTTAGGATTCACCAGCGCGGCTGCGCGCGGCAGATCGGGAGAACATTTGTGATGATCGACCACGATCACATCGACGCCAGCATCGCTCGCCATGGCCAGAGCTTCATGCGCCATCGCCCCGCAGTCGACCGTAACGATCAGGCTCGAACCGGCTTCGGCGAGCTTGACCAGCGCTTCGCCCGAAGGACCATATCCTTCGAGCAGGCGGTCGGGAATGTAGTAGCCCGCTTCCACGCCCAGATCGCGCAACAGGCGGATCAGCAGGGCGGAACTGGTGGCACCGTCGACATCGTAGTCGCCGTAGATCGTGATCCGCTCGCCGCTCAGTACAGCTTGGGCGATACGATCCGCTGCGATGTCCATGTCGTTGAATTCGGACGGATCGGGCAGAAAATCCCTAAGCGTCGGCGAAAGATGCCGTTGCAAGTCCTCCGCCGCTACCCCGCGCGCGAGCAGGATTTGACGAACGATTGCTTCGCCATCGGCCAGATAGCCTTGGCCAAGATCCATATTTCCTCCGCGCCAGCGCCAAGCTCGACCGGTGAGGGATCGCGAAACGCCGAAAACCTGGGGAAGGGCAGTGGAAGCCATGCTTGCCTCCTACCTTGAGAGCCCTGCGCGCAGCAAGCGCACCCACGTTGACAATCGACAGCTTGAGGACGAGGCCTAAGGTATGAACGACAGGTATCTGCTGATCGTCTGGCACAGCCGGACCGGGAGCTGCGAGGCTCTGGCCCAAGCTGCTTTCGACGGTGGCGGCTCCCACGCGCGGCTCATGCGGGCAAAGGATGTTGGGCCGGACCATTTGCTCGAAGCTTCCGGATATCTCTTTGCCTGCCCCGAGAACCTCGCCAGCATGAGCGGCGAGATGAAGGAAATGTTCGATCGCTGTTATTATCCGGTGCTCGGCCAGATCGAAGGACGGCCCTACGCGACGATGATCGCCGCGGGCTCCGATGGCGAGGGGGCGCAAAAACAGATCGACCGGATTGCCAAGGGATGGAGGCTCAGGCGCGTCGCAGAGCAGATGATCGTCGGTACGCACGCGCAAACCAAAGAAGAAATCATCGCGCCGAAAACCATTGACGCCAAACATCTTTCGCAAGCTCGCGACCTTGGGCGCGGTCTCGGCGAAGGCATTGCCGAGGGTATCTTGTGACGAGCTTTCGGAAAACCTCTAGCACGCAGTCCTATCCGCAAGCGCCTTCTTGGCGGCGACATATTCGCTCTCGAAGCGGGCCACCATATCTTCGACCGGACCGACCTTCTTGACCGTGCCGATGCCCTGTCCCGAACCCCAGATATCCTTCCAAGCCTTGGCTTTGGTATTGCCGCCGCTGCCGAAGTTCATCTTGCTGGGATCGCTGGTCGGTAGGTTTTCCGGGTCAAGTCCTGCATTCTCGATGCTCGAGCGCAGGTAGTTGCCATGAACTCCTGTAAACAGGTTCGAATAGACGATCCCGTCCGCGCTGCCTTCCACGATGCCCTGTTTGTAGCCATCGACCGCATTGGCTTCATCGGTCGCAATCCAGGGCGAGCCTATATACGCGAAGTCCGCCCCCAGCGCCTGCGCTGCAAGGATGGAGCGCCCGTGCGCGATCGAGCCGGATAGTGCCACCATACCATCGAACCATTCGCGGATTTCCTGCATCAGGGCGAAGGGACTCAGCGTCCCAGCGTGTCCGCCAGCGCCAGCCGCAACCGGGATAAGACCATCTGCACCCTTTTCGATGGCCTTGCGCGCAAAGCGGTTGTTAATCACGTCGTGCATGGTGATGCCGCCCCAGCCGCGCACGGCGTTGAATATCTCCTCCCGTGCGCCGAGGGAGGTGATGACCAGCGGGACCTGCCATTTGGCGCAGGTCGCCATGTCGGCCTCAATCCGGTCGTTCGAGCGGTGGACGATCTGGTTGACCGCGAAAGGCGCAGCCGGGCAGTCCGGATGGTCGCGGTTATGCGTGGCCAGTTCTTCGGTAATCCGGTGGAGCCATTCGTCGAGCTCGCTCTGCGGGCGCGCATTCAACGCCGGGAAGCTGCCGACAATTCCCGCCTTGCACTGGGCGATGACCAGTTCCGGCCCAGAAACGATGAACAGCGGCGAGCCGATCACGGGGATGCGCAGCTTATCGAAGGGGGCGGGCAGAGTCATGGTGTAGCGGCTCCTCAAGTAATGTCGAGGCAGGGCGTATGGCGCCCGGCGGGGCTTGTCGAGAGTGACGTTACGTAAACGTCAAGCGTTGGGCAGAACGTGCTCAATCCCGTAAATCCGCGCTGCCGTTCCGGAAAACAGTGCGCGCTTCTCGGCAGCCGAATGGCTGCGGGCCAGCCGCTTGAAGGCGTTCCACAGGACATCGTAGCTCGCGCCCCAGCGGTCCACAGGATAGTTCGATTCGAACATGGCGCGATCCGCGCCGAAAGCTTCGATGCAGGTCTCGATATAGGGCCGCCACAGCGCGGCGAGGTGTTCGGCCCCGTGTCCACTCATCGGGCCATCCTCGGGCAAACCGCAGAATGCCATGGCTAGGCCGCCGAGCTTGACCGAGACATTGGGGCACTCTGCCAGAGTATGGATCGAGCGCCGCCACCTGTCGAAGTTCTCGTGCAGCTTGCCCTTGTAACTGGCGATCCCGAGCGGGGTGCCGCAATGGTCTAGAATGATCGTCTGCTCCGGAAATGCCTTCGCGAGGTGGATCACATCGCCCAATTGCGGTTCGAGCAGCCAGGCATCGAAGGTCAGGCCGTATTCGGCATAGGCAGCGAAGCCTGCACGGAAGGCGTCGGAAGTGTAAAGTCCTTCGGGAGCATGGAAAGGAGGCCCCAGGACGTCCGGATCGGCATCCCAGGCGGCGGCATGGCGGATGCCCCGGAAGCGGCCATTGCCAGCCGCCTGTAGTGCTTCGATCACCGGCTTTACTGCATCGCCGAGTGTGAGGTCCGCATGTCCGACGATGCCTGCGCAGGGGCGATAGTCGCCATATAGCCCACTAGCGCCCTGCGCCGCGACGCCGCCCACGAACTCTACTTCGCCGACACTCTTTAGCGCTTCGCCCCGGCTGGGATCATAGAACGCACCGCATTCCATGAAGACGGTGCCGACGATATTATGGCCGCCGCCCAACCCGCCACGTGTGTCCTGCTGCAATTCGTCGAAAGTGTAATAGGCCGCCCCTGCGATAGCTTCGAGAAAGGGGTGGCGCGGCTCTGGGAAGGCAGGAAGCAGAGGGCGCAGGTCCCAAAGGTGATGATGCGGATCTATGATAGGAAGATCGGGATCGATGATTTCTTCGCTCATGGCTGAGCCCCCTTAGACCTAGGTAATCTGGGGTCTTTGGAACATGTCACCGTGAAAAAATCCACTGATAATGCGGGAGGACCTGGAGTTGCTTCTTGTATCGCCTTTGACCTGTCCACCCAGGGACTTAAAATTTTCGGTCGGAGGACGACGACGGGTTATCCGCTTTCCGGCGCATGTCCGCCCTGTGAGATCAGCAAGCGACGGACCTGTGCCTTGTCGACCCCATCGGTTTGGGTGTTGACCGAGACGAAAATTTTCCCACGTTTGATTTCGCGTTCGTAGAGAGTGGCAGCGACCCCGTCGACATCATGGTCGGTCAGCATCTTGGCAATCGCTCCTCCTGTCGCGCCGATGACGCTACTGACCGCAGCGACCGGCGCAATCGAAGAGCTTGCAATCGCGCCTGCTACCGCGACTGGCCCAAAACCGGGTATCATCAGGATACCGACTCCGAGCATGGCTCCGGCCACCCCGGCACCGGTAATTGCGCCCGCTACGCTTCCCGGACTGTATCCTGTCGCGCGCTCATACTTTTCTTCGAGATATTCGCTGGCCCGCCAGAGCATGGAAATGGATTCATCCGGCACTCCTTCTACGCTGAGGATCGCAACAGCGCGATTGGCCGCATCGGAATGGTCGAAGACGGCTGTGACCAGATGTTCGCGTTCGCGGTTCAATTCATTCCGCGCATTCTGGAAGGCCTTTGAAAAGCGATCCCGTTCACGCTCGTTGCGGAAGCTGGCCCGCAAACCGGCAGAGTCATGAAGTTTCTGGACACTGGCTGTCTGGACTTTGGCAAACAGCGTACGCAGCAGCATCTCGATCGTGGTGCGGCGCAGCTTCTGGTTGGTGCCGCGATTGATCCATTCCAACCGGGAAGGTCGCGGGTGCGTTTCATCCAGATAATACAATGCGGGCAGTTCCTCTGCCTTGACCACATATGCGTGCGCGGTACCCCCAGTCTCGCCCATGCCCGCAAGGTTAACTCAAAAGCAACGAAACGCAAAAGAGCTTTTTCGGACCGTTTCAGACCGGGAAACACATATGGGTTGTAGAGCCCGGCAGAACCGCGCTTCGATAATGGATTCGTCCGAGCCGGGATCCTATTTTTCGACAGCCGAGTTGGCCGCGCCGACTACGGCGCGTACACTGGCGGTCGCGATGTCTTCGTCGATCCCTACACCCCATATGGTTGCTCCCTGCGGAGTGCGGCACTCAAGATAGGCCGCTGCGCGGCTATCCCTACCGGTGCTCAGTGCGTGTTCGGTATAGTCGACGATCTCGAGACTGAGGCCAAAGGATTCCTCGATGGTGGAAAGAACTGATGAGATGAGGCCGTTTCCGCGGCCTGCGACGGACTGCTCTCGTCCTTCGACCGCGATAGTTCCGCTGAACAGGCGAGTCCCGTCGGTGGCACGGCGCTCTTCGTAATCGACCAACTGGAAATGTTTGTTGTCGGTCTGGACATGATAAGCCTGTTTGAATGCCTCCCAGATATCGATTGCGCCGAGTTCCCGGCCTAGTTCGTCCGCCATATGCTGGACGTGCGGGCTGAAATCCGCCTGCATCTTTTTGGGGAGCTTGAGCCCTTGGGTTTGTTCGAGCACCCAAGCGAAGCCGCCTTTGCCGGACTGCGAGTTGACGCGAATAACCGCCTCGTAGCTGCGGCCGAGATCGGCCGGATCGATGGGGAGGTAGGGCACGCGCCAGTGCGGGTCGTTCTGGACCTCGTGCGCAGAGAAGCCCTTCTTGATCGCGTCCTGGTGGCTGCCCGAGAAGGCGGTGTAGACCAACTCGCCGCCATAGGGATGGCGCTGGTGGACAGGGATCTGGTTGCAATATTCGACCGTCTCGATGACGCGGTCGATGTCGGAGAAGTCGAGGCCCGGATCGATGCCCTGCGTGTACATGTTGAGCGCTATGGTCACGAGGCAGCAATTGCCGGTACGTTCACCATTTCCGAACAGGCACCCTTCCACCCGGTCGGCACCGGCCATCAGTGCCAGTTCGGCTGCAGCCACACCGGTCCCGCGATCGTTGTGCGTGTGCAGGCTTATGACCGCGCTTTCGCGATTGGGCAGGTTGCGGATGAAATATTCGACCTGGTCGGCGTAGATATTGGGTGTCGCCGCCTCGACAGTAGCGGGCAGGTTGAGGATGATCGGGTGCTCGGGTGTGGGCGCGAGTACTTCCATCACCGCTTCGCAGACCTCGAGGCTGAAATCGAGCTCGGCGGTGGAGAAGGTCTCCGGGCTGTACTGAAAATGCCAGTCGGTACCGGGCTGCTTGCCCGCCTCGTCACGCATGACCTTGGCGCCGTGAACCGCGATATCGCGCACCTGCTCCTTGCTCATACCGAAGACGACTTCGCGCCAGGCGGGGCTGACCGCGTTATAGAGATGGACGATCGCCGCACGCGCGCCGGTGAGACTCGCGAAGCTGGTACGAATCAGGTCCTCCCGGCTCTGGGTAAGGACCTGCACTATCACGTCTTCGGGTATGCGACCTGAATGCACGAGACCGGAAATGAAATCGAACTCGGTCGCGCCCGCGCTGGGGAAGCCGACCTCGATCTCCTTCACACCGATTTCGACAAGTAGATCGAAGAAACGGTTCTTCTTGTGCGCGTCCATCGGATCGACAATTGCTTGATTGCCGTCACGAAGATCGGTGCTGAGCCAACGGGGTGGGGCGGTGATGGTGCGTGTGGGCCACTGCCGGTCGGTCAGCGGGACCTGGGGGAAAGGCGAGTATTTGACGCTCGGATCGCGGAGCATGGTCATTTCAGGAGTACTCGTATCGGGTGACTGCTACAGGTTCGACGGCCCTTGGGTGCGCGGCGCACCCGGATGGCACGCCAATTTCACGCCCAAGGGCGGATAAGTCGCAGAATTAGTCCGATACGGGTCATGCCATGCTGCATTGCGCAATCTTGCCGCCAGTTCAAGCGGCAGTTTGCGAAATCATCTTTTCCTTAGCCTGTCGAGGTTCAATTGTTGCACACCGGTCACGCCCATCAGGCGCATGCCGCGCTCGATTTCCTCTCTGAGGATCTGCAGCGCCCGCTCGACGCCTTCCTGCCCTGCTGCGGCCAGGGCATAGAGATAGAGACGCCCGCCCGAGGCCGCCGTCGCGCCCTGGCATAGGCTTTTCAGGACATGCGTACCGCGCCGCACGCCGCCGTCGAGAATAATCTCGATCTCGCCGCCGACTTCGTCGAAGATTTCCGCAAGCTGGTCGATAGGTGCGCGGCTGCCATCCAGCTGCCTTCCGCCATGGTTGGAAATCCATATCGCATCCGCGCCGATCTGGACTGCGCGGCGTGCGTCGGCTGCGCTCATCACGCCCTTGAGCGCGAAGGTCCCGCCCCACTCGCGCCTTATGCTCGCGGCGGTGTTCCAATCCAGCGCGGTATCGAGCATGGTGTTGAAATAGTCCTGGATGCTTACCGCCTTGCCTGTTCCCTCACTGACGTATCCGTCGAGGTTTGGGAGGCGGAATTTCGGCCCGAGAACATAATCCAGGGTCCAGCGTGGCCGGGTGGCATAGCTCCATAGGGATGAGGGGGAGAGGCGTGGCGGTGTGGTAAAACCCGATCGCAGGCACCGTTCGCGCTTGCCGGAAACTATGGTGTCCACGGTAAGCACGAGGGCATCGAATCCGGCGACCTTGCAACGATCAATCATCGACGCGTTGAGCCCCCTGTCCTTATGAACATACAGCTGGAACAGCTTCGGCGCGCCCGTGAGAGCGGCGATTTCCTCGATCGAATGCGTCGCAAGGCTGGAGATTCCGAACCAGACGCCGAATTTCTCCGCCACCTTCGCAACCGCCCGCTCTCCATCACGGTGGAAGGCGCGTTGCAATGCGGCCGGGCTGAGGACCAGCGGCAATTCGCTGCGGCGCCCCATGATCGTGCAACTCGTGTCGATGTTTTCAACACCCGCCAGTACATCGGGCACGAGGTCAACATCGTCGAAAGCAGACGTGTTTCTGGCCTTCGTTATCTCGTCATCCGCTGCGCCGTCGATATAGTCGAACACCGGCCAAGGCAGGCGCGCCTTTGCAAGTCGGCGGAAATCTTCGATGTTATGACAGTCGGAAAGCTTCACTCCGATTTCGTGACGTAACCCTCGCGGGCTTGCAAGTCATCGAAAGTATATGTGAGAGCAATCCTTTCTTCCTGTGCATCGTCATAACGGGGATCCTGCTTCAGGCAGCCTTCGCCGCATAGCTGGGTGACCGCTTCGTTCTTCCATCCGACATGCCAGATGCGTCCGCCTGGGGTGGCAATGAAACCTTCGATCCGCGCATCGATATCGTTGGCCAGATCCTCGACCGAGGGCATTTCGGAATCGAAATCGGCATCATAGCCCCCGTGCGTGTGGAAGCTGGCGACGACATGGCTGCCTAGCGGGACGCCCCAGTCGAGGTCGCATGTGGCGCTCTCTCCTTCGTAGATTTTCGAAGTCTGGAGATTGCCACGTTCGTCTTCGAAGATGACGCCGCAATATTCCTGGTTGTTGGCGATCGATCTCTCTTGAAGGCTAGCCAGCGTAGAGCGGGCGTAACGGTAGAGTTCGTCGGTGCTGGACACGCGCTCATAAGCGGGCGGTCGCTCACGAGTAAGCTGGTTGAACAGGATAATCGTGAAGGCGAGAGCGCAGACAGTGTAAAGGATTCTGGTCGTAGATGGCTCCCCCATGGGCGTATTCATGGGGGAGCATAGATCAGTTGTCGACCGGGAAATACATCTGGAAACTGTCGTCCAGTCTGCGTTTTCCTATCGCTACTGTCGCTCGAAAGCTGCGCTGATTTCCAAATCGACCATGCTGCCCACCATGGGCGCGGCGTAGTTTACGCCCCAATCCGTGCGATCAATGGTTGTTCGTGCATGAAAGCCGACTGTCTGCGCTTCGCTCATAGGATTTTGACCGGCACCGGTGAATTCCACCAGCATCGTGACCGGCCCGGTGCTACCGTTCATGGTCAATTGTCCCGAAGCAATGGCGGTCGTTTCGCTGGTGCGGCGGACCGAAGTCGAAACGAAACGCGCCGGTTCGGGATTTGCGCCGAAGAAATCGGGCTCTGCGCCATCAGCCCCCGGACGCAGCAAATGGTCTTTTAGGCCTTCACTCGGAATGGCCACGCTGGTGATCGGCACGGTGATGTCGAACTGCGTGGCCTCGATGTCGGCGGGGTCCAGCGTCATCGTGCCTTCGATGTCGCCGAACAGGCCGAAATAGTCGTTGAAGCCGAAATGACTGACCTGCCAGCTTACCAGCGTATGCGCGGGATCGAGGGCATAATTCCCCGCCTCTACACGGCTGACATCGACTGCACCGGGAATTTGCGGCTGCTCCTGTGCAGAGATGGAGGTGATCGCCAGCGTTCCACTGGCAGCAAGGGCAAGGGCCAATATCGACTTGTTCACGCGTAGTCTCCCGTTGGTATCTGCCTGTCGAAAGCAATTAAGCCGCGGGCTTCCTACCACGGGGGGCGAAAATTGTGATGAAACTGACCGATTTTCCTATCCCCAGTCGTCAATTCCGGTCCTTGTCGACCAGCTTGTTGGCACCGATCCATGGCATCATGGCACGGAGCTGTGCACCAGTCCGTTCGATTGGATGCGCAGCAGCGGCCTTGCGGCTGGCCTTGAGTTCGGGCTGACCGGCTTGGTTGTCGAGCACGAAATCCTTCACGAACCGACCCGACTGGATGTCCTTCAGGACACGCTTCATCTCGGCCTTGGTCTCGTCGGTGATGATGCGCGGACCAGTTTTGATATCGCCGTATTCGGCGGTGTTCGAGATCGAATAGCGCATGTTGGCGATGCCGCCTTCATAGAGCAGGTCGACGATCAGCTTGGTTTCGTGGAGACACTCGAAATAGGCCATCTCGGGCGCGTATCCGGCCTCGACTAGCGTCTCGAATCCGGCCTGGATGAGATGCGTTATCCCGCCGCACAGCACCGCTTGTTCGCCGAAGAGATCGGTTTCGCATTCTTCCTTGAAGTCGGTCTCGATGATGCCCGAACGGCCGCCGCCGACTGCGCTGGCGTAGGAAAGGGCAAGCTGTTTGGCGAAGCCGTTGCCCCCCGATTGGCTCGATTCCTGATGGACGGCGATGAGGCAGGGCACGCCGCCGCCCTTGATGTATTCGCCGCGTACCGTGTGGCCGGGGCCTTTTGGGGCGATCATGATGACGTCGACATCGGCGGGCGGATCGATCAGCCCGAAATGGATATTGAGACCGTGCGCGAAGGCAAGAGCGGTGCCGGGGCGCATCTTGCCCGAAATCTCGTTTGCATAGATGGCGGCCTGGTGCTCGTCGGGTGCCAGGATCATGAGGACGTCCGCCCATTCGGCTGCCTCGGCAACGGTCTTCACGGTGAAGCCCGCACCTTCGGCTTTCTTCGCCGTGGCGGAGCCTTCGCGCAGCGCGATGACAACTTCGCCGACCCCGCTGTCGCGCAGGTTCTGGGCATGGGCATGGCCCTGGCTGCCATAACCGACAATGGCGACCTTCTTGTCCTTGATCAGCTGCTGGTCGCAATCGGCATCGTAATAGACTTGCATACTCACCTCACTCGTCATCCCGTGAAAGCCGGGATGGGTGCGTTCTGTTGCACCCTAATTGAAAGCGATCCCAGCTTTTGCTGGGATGACGTTGATTTCATTCGGCACTCGGCCCGCGCATCATTCCCACAATCCCCGAACGGCCAACCTCCACAAGGCCGAGCTCGCGCATCAGGGCGATGAAACTGTCCACCTTGTCGGGTGAACCGGTAAGCTCGAACACGAAGCTCTGGGTGGTGGTGTCGACGACACTGGCGCGGAACAGTTCGGCAATACGCAGCGCCTCGACGCGCGCTTCGCCCTTACCGGCTACCTTCACCAGCGCCAGCTCGCGCTCGACATGCGCGCCGCTTTCGGTGAGGTCGATCACCCTGTGTACCGGCACCAGCCGTTCCAGCTGGGCGCGGATCTGGTCGATCACCGGTTCCGGCCCGCGTGTCACCACGGTGATACGGCTGATTGCATGGTCTTCCGAGATATCCGCCACGGTCAGGCTGTCGATATTGTAGCCGCGTGCAGTGAAGAGACCGGATATCTTCGCAAGGATACCTGCCTCGTTATCGACGATCACGTTGAGAACGTGCCGCTCGCTGGCTTGCTGCGCGATCTTCATTATCCGCGATCCTGCCATACAGGCGCAAACATACGGCCCTTGCCGTCATATTCGGTGATGAACTGACGGCCGCGACGCACGGCTTCGAAATTCTCGGTCTGGCGGCTGAGGTCGAGGCCCTCGTCGATCAGCAGCCAGCTGCCGTCATCCTGTTCCTGCGCAACATCGACGCCGAGGAAACGCTGGCCCGTCTCTTCGATCCAGTCGAGCAGTTGTTCGGCATTCTCGCGCGTATACCAGTTGCGACGCTGGGCCTTGGCGGCGAGTGCCGCAGGGAGTTCTTTCGAGATAACCATTACACGAGTGCCTTCGCTTCGTCGTCCATCGTGCCGCCCACCTGATCGCCGTAGAGCAGCATGTCGGTGTGTGCCGCGCCGCTGGGGATCATCGGGAAGCAATTTGCCTCCTTCGCCACCTGGCAATCGACCATCACCGGCCCATCATGCGCGAGCATGGCCTCGATTCCAGCGTCGAGCTGGCTTTCATCCTCGATGCGGATGCCTTTCCAGTCATAGGCTTCGGCCAGCTTCACGAAATCGGGGAGGCTATCAGAATAGGAATTCGAATAGCGACTTTCATAGGTCAGTTCCTGCCACTGGCGGACCATGCCCATGTATTCGTTGTTGAGGATGAATACCTTGACCGGCAGGCGGAACTGGCTCGCGGTGCCCAGTTCCTGGATATTCATCTGGATGCTCGCCTCGCCCGCGATATCGATGACGAGGCTGTCGGGATTGCCCAGCTGCGCGCCGATTGCGGCGGGCAGGCCATAGCCCATCGTGCCGAGCCCCCCGCTGGTGAGCCACTTGTTAGGCCCTGTGAAACCGAAATACTGCGCCGCCCACATCTGGTGCTGGCCGACCTCCGTAGTAATGATCGGATCGCGATCCTTCGTCAGCGCGAAGAGGCGTTCGATGCTCTTCTGCGGCATGATCATGTCGCTGCGTTCCGGATAGGCAAGGCAATCGCGTGCCTTCCAACCAAGGATGCGAGCCTTCCATTCGCTTAGGTTGCGCGGTTTCCGGCCACCCCACGCCTCGAGCAACTGTTCAAGCACGTGGCTGCAATCGCCTACTATGCCAAGGTCGACGGGGACAATCTTGTTGATGCTCGCACGGTCAATATCGATGTGGATCTTCCTGGCATCCGGCGCGAAAGCATCGAGGCGGCCGGTCACACGATCATCGAAGCGCGCGCCCACTGCTATGATTAGATCGG
This sequence comes from Qipengyuania huizhouensis, assembly GCF_019711635.1. GTDB lineage: Bacteria > Pseudomonadota > Alphaproteobacteria > Sphingomonadales > Sphingomonadaceae > Qipengyuania > Qipengyuania huizhouensis. Next base: position 77,320 of record NZ_JAIGNT010000011.1, on the reverse strand, counting down.
CCCGGTTCATCGCCATATTGGCTTCATAGGTGCCGTGCATTCCGAGCATGCCGAGCCAATCGGGATGGTCTGCCGGGAATGCGCCGAGGCCCATAAGGGTGCTGGTCACCGGAGCGCCGGTCGCATGCTGAAGCTTGCGGAGTGTCTGGGATGCCTGCAGGCCTGCATTGATGACGCCGCCGCCGGTATAGAAAACGGGGCGCTCCGCCGCAGCAAGCATTTCCACCGCTTCGGCAATTTCATCCGCCGCGCCGACCATACGCGGCTGGTAGCGATGCGAGGGCAGGGGCGCTTCGTCTTGCTCGCTCCAAGAGGCGAGCGCGATCTGGACGTCCTTGGGAATGTCCACCACCACCGGGCCGGGGCGACCAGTCGTGGCAATGCGGAAGGCTTCCTCGATAGTCGCGCGCAGGCGCTCCGGGTCTTTCACAAGGTAATTGTGCTTGGAACAATGGCGGGTGAGGCCGACCGTGTCGGCCTCCTGGAAGGCATCGGTCCCGATCAGCGCGGTTGGAACCTGGCCGGTGATCACCACCATGGGGATGGAATCCATGTAGGCATCGGCAATGCCGGTCACTGCATTGGTCGCTCCGGGGCCGGAGGTGACCAGAACCACGCCGGGCTTCCCGGTTGAACGCGCATAGCCCTCCGCCGCATGGGCTGCGCCAGCCTCGTGGCGGACGAGGATGTGGCGGATATCGTTGTCGGCGAAGAGTTCGTCATAGATCGGTAGCACCGCGCCGCCGGGATAGCCGAAAACGAATTCGACCCCCTGCCGCTTGAGACATTCGATCAATATGGCGGCGCCGCTGCGCTCTTCCGACACGTATTCCTCCGTTTTCAGTCACAAATCGGCCCGGCGCTGGGGTCGTAGCGCCGGGCCGACTGGATCTTCCGTATGAGAAACGAAATATCTGCTGTCAACTCATCCGGCGCAACAATGAAACAAAAATATCGTATTCATCGATAGTTTTGTTATCATCACGCGACCATGATTCCGGCGGCTGATTCCTGAACCAGGTATATTGCCTCTTGGCGTACTGGCGCGTGGCAGTCTGGCCAGAGACGATGGCTTGAGCCCGCGATAGATCGCCTTGCAGCAGGCCCGCGATCTCGGGCACACCGATCGCCCGCATCACCGGCAGCGCAGGGTCGAGATTGCGCGCAAGCAAGGCTTCGACCTCTTCGATTGCCCCATGTTCCAACATCATCGCAAAGCGCCTGTCACAACGCTCGTAAAGCCATTCGCGTTCTGGCAGCAGCACCAATGGGTAAAGCGCTATTTCGTCGCCGATCCCACCGGTCTTTCTGGCCTGCCAGTCCTTGAGCGTTCGGCCCGTCGAACGAATGACCTCGAGCGCGCGCGTAGTCCGCGAGGCATCGGCGGAGGCGAGGCGGGCGGCGGCTTCCGGATCTTCAATCTCCAGCGCCGCGCGGGCATCGACTTGCGACAGTGCACGCACCTGTTCACGTATCGCCGGCTTGATCCCGGGTACAGGCGCGATGCCTTCGAGCAGTGTGCGCATGTAGAGACCGGTGCCTCCGCACAGGATCGGCACCGCACCCTCTGCATGCAGCTCGGCGATCTCGCGCTTCGCTGCTGTCGCCCAGTCTGCGGCCGAGCAAGCATCCGCTCCATCCCATGCACCGAATAGCCGGTGCTCGATTTCGCCCATTTCCTCTTCTCCGGGCCGGGCGGAAAGTACACGCAGATCGGCATAAACCTGTGCACTGTCGGCATTGATCACCACCGCCTTCCGACCCTGTGCCTCTATCCGTTGTCCCAATTTCACCGCCAAATCGCTCTTGCCGCTGGCGGTCGGCCCTGCGATGAGCGCGAGCGGTGGCAAATCAGGGGATTTATCAATGATCATCGCCCGGCTGATAGCAGAGGCGAACAGTCTGGAAACCCGCCTCGATGCGGCGGGCAAGGCGCTGGATGAGGCAGGTATGCCGATCGCCATGGCTGGCATGGTGGATTTCTGCGGGGACGTTCTCCAGATATCCTTACCGCATGGCGAGACGAGGCAAATAGTTGATACTCTCACCGAACATTTCGGTGAAGTCGACCTGCTGGTTGCCGATCACGAAATCGAGATTCCACGCCTGTTTGTTTCGGACATGGATTCGACCATGATCGGGCAGGAGTGCATCGATGAGCTGGCCGATTTCGCAGGAATCAAGAACAAGGTCTCCGAAATAACCGAGCGTGCCATGCGTGGAGAACTGGAATTCGAAAGCGCGCTGCGCGAACGCGTCGCACTTCTGGAAGGTCTCGGCGAACGGGCCATCGACAATTGCCTCGCCGAGCGGATCGCTCCGGTTCCGGGTGCCCGCACTCTGGTTGAGACGCTTAAAAGCAAAGGCTGCCGCACCGTACTTGTGACAGGGGGCTTCCACCATTTTGCCGACCGCGTCGCGCAGCAACTTGGTTTCGAACGCGTAGTCGGGAACCGGCTGGCCGTTTCGACTGGCGTCCTGACCGGTAAACTCGCGGGCCCGGTGAGCGATGCTTCGACCAAGCTCGCCACCCTGCAGGAAGAACGCGCAAAACTGGGCGATGGCGCGCGCGTACTCGCGACGGGTGACGGTGCCAACGATATCCCGATGATGGCGGCAGCCGACTACGGCGTCGCCTATCGTGCCAAGCCGAAGGCACGCGAGGCGGCGACCGGGCGCATCGTGAGCGAGGATCTGAGCGTGATACTCAAACTGCTTGGAATCCCGCAGAAAGAATGGGTGACTGGATAGTCGGTTTTCTTTTGGAACCGATAATGATATATTGACATCATTGTCAGTAGAGCCGCCAAATGAACATCCAGACCCCTCTTCCTGCCGATATCGAGTGCGCCCGTGACGGAACACTGCTGCGTGATCCGCGGAGGCCCGAGCCGAAGTATTCCCTGCCCAAGGCGTATGGTCATTTTCGAGACCTGTTGAAGGATAAGGAAGAGACGAGCCATGTGTTCAAAATCTTCGAATCGCTGCCGTCGAAGAGTTTCATTCCACGCGTGCGCAAGCTGGCCTTGAGCGAGCAAGGCGAAATGCTCCGGGCGACCGAGCCGATCCTGCCTCCCATTCTCGATGATCACGACGCGCTGCGAGCCTTGCCGCAAGGCAGCGTCGCCCATGCATATTGCGATTTCATGGAGAGCGAAGGCCTGTCAGCCGCGGGGCTTGTCGCCGAAGCGGACAAGCTTGGCCGTCCGAAATACGGCGATCTCGTGGAATGGTTCGCCAACCGGTCGCGCGATACGCACGATCTGATGCATGTGCTTACCGGATACGGCCGCGATGAACTGGGTGAGCAATGTGTCCTGCTTTTCACCCACGGTCAGAGTCCAAGCCACGGCCATCTGCTGATTGGTTACGCCGGTGCTTTCAACATCAAGAAGATGATCGACAGCCGCGCGCCGGTGTTCAAGGCATGCCGCCAGGCACACAAAACGGGCGTTGCCTGTCCGCCGCTGGTTGCCATGTCCATCCGTGAACTACTGGCGATGGATCTGCAGGAAGCGAGGGAGAAACTGAACATTCCCGAGCCGCACTGGTACCGTGAATGTCACCGCATCTGGCGCGAAGAAGGCATCGATCCCTACGATCTGCTTGCCCCCAAGAAAGACGATGAGGCGCTCGCCGCGTAGGTTCTCAGAGCCAGCTAGCGATCTGTTCCAGCGGCTTCTTTTTTAGTGCGCGTTCGGGGACGGTCGCACCTTCGGCCGGATGTCCGACCACGATTACCATCAGCGGCTTTTCATGCTCTGGCCGGTCGCAAATCTCACGTAGGAAACCCATGGGCGAGGGGGTGTGGGTCAGCGTCGCCACCCCGGCTTCGTGCAGCGTTGTGAGGAGCATACCGCATGCGATGCCGATGCTCTCGGTGACGTAATAGTTCTGCGTGGTGCCGTCTTCCTCGATTCCGCCTTTACGCTGGGCAAAGACGACGATCAGCCAAGGCGCGGACTCGAGGAAGGGTTTGTGTTCGTCGGTACCTAGCGGGGCAAGTGCATCAAGCCATTCCTCGCTCGCCTTCCCGGCATAGAAATTTCGTTCTTCCTCTTCCGCCGCCAATCGGATCGCACGCTTCTTGTCGGGCGATGAGACGACAGCGAAATGCCATGGCTGGTGGTTTGCACCATTCGGTGCGGTACCGGCGGCCTCGATGGCAGCTTCGATCACTTCGCGCGGGACTGGTTCGTCGGAGAAATAGCGACAGGTGCGACGCTGTTTCAGCCGGTCACGCATTGCCCGGGCACGCGCGATGGACTCCTGATCCGTTAGTCGCTCGAGCGAATAGTGGCGCGCTTCGTGTCCCTCATCGCAGGTCCTTGCGGATAACTAGCTTTAGGCCAGACCAAATATCATCGATCGCGCAGACCTTGGTGTCGACTAGGCCCATCGGCAGCGCCATCTCGCGGACGGCGTCTTCGGTAATATCGGTTTCGACCCGGGACGCTCGTTTTGGCCAGCTCACCCATACTTGACCGTCCTTCGCCATGCTTTCGCGTAGCACGGCCAGCTTTTCCGCCATTGCTGCGCGTTCGGTCACGAAAATATGCGCGGCATCGGGTGCGTCTTCCGGCGCGGCCACGAAGGTCAGTTCGAGCGCATATTCGTCGATCTCGTCGATGACGTGCTCTGGCATGCCATCGAACCATACGCGCTGCCCGTCACGCAGCGAAAGCTTCTTCGCCAGCGGCGTGCCGGAATATCCGGCCGCCATTCAGGCTTCCATCCAATTGTCGAAAAAGCTGCGATGTGCGGTGCGCATTTCGTCAATCGACTTGCCGAACAGTGTTGTGCCGCCGGTCTTGCCGATACGGCGGAAGCCGACCGAGGCGGTCTCGTCGTTCTCGGTGCCCTTGGCGAGTGCTTCGTTGAGCGCCTGCGTATCTGGGACGGTCACGACGTAGCGGCCCTGGTCTTCGCCGAACCACCATGCGGCCTTGGAGTATTCTTCGTTCCACTCGACCTCGGCACCGATGCCGCCAGCCATGGCCATCTCGGCCAATGCAACGGCCAGGCCGCCATCCGACACGTCGTGGACCGCGTTGACGAGACCATCGGCTATCAGCTGGAGCACAATCCTGCCTGCGTTCTTCTCGACCGTGAGGTCGGTGGGCGGGGTACGACCTTCATCGCGGCCGTGGATTTCCGACAGCCACAGGGACTTACCGAGATGCGAACGCTCGGGATCGGCGGTCGCCCATTCCTCAGCGTGGATGAGATAGATAGCTTCGCCCTCGGCCTTGAAGGGCATGGTCATCATGTGGTCGTAATCGTCGATCAGGCCGACACCGCCGATGGCTGGCGTAGGCAGGATGGCGCTGCCGCCGCCCGTTGCCTTGCTCTCGTTATAGAGGCTGACGTTGCCGCTTACGATCGGGAAATCGAGCACGCGACAGGCGCGGCCCATACCTTCCAGAGCATGGACGAATTGGGCCATGATCTCGGGGCGCTGCGGGTTGGCGAAGTTGAGGCAGTTGGTCACTGCCAGCGGGCGCGCGCCCACTGCGCAGAGATTGCGATATGCTTCGGCAATCGCCTGTTTGCCCCCTTCATAGGGATCTGCGTGGACATAGCGTGGGGTGCAATCGGTGCTGATCGCCAGCGCCTTCTTCGTTCCGTGCACACGGACCACGCCCGCATCGCCGCCGGTCTGAAGCGTGTCAGCCCCGACCTGGCTATCGTACTGCTCCGAAATCCATCTGCGTGAGGACAGGTTGGGGGATGCAAGCAGCTTCAACAGATCGCCGCCAACATCGTCCGTGTCCGGTCGTTCGGTCATCGGTTTGATACCGGCCCAGGCGGTGTATTCTTCCTTAGAGAGATAGGGCCGATCATATTCGGGTGCGTCTGCCGCAAGCGGGCCGAGCGGGATGTCGCACACCACTTCGCCCCCGAACTCGAGCACCATGTGCTGCGTATCCGTGACTTCGCCGATCACCGCGAAATCGAGTTCCCACTTCTCGAAGATTGCTGCAGCCATCTCTTCCTTGCCGGGCTTCAGGACCATGAGCATCCGCTCCTGACTTTCACTCAGCATCATCTCGTAGGGCGTCATGCCTTCTTCGCGGCAGGGGACCTTATCCATGTCAAGGCGGATACCCGCCTTGCCGTTGGTCGCCATTTCGACGCTGGAGGAGGTAAGGCCCGCGGCGCCCATGTCCTGGATGGCGACGATGGCATCGGTCGCCATGAGTTCGAGGCAGGCTTCGATGAGCAGCTTTTCGGTGAAGGGATCGCCCACCTGCACGGTGGGGCGCTTGGCGTCGGCATCTTCCTCGAAATCGGCACTGGCCATGGTAGCGCCGTGAATTCCGTCGCGCCCTGTTTTTGAGCCGACATAGACGATGGGGTTCCCGACACCGGTGGCGGCCGAATAGAATATCTTGTCTGCATCGGCGACGCCCACTGTCATCGCGTTGACGAGGATGTTGCCGTCATAGGCCGGGTGGAAATTGGTTTCGCCGCAAACGGTCGGCACGCCTACGCAGTTGCCATAACCGCCGATGCCCGCGACGACGCCCTGTACGAGGTGCTTCATTTTCGGGTGTTCCGGACGACCGAAGCGCAGCGCATTGGCATTCGCCACCGGACGCGCGCCCATGGTGAAGACGTCGCGGAGGATGCCGCCGACGCCCGTCGCTGCTCCTTGATAAGGCTCGATATAGGACGGATGGTTATGGCTCTCCATCTTGAAGATGGCAGCCTGACCGTCACCGATGTCAATCACGCCCGCGTTTTCGCCCGGACCGCAGATAACCCACGGCGCCTCTGTCGGCAGTTTCTTCAGGTGCAGGCGGCTTGACTTGTAAGAGCAGTGTTCGCTCCACATGACCGAGAAGATGCCCAGTTCTACCAGGTTGGGCTCGCGGCCCAGAGCGTGAAGGACTCGCTCGTATTCTTCTTCGGAAAGTCCGTGCTGGGCGACGATGTCACCAGTGATCTTCTGCTCGATTTCGCTCATGGCCCGCGCCCTTACGGTGCGGGGCGCGCTGGTGCAATATCCATGCGGCTCAGATCGGCGGGCTGGCTACCCTAAGGCCGAGCTCGTTCCTGTGCCACCGGGTCGATCCGACCCAGAAGGTAATTGCGGTCAGCACGGCAAAGGCAAACAGGGCTAGCAGGATGAATGGCGCGCCGAGATCGGTGGGTTCCGGACCAAACCAGTTGATAGCCTGGAATACCAGCATGGTGACCAGTAGCATTATGGGAGGCACGATCGGCCCCTTGGTGCGCGCCATGTACGCCCAGAATGCGAGGCCCACGATCGCCAGTTCGGCTCCGATGGCAGCGAGCGGATGGTTCCAGAGGCCGAGGCCGAAGGTTGTCTCGCCTCCTGCCAGGGTCAGGTCCGGCCTGTGGCTGATCCAGTCCAGCAGCCAGTGCGATGCGACCACGATGGCAGCCCAGCTTGCAGCGATGGAGCTGCGCATCCTCATCGCCACGAGCAGCCCGAACACCGCTGCGAAAACCAGCGTGCCCACGAGGCTGTGCGTAATCGGATAATCGTAGAAATCGAATGGATTCATCGCCGTGATCCCCGGCACCAATCGCATCTGTTCGACCCCACCCAGGAAAAGGATGAAGAATGCCCAGTCCAGCAATTGTGCCGCGATAAACAGTGTACCTAGTTTTGGTGCCTCGCTGGTGATTGCGCGGGCGGCCAGGGCAGGGGCGAAATGACCGATGAACATGTTGTTACCTCAGTCGATCCCGCTCACCACGACTGTAACGATGTCTGCTGCGGCAATGTAGGCAACAATCCACGTCATATCCGCTCCCCATCCGACGCGCCTTCTTGACCGCGCGACCGCGCCCCGTCAATGCTCCACCGCTATGGCAGAGGGTCAAGACAAACCGATCGGCGAAATGAACTTCGAAGAAGCTCTGCGCGCTCTGGAAGTCACCGTGCGGAGGCTTGAAAGCGGCGATGTTCCACTCGACGAGAGCATCGAACTTTATGAGCGCGGCGAAGAATTGCGCAAAGCTTGCCAGGCGCGCCTGGATGCAGCGCAGGCGAAGATCGACAAGATCGTATCCGACAGCGAAGGCAAGCCTACCGGTACAGCGCCTTTCGATGCGGAAGTCTGAGGCGTGAATGTCATGACAACGATGCCCGACGTGCTGTCCGAGGCATTCGATCAGGTTCAGGACGATGTCGACGCGGCTTTCGATGCGTTTCTTCCGGTACCGCAAGATACGCGTGCGACACTCGTGGAAGCGATGCGCTATGCCGTGATCGGCGGTGGTAAGCGCGTACGCCCCTTGCTGGTCTGCGCGACCGCAAAGCTATTCGGTGTGGACCGCGATGCCGCGGTCGCCACTGGATGCGCTGTCGAGGCGATCCATGCCTATTCGCTGATCCATGACGATCTGCCATGCATGGACAACGACGACCTGCGCCACGGTAAGCCGACGCTTCACAAGGCTTATGACGAAGCGACAGCCGTACTGGCTGGCGATTGTCTTCACGCGCTCGCCTTCGATATCCTATCCATGCAGGGCACCTGCAGTGATCCCTTCGTTCGCTCCGAATCGATTGCAACGCTTGCTCGGGCAAGCGGGCATGAGGGAATGGCAGGTGGTCAGATGATGGACATCGTTTCCGATGAGCAAGAATATGACCTGCGGCAGATAACGCGCCTCCAGCAGCTCAAGACCGGGGCCTTGCTCGCGGCGAGCGTAGAAATGGGTGCGATCCTTGGCCGAGTTCCACCTGAGGGCCGCACGCATCTGCGTGCCTATGCCCGTGACATCGGCCTCGCCTTCCAGATTGCCGACGACTTGCTCGACGTAGAAGGCGACGAGAAGAAAGCCGGAAAGGCACTGCGTAAGGATGCTGGCCAGGGCAAGCAAACTTTCGTTACGCTAATGGGCCGCGATAAGGCCCGTGCACAGGCCGAAATGCTGGTGGGGCAGGCAGGAGAACATCTGTCTGCTTACGGAGAGGACGCACGCGTGCTTGTCGAGTTAGCGCATTTCGTCGTGAAGAGGGACCACTGATGGCTGAACGCATCGGCATCTATCCGGGGACGTTCGATCCCATCACACTTGGCCATGCCGACATCATCCGGCGAGGCAGCAAGCTTGTCGACAAGCTGATCATAGGTGTGACCACCAACCCGTCGAAGAACCCTATGTTCTCGAACGAGGAACGCTTTGCCATGGTGAAGCGGGAAATCGCCGGCATGGGCCTCGACAATGTCGAGGTGGTGGGTTTCAACGCCCTTCTGGTGAAATTCGCGCAGAAGATGGGCGCGAACGTATTGATCCGGGGGCTCCGCGCCGTCGCTGATTTCGAATATGAATATCAGATGGCTGGCATGAACCAGCAGCTCGACGACGACATTGAGACCGTCTTCCTTATGGCCGATGTCTCGCTCCAGCCGATTGCTTCGCGACTGGTCAAGGAAATCGCCCTTTTCGGCGGCGATATCGCGCCTTTCGTAAGCCCGGAAGTTTGCGAGGATGTGATTGTGCGGGTGGAAGAAAATGGGCGTCTGGGGGACTACTGAGGCGGGCCGGCAAACCATTCATTGAACCGACAGCGCCTCCCCGCTAGGGCGGGCTCCATACAGGATAATTCAACGGAATTTTCGATGCTCAAGTCTTCGCTTGCCCTTGCCGCTGCCGCTCTCACGGCGTTCGCCCCGATAGCTGCGATTGCGCAGGACGCCGAGGCTCAAACTGCGGCGCAACCCATATATCAGCCGATCAACTACAATCTGCAGGAGGATCCGGAGAATATCCTTTTCCTCGACTTGTCGAATGGCGAGCGTGTGGGCATCCGCCTTATGCCGAGCTGGGCACCCAATCATGTCGAGCGGATAAAGACGCTTTCCCGCCAGGGCTTCTACGACGGCGTCATCTTCCACCGCGTGATCGACGGTTTCATGGCGCAGACCGGCGATCCGACCGGCACCGGGCAGGGCGGTAGCGAGCTTCCCGATCTCGAGGAAGAATTCAATCCGATGCCGCACGTCCGCGGCACCGTCGCGATGGCTCGCGCGGCAAGTGAGGACAGCGCGAACAGTCAGTTTTTTGTAGTGTTCTATCCGCGTTTCAGTCTCGATCGGAAATACACCAACTTCGGCCGGGTGATCTCCAATATGGATGCGGTCGACGCGATTAACCGCGGCGAACCTCCTGCCAATCCCACCCGAATCCTTCAGGCTTCGCTCGCCTCGGATAACAAACCGGTTCCGGCACCGATGCCGGCTGCTGCGCCTGCGGTCATGGAAGAAGAAGTCACTCTCGACGATCTGAACGCGTCGAACGAAAACTGAGTTTCCTCGGAGCGGACCAGCGTCTAGGGGCGCTGCCATGCGCGTCGACCTTTTCGATTTCGAGCTTCCCAACGAACGCATAGCGCTCCGCCCGGCGAGGCCGCGCGATGCGGCGCGGATGCTAGTCGTGCAAGGGAATGCGCCATTCTCCGATTGCAATGTTAGCGATCTTTCGGACCTGCTCGAACCAGGCGACGTTCTCGTCTTCAACGATACGCGCGTCATTCCCGCTCAGCTTGAGGGGCGACGGGGCGAGGCGAGGATCGGGGCCACGCTGCACAAGCGCGTCGACCTGCGGCGGTGGCAGGCCTTTGTACGCAATGCCAAACGGCTCCGCGTGGGCGATGTCGCCGAATTCGGTGGCGGTGTTACGGCGATAGCCGAAGAACGATTGGCCGATGGCAGTTTCGTGCTTTTTTTCGAAGGCGAGGAACCTGTCGAAGTCCTCCTTGAACGCGCCGGAACTATGCCGCTGCCACCCTATATCGCCGGCAAGCGTGCTACCGATGCGCAGGACCGTGAAGATTACCAGACCATGTTCGCGCGTGAAGACGGTGCGGTTGCCGCACCAACTGCAGCGTTGCATTTTACCGACCGTTTGATGGCTGCTGTTGCCGCGCGCGGCATCGGGACGGAGACGCTCACCCTCCATGTCGGCGCCGGGACATTCCTGCCGGTAAAGGCAGAGGACACGGATGACCACCAGATGCATTCCGAATGGGGCCGTATCGAACAGGATGCGGCTGATCGGTTGAATGCCGTACGGGCTCGCGGAAATCGCGTGATTGCAGTCGGCACGACCAGCCTGCGTCTGCTTGAAAGCGCGACCGGGGAAGACAAGGTCATCAGGCCATTTGCGGGCGATACCGACATTTTCATTACCCCGGGTTACACCTTTCGCGCAATTGACGGGTTGATGACCAATTTTCACTTACCGAAATCGACGCTCTTCATGCTGGTCAGCGCGCTGATGGGCAGGGAACGGATGCAGGAAGCATATGCTCACGCGATTAAAGAGAAATACCGCTTTTATTCCTATGGTGACTCCTCGCTGCTCCTTCCCTAGATCGGTTTCATGAACGAACCGATCCTCGAGCTGGAAGGCCTCAGCAAGGTCTATCCCGGTGGACTTAAAGCCCTCGATAATGTCGATCTGACAATCCGACAGGGTGAGATCTTCGCCCTTCTCGGACCCAACGGGGCGGGCAAGACAACGCTTATCGGTGCCATCTGCGGATTGGTGCGACCGAGCAGCGGAGGCATGCGCGCCTTCGGCCACGATCTGGCGACAGGCTGGCGAGAGGCGAGGGCACGAATCGGCCTTGTACCGCAGGAACTTGCGACCGATATGTTCGAGCCGGTCGAACAGGCGGTTGCCTATTCCCGTGGGCTTTTCGGCCTGGCTCCCGATCCTAAGCGGATCGAGGAAATACTCCGCAGCCTCAGCCTGTGGGACAAGCGTAACGAGCGCATCATGGCGCTTTCGGGTGGGATGAAGCGGCGTGTGCTGATCGCCAAGGCATTGGCGCATGAGCCGGACTTGCTATTTCTCGACGAGCCTACTGCAGGTGTGGACGTAGAACTACGCAAGGGCATGTGGGCGATCGTCGATCAGATGCGCAATCGCGGGGTGACGATCATCCTGACTACCCATTACATCGAGGAAGCAGAGCTGATGGCCGACCGGGTCGGGATCATCAATCGGGGCAAGCTTTTGATGGTCGACGAGAAAGAGGCGATGATGGCCCGGCTCGGGCGCACGGAGGCACATATTTCGCTCGCCGGTCCGATATTTGAATTGCCGCCTTCGATCGCGCGATATCCGATAGATATAGAGAAGGGTGGTACTTCCCTCTGCTACCGCGGTGGCGACGGCACCGGGCGCGGCAAGGCAGAGGTAGCCGAGATTACCAAGGCTTTGATTGCAGCCGGGATCGATTACGACGGCATCGACCTTCGCGAAAGCAGCCTGGAAGATATCTTCGTATCGCTTCTGGGCGAGGAGGACGCGGCATGATTTCCTGGCGTTCCACCTGGTCGATCTACACTCGCGAATTGATGCGTTTCCTGCGCACGGCCTTCCAGTCGGTCCTTGCACCGGTGCTTACAACTGCGCTTTACTTCATCGTTTTCGGCGCAGCGATTGGCGGGCGGATGCCCGATCTCGGCGGGGTCGATTATGGTGCTTTCATCATCCCCGGCCTGCTTATGCTCACCCTGCTGGGCGAGACGACAAGCAACTCCAGTTTCGGCATCTACATGCCGCGGTTTACCGGGACCATCTACGAATTGCTGAGCGCGCCGGTGGGTGTGTCGGAAACGCTGATCGGTTTCGTCGGCGCGGCAATGACCAAGAGCCTGATACTCGCGGCGATCATCCTCGTAACGGCACGTTTGTTTGTCGATTACAGCATCGCGCACCCTCTGCTCGCGGTGGTCTACATCATGCTCGTCGCGGCGGCTTTCAGCCTGTTCGGATTCATCCTAGGCATATGGGCGGACAATTTCGAGAAGCTGGGCATTATCCCAATGCTTTTTTTGACCCCGCTGACATTCCTCGGTGGCACGTTCTATTCGATCGATATGCTACCCAAACCGTGGGACACCATCGCGCTAGCGAATCCCATCGTATACCTAGTCAGCGGGCTTCGCTGGACCTTTTATGGCAGCAGCGATGTGAACATCTGGATGAGCTTCGGCATAACGCTCGGCTTTCTCGCAGCCTGCACGGCCGTGATCGCATATATATTCAAGACGGGCTGGAGGCTGCGCGCCTGATCGCAGTTTGTTCAGGGTGGAAGTAGCGATTTGTACGCGCTAGGCAGCGTTGCATGAATTTCATGTCCACTCCCCTCGCTTCCGCCGCACTCCTGCTTCTAGCTGCGCCGGCTTCTGCAGAGCTGCCAGAAGGTGTGCAGGCCATGATCGATGCGGCGATTGCTACCGAAGATGCCAAAAAAGTCGCAACAGTTCTGGAGCTGGCAAGAGCTACCCATCCCGATGACGTTTCGACGATCGATGCAATCGAGGCGGATTGGAAGGCAGCGCAGGCGCAGAAGCACGCTGAAGCCGAAGCGGCCAGGAAAAAGGCCATCCGGGAAGCGGGGTTCTTCGCCAGATGGAGCGGGGAAGGGGAATTCGGCGGCTTTCATTCGACGGGAAACACCGAGAGTATCGGTGTGACCACTGCGTTGAAGTTGAAACGCGAGGGTCTGAATTGGACGCACATGTTGCGCGCCCGGGCCGATTATCAACGCCAAAACGGGAAAACGAGCCGAGAACAATTCGTGGCTGCCTATGAACCCCGCTGGCAGTTCAATGACGATATGTTCGTCTATGGCTTGGCGCAGTTCGAACGTGACCGACTTCAGGGTTTTGAGGCGCGCTATGCCGCCTCCGGCGGATTGGGTTACAAGGTCGTAGAGGACGATGGCCTTAGCCTGTCGGTCAAAGCAGGACCAGCCTGGCGCATCACTGAATATACCGACGGAACCAGTGCCAGCCGGATCGCCGGTTTGTTCGGCGCCGATTTCGATTGGCAGATTGTCGATGGCCTCACCTTCACACAGGATGCGAACGCAGTAGCTGAGGGTGGAGGCGAGGTGCAGGTGCTCGTCGATGGCAACAACACCAGCATCAATCTTGTCAGCGGGCTGGATCTCAGGATTTCGGAAAAGCTACGATCGCGATTGTCCTATGCGGTGGACTATAACAGCAATCCACCGGGAGATACCTTATCGACCGACACCCTGACGCGATTTTCCGTGGTTTACGGATTCTAGATGACGCCCCCCCGCTTCGGCTTCGAAATTCACGCTCGGGACGGCAAGGCGCGCTCCGGCACTATCCGCATGTTGCGAGGAGATATTCGCACTCCAGCCTTCATGCCGGTGGGCACGGCAGCGACGGTGAAGGCTATGAAGCCCGAGACTGTGCGCAGGACCGGCGCAGACATTATTCTCGGTAATACTTATCACCTGATGCTGCGACCCGGCGCAGACCGCTTGGCAAGGCTGGGCGGACTGCACAAGTTCATGAACTGGCAGCGTCCAATCCTGACTGACAGCGGTGGCTATCAGGTGATGAGCCTCTCCGATCTCAGAAAGCTGACTGAAGAGGGCGTCGAATTCCGTAGTCATATCGACGGCTCGAAGCATATGCTCACGCCCGAACGGAGCATGGAAATCCAGCGTTTGCTCGGCAGCGATATCGTGATGGCTTTCGATGAATGTCCGCGTGCCGACCGCCCAAGAGACGAGATTGCTGCGAGCATGGAAATGTCGATGCGCTGGGCCAGGCGAAGCCGCGATGGATTCGATGCAGGCGGCGATCATGCCGGGCGTTCGACCCTGTTCGGTATCCAGCAAGGTGCGCTCGACGAGGAGCTTCGCAAGATCAGTGCTGAAAAGCTGATGGAGGTGGGCTTCGACGGATATGCCATCGGCGGGCTCGCGGTTGGCGAGGGGCAGGAGGCGATGTTCGCCACGCTGGACTTCGCCCCGGGTCAACTCCCCGAGGATAGTCCGCGTTATCTTATGGGTGTGGGCAAGCCTGACGATCTCGTCGGCGCAGTGGAGCGCGGCATCGACATGTTCGATTGCGTGCTGCCGAGCCGCTCGGGTCGAAATGGTCAGGCATTTACATGGAACGGCCCGCTGAACCTCAGGAATGCCCGTTTCGCTGAAGACCAGGAGCCGCTCGACAATCGCTGCCGGTGCGATACTTGCGCCACCTATAGCCGTGCCTACCTGCACCATCTCGTGAAATCGCAGGAGATCCTCGGCGCCATGCTTATGACCGAGCACAACATCGCTTTCTACCAGCAGCTAATGCAGGCGATGCGTGACGCCATTAGAGACGGGAGCTTCACCAGTTTCGCCGCGGACTTTCGCGGCAGTTATCTAAGTACCTCCAACTGATGGCGTGGAGACGCGCTGCGATTATCGGGGCTTCCGGCGGGATCGGTTCTGCGCTCGCCGCCCAGGACGAAAAACAAGACGCGAAGGTCTATCGCCTGTCGCGACACGATCTCGACCTGACAGACATGCAGGGCATTCAATACCCATGCACCGTCGAGACCGAATTCAGCTGGCCATTTGATCGTTATGCACTGAAAGGCAAAGTTTTCATACGAGCTTATGCTGCCGAAAAATTACTTGATGTCGTCGCATCTTTAGGACCGGAGCAAGGCGGGCGCTGTTTTGGCTGGGCGGGAATGGAAATCGCGCCATGAGCACACGCCCGCCGTCCTATTCCAGTCAGGCGGGAAGGCAGGAGATTACCCTGCTTATCGTTCTTGGGTTCGTCTCGATCTTGCTCTGGCATTCGCCCTACGGTGGGTACCTGCTCTATCCGTTCAGTATCTTGGCGACGTGGTTTCACGAAATGGGCCATGGCCTCGCCGCAATGGCCTTCGGCCACGAATTCGAGCGGCTTGTCATTTTCCCGAATGGATCTGGATACGCACTTCATTTGGCTGAAGGTGATCCATCGCGCATTTCTCAGGCCATGATCGCCGCTGCAGGCCTCCTTGGGCCTACCGTGGCCGGGTGTCTCCTGATCCTTGCCTCGCGCACACATCGATCAACAAAGGCTGCGCTGGTGTTGCTCGGCGCGGCGCTACTTGGTTCGACCCTCATCTGGGTTCGCTCGACGACCGGCTGGATGGTCCTTCCGCTGCTCGGAGGAGCCAGCCTCCTGCTGGCATTCTATGCGAAAGAACCTCACCGCCGTTTCGCCGTGCAGTTCCTGGGCGTCCAAGGCTGCATCTCGATCTACCGGGATTTTGGCTATCTCTTCAGCAGGGGCGGATATATGGAGGGTCGGCTCCAGATGTCGGATACGGAGCACATCGCCCAGGCGCTTTTTCTGCCTTATTGGGTCTGGGGTACGCTCATCACGGCCGCTATCATGGCCATGGTGTTCTATGCGCTGAAAATAGCGCATCAGCGCTGATGCGCTTCAGGTCGCGGGCGTCTCGCGCATTTCCAGAATGGTCCCGCGATAGGCGATGAACCGTCCCAGAGCGTCGGTGAAACCGGCTCCGATACGGTTGGCCTGTTGCTGTGCTTCGGCGAGTGTAGCGTACCATTTCCCCGCTCGATTGCGGGTCACGAAACGATATTGGGTCATAGTTCCATCTGAACGCTGCATGTCGTAGCAGGTTTCCGGCAAGTGACTGAAAATACGACGAACCGTTGGCATATGCATAAACGAAAAGGGCGGCCCCGCAGGACCGCCCTTTGCCGTTTGCACTGCTGCAAATTTTAGCGCGAATAGAACTCGACAACGAGGTTCGGTTCCATGGTGACCGGGTAGGGCACTTCGTCGAGCTTCGGCACGCGAGTATAAGTCACCTTGTCGGTGCCGTCGGGTACGACATAGTCGGGAATCTCGCGCTCGGGCAGGCTCTGGGCTTCGATGACGAGCGCCATGTCCTTGGCCTTGCTGCCGAGGCTGACAACGTCGCCAACGCGCACGCGGGCCGAGGCGATGTTGGTCTTCACGCCGTTCAGGAAGATATGCCCGTGGCTAACCAACTGGCGGGCCGCGAAAATGGTCGGAGCAAACTTGGCGCGATAGACGACCATGTCGAGACGCTGTTCGAGCAGGCCGATCAGGTTCTGGCCGGTATCGCCTTTCATGCGCGATGCTTCCTGGTAGGTGCGCTTGAACTGCTTTTCGGTTACGTCGCCGTAATAGCCCTTGAGCTTCTGCTTGGCACGCAGCTGCAGGCCGAAGTCGCTCATCTTGCCCTTGCGGCGCTGGCCGTGCTGGCCGGGACCGTAGGGACGCTTGTTGAACGGAGAATTCGGGCGACCCCAGATGTTTTCACCCATCCGGCGGTCGAGTTTGTACTTGGCGCTCTTGCGCTTCGACATAAGTCTTTCCTTCAATCTGCAGAGCCGTCCCCCTAACTCCACTATGAAATCAGGGGCGGCCATCTAACCCGGCATCGCACCGCCCAAGCTCATGAGCTAGGACGCGGCCACCGCTTCACCGGGGTGCGGGGCCAATCAGCGAAGGCGCGCGCATAGCAGGATTGTGCATTGCGTCAAGCTTTGCGCGCGGCTTCGCAGAAGGCGCGGATGCGCTGGGGGGCCTTGACGCCCGAGGCGCTCTCCACTCCGCTGGAGGTATCGACCAGCGGTGCAGATGTCTCGGCAATCGCGCTCGCGACATTCAGAGGCGAAAGGCCACCGGCCAACCCCCAGCTTGAACGCCCACGCCAGCTATTCAGGAGGCTCCAGTCGAACCGTAAGCCCATACCCCCTGGCAGGGCTGCGCCTTTGGGCGTTTTTGCATCAAACAACAGAAAATCCGCAACATCTTCGAAGGCGGCGGCAGCCTCGATATCTTTTCCCGATGCAATAGGTATCGCTTTCCAGACAGGGAGACGGAACCGTTCCTTGATCAGGGCGACACGCGCAGGTGTTTCTTCTCCGTGGAGTTGGATGGCATCGAGGCGCCCTGCCTGTACGCCCTCGGCGATCAGATTATCGCCCGCATCGACAAACAGGCCTACCCTCCCGATCCTCGCTCCGGCGCGCATCGCAAGCGCGCTGGCTGCATGATGATCGACATGACGCGGCGAGGGCGGAAAGAACACCATCCCGAAATAATCTGCGCGGGCTTCGATCGCAGCGTCCAGCGCATCCACACTCGAGATGCCGCAAATCTTGATAAGGGCAGACATTGATCCGCTTTAGAGCGTCGCTTCGATCGCGCGCGCTGCTTCTGCGGGGTCTTCCGCACGGCTAATCGGGCGTCCGATTACCAGCACGCTTGCCCCATCGTCTCGGGCCTGGCGAGGGGTGACCACTCGCTTCTGATCGCCCGATGCACCGCCCTCCGGACGAAGGCCGGGCACGACGAAGAAGCCGTCCTTCCACTGGTTGTGGACCGACTTGATTTCGTGGCCCGAACATACCGCGCCGTCGAGACCGGCGCGATGCGCCAGTTCAGCCAGGCGCAGGACATGATCGGAAGGAGAATCCGATATTCCCATCTGCTGGATGTCGCGCTCGTCGAGACTGGTCAGCATCGTGACGGCCACGACTTTCGTATTCTCCCCAGCCGCTGCCTTCGCGTCTTCCATCATGGCGCGACCGCCGCAGGCATGGACTGTGACGATGGCGGGTTCCAGCACATGAATGGCCTGCATCGCGCCCGCGACCGTATTGGGAATATCGTGGAGTTTGAGGTCGAGAAATATCGGCAGTCCGAGTTGTGCAAGCATGTGCACGCCATGCGCACCATGGGCGTTGAAGAACTCGAGACCCAGCTTCACCCCGCCAATATGTGCCTTGGCGTTTTCCGCCAGAGCCACGGCATCGCGCAAACGCGGCACGTCCAGCGCGAGGAAGATCGGATTGCTCATGGCTTGGTGGTGGGTTCCGGCTCAACGGGATTGTCGGGCTCTGCCGGTGTTTCCTTGTGCACCGGTTCCGGGCGGACGGGCGCCGGCGGAGTAGGGTCGGCTTTGGGTGCCGCCATCGATGCCGTCGCCGTTTCCAGCCCTGAAATCCGGCGGCTGAGGCGCCAGCGCACGCCGCGATGATACAACCACATCGGAACCAGTCCGAGAAGGAAGGACACGATCACTAGGGCAGGAACGCGCGTATCCCAGACAATGCCCGGCCAGATGCGTACATCGATCTGACGATCCCAGTTGCCAAAGGAAAATGCGAGCACACCTACCAGCAGCAGGATCCAGAGTATGGTTCGGACAATTTGCATGGAAACGCAGCTCCCCTCTATCGTTTGAACGAGATGCTAAGCCCTGAAACTCGCCGCGTCTAGCGGAACACGCGGTCGAAAATGGTGTCGACCTGCCTGAAATGGTATTCGAGGTCGAACCTCTCCTCGAGTTGCTCGTTCGTCAGAGCAGCGGTCACTTCATCGTCCTGCTTGAGCAGATCGAGCAACATCAGCCTCCCGTCCGATTCCCAGACCTTCATCGCGTTGCGCTGAACCAGGCGATAGGCATCCTCGCGGCTCACGCCGTTCTGGGTGAGGGCGAGCAAGACGCGCTGCGAATGGATCAGGCCGCCCATGCGGTCCATATTGGCCTGCATGCGCTCCGGGTAGACCAGCAGCTTGTCGATTACGCCGGTCAGACGCGCAAGGGCGAAATCCAGCGTTATCGTGGCATCCGGGCCGATGAAACGCTCGACCGAGGAATGCGAAATATCGCGTTCATGCCACAGCGCGACGTTTTCGAGCGCGGGCAGTGCATAGGCGCGGATCATGCGTGCCTGACCGGTCAGGTTTTCGGTCAGAATCGGGTTGCGCTTGTGCGGCATCGCGCTCGACCCCTTCTGCCCCTTGGAGAAAAACTCTTCGGCTTCGAGCACTTCGGTACGCTGCAAGTGGCGGACTTCAACCGCGACCCGTTCGATCGAACCGGCGATCACAGCGAGTGTCGCGAAATACATCGCGTGCCGGTCCCGCGGAATAACCTGGGTCGAGACTGGCTCGGGCTTGAGGCCCAATTTCTCGGCGACGTATTCTTCCACGCTCGGATCGATATTCGCGAAGGTACCAACCGCACCCGAAATGGCACATGTGGCGATTTCCTCGCGCGCAGCGAGAAGGCGCGATTTACAGCGATCGAACTCGGCATAGGCCTGTGCGAGCTTGAGGCCGAAGGTTACCGGTTCTGCATGGATGCCATGGCTGCGTCCGATGGTCGGGGTGTATTTGTGTTCCTTCGCTCGGCGCTCGATGGCTTCGAGCAGAGCGTCCATGTCTTCCAGCAGCAAGTCGGTCCCACGGACGAGTTGCACAGCCAAGGTGGTATCGAGGACATCCGAACTGGTCATGCCCTGGTGCATGAAGCGCGCTTCATCGCCGACGTTTTCTGCCACCCAAGTCAGGAATGCGATCACGTCATGCTTGGTCACGGCCTCGATCGCATCGATGGCTTCCACGTCGATCTTCGGATCCGTGGCCCACCAGTCCCAAAGCGCTTTGGCAGCACTCTTCGGCACCACGCCAAGCTCGCCGAGCTTCTCGGTCGCATGCGCTTCGATTTCGAACCAGATCCGATATTTCGACTCCGGCTCCCAGATTGCGGTCATCTCTGGGCGGGCGTAGCGGGGGACCATGGGTCGACTCCGTGAATGGCGGGAATGTGCCGCGCCCCGCTAAAGATGCACGGGCAAGCTGGCAAGGCTGAGGCCGAAGACCAGTGCTGAAAAACGTGACCTGCGCTGCCTTTAACAGTTCGTCGAAGTTGGATTGCGTACTATGGCAATGTCGGTAAGTTGTGCTGCATGAACGACAAAACGATCTTCGCCGCACTGCGCCTGCCACTCTTTTCCGGCGCCGCGCTTGCCCTCTGTTTGGCAAATCCGTCGCTCGCCGGCGAGGTTGTTCTGTATGACGAAACGCCTGCCTGGATCGAGCAAGCGGACCTTGAAACCGCGCAGTTCGAGAGCGGGCCAGCTCAATTGATTGCAGATTGGCAGCACTGGCTCGAAGACGGTGTAGTCACGAGCTATGTCGATAGCGCCAGGCGTATCGACAATCCGCAGGCTTTGATGGAGCAGGGCACGATCTCTCTCACCTGGCTCCCCGACAAAGGCGATTTGACGATCCACCGTGTGGAAATATTGCGCGGCGGCGAGAGTATCGATCTGATCGAAGAGGGCGCGCAGTTCGATGTCCTGCGCCGTGAACAGGGTCTCGAGCAGCGCTTGCTCGACGGCCGGTTGACCGCAACGCTGGCAGTTCCGGGCCTTCAGGTCGGAGATGTGCTGCGCGTGGCCCATTCTGTGACGATTGCCGACCAGGCCTTGGGTGACGAAATGCAGGTATTGCAGTTCCTCGGCAGCAAGCCATGGCAGGTAGGCTTCGCCCGTGCAATCGTCAGCTGGCCGGAGGATGAGGACGTCTTCTGGCGTGTGGAAGACCATGCTGGCTTGAGCGCGCCCATAACCGAAGGTGGAGTGAGAAAGCTCGAGGTTGAGCTTCCGCTCGCCGAACTGCCCGACATGCCGAATGATGCGCCGTGGCGGTTTCGCCGTAATCCCGTGCTGCGAGTGGGTACCTATGCCGACTGGCAGGAACTCTCGCGCACTATGGCTCCGCATTTCAATGAGGCAGCCGAAATTGCTTCCGACGGTGACGTTGCAGCCCAAGCCCGTGCGATAATGGCCAAGACTGACGATCCGTTACAGCGGGCCGCGTTTGCAACGCAGCTGGTACAGGATGAGGTGAGCTATCTCCTCAATGGCCTCGACGGCGGCAATTACCTGCCCCAGGTTGCCGAAGAAACCTGGGCGAAACGCTATGGGGATTGTAAAGCCAAGTCGGTGCTTTTGCACGCATTGCTCAAAGAGATGGGCATCGAATCGCAAACGGTTCTGGTGCAGACCCGCGGAGGGGACGCCATCCCCGAATTGCTGCCATTACCGGGCAATTTCGATCATATGATAGTGCGCGCGCAAATCGATGGAGAAAGCTACTGGCTGGACGGTACCAGTACTGCCACGAGGATCGCAAATATCGGTTGGGTACCGCCCTTCCAATATGCCCTGCCGCTGAGTGCAGGAGGTTCCGATCTTGTGGAAATATCGCAACGCGAGCAGTCGTCGCCCAATTTGGTGATGAACGTTGTTACTGATTACACGGCTGGGATCGACCTTCCGGCGCTGTTCACGTTGGAGATCAAATTTTACGGTCCGCAAGGTGCGGATTTCCGCAAGCTTGTTGACGAAGGCGAGGACGAGACGCTGCGCCAGATTGGTAAGAGCTTCGCCGAAAGTCAGGGGGGCGGGGCGGTAAGCTCGGTCAGCATCGAATATGACGAGGAGCTGGCATTCGGAACTCTCCACGTTGCCGGCGTTACGTCATCCGACTTCGAATGGAAGGAGGGGCGATTGGTGCTCGAACCGGACATGAAGCCCGACGCCGCATTCGACACAAGTCGAGCAAAACCCGAATGGCGCGACATTCCCGTGATGACCGCAGGACCGGTTCGGAATCAGATCGTCGGGGAAATGATTCTTCCGAACGGGATGGAAGATTTCGTCTTCGAAGGCCCGGACAAGCTCGATGCGACTTACGCAAATACGCGTGTGATTGCCGCCAACCTGCTCGACGGAAACCGGTTCTCGGGCAAGGTCGAAGTGGTTCAACGGCTCGGCGAAATCGCACCCGATCAGCTTCCTGAGGTGAAACGCGTAGTGCGTCGCTTTGCCAGCCAGGAAACCAAACTTCTCGCTCCTGAAAATATGGTCTGGCGGTGGCAACTCGATCGCGGGGATCTGGATCAGCGCAGCATGCCGATCCTCGAAGGCTTCGCTGCGGCGATCGATTTTGCCGAGGACGACGATTACGGTCCGCTGCGCGAACGCGCAGCTTTTCTCCACGATATCTATCGTTTCGAAGACACTCTGGCCGACCTCGACGTGCTGGTCGAAAAAGACACGTCCGCATGGGTCCTTCAGTGGCGTTCGAACGTCCTGTATTCGCTCGGACGTATCGAGGCATCCCTCGCCGACCTTAAACGGGCTTATGACCTCGAACCCGACAACGATATTGCACTGACGCTTGGCGAGCGGTTGGGCTACGCGGGAAGGGCAGAGGAAGCCCTTGAATTGCTTGAAAGTCTTCCGGTTTCTGACGAGGAAAGCGCTTATTTCGCGGGTACATATGCCACTGTGACAGGGCTGTCGGGTGATGTAGCGGGCGGCTTGGCCATCATGGCGGAAGAGGTCGCTGCAAAGCCCCAGAACGAAACAGCTCTCAACAGCGATTGCTGGTATCGGGGGCTATTCGATACCGGCCTCGACGGTGCTCTGGAGATCTGCACCCGCGCCATCGAACGCGCTTCGAACAGCGCACCGATGCTCGATAGCCGGGCAATGGTGCATTATCGCATGGGTAACCTTGCGGAAGCGCTGGCCGATCTGAACAGTGCCCTGGAACTCAATCCCGGCCTTGCAGCCTCGCATTACCTGCGCGGTATCATCCGGCTCCAGCAGGGTGATAAGGCAGGCCGCGAGGATATAGCTATCGCCCTTCGCATAGCACCGGAAATCGAAGCGCAATATGCGCGGCACGGACTGACAGTAGATTGAGCTAGATCAACCCTTTGGCGCGCAGCGATACATGCGCGCCGCGACCTACGATTACATGATCGTGGACTGTGATATTCAGCAATCGTCCGGCTTCGGCGATGCGATTGGTAATCTGTATGTCGGCGCGGCTCGGTTCCGGATCGCCACTGGGATGGTTGTGCACCAGGATCAAAGCGCTCGCACCGACATCGAAAGCCCGTCGGATTATCTCGCGCGGATGGATGGCAGCCTCGTCGATCGAGCCTTCAGCTGTGAGGTGATCGTCGATCAACCGGTTGCGGGTATCGAGATAGAGTACGCGGACCCGCTCGTGCTTCAATTCGCCCATGTCGATGGCAAGATAATCAAGCAGAGCTTGCCAGCTGCCGAGAACCGGTTTCTCCTGAACCGATCCGCGAGCCATGCGTCGTGCGGCCAAGGCGACCGCATAAAGTGATGCTGCGCTGGCCGTCCCCATGCCTTTGACCTGCACCAATGCACCGGGATTGGCATTTAACACGCCTGAGAAAGAGCCGAACTGGTCGATCAGACGCTTTGCCAGGGGTTTCGTGTCGCCCTGTCTGATCGCTGCAAAGAGAAGAAATTCCAGCAGTTCATAATCGGCGAGAGCCTCTGCTCCACCCTTCAGCAGCCGTTCGCGTAAACGCTCCCGATGGCCAGTGCCGGCATGGATGGATGGCTTTTTCGCGACCTCCGGCAACCTTTTTCCTCCCCCAGTCGTTTCAAGGCGTTGCATTGCCTTTGTGCTGCGATGCGCGCAAGTGCGGGATTAGATGGACGGGTCAGAAGGCCAATATGTGAGTGATAGACCGCGCTGGCGCAAAAAGCGCTGGTGGATGCCTGCGCTCGTACTGTTGATGCTGATCTCAGTGGTTGTACTGGCCTGGATCAACCGCATCGCAATCGCCGATGATTACATTGCCGATCAGCTGGATGCTTACGAATTGCCGGCCACTTACGAAGTTGAACGTGTCGGCGGACAAACGCAGATAATTTCGAACCTCGTAATCGGGGATCCAACCGCTCCAGATTTCACTGCGGAGCGTGTTATCGTCCAGCTGCGTCACCGCTTTGGCCTTCCGCAGGTAGGTGAAATCACCTTGGTCCAGCCCCGCCTGTATGGCCGTTTCATCGGGGGAGAGCTCAGTTTTGGATCGCTCGACCGACTACTTTTCGAAGATACCGGCGAGCCTGCGGCTCTGCCAGGTATCGGGCTTTCTATTCGAGACGGACGTGGTTTGGTGGAATCGGATTACGGTCCGGTTGGAATCAAGTTTGCAGGGCAGGGCAATGTCGCCAACGGCTTTGCCGGTGTGCTAGCTGCCACTGCTCCGCAACTTGCAGTAGAGAGTTGCAAGGCCGAGAACACGACTCTTTATGGTTCGGTGACAACTTCGAACGGCGAACCGAATTTCAACGGTCCGTTGCGTATTCCGGCGCTAAGCTGTGCCGGGCCTGAGACGGCGATTTCCGGTCTCTTCGCCGAACTCGATGTGAGCGCCAATCAAGAATTGGCAAATCCCGAACTGGAAGCGCGCATCGCTACTGACAATCTGCGCTTTGCAACGACCGCTGCTCAATCGCTCTCGGGGACCTTGCGTGCGCAGATAAGAGGCACCTCGACGACGTCGCGCTTTACGGTCGCTGCCCGAGGCCTGGAGACCCCTCAGGCGCTTGCAGCGCTCGTTACCGCAGAAGGCACCCTGCGAGCTTACGACGATTTCGGGCGGATCGAAGTGGAAAGCGGCGTCGAGGGCAACGGGCTGCGATTGGGCCGAAACCTGATTGGGTTCATCGAGGGTTTTGCAAGTTCCGGGAAGGGAACGCTCATCGAGCCAATTGCACGAAGCATCGGCGGCGCGCTGCAGTCGGAGACCCGTGGGAGCGCGTTGGTAGCCGATGTACGCTATCGTAGCGGCGATCAAGGCTATTCGTTCGCAGTGCCGCAGGCAGAGCTTACGGGTGGCAGCGGCGTCCGTATCCTGTCACTTTCACGCTTCGAAGTTTCCGCTCGCGGCCAAGAGCCCGCCAGGATCGTCGGCAACGCTGCGACAGGTGGTCCGGGTATCCCGCGCATAAGCGGCCGCATGGAAGGTTCAGGAACGGGTGACGCCGTCTTCAGATTGAGCATGGCCCCTTACGAAGCCCAGGGAGCGCAACTTGCCATACCGGGCATGACAATTGCGCAAGGCAGCACGGGGGCTCTTGGTTTCTCCGGACGCATCGAGGCCAGCGGGCCGCTCCCCGGCGGGGCGGTCGACCAGTTATCCATGCCTGTCGTGGGCCGACTGGAGCGCACTGGAGATCTCGTCTTGTGGCGCGAATGCACAAGAATTGATTTCCGGCGGCTTGCCTTCGCCCAACTCAATCTGGCGGGGCCGGGGCTAACCCTGTGTCCGCCGTCCGGAAAGCCTATGCTGAGGTACGGCACGGGTGGGGTGCAATTTGCAGCGGGTGCGCCAGCGCTCGATCTCGCCGGTTCGCTGGGGGATACGCCAATCCGTCTTGCCAGCGGACCTGTGGGCTTCGCTTACCCAGGCGCCTTAAGAGCCCAGAATATCGATATCTCTCTCGGTCCAGTCGATACGGCAAGCCGCTTTGTGATCTCGGATCTTGACGCTCGCATCGGCGAGACGATTTCAGGCACTTTTGCGGATGCCGAGGTGGCACTAGCCGCAGTGCCGATGACTTTGGAAAATACCGCCGGTGAATGGAATTACGCAAACGGCGAATTCAGCATAGACGGAGCAAGCTTTCGTCTCATCGACAGGGAAGACCCCGACAGGTTCGAACCACTTGTGGCGCGCGAAGCTTCGCTGTCGCTGGCGGACAATATCATTCTCGCCTCTGCCGCGATGCGCAATCCGGAAACAGACCGGATCGTTACCCGCGTCGATATTCGCCACAGTCTTGCAACAGGTGCCGGCTTTGCCGACCTGAACGTCACCGGCCTTATTTTTGACGATCAGCTTCAGCCCAAAGATGTAAGCGGACTTGCGCTGGGTGTTATTGCCAATGCCGACGGTGTGATCACCGGCGAGGGACGTATCGACTGGCTTGCCACTGGCGAGGTAACCAGCAGCGGATCCTTTTCCTCGGACGACCTTGATTTTGCCGCCGCCTTCGGTCCCGTCCAGGGCGCGAGCGGGACGGTCGAGTTCGTCGATCTCCTCAATCTCACTACCGCGCCGAACCAGAGAATCCGTGTCGCTTCGGTCAATCCGGGCGTCGAAGTGCTTGATGGAGAGGTGGAGTTCAGCTTGCAGAACGGGGAAGTGCTGTCCGTGGCCGGTGGCAGCTGGCCGTTCATGGGCGGCCAGCTGATCCTGCGCCAGGTCGATCTCAATCTCGGCGTCAGCGAAGAACGCGCCTATATTTTCGAGATTGTCGGGCTGGATGCAGCCCAATTCGTGGCCCAGATGGAGCTGGAGAACATCTCCGCAAGCGGGACGTTCGACGGCACAGTACCGATCGTCTTCGGTGCCGACGGGAACGGACGGATCGAAGAGGGCATACTTCTGTCGCGCCCTCCCGGCGGGAATGTTTCCTTTGTCGGTGAGCTAACCTACGAAGATCTGTCGACCATAGCCAATTTTGCCTTCGACGCGCTGCGGAGTCTCGATTATTCGCAGATGCGCGTCGTAATGAACGGCCCTCTTACCGGTGAAATCGTTACCCAGGTGCGGTTTGATGGTGTCCGGCAGGGCGAGGACGCCGAGACGAATTTCATAACCCGGCAGCTTGCACAGCTGCCGATCCAGTTCCGCATCAACATTCGTGCACAATTTTACCAGCTGATCACTTCGGTGAAGTCGATGTATGATCCGGCTTCCGTCCGGGACCCTCGCGAACTGGGTTTGGTAAGCGACGACGGCAAACGACTGCTTCGCCGGTCGATAACCGGTGAAGAGGTCGAACCCCAAATTGATCCGAATGACCTCATTCCGGACGATGTCCCCATTCAGGATCAGGAAAGCGAGTAGGCGTTATGGAAACCCGTGAATTGACTGACCCCAAAGGTCCTGCGAAAACCCGCAACATGCAGGGCTCAAGGGGGAGGGATGGTTTGAAGAGTTTGGCGGTGATGAGCCTGGCCTCTTTCGCACTTTTCGGCTGCGTCACAGTGGAAGCCCCTGACGAACCGATCGTGATCGAGCTCAATGTGAACATCCGTCAGGAAGTGATTTATCGTCTCGCGGAAGATGCGGGTAATACGATCGAAGAAAATGCGGATATCTTTTGATGGGTGATGTTATGATGAAGCGACTTACACGAGCCGCGCTTTCGGGTGCCGCATTCGCTGTCGCACTGGGCGGAGTTGTGGCGCCAGCATATGCCCAGCGAGATCCAGCCTACGCGGCAGCACGGGCAGCAGGCGAAGTGGGCGAAAAAATGGATGGCTATCTCGGCATCGTGGGCGCCGAGACCCCCGAACTGCGCCGTATTGTCAATGACATCAACATCAAGCGGCGCTCCGTATATTCGCAGCGCGCGCAAGCAACCAATGCCACTCTGGAAGAGTATGCGCTGACCGCCGGCTGCCAGGCGATCCTCGCCACTGTGCCGGGCGAAAAATACCAAGCCCCGGACGGAAGCTGGCAAACGCGGACCAGCGCACCGCCGATGCGCGATTCGCGTTGCCCTTGAGCATCAATCCACGAGCAGATAAGAGAGCATCCTTGCCGGTCGGCACCGGAGGGATGTTTTTTGCAACGCAAAGGTGGCAATCGGGCGGCTCTGCGTGTTGACTCGCCCATAGGCCCCTTCTAAGGGGGCGGCGCCCTTGGCGGGCAAGTCCCTGCGCGTGCCGCGCAACCCCCTGTAAGGAGCAAGGCATGAGCGACGACGAGTCCGCACGGAAACCCATTGAGGAGGATGCGCGGATCGACGCGCTGGAAAAACGGCTCAGTGCCGCCCAGCAGCGCGAAGAGCAACGCAACCGCAAGACTGGTTCCGGGGCCGATGCGAATTATCGCAGCGGCAACCGCGTTCTGGCAGATTTGCTCGGTGGGCTTCTGGGAGGTTCGGTCATCGGTTATGCCATCGGCTATTTCACCGATACCAATCCCTGGGGTCTGCTGGTCGGCCTGTTCCTCGGAATAGTGGTGGCCTTCAGGAACATTATCCGCGCGGCAAATCGAGGCCCTGAAAATTGATCCTTAACCGGGATTTCAGGGCCTTCGTTACAGGATTTAGGGACTAGACAGACGTGGCAGCCGAACAGGCCAAAGTCGATCCGATGTACCAGTTCACCATCGAACCGCTTGCAGGTTCCGGTGGTTGGGAACTTGCGGGTTACAACATCGCCTTCACCAACAGCGCTATGTGGATGCTCATCACCACGGTGGTGCTCTTCCTCTTCGTACTTGGCGGGATGAAGCGCGAACTGGTGCCTGGCCGCTGGCAGATGACGGTGGAGACCTTCACCGGCTTTATCGACAACATGCTCGAAGCGAACATCGGCAAGGCTGGGCGCAAATATGTGCCCTATGTCTTCAGCCTGTTCATGTTCATCCTCTTCGCAAATATTCTCGGCCTCCTGCCTCTGGGCGTAATCGGCCTGCATCCGTTCACCTTCACCAGCCACTTTACCGTAACCGGTGTGCTCGCAATCATCAGTTTCGCGATCGTCCTGATCGTGGGTTTCTGGCGCCACGGCCTTCATTTCTTCAGCCTCTTCGTACCGCACGGCACGCCGCTACCGATGGTGCCGGTGATCGCGCCGATCGAGTTCATCTCGTTCATGGTGCGACCGTTCAGCCTCGGTCTGCGTCTCTTCGTCGCCATGATGGCTGGTCACGTCCTGCTGGAAGTGCTGTCGAGTTTCGTGATCGACGGTACCAATGCCGGCGCTGGTTTCGGCCTGCTGGTCGGTCTGCCCAGCTTCCTGCTGATGATCGGCATCTGCGCTCTTGAGCTGCTGGTGGCCGGTATTCAGGCTTATGTTTTCGCCCTTCTGACGTCGCTGTATATCAACGACGCCGAGAACCTTCACTAAGTCTTCAATTCAAAAAAGTTTTTCCAAAGGAGTTTATCATGGAAATGGAAGCTGCAAAGCTCATCGGCGCTGGTCTCGCTGCAATCGGTGCCGGTATGGCTGCGATCGGCGTTGGTAACGTCTTCGGTTCGTTCCTCGAAAGCGCGCTGCGCAACCCGGGTGCGGCTGACGGCCAGCAGGGTCGCCTGTTCATCGGCTTCGCCGCTGCCGAACTTCTCGGCCTGCTGGCGTTCGTCGTTGCCATGATCCTGATCTTCGTCGCTTAATCGACGATTTCGGATTTGGAGCTGGTCGGGGTAATCTCGGCCGGCCCCGCAATTTCTTCCCGCCCGCTTTTCGAGAGCTGCAATGCCCCAGATAGCACAGCTTGCCGAAACATGGTCCAGTCAGGTCTTCTGGCTGCTCGTTTTCTTCGGCATAACCTTCTTCGTCATCGGCAAGGGCATGGTGCCCAAGGTGATGGATACCGTTGCTCAGCGTGACGGCCAGATCGCTGCCGACCTCGCCGCGGCCAAAGCCGCGCGCGACGCTGCCGACGAGCAGGAGGAAGCTTGGCGGGTTAAGGAAAACGAAAACCGTGCTGCGGCTCAGGCGATCGTTGCCAAAGCCAAGGACGAGGCGGCTGCCAAATCCGAAAAGAAGCTGAAAGCGGCTCAGGCCCGCATCGATAAGAAGCTGGCCGATGCCGAAGCACAGATCGAGGAAGCTCGTTCGGCTGCTTTGGCAGAGGTCGAAGCGGTCGCCGCGGACGCAGCTCAAGACATCGTCAAGACGCTGGCCGGCGTGAAGGTGACCAAGCCGGTCGCGACCAAGGCGGTGAAGGAGCAGATGGCTCATGGCTAACGTCTCTACTCCCGAAGTATTTGCTACGGACGCTCCCGAAGCGACTGTCGAAGTCGACGCAGGTGCGGGAAAGCATATCGAACCCGAACTGTGGGGGCTGGCTCCGTTTCAGGTCGTTTCGATCGCAATGCTGGTCCTGCTGCTGTTCGCCATCTTCGGTGCCAAGGTCCACAAGACCATTGCTCGCGGCCTCGACGGCAAAATCGCCGCGATCAAGGAGCAGCTTGAAGAAGCCAAGCAGCTTCGCGCCGAAGCCGAGGCGCTGCGCAAGGAATATGCCGACAAGATCGCGGGCGCAGAGAAAGATGCCGAGGCGATGCTGGTGAACGCCCGGCACGAGGCTGACGCTATTCTCGAGAAGGCCGAAGCCGACAGCAAGGCGATGGTCGAACGCCGCAAGCGCATGGCGGAAGACAAGATTGCTGCTGCCGAGCGCGAAGCTGTCGAAGATGTGCGCAATCGCGCCGTTGTGGCCGCCACGGGTGCAAGTCGCAAGCTCATAGCCGAAAGGCACGATGCCGAAGCCGACAAGGCGCTTGCCGACAAGGTTATTGCCAGCATCTGATTTACCCACTGGACGGGAAAACAAAAGGGCGGCCCTAGAGGTCGCCCTTTTTCGTTTAAGGCGTAAGAACGATTTTCCCCAGGACATCACCTGCTGACATCGCATCGAAAGCCGTGCGCCAATCGGACAGGGGAAGTATGCGATCGATATGGGGTTTGATCCGGCCCTCTGTCGCTAGTTGGTCAATCGCTCCGGTCGCGTGGCGTCCCCGATCCGGGAAGCGTCGCGTGTATTCTCCGGCCCGAACGCCAATCACGCTAAAGCCCTTGATCAGCGGTAGGTTGACCGCAATTTCCGGAATTCGTCCTGATACGAAGCCAATTACCAACAACTTACCGCCGAACGATACGCAGCGGGTGCTTTCGTCGAATACATCTCCCCCTACCGGATCGAATACAAGGTCGCACAGGCGACTGTCGGTCAGCCGGTCAATGTTTTCGCGAAACCGGCCTGTGTTGAGAATTATGCCATGCGGAGCAACGATCAGGCGCAAGGGTTCGATTTTATCCTCCCTGCTTGTCGCCGCGATAACCTTCGCTCCGAGCGTCTTGGCCAGATCGCAAGCCGCGATCCCCACGCCACCGCTTGCCCCATGGATGAGCACGCTTTGGCCGGCTTTCAAACCACCAAGCTCCACCAGAGCTATATAGGCGGTGAGATATGCGGTCCCCATCGCTGCGGCTTGCGCGAAGTCCAAATTACGGGGAATTGATCGAATTGCGGTGGTGGGAAGCGAGATATGGTCGGCAAAGGCGCCGGTCTTCGCGCCGCCCATCACACGGTCGCCGGGCGCAAATCCACTGCCCGGATCTGCCTCGATCACTTCGCCCGCCATTTCCAGTCCAGACACGAACGGCAGCTCGGGCCTGAACTGATATTCGCCCCTTGTCATCAGGAGATCGGGATAATTGAGGGACGCCGCACGCACACGGATCAGCACTTCCCCGGCGCCGCGCGCAGGGCTGGGCAGCTCTACCAACTCTGCGCCGGAAAGGTCGTCGCTCAGCCTGGTAACCTGGAGGGCCTTCATCTCAATCGAATATCGACAGGTCGAGAGGTTCGGACCGACCGAGCCAGATGACATGCTGGGTATGGTCTTCAAGATCATTGCCGCTCAGACCATGAACGAAGAGAGTCAGGTCGCCGCGGTTTTCCATCGCCCAGAGTGCGAAGGGACCGAGATCATCAGTTCGCAGGGTCAGTTGGCACGATCCGCGCGGGTGCGGCCCTACCGGTTTTGTATGGAAGTGGCCGACTGGCACACCGAAATTCTCCCGTGCTTTGCGCGCAAAATCCTGAGCCTGCGCCAGTTCGGCTTCGTCGAAATAGATGTGCGCGTGGAAGCCTTCGATCGCCATTATTAGAAATTGTCCTTGGCACTGCGCAAAGCGGCGAAGGTTTCAGCGGGCGTGGAGCCTCCCCAGCGATCGCGCAGGTCTGCGTTGTCGGCACGCAGGAAGGGATTGGTTGCGAGTTCGCGGGATAACAAGGTCGGAACGGTTGCTTCGCCTTTGGAGCGCTTCTGGTCGATTTGAGCCGCGTATAACCTCAGTTCGGCGTTGTCGGGATCGGCATGCAGAGCAAATTTGGCATTCGCTGCGGTATATTCATGAGCGCAATATAGCTGCGTATTTTCCGGCAGCTGGCGGATGCGATCGAGGCTGTTCCAGAATTGTTCCGGCTCGCCTTCGAACATGCGTCCGCAACCCAGCGCGAATACGCTGTCTCCGACAAAAGCCGTGTCGGCCTCAGCTATGTAGTAAGCGATATGACCGTTCGTATGACCGGAAACGTCGATCACCCTGGCCCGCCAATTGCCCAGTGAGACATGATCCCCGTTTCCAACCACGTGGTCGATTGGACTGAGCTTTTCGACTTCCTGCGGTGCGATTATCTTGGCGTCGGTAGCTTCGACGATGGTCTTGTTCCCGCCGGCATGATCGGGGTGCCAGTGCGTGTTCCAGATCTGTGTGATGGTCCAGCCCTTCGCCTCGGCCTGGCGGAGGTACTCTTCGCCATCGGGTGTATCGATCGCGGCGGTTTCGCCGCTTTCGGGATCGTGGA
Organism: Qipengyuania huizhouensis; assembly: GCF_019711635.1. Lineage (GTDB taxonomy): Bacteria > Pseudomonadota > Alphaproteobacteria > Sphingomonadales > Sphingomonadaceae > Qipengyuania > Qipengyuania huizhouensis. The sequence continues at coordinate 44,470 of NZ_JAIGNT010000011.1, read as the reverse complement.
GGAGAAATCCGTAATTGTCGGACAGGCAGGGGAATTGATGAATTTCCAACATGGGTTCAAGTTAGGCATCCCGGCATCAATAGGAAAGGCCCGCCTGCTCCTGTGAGCAAGCGGGCCTCTCAGAGTATCCCGAACTGGGAGGGAAGAGCTTAGTCTTCTTTCTTCTTCAGCGCTTCGCCGAGGATGTCGCCGAGCGATGCGCCCGAATCCGACGAACCGAACTGTGCAACCGCTTCTTTCTCTTCGGCGATCTGACGTGCCTTGATCGAGAAGGTCGGCTTCTTCGAGCGGTCGAAACCGGTGACCATGGCATCGACCTTGGCGCCCGGCTGGAAACGATCCGAACGCTGTTCGTCGCGGTCGCGGCCGAGGTCCGAACGCTTGATGAAGCCGGTCGCACCGTCTTCGCCGACCTGGACTTCGAGGCCGCCATCACGAACTTCAAGCACGGTAACGGTGACGATCTGGTTCTTGCGGATGTCGCTCGACGCGCCGGCTTCGGTCGGAGCACCCTTTTCAAGCTGCTTCATGCCGAGGCTGATGCGTTCCTTCTCGACATCGACATCGAGAACGACGGCTTCGACCTGCTCACCCTTGCGGTGCAGGGCGAGGGCGTCTTCACCCGAGATGCCCCATGCGATGTCCGACATGTGGACCATGCCGTCGACGTCGCCCGGAAGGCCGATGAAGAGGCCGAATTCGGTAGCGTTCTTGACTTCGCCTTCGACCTTCGCACCAACGGGATGCGCTTCGGCGAATTCTTCCCACGGATTGCGCTGGGCCTGCTTGAGGCCGAGCGAAATGCGGCGCTTCTCGCTGTCCACTTCGAGAACCATGACTTCGACTTCCTGCGAGGTCGAAACGATCTTGCCCGGGTGAACGTTCTTCTTGGTCCAGCTCATTTCCGAAACGTGGACCAGGCCTTCGATGCCCGGCTCGATTTCGACGAATGCGCCATATTCGGTGATGTTGGTGACAGTGCCCGTCAGCTTCATGCCGACCGGATACTTGGCGGCAACGCCATCCCACGGATCGCTCTCGAGCTGCTTCATGCCGAGGCTGATGCGCTGCGTATCTTCGTTGATGCGGATGATCTGGACGGTCACGGTCTGACCGATCTCGATCATTTCGCTCGGGTGGTTGACGCGCTTGTAGCTCATGTCGGTGACATGGAGCAGGCCGTCGATACCGCCGAGGTCCACGAAGGCGCCGTAATCGGTGATGTTCTTCACAACGCCGTCGATCACCTGACCCTCGGCGAGATCGTTGATCAGTTCGCTGCGCTGCTCGGCGCGGGTCTCTTCAAGAACCGCACGGCGCGAAACGACGATGTTTCCGCGGCGGCGGTCCATCTTGAGGATCTGGAAGGGCTGGGCCATGTCCATCAGCGGAGTGACGTCGCGCACGGGGCGGATGTCGACCTGGCTGCCGGGCAGGAAGGCCACGGCACCGTCGAGATCGACGGTGAAACCGCCCTTGACGCGGCCGAAGATGCGGCCTTCGACGCGCTTGCCTTCGCCGAATTCGCTTTCAAGCTTGTCCCATGCAGCTTCGCGGCGGGCGCGGTCGCGGCTGAGCATCGCTTCGCCATCGGCGTTTTCGATGCGGTCGACGAAAACTTCGACTTCCGAGCCGACTTCGAGACCGTGCTCGTCTTCGCCGCGCATGAATTCTTTAAGGTCGACGCGGCCTTCGCTCTTCAGGCCGACATCGATGTGAGCCATGCCGTTTTCGATGGAAGTAACGGTGCCCTTGACGACGCGGCCTTCGAAGCCGCCATCATCGGCGCCGCCAAGCTGCTCGTCGAGCATCGCGGCGAAATCGTCGCGGGTGGGATTGGCTGAGGTTGCCATAAACTGAGTAGTCCTAACGTTCGTTTTGCTACCGGCCGCCGGTTTTACCGGGGTCTTTACCCGTCTCCGAACACCATTGTCCGGGCCAACGGGGCAAGAGGGCCGTGATCTCCGCGAGGCCGGATGCCGCCGCGAAGGTCCATCGAATCCTGAAGTTTCGTGAACGGGCGCGCGCCTAGGCCAATGCGCGCTGAAAAGCAAGCAAAATGGGGTGGGGTTCTGCGACCGGAAAGTTGACTGTCACCGCCGCTTTTAAACCCGTGACCTTTCGCGGGAACCGCGGTTTTTCGCGCCCCATGACCCTAGCGGCGGACAGGCTGTGTGACTTTTCAGATGCGGGGGTCCGGGCATCGGTTGGTTCGATGAATCTGGCATGGGCGCGAGAATGCCGAAGATGTTCGATGTAGGAAAGCACGTGAAATGTCCCGCCCGGGCCGAGCCGGAATTATCGGTGCATGCCGGCAGAACGAACCTGTTCCACGGCTTCGATTGCCGCCGCAATCGCCTCTTCCTTACCCAGCGCGCTTGTGTCGATCACCATCGCGTCGGCGGCAGGCACCAGGGGGGCAACCTTCCGATTTCTGTCACGATCGTCGCGGCGGCGCAGGTCTTCTGCGATTTCCGCGAGCGTTACCGCCGCGCCGCGCTCGCGCATTTCGCGGAAACGCCGCTGCGCGCGCGCTTCTACGCTGGCGGTGATGAAGAGTTTCGCCTGCGCCTCGGGTACAATCACAGTGCCGATATCCCGACCGTCGAGGACTGCGCCGCCCGGCTGCATGGCAAAGCTTCTCTGGCGATCGTAGAGCGCTTGCCTCACTGCGGGATGGACGGACACGCGGCTTGCATAACCGCCGGTATGCTCGTCGCGCAGATGCGGCTCGCTTAGCAGGAAGTCGGGAAAACCGGTGGCCGAAAGCGCATCTTCGCCATTGTCCGGATTGCCTCCGTTGAGGAACACCTGCCACCCGACAGCGCGATAGAGAAGGCCGGTATCGAGGTGAGGCAGTCCGAAATGCTCTGCCAGCGCCTTGGCAATCGTACCCTTGCCCGAAGCGGTGGGGCCGTCGACGGCAATAATCATGCTTCGCGTTCCTGCCCCTTGCGCCCCGTGCGTATCGCTTTTGCGATGCCATAGATCGCAATAGCTGCCCAGAACCCTTCAAGCACGAGACTGGGCCAGTTGGTGTGCACCAGCAGCGAAATGGTCAACAGGGCCGCCCCGGCCAGATTGGTACCGTGAAGGACAAAGGGGTTCGGCTCGTCCTTGAGTGTCAGATAGGCATAGGCACCGATGATGCAGGCGGTTCCGCAAAAGCCCACCATGCTGGCCCAGTCGAGGCCGGTCATGATGCAGCCTCCGTCAGAAGATCCATGAAATTCGGAAAGCTCGTCCCGATCGGTTCGGTGCTGTCGATCTCGACCCCGCCTTCGCTGGCCAGGCCTGCAACGGCCATGCTCATCGCGATGCGGTGATCGAGATGGGTGACTATGGTGCCGCCTCCTGACAATGGCTGGCCGCCGTTCCCTTCGATAATAAGTCCGTCTCCATTCTCTTCGACCTGTGCGCCTGCCGATTTGAGGGCGGTGGCCATGGCGGAAAGCCGGTCGCTTTCCTTGACCCGTAGTTCTTCAAGCCCGCTGGTCACGGTTGCGCCCTCTGCGAAGGCTGCAGCGACGAAGAGGACGGGAAATTCGTCGATCATGCTCGGTGCGATCGCAGGATCAACCACAATCCCCTTCAGCCGTGCATGGCGCACGCACAGATCGGCGACGGGTTCTCCGCCTACCTCGCGCTCTTCAAGATATTCGATATTCGCGCCCATTTCCCGCAATGCGCGATAGATGCCGTCCCGGGTAGGATTGAGACCGACGTTTTCGATGACGAGGTCGCTGCCCGGCACGATACTGGCGGCGACCGCAAAGAAAGCGGCCGAGGATGGGTCACCCGGTACGACAATGTCGTTCGGATGCAGATCGCAGGGGCCATGAACCCTGATCACGCGTTCGCCGTCCCGATCCTCTACCTGCACTTCGACACCGAAGCTGCGCAGCATACGTTCCGTATGGTCGCGCGTCGGCACGGGCTCGATGACAGTGGTGACGCCGGGCGTATTGAGCCCCGCCAGCAATACGGCACTTTTTACCTGCGCGCTGGCGACTGGCAGACGGTAGGTGACGGGCACCGCGGGCTGCATTCCCTCCATCACAAGCGGCAATGTGCCGCCGAGGGAGGGGGTGAAATTCGCGCCCATGGTCGATAGCGGATCGATAACGCGGCCCATCGGACGTTTGGAGAGGCTCGCGTCTCCAGTGAAGGTTGCGGTGATGCCGTGGCTCGCCAGAAGTCCCATCAACAGCCGCGTCGAAGTCCCCGAATTGCCCATGTCGAGCGCCCGTTCGGGCTGAAGCAATGAACCGACTCCGACACCGTCGACGATCCAGTCTTCGCCATCCTTCCCGATCACAGCGCCCATCGCGCGCAATGCGGCGGCTGTGGCCAGGACATCTTCCCCCTCGAGAAGGCCTGAAATCCGGCTGCGGCCAGCTGCCAGAGCGCCGAACATAAGCGCACGGTGGCTGATCGACTTGTCTCCCGGCACGCGAATGCGTCCGGTCAGTGGGCCTGCGGGCATGAAGCGGTGAGCGGTCACGAATGCGTATCCATAATGATGGCGGCGCTTTGACAGTGCACATACGTTCTGGCAAGGCGCGCGCGCTGTTGATTCCTGCCCAGCAGGTACCCATCAATACAATTACGAATTCACGGCCTCTGCGCACAGTGCGAGGGGCGGCAAAGCCAAGGATTACACATGGTCAAACCTGAATGGGGCACCAAGCGCACCTGCCCGAACTGCGGCACCCGCTTCTATGATCTGAACAAGGAAGATCCCGTCACCTGCATCGAATGCGGTGAAGAGTGGACGCCGGAACCGGTGCTCAAGTCGAAGCAGCCGATTCTTGCCGAAGAAGAGAAGAAGGACAAGAAGGCCGAAGCCGATTCCGACCTGGGCGGCGACGACGATGACGATCTGGACATTGATATCGACGAAGACGACGATTCGCCCGACAATGAAGTCGATCTTGGCGGTGACGACGATCTGGGTGTCGAAACGAAATCCAAGGGCGACGACGACGACGCCGACGAATCCTGATTTTGCTGTTGCATTGCGGCGAGGCGCCTTATATTGGGCGCCTCCCGCAAGGGCGATGCACCTCCCAGGATGCGTCGGTTCGAAAATGGTTCGGGGCCTTAGCTCAGCTGGGAGAGCGCTACAATGGCATTGTAGAGGTCAGCGGTTCGATCCCGCTAGGCTCCACCATTTTCCCGGATTTGACGGTAGCAGGCCGTGGCGACGACCGAGGCTTGCTTCCACCACACCCGGGCAAGAGTTTGGGTTTCACAGGGGTCTGACCCCACGCTGGCCGACGAGTTTTCGTCCGCCGGCGTTTTTCGCGTTTATTCGGACCTGACCGGGTTCGGAAGGAGTAGAGCAGGCATGTTCGACAATCTGTCCGACCGGCTCGGCAATGTCTTCGACAGGCTCAAGGGCCGCGGTTCGCTGTCCGAAGGTGACGTGCGCGAAGCCATGCGCGAAGTGCGCATCGCATTGCTCGAAGCCGATGTTGCGCTGCCCGTCGTGCGCCGCTTCATCGACGCGGTCACCGAAAAGGCGATCGGTTCCGAGGTCCTCAGATCGGTCACTCCCGGCCAGCAGGTCGTCAAGATCGTTAATGACGAGCTGGTCGAAATGCTCGGCGGCGATGGCGAGGATGCCGAACCGCGCGAACTGAACCTCAATGCCAAGCCGCCGGTCGTCATCATGATGGTCGGTCTCCAGGGCTCGGGTAAGACGACCACGACCGCCAAGCTCGGCAAGCTGCTGCGCGAAAAGCACGGCAAGAAGGCCATGATGGCCTCGCTCGACGTCAACCGTCCTGCGGCTCAGGAACAGCTCAAGGTTCTTGGCGAACAGGTGGACGTGGCCACCCTGCCGATCGTCCCCGGCCAGCAGCCGGTCGATATCGCGCGCCGCGCAATGGAAAGCGCGAAGCTTCAGGCGGCCGATGTTCTGCTGCTGGATACCGCGGGCCGTCTCCACGTCGACGAAGCACTGATGGCCGAGATGAAGGCCATCGCCAGCGTTTCCGCACCCACAGAGGTGTTGCTGGTGGTCGACAGCCTGACCGGGCAGGACGCTGTCAACGTAGCGCAGAGCTTTACCGGCGAGGTTCCGCTGACCGGCGTGGTTCTCACGCGTATGGACGGCGATGCGCGGGGCGGTGCAGCCCTGTCGATGCGTTATGTCACGGGCAAGCCGGTCAAGTTCGCCGGTACTGGTGAAAAGCTCGACGCGATCGAGGCATTCGACCCCAAGCGCGTCGCCGGCCGGATCCTCGGCATGGGCGATGTCGTGTCGCTGGTGGAAAAGGCCGCGACCGCGATCAAGGAAGAAGAGGCCGAAGCGCTCGCCAAGAAAATGGCGAAGGGTGAATTCGACCTCGACGATCTTCGTATGCAGCTGCGCCAGATGCAGAGCATGGGCGGTCTTGGCGCGCTTGCCGGCATGATGCCGGGCATGAAGAAGGCCAAGGCGGCGATGCAGCAATCGGGTATGGACGACAAGGTCCTGCTCCACATGGATGCCATCATCGGTTCGATGACGCCCAAGGAGCGCAAGCTTCCCAAGCTGCTCAACGCCAAACGCAAGAAGCGCGTGGCGGCAGGTTCGGGCACTCAGGTCCAGGACGTGAACAAGGTGCTCAAGATGCATCAGGAAATGTCCAAGGCCATGAAGCAGATCAAGAAGATGGGCGGGCTCAAGGGTCTCGGCGCGCTGTTCGGAAAAGGCGGCATGGGTGCCGCGATGCCTGGCCTCGGCGGCGCGGGCGGCGGCCTTCCGGGTCTCGGCGGTGGTGGCAGCAAGGGCCCCTCGGTCGATCCCGACACGCTCCCGCCTGATCTGCGTGACATGTTGAACAAGAAATAATCTGATTATTGATATTTACATTCGAAAGGTGAAGTAAAATGGCAGTTGCAATTCGTCTGTCGCGCGGTGGCGCGAAGAAGCGTCCCTACTATCGCATCGTCGTGTCGGACTCGCGCAGCTCGCGTGACGGCAAGTATCTGGAACAGATCGGTACCTACAATCCGATGCTGCCGAAGGATTCGGGCGAGCGCGTAAAGCTCGACGAAGACCGTGCCCGTCACTGGCTGAGCGTCGGCGCGCAGCCGTCGGATCGCGTCCATCGCTTCCTCGATGCCGCCGGTATCCTCGAGCGTGCGCCGAAGAACAACCCCAAGAAGGGCGAGCCGGGCGAAGCAGCCAAGGAACGCGCAGAAGAGAAGGCCACCAAAGCCGCCGAGGCCGAAGAAGCTGCCAAGGCTGCCGAGGAAGAAGCAAAGACCGCTGCGGAAGCTCCAGCTGAAGAGGCTGCTGCAGAGGAAGCTCCGGCCGAGGAAGCTGCTGCTGAAGAAGCTCCGGCTGAAGAAGCAACCGAAGACAAGGGCGAGTAATCTCTCCCATGCAGGACAAGCCCGTCACGCTGGCCGCCGTTGCAGGTGCGCACGGTGTGGCGGGCGAAGTCCGTCTGAAGCTGTTCGGCGAAGGCCTGGAAGGCCTCAGGCCGCACAAGAGCTTCAACGGAGGGGCATTGACGCTCTCCAAAGTTCGCAGCGACAACAAGGGCGGGGCCATAGCGCGTTTTGCCGAAGTGGACGATCGTACAGCAGCCGAGGCGCTGCGAGGCACAGCGCTGACGGTCCCCCGCTCCGCGCTACCGGCATTGGAAGAGGGTGAATTCTATCATTCCGACCTGCTGGACCTGCCGGTCATCACCGATACCGGGGACGAGGTCGGCCGTGTCTGCGCGGTCGATAATTTCGGCGCGACCGACATTGTCGAGATCGAGAAGCCCGACGGCAAGAAGTTCATGGTCCCCCTGACCGAACAGGCGGTTCGTTCCTGGGATGACGAAAAGCTTACTCTGAATCCCGATTTCCTCGAATAGGAACATCGCGTCCGCGCGTTCCGTTGGTCCTGTATGACCTATGGAAGAAAATCGCTCGTCTTTGCCCTTGTCCTGGGTTTGGCCGCTTGCGGCGAGAACCCGGGTGAGACCTCAACTGATCAAGATCGAACCCCGGCCTCGGACGAAACCGGCAGTCAGGCCGATGAAATCGGCCAACCTGCTGACCCAGATGGTGAGATTACCATCGAAGGTCGCATCGCCAAAGGTGTCGAGTGCCCCATCATCCGGACTCCGGATGGAGATACCTATGCCATCGCCATGGGCGAGGCAGACTTCGGGCCCGGGGACTATGTCCGTATGACGGGTCCGCTCGCAGATATGAGCTTCTGCCAGCAGGGCGACGACACGATCGAGCCACGTCGCATCGAATCCATAGAGCCGCCGGCAAGGGACCGCGATCCAGCGCGCGCAGGGGGCATAAAACTGACAGAAGATTATCTGACAGGGGCTTGGGTCGCCAAGGGAGTGGACGCGGACTGCGATACACCGGACTTCTCAGTTAGCCAAAGCCCCGGGGCATTGGTGATGGAAGCGGATATCGACGGGCATGATCCCAACGCCGCAATCGTTCTCGGTGATTACCCGAGGCTCGATCTGGATGAGCCTATGCCGGATCTGCCGATGGAAAGCAGGGGACCCGATGGAGTAGCAATCCTGCGCCCGGCAACAGATGCAGCCTATGATCCGATCAGGATCGGTTCTGCAGAGATCACCGGCGACGGCGTGGTCTTCGTCAAATGTCGCGGCTAACGCCGGAGCGGTCGCTTTTCAGCCAGATGGTTGCGAATTGTCGTGGCAGCAACGCCTGCCTGGCCCATGGCGTGACTGATCTGGTCGAGCCCGATTACGACATCGCCGGCTGCGAAAAGTCCCGGAATATCGGTTTCGAGGTGATCGTCGACGAGAATGCAGCCATCATCGCTGACCGCAGCGCCGCAGGATTGGGCAAGGCCGGACCGGATGACGGATCCAAGAGCCGGATAGACCGAGTCGAATTCCATCCGCCCCTCAGCGGTATCGAACGCGATACGTCCGTTATCGATGGCGTAATCGCCGCAGGGCCCGGCAACACGAGCGATTCCCGCATCGTCCAGCGCGGCTTCGCATTGCTCCGACAGGTCGTGATCGCCGTCTGGTGACACCAGCGTGATGTCGCTTGTATAGGTGCGGATGAACTGGGCTTCGGCGGCGCCGTCGTCGCCAGTGCCGATCACGGCGACCTTCTTGTCGGTCACCTCATAGCCATCGCAAACGGGACAGTAACGGATGAGACCGCGTGACAAGGCCTCCTCATGCAGCCGATCGTCGATATCCTTCGGACGGTTGTTGACCACACCGGTGGCGAGCAGAACGGTTCGTGCGCGATAGCTCTCATCGCCGCAGGTCACGGTAAAGCACTCGTCGGGCTTGGAGAGGTCGGTGACGCGTTTCGGTTCTCGCAAAGCACCGTAATTCGCTGCCTGATCGCGCATCCGGTCGAGCAGTTCGTTGCCGTTGATGCCTTCGGGAAAGCCTGCGTGGTTGTGGCTGGTGGGAATCCAGCTCGCGCGGCTCGTTCCGCAATCGAACATGCGAATGTCGAGATAATAGCGGGCGAGGTAGATCGCCGCAGTCAGACCCGCTGGTCCGGCGCCGATGATGATGCAATCGTCGATGTTGTCAGTCATTGGCGGGAGAACGCACGGGATGGCCAAGCGTTGCCAGCGCGATTATGGCGCGCCGATGACTTTCGCCGCCACCATCCTGACGCTCTATCCGGAAATGTTTCCGGGATCGCTCGGCATTTCCCTTGCAGGCCGTGCGCTCGATCGGGGCGATTGGACCTGCGAAACAGTTCAGATCCGCGACTTCGCCACCGACCGGCACCGTACGGTCGATGATACTCCTGCCGGTGGCGGCGCGGGCATGGTGCTCAAACCCGATGTGATCGGATCGGCGATAGAAAGCGTGGGCGAGGGCAGGCCGGTCCTTGCCATGACGCCGCGCGGCAAACCGATCACGCAGGCCCGCATCCGCGAGATTGCCGCAGGTCCCGGCGTCGCAATACTCTGTGGCCGGTTCGAGGGTTTCGACGAGCGGATTTTCGAACGCTATCCGCAGATCGAACAGGTCAGCCTTGCCGATATCGTCCTGTCGGGCGGAGAGCCCGCAGCGCTGGCGATTCTCGATGCTTGCATTCGGCTGCTTCCCGGAGTAATGGGCGCGCCCGATAGCGGAGTCGAAGAGTCCTACGAAAACGGCCTCATCGAATATCCGCAATATACCCGACCTCAGGAATGGGAAGGGCGCACGATCCCTGAAGTGCTGCGATCGGGGGATCATGCGAAAATCGCTGCTTGGCGCAAGGCAAGGAGCGAAGAAGACACACGGTTACGCAGGCCGGACCTTTGGGAACGCTATAGTGGCGTTCGGGACCAGCCTGCCTCTGGCGCGCGGCATGAAGAACCAGGAAGACCAGGCAAATGAACCTGATCCAGCAGCTCGAAGCCGAAGCGATTGAAAACCTCGGCAAGGACATTCCCGATTTCCGTGCAGGCGATACCGTCCGCGTCGGTGTGAAGGTTGTCGAAGGTACCCGCGAGCGTATTCAGAATTTCGAAGGCGTTGTCATTGCCCGCTCGAACCGCGGCATGGGCAGCAACTTCACCGTCCGCAAGCTTTCGTTCGGCGAAGGCGTGGAACGTGTGTTCCCGCTGTATTCGCCGATCGTCGACAACATCACCGTGGTCCGCCGCGGTATCGTGCGTCGTGCGAAGCTTTATTACCTGCGCGGCCGCACCGGCAAGCGCGCGCGCATCGCGGAACGCCGCGACAACGCGCCCAAGGCGTAAGCCTCGCTTCAGCGAACAGGGAAGGCGGTCCTGCGGGGCCGCCTTTTTCTTTGGGCAATTGCAAAATCAGGGCGGTGCTCCTGAAAGCGCCGCCCCAAAGGACCTCAAAATAAAGGCGATGCTCCTGAAAGCACCGCCCCAAAGGAGCCCGAAAATAAGGGCGGTGCTCCTGAAAGCACCGCCCTTGTCACGTGGGGATCATGATGAGCCGAAATTGGCCCGGTCTTGATGCCGCCGGAAGCCTGTGAGCCAGAAATGGCATCCGGTGACAATCCAGCTTCTGACAGCCGTGCCTTAAAAGAATTTAAGGAAGCGCGCTTAACCCGAAATTAGGCATGAATTGGGTGGCGCGGTCTCGCGGCTTGCTTTCTGCAAACGCGGTTGCGAGGAGACCTGTCACCAACCTTCGGGAGAGAACATGAAGTCGATCAGCCTCGCCGCAGCCCTCGCGCTCGGCACCTGTCTCGCAACCCCGGCACTCGCCGACCACCACACTGCATCGCAGGAGACCGCTATGGACCTGACCTTCGAGCGAGTCTTCGCCTCGCCCAGTCTCGACGGGCCAAGCCCAAGGCAGGCAAAATTGTCGCCCGATGGCCGCTATCTCACGGTATTGCGCAACCGCGAGGATGACCGCTCGCGCTACGACCTCTGGGCTTTCGACCGTGAAAGCGGAGAGTGGTCGATGCTGGTCGACAGCGAAGAAGTTGGCTCGGGCCGCGACCTGTCCGAAGAAGAAAAGATGCAGCGCGAACGCGCACGCGTGGGCGATCTCTCGGGCATTATCAGCTACGAATGGACGTCGAACGGGGAAGCCATCCTCGTGCCGCTCGACGGGGATCTCTATCTGGCCGGGCTGGATGGTACGGTATCCCGTCTAACGGACACTGAGGAAAGCGAACTCAATCCGGCGCTAAGTCCGGAAGGGAATTTCCTCAGCTTCGTGCGCGACCGCCAGCTTTGGGTTGGGAAGGTGGCGGGAGAGGCAGCCCCAATAACTCCGCAGGAAAGCGAAGCGGTGCGCTGGGGCGAAGCCGAATTCGTCGCCCAGGAAGAGATGGGCCGCAACACCGGCTATTGGTGGAGCCCCAATGAGCGCCGCATTGCAGTAGAGCGTTTCGACGAAAGCGATGTTGGCATCGTTACCCGCGCGGCTATCGGCGCAACCGGCACCGAAGTTTTCGACCAGCGCTATCCGGTGGCGGGCAGCGCCAATGCCGTGGTAGACCTCTACGTCATGGATCCCGATGGCGGAAACCGGGTGAAGGTCGATCTGGGTGACAATTCCGACATCTATCTCGCCCGGGTCGACTGGGCACCGGATGGAAGTGCGATCTACGTCCAGCGGCAGAACCGTGAGCAGACTGTGCTCGACGTATTGCGGGTCGATCCCGCGACCGGAGCTAGTGAGGCGGTCTTTACCGAGCGCGCGGCGATCGACGACTACTGGATCAATCTTTCCGACAACTACAAATGGCTCGACGATGGCAGCCTGATCTGGTGGTCGGAACGTGACGGATACGGCCACCTATACCGCTTCAACGATGGCGGTTGGACCCAGTTGACCGATGGCGAATGGGTCGTGACCAAACTTGTCGGAGTGGATCAGCAAGCAGGCCGGATATTTTTCACCGCCACGAAAGAAGATGTGCTTGCACAGCAGGTATATTCGCTCGACCTGACCGGTCCGGGCGAGCCTGCCCTGCTGACCGATCCGGCCTACACCCATTCCGTCAGCATGGATGGCAAGGGGCAGACGCTGCTTATCAGCCGCTCGAACGATGACACGCCGCCGCAGAGCTATATCGCCGATGCGACCGGCAAGCGTCTCGCCTGGATCGAGGAGAACAGGCTTGATGCAGGCCATCCCTATACCTCGTTCCTCGCGAGCCATCGGCCGACGCAATATGGAACGATTTCTGCCGAGGATGGCACTCCGCTCCATTGGGAGATGGTCACCCCCGTAATGGAGCCCGGCAAACGCTATCCGGTTTATTTCTACCACTATGGCGGCCCCGGGCCGCAGATCGTCAACAAGGGCTGGAACGGCGCGCTGCGCCAGGCAATCGTCGACAAAGGCTATATCTGGTTCGCCCTCGACAATCGCGGCAGCGCCAATCGCGGTGTCGCCTTCGAGCAGCCGATCTACCGCGCCATGGGAAGCGTTGAAGTGCGGGATCAGAAGGCGGGGGCGGAATACCTCAAGACGCTCGACTTCGTCGATCCTGACAAGATCGCCATCGATGGCTGGTCCTACGGCGGCTACATGACGCTGAAACAGCTCCAAGCCGATCCGGGGCTATATGCGGCCGGCATTTCCGGAGCGCCGGTAACGCGCTGGGAGCTTTACGATACGCACTACACCGAACGCTACATGGGCACGCCGCAGGATGATGCGGAGGCCTATGAAGCGGCCTCCGCCATTCCGGATGCAACCAAGATCGCCGATCCCCTGCTGCTCATCCACGGCATGGCCGACGACAATGTGGTGTTCGAAAACGCCACCGAGGTCATTTCTGCCATGCAGGAAGGTAATGTGCCGTTCGAGATGATGCTGTACCCGGGCTACACGCACCGCGTCTCGGGCGAACAGATTTCGCCGCATCGCTACAATACCGTGTTCCGCTTTCTAGAGCATCACGGGGTCACACCGCCGAAATAGGAATTTATGGGCCGCAACCGAATGTGCGCTTGCGGGCGCGCGGCCAATCGCTATCTCGGCGGCACAGCGATCTTGGAGAAGTGAATTGGGTTATCGAGTTGCCGTAGTCGGCGCGACCGGGAATGTCGGACGCGAAATAATGCAGGTTCTCGCCGAGCGCGAATTCCCGTGTGACGAGGTGGCCGCGGTCGCAAGCTCGCGCTCGCACGGCACCGAAGTCGAATTCGGTGACACCGGCAAGATGCTCAAGTGCAAGAACATCGAGCATTTCGACTGGTTCGGTTGGGACATCGCCCTGTTCGCTGCAGGTAGTGGACCCGCAAAGGAATATGCGCCCAAGGCCGCAGCGGCTGGCTGCGTGGTGATCGACAACAGCTCACTCTACCGGATGGACCCGGACGTGCCGTTGATCGTGCCCGAAGTGAACCCCGACGCGATCCACGATTACAAGAAGCGCAACATCATTGCCAATCCCAACTGCTCGACCGCGCAGTTGGTGGTGGCGCTCAAGCCGCTGCACGATGCGGCGACGATCAAGCGAGTGATCGTCTCGACCTACCAGTCGGTTTCGGGCGCGGGCAAGGCGGGCATGGACGAACTGTTCCAGCAGAGCCGGGCTATTTTCGTTGGTGATCCGGTGGTGCCGGAAAAATTCACCAAGCAGATCGCCTTCAACGTCATTCCGCATATCGACGTCTTCATGGACGATGGCTCCACCAAGGAAGAGTGGAAGATGATGGTCGAGACGAAGAAGATCCTCGATCCCAAGATCAAGCTCAACGCCACCTGCGTGCGCGTGCCGGTATTCGTCGGCCATTCCGAAAGCGTGAATATCGAATTCGAGAACGAGCTTTCGGCCGAGCAGGCGCAGGAGATCCTGCGCGAAGCACCCGGTATCATGCTGATCGACAAGCGGGAGGACGAGGGATACGTCACCCCGGTCGAGAGCGCGGGCGACAGCGCCACCTACATCAGCCGCGTGCGGGACGACCCGACAGTCGACAATGGCATTGCACTCTGGTGCGTGTCCGACAATTTGCGCAAGGGTGCGGCGCTGAATGCGGTACAGATCGCGGAACTACTGGGGCGTGAATGCCTTAAGAAGGGATGATCCGCAAAAGCCTTGCTCTCGCCTCTCTTCTGTTCCTTGCCGCTTGCGGTCCGGGCGCAGAAGGAAGTTCATCCGATTCGACGACCGCTGCCGATCAAGGGAATGACGCGGTTGTTTCAGCGGCAAAAGTCGTTGTCGACGCCAATGGGCTCGCGATCGGCAGGGGGCAATCCCGCGAAGCGCCGCGGTTTGGAACACCGCGTGGCGAAGTCGATGCGCTTCTGACTACGGCATTCGGGGCCGAGCCCGGGAAGACCACGAACGACGAATGCGGCGCTGGCCCTACCGATTTTTCCCAGGCCGGCCCGCTTCAGGTGGCCTATCAGGACAATCGCTTCGTCGGCTGGTTCGTGGGCGAGGGCGAGGGTGTGGTGACTTCCGACGGGGTGCAGACCGGCGCGACGATGGCCGAGTTGCGCGACGAGCGACCGGTACAGGTAATCACCGGCAGCACGCTGGAGGGTGAGTTCCAGTACCAGAGTGCGGACTACGGCATGATCACCGGCTTCTTCGAAGGTAGCGAGACGGATGGGACGATTACGGCGTTGGCAGCAGGTGTGACCTGCTTCTTTCGCTGAGTGCGCTGCTGCGTATAAGGGCGCAATGACCCTGACCGCAGAACTCTATTTCAGTTTCCGATCGCCCTATAGCTATTTGTCTGTCGGTCGATACCGGGCGATGACGGAAGAATTCGATCTCAAGATTGCCTTGAGACCGGTTTATCCGCTGGCGATCCGGCAGCCCGATTTCTTCGAACGGAACCATCCGAACTGGCTCGGCTACACGATGCGCGATATGCTGCGCGTGGCACAGTTTCACAGCATCCCTTTCGGCGCCCCGCGGCCCGATCCGATTATACAGGACATGGCGACCCGGCAGATTGCCGAGGACCAACCCTACATCCGCCGCGTAACGCGGATGGGGCAGGCCGCCGCACGCCGCGGTGTGGGCCTCGTCTTTGCCGCAGAGGCGGGTCGTATGATCTGGGGTGGCCAGGAAAACTGGCATGAGGGTGGCCATCTGGAACGGGCCATCGAGGCGGCCGGGCTGGGCGTCGAGGAAATCATCGCAGAGGTTCAGGGAGAAGGAGAGGCGCTCGATGCCGAGATTGCCGCCAATCAGGATGCTCTCGAAAAGGCCGGGCACTGGGGTGTGCCCACTCTCGTTTTCGACGGCGAACCCTTCTTCGGGCAGGACCGCATAGAAATGGCCAAGTGGCGCATGGAACAGAAGGGATTGCAGAAGCGATGAAAATGGAAACATTCGAGAGTTTCGACGGCACGCGGCTCGCTCTTCATCGGACGGGCGAAGGCAGGCCGCTTGTCCTGCTCCACGGGCTATTCTCCAGCGCGGAAATGAACTGGATAAAATGGGGGCACGCGCAGCTTATCGCCGAACGTGGCTATGAAGTGTTGATGCTCGACTTTCGCGTTCACGGCGAAAGCGAAGCGCCTCACGACAAGGCTGCATATCCGAAAAATGTACTCGTGCGCGACGTTGCCGCACTGATAGAACATCTGGCGATCGAGGATTACGACCTGGGCGGTTTCTCGCTCGGTGCGCGCACCGCTCTCCATGCCGTGGCGCATGGCGTGATTCATCCGGCTCGATTGATCGTTGGCGGAATGGGAACTGCGGGACTGGGTGAATGGGAGAAACGTTCGGCGTATTTCAAGCGAGTGATTGACGAATTCGAGAATATTCCGCGGGGCGATCCCGCCTATTTCTCGATGCAATTCCTGAAATCTCAGGGTGTAGACCGGATTGCCGCGCGCATGCTGCTGGACACGATGCCAGACCTCGATCTCGCCAAGCTCGCCAATATTACCATTCCTGCTCTTGTCGTTTGCGGGGACGAAGATCGTGATAATGGATCGGCTGAAGAACTGGCGCAATTGCTGCCAGATGCGACATATGTAGAAGTGCCCGGAACCCATATGTGGAGCGTGACGAAGCCTGATCTCGGGCAGGCAATGGCGGATTGGCTGGGCAATCCGGCTTGATTCCACATCGTTGCAGGTGCAATCCGGCAGTCAACGAAAACATATCCAATTCCCAGGGAGGAATGTCCTATGAAGTTCGCCCCCGTCGCCTTGTCCGCGCTTGCCATATCGCTTGCAGCCTGCACGACTGCAAATGCAGAACCGGTGGCCCCGTTGGCCCCGGTAGCCGCGGCTGATGAAGCATATCCCATGACGCCGCAGGGTGCGGCTGACTGGGTCGCCATGGTAGAGAAGGACCTGTTCGATTTCTCGGTAGAATATGGGCGGGTTCTTTGGTTGAATTCGACCTATATCGTCCATGACAGCGACATGCTCGCCGCGAAATACGGCGCGGATTCGACGCAAAAGTCGGTCGCTTATGCCAACAAGGCTGCGGAATATGCGCGTGTCGAGGGTCTCGATCCCGAAGTCGCTCGGAAGCTGGACATGCTGCGCAATGGCATCGTCATGCCTGCGCCGGTGCGCGATGGCGCTGCCACCGAACTGAACGAGATCGCCACGGCCCTTGGCTCGGCTTACGGTAAGGGCAAGGGCACGCTGAATGGCGAGGAAATCTCCGGCTCGGATATCGAGGCGGAAATGGGCAATCTTGAACGCACGCCTGCGGAATTGCAGGAAATGTGGGCCAGCTGGCACAACAATGTCGGTGCGCCGATGCGTGAAGATTATCTGCGCATGACGGGCATCGCCAACGAAGGCGCCAAGGAACTCGGCTTTTCCGACCTCGGTGCCATGTGGCGCTCCAACTATGATATGGATCCCGACCAGTTCGCCGCAGAGACCGAGCGGATGTGGCAGGAGGTCAAGCCGCTTTACATGGCGCTTCACACCTATGTGCGGTCGAAGCTGAACGAGAAATACGGCGACGAGATCCAGCCCGAGACCGGCCCGATCCGCGCCGACCTGCTCGGCAATATGTGGGCACAGGAATGGGGTAATATCTATCCTGTGGTCGCTCCCGAGGGGGCTGGTGATATCGGCTATGACCTGACCGAACTGATCGAGCAGAAGGGTTATGACGAGCGGGAAATGGTCAAGGTCGGCGAGCAGTTTTTCTCATCGCTCGGCTTCGAAGCGCTGCCCGAAACCTTCTGGGAACGCAGCATGTTCACCAAGCCGGCGGACCGTGAAGTGGTGTGCCATGCCAGCGCATGGGACGTCGACAATGTCGACGATTTGCGGATCAAGATGTGCATCAAGCGCAATGCCGACGATTTCGTCACGATCCATCACGAGCTTGGACACAATTACTACCAGCGCGCCTATAACGAGCAGGATTATCTCCATCTCAATGGCGCAAACGACGGCTTCCACGAAGCGATCGGCGATATGATCGCGCTGTCGATCACGCCCGAATACCTCGTTCAAATCGATATGCTCGAGCCCGGCGAGGTTCCGAGCGCTGACAAGGACATCGGCCTCCTGCTTCGGCAGGCCATGGACAAGGTAGCCTTCCTGCCGTTCGGCTTGATGGTCGACCGCTATCGCTGGGGTCTGTTCGACGGCTCGATCCCGGCCGGGAGCCTGAATGCCGGCTGGAACGACCTCCGGCTCGAATATCAGGGTATCACGCCGCCGGTGGCGCGCGACGAAAGCCAGTTCGATGCGGGCGCGAAGTACCACATCCCCGGAAACGTCCCCTATACCCGTTACTTCCTCGCGCGGATCCTGCAGTTCCAGTTCTACAAGGCCGCCTGTGACCAGGCTGGATGGGAAGGTCCGCTTCATCGCTGTTCGTTCTATGGTAACGAGGAAGTCGGCCAGAACCTCAACGCTATGCTTGAAATGGGCGCCAGCAAGCCCTGGCCTGACGCGCTCGAGGCATTCACCGGCGAACGGCAGATGAGCGGTAAGGCGATGGTTGAGTATTTCGCGCCGCTCAAAGCCTGGCTGGACGAGCAGAACGAAGGCAAGCCGCAAGGGTGGTAAGGCTCGGCCTCGCTTTATTTCCGGCGCTCCTAGCGGCAGCCTGCGCCCCTGTTTCCGGGCAGCGGGCAGGGGCGTCGTCAAGCCAGGAGGTCTCCGGGGCGCTCTTCGTAGCGGGCAAATTCGGGAACACACTCGCCAAGGTCGATCTGGGCAGTGGCGAGGAAACTGCCCGGGTGGAAAGCTGTGCAAACCCTCACGAACTGGCGACTTCGCCGGATGACGAATATATCGCTCTGGCCTGCTATGGCGGGACCAGCGTGGATATATTCCGCACGCGCGATCTGGCCAAAATCAAGAGTATCGAACTGGGTGAGAACGCGCGCCCCCACGGTATCGTTTGGCACGATAACGGAAGCCTCTACTCCACCGCAGAAGGCCGAAAATCGGTCTTCGTGATCCGCAATCCTCTGGGCGAAACAGAAACCTTCGAATATGCGACTGGCAAGGAAGGCAGCCACATGCTCGCGGTTGCTCCCGACGCGATGCATGCATGGACGACTGACCTAGGGTCTGGGACCGTAACACGCGTCGATCTGGTAACCCGCCGCGCGCCATTGTCGGTACGGGTTGGAGGCGAGCCGGAAGGCATCGCGCTTGCTCCCGATGGAGAAACACTGTGGGTCTCTGCCCGTGGGTCGGATATGGCCTATACGCTGGATCCACAGAGCATGAAGAAGATCAAGGACATATCGGTCGGAGATTTCCCACTGCGCATCCAGCTGCGGCCGCAGGGCGATTATGCGGTTACGTCCGATCTTGCCGACGGGGGTCTCTCCGTCATCGATGTGGCCACGGGGGCAAAGGTGCGCTCCATTACCGTATCCAGCCGGGATGAAGCCGAGGCAAAGGCTCAGGTCACCATTCTGTTTTCGCCTGATGGCGAACGTATATATGTCGCCGAAACCATGGCAAATACGATTGCCGAAGTGGATTTCGGAACGGGCGAAGTGCTTCGCCGCTTGCCTGGTGACGGCGGTGGCGACGGGATCGCAATCATCGAATGAAAACGCCGAAAGTACTTCCAGTCGTCGGCTGGCGCGAGTTGGTGCATCTGCCCGAACTCGGCCTTCACGGCGTATCCGCAAAGATCGACACCGGTGCGCGCACATCGTCGCTGCACGGGACCGTGCTCGAAGAGTTCGAACGCGACGGCCAGAAATATGTGCGGTTCGCGGTCGACTATGAACGACAGCACGTTCGCCAGGTTTGCGAGGCCGTGCATGTCGATGTGAGGGGAATTACCAGCTCGAATGGCGAGACCCAGTATCGCTATGTGATCAAGACACCGCTCAAGATTGGCGATGTCGAATTCCGCGCCGAGGTAAGCCTTGCCGATCGTAGCGATATGAAATTTCCGATGTTGATCGGCCGTTCGTCGCTCCGCCGCCGATTTGTAGTGGACTCGGGATATTCCTGGTTGCAGACGCCCGAGATGACGGTCCAGAAAGGCCATAAGCCATGAAAATTGCGATGCTTGCTCGCAATCCGAATCTCTATTCGCACCAGCGGTTGAAGGACGCGGCGGAAGAGCGCGGCCACGAGTTCGATATTCTCAACACCACGCGCTGCACGGTGCATATCGCAAGCCATCGGCCCGAGGTCTATTACAACGGCGAACCTTGCATCGGTTACGACGCGGTAATCCCGCGCATCGGCGCCTCGATCACGAATTACGGTCTGGCGATACTGCGGCAATTCGAAATGCGCGGTTGCTGGCCGCTCAACGAAAGCGTTGCCATCGGGCGGAGCCGCGACAAGCTACGGTCGATGCAGATCCTGGCCAAGCACGGCCTTGGCTTGCCGCTGACCGCCTATGCCAACGATCCCAAGCAGGCGGAGGAAATCATCAAGGCGGTCAAGGGGCCGCCGGTGGTGATCAAACTGCTCGAAGGAACGCAGGGCATCGGCGTGGTGCTGGCTGAGACGATGAGCAGCGCAAAGTCGGTCATCGAGGCCTTCCGCGGGGCGAACGTCAACATTCTCGTGCAGGAATTCATCAAGGAAGCAGGCGGCACCGATATTCGTGCGCTGGTGGTCGGCGGCAAGGTCGTTGCCACAATGAAACGTACCGGCGCGGCTGACGATTTTCGTAGCAACCTTCACCGAGGGGGAAGTGCGGAATTGATCAAGATAACTCCGGCCGAACGCTCGACTGCCGTCAGCGCTGCCAAGCGTATGGGCCTGAACGTGTGCGGCGTGGATATGCTGCGCAGCAATCACGGCCCGGTGATCATGGAGGTCAACTCCTCCCCCGGACTGGAAGGCATCGAGAACGCCACCGGCAAGGATATCGCCGGGATGATTATCGATTACATGGCGGCCAATGCTAAGGTCGGGAAGACCAAGACCAAGGGGAAGGGGTGACGTTCGCTACCCACCCGAAAGCAGACAAGCATTGCAGCACACGGACTTTCATCTAGGCACAACGCCTTAGGTCTGCTCTCCACCTATATCGGTTATCACCTAAACGGCGGTTCATTGAATGCGCGCAGCTTGCGGCTGTGCAGCTTGGGTCCTTCCTCGCGCAACAGATCGCATGCCGTGACGCCGATCTGCAGATGCGCCGCGATGGCTTCCTCGTAGAACTTGTTCGCCTGCCCGGGCAGCTTGATCTCGCCGTGGAGAGGCTTGTCCGAGACACATAACAGCGTTCCGTAAGGGACGCGGAAGCGGTAGCCTTGCGCGGCGATGGTTGCGCTTTCCATGTCGATACCGACCGCGCGGCTCAGCGACAGACGCCGGGATGACTGGGTGTAGCGCAGCTCCCAATTTCGATCGTCGGTCGTGACGACCGTGCCTGTGCGCATGCGCTTTTTCAGGTCGCTGCCGTGTTCGCCCGACACCGTCTCCGCAGCGCCTGCGAGGGCCTGCTGGACCTCTGCAATGGCGGGGAGGGGAATTTCGGGAGGGAGCACCGGGTCGAGTACATGATCGTCCCGCAGATATGCGTGGGCCAGAACATAGTCGCCGATCTTCTGGCTGGGGCGCAGACCGCCGCAGTGTCCGATCATCAGCCATGCCTCGGGCCGGAGCACGGCAAGATGATCGCAGATCGTCTTTGCGTTGGAGGGGCCAACACCGATGTTGACCAGCGTGATCCCACCGCGTCCTTCACCGACGAGATGGTAGGCGGGCATTTGGTGACGCCGCCATGCCGTGTCGGACAACTGGCCCCGCGCATTCTCGGTTTTGTCGGTTAGCAGCATACCTCCGGCACCGGCCAGGGCGGTATATCCGTTTTTGCCCAGCTGGGCGCCTGCCCAGTCAACGAATTCATCGACATAGCGGTGATAGTTCGTAAAAAGTATGAATCGCTGGAAGTGCTTCGGATCGGTGCCGGTATAGTGTGCCAGACGCGCAAGGCTGAAATCGGTGCGCAGGCCATCGAACAGCGATAGCGGTATCGGATCGTCGGGATGTTCGAGTTCGATACCGTCGGCCAATTCGTCACCGATGTCGGCGAGATCGGTCGATGGAAAGTGACGTGCGATCTCGTTGGGGTCTATGCCGGCCAGTTCCGCGCCAGCTTCACCATCGAGTACGTAAGGGAAGGGGATTTCCTGGCGCGAGGAACCGACTTCGATTTCGACTTCGTAATTGCTTTCGATAAGTTCGATTTGCTCGCGGAGGTAGTCGCGGAACAGGCTCGGTTTCGTGACTGTGGTGGCGTACAGTCCGGGCGTGTTGAGGCGACCGAAAGCCCGGCTCGCACCTTCCGGCAAGACGCTGCCGCGAAACAGCAGGCGCAGCTCAGGGTAGGCGTAACTCCCGTCCTTGCGTCGCTCGGCGGGCGGCAATTCGCGATCCCGCCCGAAAGCGATAACATCGTCGCGCAAACGTCCGACGGCTGCGTCATAAACGCTTTGAAGTTTGTCGAGGATCTGTTCGATCGAATCCATACGGGCCTATTTCTCCTGGCTCTTTTCGTTTTCGTGACGCCTCTTGCCACAGACCGGCGCCGCTTACAAAAAGGGCGCGGTGACCGAAGCCGCCGCGCCCTGATTGATTTCTCGACTGCGAGAGTTCAGCCTTCGGCTTTCTCTTCGCTGTCGGAAGCTTCGGCTTCGACGCCTTCTTCGAGCATGTCCGCAGGGATCTCGCCCGGTTCGAGGGTCGGGTCGGTGCGGTTTGCTTCGGCCTGTTCTTCGATTTCGCGCTGTTCGTCTTCGAACATTTGCGCCAGAACATCGACGCCCTGCGTCTGCAGTTCGGCTTCGTCGTCCGAGCGGGCAACATTGGCCTTCACGGTGACGGAAACCTCGGGGTGGAGATCGATGCGCACGTCATGCATCCCGATCGTCTTGATCGGGTTGCCCATGATGACCTGCTTCTTGTCGATCTCGTGGCCCTTTTCGACCAGTCCGTTGACGATGTCGCGGACGTTGACCGAACCATAGAGCTGGCCGGTGTTCGAGGCGGCGCGGATCAGCACGATCTCGACGCCATCGACCTTTTCGCCGCTCTTTTCGGCTTCGGCACGACGTTCAGCGTTTTCTTTTTCGAGACGCTCACGATTGGCTTCGAAGACCTTCTTGTTGGCTTCGTTGGCGCGCAGGGCCTTCTTCTGCGGAAGAAGGAAGTTGCGTGCGTAGCCATCCTTCACGGTGACGACATCACCGATCGAGCCGAGCTTTTCGATACGCTGGAGGAGAATGATATCCATGAGGTCTTCTCCTTACTTCACGATGTACGGCAGCAGGCCGATGTGGCGAGCACGCTTGATCGCCTTGGCGAGTTCACGCTGTTTCTTCGCGCTGACGGCGGTGATGCGGGAAGGGACGATCTTGCCACGCTCGGACATGAAGCCCTGGAGCAGACGAACGTCCTTGTAATCGATCTGCGGTGCGTTCTTCGCGGAGAACGGGCAGGTCTTGCGGCGACGGAAAAACGGACGGGCCATCAGTTACGCTCCTCGCGATCCTTGCGCTTCTTCGAATCGCGCTCGTTCTTGCGCATCATCACCGAAGGGCCTTCTTCGTGCTCGTCGACCTTGATGGTCATGTAACGAATGATGTCTTCGTTGATACGCGTCTGGCGTTCGAGCTCGGCAACAACGGAGCCGGGGCCCTCGATGTTGAGCATCACGAAATGCGCCTTGCGGTTACGGTCGATCTTGTAGGCGAGGTTCTTGAGACCCCAGGTCTCGGTCTTGGTGACCTTGCCGTCGTTGTTTTCGACGATTTCGGTCGCCGTGGCGGCGAGCTGATCGACCTGAGCCTGGCTCAAGTCCTGTCGCGCCAAGAAGACATGCTCGTAGAGAGCCATGCTCTTGTCCTTTCAACTGCTGGCCGATCGCTGGCTGATCCGCGGGATTGCGGGGCCCCTCCGGCTTTCTTCAATTCCCCGCCCGAAAGCGTGGGATGCGCGCACATAACGGGATTGACGGAGAATGCAAGCCAACTTGAACCTTGCCGAGGCGGAACGGGATGGGCAGGGGGTCGTTGGCTTTGCCGAACAGGGAGATTCTGCGTGCCAGGTGGATTGGTTGCCTTACTCGACGACGTTTCGATCATTGCCCGCACCGCGGCTGCGAGCGTGGATGACATTGCCGCTGCCGCCGGGCGCGCCGGGTCGAAGACGGCCGGCGTGGTCATCGACGATGCAGCGGTAACGCCGTCCTATGTGACCGGTCTTTCCCCGGCACGCGAACTGCCGATTATCTGGAAGATCACCCTTGGCAGTCTGAAGAACAAGCTGCTGATACTGCTTCCGGGCGCCTTGCTGCTCAGCGAATTCCTGCCCCAGGCCATCGTTTTCGTCCTCATGCTGGGTGGGGGGTACCTGTCTTATGAAGGTGCCGAAAAGGTGATGGAAAAGCTGGGCGGGGCAAAGCACGGCAAGACGGTCGACGATGTAATCGACGACCCGGCCGCATTCGAAAAGAAGCGGATATCGGGCGCGATCCGTACCGACCTGATCCTTTCTGCAGAAATAATGGCCATCACGCTGAACGAAGTGGCGGCGGAAGATCTCTGGACGCGCGCCGGTGTGCTGGCTCTGGTCGGCATTGCAGTCACAATCGCTGTCTATGGGACGGTCGGACTGATTGTGAAAATGGACGACGTCGGACTTCACCTGGCCGAGAAGGAAAGCACTTTCGCGCAGAAACTGGGGCGCGGCATGGTTGCATTCATGCCGAAGCTTCTCACTGCGCTAAGCTTTATCGGTACGATTGCCATGCTCTGGGTGGGTGGCGGGATCATCCTGCATGGGCTGGCGGAAATCGGTATTGCCGGTCCCGAACACTGGGTGGAAGGAATCCAGTACGGCGTTTCCGAAATAGCCGGACAAGCCGGCGGAATACTGGGCTGGATGACCTTTGCAGGTCTGTCCGCCGTGACGGGGTTGATACTGGGCTTCATCATCGCGATCGTTCTGCACAATGTGCTGAAAATCGGTAATGATGATGCGGCCAGCGCTGCACATTAGAGTTCAGGACAGGCGTTCGAACACGCGCCGTGCAAATTCGCTCAGCGTATCGTCGCGCGCGCCCATCACCACTATCCGGTCGCCGGGGCGCGCCATATTCACCAGGCGGTCTTCGATATTCTTGCGCGAAGGGATATGCGAGGCATTGCCCCCTGCTTCGTTGATCAATTGCACGATGCGCGCACTGCCCTCGCTCCGATCGACTGTCCCACCGAAATAAACAGGGTCGGAAAAGAGCACCCTGTCATCTTTTTCCAGTTCGTTGGCGAAGGTTTGAGCCAGTTCGTCGCCCATCTGCCGTAACGGTCCATAGCCGTGCGGCTGAAAGAATGCGATTACGCGCCCCTGATGCGCGCGCAGGGTCCTCAGGGTGGCGGCGCATTTTTCCGGATTGTGCCCGAAATCGTCGATCACTGTGATCGCGGCGTGGTTTGTCCCAATAATGTCGAACCTCCGGGCCAGTCCATCGAACCCCGCCAGCGCCTCGACAGCAGCTGCGACGGGGACGCCAGCGGCTGCGGCTGCCGCGATAGCCGCAAGGGCATTGGATAGATTATGCCTTCCCGGCATGTTCAACCTGAGCGGATGCTCGGATCCGTCGTGCCGGTCCACGATCATCGCAGCCTGCCGAATCGGACCTTCGGCAATACTACCCGGCGCTACTCCGATCTGCGCCTTTTCCTGGTCGATACCGAAGGTGATGACTTCTCTGGCATGGGGCAGAAGTGCCAGCGCTTCTTTGTCATCTGCATTGATGACTGCAATGCGGCTTCGCGAGAGGTAATCCGCGAAGAGCTGGCGCAGTTCTTCCATACTCTTGTGATCAAGGCTGACATTCAGCAGTACGCCGACTGCGGGGCGATAAAGCGCGATCGAGCCATCGCTTTCGTCCACTTCGCTGACATACAGGCTTTGCCCCCCCACAACAGCGCTGGCGAAGGGGCGCTCGGGGGAGACGAAATTCTTCATCACCGCGCCATTCATGATCGTCGGTTCACGGCCCGTCGCCTGCAGGATCCAGCCGAGCATTCCGGTGACAGTCGATTTGCCACTGGTTCCCGCAACGGCGAGCCCGGCGCCGCTCGTATTGAAAAGGATCGAATTGAGTTCCGCACGGGTCAGGCGCAGGCATCCGAGCTCGTTTGCCTTGCCGATTTCCGGCACTGTGTCTTCAATAGCTGCGGAGGCGACGACAACCTGATCGCCGGAAACGATGCCGCTTCCGTCCTGAGGATGCAATTCGATTCCCTGCTTTTCGAGCGCAGCGAACTTGTCCGGCGTGCGGCCTTGATCGAAGCTGCGGTCGGAACCGGCGACCTTTGCGCCGCGACCCTTCACGATCTGAGCAAGCGGAAGCATACCCGAGCCTCCGATCCCGACGAAAAAGAAGGGGCGTGCGAAAAGCTCGTCTGGGCTGGGGAAGTCCGTCATTCAAGTCTCGCTATGCAGTTGTAAGCACGATGACAAGCGGGCATGGTCCGGGCGTGCACCGACCGATCAGAAAAGTCGCCATATGCGCCCCCGCGACTCCGCTGCGACGCAGATATGCCGAGGCTGTAACAGCACTCGCAGCGCAGGAATTTCCCGATATCGACCTGCATTTCCACGATCAGTGCTTCGAAAGCGAAGGCCATTTCGCGGGAAGGGACGAGGTTCGTCTGGCTGCACTGCTCGAATGTTCGAACGATCCACAGTTCGATGCCGTGTGGTTTGCGAAAGGTGGCTACGGTTCGAACCGTATTGCAGCGGACTTCATCAGCCACCTCAAAGACGCAGCGCACGAGAAAGCGTACCTCGGCTATTCGGACTGCGGGACTTTGCTCGGCGCGCTCTATCGTGCCGGTATCGGCTATCCCGTCCACGCCCCAATGCCGGTGGATATCAAACGCGATGGCGGCAGCAATGCGGTGCGCCGCGCAATGGGCTGGATGTCGGGCGATGACAGCGGAATCGAGCCATCGCTTACAGGCAGGCCCGCAGTCGCCTTCAACCTGTACACCTTGTCCATGCTGGTGGGTACGCAGTTCATGCCGGTCCTCAAGGGTCACGACGTCCTGATCGAAGAGGTGGGCGAATATGAATATGCGATCGACCGGCTGATGTTTCATCTGGCCGAGAACCTGCGGGGCGCCGCGGGCATCCGGCTCGGCGAAGTCACCGCAATTCCGGAAAACGATCGTCCATTCGGCGCCGATGCAGAAGAGATCGTGCGGTATTGGTGCGCGCGCTATGGCATCGACTACCTGGGGCGGGCGATGATCGGCCACAGCGCGGCGAACAGGATCGTGCCCTTCGGCCTTGAGGCCAGAGCCGCACCCGCCTAAGCGCGCTGGCGACAAGGAGAGTTTCATGACTGCATTCATTTTCCCCGGTCAGGGAAGCCAGAAAGTCGGCATGGGTGTCGAGCTTGCCGAAGCCAGCGCCTACGCCCGCGAAGTGTTCGAGGAAGTCGACGACGCGCTGAACCAGAAGCTGTCCGGCCTGATGAAGGACGGTCCCGAAAGCGAATTGACGCTTACCTCCAATGCACAGCCGGCAATTATGGCGAATTCCATTGCCACCCTGCGCGTACTGGAAAAGGAATTCGGTGTATCGCTGGCTGAGAAGGCAGAATGCGTTGCCGGCCACTCGCTCGGGGAATATTCCGCTCTGTGTGCAACTGGCGCATTCGATCTTTCGCGCACCGCAAAACTCCTGCGCCTGCGCGGGATCGCCATGCAGGACGCTGTGCCGATCGGTGTCGGCGCGATGGCTGCTCTGCTGGGTGCGGATATCGAGAAAGCCACTGCGCTGGCAGAAGCGGCTGCCGAAGGGCAGGTTTGCGAAGTCGCCAATGACAATGATCCTACGCAGGTCGTGATTTCGGGGCATGCAGAGGCTATCGACCGTGCCATCGAATTGGCCAAGGATCACGGGATCAAGCGCGGCATCAAGCTGCCTGTATCCGCTCCGTTCCATTGTTCACTGATGGAACCTGCGGCGCAGCGGATGAAAATGGCGCTGTCCGACCCCGCGCCGGGCGCATTTATGGTGCCGCTCTATGCAAACGTCACTGCCGCCCGCGTGACCGATCCGGCCGAAGAGCAGGGCTTGCTGGTCGACCAGATTACCGGACGGGTCCGCTGGCGCGAAAGTGTGCTCGCCATGCGCAAAGACGGGGTCGAGCGCTTTGTGGAACTTGGCGCCAAGGTACTCGGCCCAATGGTCGACCGCATCGACAAGGAGGCGATGACGATAAGTCTCGTCACAATGGAAGATCTCGAGAAATTCGCGAAGGAGTACGCCTGATGTTCAGCCTCGAAGGCAAAACCGCTCTTGTTACAGGGGCCAGCGGTGGAATCGGATCGTCGATAGCCCGCGCGCTGGCGCGGCAGGGCGCGAGGCTGGCCCTTTCCGGATCGAACCCGGCGAAACTGCGCTCATTTCGCGAGGAACTGAACGACGAGTTCGGGCACGATCACGTTGAAATTACCTGCAACCTCTCGGATTCCAAGCAGGTCGAAGAATTGATCCCGGCCACGGTGGATACTCTCGGCAGCATGAACATTCTCGTCAACAATGCCGGCATTACGCGCGATAACCTCGCCATGCGGATGAAGGACGAGGAATGGGACGAGGTGATTCGCATCAACCTTGAAGCCAGCTTCCGCCTGATGCGCGCCAGCGCGCGCCCGATGATGAAGGCCAAGGGAGGTCGCATCATCTCGATCACAAGCGTCGTCGGTCACACGGGCAATCCGGGACAGATGAACTACACGGCAGCCAAGGGCGGCCTGACGGCCATGTCGAAAAGCCTGGCGCAGGAGCTTGCGAGCCGCAACATCACCGTAAACTGCGTTGCGCCCGGCTTCATCCGCACCGCGATGACCGATGCGCTGAACGACGATCAGAAGGCGGCTATCAATAGCCGAATCCCGATGGGGCGCATGGGCGAGGGCGAGGAAATCGGGGCTGCCGTTGCCTATCTTGCTAGCGATGAGGCTGCCTATCTGACCGGCCAGACGATCCATGTGAATGGCGGCATGGCGATGCTGGGCTGATTCCTCCGGTTATCCCCAAGCGAAATCCGCACACTAGCGCCATAAGCTTGCAGGGCATGACAGCCTCGCTAAGGTCGCTATCCGTATTCCGGCGCTAGTGGGGCGATTCCGGCCTTCACAGCGCTCAAAAGGGACGAAAGAAGGACCATGAAGGCCACAATCGAACGCGCCACCCTGCTGCGCTGTCTCTCGCATGTCCAGTCGGTGGTCGAGCGTCGCAACACCATCCCCATCCTCTCGAACGTGCTTATCGAAGCGGAGGGTGACGGTCTTCGCGTGATGGCGACCGATCTCGATTTGCAGGTCGTCGAACACATCGATGCTGCCAGCGTCGAAAGTGACGGCGCCGTCACGGTCTCGGCCCATCTTCTTTTCGATATCGCTCGCAAGTTGCCAGAAGGCAGCCAGGTCAGTCTGGAAACGGCCGAGAACCGTATGGAGGTCAAGGCAGGCCGCAGCCGCTTCAAGCTGCCGACGCTGCCTCGCGACGATTTTCCGGTGATCGTGGAAGGCGATTTGCCGACGAGCTTTTCGCTTCCTGCCAAGACGCTGGCGGAACTTATCGATCGGACGCGGTTCGCGATCTCGACCGAGGAAACCCGTTACTATCTCAACGGCATCTTCCTGCACGTATCGGATGAAGACGAACCGGTGCTCAAAGCCGCCGCTACCGATGGCCACCGCTTGGCGCGCTTCACGCTCCCCCGTCCGGCAGGTGCAGAAGGCATGCCCGACGTGATCGTGCCGCGTAAAGCGGTTGCGGAATTGCGCAAGCTGCTGGACGAGAAGATGGACGGCGATGTCCTGATCGACCTATCGGCCAGCAAAATTCGCTTTACGCTTGGTGGAGAGGGTGGTGTCGTCCTGACCAGCAAGCTTATCGACGGCACCTTCCCGGACTATTCGCGCGTGATCCCAACAGGGAACGACAAGCTGCTGAAGATCGATCCCAAGAGCTTCTTCGCAGGGGTCGACCGCGTGGCGACGATTGCCACCGAGAAAACCCGTGCGGTCAAGATGGGCCTCGACAAGGATCGCGTGACGCTGACAGTTACATCGCCTGATAACGGCACGGCTTCGGAAGAACTGGCGGCAGAGTATTCGGCTGACGGTTTCGAGATCGGTTTCAACGCGACTTATCTCAAGGACATCCTTAGCCAGATCGACAGCGACCAGGTGGAAATCCATCTTGCCGATGCCGGTGCGCCGACATTGATCCGCAAGAATGACGACAGTCCGGCGCTCTACGTCCTGATGCCGATGCGTGTGTGATCGCCTGAATTTCCACCACGATCGCGCCGATAGTATCGCGCGTCGCTGGCCCGATACCGGTTCGGATGCTGTTATTCGGCAGCCTCCGCAAACTCGGCCCGCTGCGGTCCCCGGATAAGGCCTCCAGGGGTCGCTCCGGTCCATTTGCCCTCGCGGAAGGTAACCACGCCGCTCTTTATCGTCGCGACATAGCCATCGGCCTTCTGGAGCAGGCGCTTGCCGCCTGCCGGCAAATCGAAGGCAAGCCAGGGTTTGCCGAGTTTGAGCCGGTCCATGTCGATAATGTTGATGTCGGCCAGGTAGCCGGGGGCGATTACGCCGCGATCCTCGAGCCCGTAAAGCCGCGCAGTGTCGTTGCACTGGCGCTTGATTGCGTTTTCCAGCGTGATGCGCTCGCCGCGTTTGCGGTCACGCACCCAGTGCTGGAGCATAAAGGTAGGTGAGGCTGCATCGCAGATCGTTCCGCAATGTGCGCCGCCATCGGACAGCGAGTTTACAGTATCGTCTGCATGCTGGAGTGGGTGGAGGAAATCGAGGTTCTTGTCGGCATAGTTGAGGATGGGAAAATAGATGAAACCTCTGCCATTGTCGCGGCAGAGCATATCATAGGCGTATTCCTGCGGGTCGATCCCGGCATTCTGGGCGCGCGCCTGAACAGTGGCGCTGTCTTCGGGCTCGTAGTCGAAATCGTCGTCCATCTCGTACATCAGCGCCCAGCCTTGGGTGACTGCAGCGACGACCGGGAGAATGTCTGCGGGCGCTTCGGAATAGTCGTTCGCTTCTGACAGAAGCCGGGCCTTGAATTCCGGATCGAACAGCTTCGCTTTCTTTTCATCCCAGGGCAATTCGCTGATCGTTTTCCAACTGGGGCGATAAACGAACGGGTTCACCGTACCCTGCCACGCCATGATGATGCCGTTCCCGCGAAGTGCGATCTGGGCGACGATGTTGGCGCCATTATCGTTCTCGGCGCGCATGGTGGCAATCTGCTCGTCGAGTGGCAGCTCTTTCGCAATCGATTGCAACGCGGCGAAGGTCACCGGAAGACCTGTCTCGCGGCTGAGTTTCCCCATCCATTCGAATTCGTTCCATTCACGCTTGAGATCGCTCGCCATTTCGAAGACACCGTGTCCCGCCCGGCCCATGGCCCGGCCAAGCTCTACCAGTTCTTCTGCGGTGGCCGTCGTTCCGGGAACTAGAACGCCGCCTACGTCCTTGTGCAGCACTGTACGACTGGTCGAGAAGCCGAGCGCACCCGCCCGAACACCTTCTTCGACAATCTTGCTCATTTCCATGATGTCGTCGTCTGTTGGCACTGCACCCGGTTGTTCGCGTTCGCCCAGAACATAAGCTCTTACAGCGCCGTGGGGGACGTGCGTCCCGACATCGACAGTGCGCGACAGCTTCTCGAGCTCGTCGAGATACTCGGGGAACGTCTCCCAGTTCCAGGTAATGCCTTCAGCCAGCGCGGTGCCCGGAATATCCTCCACGCCTTCCATCAAACCGATGAGCCAGTCGTGCTGATCGGATCTGGCAGGCGCGAAACCCACGCCGCAGTTGCCCATGACGACCGTCGTTACCCCATGCCAACTGCTGGGCGCCATTTCCTGATCCCAGGTGGCCTGACCGTCATAGTGCGTGTGAATGTCGACGAAACCTGGAATGACCGTCATTCCGCGAGCGTCGATCTCCTCGGCGCCTTTGTCATCGATCTCGCCCACTTGCGCAATCAGACCGTCCTTGATCGCTATATCGCCGGTGAAACGCGGCTCACCGGTTCCGTCGACAATGTTTCCCCCGCGAATAATCAGATCGTATGCAGGCATGATTATGGCTCCTCTCTCGGAAGAGAAGGTTCCACATTGCAACTGGTCTGGCAAGCAACCTTTCAGGGACCGGCAGGTCAGGCGGCTCTGCCAAGTTCCGCGTCGGTTTGCGGTGCGTCGAGGAATGTCCGCAGACTGGCCACGCTTTCGTCTGCATGGGTGAGCAGGAACAGATGTCCGCCGCCCTCGATGATTTCAAGCTGTGAATTCCGGATGGCGGTAGCGAGTATCTTGCCGTTGATGAGCGGGACGATCTGGTCGTCTTCGCCCATCATGATCAGCACCTCCTTGTTCATGAAGGGCAAGGCAGGCAGGCTGGTCCAGCCGAACATGGCGAGAAGCTGATAGAGATATCCGCGCGGGGAGGGCGGCTTCAGTCTGCCGATATGGCTATTTTTCTGGTGAGCAGAGCCGTCTTTGTCCACGCCCCCATAAAGCGTCGCGAAATGCTCGTTCATGTACTCGGGGTCGATGTATCTGCGCGGATCTGCCATTTTCGAGAGTGCAGCAGGATTGCCCGGGACCATCAGCATTCCCGCGGTTGTGGCTGCCAGGATCAAGCGACGCGTTCGCTTGGGATGCTGGAGGGCAAAATGCTGCGCCATGGCGCCGCCCCATGATACGCCCATAACGTCGACCACATCTACGCGGAGATGGTCGAGTATCTGGGTGGCCGTCCAACACATAGTGAATGGATTGTAGGGGAGGGTGGGATCGGGGCTTTCTCCGGTGCCGGGCATATCGAACATAATGAAGGCGCGTTCGGTCAGCATTTCGGCGAGCGGGGCCACCGCCTCGATATTGGCACCGATCCCGTTGAAAAACAGGAGCGGAGGGTGATCCCCGGGTTCGTCGAGACGCCAGTGAGCGACGCGTAAAGTGCGGCCTCCGACTTCCATCATCTCGACCGAAGCGGTCAGCTCATTCTTGGTCATAGCGTTCACGCATCTGGTCCTGGAGAGATTTCAGCACGCTTCCATAACGTACAGACCCGGGGCGGGGTCCAGCGGCGGATAGGTCTTGTTCCCCGTTTTCGCGGGTGCCTTCTTCTTTGCACCCGAACGCTTCTGCAACCAGTCCATCCAATATGGCCACCAGGAGCCTGCGACTTCTTCCGTGCCTTCCAGCCATTTGTCCGCAGTTTCAGGCAGTTTGCTCTTGCCGTCTTTCTGGACGTAATATCGCGCCTTCGGGTTGCCGGGCGGGTTGAGGATCGCCTGCATATGGCCGGAATGGGATAGCACGTAGGTAATATCCTTGGAGCCGAACAGGCGAGTGGAGCGATAGGTCGCCTTCCATGGAGTGATGTGGTCCGTTACACCACCCAGGATGAACATATCGCTGGTAACTTTGGAAAGATCTATCTTGTGATCGACCATTTCGACCTCCCCCTTCTTGGTGAAAGCGAGCGTCTCGAAAATGGTCAGGAAGTCGCCCATCAGCGCCCCCGAAAGATTGGTTGCATCGGCGTTCCAGAACAGCACGTCGAAAGCTGGCGGGTCCTGCCCAAGCAGGTAATTGTTGATGACATAGTTCCAGATGAGATCGTTGGGCCTCAGCCATGCAAAACCGCGAGCAAGATCGTCGCCCTTGATCACGCCTTTCTTCTCCGCGCGTCGCCGAGCAAGCGCGAGACCGTTCTCGCTGATCAGTGAACCTGCTTCGATGTCGTTCTGTTTTGGGTGAAGCACACAGACCATGAG
The DNA here is from genome assembly GCF_019711635.1 of Qipengyuania huizhouensis. Classification (GTDB taxonomy): domain Bacteria; phylum Pseudomonadota; class Alphaproteobacteria; order Sphingomonadales; family Sphingomonadaceae; genus Qipengyuania; species Qipengyuania huizhouensis. The sequence goes on along the minus strand of NZ_JAIGNT010000011.1, from coordinate 10,781 downwards.
CGTGAGCGACCCCAACAGATCATTGGACTCGGCTGTCAATTTGCTGGCCAGCAAGGCTGCCGTCTGTCCGCCGGAGCAGCCTGCAGAAACATTGACCTTCTTGCTGCCGGTGATCTTGCCGACTGCTTCCATCGCCTCGCGACAGGAATTGACATAATCCGCCATGTCCCAGTGCCCTTGTTCGGGCGAGGGGTTTTTCCAGCTGATAACGAATGTCTGGATACCATTGTCCAGTTGGTACTTCACCACGGACTTGTCGGGCGAAAGATCGTTTATGTACATCTTGTTGATTTGTGGAGGAATTGTCAGCTGGGGAATCGCGTAGACCTCATCGGTCGTGGGAGCATAATGGACCAGTTCCATCATCTCTGTTCGCAGCACTACGTGCCCTTTGGAGGTGGCGATGTTCTCGCCCAGCTTGAAAGGCCTCTTGTCGACCTGACTGACCATGCCCTTGTTATGGACCATGTCGTCGTAAGCGTTCTTGAGGCCTTTCACGAGGCTCAGGCCGCCGCTGGTGATCGCCATCTTCTGTGCGCTCGGATTGCCGATTAGTGTGTTCGTGGGAGCAAGGCTGTCGACGATGATATTCGAGATGAACCGCGCTCGGTCCTTTTCCAGCTCATCCAGATCGAGGTCTTCGAGCCAGCGCGCCGCACCCTTCTGCACAGCGAGGTAATATTGCATCCCGGCCCGCATGAAGGGGTTATACTGCCAGGTGGGATCCTGGAAACGGCGATCCTTGGGATCGGGCGCAAGATCGCTTTTTCCGGTCATGATCTTGATCATGTCCTCGCCCATCGCCTGGCCGTGCTTCATCAGACGCTGTGGATCCGAAGCTGTCTCGCGCAGCATGACCGCGACGGCGCCGAAAATGTCCTCGCGCGTCAGGCCAATGAGCGGACCGAGTGCGGTGGTGTGCTGGACGGCTTCGTCTTCGAGCTTGGGCATAGAGGTCTTCTTTTAGGATGGACAGATTAGGCGTTGTTCCAGTTAGCGAAGTGCGGCGATCATACTTTCGATATCGACAAATTTTTCTCGTGGCGAACCATCACGAGCGGCGGCGTTTTCCGCTTGTTCGATCTTTTGCCAGTCGCGGAAGGTAACTATGTCCAGCCGGCGTTTCTCGGCCAGTTCGTCGAAACCGGCGCGGCCGCGATTGCGAGAGCCATTGCCGATATCATCGGCAACAAGTTCTATCACGCCATAACCGTCAGGCCGGTTCGTACCGATCGTTCCGGTCGGTCCGCGCTTCGCCCATCCCACACAGTACAAACCGGGCAGGATGCGCCCGTCATCATTCGCGAAACGGCCAGCACGTTCATCGAAGGGAGCGCCTTCTATCGGCGAAGAGCGATATCCGATGCAGGTCACGATGATATCGGCAGGGATTTCATAAACTTCGCCAGTGCCGACCGCGCGGCCTTTCTCGATCGTGGTACGCTCTATTTCAAGAGCGCTAACCTTGCCGTCTTTGCCCTTGAACGCTTTGGGGCTGGCGAAGAAATCGAACTCGATGGCGATCCGTTTTTCGCCATGGATGTTTTCCGGGATAGCCGCAAAATCGCGCAGCAGGGTAACCGACTTGCGCAAACCCGGTTCAAGGATCGCGTCGTCAGCCCCGGGCGGCAAATCGTTCTTGTCAACATGCGGACTCGCCCGTTCAAGATGCATGAGTTCACCCAATTCCTTGGGAGTCATCATGATCTGGTGAGGTCCCCGCCGTCCCACTATCGTGACCGTCTCTATTTCCGAACCATGCAGCGCATCGAGGGCATGGGCGACAATGTCGGACCCTGCAAATTCGCCCTCCGTCTTGGACAGGATTCGCACTACGTCCAGCGCGACATTGCCCATTCCAATCACCACCGCGTGTCGGCCGGAAAGATCGGGGGCGAGGTCGGCGAATTGAGGGTGGCCATTGTACCATCCGACGAAGGCGGCGCTGCCGAAGATATTGGCGAAGTCTTCCCCCGGGATATCCAGATTGCGGTCGTGCGGTGCTCCGGTGGCAAGAATTACCGCGTCATAGAGTTCCTGGAGTTCCGCAATCGATACATCCCTGCCGACCTGCACGTTGCCGACGAAACGGACTTCTTCGGAAAGCGCGGTCTTCTCATACCGCACCGAGACTTTCTTGATGGACTGGTGATCCGGTGCAACTCCCGTCCGGATAAGGCCATACGGGACGGGCAAGGAGTCGAACACATCGACCCGCACATCCTCTCCCCACTGTTTGCCCGCCGCCTCGGCTGTGTAATATCCGGCCGGACCCGATCCGACGATAGCGATGTGACGCATATACGGCCCTCTCCGAACCGTTACCATGGCGTGTAGGGCCAGGCATGGCAAGCAGGCCCGTCGTGGAAAGCGCCATGGTTATTCGTTTGGTAAGGGTTTCTACTTATCTTCCAGACCATTGGAGTAACATTTCTGCAGTGCGCACAGGGCGAAAGTCCGAGACTGGGAAACGGATGGCGGGATTTTTCTCGAGAGGATCGAGAGCGGAAACATTCGACTCTGACGAGGCGGCAGTCGTGCCGATCTCGCAGGGCGACCTCGTACGCCGCGTAGAATTGCTCGATAGCGTCGAAAATTCGGGCTTGAGCTGGTTCTGGGCAACCGACCAGCATGGTCGGATGATCTATTTGTCTCAAAACGCCCAGTCTCGCCTGGGGCTGGGTGACGAAGGGGTCATCGGTAAGCACCTTACCGAAATCTTCCAGAGCGACGATGCCGAGAACGCGGAGGGCGACGGAGGGCGCCCTCTGGCCTATTATCTTGGCGCTCGCAATTCTATCGTCAAACTACCGGTCAAGGTTGCCGCGTCTGCCGAGAATCTGATCCTGGAAATTGCCGGGAAACCCCAATTCGACGCCCAGCACAATTTTTGCGGTTATCGAGGTAGTGCCAAGGACATTACCAAGATCCATGAAAGCCAGCGCGACGCGAAGCGCCTCGCGCAGTATGACGCGCTTACCGGTCTTGCCAACCGGCACCGCATGAACAAGCAGCTGGATTCATCTCTCAATAAATACCGCAGCGACAAGCGTGCCTGTGCCCTGATGATGCTGGATCTCGACCGCTTCAAGCAAGTTAACGATACGCTTGGTCACCCGGCCGGGGATGAACTCCTCAAGCAGGTTTCCGGCCGACTTGGCCAGATTTTCGGGAACAAGGGTGAGATAGGGCGCCTTGGTGGCGACGAATTTCTCATCATGCTGCCTGACGTCGATGATCGCGGGGAACTCGGCGAATTGGGCGCGCGCGTTATCCAGATGATCGCGCAGCCTTATTCCATCAACGGGTTGCGCGCGATTATTGGCGTTTCTCTGGGCATTGCCATTGCGCCCTATGACGGTCTCAATGCAGAAGAATTGGTCAAGGCGGCCGATCTGGCACTCTATGCGGCAAAGGGCGGGGGGCGTGGCCAGTATCGCTTCTACTCACGCGAGTTGCAGGAAGGTGCGAAGCTTCGCCGACAGCTTGAAGAGGACTTGCGCGACGCTCTGATCAAGGACGAGCTGGTTATGCATTACCAGCCCATCGTGAAGGCCAGCGATTACAAGTTATCTGGATTTGAGGCCCTGATTCGCTGGGAGCATCCAGAACGCGGATTCGTTTCGCCTGAAATCTTCATTGCGTGCGCTGAAGATATCGGAATGATCGGGCAGATAGGCGAGTGGGCTTTGCACAAGGTGTGTGAGCAGGCCTCGCAATGGCCAATCGAATTGCGCGTTGCGGTGAATGTGTCGCCGACCCAGTTCACAAGCAGCGACTTCGTCCAGGTTGTGCAACGGGCATTGCAGAAGTCGGGGCTGGCACCGGACCGGCTCGAGTTGGAAATCACAGAAAGTGTTTTTGCCGGGGACGACGATCTTACGCGTACAATCTTCACCGAATTGAAAAATCTTGGTGTACGCCTCGCGCTCGATGACTTTGGCACCGGATACTCTTCGCTGAGCTATTTGCGCAATGCGCCTTTCGACAAGATAAAGATCGACCAGAGCTTTGTTCGCGGGTCGACCGAAGAAGGGAATAATAATTCGGCCATAATCAGCGCGATCGTAAGTCTGGCTGACGCACTGGGGATGGAGACGGTCGCCGAAGGAACCGAGACCAAGGACGAACTCGCTTTAGTCAAGAAGCGGGGTGCCAGCCATGTGCAGGGCTACATATTCTCTCAGCCAATAAGCCATGAAGAAGCACTCGAACGTCTTGCCAAAGGTCAACTGATCTACGAGCCGCGCGGACCCGAAAAATATCGGGCCGACAGAAAATCGGTGCTGCGGAAGATTGGTCTTATTCACGATGACCATCGCTATATCGTCACGCTCAGGAACATCTCCAAAACCGGAGCGCGCATAGAAGGGTTGCTCGATGTGCCGGTCGGTACAGAGGTGGTGCTGGACCTTGGCGATGGGCAACTGGCGGTTGCGACCGTTCGCCGGTCGAGAAAACATGTCCAGGGGGTTGAATTCGAACCCCCCCTGATCAGCAATGGTGCCGACGGTCTCTGCACGCGTCATCGGGTCTCGCCCTACGAGCTCGAAGCTGCGGGACGGCCTCTCGCCGCGTTGCCTCATGATGCATTCGGTGTTCTCCAGGAAAGCGGACTGAAGCGCATGCCGAGTATTCCGCGGTTTGCTGAAATGGAGTTCGAACCGACGTAAATGCTCGATGCAGAGCACAAGGGAATCGTGCGGCGTTAGCTCGATGCTAACCATTTTAGGCTAGTCCGATTCAACCGAACCCGCCATCGACAAGGTTGAAAGCCATGGGCGCCATGCCCTTCACCGAATTTTTCAAAGGCCGCAAATCTGCCGAAATGATGGATGTGGTCGGCGTGCAGCAGCCGTCGGCGGAGTTTTCGCAATCGGATAAACTTGCGATCGTCGAGCAGCTGGAAAGCTCTGGTATTGCCTGTTTCTGGGCGACCGACACTCGGGGGATACTCAGCTACCTTAGCCCGCAAATCCAGGAGAAGTTCGGTCACAGGGCTGCCAGGATTTTCGAGGTACCCTTGCAGCAGCTACTTCAGCCCGTTTCGACCGATGAAGATGCTCGTTCGCTGGGATTGAAACTGGGGACACGTAAAAGCTTCGCTGGTATGACCGTCGAAACGGGAGACGAAAAAGCAGATCTCGTTCTGCGTTTAACCGGCCGACCGCTTTACGATGAGGCGGGCGAGTTTTTGGGATTTCGTGGCACAGCGACGGATATCACCGAAGAATTCCGCAGCGAGGAAGAGGCAAGCCGTCTCGCTAAGTTCGACACGCTGACGGGCCTCGCCAACCGCCACCGGATGGAACAGAGAATTGATTCCACTCTCCAGACTTTCCGTAGTGCTAAACGCGCTGCGGCGCTCCTTATGCTTGATCTGGATCGATTCAAGCAGGTCAATGACACGCTCGGTCATGCAGCTGGCGACAAACTGCTGCAGCAGGTGGCAGAGCGATTGAATACAGTGGTCGCGGGTAGAGGTGAGATTGGCCGTCTCGGAGGCGATGAGTTCCAGATACTCATTCCCGATATGGATGACCGCGGCGAACTCGGAGAGATCGCCAAGAAAATCATCCAGATGCTTTCACAGCCTTATTCGGTTGAGGAAGGGCGTTGCAGTATCGGGTGCTCCGTCGGTGTCGCCATCGCACCCTATGACGGAGTCGAGCGCGAGGAATTGAGCCGTGCGGCCGACCTTGCCCTCTACGCTTCGAAAAATGGCGGCCGCGGTCAGTTCAGGTTTTACGCGGCTGATCTCGAACACGAGGCTCATCTGCGCAAACGCATGGAGGAAGATCTCGCCACCGCGATCGAAGAAGGAAACTTTACGCTCGAATATCAGCCCTGTGTTACGCTTGCGGACAACAAGGTCATCGGCCTTGAAGCGAAATACAGCTGGGAAGATCCCGAGAGAGGCCGCGTCTCGCAAGAGACCTTCATCCCGGTGGCAGAGGGAAGTCGCCTGATTATCCCCATCGGCGAGTGGGCTTTGCGAAAGGCATGCGAAGAAGCCAGCCAATGGCCCGAAGCGCTGCGCCTCTCGATCAACATATCCTCCGTGCAGTTCGAGGCCAGCGATTTCGTCGCGATGGTCGGTAGCGTGCTCAAGGATACGGGGCTCGACCCGGCACGACTAGAACTCGAACTCAATGAATCGGTTCTGCTCGGCGATGCGAGTAAAGTCGATGCCGCTCTCGGCGCGCTCTTCAAGCTTGGCGTGCGCCTGACCCTGGACCAGTTCGGCACTGGCCTCTCATCCCTGTCCTATCTCCGCCGTGCACCGTTCAACGCGCTCAAGATCGGTGCGAATTTCTTCGAGCCGGTCATGGGCAACGATCTGGGCGATATGGAACTTGTTCGGGCGGTGGTTGCCCTGGCAGGAGCCATGGGCATGGAGACTGTCGCTACGGGCGTCGATTCCGTGAAGCTGATGGGCGAACTCAAGAAGATTGGCGTTGGCCATGTTCAGGGCTTCGTCTTCTCCGATGCCCTCAACCAGGACAGCGTGCTCGAAGAGATCGCGAAGGGCGAATGGGTGCTCGAACCCACCGACAATGGCAGCCAGCGTGCCAGCCGGCGTACGGTCTTCCGCAAGATCGGTCTGATTCACGAGGATCACTATTACGACGTGACGCTGCGCAACATGTCACGCTCCGGTGCGATGATCCAGGGTTTGGAGGACGTACCGATCGGTACCCAGTTCGTGCTCGACTTCGGACAGGGTCAGTTGGCCGTGTGCACCGTTCGCCGCAGCATGGACGATACCCAGGGAGTGGAGTTCGAGCAGGAACTGGTCGATGACGGAGCTGGCGGACTTTGCACACGCCACCGCGTCAATCCCTATGCGCTGGCGGCCGCCGGCGCTCCGCTTACCGCATTGCCGCCCGGCAAATACAGCCAGGCACCCGAGGCTTCGCCGGGTAGTTTCGCCCAGTTCAAGCTGTCGGCCAACGCGCCCAAACAGGGTGGCGGACCGCAAGAAGGCTGACACGCGCGAATCCGGCTGACAGGGCGGTGCAGCGGCGCTAATGGGGCGGCGCAATGACCGACCTTTCCAAGATCCGCAATTTTTCCATCATCGCCCATATCGACCATGGCAAGTCTACCTTGGCGGATCGGTTGATCCAGCATTGCGGGGGGCTGACCGATCGCGAGATGTCCGAGCAAGTCCTTGATAACATGGACATTGAGAAGGAGCGCGGCATCACCATCAAGGCGCAGACGGTGCGCCTGAACTATACCGCGAAGGATGGCGAAACCTATGAGCTGAACCTCATGGACACGCCCGGCCATGTGGACTTCGCCTACGAGGTCTCCCGCTCGCTCGCCGCGTGCGAGGGCGCGCTGCTGGTCGTGGACGCGGCGCAGGGGGTCGAGGCGCAGACGCTCGCCAATGTCTACCAGTCGATCGAGCACGACCACGAGATCGTCCCCGTCATCAACAAGATCGACCTGCCCGCCGCCGAACCGGAGAAGGTCAAGGCCGAGATCGAGGACATCATCGGCCTCGATGCGTCGGACGCCGTGCTCACCTCCGCCAAATCGGGCATCGGCATCGAGGATACGCTGGAGGCGCTGGTCAAGCGCATCCCGCCCCCCACGGGCGACCGTGACGCCCCGCTCAAGGCCATGCTGGTCGACAGCTGGTACGATCCCTATCTCGGCGTGGTCATCCTCGTCCGCGTGATGGACGGGGTGATCAAAAAGGGCCTCAACGTCCGCTTCATGCAGGGCGGCACGCAGCATCTGATCGACCGCGTGGGCTGCTTCACCCCCAAGCGCACCGATTTGCCCGAACTCGGCCCGGGCGAGATCGGCTTCATCACCGCGCAGATCAAGGAAGTCGAACAGGCCAAGGTCGGCGACACCATCACCACGGTGAAGGGCGGGGCGGAAAAGGCGCTGCCCGGCTACAAGGAAGTGCAGCCCGTGGTCTTCTGCGGCCTCTTCCCGGTCGACGCCGCGGATTTCGAGAAGCTGCGCGAAAGCATCGGCAAGCTGCGGCTCAACGATGCCAGCTTCAGCTTCGAAACTGAAAGCAGCGCCGCGCTGGGCTTCGGCTTCCGCGCCGGCTTCCTCGGCCTGCTGCACCTGGAGATCATCCAGGAACGCCTGACGCGCGAATACGATCTGGACCTGATCACCACCGCGCCATCGGTGGTCTACCGGATCCAGCTCAACAAGTCGCGGACCGACCCGGCGCAGGAAATCATGCTGCACAACCCGGCCGATTATCCCGATCCCAGCCGGATCGAGAAGATCGAGGAACCGTGGATCAAGGCGGTGATCTACACGCCCGACGAATATCTCGGCTCCATCCTCAAGCTGTGCCAGGATCGGCGCGGCGTGCAGGTGGACCTGACCTATGTCGGCGGCCGCGCACAGGTGACCTACGAATTGCCGCTGAACGAAGTGGTGTTCGATTTCTACGATCGGCTGAAATCGATCAGCCGCGGCTATGCCAGCTTCGACTATGAACAGATCGGCCTGCGCGAAGGCGATCTGGTGAAGATGAGCATCCTGGTGAACAACGAACCGGTCGATGCGCTGTCGATGATCGTCCACCGCGACGTGGCGGAACAGCGCGGCCGCGGCATGTGCGAACGGCTGAAGGACCTGATCCCGCGACATCTGTTCAAGGTGCCCATCCAGGCCGCGATCGGCGGCAAGGTGATCGCCCGCGAAACCATTGCCGCCATGCGCAAGGACGTGACCGCCAAATGTTACGGCGGCGACATCAGCCGCAAGAAAAAGTTGCTGGAGAAGCAGAAGAAGGGCAAGGCCAGAATGAGGGAATACGGAAACGTCTCGATCCCTCAAGAGGCCTTCATCGCTGCGCTACGTATGGGCGAGGAATGACTCTCATTCTGAGGATGCCAGAGCGCCTCAGGCGGCCTGCCCCGGCGAAGGCCGGGGGTAACGTGTCTATCCCGCAGGAAGCCTTCATCGCCGCGCTGCGTATGGGCGAGGAATAATCCTCCGCCCGCGCGGCCCGATATCCAGCCGGTTCAATACCGGCCAACCAGAAACGACATGACCGAATATGCCTTCATTCAAGCAACCTACCTTCGAAGAACGCCAGGCACTTGCCGAAAAGGCCCGTGAAAAGGCGCTGAAGAAACTCGCCGACAAGCCCAAGATGGACGAGGCGACCATCGCCAAGCGCAAGGCCGCGCAGGAAGCCCGCGAAGCCGCCGCGAAGGAAAAGAGCGCCGCCAAGCGCGAAGCGCGTGAGCAGGCCAAGGCCGAAAAGGCTGCCGCAGCCAAGGCGAAAGCCGAAGCCGAGGCCGTGCCCGAGCCGACCGAGGAAGAACTTAAGGCAGCGCGCGATGCGAAGTATGCCGCACGCAAGGCGCGCAAGAAGAAGGGCTGAGGGAGGGCGCTCTCGTGGCTGATACTTGGCGAAACCGTCGCGGCGTTGCACAAGGACTTGACTGCCATCTGTACAGCCTGTCCCGGCGAAGGTCGGGGCAACGACATCACGCGAACGATAAACTGTTGGAAAAGCAGAAGAAGGGGAAGGTGTAGATGCGGGAATATGGAAATGAAAGCGCCCGGCAGGATACGTATATCGGAGCGTTACGGATGGGCGAGGAGCAATGATTAACCCCTATAAGGTTTTCGGCAAACTTTTGGCGAAGGGAACTTCACGTGAATTTTGAGGAGGGGTTTCCTGATCGCTTCACTCGTAATACCGACGTTTATTTTTCAGTAGATGTTGAAACAGACGGTCCGATCCCGGGTCGTTTTTCCATGCTCTCATTCGCTTTAGTCTATGCTGGTGCGTTTGACGGAAAGACATTCTTCAAGCCAAAAAAATACGAGCGCTCATTTTATTGCGAGATTAAACCAATTTTCGAAGAATTTGAGCCAGAAGCAATGCAGGTTAACGGTCTCGATCGCGCGAAGTTGCTTCAATCAGGTTTGACACCGAACGACGCGATGAATCAGGCATCGAAATGGATTGAAGAAACGACGGGAAAAGGCGAGCCAGTTTTCGTCGCTTACCCGCTAAGTTTTGATTGGAGTTGGATGTATTGGTATTTCGTACAATTCTCCAACACGGGCTCGCCTTTTGGCTACTCTCGCTGCTTCGACATTAAAACAGCTATGGCGCTTTCTTTAGGCAAGACTGTGAGAAGTGTAGGCCGAAAACGAATTCCGAATGTTCTAAAATCCCAATCGCCGCATACACATCATGCACTAGACGATGCTGTTTCGCAGGCGGAGATCTTCGCGAACATTTTTAAGCTGGAGAGTGGAAAGTGACCGCCTATCTCGATGAGGTGCGTGCCCAAACGGTAGCGCGTATTTCTTCCCTGCGTAGCGACCTAGCGGAAAGGGAGCAGTTTCTGGGCAACATGGGTTGTATTTTTGCAACCGGATCATTTGGACGACTTGAAGCCGGCGCCGATAGTGACCTTGATGTGTTCATTGTCATTAAGACCTATATGAAGGACATTGCTGGGGAGCAAATAGAGCTGTTGCGACTCAAAGAAACCGAGCAAATCCAGTTGAAAAATGATTTAATTACGGCGGTGGACAGAGCAGATATTGCAGAGTTTGACTCAGGTGGAAAGTATCTCTCCACCCACAAGTTCGACGATTTTGTTAAGTACTTGGGGTCACCTGAAGACGACTATCTTAATACATTTACAGGGAGGATGTTACTCCTGTTGGAGAGCCAGGTGATCATCGGAGAATCTAGGCCCTGTTGACAAACTGATTGGTCCAGAGGCGGGCGGCGGCGATATGTATGAAGCCGAGATAGCTTGCTG
>NZ_JAIGNT010000010.1 GCF_019711635.1 Qipengyuania huizhouensis | reverse complement strand
GGATATTTGAGGATCTTAGTAGCTACTATTGATGACTTCTTGCCGGAAATCACATTTTGCCTAGACCTTTGTATGGTTTCCCTCGCGGCTCCCGCTTAAACTGGCGTGAGATTAGGAAACGGTCGACTGACTTCTTCCCGCCAATTTATTCTGAGCAGCACCTGAAACGGCGAGGTCTTATTCCTTTCATCCGCAGGCATGGGATTGAGATGGTTCCACGTAGGCCGGGACTAGTGGCCTTAGTTCCGCCAGGAAGTCCTAGCACAGACAAAAACCGACGACTGGCCGAGCATATCCTCCGCACCAATCACCTACGCTCCCTTCGGCGGCTAGCTATAAAGATCATGCGTTCTCGATAGCTTCAAGGTGACGAGTTCTCGCGATCCTCGATTCCACGCATAACGAGCAATTCCGATGTCCGGTTTCCACCCCAAACCGGACAAACGATTTTCCTACACGATGCGTTTCTGCTCCGCCATTGCAGATGCCGAAACCGCCCGCCCATCGCCGCCGCCGCCGCCCGCCGTTCTTCAACCCCGTGCCGCTGCGCACGCGCAGCGATGGGTGGAGCGTTGAGCGGCAATGCGAGTTTCTAGCGGGGCTCTATGTCACCGGATCGGTAGCTGCTGCAGCGCGCGGCGTGGGTATGTCGCGCATGAGCGCCTATCGCCTGCGCAAGCGTGACGGGGCGCAGGGCTTCGCGTATGCCTGGGACCGGGTGCTGTCGCCGCCGGGAACGGGTCATTGTCCGAAGCCGAAACCGGACGGACGGAAGGTTACGAATGCGGAGCTGTTCCGGCGGATGGAAACCGGGCTCGTCCAGCCGGTGATCTATCGCGGGAGGATGGCCGGGATCCGCCGCAAACCCGACGATTCCGCGCTTCTCCGGCTTTTGCGGCGGCACGGAAGGATCGGCTCCTGGCCCGAATTGCAGGGCCTCAGGCGGTGAGGGGAAAGTTTTTATTTTCACCCCGGTCAGCGGTCCACCGATGGTTACAGCCGCTACCCGTCGAGCGCTGCCAGCACTTCATAACCCAGAACCGCCGCCGCGACCGCTGCGTTCAGGCTGTCGGCCCGGCCCTTCATCGGCATGGTGACGCGCAGATCGCATGCCATTTCATACTCTTCGGGCAGGCCGCGGCTTTCATTGCCGACCATGACGAAGCAGGGGGCGGTATAGGGCGCGCCGCGATAGGGCTGTGCATCGCGCAGGCTCGCCGCGATGAGCTGGCCCCCATTCTCTTCGGCGCCTGCGCGCAACCAGGCTTCGAATTCGCTCCACTCCGCCTGGGCGATCCCCTGCGTAAAGACCGCGCCCATGCTGGCGCGCACCGCCTCGACACTGAAGGGGTCGGCACAATCGTCGATCAGGATCAGCCCGCCGGCACCGATGGCATCGCCGGTGCGCAGCATGGTGCCGAGATTGCCGGGATCTCGCAGTGCCTGCGCGACCAGCCAGATGTCGGCACTCGAACGGTCCAGGTTTCCGAGCGAGGTATCGAATTCGGCGAATACTCCTGCGACAGCCTGCGGATTGTCCTTGCCGGTGATCTTGGAAAGGATCTCGGGCGAGGTCTCGATCACCTCGCCCCCGCTGGCCTCGACCGAAGCTTCCAGCGCCGTGAGCAACGGATGCGGATCGCGACGGTCGGCGAGCACCAGTGTCTCCGGCACATGGCCGCATTCGCGCGCATCGGTGAGCAGTCGCAGCCCTTCGGCGAGAAACTTGCCCTCACGCTTGCGGTGCTTCTTCTCGCGCAGCGCCCGCAGCGCCTTGACCGATGGATTGGAAAAACCGGTGATGATCCGGCGATGTGCAGCCATGTCAGGGCTCCCCGAAGCCGCCCTCGACCATGGCGGACAGTTCGGCCATCACCGCATCGGCATTTTCGCCCTCGACGATGATCTCGATCGTGTCGCCTTTCGCTGCGCCCAGCATCATCAGCCCGAGGATCGAGCCGCCCGCGGCCTCGTTGCCGCCTTTGGCCACCCGTACCTTGCATCCGTTGGGGAGTTCGGCAACCGCGCCCACGAATTTGGCGCTTGCCCGGGCGTGCAGCCCGCGCTGGTTGACCACTTCGACCTGTTTGCGCGCTTCGCTCAACTTGCCTTCCGCGCGCTGTCGAGGTCCTGCCCCAGGAATTCGCTGGCGACGGTTATGTAGTTGCGTCCTGCGGTTTGCGCGGCATGGACGGCATCGACCACGTTCATGCTCTTGCGCGCTCCGGCCAGGCGGATGAGCATCGGCAGGTTGATCCCGGCGATGACTTCGATCCGTCCGGCATCGAGTAGTGAAATCGCGAGGTTCGAGGGCGTGCCCCCGAACAGGTCGGTGAGGATGATGGCACCGTCGCCCGTGTCGACAGTGGAGATCGCATCCGCGATATCCTTGCGCCGCTGTTCCATATCGTCATTGGGACCGATGCAGATGGTGGCCACACTTTCCTGGCTGCCGACGACATGCTCCATCGCGTCGATGAAGTGTTCGGCCAGTCTGCCATGGGTGACGAGGATCATTCCGATCATGCGTGAAGTGCGTCCGTTGCGCGTTCCGAAGGTTTCAGGCTCTTTAATCAACCATCGCTTGGTTTGCGAATCTCAGCTGCGCTCGAGCGGATCGGCGGGCCGGTTTCTCAAGTTCCGATGTATGACCGTGGGCGAAAATCCAGCCCCGCGCAAGACCTGGGCTGCCCGTTCCGCACTGTAAACCGAACGGTGTCTCCCCCCGGTACACCCGAAGGCAATGTTGAGATAGCCGCGATCCTGCGCTGCGTAGCGGGGCAGCAGATCGAGCAGGGTCCGCGAAATCTGTGAAAAGGCGGGGGCGAAACCGGGATCCTTCTCGATGTGAGCGGCGACGGCAGGATCGAGTCCGGTAAGCTCTCGCAATTCGGGCACCCAGTGCGGGTTGTCGAGAAACCTCATGTCGAACAACAGGTCTGCCAGCGGCGGCATTCCGCGGGCAAAGCCGAAGCTGGAAACAGTCACCGTCATGTTCCCGGCTCCACCCGTCGAAAACCGCTCCCGCAGCACCTGTTGCAACTGATTGGGAGCAAAATCGCCGGTATCGATCAGCAATTCTGCCCAGTTGCGCAGCGGCTCCAGCAATTCGCGTTCAGCCCTGATGCCTCCCGCCACGGTCCGCTCTCGTGCCATTGGGTGCGGACGGCGGGTTTCGTTATAACGACGTTCCAGCTCTTTGTCGGAGCAGTCGATAAACAGAGTGGTGAGTTCCACGTCGCTTCGGGCACCAAGGGCCTGGCATTGGTCGATGATTTCCGCCGGTACGAAACCACGGGTACGAGAATCGAATCCGATGGCAATGGGGGATTGCTGCTCCGTTTCGGCATCGACGAGACTGGAGAGCAGGCGAACCGGGAAATTGTCGATCGCTTCCCAGCCGAGATCTTCCAGCGCATGCAGCGCGGTGGTCTTGCCTGCTCCCGCCATTCCGGTGACCAGCAGGATGCGCTGGATTGATGGCGATTCGGTCACTGTGCCCCTTCTCGGTCGCCGTGTTCGCCATGCGGGACGGCCATACCGTGTTTGCCGAGCGCGAATTCCGCGCGCAGCGCCTGCGTTGCATCCCCGGGGCGGAACAGGAGGACGGGTACACCGACACCGCCCAGCGTCGTCCTGGCGAGTTCCATCGGATAGCGCGGCGCAAGGGTGGTCAGCTGGAGTACCAACGAGATCGGAGCCTCGCAGGTCGGTAGTTCGACGAGGCCCACATTACGCACCTCCAGCAGGCCGCGCGTAGTCTTGGGCGGGCAGGCCAGCGGATGGCCGTCCACCTCGTCGATGATCAGACCGTCGTCGCCGATCAGCGTTGCGCCGCGGTCGATAAGCGCGAGAGCCAGCGAGGATTTCCCCGCGCCGGACTCACCGGCGATCAGCAGCGCGCGTCCGTCGATGGCAACCGCCGTGACATTGGGCAGCCTGGTCTTCATCGAGGAGCCGCCGGTAAATCGAGCACGAAACAGGCTCCGCTCCGTCCGTCGGGGCGACCTTCGACGTGAAGCGTGCCTTCATGCGCATCGGCGATTGTACGGCCGATTGCCAGTCCGAGGCCGGAATGGTTGCCGAAATCCTCCCCCTCGGGGCGGTCGGAGTGGAAACGGTGGAACACTTTCTCTCGCTTTTCCTCCGGTATACCCGGACCTTCGTCGCAAATCGTCAGGACGCATCGCCCTTCGCGCCGGACGAGCTGCGCGTCAATAGTGCCACCTGCCGGGGAAAAGGACACCGCATTGTCGAGCAGGTTCTCGATGATCCGCTCCAGGCGGATGCCGACACCGGACACGACATGGGCCTCTCCCTTGGTGGTGATGGTAATCTTGCGACCTTCGTTTTCCCCGCGTTCCTCGCGGCTGGCGACGGTGTTTTGCAGCAATTCAGCCATATCGACCCGTTCGAATTCGGTCCGCGACATTTCAGCGTCGATGCGGCTGGCGTCGGAAATTTCGGTAACCAGCCGGTCGATTCGGCGTACATCGTGCGTGGCGATATCGAGCAGTTGAGCGCGCAGTTCGGGATCGTCCACTTTGGCCAGCGATTCGGTCGCGCTGCGCAGCGATGCCAGGGGGTTCTTGATTTCGTGTGCCACATCCGCGGCGAAGCTTTCGACCGCATCGATCCGGTGGCGCAAGGCGGCGGTCATATCGGAGACTGCGCGTGCCAGCATGCCGATCTCGTCGCGCCGGTCGGGCAGCCGGGGGACCTCGACCTGCCGGTCGCGCCCCTGGCGCACGCGCACGGCCGCTTGAACCAGTTCGCGAAGCGGGCGCACGATGGTCTGCGCGAGGAAGAAGCTGAGCAGGGTAGAAACCAGCAGGAACAGAAGCACGACCATTGCAACAGTCGTGCGCGCCTCGCGTACCGATTGCGTGATATCGACCGGATTGCGCGTGATCAGCAGCGTATCGCCGTCGAGACCGACCGGCGCAGCGGCATTGATGACATGGGTTCCGTCGGGCGCGTCGCGGAGCACGATCTGGGTGAGGCTTTCCTCGCGTGCGCGCACCAATTCGGGCCAGGCATCGACACTGTCCATCTCAGGCTGGCGATAGTCGGGCAGTGCGGGCGCGCCAACCACGCGGTCGAACCAGCGATCGGTCCGGAGTGCAAAATCGGTCTGGTCGACTTCGGAGGGCTCGGGCAGGTCGAAACTGGGAGGGGCGAGCTGGAAGCTGTCGGATTCCAGATTACCTGCGGGGCCATAGACCCGAATTCGCAGCCGCTGCTCCTTGCCGATCTGGATCAGCAGGGCTTCCTGCCGCTGCGGCGTGGCGCCTGCCAGGGCTTCAGCGGTAATCTGCGCTTCGACCAGCGCGAGCTTGAACCGTTCGTCGAGCAATTGCTTGCGATAGCTGTCGAGGTAAAGAACTCCGCCGCCCAAGAGCACGAGCGGTAGCACGTTGACGAAGAGGATACGGCTGGTGAGCGACAGCCGCCCTGACCAGCGCAGCTTTTCAAGCCGCGGATCGCCCCGGAGGACGCTCTTCGCTTTAGCCATCGCTGAAGCTGTAACCCGCGCCATAGAGCGTTTCGATTGCGGAAAACTCGCCATCGACACTCCGGAACTTGCGGCGCATCCGCTTGATGTGACTGTCCACCGTACGGTCGTCGACGAAGACGTCGTCCGGATAGGCGGCGTCCATCAACTGGTTACGGCTCTTGATGACGCCCGGATGCTGGGCCAGCGCTTCCAGCAGGAGGAACTCGGTCACGGTGAGTGAGACCGGCCTGTCATCCCAGGTCACATGGTGACGTGCCGGGTCCATGCGGAGCCGGCCGCGCTCGATAACCTCGGCGGGCTTCTCGCCCGGTTCGATCGGCATAGGTCGCCGCGCGTCGCTCCGGCGCAGAATGGCGCGAATCCGGGCCAGTAGCAGGCGCAGGCTGAAAGGCTTTGCGATGTAGTCGTCCGCGCCCATCTGCAGGCCCGCTTCCTCGTCCTGCTCGTCATCCTTGCTGGTCAAAAAGATGACCGGGAGAGGCGAATGTTCGCGAAGGCGGCGAAGCAGTTCCATCCCGTCCATCTTGGGCATCTTGATATCGAAGATGGCAAGATCGGGCGGATTGCCCAGCAGGGCGGAAAGTGCGGCTTCACCGTCGGAATAGACACGTGTGGCGTAGCCTTCCGCCTGCAGCGCAATCGATACGGTGGTAAGGATATTGCGGTCGTCGTCGACCAGTGCGATGACCGTGCGATCGTCTTCCTGCGGCGTAGCGCCCTGTCCGGCTTCACTTTCCATAAGCCAGGCGGTTAACGCAGTTCTTCGGGCAAGACAACGCGAACAGGCGTATGGAAAGTGGATTCCATCGCCGTACATTTGACCTTGCTGCAAGCTGGGACTATTGGCGACGGCGAAGGGCGCGCATTCGTATGCGCGGCGATTCCCGAGACCGAACCCGCTTCATTTGCGCTGGAGATTTCAGTGACTACCGAGCTTTCCCACTCGCTTGCCGCGCAGGGCATCGAGACTGCCGCGACCATCCACCCCAACTTGACGTCGGAAGAATTGACTGCCGCCGCGCTCGAACGGGGCGAAGGCCGCCGCGCCAAGCACGGGCCGCTGGTCGTGGAGACCGGCAAGCACACCGGCCGCAGCGCGAAGGACAAGTTCATCGTCCGCAACGCTGAAACCGAAGACACGGTATGGTGGGACAACAATGCTTCCATGACGCCGGATCATTTCGCCGCGCTGAAGGAAGACTTCATGAAAGCGGTCGCCGAAAAGGCGGAGCTGTTCGTGGCGGATCTTTTCGGCGGCTCGCAGCCCGAATATCGCGTCAATGTGCGCGTCATCAACGAGCTTGCATGGCACAACCAGTTCATCCGTACGCTGCTGGTGCGCCCGACCGCGGCGGAACTGGAAGGCTTTGTGCCCGAATATACCATTATCGACCTGCCAAGCTTCAAGGCCGATCCCGAGCGTCACGGCTGCCGCAGCGAAACCGTGATCGCGGTCAACCTGGAGGAAAAACTCATCCTCATCGGCGGCACGAAATATGCCGGCGAAATGAAGAAGAGCGTCTTCGGCATCCTCAACTACCTTCTT
This sequence comes from Qipengyuania huizhouensis, assembly GCF_019711635.1. Taxonomy (GTDB): domain Bacteria; phylum Pseudomonadota; class Alphaproteobacteria; order Sphingomonadales; family Sphingomonadaceae; genus Qipengyuania; species Qipengyuania huizhouensis. The sequence continues at coordinate 89,335 of NZ_JAIGNT010000010.1, read as the reverse complement.
CCGCCCAAGGGCGTGATGCCGATGCACTGTTCGGCCAATATCGGCCCCGACGGCAAGAGCGCAGTGTTCTTCGGCCTGTCCGGCACTGGCAAGACCACGCTTTCCGCCGATGCCAGTCGCACGCTGATCGGCGATGATGAACACGGCTGGTCGGACACGGCGGTCTTCAATTTCGAAGGCGGCTGCTATGCCAAGATGATCCGCCTCAACCCCGAGGCCGAGCCGGAAATCTACGCCACCACGCGCATGGAAAATACCGTGCTGGAAAACGTGGTGATGGACGAGAATGGCGAGATCGACCTCGACGACAACAGTCTGGCCGAGAATACGCGCGGCGCCTATCCGCTGTCCTCGATACCGAACACATCGGAAGAGAACATGGGCCCGCCGCCCAGCAATGTGATCATGCTGACCGCCGATGCCTTCGGTGTGCTGCCCCCGATTGCACGCCTTACGCCCGACCAGGCCATGTACCACTTCCTTTCCGGCTACACCGCCAAGGTCGCCGGTACAGAAATCGGCGTGACCGAGCCCGAAGCGACCTTCAGCACCTGCTTCGGCGCACCTTTCATGCCGCGCCACCCGAGCGTTTATGGCAACCTGCTCAAGAAGCGCATTGCCGAAGGCGGCGTGCAGTGCTGGCTGGTCAATACCGGATGGACTGGCGGCAAGTATGGCGTTGGCCAGCGTATGCCGATCAAGGCCACCCGCGCCCTGCTCAATGCTGCGCTCGACGGTAGCCTGAACGACGCCGACTTCCGCAAGGACCCGAACTTCGGCTTCGAAGTTCCAATCAGCGTTCCCGGCGTGGACAGCGAGATTCTCGATCCGCGCGCGACCTGGGCGGACAAGGACGAATACGACCGCACCGCACACAAGCTGGTGCAGCTGTTCGTCGACAATTTCGAACCCTTCGCTGCGCATGTCGACCAGGGCGTGCGGGATGCGGCTCCCGAAGCCGCTTGACGATATAGCCTGACCATTCGGGCATAGAGTTGGAGAGGAGACCCCCGGCCGCGCTCACGAGTGCGGACCGGGGGCTTTAATTTGGAGCGGCGATGGGTCAGAAGGGGCGTGGGTTGCGATAATCAGGAGAATGACCATGAGCCTTTTCGACCAATTGCTGGGCGCCGCGCACGATCATCCCACGGTCAAGAACATGGCGGAAAAGTTGGGTATCGACGCTGCAACGGCGGAAAAGGCCATCGCTGCACTGGGCGAGGCGCATCATGAAGATGGCGATACGGTCGAGCTGGCGGCTGGCAAGACCGGGCTCGATACCGGCTTGCTGAACCAGATCGTGGGGCAGGTCGGAGGCGAAGGCTCGCTGGCACGCTTTACCCAGATTCTCGATGCCGATCACGATGGCAATCCATTCGACGACATTGCGGGCATCGCCGGCAAGTTCTTCGGAAAGAACTGAAGGAAGCCTTGAAATGAACCTCAGCCAGGTACTCCAGCAGAGCGGCGTGGTCGATTCCATGGCACGCGAACTCAATATCGATCCGGCCACTGCAAAAACGGCAACCGGAGCGCTTTTACCTGCGATCGTCGCCGGCTTCGGGCGAACCACCACGCAGGCCGCACCCGCGGGTGGTGGCCTCGGCGATATTCTCGGCAGTCTGGCCGGCGGTGCTGGCGGCGGGGTGACCGGCGGGCTGGGGGGGCTCGGCGGTATCCTGCTCGACAAGGTGCTGCAGCAGGATCCGACCCCGACCCAGCCGGGTAACGACATTCTGGGCCAGATTTTCGGCAGCAAGGACGTCAGCCGCGGCGTGGCCAGCGAGGTTTCGGCGGTTACGGGCATCGACGAGGCGCTGCTCAAGAAGATGCTGCCGATCCTGGCGATGGCGGTGGCCGGCTATATGGCCAAGCAGGCGGGTGGTGGCTCCGGCTCGCAGCAGGGTGGCCTTGGCGGAATCCTCGGCTCGATTGTCGGCGGGCTCGCGGGTCGCTGACCGAAAAGCCTGTCCGCTTAATCCTGCGCTAAGCGAAAGATTGCAAGGACCGCAGCATATGTTCGGTCGAGCTGTCTTCTCTGTCCTGTGGCTGCTGATGGTGCCTTGCGCGCCTGCAGCAGCCCAGGACACCGACTCTGCGGGCCAAGTTGAAGAAATACCCGCCTATACAGGGCCGGTGGTATTTGCCGCGCGGATCGTGGCCGAATACCCACACGATGATAGCGCCTTTACGCAGGGGCTATTGTGGCACGACGGATCTTTGTTCGAAAGCACCGGCCAGGAGGGGCAGTCGGTTGTGCGCGAGGTCGATCTCGAAACGGGCGAGGCGAAGCAGGAACGCGCCATCCCTGCCGACCAGTTCGGCGAGGGCATCGCCCTGTGGGAGGACGAGTTCGTGACCCTGACCTGGCGCAACGGAGCGATCCATCGCTGGGATGCCGATACGCTCGAGCCCGTCGCTTCCCATGAAGGCTTTCCGCTCGAAGGATGGGGGCTCACATCCTCCGAGGAAGGCCTGATTCATTCCGACGGGAGCGCCACTTTGCGCGTGCTGGACCCCGAGACCTATGAAGTGCGCCGCTCGGTCGACGTGACGCTCAACGGACGGCCCTTGCGACGCCTGAACGAACTCGAGATGATCGACGGGCTGATTTACGCCAACATCTGGATGTCGCCCTTCATTGTGGCGATAAACCCGGAAGACGGGGTGGTGAAGAAGATCGTCGATCTGCAGGACATTGTAGGCTCCGTGCCAGTTTCCGGCACGGACGCGGTGCTCAACGGCATTGCGTGGGATGCCGACAAGCGTCGCCTGTTCGTTACCGGCAAGCTCTGGCCCAGCCTATTCGAGATCAGACTGATCGAGACCGACGCAAGGGTCCGTTAGGGCATCTCAGTCCTCGGCATTGCCTGATTCACCAGGCTTCTCCGCATCTACCACAGCCTTGGTCAAGATGGTCGCACCGGGGTGCCAACTCGTGCCTTCCTCCGCCAGCTCCAGCATGTCGAGATAGTCTTGCGCCTGCTCGGAAAGCGAACCGCCGTGAGGATTGGTCGCAAGCGGTTCCAGCGTGAACTTGGCAAGTCCAATCTTTCCTTCCTCGGCGAGCATCAGGGCTGCGTTCATCGCAAGGCCTTGATCGAAGGGTGCAAGCCGTGAGGCCCATTCGAGTGCATGTCGCGCATTTTCATTGGGAGGGAGGCCACGCTCGACAAAGCTGCGGTAGTAGTAGATCAGCGGTACGGGATGATCGTTCTCGATTTTGTTGAGCGCACTGAACGCTTTCATTGCCTCGCTATATGCAGTTTCGGGATCGTCTGCATTTTCGGCCTTTCGGAACAGCGCATAGCCTTTCTGGACATAGGCATTGGGGCGCATCGGATCGATGGCGATCGCACGGTCGGCCGCCGTTATGGCCGCATCGTCGTTCCCCGCATCGTATTCCGCCTCGGCGAGCGCGGTCAGTACGCCAGGATCGTTCGGGAATCGCGCTGCAATTTCACGCGCTTCAACAACGAGTTCCAACGCCTGTTCCCGGGTAACGCCGCGTTGTGAAACGATGCGGACGTCCATCATTTCCGCCTCGCCTTCCGGAAGTTCACGCAACGATATTGGCCCATATGATATTCTTTCAGGCGGAAGCTTGATGTTGAACATCTTTCGTTGCTTGAGATAACGTTCGACTTCCTTGTCGAGCACATCGATATCGCCGAAAGCCTCCTTGGCGGCTTCAAGCGAGTTTTTCCCCTGCATCACGAGGCCCGCATACTCGTCCAACTGACCTTTGCGTTCTTCGCCGAAGATCAGATAATGATATAAAGCCCAACTCATGCCGTAGAAGGCATCGTATCCCTTCCTCCGACGCTGCTCGTATAATTCTGCATCGAGCAATTCATGCACCGAGACCTCGTCCGCATAGTGCAATTCCCCTGCACGGTGCATTGCTGGACGGCCGATCTGGACGCTGCCGTCCTTGTTGAATCCGGCCGACGCGAAGAATTCCGCCGCCCCTTCGCTCATCCATCGGGGCATCGCGTATCGCGAACTGCCAATCAGGAAGTGGTGTGCGTATTCGTGGAGCAGGATGACTGTCGAGAAGTCCGGATAACGTTACTCCGGTTGCGAATATCCTGCACGAAGGCGCGAGAGGCGCCTGCTCTCGGGACATAAAATCCAGCGATCGATTTGCTGTCCGATCCGGAGAGCTTGCGAATGTCCCGCTGGCTTCCGACCACGAAGATCGTGACGCGGTTGGAGGGACTGGGGGCCTCTACGGAGCGGCCGCTCACCAGTACCATGGCAGAATGATATTTTTCCAGATTCTCTGCGAACTCGCGAATGTCTCTTTCGCTGTCGTCGGCATAAATAACGAAGTGCTCGCTGCTCGCCTCATACCATTTCGCCTGCGCAGGCGAAGCAGCGGCGGCAATCATAGCCAGCAAAGCGACCCGCAATTTCATGTCTTACCCCCCCTTCCAGTATCCGCGTTACCTTAGCAAGCAAGGCGAATACTGGAAGGGGGAAACGGGTTAACTTCGGGTATTGTCGATATACCTGCCCACATTGCGTTCCATCACGTTCATCGGGGCATTGCCGCCGAGGACCACCGCATCGTTGAATGCCTTGAAATCATAGGCGGATCCCAGCTCGCGCTGGGCGCGTTCACGTTGGGAAACGATGCGGCTGTGGCCGAGCTTGTAACCGGTCGCCTGACCTGGCCAGCTGCAATAGCGGTCGACCTCGCTCTGGACTTCCTCGGGCTTGGACCCGTTGCGCTCGATGAAGAACTGGCGGCCTTGTTCGCGGCTCCAGCCCTTGGAGTGAAGACCGGTGTCCACCACCATGCGGCAGGCACGGAAGGCGAGGCTCTGCAGGTAGCCCAGCTGGCCGACCTCGAAGCCGTCGTATGCTCCCAGCTCGTCGGCGATCTGCTCACCATATAGCGCCCAGCCTTCGCTGAACGGGTTGAAGGCCAGGATCGAGCGGATGAGCGGCAGGCGGTTCGAATATTCGCCCTCCCAGACATGGCCCGGAATGGTCTCGTGATAGGTGAGATCGGCGAGATCGTATTTCCGATGCAGGTCGGTGCTGCGCAAATTGATCCAGAAGCGACCTGGGATCGTGCCATCCTTGCTGCCGGCCCCGCCATAGGCGCCCGGAGCCCCGGCTTCCTCGGCGGGCGGTATGCGGACGACTTCGAGATTGGGATCGACCAGCGTATTGAAGGCGCGCGGCATCTGCGCGCGGATCCATTCGATACGTTCGTCGATAAATTCCATGATCTGTTCGCGGCCCGCATCGCCTTCGGCGAATTTGTAGCGCGGGTCTTCCGACAGGGCCGTCATGCGCTGGCCCACGCTGCCGTCGGTGTAGCCGATCTTGCGCAGGATCGGGTCCATACGGGCGTGGAGCGCCTCGAGCTCTTCCAGCCCCTGCCGGTGGACTTCGTCGGCCGAGAGCGTGGTCGTGGTGCTGTTACGCAGCGCCCAGGCGTAGAATTCCTCTCCATTGGGGCGTGCCGAAATGCCCGGATCACCGGTGGCGACGGCACGTTCGGCTTTCAGTTCGGCAAGCTGGCGCGAGAGCGCCTCGGCAATCGGCCCCGTTTCGAGCGCCAGGGCACGATCGGCGTGTGCTTCCGGCAGGCCTGCTTCAGCCAGTTTGCCGCGCAGGTCGGCGGCAAAGAGTTCGCCCTTCCCGGCACTGGCGATGGTCTGCTCCATCTGCATGATCGTCTTGTCGAGCAGGAAGTCGGGCGGCACGACCCCCATTCCACGCGCTGCCCGGATGCGAGCAAGTTCGCCGTCGAATGTCGCAGGGGCCTGTTCGAGCCTTTCGATATAGCTATCGGCGTCCGAAGCATTCTCGACCATATGGGTCGACTGCATGAAGCGCGGCAGGCCAATGTATTCGCCGACGTTCTGGATCACCACATAAGGCGCCGTGCGCCAGTTGCCGACAGGGGTATCGCCATAGGGCAGGGCAAAGCCGTCCAGTGCGAGCTGGTAGGCGCTTTCGACCACTTCGATATTGGTCAGGTTTTCGCTGTCCAGACCGTCGCGAGGGAAGGCGCGCAGGCGCGCGAGATCGCTGCGGAGCGTGTCCGCATAGGCTTGCTGGCCGGCGGGCGACTGGTCTTCGAGCCGGCTGCGCAGGTAAGCGTATTGTCCGGTATCCACGCCCAGACCGGTTGCGCGTTCCGGCTCATGCTCGAGAAGGTTGTAGGCGACATCTTCCAGCAGCGCTTCCGCGCTTTGTGTCCCGGCGCTGCGAGGCATGGTGGCGCAGCCCGAGAGGGTGAGAGCGGTGGTCGCACCAAGTCCGGCGAGAACCTGGCGGCGGCTGGCTTCGAAGCTGTATCTGTTCATGCGGGATGTTTGGGCGACCCGCTTAAACCTGTCAAATCAATCGAGAAACTCGGCCGGAACCTTGCCGCCATTGGCCGACAATTCGCGCATGGTGCGCTTGTGCAGCCAGACATTGTCCTCGGCGCTGCCGGAATAATCTGCCCGGCCCAGCTCCTGTGCCAACGCTTTGCGGTTCTCGTAGCTGGAATCGACTCCGATCAGCTTCATCAGGTCGACGATCGATGTGCGCCAGTTGAGACGATCCGCGCCGGGCATGGCATCGAGGTGGTTCGCAACATCGATAACGGGCTTCGGTTTCTGTTGAGGAGCATCGACCCGCGCCTGATCGGGGCTGGGGGTTTTCGGTGCTTCCTTGACTTCATCGTCCTTACCGAAAATCGCGTTCTTGATGCTGCTGAAAATGCCCATGTATCGTACTCCCGAATGGTACTGCGCCAGAATGCCAGCCTATGGGGCAATAAACGGAAGGTCCAGTCGCAGGTTCCCGGGCATTTCCCGAATCGCCCATGCGCGGCTAGGGAGGCGGTCATGCTCGATGTCGTCCTCTCCATCGTCGTCCTTGCCGCCATCGCGCTGTTCTTCGGCGCCTTCCTGCTGTGGCGGCGCACGGGGAATATGAAGAATGCGATGCTCATGGTGATCCTGGCGCTGGTGGCGCTGGTCAACGTGGCTATCTGGACCGTGCCTGCCGCAGACGGCGAAGCCCCGCTCGAGAAAGTCGAACGGAGCTCGCCGTGACGGGTATTTAAGGCAAGGGCTATTCGGGCAACTGCCAGCGCACGGAAGAACTGTAGCTTCCCGCAACAGGCTCGCCATTGCTGCCGCGGGCCGGCTCGAACCGGGCCCGGCGTTGAACCAGGCTACAGGTCGCTTGATCAAGTTCGGAATGCCCGGTCGATCCGGTGATCCGGCAGCCTGTCACTTTCCCGGTCTGCGAGATGTCGAGCCGGAAACTTGCCACGCCGGTCAGTTCGCGACGGGCCCAGGCCGATTTGTAATCGCGATCGGACAGCCATGCACCCGGATCGTTGCGGGGCTTGGCGGAGATCGGACTGAACGAAGGCACCGGCGCAGGGGGTGCGGGTGGCTTCGTGTCTACGCGCGGCGTGTCGACAATTATCGGACGCTCGACAATCTTCTCGGTCGTTTCGTACGTTGCCTTGGGCAATTCGAAATCGATTGGCGGAGTGGGCTGGGTGATTGGAGGTTGTGAAGCCACTTCGGGTTGCTGCTGTGTCTGGGGCTCCGGTATTGGCTCCGGTTCGGGCGGTGGGGTGGGCCTTACGTCCCAAGTGTCCAAAATCTCTGGCGGTTCAACGACGCCTCCTGCCACAGACAGTCCGGTAATGACGGCTGCACCTATCGCGGCCTGCACGATGACGGCGCTGGCGAGCCCTGCGGGGGATGGACCTCGTCTCTGATCTACGAATGCCATGGTCGGCTCCTCTTCCTTGCGACTCTTATAATCAGAAATGTTACAACATAACAAATTTTAGGCAAGGTTTTTCGGATTTTGCAAAGTCGCGGGTGCATTTTGGGCAAGAAAAAGGGCCCGACATGCGGGCCCTTTAAAACATTTGCAATTACCCGATGGCCTCAGGTGATCGGGCACGCCGGATCGAGACGGAAGTCGAGATAATTGTCGACCGACTTCATCAGTTCTTCCTGCTCGTTTTCGAAGAAGTGGTTGGCACGGGGGATTTCCTCGTGATGCACAGTGATGTGCTTCTGCGTGCGCAGCTTTTCGACCAGCTTGGTCACCGCATTGGGCTGGACCACCGTATCCTGCGCGCCGTGGATGAAGATGCCCGAAGCCGGGCAGGGCGCGAGGAAGGAGAAGTCATACATGCTTGCCGGGGCGCCGATGCTGATCCACCCGCGGATTTCCGGACGGCGCATAAGCAGTTGCATGCCAATCAGCGAACCGAAGCTGACGCCAGCGATCCACGTCACCTGCGCTTCGGGATGAACCTGCTGCACCCAGTCGAGCGCGCTGGCGGCATCGGACAATTCGCCCACACCGTTGTCGAAGCTGCCCTGGCTGCGGCCTACGCCGCGGAAATTGAAGCGCAGCGTGGCGAAACCGCGGTTGACGAAGGTCTTGTACAGACGCTGCGTGATTTGCTCGTTCATCGTGCCGCCGCCTTGCGGATGCGGATGGAGGATCATCGCAACGGGCGCGCGCGGACGCGGTCCGGGAGAGAAACGGCCTTCGAGGCGGCCTTCGGGGCCGGGAAAGATCACGGTCGGCATGGGAGAGGTACCCTGGCAGAAATTTTCGGGGTGCTGGCCCCCAAGGGGGCTTGCACGAGGTTGCGCGCTATATAGGGTTTTGTCTCCGTTTCGCAATTAATTCGAGCACGTCCCGTCCCGACACGCATATATCTCGATCATGCCGCTACCACACCGCTGCGCCCAGAGGCGAGGCGCGCGATGGAAGAAGGCTTCGCGCTCTGGGCCAATCCGAGCAGTCCGCATGCCGAAGGCCGCAAGGCGCGGGCGGCGCTGGAGGATGCACGCGAGCGGGTGAAGCGCGCGCTCGGCTGGGAGGGCGAGGTGATCTTCACCTCCGGCGCGAGCGAGGCGGCGGCGCTTGCGCTGGGTCACGCGAAAGCAGGTGCGCGGCTGGTTTCAGCCGTCGAGCATGACGCGATCCTCAAGGCTGCGGTCGATGCCGAGCGTCTGCCGGTGCGGCCCGACGGTGCGCTCGATTTCGAAGTGCTGGGGGAGGCAGTGCAGCGCGAACGGCCGCTCGTCGCAGTCCAGCAGGTAAATTCCGAAACCGGAAACCTGCAGGATCTCGCCGCGATTGCGGGGCAGGTCCACGAGGCTGGGGGATTGCTGCTCGCCGATTGCGCGCAAGGCGCGGGCAGGTTTGCGCTGCCGCCGTGCGACATGGCGATCATCTCTGCGCATAAATTCGGCGGGCCGATCGGTGTTGGTGCTTTGCTCGTGAAGGATTTCGCCATGCTCGAGCCTGCGGGCGGACAGGAGCGCGGCTACAGGCGGGGTACCGAGAACCTGCCCGGTGTGCTCGGCTTGGCGGCGGCACTGGAGGCTTGTGGCGATCCTTATCTCGATAGGGCCACGCTGGAACCGCTCGAGCAATTGGCGCAGCAATGCCGCGACCTTGGCGGTACATGGCTGTCCGACCGGCTGTCCGATCCGACGCCCTATATCCGCGCCATCGCCATGCCGAAGATGAGCGGCAGCGCGCAGGTCATGCGCTTCGACATGGCGGGAATTTCCGTGTCGCAGGGCTCCGCCTGTTCGAGTGGTACGATGAAGACCAGTCACGTCATGCAGGCGATGCAGGTTGAACCCGAGGTGGCCGACCGGACCATTCGTGCCAGCTTCGGCTGGAACACCGCGCGCGCCGAAGTGGAACGCTTCTGCGAGGTATGGCTCGATCTGGCGAAACAATAATGTCCGTTCGCCCTGAGCTTGTCGAAGGGCTGCACTTTCTCCTAGCGTCGCGCTGGAAGCAAAGCAGGGCAGTGCTTCGACAAGCTCAGCACGATCGGATAAGGGGCTTTGCCCTCAAATTACCGATCTCGATGACCGAAAGAACAATTCCCTTTCCTACAAAGCCGCAACAAGGCAGGTTTTCGGCAATGCCCGATATCACCTCCCCCCCGCTGCATGCCGCAAGTGTCACCCACAACAAATGGGCGAAAAATCAAGCATTTCTGCGGATTTCGGCATACTGGAAACGCGTGACAGGGTGTAAACTTCGTCACCCGCGTACCGGGTGCCGGCGGCGATGATCTACCTCGACTATCAGGCCACCACTCCGCTTGCCCCCGAGGCGCGCGATACGATGCTGCGCTGGCTCGACGGGCCGGGCGGCACCGGCTTCGGCAATCCGCATAGCCCGCACAAGCTGGGCCGACAGGCCAAGGCGGCGGTGGAATTCGCACGCGAGCAGGTGGCGGCGCTGTTCCCGGCAGGGGGGAAGGTCATCTTCACCTCGGGCGCGACCGAGGCGATCAATCTGGCTATTCGGGGATCGGGGAAAGGCGGGACGGTCTCGGTTTCCGCTATCGAGCATGCCGCTGTGCTCGATACCGCGCGCGATGCGGGCGAATGTCATGTCCTCAATGTCGCCAAGAACGGGCAGTGCAATACGAAGCAGGACCTTCCGGCCGATACGCGTCTCGTCTGCCTGATGCAGGTCAATAACGAGATCGGTACGATCCAGCCGACTCTCGAATGGCACAGGAAAGCAAAGGAAAACAATGCACTGTATCTCTGCGATGCGGTGCAGGCCTATGGTAAGATCGAGGTGACCGGCGCGGACATGATCGCGATTTCGGCGCATAAGTTCCACGGGCCCAAGGGCGTGGGCGCGCTGTGGATTCGCGACGGGCTGGACCTTCAGGAAGTCCAGACCGGGGGCGGGCAGGAGCATGGCCTGCGATCCGGCACGCTTTCACCGGCCCTGATCGCGGGCATGGGAACAGCTGCGGCGCTTGCGAATGAAGCGCTTGATCAGGACGCTGAACACATCGAACAACTGTGGAAACGCGCCCGCGAGATTTTCGAGGATTGGGAGCTCAACGGCAGTGCCGAGGCCCGCTGGCACGGCAACCTGAACATCCGTCCGCGAGGGCCCAATGGCGGCGGGCTCGACGTGAATCGCCTGATGAGTGAATGCCGCGAAGTGATGTTCTCCGCCGGTTCGGCCTGCGCCAGTGGATCCGGCCGTACCAGCCATGTGCTCGAAGCGATCGGCCTGCCCAAGAAACTGGCGAAGACTTCGATCCGGCTGGGTTTCGGACGCTACACGACGCTCGAGGAGATCGAGGAAGCGGGCAAGGTGATCAACGAGGCGGCCAGGGCGCAGGGCAGCCTGTGAAGGTCCATTTCATCACTTCCGACGGCGGGCGCGTCGATGCCGAGGCCGAGGCGGGCGACACGCTGCTGCGCGTGGCGCAGGCTGCGGGGATGCCGCTGGAAGGGACCTGCGAAGGCCAGATGGCGTGCTCTACCTGCCACGTGGTGGTAGACAAGGACTGGTTCGCAAGGCTTGCCGAGGCCAGCGAGGAGGAGGAAGACATGCTCGACCTCGCCGCCGGCGTGCGCCGCACCAGCCGCCTGTCCTGCCAGATCGTGCTGGGCGAGGAACTGGATGGACTGACCGTCACCGTCCCCGCCGAAAGTCACGATATGAGCCGCTAGGGGTCAAGGCCGGCTAACGACCCATCGCTGCCGACTGTTTTGCGTCGTGTGATCCTGCGTGCGCGAACTTGACCCGATTATACGGCTTCAACCACCGGCATCGGTTCGACCCCGGGAGTTTCTGCGTCCTCGTGCTGGATCGAAACGTGGGTTCCCGGTTCTGCGTTCGTCATGACGATTCTCGCCTGCAACTGGCGTGCAAGCGCTTCGACTATGTTGGTCCCAAGGCCAGCTACCGCTGCCGGCTTGTCTTCGAGAGGCATACCGACGCCGTCGTCTTCGACTTCCAGTTTCCAGCTGCGCCCGTCTTTCGCGTAGCGGACTTTTATCGTTCCACCGCGATCGGCGGGATAGGCGTGCTTGAGCGAGTTGATCACCAGTTCGGTTACGATCAGACCCATGCTGACCGAGTTTGCCGAAGTGACGCTTCCATCCTCCACATCGACTTCGATGGTCAGGATATCGGGGTCCGCGATCATGGAAATCCCGATGCTGTCGCAAAGCTGCTCCAGATAGGGCCGCAGGCTGACGTCACCCGATCCGGACTGGGAAAGCTGCTTCTGGATCGCTGCGACCGACAGCACGCGGCTCTGAGCCATCTGGAGGTGGGTCCGCGTTTCGTCATTGCTGACGCGGCGGGCCGATTGCATCAGGACTGACGCGATTATCTGGAGGCTGTTCGCCACACGGTGCTGGAGTTCCTGCATCAGCATGACGTTGTTGGCGATAAGCGCTTCCTTCTCCTTCCTGGAGGCCTGAGCTTCGGTCGTGTCGATGACCGTCAGGAGAATGCGAATGCTTTGGGAGCCTTCGTATTCGAGCCGATGTGCAGATAACTCCAGACAGCGCGCATTCCCATTCTTGGGGTCGCGCAGAGCCAGTTCGTATTTCTCGATATCCGCACCGCCCGAACCCGTCGCTCGCAACAGCGACTTCAGTCGTGCGACATCCCATTCGCCATCGCCCATTTCCAGGATCGAACTGCCCGGCAGGATGGCGCAGTCGAGGCCGAAGGCGCGGCAGAACGACAGGCTGGCCGCGATGACCGTCAAGTCCTCGTCCAGCATGATCAGGGGTGTATCGGAATTTACCACCATCGCCTCGGCAAGGCTGGTCACCGGGTCGGGAGCAGAGATTGAACTGGTCATAGGTGCCCCCTTTCAAGGGCAGGCCGGCACATCGCAGATTGCGGGTAATTCCGGGTCGTTCGGCTTGGCCGAAATCTTGCCAGCGACTCATGTGCTGGCGATCAGTCCATCGTCTATATCACATCCTCGGCTTAAACCCGCACGGCATCGTCTATTTGTGAAATCATGATCAAACGGTTCGAAACTGCAGCGCGCGTTCGATCAGGCTCGCCATGTGGCTTCCCGCCTGCACCGTGAGCGGATGCTGAGTGGAACCGGATCGAGGGGCGATATAATCGGCCATTTCGCGTGCAATCGCGATCTGCTTGTCCGAACCTTCGGCCAACATTGCAATCAGGAGATTTTCGAGAGCGATGATTCTTACGCGCAGGTGGACCATCTCGGTGTTGGAGATTTCGGGAATTTCGGTGACCGTCTCAGCCGGAACCGAGGATATGGCCCCGCCTTCGTCATCCCATCTCGACAATGCTCTTTGCCGAGGATCGTTGTCGCCGTTGGCAGGATTGGAATCGGACATATCGTTCTCCTCTTCAAGGCAATGCCGACCGGTCAGTCGATAAGGTGGATCAGGACATCACCCAAAAGAGTAGCGCCAGCGCGGCGAATGTTCCGAGAACTCCGATGTAGTTGGGCTGTTCCGAGGCCGCCGTCATTTCGAAAATCCTGGCGTCCGGTCATGCGTACCCCTGGCTCTTATGCTCGCGAGTGTCGCATAGCTGCGTCCGTCGATGAGGTATGGCTCGCACATGAAGCGCTTGAATCCCGCCTGCGGATCGCGGTCGGGCTCCCTCACTCGGCCCATGGGATCGGAGCGGTGCGAGGATAAATGGGTGTCGGTCGTTTGAGACAATGACTGCCTCCCATGCGTAAGCGGGAGCGCGGGGTCTCTCAGTCGGGGTCGCTTATGATGAGATGCCGCCGATGCTTTCAAGATGGGGTTTCATCGAAGAATTTCAACGGCGGTTGGATCGGCGATCCCAATGCGCATCGACCCTTGTCTAATTTCTTTCCAATTTGACCTGAATCTGGGAAAAAATATTACGCAATTTCATTGCATCACAAATATTTATTCCCATATTCCGTTCAGCTACCAGTCGCGATCGACGGTCCCGAGGGCACTAGACCCTCCCTTCTTTCTTTTCCGCCTCTTAGCCCGCGCACAAGCGGTCGCTTTCGATTGCCTGCGCGAGACCGAAGGGAATTCATCATGACACATTTTGGCACGATCAAGAGCTACGACACCGGCAAGGGTGCCGGAACGATCACTCCCGAAAAGGGCGGCGAGCCTCTCCACTTCGCCAAGGCCGACCTCCAGCAGGAAGGCCAGACGCCCAGTTCGGGTCAGCGGTTCGGTTATGAAACCAGCCAGGTCGATGGCGGCAAGGCACGCGCCGTGAACCTCCAGATGGAGCAGGGCAAGGCCGAGCAGGCCGCAAACCAGCAGGGCTAGGTCCTGAATCTGTCGGGGACGCCAGAAACGGCGTCCCCGATTTGCCTGCCGTACCGCCGAATTTGCCAGCGCGAGGAGAATGATGATGGACCTCAATGAATTGCTGCACGCTCACCAGGTGGAAGTGATGAAAGCCAGCGGATCGGGTGACGATGCGGGCCAGAAAAATCATTACGCCAAGGTCACGCTCTATGCAGAAAAGATTCGCGAACTTCGCGAGTCGCTCCAAGGGTTGGAGCCGCGCCCACTCGCCGGATCCGGTGAAACGGTGATCTATGGAACCTATGTGGACGATCCTTCGCCCAGTCGGAAAATCGCATCGCCCGGGACTTCCGAAAGTGACGAAGTTTCTCGCGATCCGGCCGAAATGCCGTTGCCACCCGGCATGACTTCAAAAGCCCTCAGCCAATATTACGTGGGGGCCTACACCTATTCCGATTTATCTTTGGCGCTGGCCGAGCATACGCGTCAGAAGCTGGCTCCGAATACGGTTCCGCTTTCTTAGGGAGGGTTCCGCGATCCCTGCCGGCTATCGCGGCAAGCTGCCGCGCTTTCCCCCGATCCCCTGTAAATTCGGTTGCGTCTGAAAACCCCGCCACCAGGCTGTGACGGGGCTCATACTGGTATGAAACCGGAGTCCTCTGTCAGGCCGATTCAAGCTCGCGCTTGTCTGCGCTTTCTCCCAGCATCTCGATCAGCGCCTTGCTGAAGGCCGGGATGTCGTCCGGGTTGCGGCTGGTGATCAGCTTGCCGTCGATAGCGACTTCCTTGTCGACCACATTGGCGCCGGCATTCTTCAGATCGGTGCGGATCGAGGGCCAGCTGGTGACCGTCTTGCCCTTGAGCAGGTCCGCTTCGGCGAGCAGCCAGGGGGCGTGGCAGATCGCGGCGATCGGCTTGTCCGACATGCCGAATTCGCGGACGAGGGCAACGGCGCGTTCGTTCATGCGCAGGATGTCGGGGTTCATCTGGCCGCCGGGAAGCAGCAGCGCGTCGTAGCCGGAACAGTCGGTCACTTCGTCGACCGTCTTGTCGACCGATACGCTGTCACCCCAGTCCTTCTGGTCCCAACCCTTGATTTCGCCCTTCTCGAGGCTGACGACCGTCGTCTCGAAACCGGCGTCTTCCAGATTGGCCTTGGGCTTCATCAGTTCGGACTGTTCGAAGCCATCGGTGGCGAGGATCATTACGCGTTTCGTGTGGTGTGTCATGAGAGGGATGCTCCTTGATTTGGTGTTACCCTTGCAACGTGTGGGGATGACGCGCCGTTCCGCGGTGACAGCCGAGCCGTGGCTCTGATAGGGCGGACCTCATGACCACTGCCAAGACCGACGATTCCGGCGCCGATCCCTTCGATGCCATCGTCGATGCACCTTTCGATTCCGCCCTATCCGAGCGCTATCTCGTCTATGCGCTCTCCACGATCACGGCACGTTCGCTGCCCGATTTGCGCGACGGGCTGAAGCCGGTCCACCGCCGCCTGCTGTGGACCATGCGGCAGCTCAAGCTGGACCCGGCGAGCGGGTTCAAGAAATCGGCCCGCGTGGTCGGCGAGGTGATCGGTAAGTATCACCCGCATGGCGACACCGCCGCCTATGATGCGATGGTCCGCCTTGCGCAGGATTTTGCGCTGCGTTACCCGCTGGTCGAGGGGCAGGGGAACTTCGGCAATATCGACGGCGATAACGCCGCCGCCTATCGTTACACCGAGGCGCGCCTGACCAAGACCGCGATGCGGCTCATGGAGGGGCTCGACGCAGGTACGGTCGATTTCATTCCGACCTACAATAACGAGGAAGAAGAGCCCGAGGTCATGCCCGGCCTCTTCCCGAACCTGCTGGCCAATGGGGCCAGCGGGATCGCGGTGGGCATGGCGACCAATATTCCCAGCCACAATGTGGCCGAGATCGTCGATGCGACGCTGGAAGTGATCGACAATCCGCATGTCGAGCATGCGCGGCTGATGGAACTGTTCAAAGGCCCCGATTTTCCCACCGGCGGCGTCGTGCCCGAAAGCGCGGAGACGATCAGCCAGGCCTATGAAACGGGACGCGGCAGCTTCCGCGTGCGCGGGCGGTTCCATGCAGCCGAGGCCGAGAAGCCGGAGGACCGCGAGGCGGGTATCGAGCGGCTAGGCGGCGGCCAGTGGCAGCTGGTGATCTCCGAAATCCCCTACCAGGTGCAGAAGGGCAAGCTGATCGAACAGATCGCCGCCGCCATCGGCGACAAGAAACTGCCCATTCTCGAAGATGTGCGCGACGAAAGCGACACGGAGGTGCGCATCGTGCTGATCCCGCGCAGCCGCAATGTCGATCCGGAGCTGCTGAAGGAAAGCCTCTACAAGCTCACCGACATGGAAACGCGCTTCGGCCTCAACCTCAACGTGCTCGACCACTCGCGCACGCCGATGGTGATGGGGCTGAAGGAACTGCTCGACAACTGGATCGTCAGCCAGATCGGCATCCTGCAGCGCCGCAGCCAGCACCGGCTGGACCAGATCGCCCGGCGGCTGGAACTGGTCGAAGGCTATATTATCGCCTTCCTCAACCTCGACCGGGTGATCGAGATCATCCGCACGGAGGACGAACCCAAGCCACTGATGATGGAGGAGTTCAAGCTCACCGACCGGCAGGCCGAGGCGATCCTCAACATGCGGCTGCGGTCCTTGCGCAAGCTGGAGGAAATGCAGCTTCGCAACGAAAAGGACGAACTGCTCAAGGAAAAGGACGAACTCGACAAGCTGCTCGGCTCGCCCGCCCGCCAGCGCACGCGGCTGAAGCGCGACCTTAATGCGCTGCGCAAGGAATATGGCGAGGACACTGCGCTCGGAAAGCGGCGCACCACCATCGCCGAGGCCGCCCCGGCAGTCGAATTCAGCATGGACGCGATGATCGAGAAGGAGCCGGTGACGGTGATCCTGTCGCAGAAGGGCTGGATCCGCGGGGCCAAGGGGCACCTGCCGCTGGATCAGGACTTCAAGTACAAGGAAGGCGATGGACCGGCCTTCGTGATCCACGCGCAGACGACCGACAAGCTGCTGCTGGCGGCCGACAACGGGCGTTTCTTCACGCTTGGGGCGGACAAGCTGCCCGGCGCGCGCGGTTTCGGCGAACCGGTTCGCAACACGCTGGACATCGAAACCAGCGCGCAGATCATTGCCCTGGTGGTCCATGAAAAGAGCAAGCGCCTGTTGCTGGCTGCCAGCACGGGCAAGGGCTTTGCGGCGGTAACCGACGAACTGCTCGCCGAAACGCGCAAGGGCCGACAGGTGGTGAACCTGCCCGGCGACGCGATCCTGCGCGTTGTGCGCCCAATCGAGCAGGGTCACGATCATGTCGCGGTTGTGGGCGAAAACCGCAAGCTGGTGGTCTTCAACCTGGAGGAACTGCCCCAGATGTCGCGCGGGCAGGGCAACAAGCTGCAAAACTATCGCGACGGCGGCCTGTCGGATGCCACGACCTTCAAGATGGAAGAAGGACTCAGCTGGACCATGGGCGGCAAGGAAGGCCGCACGCGGACCGAAGGAGAGATGTGGCAGTGGAAGGTGGCGCGCGGCGGAGCGGGAAGATTGCCGCCGCAAGGCTTCCCGCGCGACAACAAGTTCGGCTGATACGAAAAGACCGGAGGCGCGTTGCCGCACCCCCGGTCCTTTGCGACCCTGGTTTCCCAGGGAACTCGTAAGATCTCTTATTCGCCTGCGCTGGCACCGCCACCTGCGGGCGCGGTCTGCGCCATGGCTGCTTCGATCTGCGCATTGGTGAGCAGCGCCATCAGGCCATGATCGCCCACGGCGAAATGTTCGCGCAGGAGGGTGACCTTGTCCATTTCGTCACCGCCGCGGGCGATGACGATGTTATCGCCGTCGATCTCGAGGATCGTCCCGAGCGGGGCGTGTTCGGCATCCATCGCTTCGGCACCCACGACGAGCGCGGCATCGAGCTTCGCTTCGGCTTCGGCGACCTGCGCATCCATCATGCTGTCGAGCTGCGCCTTGGTGACGGTGATGGTCGGGCCGGTTTCGCCTTCGCCATACATGTCGATCCCCAGCGGAACCTTGTGCTTGCCGGTATCGAGAATGGCCTGGCCATTTTCGACGGTGACGATCGTGCCGACGGCATTGCCTTCGGGTCCGGATACGGTGGCGCCGACGACGACCTGTTCATTGGCAAGCGCGGGGTTGGCAGCCAGAACGGCAAGGGGGGCGACGGCGGCAACGGCCAGCTTCGCGAGTTTCATGATAATCTCCAAGACACGTTAAACTTACACGTCCGCAACGCGTGGAACACGCCGCAGGCGGATCTGGTGGTTAGAGCGACAACGAGAGTGGATGTCTCGAACTAGCGCCGCGTGCCCCCTCCCGGGGAAGCGGCATGCTCTATGCCAAGAGGATTGCCGGGTGGCAACCGCTATGCCCCGTCTTATGCTGCATTGCAGCTTAAGCGTAGATGAAGGACCCGTTGTAACGGGCCTGGGCCGCGATGTTGCGGTGCATCACGGGGAGGCCAGCTCTTCCTCGAGCAATTGCATCACCCGGGCGCGATCGGGAAAGCCTTCCTCGACCCAGCGCCGCTCCACCGCCTGGAGGGTTTTTGCCACCTGCGGTCCCTTGGCGACACCCCGTTCGACGATCTCGCCGCCCTTGAGGGGCAGTTCGGGTGTTTCCCACCCAGCGAGCGCTGCAATGCCGTGTCCTTGCAGGAGCAGCCGGTCGCGTGCGCTTTCGAGGCCTTCGTAATAGGCGAGACTGGCAGGGTTATCCCCGTCCGCTTGTTTCCGTTCGGCGGCGCAGACGAGCCGCGAGCGCTGCTGGCGCGAGAGACGCAGGCGTGCTGCCACGCTTTCGGCAACGCTCGCGATTGGGGGGAGCAGGGCGGCGAGGCGGCGGACAGGATCGCCAGCGATGCCTTCGCGGCTTTCGGCCTGGACGAGCTGCTGCAGGCACTCCGTTTCGCGCGCCCTGGCCTCGGGCAAGATGACCTCGAGCACGCCCAGTTCGTTCATCAAGGCGATAGTGGGCAAGGGTTCGGGCAGAGCGAGGATCGCGAGCAGTTCCATCGCGACACGTTCGCGGCTCAGGCCCTTGAGGGTCTGCGCCAGTTCGCGGCAGGCGGTAACCGCCTCGTCATCCAGCGCGTCACCGAAACGGGCCTGGAAGCGGAAATAGCGCAGGATGCGCAGGTGATCTTCACGAATGCGCTCGGCGGCATCGCCGATGAAGCGCACGCGGCCCTTCTCGAGGTCTTCCAGCCCCTCGAAATAGTCGCTGATCTCCAGTGTCTCCGGGTGCGCATAAAGCGCGTTGATGGTGAAATCGCGCCGTGCGGCATCTTCGCGCCAGTCCTTGGCAAAGGCGACCGTGGCGCGGCGGCCGTCGGTCGAAATATCCTGCCTCAGAGTGGTGATCTCGACCGGGCCATCGGGCAGGATCGCGGTTACGGTGCCGTGATCGATACCTGTGGGCACGGTCCGGATGCCGGCGGCCCTGCAACGATCGATCACCTCGCCCGGCAGCAAGGGTGTGGCGATGTCGATATCGTGGATGTCCTTGCCGAGCAGTGTGTCGCGCACCGCGCCGCCGACATAGCGCGCGTTGTCGGTGCCCAGGGCGCCGATCAGTTGCGCGAGATCGTCGCGCTTGGTCCAGTCCGCTGAAGGTAAAGTGGCCAACCTGAATTCCGTTCGTGCTGAGCTTGTCGAAGCACTGTCCTTTCCTGCGGATGCAGCGCCTAAGTGAAGTGCGGCCCTTCGACAAGCTCAGGGCGAACGGTTCCGGAGGTTTGCCTCTAGTCGAACCACGCCAGACGCCGCGAGAGATTGATGCAGATCGCCGCGGTTACGCCCCAGATACGGTAGCCTGCGTGGTCCATTTCGTAATAGCGGCGCATCGCGCCCTTCCAGAACACCTCGTTCTCGTTCCAGCGCGCCGGGTCCATCAGGTGATCGAGCGGGGCTTCGAACCAGCTTTCCACCTCGCGCGGGTCGGGCCGGATGGGCAGGTCTGCGGGGACTGTGGCGAGGACGGGTGTGATGTCGAAGCCGGTGCCGGTCTGGTAACGATCGGTGGTGCCGATAACGCGCACTTTCTCGCGCTCGATGCCTAGCTCCTCCCAGGCTTCGCGCAGCGCCGCCTCGACTGCATCCTCGCCCTTGTCGATCTTCCCGCCGGGAAAGGCGACCTGCCCCGGATGATCGCGCATGGTGCGTGGGCGCTGGGTCAGGAGGACGGTGGGATTCTCGCGTTCGGTCACGGCGATCAGGACTGCGGCATCGGCTGTCCGGTCGAGATCGGCGAAGCGTTCGTCCGACAGCAAATCGCCGAGATCGCGCGCGTGGCCCTGCTCGAACAATTCGGTGAGACGGTCGAACAGATTGCTCATTCGGGCAGGAGCGAAAAGCTCTCCCCGCCGCTGGTCACGGTCCAGTCCTCGCCCTCAGCCAGCGCGATCCTGGCGAGTTGTTCGTAGGTCGAACGGTTCAGCCGCGCCTCGCAGCCCCGCCGGACGTGGACGTAAAGCGCAGGCTGCTCGAGATCGCCCGCCGCGCGAATGCGGTTGTCCGGTCCCGCGACCACCAATTCGTCGGTGTTGAGGCGGAAGGCCAGATCGCCGTCCTTGCGGCTCACGTCGGTGGCGATGAAACAGGCGTCCTCCACCTCGATGGAGAGCTTCTGATAGGGCACGACCAGCCAGTAGCTGCCATCTTCCTCGCGGTTGAGCAGGCCGGAAAAGGCGCGCACCATCGCGGGGCGGGTGATCGGGCTGCCGTCATGAAGCCATGTCCCGTCCGCCTGGATCTTCATGTGGCTGTCGTCGACATTGTCGGGGGACCACTGTTCTACCGGAGGCAGGCGGCGTTCGGCCACTGCCTCGGCAATCTGGGCGAGCGACATTCCGGCGAGTTCTGGGGGCGGAGTATAGACCATCGGTAGGAAGACCGATGGCAGAGCGCGGCTATTTCGCCAAGTGCTCGCTCGTCTCCGGCGTCCAGGGACCGAGCATCCCCTCGCGGGGCAGGATCGCCGGGTTCCCGGTGCGCAGCAGCAGCCGGTGGCGCTCGAACGGGCCGGGGCAATGCCAGCCGCCGGTATGTTCGGCGACAAAGCCCCAGCGGTCGTAATAATCCGGATCGCCGATCATCACCTGCGGATAGGGCGGGGCGCCGTCCTCGAACGCCGCGTCGATCGCCCCGAGGCTCGCGGCCATCAGCGCCTTGCCGAAGCCCTCACCCTGCCGGCCGGGCATCACTGCCACCGGTCCGACCATGATCAGAGGATGGGGGCGGCCCTTGGGATCGGTGAGCGCGACCGGCCAGAGCTGGATCGAGCCTGCCAAATAATCGTCCTCGTCCAGCGCGGCGAAGCTGAGGCCGGGCAGCCATTCCACGCTTTCGCGGATGCGGTAGGCGGTGCGCGCATGGCGTCCTTCGCCGAAAGCGGCGTCGAGCAATTGCTCGAGCAATGCGGGATCGACCGCGGACAGGGGAACGAGAGTCGCCATGGGCCGCGCCGCTTAGAAGCGCGGCCCATGGCTGTCGATCAATTTTGGCTTACTCGGGGCGAAGTTCCAGCAGCCGCCCGCCTTCGCCGTCTTCCAGCACCCAGAGCGCTCCATCGGGTCCTTCGACCACCTGCCGGATACGTTCGCCCATGTCATAGCGCGCGACTTCGCGGGCATTGGTGCCGTCGAAGGCGATCCGGATCAGCGCCTGCGTCTTCAGCCCGGCCACGATCAGATCGCCGTCCATGCCCGAGAACAGTTCGCCGCCGTAGAAGATCATGTTGCCCGGCGCGATTACCGGGGTCCAGCTGATGACCGGCTTGGTAAAGCCATCGTCGGCCGAATGGTCTGGAATATCGCTGCCATCGTAATTGATGCCGTTGGAGCGGACCGGCCAGCCGTAATTCGCGCCGCGCTCGACGAGGTTGAGCTCGTCACCGCCCTGCGGACCGTGTTCGATTTCCCACAGGCGTCCCTGATCGTCGAAATCCATGCTCAGGATATTGCGCGTCCCGTAGGCCCAGATTTCGTCCGACGGGCTGCCCTCGCTGGCCAGCGGATTGCCGGCGGCGGCCGAACCGTCGAGATTGAGCCGCACGATGCTGCCGAGCGTGTTCGACGTGTCCTGCGCGGGGGTCATCTTCTGCCGGTCGCCGCTGGAAACGAACATGTACTGTTCGTCGGGGCTGAAGACGATACGATGCGAATAGTGGCCGCGCCCCGTTACCTTGGGCGTCTGGCGCCAGATCACGTCGAGGCCCTGAATGGTGCAGGCATCGGCCTGGGCGCAGACGAGTTCCCCGCGCCCCACTGCCGCTCCGCGCGTATCGCCGGTTCCGGCTTCGGCCCAGCTGAGATAGATCGTCCTGCGGTCCATCGTGGCGGAACTCTCGGAAGGCAGGAAGGCGACATCGCCAAGTCCGCCCTGTCCGCCGTAATCGACCTGCGGCAAACCGCTGACGGTAATCAGCCGTTTGTTCTGCGTATCGTAGATTTTCGCGGTGCCCGGTTTTTCCGTGATGAACAGCATCGAAGTGCCGGGAATGAAGGCCGAAGCCCAGGGTTCGTCGAATGTGCCGTGTTCGGCGATGGCGAAATTTCCATCGAAATCTCCGGAGGGGCTGGGGGTCGAAGTGGCGTCCTCGCCCGATCCACCGGTGGAATAACTGCCTCCGCAGCTTGCCGCCATCAACAGCGGAGATAGAGTGGCAGCAAGGATCGATAGACGTTTCATGTTCGCTTCAACTCCCGAAAATGGACTTCGCGGCGCCCCGCTCGTGGTGGGGGTGGACGAGGCCGGGCGCGGCCCTTTGGCCGGGCCCGTAGTCGCGGCCGCCGTAGTGCTTTGCAAGCCCTGTCCCGGCGGCCTCGATGATTCGAAAAAGCTTTCGGCGGCGCGACGTTCCACGCTGGAGCCGCAAATCCAGCGCCGCTGCGCCTGGGGACTGGCAGTGGTGGGCCCGGAAGAGATCGACAGGCTCAATATTTTCGGCGCGACCATGCTTGCCATGACCCTGGCCACCCAGCGGGTGATCGAGGCGCTGAACTGCGAGCCGGTGGAGGTGCTGATCGACGGAAACCTGACTCCGGCCGGTCGCCGCAGCGAATGGCGCTGGCCGGCGCGGGCGATCGTGGGGGGTGACGGGAAGGAAGCCTGCATATCCGCCGCATCCATCCTCGCCAAGGAGTATCGCGACCGGCTGATGGTGCAGGCGGCCCTAAACCATCCGCACTACGGATGGGACCGGAACAAGGGCTATGGCTCGAAAGAACACATGGAAGCGCTGCGCGTCCACGGCCCGTCGCCGCTGCACCGCCGCAGCTTCGCGCCTGTCAGCCAGATGAATCTTATCTGAGTCCTTAACGCCACACCCCACCATCTGGAGTCCGTCTGCGGCAGGCGGACTCAACATCTGGTGGGGGACTCGTTTCGTTCTCGCATGGTTAACACCATCTTTAGAGAGCGTGCCTAAACAACTGACTTGACCCGGAATCCATTTGGACTCACCCTGTGGATAACTTCAGACGGGGGTATCGGCATGGCGGTCCTTGAGACCACGAAACTGCGCGCCAAGGCGCCGGCAAGACAGAAACAGCTTTCGGTGGAACTGCCCCTCGGGCAGATCCTCGATGGCGATTGCGTGGAAGCCATGCGCTCGATCCCCAGCGGCTCGATCGACCTCGTTTTCGCCGACCCGCCGTACAATCTCCAGCTCGGCGGCGATCTCAACCGGCCCGATGGCAGCCATGTCGATGCGGTGACCGATCACTGGGACCAGTTCGACAGCTTCAAGATCTATGACGATTTCACGCGGGACTGGCTGACCGAGGCGAAACGCATCCTCAAGCCCGACGGTGCGCTGTGGGTGATCGGCAGCTATCACAACATCTACCGCGTCGGCGCGATCCTGCAGGACCTGGGCTTCTGGATCCTGAACGACATCGTCTGGCGCAAGTCCAACCCCATGCCCAATTTCCGCGGCACCCGCTTCACCAATGCGCATGAGACTCTGCTGTGGTGTTCGCAGGGCGAGAAGGCGAAATACCACTTCAACTACCGCGCGATGAAGACCCTGAACGACGAGCTGCAGATGCGCAGCGACTGGGTCCTGCCGATCTGCAGCGGCGCGGAACGTCTGAAAGAGGGCGGGCACAAGGTTCACCCGACGCAGAAACCCGAAGCGCTGCTCTACCGCGTGCTGCTGTCGACGACGGAGCGCGGCGACGTGGTGCTCGACCCCTTCTTCGGCACCGGCACCACCGGCGCAGTGGCCAAGCGCCTGGGCCGCGAATGGATCGGCTGCGAGCGAGAAAGCGTCTATCGCGATGCCGCGTTGAAGCGGATCGAAAGGGAACTCCCCCTCGACGAAAGCGCGCTCACCACCATGCAGGCGGGCCGCAGCGCCCCCAAGGTGGCCTTCGGCGCGCTGGTAGAAAACGGCTTCATCGCTCCGGGGACAGAACTGTTCGACAAGAAACGCCGCTGGTCCGCAACTGTGCGCGCAGACGGCTCACTGGCCATCGGCAAGCAGACCGGCAGCATCCACGGCCTCGGCAAGGACCTGCAGGGCGCCCCCAGCTGCAACGGCTGGACCTTCTGGCATTACGAGACAGGCGGCGAAGTCAAACCCATCGACGCCGCGCGCCAGCTGTATCTGCTGGCGGTGGAGGACTGAGGGAAGGGCAAATCCCTGTCACCCCCGGATCCTGTTTGAGTGAGCGCGCTGTCCTACTCTGCCGCAACACGCTACCGCCAGGGCCATGACCGAAATGCTCTTCTTCCGCCTTGTGGGCGACCATCGCCGCACCCGTTTGCGCATGAAACTGTGCAAGCCGACATGCAGCCCAAGGCAAGCTGTCAGATCGGGTGCACAAGCCGACACCGTCGCGGCGCAAGCCGACGCCTATTTTCACAAGTTGACGGTTTTTCGCACAAGCCGACTGTTTTTGCCCCTGGACAGTGTAACACCCGGTCCATGTCTCGGCTTGCAATAGAGTTCCCCGTATGACCGACCGCATTTACATCCGCCCCATCGGCTTCGTCCTCGGACCGCAATCGGAACATGGCAATGCCATCCGGCTTGGCGGCGGAATGGTTTATGCCAGCCGCTTTGCGGTGGTGCTGCGGCGCGATGGCCGGATTGTCGAACGCTGGCTTGCTGCGCCCGACACGATCGGGGAGGTGCTGGGGCAACTTCCCGACGAGGTGGCGACCGATGCGGAGCAGCAATGGGCCAATCTCACGCTGGCGCATCCGGCGCTCGAGCTGGGGGAGCGCACCATCCGCCTCGACCAGCCGCAGGTGATGGGCATCCTCAACGTCACCCCCGACAGTTTCAGCGACGGCGGCGAGTTCATGGACAAACCCGATGTGCAGCGCGAACAGGCCGCGCGCATGCTTGAAGCGGGGGCTGCGATCATCGACGTGGGCGGCGAAAGCACGCGGCCGGGCGCGAAAGCGGTGTGGGAAGGCGACGAGATCGAAAGGGTCGTTCCCGCGATCGAGATGTGTGCCGCAATGGGTGCTGCGATCAGCGTGGACACGCGCAAGGCGGCGGTGATGGAAGCTGCGCTGGGTGCCGGGGCGAGCCTGGTCAACGACGTATCGGGCCTCACCTACGATCCGCGCTCTGCAGAGGTGGTCGCCAAGGCCGGCTGTCCGGTCATCCTGATGCACGCGCCCGCTAGCGGCGAGGATTTGCACGAGGGCGGAGACTATACGAACGTGGTGTTCGACGTATTCGACGAGCTTCGCAGTCGCCGCGATGCCGCGCTGGAAGCGGGGATAGAAGCGGGCCATATCCTGCTCGATCCCGGTATCGGCTTCGGCAAGAGTCTTGCCGACAACCTCTTGCTCATCAATGCCTTGCCGCTGTTCCATGCACTCGGCCATCCGCTGCTGCTCGGGGCAAGCCGCAAGCGGATGATCGGGGCTTTGTCCAACGAGGCGGGGACAGACCAGCGGCTCGGCGGCAGTGTCGCGCTGGCGCTCAAGGGGATGGATGCGGGGGCCCAGCTACACCGCGTCCACGATGTCCCCGAAACCGTCCAGGCGCGCAATGTCTGGCGGGGCTTGCGCGATGCGGCGCTGACCGATTTCGGGGATTTGCCGAACTAGCCGGGCGAAGCGGCGCTTCCCGCCAGCAATCCGCCGTCGAGCGTGAGTTCGGCGCCGGTCATATAGGCGCTTTCGGGAGAAGCGAGGTAGACGCATAGTGCGGCGACCTCTTCCACCGTGCCGAAGCGTTTGAGCGGCGTGTCCGCAACGAGCTTTGCCATCTTCACGTCGCGATCGGGCCCGTCGCCCAGCATCGGCTCCCAGATCGGGGTGAGGATGGCGGCGGGGTGGACCGAGTTGCAGCGGATTTTCCAGCCCTGCTGCGCGGCATAGAGTGCAACCGACTTGGTGTGGTTGCGCATCGCCGCCTTGCTCGCCGCATAGGCCGCCGCGCCGGGAATGCCGACAAGGCCGGATCGCGAGGACATGTTGATGATCGACCCTTCGCCTTTCGCCTTCATGGCGCGCAGGGCATAGCGGCAGCCGAGGAAGCAGCCGTCGTTGTTGACCGCATGAACCCGGTGCCATTCGGTCAGGCTGGCATTCTCCGGATCGTGCGCGGCGGGGCCGTCCTCGAAACCGGTAATGCCGGCGTTGTTGACCAGCACGTCGATGGCGGGGAAGCGCTCGGCGAAAGCGGCCCAGTCGGCTTCGCTGGAGACATCCAGCTTTGCGAACTCACAGCCAAGTTCGCTTGCCGCTTTCCTACCTTCGGCTTCGTCGATATCGGTCAGCACGACGTGCGCGCCCTCTTCGGCAAACGCGGCACAAACCGCCTTGCCGATGCCGCGGGCACCGCCCGTCACCACGCACAGCGAGTCTTTCAGTTTTTGCATATCGTAACTTTCGGGAGATTCAGGTGTGGCAGATCGGGCCGGTATGGGCCCGGGCAATCTATATCCGCCGGGGCGGTTGCCTTAGTTCACCTGACTCGCTCCTCGAATGCGTGGCAGTATTTTGCCAAGCTCAGGCCGCGTTGTCGATGCCCAGTTCGCTGAGCTTGCGATAGAGTGTCGAACGGCCGATGCCGAGGCGGCGGGCGACTTCGGTCATCTTGCCACGGTAATGGCCGATGGCGAGACGGATGATGTCGGCCTCGATTTCCTCCAGCGGGCGGATATTGCCGTCGTCTTCGTAGAGCAGCACGCCCAGGCCGCGGGCGCGGCTTTCGCCCCGGTCGGCATCGCCGAAAAGCTCGGCGAGATGCGGGAAGCTGTGCGCGGTGAGCGATTCGCGGCGTTCGTGGACGCAGGCCCGGAACAACACGGTCTGCAACTGGCGGACATTGCCCGGCCAGTCGTAGGCCTCCAGCAAGGACAGGCCGCTATCGGCGATCGAATGGTGGCTCATGCCTTCAAGCTCGCCGATTTCGGCCAGGAAATAGCGGGTCAAGGCGGGGATATCTCCCACCCGCTCGCGCAGCGGGGGCATGACGATGCGGGTGGCGGAGAGCTTCTTGTAAAGTGCTGGCGAGAACTGGCTATCTTCGACCAGCACATCCAGTGGCCTGTTCGATGAGGCGATGATCCGTATATCGATCTTGAACCCGTGCGCAGCGCCGGTCGGGCGCACGATCCCGGTATCCAGCACATCGGCAAGCCGATCCTGATGGTCTTGGGCGAGAGTGTCGATCCCGTCGAGCATCAGGGTTCCTGTGTCGCAGGCAGCCAGTGCACCTTCCTGCCGATCGAAAGCTCCGGCAAAGGCGCCTTTCTCATGGCCGAACAGAAGCGATTCCAGCGTGTTATGTTGCAGCCCCTCGCATTTCACGAGGCGCGACGGGGCCTTGTTGCGGGTCGACGAATGCTGGATCGCCTGGATCAGCATTTCCTTGCCGGTACCGCTTTCGCCCTCGACCAGAACATGGCCATGCCCGCGGGCAGCCGTGGCCGCCCTGGCCAGGGCAGTGCGAAAGTGCGTGTCGGTGCCGACCATGGCATCGAATTCGAGGATGGGCGAGAATTTCTCGGACAGCGGCTGTAATTCGTCGCGCGCCGTAGCCAGTCTCGTGGTGCTCTTGAGCGCGACGGCAAGGCGCTCCGGCGTGACGGGTTTGATAAGATAATCGTTGGCGCCGGCCCGCATGGCCTCGACTGCCAGCAGGGGAGAGGTGCTTGCCGTCAGCATGAGAACGCTGACTTCGGGTCGCTGAGATTTGACCCGGCGAATGAATTCGCAGGCATGTTCACCCGGCACGCGGCCGTCGATCAAGACTGTTTCGACCTCCAGTCCTTGCGGGGAGTCGAGCAGTTCGAGCGCAGCATCACAGCTATCTACGGCCAAGGCGTGCCAGCCTTCGCGAGCGGCGAGCGAGGAAATGACGCGGGCCTGGGCAGGCTCGTCATCGACCAGCATCAGCAGGCGTGCTTCGTCTGTCGCCATTGCGCTCTCGCTCCTTCTTGCGCGAACCGAGAATGGCAAGCGCATATCAGTGAAAACGGTAGCGCAGACTGGTAAAGGCAGGATTAACCGCGAGTCCGGCGAGAGGCGGGTGGGGGAAGCCCGAGCCAATGCCCTTGTCGATTTGCAACACGCATTATAGACCCCGCCTGCAAAACCAATCCAAGCAAGGATACTACGCATATGGATTCCGCCAACGACATGAAGGCGCACAAGAAGACCTACAGTTCCTTCATCGACATGCTCAAATGGGCCGTCCCGCTGCTGGCCGTGATCACGGCCGTCGTCGTTATCCTGATTTCCAGCTAAGCACAGGTGCCCATGCGGATCGCGGTGCTCAAGGAGCGTGCGCCCGGTGAAAGCCGGGTCGCCATCACGCCCGAAACGGTGAAGAAATTCGCTGCTCTGGGCGCCACGGTCGCGGTCGAGGAAGGGGCGGGCATTACCGCTTCCATTCCCGACGAAGCCTACCGGGAAGCAGGGGCCGAGGTGGTCCCTGCGCCCAAGGCGGTCGAAGGTGCGGACATCGTGCTCGCGGTGCAGGCGCCCGACGTCATGGCGCTGACTGGCGCGAAGCCGGGTGCCTGGGTCGCGGCGACTTTCGATCCCTTTCGCGAGAAGGACCGGGTCGAGGCTTATGCCAAGGGCGGTTTCGAGGCGTTGAGCATGGAATTCATGCCGCGCATCACCCGCGCACAGAGCATGGATGTGCTTTCCAGCCAGTCGAACCTCGCCGGCTACAAGGCGGTGCTGACCGCTGCGAACGAATATGGGCGCGCCTTCCCTATGATGATGACCGCCGCGGGCACGGTACAGGCGGCAAAGGTCTTCGTGATGGGCGTAGGCGTGGCGGGCCTGCAGGCGATCGCCACCGCCAAGCGTTTGGGCGCGCAGGTAAGCGCAACGGACGTGCGGAGCGCCACAAAGGAGCAGATCCAGTCGCTCGGGGCGAAGCCGATTTTCGTCGAGAATGTCGCAGGCATCGAGGGCGAAGGGTCGGGCGGCTATGCCACCGAAATGAGCGAGGAATACCAGAAGGCGCAGGCCGAACTGGTCAGCTCGCACATCGCCAAGCAGGACATCGTCATCACGACCGCGCTCATTCCGGGGCGGCCCGCGCCGAAGCTGATTTCGGACGCGCAGATTGCGACGATGAAGCCGGGCAGCGTGATTTTCGACCTCGCCGTTGCGCAGGGCGGCAATGTCGAAGGCTCGCAGCCCGACCAGACGGTCGAGAAGCATGGCGTGAAAATCGTCGGTTATTCGAATACCGCCGGGCACCTCGCCGCCGACGCCTCTGCGCTGTTCGCGCGCAACCTCTACAATTTTCTCTCAGCCTTCTGGGACAAGGAGCAGGGCAAGCCTGTGCTGGATGAGGAAATCGGCGATGCCGTCCGGCTTACGCAGGGCGGGAAGGTCGTGAACGAGAGGTTGACCGCGCAATAGATCCGGCCCGGGGAGGGGCCACACATGGACTTCATTTCGATCCTGTCGATTTTCGTGCTGGCCTGCTTCGTCG
Source organism: Qipengyuania huizhouensis (assembly GCF_019711635.1). Classification (GTDB taxonomy): domain Bacteria; phylum Pseudomonadota; class Alphaproteobacteria; order Sphingomonadales; family Sphingomonadaceae; genus Qipengyuania; species Qipengyuania huizhouensis. The sequence goes on along the minus strand of NZ_JAIGNT010000010.1, from coordinate 59,254 downwards.
GTTACTACGTGGTCTGGTCGGTCACGCCTGCGCTGCACACGCCGCTGATGGCGGTGACCAATGCGATTTCGAGTGTGATCATCGTCGGCGCGCTGATCGCGGCGGCTGAGGCGGGCAGCGAAGTCGCCAAATGGCTCGGGCTGCTGGGTGTGGTGTTGGCGAGCGTCAATATCTTCGGCGGCTTCGCGGTAACCGAACGTATGCTCGCGATGTACAAGAAGAAGGAGAAGAAGTGATGGGTTCGCTATTCTCCGTCATCCCAGCGAAAGCTGGGATCGCTGCCTATTTCGCGCGGCGCTTGCCGAGAGCGACCCCAGCTTTCGCTGGGGTGACGATGTGGGCTACACCCGCACATGCGGCAACCGGCGAAGCGGTAAATCCTTGGGTCGCACTCGCCTATCTCGTGGCGGGTATTTTCTTCATTCTCGCTCTGCGCGGACTGTCCTCGCCGTCGACCAGCCGGACCGGCAACCGCTTCGGCATGGCCGGTATGCTGATTGCGGTGGTGACGACGCTGGTCACGCACGACATTGCGAATATCGTCGAGATCGGCATCGCGATTGCCATCGGTGGCCTGATCGGCTTCCTGATTGCGCGTCGCATCGCCATGACCGCAATGCCCGAACTGGTCGCGGCCTTTCACAGCCTCGTCGGCCTCGCCGCCGTTCTGGTGGGCTGGGCGGCCTATCTCAATCCGGGCGCTTTCGGCCTGCTGACACCCGAGGGAAGCATTGGCGCGGTCAGCAAGGTGGAGATGGGCCTCGGTATCGCTATCGGGGCGATCACCTTCTCCGGCTCCGTCATCGCATTCGCCAAGCTTTCGGGCCGGATGAGCGGTTCTCCGATTCTCTTGCCCATGCGGCATGTGATCAATCTGGGCACGCTCGCCGCAATCATCGTCCTTACAGCCTTGTTCGCGATTGCAGGACCTGCGCAAACCATGCCGCTGATCGTCGGGCTGACAGTTCTCGCCTTCCTTATCGGTTTCCTGCTGATCATCCCCATCGGCGGGGCGGACATGCCGGTCGTCGTGTCGATGTTGAACAGCTATTCGGGCTGGGCTGCGGCGGCGATGGGTTTCACGCTCGGCAACACCGCAATGATCATTACCGGCGCGCTGGTCGGCTCTTCGGGTGCGATCCTGAGCTACATCATGTGCCGCGCTATGAATCGCAGCTTCCTCTCCGTGATTGCAGGCGGCTTCGGCGCCGATGCGGGTTCGGGCGGCGGCGAAAGCGGTGAGCAGCGGCCCTACAAGCAGGGCAGTGCGGCCGATGCGGCCTTCATGCTGGAACAGGCGGAAAAGGTGATCATCATCCCGGGTTACGGAATGGCAGTCGCCCAGGCGCAGCACGCGCTGCGCGAAATGGCCGATCTGCTCGAGGAAAAGGGTGTGGAGGTAAAATACGCGATCCACCCGGTTGCAGGCCGTATGCCGGGGCACATGAACGTGCTGCTGGCAGAGGCGCAGGTGCCGTATGAGAATGTCTTCGAACTGGAGGACATCAATTCGGAATTCGCGCAGGCGGACGTCGCCTTCATCATCGGGGCGAACGATGTGGTCAATCCGGCGGCGAAGACCGACAAGTCCAGCCCGATCTACGGCATGCCCGTGTTCGACGTGGACAAGGCCAAGCAGGTGTTTTTCATCAAGCGTTCGATGGGCGGCGTGGGCTATGCGGGCGTCGACAATGACGTATTCTACATGGACCAGACCATGATGCTGTTGTCCGATGCAAAGAAGATGGTCGAGGAAATCGTGAAGGCGCTCGACTGAACCATGCGCAAGACACTGATTGTCATCGTTCTGCTGGCGCTCGCAGGCATCGGTCTATGGGGCGCGCTTGGCGGCTTCGAGCGGGTGACCGCGGGCCGCATCGAAAGTGCGCTGGTCGATCGCGGCGTTCCGCAACCGGTCGCCGCCTGCATGGGCACGCGCATGTCGGAGCGGCTCACGATCTCGCAGCTTCGCGAACTGGAACGCTTGGGTGAAAGGGAAGGCGAAGCAGGTCTTCCCGCCAGCACGGTCGAATTTCTCGAGCGCCTGCGCTCGGTGGAAGACCGCGAACTTATCGAAGTGGTCGGCACTTCCGCCGCGATTTGTTCCTTCTCTGCAGGCTAGGACCGCTTGCAATAGTTTGTCCGCTCGGCACTATGGGCCGGGAGGGAGAGACTCATGATCCGTACTGCCATTTCCGCCATACTTCTCGCGAGTGCTGCACCGGTGCTGGCCGAAACCCACACGATTGAACCGGGTGAGGGCGCGCAGGAGCGTCTTCAGGAAGCATTGATCCTCGCCGCTCCGGGGGACGAGATCGTGCTGGCTGCAGGCCGCTATGCTCTGACCGACGGCCTCAGCCTTGATGTAGAGGGTGTCACCATTCGCGGCGCGGGGATGGATGGCACGGTACTCGACTTTACGTCCCAGCAGGGCGCAGGCGAGGGGCTGCTGGTTACCAGCGACAATGTCACCCTGCGCGATTTCGCGCTGGAAAACCCCAAGGGCGACGGGGTCAAATCAAAGGGTGCGGACAATATCGTCTATCACCGCGTGCGCGTGACCTGGACCCGCGGGCCGCACCCGGAAAATGGGGCCTACGGTATCTATCCGGTGGAAAGCACCGGAGTGCTGGTCGACGGCGTGAAGGTGACCGGTGCCAGCGATGCGGGCATATATGTCGGCCAGTCGAACGGTATTACCGTGCGCAATTCAATCGCCGAGGCCAATGTCGCCGGGATCGAGATCGAAAACAGCCGCAATGCGCTGGTCGAGCACAATGTCGCGACGCGCAATACGGGCGGCATCCTGGTGTTCGACTTGCCCAACCTGCCGGTGATGGGCGGCGGCAATGTGGTGGTCGCAAACAATCTGGTGGTCGCGAACGACACGCCCAATTTCGCGCCGCCCGGCAATATCGTCGCGGGAGTGCTGCGGGGTACGGGTGTCATGGTGATGGCCAATGAAAGCGTGCTGATCGAGAACAATATCCTGTCCGGCAATCCGACCGCCCCGATCATGGTCATCGCCTATCCGCAGCCGTTCGAAGACGAGAATTACGATCCCGTTCCCCGCAACGTCGTGGTGGGAAGCAACCAGATCGCGCAAGGCGGTTACGATCCGCAAATCGATGGGGCCGAGGCGCTGCTGGCAGCTTTCGGCGGAGAACTGCCCCCGCTGATGTGGGATGGGCTGGGAGAAGCGGGAGTGACGCTGAAGGTTGCGTCAGGCATTTCCGGATGGACACTCAACCTTACCGAGCAGGGCAAGGGGATGGCCGGTGCCACGCCTGCGCCCCTTCAGGCTCCGCCGCCCAGCGAGCGCTTTCCAACCGAAGATATCGGAGCGCCCGCCGAATTGGAGGCGCGGCTCGGGGGATGAATGCCAGCTCCGCCCTTCTTGCCTTCGCGAGCCTTGCGTTGGCCGGATCGGTCGCAGTGCGGGCTGAGGTTTTCCAGCCGCTGCCCGCACCAGCTTCGGTCAGTGACAGTGCAGTGACGCAAGGAATGCCGCGCCTTCTGTCCGACTTCGGCTTCTTCGAGGATCCAAGTGCTCAGTTACCCACCGCTGGTGTGTCTCCTTATCGCCTGAACACGCCGCTTTATTCCGACGGGGCGGAAAAGCTGCGCTTCGTCTATGTGCCGGGGGGGCAAAAGGTCGGCGCTTCAGGTGAGGGGTTGCTTGAATTCCCTGTCGGCTCTGCGCTTATCAAGACATTCGCCTTCGAGGAGAATGGCAAGCGCCGCCTTGTCGAAACCCGCGTTCTTCTTCACCGCGCCGATGGCTGGCTGGCGCTCCCCTATCTCTGGAACGAAGAACAGACCGAGGCGACGCTGGCGGTGGCTGGTGCGCGGGTACAGGCGACGACGCCCGCGGGAGAGATGATAAGCTACCGGGTGCCGAACAAGAACCAATGCAAAGAATGCCACGGGCTGGACGGTGATGTCGTTCCCATCGGCCCAAAGGCGCGCAACCTATCAGCTGACTGGCTGGAGGCCACGCTGGGGCAGGTTCCAGATGGAGCAGACACACTACCGGTCTGGGAAAATCGTGCCTCTGCAAGCGTCGATGAGGCAGCGCGCGCCTATCTCGATGTGAATTGCGCCCACTGCCACCGGCCCGGTGCGACCGCGTCGAACAGCGGATTGGACCTGCGCTGGGAACAGGACGATCCGCATGCCATCGGCATCATGAAGCGTCCCGTTGCCGCAGGGCGAGGAGCGGGCAAGCATCTCTACGATATCGTGCCCGGCAAGCCGGACGAATCCATTCTGCTGCACCGCATGCTGAGCGACGATCCCGGTGTCGCGATGCCTGAACTCGGCAAGTCGACGGTTGACGACGAAGGCACCGAAATCGTGCGCGAGTGGATCAAGGGCATGGCCCCGTGAAATGGGTTTGGCGCGGAATGCTGGTGGCGGCGGCGATCCTCGTGATCGCCTTCCTCGTTTTTCGGGTCCCGGACACCGATCCGGCGGAAATGCGCGCCAAGTATGGCGGTAGTCCTTCGCGGTTCCTCATGCTCGAGGACGGCCGCGAGATTCACCTACGGGATGAAGGGCCCCGCGATGCGCCGGTGATCGTGCTGCTCCATGGCTCCAATGCCGATCTCCACACCTGGCAGCCGTGGACCGATCGGCTGAGGGGAGATTACCGCGTCATCCGCTTCGACCAGCGCGGCCACGGGCTTACCGGCCCGGCGCCCGACGATGACTATTCCGCCCAGGGTTTCGGCGCGGATATCGATGCGGTAACGGAGAAACTGGGCATCGAGACCTTCACCCTTGCCGGCAATTCGATGGGCGGCGGGATCGCGATGGCCTATGCGCTCGAGAAACCGTGGCGGCTGGACGCGCTCGTGCTGGTCGATGCAGGTGGGGCGCCGGTGAGACGCGAAGGCAGCGGCAATATCGCGTTCAAATTGGCGGGAATGCCTGTAATCGGCGACATCATGAGCCAGCTCCTGCCGCGTTCGCTGGTCGAGAAGAGCCTGTCGCAAAGCGTTTCGAACCAGGATGTGGTGACGGATGAGGCCGTCGACCGATACTGGGAGCTCGCCCGCTATCCGGGTAATCGCGACGCCACCCGGAAACGCTTCGGCTCGGCGCGCGCCACCTTTACCTCCGAAGAAATCGAGCGCTTGCAGATCCCCACGCTGGTGATGTGGGGAAGGGAAGATACGTTGATTCCTTATGAAGCAGGAGAATGGTACGCCGAGCACCTGCCGCGGGCGACCCTCGTTTCCTACGAGGGCATCGGCCATCTTCCGATGGAAGAGGCTGCGGAGCGGAGCGTGATCGACCTGAAGATCTGGCTTTCGGAAGCGTTGATTCCACCGCAGTTGCCTGTCGAGGAACCGCCATCCACCGAGCCCGTTGTGACTTCTGCATCATGATGGGCCGCACAGGGGCGGCATAACGGTTACAGAGGGAGCGCTACTCTTGCGCACATTGGGTCTCATCGGCGGGATGAGCTGGATTTCCACCCGCGCCTATTACGAACGCATCATCAAGTTGGTTCAAAAGCGTGCGCAGCCCATGGCCAGCGCGCCTATGTTGATCGACAGCCTGGATTATTCACGCATCGCCGGCGCCAAGAATGCCGATGACTGGGACGCCATCGCCACGATTCTGGTCGAAAGTGCCCGCAAGCTCGAGGCGGCCGGGGCCGAAGGCATCGTGATCGCTGCCAATACCATGCACAAGAGCTACGACCGCGTGGCCGAGGCGATCTCCATTCCCGTAATCCACATCGCCGACGCGGTCGGAAAGGCGATGGCCGAGGCGAATTGCCAAAGCGCGGCCCTGCTCGGTACGCGCTTTGTCATGACCGAAAGCTGGTATCGGCAGAGGCTGGTGTCTCACGGCGTTGACCTGCTTCCGCCCGACCCCAACGAGGTCGAACTGGTCGATGGCATCATCTACAAGGAACTGATGCTCGGCCGCGTGACCCGAGATGCGGAACGGGCACTCAAGACCATTATCACGATAAAGGAAAAGCAGGGCGCCAAGGCGATCGTCCTGGCCTGCACCGAACTGGAACTGGTGGTCGATACCGATGCCAACGTCCTGCCGGTCTTCGATTCCACCGATATTCATTGCCGGGCGGCAGCGGATTGGATTTTGGAATGAAACCCAACTGGCAAGTTTTGCGACTTTTTTGTAACTCTCCTGAATTATTCGGGGTATTTTAACTATCTGCGGCTTGCCGTTCGTCCTTGGTCGGGCATTCTCTCCTTCCTCAATCTCATGGGAAGGGACTGAACAATGAAAATGAACAAAGGTCGCCTCGCGACCGCGAGCCTAATCGCGATCGCGGGAGTGGTTGCCGCTGCGCCTGCCGCAGCACAGAAAATCGAAAACCAGTATGTCTGCGTTTTCAACCCCGGCCTTGTAAGCAAGGGTCAGGTGAAGGCGGAAGCCAACCGTTCGGCTCGGGCCGGTGGTGCCAATGTCAAATTCACTTACGAGCGGACGATCCGCGGCTTTGCCGTAAACGCAGCCCCGCAGGCGGTGGCCAAGATGCAGGCGAACAACCCGCGGATCGCCTACTGCGAACAGGATCAGGTCTACAGTGTCAGCGCTCCGCCCCCGGGCAAGGGACCTGGCGGCGGTGGCGACGGCGGAACCCAGCCAAGCGAGTCCACTCCTTGGGGTGTCACTCGCGTCGGTGGCGGCCAGACGGGCGCCACTGGTCGCGCACTGGTGATCGACACCGGAGTGGATTTCGACCATCCGGACCTGAATGTGGATACCAGCCTTGCCGCCAATTTCACGCGCGACAAGAATGCCGATGACGGCAATGGTCACGGCACGCATGTGGCGGGTACGATTGCGGCCATCAAAGGTAACGGAATCGGTGTCGTAGGTGTGGCGCCGGGTGTAACAGTGATCGGCATCAAGGTCCTCGACCGTCGCGGGTCGGGATCGACCAGCGGGGTTATTGCCGGAATCGAATATGCCGCGTCGATCGCAAATTCGGACGATGTAGCGAACATGTCGCTGGGTGGCGGGTTCAGCCAAGCGCTCAACGATGCGGTCATCGCTGCGGCGCAGGGCGGGCTCGAGTTTGCCTTGGCAGCAGGCAACGAAAGTACCAGTGCTACGACCAAGTCGCCGGCTTCGGCCAATCATGCGAACATCTATACCATCAGTTCCTTCGCGCAGGGCGATAACTGGTCGAGCTTCTCGAACTACGGCAATCCGCCGGTCGATTATGCAGAGCCGGGTTCGTCCATTCTCTCTACCTACAAGGATGGCGGATACGCCACGCTATCGGGGACTTCGATGGCAAGCCCGCATATGGCCGGCCTCTTGCTGCTCGGCACACCGCGGAGCGGCGGCACCGTGAACGGTGATCCGGATGGAAATCCGGACACCATCGGCATCAACTGATCGGTTGAGGTCGCATTCCTGAAAGGGCTGCGCCGCTTGAAAGCGCGCGGCCCTTTCTTTTGCCCGATGGAATGGTGCTGCCTGCCGAAAAGCTGCCGAGTTCGTGTTTCGTTCACGTTGTCGTGACAAATCGGCTCACCTAAGCCTCAGCGCTCCATGCATAGAGCTCCCTACGCTGCCGATCCTGCGCATTCGCGCGGACGCGAATTCGCCGAAAACCGCGACGGTGCGCGCGGACCCCGCAGCGAATTCCAGCGTGATCGCGACCGGATAATCCATTCGATCGCCTTCCGCCGCCTTCGGTCGAAGACCCAGGTATTCATTGCCCCCGACGGCGACCATTATCGCACGCGGCTGACACACAGTATCGAAGTCGCGCAGATCGGCCGCGTCATCGCACGCGAGTTAGGGCTCGACGAGGACCTGACCGAAGCGCTGTGCCTTGCCCACGATATCGGCCATCCACCCTTTGGCCATGCGGGGGAGAAGGCGCTGGAACAGGCCATGGAGCATGCGGGTGGTTATGATCACAACGCGCAGGGTATTCGCACGCTGGCGCGGATCGAGAGCCCCTATCCGGATCATGTAGGTCTGAATCTAACCTGGGAAACGCTCGAGGGCATGGCCAAGCACAACGGTCCCGTTGGCGCCCCGAACTGGGCCTTGGCGGAGATCGATACGGCGTATGGTCTCGATCTCGGTGAGTGGCCTTCGCTGGAAGCGCAGATCGCCGCCGTGGCCGACGATATTGCCTACGACAATCACGACATAGACGACGGACTTCGTGCCGGATTCCTCGATCTCGACGATCTGATGGAGATCGAATTTCTGGCCGACCAGTTCAGGCGGGTCGAACAGCGTTTCCCCCATGCGACGCGGGAAACTCAGTTGCGGGAGCTGGTCCGCAGCCAGATCGGCCTGATGGTCAACGATGTCATCAAGCACACACGCTCCAATGTGGCGGGGATGGACAGCATCGGTCAGGTCCGCGGCGCTGGCAGGCAACTCGCCGGCTTCTCGCCCGGGATCGCTGTGGAGGAGCGGCGTTTGAAGAAGTTCATGTACCAGCGTCTCTATTATCATCCGGAGCAAATCCAGACCGCCGAGAAGGCGCGCGACGTCGTGGCGCGACTATTCGTTGCCTACCAGCAGGATCCGGCGACTATGCCAGACGATTGGGTGGCGCGCCTGCCTGCGGACGAACCGCAAAAGAGCCGCCATATTGCCGATTTCATTGCTGGCATGACCGATCGTTTCGCGATCAACCAGTGCCGCCGTATCTATGGTCGTGCGCCCGAAGGACTTTCGAATGTCTGAGGCGCTACGCCTCTGCCTCGTTGGCGCAACCGGCCTGATCGGTGGCAAGGTGATGGAAGAATGCGTGGGGCGAGAGGATATTCGCCTGCAAGCCATCGGGCGGCGCGAGGCCAAGCTGCCGCCGGGAATTCGTATCGAATATTTTGTCGCCGATCCGTCGAAATGGGGCGAAGTCTTCGAGGCGCTGCGTCCCAAGGCGGTCATTTGCGCCTTGGGTACGACATGGAAGAAGTCGGGAGAGAACGAAGCGGCTTTTCGTGCTGTAGATCGGGAACTCGTCCTGTCGACAGCAAAGGCTGCGCTTGCCAATGGCGTGGAGCGGTTGGTCGCCGTGAGCTCCGTCGGCGCGGACACTGCCTCGAAAAACCTCTATCTGCGGGTCAAGGGGGAAACCGAGCGCGAACTTACCAGACTCAGGTTCCCGCGGCTCGACATTCTGCGGCCGGGTCTGCTGGTCGGTCAGCGCGATAACGATCGGCGTACTGCCGAACGGCTCGGGATAGCGACTGCACCGCTCGCCAATCTGTTCATGCTTGGCAAATACCGGCAGTATCGCGGGATCAAGGCGGAAATTGTCGCCAGGGCGGCAATTGCACTCGCCAAGCGCGCAGCGCGGGGAAGGTTCGTCCATGACAACGATGCTATCCGGCGTGCGGCGAACAGCCTCCCGATTTTGATCGAAGAGTAAGGAGATCGAGACGTGTGGGACATCGTTTTCTCTGCGGCCAACATCCTGGCGATTGTAATGTGGTCAGCGCTCATCTTCCTTCCACGCTGGCCGGCACTGCTTGCAGCGGTACTTTACCTCGGCATCGGTCTTTTGTGCCTGACCTATATGCTCGGTCTGGTCGGGATTTTGTCCGGATTGCTCGACCCGGTTGGCGGAGATGGTTCCGGTTTCGATTTCGGTTCGATCGAAGGCATCCGTTCGATTTTTGCGAGCGACGGCGGTGTTGCGATAGGCTGGATCCATTATCTGGCCTTCGACCTGTTCGTGGGGCTCTGGATCGTGCGAGACGCGGATGCGAAGGGCTTTTCGCGGTTGCTTCAGGCTCCAATCCTTGTCGCGACATTCATGGCGGGGCCGCTGGGACTTCTGGTATGGCTGGCAGTTCGCGAGCGCCGCGCGAGGGCCGCCGGGCGCTGGCAGTAGGAGCGTTCCGAAACCGGTTGCGCGATGCAACTGGCGTGGCATGATGTCATCGAAGCTGAAAGCAGCGGAGAGGATATATGGAAGCCACGCAGAAGCTCACATTCGATGAGCTTATCCAGCATTGGGCAGTCGAACGGCCCGATAACGTCGCGCTGGAGCAGGACGATGAAGCGCTCACCTTTGCGGAGCTTGAAGTTCGCAGCCGCAAGATCGTCTCCATGTTGGCTTCACGCGGCGTGGGCAAAGGCGATCGGATCGCGTGGCTCGGCAAGAACTCGCGCCATTATTTCGAACTTTTCTATTCGGCTGCTCGTGCCGGTGTGGTCATGGTCCCTATCGGCTGGCGTCTCGCTGCTCCCGAAATAGCCTATATTCTCGGCGATACAGGAGCGAAACTGGTCTTGCTTGGCGAGGGCTTCGGCGAGTTGGCCGGCAAGGCCTGCAAGCAGATGGAATCCCCTCCGGATATCCTTTCGACCGGTGATGCGCTCAGGGAAATCGAGAACTCCTCCGCCGGCGCGTTCGCTCCTGCTGGTCCCGACGATCCCGCCCTCCAGCTTTATACTTCGGGCACAACCGGAAATCCCAAGGGTGCCGTCCTGACGAACCGCAACCTCTTTGCGCTACGCATGCCGAGCCAGGAGGCGGACCAGCCATGGTCGCACTTCGACGAGGATGAGGCCATCCTCGTCTGCATGCCCTGCGCGCATATCGGCGGGACGGGGCTTGGCATCATGGCGATGGGTTCCGGTATCCGTGCAATTGTGCAGGAGGAATTCACGCCCGATGGCGTGCTGGATGCTTTCGAGCAGGGCATAACCCGCCTGTTTATCGTGCCGGCCGCGCTACAGATGGTCGTTCAGCATCCGCGCGCGAAGACGACCGACATGTCCGGTGTCAAATATGTTCTCTACGGGGCGGCGCCCATTCCGCTCGACCTGCTGCGAGAGGCGGTAAGAACCATCCCGGATGCCGGATTTCTTCAGTGCTACGGCATGACCGAAACGACGGGGACGATCGCAGTCCTTCCACCCGAGGATCACGATCTGGCGGGCAATCAGCGGATGAAATCGGCGGGCAAGGCCGTGCCCGGCGTCGAACTCAAGGTCGTCGGGGAAGATGGGCGAGAATTGCCCCGCGGCGAGGTGGGTGAACTGATCTGCAAGAGCCCGTCGAACATGGCGTGTTACTGGAATCTGCCCGACGCTACGCAGAGCTCGCTGAAAGATGGCTGGATGCACACGGGCGATGCTGCCCTCATGGACGAGGACGGCTACGTCTACATCCAGGACCGGATGAAGGACATGATCATCTCGGGCGGCGAGAACGTATATCCGGCACAGGTCGAAAGCGCGATCTATGGCCATCCCGCGGTAGGCGAAGTTGCGGTGATCGGAGTGCCCGACGACACCTGGGGGGAAGCGGTGAAGGCCTGCATCGTGGCCAAGGCAGGTCAGGAAGTGGATGCAGATTCGGTGATTGAGTGGACGAAGGAAAGGCTTGCCGGTTTCAAGGTGCCAAAGAGTATCGATGTGCTCGAGGTGATGCCCCGCAACGCCAGCGGCAAAATCCTCCGCAAGGATTTGCGGGCCCCTTACTGGGAAGGCCGCGAGCGACAGGTCAATTGAAGCGGACCTCGCCCTCTGCTGCTCGAAACTCTGCTCCGATCGCGGATGTTCTGGCCAAGGAGTTGCCTGAAACCGGGCTCGTGCTGGAGGTCGCCAGCGGGACTGGTGAGCATGCGGTATTCATGGCGGCGCGTTTTCCCGCGCTGCAATGGCAGCCGACCGATCGGGATCCGGCGGCTCTGGAATCGATTGCTTCGTGGGTGAGGCAAACGGGATATGCAAATCTCGCGGCCCCATTGGAGCTGGATGCGAAAGAGGGGAACTGGCCAGTGGTGCGGGCAGACGCGCTGCTATGCATCAATATGGTCCACATCAGCCCATGGGCGGCAACGCAAGGTCTGTTCGAGCGAGCCAGCCAAGTACTCACCACCGGTGCACCGCTCATCCTCTACGGCCCGTCTTTCGAAAATGGGAAAGAAGCCGTACCGTCGAATCTCGCCTTCGATACGAGTCTGCGCAGCCGTGATCCTGCATGGGGAATCCGGTATGTCAGCGAAATGGATGATTTGGCGGAACATACTGGTTTCGTCCGCACGGCCAGACACCATATGCCTGCTAACAATTTGACGCTGGTATACCGCAGAAAATAGAAACGCCCGCCGGTAAGGGCGGGCGTCTCGCCATTCTTCGCAATGTCGTGAGTTGCGCTCAGTCGATCGCATCCTCGCCCGCCTCGCCGACGGATTTAATATCTTCGCCGAGCCCCTTGACAGTGTTGCAGGCTGTCACCCCGAGTGACAATGCTGCTACCGACAGGAGCAGTGCGGATTTACGGAAGAATTCGGGTTTCTTTTTCATGGTTTAGTCGATTGCATCCTCACCGGCTTCGCCGACGGATTCGATGTCTTCGCCAACACCCTTGACCGTGTTGCAAGCGGTGGCTGCGAGACTCATCGTGGTAATTCCGAGGGCGAGCATAAGCTTCTTGATCATGTCTATATCCTTCCCGAAGGGCCCGAACATCAGGCGTTCAACGGGTTAGAACGGGTAAACAATAACCCGGTTCCCTTAACGCCAGCTTGGCAGAAGTTCCGCTGGTACCCATATCGCGCGCCATGCACGAATTCCTGACGTTTGCCAGCGAAGCAGATATGATCGCCCTGTGGGGGGCGAGTTTCCTTCTATGCGCCGGATTTGCGCTTGTGATGGAGCGGCGCCGCGCCAGGCGTGCGCAGATCGACGGGGTGGGGTGGATGCCCTGGACCGGACTTTTCCTGATCTGCGCGGTGATAGGCGGCGGCTTGCTGGCCGTTGCAATTCCGGGAATTATACGCGGTTAGCGAGCTAGAGGCAGGCTTCCAGATAGGCTTGGTCGAAGCCGAACTGGCGCGCCTTTTCCAGCGTGTAGGGGCGCAGGCCAGAGGAACGGAATTCGCCGAGAATCTTGCCGTCGTCGCTCTCGTCCAGATACTCGAACTTGAACAGTTCCTGCGTCACGATCACATCGCCTTCCATCCCGATCACCTCGGTGATGTTGGTGGTGCGGCGCGAACCGTCGCGAAGGCGCTTTACCTGAACGATGAGATCGACCGATTCGGCGATCTGGCGGCTGATGGCTTCTTTCGGGATCTTGATGTCGCCCATCAGGATCATGTTTTCCATACGGCCGAGGCACTCGCGCGGGCTGTTGGCGTGAAGCGTACACATCGAGCCATCGTGGCCGGTATTCATGGCAGCGAGAAGGTCGAAACACTCCGCGCCGCGAATTTCGCCCAGGATGATGCGGTCGGGACGCATACGCAGGGCGTTCTTCACGAGGTCGCCGATGGTGATTGCGCCTTGGCCCTCGAGGTTCGGCGGACGGGTTTCGAGCGGCAGCCAGTGCGGCTGCTGCAGGCGAAGTTCTGCCGCGTCCTCGATGGTCAGCACACGCTCGCCCGGATCGATCATCTTCGACAGGGCGTTGAGCATGGTCGTCTTACCCGAACCCGTACCGCCCGAGATGACGATGTTCATGCGGCATGCGCCCGCGATCTTCAAGGCGGTGCACATCTTGTCCGACATTGAACCGAAGTCGCGCAGCATGTCGAGCGTGATGGGCTTTTCGGAAAACTTACGAATCGAGATCGCGGTGCCGCGCAAGCTGAGCGGCGGTACGATCACGTTCACGCGGCTGCCGTCCTTGAGGCGGGCGTCGGCGAGCGGCGTGGTCTGGTCAACGCGGCGACCGACCTGGTTCACGATGCGCTGGGCGATCTGGAACAGGTGCTGCTCGTCGCGGAAACGGATTGGGGCGAGGGTCAGCTTGCCCTTCTTTTCGATGTAGGTCTGGTCCGGGCCGTTGACCATGATGTCGGACACGTCCGGATCGTTGAGCAGCTCTTCCAGCGGGCCGAAGCCTAGAAGCTCGTCGACCAAGACCTTTTCGAGCGCGAATTGCTCGCGGCGGTTGAGAGTGACCTTCAGTTCGGCCAGCACTTCCATGATGATAGGGCGGAATTCCTCCGACAACTCATCTTTCGTAAGCGTTGCTGCCGCCTCGGGATCGACGCGCTCGAGCAGGCGCGGAAGGACCTGTTCCTTGATTTTGTGGACGCTGGCCTCGAAACCACCGACTTCCGAATCGCCCGAATGGGTCGTGTTCATCCGTTCCGAAAGTCGCGCCATGGCATCGGCACTGGCAGCCGATCCACCGGTGCCGGGAGGAGGAACGCTGTCCTGCGGCAGCGGTGGGAACTGTTCGCCGCCGGCCTGCTTCTTTTCTTCCTTGTCGGGTACGCCGCCATGCATCGGCCGAGCGACACCGAATTGCGGACGCGATCCGGCGCCCATGCCAGCCGGCCCATTCTTCCGCCCGAATGCACTCATTGCCTAAACCCCCGAGGTCGTAATCGTCGTGACGCAACCCAGCTGTCTTCAAGACGGCGAATTCCGCGTATGCAAGTTTGGTGAATAAGTTGGAAACCTTGATTTTTTCCTAACCGGTCCATTCAGCACGACGAAAATGCTGCCACCTTCGTGGCGCCGCAGAAAGGCGCCGGGACTGCATAGATTATGGCATCGAACGATATACTTTGGCACGGAAGCAAAGCGGGATGTGTCCGGGCCAATCCGGTCGAGCGGCTCGTGGGCATCTAGTGTCTTTCCCCGTGGGACAATTGCTGTATGCGCAGCTCGTTCAAGGCCGCGTGATCTCAACCAGGAATTACCCACCTCGCCATGCAACATTCAGAACGTAGCGGTATCCTGATCGCGCTGTGCGGTTTCGCCCTGCTCAGCGTCGGCGATGCAGTGATCAAGACCATGTCGGGGGAATGGTCGCCTCTGGCCGTGGCGGCGTTGCGCTTTGCGCTCGGTTCCGCCGGTCTTTCGGTTCTGCTTGCCGCGAATGAGGGGAAGGCAGCTTTCCGGCCTGGTAATCCAAGGCTGCAGGCCGCGCGGGGATTCTGCCTTGCCGCCGCGTCGCTCTGTTTCTTTTCGGCCATCTTCGTAATGCCTCTGGCGACGGCAATGGCGCTTGCTTTTGTTTCGCCGGTAGTTGTCGCGCTGCTTAGCGGGCCGCTATTGGGCGAGAAGGTGCGAGCTGCGGTCTGGTTTGCATCTCTGGCAGCGCTGGTGGGTGTCGGACTGGTTCTCAGGCCGAACCTTGCCGAATTGGGGTTGGTTGCACTCCTGCCTCTGGCTTCAGCTTTCTTCTTCGCGCTGATGATAATCGCGAACCGTGCGAGTGCGGGGCAAGGCAGCGCCCTGTCGATGCAGGTCTTCGTGCAGATCGGCGCCATGCCGCTCCTGATTCTTGCCGCTGTGGGCGGGCATATTTCGGGGTTCGAGAATCTCCAGATTTCTGCGCCGGACTGGACGATCGTAGCCCGCTGCGCCGTAGTCGCTATTACAGCAAGCAGCGCCCACTGGCTGGCATATATAGGAACCCAGCGTGCGGGCGCAGCAACCATAGCGCCGACTACCTATGTCCAGATGCTGGTCGCGACCTTCCTGGGTTGGTGGTGGTTTGGCGACATTCCCGATCTGCTTACGCTGGCCGGCGCCGCGATCATAATCGGTGCGGGCTTGTTGCTGTGGTGGAGCACACCGCGGGAACCAGTGAACTTAAGTGCCGATTGATCGGCAGACGGAAGGCATTAAGTGTGCTTTCGACAGATGAATAAGGGGTCACGTGCATGTGCGGAATAATCGGTATCGTCGGCAAGGAAGCTGTAGCGGAAAGGCTGGTCGACGGACTGAGGCGCATGGAATATCGCGGCTATGACAGCGCGGGTATCTGCACGATAGAGGAGGGCAGGCTGGTCCGCCGCCGTGCCGAAGGCAAGCTCAACAATCTGGTCGTGGAGCTTGCGAACAATCCGGCGCCTGGCGATATCGGCATCGCGCATACCCGCTGGGCGACGCATGGTGCGCCGACCGCGAACAATGCCCACCCGCATGCGACGGACCATGTCGCGCTGGTCCACAATGGCATTATCGAGAACTACAAGGAATTGCGTGCCGAGCTGCGTGAAGCCGGGCGCAGGCTGGAAAGCGATACCGACAGCGAGGTGGTAGCACATCTCATTTCGCGTCTGGTGGAACAGGGAGAGACGCCGGAAAGGGCTGTCGCCAATGTTCTCCCTCGCCTTCGTGGCGCCTTTGCACTCGCAATCGTTTTTCGCGAGCACCCCGATATGGTGATCGGTGCGCGGCGCGGCTCGCCTTTGGTGGTGGGTTACGGGGATGGCGAAACCTATCTCGGCTCCGACGCGCTGGCGCTCGCGCCCCTGACGCAGCAGATTACCTATCTGGAAGAGGGCGACTGGGTCGTCGTCCGCCGCGAAGGTGCAACCATTTACGACGAGAACGGTGAAGAAGTAGAGCGCGAAATTCGCAGCTCGGGTGCTTCCGCCGCTGCAGTGGAAAAGGGCAATTATCGCCACTTCATGCAGAAAGAGATTTTCGAGCAGCCCATCGTGGTCGCGCAGACGCTCTCCTCCTATTTGCGGCAATCAGACAACTCCGTGGCCTTGCCGCAGTTCGACTTTGACATCTCGAGCGTAAAACGCGTGACGATCGTCGCTTGCGGGACGTCGTTCTATGCCGGTATGGTCGCCAAATACTGGCTCGAGCAATTCGCCCGCGTGCCGGTCGATATCGATGTGGCCTCCGAGTTTCGCTATCGCGAACCGGTTCTCGAAAACGGGGGGCTTGCCCTGTTCATCTCGCAAAGTGGCGAGACGGCAGATACACTGGCGGCGCTCCGCCATTGCAAGGAAAACGGGCAGACTATCGGTGCAGTCGTCAACGTGCCGACAAGTACCATGGCACGTGAGGCGGATCTTTTGCTTCCGACACATGCAGGGCCGGAAATCGGTGTCGCATCCACGAAGGCGTTTACCTGCCAACTTGCCGTACTGGCTGCATTCGCGGCGCACATGGCGGTGAAGAAGGGGCTGATGAGCCGCGAGGAAGAGCAGGAGGTTGTCGCGCACCTGCTCGAGGCACCCGCTGCGCTAAATGCCGCGCTCGATCATGACGAGGATATAGCCAGTATGGCGCATCTGATCGCTCCGGCGCGCGATGTCCTGTATCTCGGGCGCGGCCCGGACTATCCCTTGGCCCTGGAGGGAGCGCTGAAGCTCAAGGAAATCAGTTATATCCATGCCGAGGGCTACGCCAGCGGCGAGATGAAGCACGGGCCGATTGCGCTGATCGACGACGCTGTGCCGGTAATCGTGCTCGCGCCCTCCGGGCCACTATTCGAAAAGAGCATTTCGAATATGGAAGAGGTCCGCGCGCGCGGCGGGCAGATCGTGCTCATATCGGATGCCAAGGGGCTGCAAGAGGCAGGCGAAGGCTGCCTAGCCACTATTGAAATGCCCCGCGTCCATCCGCTGATCGCACCCCTTGTATATGCCATCCCGGTGCAATTGCTCGCGTATCATGTTGCCTGTGCGAAAGGGACCGATGTCGACCAGCCGCGCAATCTCGCAAAATCGGTCACCGTCGAATAGAAATTTCGCAGGTAAATCGGGTTCTTAGGGCCAATTCGGCCAAGTATCGCGAGCGGTTCGGACGGTGCGGAAAATCACCTGCGGTTTACGCGAGAATAACCTTTCGCGACTAAGCCGTTAATCGTGAGCGAGAACGAAATCGTGCCGTCCTCCGCGGACAGGTCGCTGAGCATGCGACAGATCATCGGGCTCGATGCGCCTGAATGCGGAGATTTCGCGCGTCTGCATGGCAGGCAATATTCGATGGTCACAAAGCGTGCGGGTACACGCATCGTCTTGCACCTGTTCGCCGCGCTGGTGGTGGGCTGGATGTGCCGTGGCGCAATCCCGGGTATATTACTTGGGATTTGGGGAGCCGTACTCGCCTCTGTTGTTGCCTTCTCCTACTTTCTCGATCGCCGCCTGGGCGATGCGGAAGAACGCGCTTTTTCGATGGAAGAGCTGCATCGCCACGCCCTGTGGTCTGCCCTCAAAGGGGGAGTCTGGTCCGTAGGTATGTGCATGGCCGTAGTCTTCGGACCCAGTGATCAGGTAGCTGCCCTATGGTCGGTGCTGGCCCTCCTCGTGATGGCGAGTGCTGTCAGCCGTTATGGTGCGCCCCTAAGCACCATCGCCTTTACTCTGACAGTGAGCGCAGGGGCCGTCGTGGCAGCCTTGGCAACTTTCAACTACGGTCTCGCCGCCATCATCATTGCCAGCGCATTCTTTGCCTGTTTCGGCGTGATCGAAACTGCACGCGTAGCACTCGGGGCTCGCGTTGCGGAGCTCGAAATGCACGAGAAGAGCGAAACCGTGTCGATGCTGCTGCGCGAATTCGAGGATGGTCAGGCTGACTGGTTGTGGCAGATCGACACGAACCGGCGCTTGCGTTCGGTCAGTCCCCGCCTCGCATTCGCGATGGGGAAAGACATCGCCGAGATCGAAGGTAAATCGTTCCTTCAGCTGATCTCGGGTGACGGCTGGAAGACGGGCCAGTTTCCTTCCAGCATTCACGAACTGGCTGATCGGCTCAAAGGAAAGGAGAGCTTCTCCAATCTTCTCGTGAAAGCGCTCGTAGATGGCCAGACCCGCTGGTGGGAAATGTCGGGAACGCCCATGTTCGACGAGGATGGCTTGTGGCTTGGCTTCCGCGGCGTGGGCTCCGATGTGACGACACAGCGCGAGAGCAGCGAAAAGATCGAATATCTCGCACGCTACGATACGCTTACCCAATTGCCCAACCGGCTGCAGATCAACGAATCCTTGTTCCAGGCTCTGGCATATGCCGGACAATGGCGCGCTCGTTGCGCGCTTCTGATGATCGACCTCGACCGGTTCAAGGCCATCAACGATTCACTTGGGCATCTGGTGGGAGACAAGATGCTGGCGCATGTCGCATCGCGCCTTAAGTCGTTGATGGGTGAAGGCGAATTGTGCGGAAGGCTGGGTGGCGACGAGTTCGCCGTGATAATCCGCGATGCAAGCGATCGCAGCCGTGTGGAATCTCTGGCGAAAGCAATCATTTCGGCACTTTCTGCGCCCTATCATATCGACAATCAGGTACTTTACGTCGGTGCCAGCGTCGGTTCGGCAATCGGCCCAAGAGACGGCAATACGGTTGAGGAACTGCTTCGAAATGCCGACCTGGCACTTTATCGGGCCAAGGATGGGGGCGGGAGCGGACATTTCGAGTACGAGCCTGCCCTGCACAGCAATGCGGAAGAGCGCCGCAAGCTCGAATTTTCCCTGCGAAGCGCGCTCGAAAAGAACGAGTTCGTCTTGCACTACCAGCCGGTGGTGGATGCCAAGACGGAAGAGATCGTCAGTTTCGAGGCGCTGATCCGCTGGAACAGCGAAGAACACGGCTTCGTCAGCCCGGCCAAGTTCATTCCGCTCGCGGAAGATACCCGCCTGATCGTTCCGATCGGTACCTGGGTCCTGCAGGAGGCCTGTCGCGAGGCTGCCTGCAACTGGCCGGAGAATGTCAAGGTCAATATCAACGTGTCGCCCGAGCAACTGGTTGAGCCTGACTTCGCGGGAACGGTTGTGCGCGCATTATCGCACAGTGGCTTGGATCCCAAGCGGCTCGAGATCGAAGTGACCGAGAGCATCTTCATGCGCGACGCCAATGTGGCACGGAAGGCACTCGAGCAGTGCATGGCTCTGGGCTGTTCGGTGGCGCTTGACGACTTCGGGACCGGCTACTCCTCGCTCGGCTATCTGCGCAAGCTGAAGTTCACCACCATCAAGGTCGATCGAACTTTCGTTCAGGGTGCGGCGCAAAACAGTCCCGAGAGCCTTGCCATTATTCGTGCAGTCGTGGCCATGGCGGACAGCCTCGATATGACGACCACTGCGGAAGGCGTCGAGAATGACGAGGAGGCGGAGATGATCCGCCGGCTTGGCTGCAATAAGATCCAGGGCTTCCACTTCGGTCGCCCCATGCCTTCGGAAGATGTGCGCAAGATCTTCCGGAACCGCGCTTCGGGTACACGCAAAATCGCCTGACCTTCTCAGGCGTTCGCAAGCGCCCTCATAGCCCCATCGAATAATGCCAGTCCGTCTGTGCCGCCATGGGCTGCATCGACAGCGCGTTCGGGGTGGGGCATCATTCCCAAAACATTGCCTGCCTTGTTGAGGATTCCGGCGATATCGCGTCGCGATCCATTACAATTCTCGACGTAGCGGAAAGCTACACGGCCTTCGCCTTCCAAGCGGTCGAGCGTGTCCTCATCGGCGAAGTAGTTGCCATCGTGATGTGCCACGGGAATGCGGATTTCCTGTCCGGCTTCATACCCTTGGGTAAAGATGGACTGCGTAGTCTCGACTTTGAGCGATACAGTCCGGCAAATGAAGTGTTGGCTGGCATTTCGCATCAAGGCGCCGGGCAGCAGCCGCGCTTCCGCAAGCACCTGGAAGCCATTGCACACGCCCAGCACCGGCACTCCCCGGCCGGCAGCGCGGACAACCTCACGCATGATCGGGCTGTTGGCCGCCATCGCACCGGAGCGGAGGTAATCGCCATAGGAAAAGCCGCCGGGCAGGGCGATAAAGTCGAGCCCCTCGGGTAGCTCGGCATCGCCATGCCATATGCGGACTGGCGCGGTGCCTGAAACCTGTTCCAGCGCCACCGCCATATCGCGGTCGCAGTTCGAACCGGGGAAGGTGATGACTGCCGAACGGAAAGCCATCAGCCGAGCTTCTCGATCTTGTAGTTCTCGATCACGGTATTCGCGAGCAGCTTCTCGCACATATCGGTGAGCGCTTCGTCACTGGTGTCATCGGCTACGTCGAGTTCGACAGTACGACCAATGCGGACATCGTCGACGCTTTGGAAGCCGAGTCCCTCCAGCGCATGATGAACTGCACGGCCCTGCGGGTCGAGCACGCCGGGTTTGAGGCTGACGAGAACGCGAATCTTCATGGGCTGCCTTTCGATTGGAACGATGCGGTCGGCATTTGCCGCGCGCCTATGCCGCGAGAGGGCTGCAAGAGCAAGCCACGAGGGAGTTCATGTCTGGCGGGAAGTACTTTGAAACCGACTTTATGAACCGCAGAATTTTTGCCGATCCGGCAAATAGAATTAGCCTGTATCGTCCTCCGGTCTTCTTCTCTTGCCAGGCAGCCTAATTGCGCTGGGCCAGCGACTGGTGCACGATCCGGATACGCAGGGCCTCGGCTTCCGTCAGGTAACGCGCAGCCGCTTCCTGCAACATCTGCGGTGTCACATTCCGCAATCGCGTCTCAAGTGTGCGATAGCGGTCGAGCCGGTCAGCCTTGAGCTGGGCTTCCGAGAGTAATCCGAGCCAGTATGGATTCTGGGTCTTCTGCTGCGCGAGATTTTCCAACATCGGGCGGCGGGCGCGATCCAGAAGGTCGGCATCGACCGGATTTTCGCGCAAGTCCTTCGCGATGGAGTCGATGGTTGCGAAGACCGTGTCGGCATCGCCGGGAGCGACGACCACCGAAGTCGAGAAGGTGCCAAAACCTTCATAGGTATCCGACATAGAAGACGAGGCGCCGGGAGAATAAGACGCGCCCAGATTCTCGCGGATCTCCTCCAGCAGTTCCAGTCGCATGACTGTTGCGAGAAGCCGCATCGTCGCTTCTTCCTGCGCATCGCCATCATCCGTCGTGGGCCAGTAGACCTGTGCCAGCGCCTGATCTTCTGCACCGGCATGAGTTAGCGTGACCGGTTCGCGCCGGGCAGTGAAACTGGCTTGCCTTGCGTCCTCGAACGGTTCCAGCACATCTGCTCGCGCTGGTAGCGCGCCAAATGTACGAGCGACCGCATCGATGATCGTGGCCTCGTCGATTTCGCCGACGACCGCGATTTCGATCGGAGCGGAGCCAAACTGATCGGAAGACAGCGCCCGCGCCTGTTCAAGAGTGACTGCCTCCAGCCTATCTTGAGAGGGAATGCCGAAGCGGGGATTATCGTCCGTCAGGACCTGAGGTAGTTCGAATTGCGAAACCGCCTGCGGGGTCGCATCGGCGCTGGCGAGGAATGGCGGCAGGAGCGCCTGCCACCGGCTCAGAGCCTCTTGGCGGAAACCCGGATCCGTGAGGTATGCTGCGGTTAGCTGAAGCTGTAGCTCGAGGTCGGTCATCGTCGTGCTGCCAGAAGTAGAGAACTTGTCTCCGCCCACATTCAATCCACTTGCTACATCACGACCTGCCATGATCCGGCGGATCTCGTCATAGCTGTGCTTTCCGAGCCCACCCTGCGCAAGCGAGGTGGAAAGGAACAGGCCGGTGCCGATTGAATCATCGGGAAGCGAAAGCAGGCCCGATCCGATGCGGATCGAATAACGCAATTTGCCTTCTTCGAAATCGGTCGACTTGAGGTTCAGACGCACTCCATTGGCGAAGCGGATCTGACGGAAATTCAAGTCCTCGACCACAGTATCCGACACCACCTCTCCCGGCGTGCCGAAATCAGTGTAACCGAAAGTCGCCATTTCGTTACTTGATGGAGCCTCCACCGGCATGGCTTGCGATGTGGCTAGTACATCGAGGATAGCCTGCTCACCGCCTTCGACTGGAGTTTTCGAACTTACATGAACCAGCGCCGGGGAAAGGGCATAGTCTTCGCGGAATACTTCGGCGACGGCTTCCGGCATGATCGTCTCGGCGATTTGCTGGAATATCTCCCAATTGGTCTGGGGCGAAACAAAGAGCCGTCCGGTCTTGGCAGTGCCGAGAATGCCGGTCGCGAGACCCGCGCTCTGACGGGTATTCTGTTGCTGTGCGGAATCCCGGAAACTGCGCGTGAAATTAGCAATCTGTTCGGCAAGTTCCGCTTGGGTAAAACCGTGCTCGATCGCGCGGCGCCATTCCTGTTCGCCGACTGACAACGCCTCTTGCCATTCGCCTTCCTTGGCCTGCAGGGTCAGTGATGCCTGATCGTACAATTCGAAGAAGTCACTTCCCGAGATTCCGCCGGAGATGATCGGGGCATCCGGTGAATTTGCGATCTGTTCGAGCCGGCGGTTGAGCATGGCGCGGCCAAGCTGCGAAAGGAGTGAGCGGCGAAAGTCTGCCGTTGTGCTGTGGGGTTCGCGATAGGGTGCAAAACGGTCGATGACAACGAGATAGGGAACGTCCGGATCGACGAAATTGGCGGCGGCTGGTCCTCTTTTCAGGTCGATCATGCCGCCATCGACGTGTTTGATCGCGGCATCGGGCAAAGTCCAGTCGGCGAACCGCTCTCGCACTTCGGCTTCCACCGCCGCGACGTCGATGTCGCCCACGATCACCAGTGCCGCATTGTCAGGCCGATAATAGCGCGCATAAAGTTCGCGGAGGCGCTGTGCAGGGGCCGCATCGATATTCTCGACCGTTTCGTCGGCGCGGAAACGCCCGGCAAAGCGCGTATCGGGCGCGATGAACTTGAGATAATCCTTGATGCGGCGAATCTGGAAATTGTTGCGCGTGCGCGTTTCGGATTGAATGACGCCGCGCTCTCGATCGACCGCATCTTCGGCAATGGTGAGTTCGCTTGCCGTTTCGCGCATCAGCATGAGCGCAGTTCCCAGCAAGTCGGCATCATTCCGCGGCAGGTCGAGCTTGTAGATCGTTTCCTCGAAACCGGTCGAGGCATTGGTGTCCGCCCCGAAGGCAAGGCCTTCGCGTTCGAGCAGCTTGATCATCTCCCCTTCGGGGACGTTGGTCGAACCATTGAAGGCCATATGTTCGATGAAGTGGGCGAGGCCAAGTTCGTCGTCCTCTTCATCGACCCAGCCAACATCGAAGCCAAAGCGAATGGCAACTGCGCTCTCCGGGGTCTGGTTACGCATGATCGCGTAGCGCATGCCGTTTTCAAGGATTCCGTACCGAACCGAAGCATCGGGTGCGATGTCGTAGATCGGCAGGCCCCAGCCGGTTTCGCTGCGCTGTTGAGCCTCGGTCTGCGCTGGCACCGCATCCTGCGCAGCGAGCGGCGCGACGAGCGCGATAAGAGGCAGCGCGGCAACCGCGCGTGCAACATTCAGTAATTTCATCTGGCGTCCCTTCATTCAGCCGCAATCGCGACCGTCCCGGATGGGAGAGTACAGATTGGGCTGCTGAGGGCAAGGACAGCTGCCCCGCAATCTGCAAAAGTCACTCCCCTTCCGATGAATTGCAGGTTCTATTTTGGCATCAGAAAGGTAGAGGCGGTGGCGATGGCTGCAATCGACCTTGTCTACAACCCGGTTTCGGGGAGCTTCGCGCAAAAGCACCTCACCTCACTCATCATGGCACTGGAGGGGGAAGGCTTCGAAGTCGTGTCGCTGCCTACAACTGCCGAAGGCGCGCGACTTTCCGGGCGTGCGGATATCATCTGTGTGCTTGGCGGCGACGGTACCTTGCGGGATGTCGTGCGGTCTCTTGGCGATAATGTGGAACGCACGCCGATATGCGTTGCTCCTTCGGGAACGATCAATCTTGTTGCAAGGGAACTGGATTATCCCCGCAAGCCTGACGACTTTGCGAAGAAGATCGCCGAAGGCTGGGCGCGCGGTGAAGAAGGATGGGCGCACGCCCCGCTCTATAGGCTGGGTGAACTTCCGATCGTGTCATGCCTCTCCATCGGCCCGGACAGCCACGCGGTCGCGCGCGTTTCGGGAGAACTGAAAAAGCGTATAGGCCGGTATGCCTATGTCATCGCCATGATGCAGCAAATGCGCGAGTGGCCGCGGGCACCGATGATCGTACGCGGGACGACGACCGAAGGGGAGGCATTCGAGGATGAAGCCGAGGCGGTCATCGTATCGAACGCGGCGCTTTATGCAGGGCCTTTCCGCATGAGCCCGGAGGCGGCGTTGCACGCCGATTCTGTCGAAGTGATTACGCTGCGGGAGGGTACCCGGTTCGGTATAATGGCGCTGAGCCTGGCTGCCATGCTCGGCCTTCCTGTCGAACGCTTTGCCAAGGCGAAAGTGCGCAGCTGCCGCCGGGTCGAGTTCGACCGTTGCGTTACCCCCGTGCAGGTTGACGGAGACCACATGCCCGACTGCGCCTACGCCATCGCGCCAAGTGGACTGACGCTGCGCTATATCGTCTGACTATTTCTTCGGCGGTTTGATCGAGGTGCGCAGGCGGGTGCGGTGCGCGCTCATGTCCAGGACTTCGCCCGGGCCGCTGTCTTCATTCTGAAGGATGCCGAGGCGGCGGGCCACTTCCTGATAGGCTTCGCTCTCGCCGCCGAGGTCCCGGCGGAAGCGATCCTTGTCCAGTTTTTCACCGGTGTTGATGTCCCACAGACGGCAGCCGTCGGGGCTGATTTCGTCGGCAAGGATTGTACGGCTGTAGTCGCCATCCCAGATGCGGCCGAATTCGAGCTTGAAATCCACCAGGCGGATATCGATCGCAGCGAACATACCGGAGAGGAAATCGTTGATGCGGATAGCCATGCTGGACATGTCCTGCATCTCTTCGTGACTGCACCAATTGAAGCAGGCGATCTCTTCTTCCGACACCTTGGGGTCGCCCAAGGCATCGTCCTTGAGGCAGTATTCGATCAGGGTGTGCGGAAGCACTTCGCCTTCCTCGATGCCGAGGCGCTTGGAAAGGGAACCGGCAGCGACATTGCGCACCACCACTTCGAGCGGGATGATTTCGACCTGTCGCACCAGCTGCTCGCGCATGTTCAGGCGGCGAATGAAATGCGTCGGAATTCCAATATGCGACAGCCGAGTGAAGACATATTCGCTGATGCGATTGTTGATCACGCCCTTGCCGTTGATCGTGCCTTTTTTCTCGGCATTGAAGGCGGTGGCATCATCCTTGAAGTATTGGATGATCGTGCCCGGCTCGGGACCCTCGTAGAGGATCTTGGCCTTGCCTTCATAGATCTGGCGGCGACGTGCCATCGGTTTCTTCCTTCGCGCAAAACACTTGCGCCCCGGCGGTGGAATCGAAGCGATCCGCACGAGGCCGGGGCGTTCGGTCGGCGCTTACCGGATGGCGGTGACGAAAGCAATCATGCGGGCGGCGGAATGGGGGTGGACTGGGCCTTGTCTTCTTCGACGGCAGGCGCATGTTCGTCCTTCAGCTTCGCGATCAGGCGGCCAAGCGTGGCACGCTGGACGAGCACGCTGAACAATACGGCTGCGAAAGTCGCCGCAAGGATCAGGTCGCGCGTTTCGCCGGGCGGAAGGGAGAGGGCGAGCGCGATCGAGATCCCGCCGCGCAGGCCGCCCCACCACAATACACGCCCAGCACCCTTGTCTTGGAGCCGTGCGGCCGGAATGGTCTTGGTCGAAACGAAAATGCCCACTGCACGTGCCATCAGGGTCAGGGGGATAGCGACTAGGCCGAAGATCAATTCGTCCACGCCGGGGATCAATACGATCATTTCCAGCCCGATCAGCAGGAACAGTACCGAATTGAGCAGTTCGTCGAGCAATTCCCAGAACTTGAGGAGGTAGTCGCGCGTCACGTCGCTCATGGCGTAGGTCACGCCGTGATTGCCGATCAGCAATCCGGCGACCGCCATGGCCAGAGGGCCGGAAATATGGAGTTGGCTGCACAGCGCATAACCGCCCATGACCACTGCGAGAGTGATCAGGACTTCGAGGGTATATTCGTCCATTCCAGCGAGTGCGCGATAACCGATGAACCCGGCAATCAATCCGACCATAATGCCGCCACCAGCCTCGATCGCAAATAGCTGTGCCCCCTCGGCAAGGGAGAAGTCGGTCCCGCTGATGGCAGCGCCCAGCAGGATGATGAATACCACGATGCCGACGCCGTCATTGAACAGGCTCTCCCCCGCAACTGCGCTCTGCAGCGATTGCGGGACGGCCTCTTCCCTGAGCACGCCAAGTACGGAAACCGGATCGGTCGGTGCGATCAGGGCACCGAAAACGAAATACCAGATCGGAGCGATGGGAAGGCCGAGCAGCATCCCGACGCCCCACATCGCGAGGCCGACCAGCACGGTCGAAATCATCACGCCGACGGTGGAGAGAAGCAGCACCGGAAGCCATGCAACCTTCAACCGGTCGAGATCCACATGCAGCGCGCCCGCGAACAGCAGGAAACTGAGCATCCCCTGTAGCAATGTTTCCGTGAAATTCATCTGCTGCAGCGTGTCGGCCACCCAGTCGTCGAGCGTGACGCCTGGAATGAGGGCATTGGCAACCATCAGGCCGATGGCGGCAAGCGCGCCCATCACAGTTAAGCCAATGACATGCGGAAGCTTGATGAAGTGATGATTGAACCAACCGAGTAAGGCAGAAGCCACAACCAGCAAGGCGGCAATATCGAAGGCGGAGAGCGCAGTCGCTGTTTCTTCGTGCATGACGTCAGCGATAGCGCGGCCCGAGGGTCAGGAGAACCCTTCGCGGAGGAGGACGTTATTCCGGAGGCTATAAAGTGGTGCCCGGGGACGGATTCGAACCGCCGACACTGCGATTTTCAGTCGCATGCTCTACCAACTGAGCTACCCGGGCTTACCTTCGCTGCGGCCTCTCGTGGGGCTCTCCAGCGGTTGGAGTGCGCGCCTATGGCGAAGCGGGGGCGGCTTGGCAAGGGGCTATTTCAGTCGTCCTGCGGCGTGACCACTTCGCTGGCGATCTCTTCCGGCAGGGCTGCACGACCGGGCACGGCGTATCCGTCTCCGAACCATTTCGCGAGGTCACGGTCGCGGCATCGATCCGAGCAGAACGGGGCATGCTTTTCGGAGCGCGGCTTCTTGCAGATGGGGCAGGATTTACTCATGCCCCATGATCTGGGCAGAAGCTGCCTCGATGGCAAGGCCGGGTTCGGTCTCTATCCGCAGCGGGCGACCCGTTCTGCGTTCGAGCTCTTCAATCCATTCGGGCTCGAGTTTGGCCTTGAGTGCGGGATGGACTGTAAGAAGCGTGATACCTGCACCCTCGACCAGTTCCGCACGGCGCAATGCCATGCGTGCCGCCATACCAGTGCGCGACGCGGCGAAGCGGTGCAGCAGGGAGGGACCTTCCAGCCGCGAGACGAGCTGCACGAAGCCGAACCCGTTCATCGCCGTGCGCTCATGCGGCCAATCCCACAGCGCCTCTCCGAGAGCGGAGTCCACTGCCTTGCGATCCGCCTTGGCTTCCAGCGTCGGAAAGTCGATCCCGATGGAGCCGCCGAGATCGAACTGCCCCAGCGCGAGTGCGAGCGGCCCGACCGCTGCCAGCGCCAGCGCGCGCGGATCGAGGTCTCCGTCGATATCGACCAAAGTCATCGCAGGGGTGACGGCAAACAGCAGCGATCCGCCGTTGAATTCCACCTCCCCCGAATTCGCGGCGAGCCAGATGTCTTCCCATGTCCCGGCGGGAAAGCGGTGCACGGCTTTTCCGCCGCTGAAGACGTCCGCTGTCTTCGTAATGGTGTCCGCGGGCCGGGCGGAAGGCAGTTTGTAGCGTCCCCGCTCGGTCATGGCGGCACGGGTCACGACGAGGTCGAGCGTGCTTCCTTCGCTTACGTTTCGGGGCAGTTTGTCGACCAGAATCTCGCGGCCCTCGGGAGAGATCGCTGTGCCCCGGACGCCGCGCTTGCTTGCCAACTTTGCGGCGATAGTCTGGCCGGCGTATAATTCGCCGTGCCAGCGGCATTTTGCGGCCAGTACAGTATCGCTATCGAGCAGGATCGCCCGCGTCTCGCCAATCCCTTCCTCGATCAGCCACTCAGGCAATTTCGAACCCTGCCGCTTTCAGAAGCGTTCGTGTCTCGTAGAGCGGCAGACCGACGACACCCGAATGGCTGCCCTGAATGCGAGTGATCAGGCCCTCGGCGACGCCCTGGATTGCATATCCACCAGCTTTTCCGTGCCATTCGCCACTGGCCATATAGGCGTCGATTTCGTGCCCGGAAAGGCGCTTGAACAGAACCATAGTCTCGCTCAGGCGCTCCCGAACGATGCCGTCCGGTGCACGCAGAGCAATGGCCGAAAACACGCGGTGGCGACGGCCCGATAGCAGTTCAAGGCACTGGCGGGCAGTCGTTTCATCCTCGGCTTTCGGCAGGATGCGGCGGCCGGCGGCCACTACGGTATCGCCCGCCAGCACGAACCCTTCGTTGCTTGCAGCAGCTTCAGCCTTTTCACGCGCCATGCGCCTGGCATAGTCGCGCGGCAATTCGCCCTTGGCAGGCGTTTCGTCGATATCGGCAGGATTGATCGCGCCCGGAGTAAGGCCCAGCCGCGCGATGAGTTCGCGGCGGCGCGGGCTGGCGGAGGCGAGGATGAGCTTGGGCGAACCCACGCGGAATTACTGCGGGCCGGGGCCCTGGCCAGGGCCGCCGCGTCCGGGCATGAAGCGGTAGGTGATGCGCGCCTTGGTGAGATCGTAAGGCGTCAGTTCGCACAGCACCTCGTCACCTACCAGAACGCGGATGCGGTTCTTGCGCATCTTGCCAGCCGTGTGGCCCAGCACTTCATGGCCGTTCTCGAGCTCGACGCGGAACATGGCGTTGGGCAGCAGTTCCACAACGCGCCCGCGCATTTCGAGAAGTTCTTCCTTGGCCATTCGTGTCCTTAAGTCATGTTGTTGGTCGAGTAATGTCGCGCGCCCATAGCGGCAGGAGGGATAAAAGGAAAGAGTTTGGCATTCAGCTTACTGCAAGGCAGCCGCGACAATTCGATACGCGGCAAGCCCTTGTCCTTATTTGTCCTTTCGCCGAAGTCATCAAGCGAGGGGGCCTGACGACCGAAAATCGAAAGACCCGAGTTTGATGCGAAGATACGGCAAATCCACGCTTCTGGCGCTGACCGCCATATGGGTATGGCAAATTCCATCCGCAATGGCGCAGGATGACGAGGGCCAGGAACAGCCCGCAGATGATCCGGCCGAACCCGCGGCGGCCGTTCCGGACGCGGATGATGGCGACATCGTCGTCTATGGCACTCGTCTCAAGGGCCAGCTCATCATCGATCAGCCCCCGCTTGCGGAATATGACGAAGCCGATATTGCAGCCTTCGGCGCGGGATCGATCGCCGATCTTATCGAAGCCATAGAGCCTGCGACCAGCAGCGGTGCACGGGGCGGACGCGGCGGGGGCAGGCCCGTCTTCCTGATCAACGGTATTCGCGTATCGAGCTGGCGCGAATTTCGCAGCTACCCTCCCGAAGCCGTCGCCAAGGTAGAGGTGTTTGCGGAAGAGGTGGCGCAGCGTTTCGGCTATTCGCCGGACCAGCGCGTGGTCAACATCGTCCTCAAGCCCAATTTCCAGAGCGTGACCGCGGAAGTGGAATACGAACAGCCAGCGGATGGTGGCTATTCTCGCAATGAACAGGAAGCGTCGTGGTTGAGGATCGGCGAGAAGGGTCGGCTAAACTTCAACGTGGAGGCGGAAGACCGCAGCCTGCTGACCGAAGCGGAGCGGGATCTCGTCCTGACGGAGATCCCCGGCAATGCCCAATTCCGCAGTCTCGTTTCGGACACAATGAGCCTGCAGGCGGAGGGCAATTATACCCGTGCATTCATGGACAGCGGCAGTTCGATCAGCCTCAACGGGACGGTTGGGCACGATGAAAGTCGAAGCCTTTCCGGCCTGGCCATCGACGGTACAACCCCGCTCGAGCGGCGCGGCGAAACCAATAGCTATTCTGCCGGTCTCACCTTCAACAAACCGCTCGGTGCCTGGAACGCGACTTTCACGAACGATTCCAATCACACTCGCTCTCTTACAGAGATAGACCGCAACGATGCGAGCGGTTTCGATACGGCAAGCAGTCGAACCTATACGACCTCGAACAAGCTGACCGTGAACGGTTTCCCGTTGCAACTTCCAGCCGGCGAATTGAGCACCACGCTCGATCTGGGTCTCGACTGGACGAGGCTAGAAAGCGAGGATTCCCGCGCGGATAGCGACATTTCGCTGACACGCAGGCGGCTCAACGGCGGCCTCACCGTGACGGCGCCGATCGCGCGGCGCGGAGATCCCCTGGGCGTTATCGGCGATATCTCGCTTACTGCGACGGGCGGCTTCGAGGACCTGTCGGATTTCGGCACGCTGGCGAACTGGAGCCTTGGCGCCAACTGGTCGCCGTTCGATAACCTCAATCTGAGCGCCACGCGCATCTATCGCGAAGTCGCGCCTTCGCTTGCCAACCTGGGCAATCCGCAGATCGACGAACTCAACTCTACCGTCTTCGACTATCGCAGCGGCGAAACCGTGCTGGCCACGGTCGTGACTGGTGGCAACCCCGACCTCCTGGCGGAAACGCAGACCGACTGGAAATTCAGCGCCAATTGGGAACTGCCCTTCTGGGAAAACTCGCGTTTGAGCGCCGATTACGGCATCAATCGTTCGCGCGATGTGACCGCATCGCCTTCCTTCAGCTCCGCATTCGAGCAGGCCTTTCCCGACCGTGTGACCCGCGACACCGATGGCGAACTGCTGGCCATCGATCGGCGCCCGCTCACTTTGTATGAGACCCGCAGCCGCATCCTTTCCTTCGGCTTCAACACCCGCGGGCAAATCGGGAAGGCACCCGAACGCACCGAACAGCAAAGTGCAGGCGGGCAAGCTGCGACGCAAGCGCCGCAGGGCGGCCAGGGCGGCGGTTTCGATCCCGCGCGCATGCAGGCAGTGCGGGAAGTCTTCTGCAATACGCCGGAAGGCGAGACGCCAGATTTGTCGCAGATCCCGGAGGCTTTCCGCGCGCGACTGCTCGACGAAAACGGCAATCCGGACCCGGCGAAGATCGCGGCCGCGCGTGAGCGGTTCTGCGGAGAGGAAGCGCAAGAACGAAGCGAGCGCTTCGCCGCCATGCGCACAGCAATTTGTGCCGATCCGCCCAATCTGGAAGGACTGCCGGAGGAAATGCTTGCACGGCTGAGAAACGAGGATGGTGAGATCGATCCGGAGCGCTTGAAGGCTTTGCGCGAACGTATGTGCAGCGCTGATGCCGCTCCTGGCGGCGAGTCCGGTCAGGAGGACCGTCGCGCCGGTGGCGGGCGCATGGCCCGGATGATGGGAGGCGGCGGAAACGAAGACACGCGCCCGCGCTACTTCCTCGGCTTCAATCACAATATCGTGCTGGAAAACGAGGTGCTGTTGTCCGAGAATGGGCCGTTGTTTGATCAGATCGACGGCTTCGTGCTCGGGGGAGGGGCCGTTCCGCGCCATAGCTCAAGCCTGCAGGGCGGCATCTTCTGGCAGGGTTACGGCTTCCGCCTTTCGGGCCAATATGTCGGCGAGGCTGTTCTTCGCGGAGGAGATATCCCCGGATCGAGTGATCTGTTCTTCGGCGATCTGGCGACGGTGGATATCCGCCTGTTCGCCGATCTGGGCGAGGCGTTCGACAAGGAGGATGGCTTTCTCAAAGGCCTGCGCGTCTCGGCGATGATGGACAATGTGTTCGACGCCCGCAGGAGTGTTACCGACGAGAACGGGGATGTCCCCGCAGCTTACGAACCGTTCAGGATCGATCCCACCGGTCGCTATTTCGGCATTGAGGTCAGAAAGGCGTTCTAGACGCTGCCCGCGATGGCATCGCCGGCAGCAACACCGCTCGCCCAGGCCCATTGGAAGTTGTAGCCGCCGAGCCAACCCGTCACGTCGACCGCCTCTCCGATTGCGTAGAGGCCGGGGACCTTCCTGGCCTCCATCGTCTTCGACGAAAGTTCGGCTGTCGAGATGCCGCCCACGGTAACCTCTGCCTTGGCGAAACCCTCGCTGCCGGTCGGTCGGAAACTCCAGTGTTTGAGACGCCCTTCCGCCGTGCGTAGTTCCTTGTCGCTCGCATTGCCGAGTTCTTTTTCCAAGCCGAGCTTGTGGGCGAGAATATCGGCGAGACGGTCGGGCAGGGCTTCGCGCAGGATCGAGCGCAGGGTGGCGCGGGGCGTTTCGCGCTTGCGGTCGAGCAGCCAGCTGCCGGTGCGATCCGGCAGGAAGTCGATCGCCACCTCTTCGCCCGGTTTCCAGTAGGAGGAGGCCTGCAAAATCGAAGGGCCCGACAGCCCGCGATGGGTAAATAGCGCAGCTTCGGGAAAGCTCGCCTTGCCCGCGCTGGCGATGACCGGTGCGGAAACACCCGAAATTTCGCGAAACAGCACTTCCTCGCCCCCCAGTGTCAGCGGAACGAGTGCGGGACGAGGTTCGACGACCTTGATCCCAAACTGGCGCGCGAGATCATAGGCGAAGCCGGTTGCGCCCATCTTGGGGATTGAAGGGCCGCCCGTGGCGATCACCAGATTGGGCGCGGAATAGGTTCCGGATTGCGCGACGACCGTGAAACCATCGCCCTGCGTGACCTCGGACACCTCCTCGTTGCAGCGAATGTCGACGGCGCCCCTGGCGCATTCTTCCAGCAGCATCTCGACAATCTGTTTCGATGAGCCATCGCAGAATAACTGACCCAAAGTCTTCTCATGCCAGGCGATGCCATAGCCTTCGACCAGCGCGAGGAAATCGCGCGGCATGTATCGGGCCAGAGCCGATTTGGCGAAGTGCGGATTGGATGAAAGATAGTTCGCCGGGCCCGCGCCGATATTGGTAAAATTACACCGTCCGCCGCCTGAGATCAGGATTTTCTTTCCCGGCTTTTCCGACTTTTCGAGTACCAGTACACGCCGGCCCTGCTGGCCCGCTCGTGCCGCGCACATCAATCCGGCGGCTCCTGCCCCGAGGATTATTGCATCGAAGTTAGACACGCTATTGCGCGGCGAGTGGCTCGACCGGGCGTTCCTGTCGGGCGATAAAATAAAGCAACGTGCCGGCAACAACCAGGCCGCCGAATACTATCCAGCTCTGCGTATCGGCATGGGTTCCGACCCAGATCGTGCTGAGAACCGTAAGAATGGAAACGGAACCGTGGAGAGGATTTATGCCGCCTTCGCGCTTCTCGATCATGGGCAAGGCAAAGGCCGCGATCAGATAGGTCAAAAGCCGTGTCAATGTCCCGGCGAGTGCCAGCACCATGAATCCCTCCCAAAGTCCGAAGGCGATGCTCGCCCCGCCATAGAACAGGATAGAATTGGCCGGTGTCCCCAGCTTCGGCGATACCTTCATGAACCAGCGCGGCAGCATACCGCGTTCGGCCATGCCGTAAGTCATGCGGGGCAGGCTGATACCGCCCGCGAAATTGTTCGCCCCGATGCTGAAGGCCGCCGCAATGACGATGGCGATTGCGCCCGCTGGACCCATCGCTTCGCGAGCGGCGATGGCCAGCGGGTTTTCGGCATCCGCACCTGCCGCCGGGTCGATGGCGATATAGGCCCAGATGACCAGCATGTAGAGTAGCGTAACTGCGCCCAACATTGCTACCAGCGCCAGTGGAACGTCGCGCTTGGGGTTCTTCATCTCCCCCGCAGGCAGCACGACATATTCGAAGCCGATGAAGGCGTAATAGGTCAGCAACACCACCGTCTCGGCATCGGAGAAAGCCGGGAGTACGAGTCCTAGCTGCGGCTCACCGGCGAACAGCCCGGCCACTATCAGGGCGAATAGCGGTAGCAGCTTCACCGCAGTCAAAGCGCTCAGCGTGGCAACAGAACTGCGCAGGCTGAACAGGTTGACGATGGTTATGAAGCCGATGAATCCTGCCACTATCAGCGGGCGTAGCACCGGCCCGTCGAGTACCGGGAATAGCGTGGCAAGATATGAGACCATCACATGGGTGTTGGCCGCCACCGTCACAATGGCGCTGGCATAGCGTGCCCAACCGGCCTGGAAGCCGATGAAACGCCCGAACGCCGCTTCTCCGTAAAGGATCGGCCCGCCCGAATGATCGAATCGGGCAGAAAGCCATGCGAAGGTCAGCGTCAACGGCAGGAACAAGAGCCCGCCCAGCAGCATCATCCAAGGCGCGAAACTGCCTACAGCCAAGAACAAGGTTGCAGGCAGGGCGAAGATACCCGCGCCGATCATTCCGTTCACAGGCAGCAGCGAAGCGCCGAACAGACCCATGGTGCGCGGTGGTGATATCGTTTTCCCGTCCATGGGCGGTGGATGGCGGCAAACACGGCTTTGCACAAGCGCCTCGCGCGCACTATCTCCACCGCCATGTCGCGCAGCAAGGCCGGTTCTCCCAATGATCCGAGAGGAAAGGAGCGTTTCCACGAGGAACGCGCCACCAAGACCGTGGCCAGCGCGCAGCCGGATCTCGAAACCGGGATCAAGGCCATCCGCGACACGGTGAAGACCTTGAAGCCGCGCCCCGGCGTCTATCGCATGCTCGATACGCGGGGCGACGTGCTTTATGTCGGCAAAGCGCGCAGCCTGAAGGCGCGGGTGGCGAATTACACGCAGGTGAAGAACCTTTCCATCCGGCTCCAGCGGATGGTCAGCCAGACCCGGGCGATGGAAATCGTCGTCACCAATTCGGAAGCAGAGGCGCTCCTCCTCGAAGCGCAGCTGATCAAGCGGTACCGCCCGCCGTTCAACGTGCTGCTGCGCGACGACAAGAGCTTCCCTTTCATCCTGCTACGCGCCGACCATGCCTTTCCGCGCATCCAGAAACACCGCGGCGCGCGGCGGGCCAAGGGCAATTACTACGGTCCTTTCGCCAGCGCGGGCTCGGTCAACAAGACGCTTAACGCGCTGCAGAAACTGTTCCTGCTGAGGAGCTGCACCGACAGTTTCTTCAACAATCGCGACCGGCCCTGTCTGCTCTACCAGATCAAGCGTTGCTCGGCCCCCTGCGTCGGCCGGATCGACGAGGCGGGTTACGAAAGCCTCGTGCAGGAAGCGAAGGACTTTCTTTCGGGCAAGTCCGGGGCTGTGCAGTCCAATATCGAGAAGCAGATGGCCAAGTCGGCCGAGAACCTCGATTTCGAGACTGCTGCGATCTTGCGCGACCGACTGCGCGCGGCGACCTTCATCCAGGGTAGCCAGGCGATCAATGCCAGCGGCGTGGGCGATGCCGACGTCTTCGCGCTGGCTGCCAAGGGTGGTCAGATCGGCGTGCAGGCCTTCTTTATCCGCGGCGGACAGAACTGGGGGCACAAGGCCTTCTTCCCGAAGAATACAGCCGATCTGGCCGAGGAAGAGGTGCTATCCGACGTTCTGCTGCAGTTCTACGAAGAGGTTCCGCCGCCCAAGACGATCCTGACCGACCGGGAACTGGCCGAACAGGAACTGATGGCCGAGGCCCTGGCCGAGAAGGCGGGCCATGCGGTCGTGATCTCGATCCCGCAGCGCGGCGACCGGCGCAAGCTGATGCAGCAGGCGCAGCGCAATGCCACCGAAGCGCTAGAGCGGCGGCTGGCAGAGAGTGGGACCAAGGCGCAACGGCTGCGCGAACTGGCGGAATTCCTCGAACTGGAGGAGGTGCCGCAGCGCATCGAGATCTACGATAACAGCCATATCCAGGGCGACAAGGCGCTGGGCGCGATGGTGGTCGCCAGTCCCGAAGGCTTCGAAAAAGGCCAGTACCGCAAGTTCAACATCAGGACCGCGCAGACAAACGACGATTTCGCAATGATGCGCGAGGTCATGGGCCGCCGTTTCCGCAAGCTTGCAGAGACCGACCGTGAAGATGAGAGCGCGCCAAATGGAAAGGGACACGAAGCGATCTGGCCCGACCTGCTGCTGATCGATGGCGGCAAGGGACAGGTTTCGAGCGTGATGGGTGTGCTGGAGGATCTGGGGATCGCGGCCGACGTGCCCGTCATCGGCATCGCCAAGGGCCCGCACCACGGGCGCGAGGGGCGCGAAGTATTCCACTTCCCCGATGGTCGCGAAAAGATACTGCCGGTCAATTCGCAGCTCCTGTTCTATCTCCAGACCTTGCGCGACGAAGTGCACCGTTATGCCATCGGCGCCCACCGCGCCAAACGCAGCCGCGCAATCACGGCCTCTCCGCTCGACGAAATTCCCGGCATCGGGCCATCGCGAAAGCGTGCGCTGCTGCTGCATTTCGGCACGGCGGGCAAGGTCCGCGCCGCTTCGTTACAGGACCTCCAGCGCGCACCGGGAATCAGCGCAGGCGTGGCGCAGCAGATATACGATTTCTATCACGCGGGCGGCTGAGTTTGCGGGTCTCGGCCAGATTGCGCTCGATCAATGACGTGCAGTGGCTGGAAGTGTAAACGGGTACCAGAAGGCTCGGGGAGTCGTCTCTCGAGCCGAGACTGCCTGGAGATTCGCCATGAAATCGATCCTCTTCAATGCCCATCAGGATCCGGGCCACTCAAGGCGATTGGATGTCGTGCTTGACCTCGCACGAGCGTTCGACAGCCATCTGACTCTGCTGACGGCCATGCCTTACGAGGTAGCCGCGAGCAACGATCCCTATGGGGCTGCTTTTGCCGCCATGGTGCCGGTGTGGCGAGAAGAAGTGCGCAAGCTTCGCGAGGAAACCGAAAGGGACCTTGCGAACGAGGACGTTCCCTGGGACTGGGTGGACAAGGCTGGCCCAGTTGCGCTGGCCCTGTTGAAGCGCTCGTCGCTGGCCGATCTCGTGGTCGTGGGCGAACGCGAGCCTCGTGCGGGGGGCGAGGCCCCCTCCTTCACGGCGGGCGAGCTCGCACTGACCGCAGACTGTCCCGTTCTCGTCCTCCCCGATGAATGCACGCGGATGGATTTGGAAAAGCCTGCGCTGGTAGCGTGGGATGGATCGGCCGAAGCCTCCCACGCGCTGCGCGCTGCTCTGCCGTTCCTGAAACGGGCAAGCAGAGTATATCTGGCTACGGTGCAGACGAAGAAGCGGGGCAGCAAGGACAAATTCGACCTGCCACCGATACGCGGTGCGGACTATCTATCTCATCATGGCATATCGAGCGAAATGGTCGAGCTCGAGCAATCCGAGAACGGCACAGCCCAGGCGATCCGGAATGCAGCCGATGTCCGGGGCGTCGGACTAATCGTGATGGGAGCCTATGGCCGCACGCGCCTGTCCGAATGGGTATTCGGCGGAGTCACGCGGGCCATGCTTTCCGACGTGCGGGTGCCCCTTCTGCTGAAGCACTAGGACCGTGGCGGACCTCCCGGTTTGCGCTTTCCGGCGAACGGCTTGCCACCGGGCTTGCCCTTCTTGAACGGAGGCTTCCCACCCGGCTTCTTGCCGCCGGGACCACCGCTTGGGCCCTTGCGCGGTCCCTTGCCGAAGGGCTTCGGGCGCACGCGAGGGCCGCCTCCGTCGCCACCGCCAAATTCGCGACGGTTCTGGCGGGCTTCGACGCGGGGGCCATCGGGGGATTCCTCGATGACGATCGCGTCCTGCTCGTCATCGGTATCGGCCGTACGGGCAATGGCATCGGCGAACTTTGCGGCGGCGGTTTTCGGCACCTGGAACCAGCTTTCGTGCTGGCCGATGCGGATCGCGCCGATTTCATTGCGTGTGATGTGACCGCGGCGGCACAGCAGCGGCAGGATCCAGCGCGGTTCGGCGTTCTGGCGGCGGCCGATGCCGATCTTGAACCAGACCACATCCTCGAAACCGGGACGATGGCGTTCGGCCTTGGCCTTGTCTCGCGCTTCGGGCGTATTCGCGAGCAGTTCTTCGGGATGCGGCATCTTGGCGCGGTGCGCATGGACCAGCGCAGCGGCGATGTCCTCTGCCGAAAGCTTGGCCAGCAATTCTTTGCCCAGTTCGCGGTCCGCATCGTCGAATTCGGTCGGCGCGGTGAGCTTTTCCATCAGCCGCGCCCGGTCTTTCCTGGCGATGGCTTCGGGGGTTGGCGCATCCATCCACTCGGCGGCGATCTTCGCGCCGCGTAGCATGCTCTCGACCCGCTTGCGGCGGTTGTAGGGCACGACGATAGCCGCAGTGCCCTTCTTGCCCGCACGGCCAGTACGACCAGAACGGTGCTGCAGCGTTTCCGCATCGCGCGGAATTTCGACATGGATGACGAGGCTCAGCGTCGGCAGGTCGATCCCTCGTGCGGCAACGTCGGTTGCGACGCAGACGCGGGCGCGGCGATCGCGCAGTGCCTGCAGGGCCTGGTTGCGTTCCGACTGGGAGTGCTCGCCCGACAGTGCCACCACGCCGAAGCCGCGGTTCTGCAACGTCGCATGGAGCCGGCGGACGCTGTCGCGCGTGGCGCAGAAACAGATCGCGGTCTCGGCCTCGTGGAAGCGCAGCAGGTTGACTACTGCGTTCTCGATTTCCGAGGGGCTGACCGTGATCGCCTGATAGGAAATGTCGCCATGTCCGCGGGTTTCGCCCGCGAGAGACAGCCGCAGCGCATTGGACTGATACCGCTCTGCCAGACGCACGATGGCGGGGGGCATGGTGGCGGAGAACAGCAGCGTGCGGCGCTTGTCGGGAGTGGCGTCGAGGATTTCCTCGAGGTCTTCGCGAAAGCCCATGTCGAGCATCTCGTCGGCTTCGTCGAGCACGACACCGGCAAGGCCGGAAAGGTCGAGAGCGCCGCGTTCGAGGTGGTCGCGCAGGCGGCCCGGCGTACCCACCACGATGGCGGGGCCTGTGCGCAGGGCACGGCGTTCCTTGCTCGCATCCATCCCGCCGACGCAGGTTGCGATCCGCAGACCGGCCTTGGCATAAAGCCAGCCGAGTTCGCGGCTGACCTGCAGCGCGAGTTCGCGCGTGGGGGCGACTACCAGCAGCAGCGGCTGTTCGACCAGCGCCAGATTGGCGGTTTCGGCCAGCAGCGTTTCGGACATGGCAAGGCCGAAGGCGACCGTCTTGCCCGATCCCGTCTGGGCGGACACGATCAGGTCGCGTCCGCGTGCTTCGTCCTCGACGACGGCGGACTGGACGGGGGTGAGGGCGGTATAGCCGCGCTCGGAAAGGGCTTCGCCGATCATCGGCGGGAGTGTTTCGAAACTCATGATGCTCACAAACGAAAGAGACGCCGCATCGTTGCGCGGCGCCGAGGGTAGAAGGGGGAAGCGGAAGCCGCACTCGGCGCGGCTATCGGGTCGCTCGCCGGTACTATCGGCAACCACGCGACCTGCGGTTGAGCGGCCCCTACAGTGTTTATGCGCGTTTGGCTTGCGTTATTTTCATCACCCCAAGATCAGCCGCGCCGCGCCTTCCGGACAACACCTTCCTGCGCCACGCTCGCCACCAGTTCTCCATCGCGGTTGAAGATCCGTCCGCGGTTGAAGCCGCGCCCTCCGCCAGACCACGGGCTGTCCGTGGCGTAGAGCAGCCATTCGTCGGCGCGCGCAGGGCGATGGAACCAGATAGCGTGGTCGAGGCTGGCTCCCTTGAGTTCGCCACGCGCCCAGCTCAGGCCGTGGGGCAGGGCAGAAGTCCCCAGCAGGGTGTAATCGCTGGCATAGGCGATCACGGCGCGGTGCAGCGCCGGGTCGTCGGGCAATGCGGCTGCGGCGCGGAACCAGCTGTGAGCGTGGGGCGGTTTCTTGTCCGCATTCATCCAGTGGAGCTTGCCGCTGGTGCGCATCTCTATGGGGCGCGGGCGGGTCATGAGTTCGCGCTGGGCATCGGAGATTTCGCCCATTTCGGCGAGGAATTTCTTCCGCATCTCGGTATCGGACGGCAAATCTTCTGGGGCGGGCACGCTGGGCATGGGGCAATCGTCATGCTCCAGCCCCTCCTCCGGAAGCTGGAAGCTGGTGGTTAGATTGAGGATGGCCGAGCCGTCCTGTCGCGCCACCACCCGGCGGTTGGCGAAGCTGCGCCCGTCGAAATCGGCGGCGACCGCATAGTCGATGTCCACGCCTTCGCGCCCGCCGCGCAGGAAATAGGCGTGGAGCGAATGTGCCTCCATGCCTTCAGGTGCGGTGGCCTGGGCGGACTGGAGCGCCTGTGCGATTACCTGGCCGCCGAAGACGCGGCCTATGCCGCCGGGTTGCTGGCCGCCGGTAAAGGCGTTGTCGCCAGCGGGCATAACGGTCAGCAGGCGGACGAGGCCGGCGACGAGTTGTTCTGGGGTCATGCTATCACTCACGCTGAGGCATGTGCGTTCCGTTTACGTGAGCGTCAAGAAAAAGGCGGCGACACCGGAGTGCCGCCGCCCATTCGAGCAGTGTGATCGAAGCGATCAACCAGCCGCGAGAGCCGCCAGCAGCAGCAGCGCGACGATGTTGGTGATCTTGATCATCGGATTGACGGCGGGGCCGGCAGTATCCTTGTAGGGATCGCCCACGGTATCGCCAGTCACCGCGGCCTTGTGGGCTTCGCTGCCCTTGCCGCCGTGGTTGCCGTCCTCGATGTACTTCTTCGCATTATCCCATGCGCCGCCACCTGCGGTCATGGAAAGCGCGACGAAGATACCGCCGACGATCACGCCGAGCAGCAATGCGCCAAGCGCGGCAAAGCCGTTCTCCTGTCCCGCGATGAAAGTGATCAGGAAATAGACCACGATCGGAGCGAGCACCGGCAGCATCGAAGGAATGATCATTTCCTTGATCGCCGCCTTGGTGACGAGATCCACGGTGCGCGCATAGTCCGGCTTGCTGGTGCCGGCCATGATGCCCGCATCGCCAGCGAACTGTTCGCGCACGTCCTTGACCACGTCGCCCGCAGCGCGGCCCACGGCGGTCATGCCCATCGAACCGAACAGGTACGGGAGCAGTGCGCCGAGGAGCAGACCCACGATGACGTAGGGGTTCTCGAGGCTGAAATCGACGTCCGCGTTCGGGAAGAACTCGGCGAGGTCGGTGGTATAGGCAGCGAACAGCACCAACGCGGCGAGGCCGGCCGATCCGATCGCATAGCCCTTGGTCACTGCCTTGGTGGTGTTGCCCACCGCGTCGAGCAGGTCGGTCTTTTCGCGAACGCTGTCGTCGAGACCGGCCATTTCGGCGATGCCGCCCGCATTGTCCGTTACCGGACCATAGGCATCGAGCGCCACGACCATACCGGCCAGCGCCAGCATCGCTGTCGCCGCATAGGCAATGCCCATGAGTCCGGCGAGCTGGAAGGTCGAGATGATGCCCGCCACGATCAGGATCGTGGGCAGCGCGGTCGATTCAAGGCTGATGGCAAGGCCCTGGATTACGTTGGTGCCGTGACCCGTTTCCGAAGCCTTGGCGATCGACCTCACCGGACGATAGTTGGTGCCGGTGTAGTATTCGGTGATCCAGATGATCAGGCCGGTGATGGCAAGACCGATCAGCGAGCACCAGAACAGGTCCCAGCCGGTGAAGCTGGTGACCTGCTCGGCCGTGCCTTCCTCCGCCAGCGGAGCGCCCACATCGATGCCGGAAATCGCCGCACCGATTTCGGTCCCCATGCCGCCGAG
The DNA here is from genome assembly GCF_019711635.1 of Qipengyuania huizhouensis. Classification (GTDB taxonomy): domain Bacteria; phylum Pseudomonadota; class Alphaproteobacteria; order Sphingomonadales; family Sphingomonadaceae; genus Qipengyuania; species Qipengyuania huizhouensis. The sequence continues at coordinate 17,271 of NZ_JAIGNT010000010.1, read as the reverse complement.
CGATACATTGATCGCTACCCAGATGAGCGGGATCGACAGGACAGCCGTTACGATGAAACCCTTGTACATCGCCCCCATCACATTCGTGCCGCCTTTGCTCAGCTTCACGAAATAGGTCCCGATGATGCTGGTCACGATGCAAGCACCGCCGATCAGCAGAGGCAATGCCATCATCGGCAGCAGCAGCTCGCCCAGCCGCTCGCCGAGCAGCAAGGCGGTGAGAACCATGGTTGCGCCCACGGTGACGACATAGGTTTCGAACAGGTCGGCAGCCATGCCGGCGCAGTCGCCGACATTGTCGCCCACATTGTCCGCTATCACCGCGGGGTTGCGCGGATCGTCTTCGGGAATGCCTGCTTCGACCTTGCCGACGAGGTCGGCGCCGACATCGGCAGCCTTGGTGAAGATACCGCCGCCCAGACGCGCGAAGATCGAGATCAGCGAGGCACCGAAGGCGAGGCCGACGAGACCGTCGATCACTTCACGGCTATTGGGGGCGTGTCCGCCCGGACCGACAAGGTACCAGAAGAACACGGCAATCGCGAGGAGGGCGAGGCCCGCCACCAGCATGCCGGTGATGGCACCTGCGCGGAAGGCGAGGGTGAGACCCTGCTGCAACCCGCTCTGCGCGGCGGCGGCCGTCCGCACGTTGGATCGCACCGAGATATTCATCCCGATGAAGCCCGCGACGCCCGACAGGACTGCCCCAATAACGAAACCGACAGTCGGAATGATGCCGAGGAAAACGAAGACCAGTGCGGCGACGACGACGCCGACGAAGCTGATGGTAGTGTACTGCCGCTTCAGATAGGCCTGCGCGCCTTCCTGGATGGCGGCGGCGATTTCCTGCATTTTCTCATTGCCTGCGCCCGCATTGAGCACCTGGCGGCTGGTGACGAAGCCGTACACGACGGCCAACAGTCCCAACCCTATGGATAGGATTACAAGGTCCACGAAAAACTCCCCTCCCGTTTATATGTTTGATGCGACCCGGCATGGGAGACGCCGACGCATGATGGCGGGAAGGTATAAGGGGCATTGAATTGCTGGCAAGGGGGCAGTCGCGCACATTTCCGCGCCTTTTTCTGCCTCGGCCCGAAAGTTCAGTGCGTAAAGCCCAGATCGCCATGGGGAGGTTCGCCGTCGAGGAGCAGCGCGGAGGGACCTCTTTTCAGGACTTCGCCGATGGGCGTGAGCGGCAATTCTGCCTCCAGCCCGGCGGGTCCGGTGCACAGCAGGACGTAGTCGTCGCCCCAGCGCAAGGCCTCGTCCAGCCTGCCTTGCGGTGCGAGCGGCTCCAGCGCCTCGCGGCTCAGCGATAGCGTGGCCTTGCTGGCATCGGCAATGCGCGATGCGTCGAGCAGAAGTCCGTCGGATACGTCCATCATCGCGCTAACGAGGGGCGCGAGTTTTTCGCCCAGTTCAAGCTGCGGGGTAGGGCGGCGATAGGCGGTGTCATCCTCCTCGCCGTCATCTCGCAGGCTCTCGAATCCGGTCATCGCCTTTCCGATCGGGCCGCCCAGATAGACCGCGTCGTTGGGAAGGGCTCCACTCCGCGACGGCACAGGCCGATGGGTTGCATGCCCTATCGCGGTGCAGCCCCAGACGCGGCGGCCTTCGGCGCGCACGGTGTCACCGCCCAGCAGCGGGACGTCATATGTCTCGCAAATCTCGCGCAGTCCGGCGATGAAGCGGTGATCGTCGTCGCCCAGCATATGCGATACGAGAATGCCCATTGGCTTCGCACCCATGGCGGCGAGGTCCGACAGGTTCACTGCCACCAGCTTCCACGCAATATCTGCCGGGTCCTGCCCTTCGAGGACATGCACGCCGTCGACCAGCGTATCGTGGGTCAGGACCAGTGTCTCGCCGCCAATCTCGATGACTGCGGCATCGTCTTCCAGCCCGCGCGCTTCGGGAGTCGTTGCCAGCGCACGCAGGGCGGAAATGAACTCGCGCTCGTTCAGCGTCCCGCCTCTTTGGCCACAGCATCGAGGATGCCGTTGACGAACTTGGCTTCGCGGTCGTCGAAGAAGGCCTTGGCGACATCGACATATTCGCTGATGGCGGCGGCCTTGGGCACGTCGCTGCGCGCAATGAGCTCATAGGTGCCGGCGCGCAGGATCTGGAGCATGGTCTTGTCGAGCCGTGCGAGCGTCCAGCCGGAGGCGAGCCGCGCTGTCAGCAATTCGTCGATCTCTTCGCGGCGCGCATCCACGCCTCTGACCAAATCATCGAAAAAATCGACGTCGGCATCGGCATATTCGTCGTCCTCGATCACCTTGCCAAGGCGGTGCTGGTGGAACTCGTTCAGCAGCTTCGCAGTCGCGGTTTTTTCCATCTGCTGCTGGTAGAGTGCCTGCACCGCGCCAAGGCGGGCGGCGCTGCGGGACTGGGAACGGGGATTCTGGCTCAAGCAAGCCTCCTGGAAATCGAAAGGGCATGCGCGGGGAGGCCCTCGGCCTCGGCAAGGCGCACGGCGGCGGGGCCGATGGCCCGCAGCGCATCTTTGGACGCGCCGATGAAGCTGGTGCGCTTCATGAAATCGAGCACCGACAGACCACTGGCGAAACGTGCACGGCGGCCGGTGGGCAGGACGTGGTTCGGGCCGGCGATGTAGTCGCCCACCGCTTCGGGCGTATTGCGGCCGAGGAAGACGCTGCCCGCATGCCGCAGCTTCGCAAAGATCGCCTCGGGATCATCGGTCGCGATTTCGACATGCTCGGCGGCAAGGCGGTCGGACAGGGCGGGCGCCTCGTCGAGGCTGTCGACGATGACGATCAGCCCGTGATCGTCCCAGCTTGCCTTGGCGGTCTTCGCGGTCGGAAGGTTTAGAAATTCCAGATCGATCGCATCCTCGACCTGTGCGGCAAGCCTGCGGTCATCAGTGATCAGGATCGACTGGCTGGTAGGGTCGTGCTCGGCCTGGCTCAGGAGGTCGGCGGCGATCCACTGGGGATCGTTGTTACCGTCGGCGATGACGAGGATTTCGCTGGGCCCTGCGACCATGTCGATGCCGACCACGCCGTAGAGCTGGCGCTTGGCTTCGGCGACCCAGGCATTGCCCGGTCCGGTAATCACGTCGACGCGTTCGATCCGCTTCGTGCCATAGGCGAGGGCGGCCACCGCCTGCGCGCCGCCGACACGCCAGATTTCGTCCACGCCCGCGACATGCGCGGCAGCGAGTACGAGATCGTTCGCTTCGCCCTTGGGCGTGGGCGTGGCGACCACCAGCCGCTCGACGCCCGCGACCTTGGCGGGAATGGCGTTCATCAGCAGCGAGGATGGATAGGCCGCGCGTCCGCCGGGGACGTAGAGACCGGCAGCTTCCACCGCATTCCAGCGCGCGCCGAGCCGCATTCCGATATTGTCGGTATAGTCGCGGTCCTCGGGCAGCTGGCCTGCGTGATAGGCGCGGATGCGTGTCGCGGCGGTTTCGAGCGCTTCGCGCAGTTCGCCGTCGAGCCGGTCGTAGGCTGCCTTGCACTCCTCCATTGAGATCGACCAGTCGGTGTCGCCGGTGAGATTATGCTGATCGAAACGCTTGGTATATTCCACCAGCGCGCTGTCGCCTCGCTCGCGCACCTCATTGAGGATGTCGCGGACATCGCGGCCCACCTGTGCATCGCTCTCGCGCCGGTCGCGCACGACACGCTCGAACTTCGACTCGAAATCGGCGTCGGAAGTGCGGAGCAACTGCATCAGGCGGCGCTCCGTTCGTCGCTGATCGCGCAAAAGGCCTCGACCAGTGCACCGACCCGCGGATCGGTTTTCAGCGCAGCGCGGTTGACGATCAGACGCGCGGTGATGTCCATGATGCGGCTGGTTTCGACGAGCCCGTTTTCGCGCAGAGTGGTACCGGTCGACACGAGGTCGACGATCCGCCCGGCGAGGCCGAGTTCGGGAGCGATCTCCATCGCGCCGTTCAGCTTCACGCATTCGGCCTGGATACCGCGCGCCTCGAAATGGCGGCGGGTCAGGTTGGGATATTTCGTCGCGACGCGCAGGTGGCTGGCCCCGTTGGTCGCCCGTGCGCCCGCAGGTTCGGCCACCGAGAGATGGCAGCGGCCGATATCGAGATCGACCGGCGCATAAAGTTCCGCATAGTCGAATTCCTCGATCACGTCGGAACCCACGATACCCAGCTGCGCTGCGCCATGGGCAACGAAGGTCGCCACATCGAAGGCGCGCACGCGGATCAGGCGCATGTCTTCGCGCGTAGTAGCGAATGTCAGCGAGCGGTTCGCCTTGTCGTGAAAGGCATCTTCCGGCACGACGCCCGCGCGCGCCATGACGGGCAGCGCCTCTTCGAGGATGCGGCCCTTGGGAATGGCAAAGGTAAGACTGTCGGTCATTGCGGTGCGGCAGATAGGGTCACGGACGAAAAAGGGCAACGGATATGGCCGATCACGGCGTGATGGATATGGTTTCGGTCCCCGAAGCGATCGAATGGCAGGCAGAGCACGCCGAAAAGGCAGGCGCACCGGGTACGGCGCAGGTCATCCGCGCGCTGCTGGCATTGGAGGACAGTCAGGCTGCCACCGCACGCCGGATATTCGCCTGGCAGGGCCTGGGACTGCGTGACGCCATGCCGCTCAGGATTGCGGGCGGGATCCACAACCTGCTGCTGACGGGCGAAGAGCCCCGGCTGGAGGATGTCTACGCAGGCCGTGTCGCATCGCAGGACGATGTCGACGCGCTCATTCGCGAAATCGTGGAAGCCTATGACGCGCAGCTCATGCCATGGCTCGACGGGCCGCCGCAGACAAACGAGGCCGGGCGATCTGCCAGTTTCGCCGCAGCGCTGCTATGGCTGGCGGATGGCCGCACGACGGGGCAGTTCGAATTCCTCGAGATCGGGGCGAGCGCCGGCATCAACACGATGATGGGCCGTTATCGCTATAATCTCGGCGGCGTGGCCACTGGCCCGAGCACCAGCCGGATGCAGATCGAGCCCGAATGGCGCGGCCCGCCCCCGCCTGCCAGCGACATCGGCTTCACCGATGCCCGAGGCAGCGACATCTCGCCGGTCGACCTGACCGATGAGCGGCAGGCGCTGCGTCTCAAAAGCTATGTCTGGCCCGAAGCGACCGGCAGGATGGCCCGCATCGACGCGGCGATTGCACTGGCCGAGCGCATGCCCCCCGAGATCGAGCGGATGGATGCCGGCGACTGGGTCGAGAAGGAACTCGCGGGCAAACAGGACGGGGGCGCGACGCGCGTGATCGCGCATTCGATCATGTGGCAATATCTGCCCGATTTCACGCAGGAGCGGATCGAAACGGCATTGCAGGGGGCGGGAGCCGAAGCGACTTCGGAAAGGCCGTTGGCGCATATCGCACTCGAAACCAATCGTGAGACCTTCCAGCACGAGCTCAAGGTGCGATACTGGCCCGGAGGCGAAGAGGCAGTGCATCTCGCCAATGCGCATCCCCATGGCGCATGGGTGGAGTGGCTCGGCGGCTAGGCCGTCCGCTCGAGAAATTCTTCTATTGCCGCGTTGACCGGCCCGGGCGCTTCCCACGGCACGAAATGGCCGCAGTCCGGCACTTCGACGAGCGTCAGGTTCTCGACATGGTTGCCGAGTTCGGCGGTGTTCTCCGGCGGCAGGGCAAGATCGTCCTGCGCCCAGATGACCAGCGTGGGAATGCGCAGGCGCGGGAAAGGCGGGGGCGACCAGTCTTCGGGCAGCTCGAAGGGCGCATCCATCGGCGGAATATCGATCGGGCTGGCGCGGTACCAGTTGAGCATCGCGAAGGCGGCATCGCGGTCCTGCCATTCTTCCAGCAGGCGTTCGCGCTCCCCCGGCTCCATCTTGTCGGGCGGGTCCCACTTGATCTCCTGCATCAGCAGGCCGCCAAGACCATGTTCGTTTACCAGCGCATCGTTGGCGGGATCGCGGAAGCCGCGCATATATTGGCTCGCCTCGCGCTGCACGGGCGAGGTGTAGAGCAGCTTCTGGAAGACCGCGTGGTGCGGCGCGTTGGCGATAATGGCGCACTTCACGCTGCCCATCTCCTGCCCCGCCATGGCCACACCCCAGGCGATTGCGCCGCCCCAGTCGTGGCCGACCACCGTGAATTCCTTCACTCCCAGGGCGTCGGCCAGCAGGAAGATGTCACCCACCAGCTTGTCCGGAGTATAATTCTCCACCCCCTCCGGCTTGGACGATCCGCGATAGCCGCGCTGGTCGGGCGCGATGCAGCGATAGCGATCGCTGAAATGCGCGATCTGGTGCCGCCAGGTCCGGTGGCTTTCCGGAAAGCCGTGAAGGAAGATTAGCACCGGCGCGCTGCGCGGACCGGTATCCACGCAATCGAGTTCGATCCCGTTGGCGAGGGTGACGCGGATCTGCTCCATCATTCGGCCTGCATCTTTTCCATATACCATTTCGCCACCATACCGGCGACCTGGTCGAACAGCTGGTCCGGCGTGCGGCGCATCTCGCCCATCGCTTCTTCCATACCTTCGGCCACGATGATCTCGCGCTGGTTGAGCTCGATCGCATCGACGATCCGCTTGGCGGCATCTTCGGGCGCGATGCCGTTGTCGATCACCTCGTCGCTGCGCCCGCGCTTGGTTCCGTCGGATGTAAGCGCGTTGCGGCTGACATCGGTGGCGACCGAGCCGGGGCAGATGACGTGCACGTCTATCCCGCTTTGCGACAGCTCTCCGCGCAGCGCGTCGGCATAACCGATCAGGCCGTGCTTCGCCGCGCAATAGGCAGTGCGCATGGGCACGCCCACCTTGCCCGCGATGGAGGAGACGAACACCAGCCTCCCGCTGCCGCGCCCGGTCATGTGCGGAAGCAGCGCCTGCGTCGCGGCGATCTGCGCGGTGAGGTCGATCTCGATGATGTCGCGGTAGACCTGCATGGCGGTGTCGACTGCCGGGCTGCGCTGCGAAATGCCGGCGTTGGCGACGAAGATGTCGATCCCGTCCTTCCAGCCGATAGCGGTGTCCGCAGCTTCACTCATCGCCTGGGAGTCGCGGACATCGAAGGGCAGGGTAAGCGTCTCCGTTTCGAGCCGTCCTGCGACCGCGCTCAGCCGACCCTCGTCGCGGCCCGACAGGATGATGTTTGCGCCCCGGCTGGCCCATTCTTTCGCCAAGGCAGCCCCGATGCCGGAGGATGCGCCGGTGATCCAGGCGGTCTTGCCTTCGAAACTCATGGGATTTCCTTCAGGGATAGGTGACGGTCTTGGGCTCGCCTTCGGGCAGGGGAATGCGCTCTTCGCTGTCGCCGGGTACTTCGGGGAAGCGTCGTTCGCGCCAGTCTTCCTTCGCCTGATTGATCCGGTCGCGGCTGGAGCTGACGAAGTTCCACCAGACATGGCGCTTGTTCTCGAATGCCTCGCCGCCCAGCAGCATTACGCGGGCGCCCGATTTGCTTTCCAGCGTCATGTCGCGCCCGGGCTGGAGCACGGCGAGTTCGTAAAGCTTAAGCTCGTGCCCGTCGACGCTGGCCTCGCCGCCCACCAGCATGACGGCGCGTTCGTCGGCATCTTCTTCAAGCGGGATGGCGCCGCCTGCACCGAGAACGATTTCGGCGTAGATCGTATCGGCATGGGTGGTGGTGGGCGCACGTTCGCCCCACAATTCGCCCATGATGACGATAGCCCGCGCCCGGCCATCCTCGACGATAGGAAGATCCGTCACCGCTTCGAACGCCGGGTCGATTTCCTCGCGCCCGTCGGGCAGGGCGAGCCAGGTCTGCATCCCATAGAGCCGCGGACCGGCGTTGCGCTCCGCCGCCGGGGAGCGTTCGGAATGGACGATGCCTTTCCCCGCCGTCATCAGATTGACCTGTCCTGGCCGGATGGTGGCGAAGCTGCCGATACTGTCGCGGTGATCGATCGCGCCTTCGAACAGCCAGGTGACCGTGGCGAGGTTGATGTGCGGATGCGGCCGCACGTCCATCCCGCTGCCGAGATCGAGCTGCGCAGGGCCGAACTGGTCGACGAAGATGAAGGGGCCGACCATCGATCGCTTCTTGGCCGGGAGCACGCGTCGGACCTCGAACTGGCCGAGATCGTGGGTGGTAGGAGTTAGTATGTGTTCGATCATGTTTCTCGCCGAATTGCGTTAGCGATCCCTACCCATTAGCACTGCAGACCATGACAACCTCTTTGATCGTAGTCGATGATTTTCTTGCCCATCCGGAGAAGACGAGAGAAGAAGCGCTGGGGCTTGACTATCCCGATTTCGAAGGGCCTTTCCCTGGGCGCAATTCGTTGCAGCGTCTCGAACTGCCCGGGCTCACGAATGCGGTGATGCAGATAACTGGCGAGCGGCTCAAACCGCTCGATCCCCCCATGAGCCATATGAAATGCCGTATTACGTTGGCAAGTGATCCCTTCGATGCTCAGGTCCACATCGATCCCGGATACTGGTCAGGCATTCTTTATCTGTCACGAGACGAAGACTCTCGGGGTGGCACGCGGTTTTTTCGTCACAAAAGAACCGGTAGCGAACGCGCTCCGTTGAACCTTCAGGAATGTGAAACAATGGGGTTCCGCGATGCTAAAGCGATGCAGATTGGCATGGTTGAACAGGATGGCCGTGATCCGCAGAAATGGGATCAGATTATGGAAGTCCCGATGCGATTTAACCGGCTGGTGCTGCTGAGACCCTGGCTATGGCACACTGCGGGGCCTGGGTTCGGAACAAGCCTTGAGAATGGTCGGCTGATCTATGTGATGTTTTTCATGCCCGATCGTTAGGGCTTCGGTGCCGAAGCCTGAATGGCAAGGGCGTGCACCCGCTCGCCCGGAATGTCGCCCAGCGCGCGGTTGACCATGCGTTGGCGTTCCAGCCTGCTTTTGTCGGCAAAGGCGGTGGCTTCGATCACCACTGTGAAATGCGATTCCCCGCTGCCGTCGTCCCCGGCATGGCCGTGGTGCTTGGCGCTGTCGTTGATCACGTCGAGCCGCGTGGGGCTGAAGGCCTCGGTCAAGAGACGTTCCATTTCCTGCTGGACCGTTTCGGCCATTCGTTCGAATCTCCCTTCGGGTCTTTCCATACAGGGTTTCGCACCCCATCCTACAACGAATGCGCCAGTCAAGGTTTCACGGAAGATACGAAGATACCGGTAGGGTGTGCGATCACCCCTCCTGCAACGAGCCGGGAGAGTTCCGCGCGCCGGGCAGCGGACACCGCTACGACGGGCCGGGCCAGTGGCGCTGGATGTGCCTGGATCACGTGCGAGAATTCAACGCGGGCTACGACTGGTTCGAAGGGATGAGCGCGGAGGAAATCCTCGATGCGCAGGGTCCCACGAGCGGTTGGCGCACGGAAAGCCCGACTTTCAGACCCACTGCCGGCGTCGACGGTATGCCACGCTGGGCGGATTACGACGATCCACTCGACGCGATTTCGGCGCGTGCCGGCGGTATCAGGAGCCGTGCCCAGCGCGAAGCGGAAATGGCGATGGACGGCCGCTTCAGCCGCGAGGAGGCCGAGGCGCTGGAGGTGATGGGGCTTGGCACCAACATCGACAAGGGCAGGTTGCGGCGCCGCTACACCGAACTCGTCCGTCGCTATCATCCCGATCGCAACGGGGGCGACCGGCAATTCGAGACCCGGCTGAACCGCGTTGTCGAAGCCTACCAGACGCTGCGAAGGTCACGTGCCATCGGCTGATCCCGATCTTGCCGTGTCGCGCTAGCCTACCGCATCGGCAGGATAAGTTACCTTAGGGAAGTAGTCGGTCCCGCGCCCTTCGGGGGTCGTATCGAGCAGTCCCCACAACGAATCGAAGAAATCGAGGCCTCGATGGTGCTGACCGGGATCCTCCGGGGCATAGACCAGCTCGCTCCCCCAGAAATGGCGCACCTTGTCGCCATCCCGGCGAAACACGTTGAGCATCGGCTCATCCCAGTTCTCGTCGTCCGCGTAGCCGCGCTCGGCGCGCATCGCTGGGGTGAGGCCGGCGGTGTAGCCGTAGTAATCTCTGCTATAGTCGTTGCCTGCGGTGGACAGCATCTGCAGGTGGTTCCAGCCGCGCGAATGCGCCCAGGCGGAAAGCCTGGCGATGGGCGAACGGGAAACGACATAGAGCGGCGCGCGGTATGGCAGGTGCCGCGCCGCGCCTTCGGCGCAGTCGAGCAGATGGGTGCAGCCGGGGCAGGCGGCATCGCGATCCGGCCCGTACATCAGGCTGTAGAGCATGATCGACGGAAACTCGCCGAACAGTTCGGACAGTCGCACCTTCTCCGGGCGGGAAAAGGCTCCGATGCGTTCGAATACATAGTCCTCAGGCACCTCGCCGCCAGGCGGTAGCGCGCGGCGCATTTCCGCCACCGCCTCGGTCTGCCGCCGCAGCGCGATCTCTGCAGCGAGCAGCGTGTTGCGCGCCTGACGGTATTCGGGGCTTTCGCCGGGGTAGTGCATGCGGGCAAAGTCGTCGGCCACGGCTCAGCCTCCTTCTTCGCACAGTGCCTTGAGCTGGTCGGCGCAAGCGCCCCAGCCTTCCTCAAAACCCATTTCCTCGTGCTGCTTCTTCGCTTCGTCGGTCCAGTGTCGCGCACGGGCGGTATAGCGTGTGCCGGTACCCCCATTCACTTCGGCGGGAGCGATCTCCCATATGCCGATCATGAACGGCCCTGCGGGTTCGAAATCGCCGGTTACCGCGTCGGTGGTCACGAAGCGTTGCCCTTCGTCCCAGGCGAGGTAGATCCCGTTCTGCGGCATCTTCTCGCCGTCGGGGCCGTAAAACGTCATATCGCAGCGCCCACCTGCGCGGCGATCCTGATGGTCGATCTCGGCGCGCCACGGCTTGTGGCACCACCACTCGGTCTGGCGGTTCGTCATCACCTCCCACACCGTTTCCGGCGGGGCGTCGATCAGGCGGGTAATGGTCAGTTCCTTGGTGTCGGTCATCAGAAAGTCCTCTCCTCGATGAAGTTAGTCCCGGTCTGGCGCGCCGTAAGGGAAAAGGGGACGATAGGGGCGGGCATCGTCGATGCAGCGCGCGACTTCGGGAAGGGTGAGCAGTTCGGCGCGCAGCGCGGAAAGACGTGGGCAGGAACCGGGAATGCGCTCGACCCAGTCGGCGTAGAATAGCGCGGGCGCGGCGGCGCAGGTCACCAGGCTGACATGCGGCGGCAGTTCGTTTTCGCAAAGCCACCGTTCAAGCCAGGCATAGCTCCGGCGCAACCCGGCTTTACCCGCGGCAATTTCGGGTACGTACGGTTCGTCCCGCAGCCCGCCTGCGCCGGGATCGTCCTTGTCGACGAAATAGGCCGCTATGACGCGCTGCATATTGCCCATCACGTAATTGTCGAACACGCGGTCGAGCATCCGCGCAACAACGGCTTCGGCCGGGTCGGTCGGGATGAGCGGGGCCACACCGGGGTGGTGAACCGCCAGATGCTCGACGATGCTGGTCGCTTCGACCACGATGGCCTCACTATCGACGAGCACCGGGAATTGCCCGGAAGGGTGCGCCTTGCCGGTGAAGCTCTCGAACTTCGGCAAGGTAGGATCGACCTGGCGGAACTCGAACGACGTTCCGTTCGCATAGAGCGGGATCAACGCTTTCCAAGTATAGGACGAGAACGGGTGTCCGTGGAGTACGAGCATCACCAATCTCCCGCTTCCATCCGCGCGCGGCGGGCCAGTTCGCGTTCGCTGGTAACCGGGATGGGACCTTCGTCGGGATAGGGGGGCAGCGTTCCTCCGGGGCGGTAGGTGGCGACGACCGTGCCCTTGTCGGTCACCCGGTGGTCGGTCATCTCCAGCCTGTCTGTGGGTGTGCCTTCCCCGAACAGCCTCTTCCCGCTGCCGAGCAGGACGGGATAGGTCATGGTGATGAGCGTATCGATCAGCCCTGCGGCCAGCAGTGCCGGATAGATCGTGCTCGACCCCTGGATGATCAGGTCCGCGCCGTCTCCTTCCTTGAGCGCGGTGACATCCTCTACCCCGGAGAGGCGGTGGCTGTTCTGCCATTCGAGCGGCTGATTGCCGCGGGTAAGTACGTATTTGTTCGCGCGGTCGAAGGCTTCGCCCATCGGTTTTTCATCGCCTTCGGCATAGGGCCAGTAGGCGGCAAAGATGTCATAGGTCCGCCGGCCCAGAAGCAGGTCGTAATCGCCTGAGAACAGCGATCCGAGCGTTTCCTCGATTCCCTCGTCCCACAGCTTGAAGACCCAGCCGCCTTCCTCGAATCCTCCGGTCGGATCCTCGGTCGACCCTCCGGGGGCCTGCATCACCCCGTCGAGCGAAAGGAAGGCGGCGCCGGTGATCTTGCGAGGCATAGCCTCAACCTCCCTTGCGGGCGGCGTCAATTGCAGCGATGTCGATCTTCTGCATCGTCATCATCGCCTCGAAGGCGCGGCGGGCTTCATCGCCGCCTGCCATTTGCGATTCCAGCAGCGTGCGCGGGGTGATCTGCCAGCTGAAGCCCCATTTATCCTTGCACCAGCCGCAGGCACTTTCCTGCCCGCCATTGCCGACAATCGCGTTCCAGTAGCGGTCGGTTTCGGCCTGGTCCTCGGTCACGATCATGAAGCTGACGCTTTCGTTGGGCTTGAACATGTCCCCGCCGTTGAGACCGGAAAAGCTGCGCCCCATCACTGTGAAGTCCACAGTCAATGCGTCGCCCTTCTTCCCGCCGGGAAAATCGGAGGGTGCGCGGAAGATGTTGCCTACCGAGCTATCGGGAAACGTGTCCGCATAGAACCGCGCGGCTTCTTCCGCGTCGCCATCGAACCACAGCACGGTGGTGAGTTTCTCAGCCATTCTTGCTCTCCTCGATCAGTTGGTTGTCGATCGCCTTGGCCTCCTTGTAGGCCTGTCTTTCCTTGCACCTGTCGGCATAGGCCACGATCGCATCACGCTTGGGCAGCGTGCCGAAGTCGGTGCCCCAGATTGCCTGACTGCCGACATAGACATCGGCCATGGTAAAGCGTTCTCCGCAGACATAGTCGCGGTTGAGCAGCAGCGTTTCGAGCGCATCGACCGTGCGTTCGTAACTGCCGAAACCCGCCATGCCCTGCTGTTCCTCGGTCGGCTTCCATCCCATCGAATGCGCGGTGATCGCCTGCTCGACAGGCCCGGCGGCGAAGAAGAGGAGGCGGAAATAGTCTGCCGTTTCCTCTGGCTTTGGCATGAGGTCAGGTGCCTGCATGGCGGCCAGGTAATGGCAGATCGCCGCGCATTCGGTGACGACGTGGTCGTGGCCGTTATGGTGATGGACCAGAGTCGGCACTTTGCCCATCGGGTTGGCGTCGAGCAGCGCCTGCGGCTTGTCCTGCCAGTCGACGATTTGCGTGTCGTAATCCGCCCCCGCTTCGTGCAGTGCCCAGCGCACGATCTGGCCACGGCTCATGGGATTGGTGAAGAAGGTATAGTCGGCCATGGCTCAGCCTCCCTTCTTGCCGATGATGCTGAACATCGCGCCCTGCGGATCGATGGCGTTGAAGACGTACTCGCCGCCGGGAATTTCCATGGGTCCGTTGATGACCTGGCCGCCATTGGTCTTCACGTAATCCACCGCAGCATCGATTTCGGGCACGCGGAAATAATAGCTCCACATGCTGGCGGGCATTTCGGCGGTTTTCTGCATGATCGCGCCGAGCGTATAGTGGTCGGTGCTGTATATGTCGTAAGAGCCCATTTCGCCCATATCCATGCTATCGGCCTTCTCCCAGCCGAACAGTGCGGTGTAGAATGCGTGGGCGCCGGCCTGGTCGGCGCTGACCAGCTCGTTCCAGGCGCAATGGCCTTCGCGCGGTTCGTGCTTGGCAAAAGACTGGCTGCCTTCGCCTTCGGGCTGCATGAGATAGAAAGGCGCACCCTGCGGATCGGCGACCATCGCCATGTGGCCCACGCCATCGAGGTGGTTCGGCCCCATGAAGAGCTGTCCGCCCTTGTCTTTCAGCGCGGCGAGCGAAACGTCGATATCGTCGACCGCGATATAGCCAATCCAGGCCGGGCGCGCGCCGCCCTTGGTCATGTCCTCGGTCAGTTCGAGCAGTCCGACCACTTCAGTGTCGCCCTTGCTGCCAAGCCGGTAATCCATTCCCGGTGTGCCGCTGCCCGCGAACTTCCAGCCGAGCAGGGGTTCGTAGAACGCCTGCGCCGCGTCTGCATCGCTTGTCATCAGTTCGTACCAGACGAAATCGCCTTGCTTGTCAGCCATGTGAAACTTCCTCTCTTTTTGCGTCTGCGGCCGCGAAGTGGGCCATCTGGTCGGCGTGCGCCTTGCGGAAGGCGGGCCGGTCGGTCATTCGTGCAACATAGGCTTCGCTCGCCGGGCGATTGCCGTGCTTGCGGATCAGGTCGACACGCAGGACGTCGGCCATCATCAGGTCCGCTGCAGTGAAGCGATCGCCCACCAGCCATTCGCGTTCGGCGAGCACGGCCTCCATCTGGTCCAGCCGCTTGTCGAGCCAGTCGGTAATGCCGGGAAGCTCCTGCTTCGACCATCTCAGGACGATCCAGGGCATGGACACCATCTCGATCGAGTTCAGCGCTGCCATGATCCATTGCAGAACCTCGATCTCTCCGGACGGCTCTTGCGGGATCAGCCTGTCGCTTTTGCGCGCCAGGTGCATCAGGCAGGCTCCGCTTTCGAACAGGCGCAAATCGCCATCTTCCAGCATGGGAACCTGGCCGAAGGGCTGGGTATCGAGATGGTTGGTATGCCGGTCGTCGAAGCCGACCGTTTCGATGCGATAGGGAATGCCCGATTCCTCGCACGCCCAGCGTAGGCGCAGGTCGCGCACGAAGCCGCGCGGGCCGCCGGGCACCCAGTCGAGGGTCCAGATGATTACGGGTTCAGTCACGGCGGCGCTCCTCAAAGATCGACGATCGGGCGGAAGCCGCCCCAGAACATGCGTTTCCCGTCGAAGGGCATGTCATCGCCGGGGCCGTCCTTGTGATCCTCCATCATCTTTGCCCAACCAGCGTCGCGCGTTGTCTTGTCGGGCCATTCGACGAAGGAAAATACGACGTTCTCGCCGCTTTCGGCCTTAACCGCGCGCTTGAAGTCGGTAACCTTGCCGTCGGGCAAATCGTCGCCCCAGGCCTCCAACACGCGGGTGGCGCCGAGATCGCGGAAGACAGGGGCCATCTTGGCGGCCAGCACACGGTACTCTTCCTTCTTTCCCTCGGGCACGGGAACGAGATATCCATCCGCATAGTCGCCGCCGCCTTCGCCTTCGTCGACCAGCGTGTCGAATCCGCCAAAGATCATCCGCTTGCCGTCGAAGGGCATGGGGTTCTTTTCCGCATCCATGCGCGGGTCCTTCATCCACTCTTCGGAGCGGGCCATGACCGCGTCGCGGCTGGCCTTGTCAGGCCATTCGATCCAGCTGAAGACGACCGTTTCATCCTCCTTCGCCTGCACGGCGCCCTGGAAATCCGTGACTTTGCCCTTGGGAACATCGTCACCCCAGGCTTCCACTATGCGTGTGGCACCTTGGTCCTTGAACACGCCGTCAGCCTGACCGGCGTGCGCGATGAATTCTTGCCGATTTGCGGTGGGAACGGGAATTACGAAACCGTCGAAATAGCTCATCGTCTCTCTCCTCGGATTGCGAATGGTAGCAGGCGATTATTGCGCTATCGCTTCGGCGGACGGCCCCTCGACGGCGGCCTGCATGTCCATCCAGTGCGGCTCCCAGATATGGCCGTCGGGATCTTCGAAGCTGCGCCCGTACATGAAGCCGAGATCCTGTTTCGGATTGCAGTCCGGTGTACCGCCGCTGGCGGCTGCAGTTTCGGTGAGGGAATCGACCGCTGCCCGATCCTCGCAATTGATCGCCAGCATCAGCTGCGCGCTCTTTTTTGCGTCGGGGATCGCCTTGGTAGTGAAGGTGCTCCACTTCTCATGCGTCAGCAGCATGACATAGATCGCGTCCGACAAGACCATGCAGGCGGCGGTATCGTCGCTGAACATCGGATTGTTGGTGAAACCGATGGCTTCGTAAAAGGCTTTGGACTTTTCAAGATCTGCCACCGGAAGGTTCACGAAAATCATCTTGGTCATTGGTCCTCTCCTTGCTGCCTGCGACTCGGGACTTGTGTTGTGTGGCGCATTGAGTTACTAAAAGCAACTATGCAGTTACAAAAAGAAACTGAAGCCGGTTCAGGCGTGCACGGCAAGTGGTATAACGATGCCTGCGGCACGGCCTTCGGCATGGAACTGGTTGGCGAGCGGTGGTCGCTGCTTGTGGTCAGGGAATTAATGTTCGGGCCGCTGCGCTTTTCCGCGCTGCGGGCCAACCTGCCCGGAATTTCGGCCAAGGTGCTGACCGAACGGCTGGAGAAGCTGGAAGCGGCCAATGTGCTGGCGAAGCGAACCTTGCCGCAGCCCTCGAGTGCGCAGGTCTATGAACTCACCGAATGGGGCTATGCCGCCGAGCCGCTGATCCAGGAACTGGGTCGCTGGGCCGCAAAAAGCGCGCAGCACGATCCCACGCTGCCGCTATCGCCCACCAGCTTCATGCTTTCGCTGCGTACCATGCTCGACCCGGCGAAAGCGGGCGACTGGCGCACGCGCATCGGTTTCCGATTTCCCGAGGTCGGCTTCGTGGCGGAACTTGTGGAGGGCCGTATGCCCGTGCAGCGCATAGAACCGGAGGAATGCGACGCGATCTTCGTTGCGCCCGCCGGGCCCTCGCTCGCTGCGATGTTCTATGTCGGCGTTCCGGCAGAGGAGGTGGGTGTTCGCATCGAAGGCGAGTTGGCTGCTGCCGAAAGGTTCATGACGCTGTTCGAACTACCTGAGAAGATCGGGTAAGAGATTTCAAGTTTCTGTCAGCGCATAAAGGACTGACTTGGGGTGGCTAGCTGACGCTAGAGAGCTTGAATGACGCCAATTATTTGCACATATGATTTCTTACCAGCTTGTTCCAATGAGCGTTGACCACAAAAATAGGCCGCTGGAAGGACTACGACCTGAGCGCCACCTTTTTTCAAAGCAGCAGAAACGTTGTCGAGCGCTACTTTTACTGACGTCCAGTGCACGTTCTCGTCGGTTGCTTGGGAATAGCATATCGAGAACGCCCGCAGATTGGATCCGGACCAAGAAGCGACGACTTTGTCCATGAACTCAATTTGAGCGGGCGGAAGTTCGCCATTCCTGCCAGGAAAAACAAAATAGGGGCCTGGGTTTGGATCGTAGAAATCCAAAGGGGGAGGGGGAGTGCCTAGATGCTCTTGGGGATGAGCCTGAGAAAACCCAGCACCCATTGCAATCAAGGCGAACGCTATGAGACGAAATACACTCTGCATAGCGCTAAGCTACAAGATTGAAATATGACT